>VGHE01000003.1 GCA_016868315.1 Betaproteobacteria bacterium
TTGATAAAGCCGCTTCTCTCGGGTGCAAGATAGGGCAGGGTTGCCAGGGCATGTGCGGGTCGACTCAAAAAATCGCTGCTGTTGATGAGTGCCGCTTGTCCGAAGTCTACGAATACAGGTTGATTGTGCCCAAGATCTCTGAAGCCAATATTTCCGGGCTTGATGTCGCCGTGAACAAGACCAGAGGCGTGAAGAGCTTCGAGTCCCTCAGCGAGTGCAACAGCCAATCTCAACCAGTTCTGTGGGTCACGATAATCGTTATGCTGAAGGCGGATTGCGTCATGCAGTGAGCCTCCCGGGAGATATTCCTGAACAAGGAGGTGCATTTCATCTTCGACGAGCAGCTCGAGAGCCTTAACGACGCTTGGATGGTCAATCTTTGCGAGTGCCTCGGCTTCGTGTTTGATGCGGGCATGCAATTCTAAGATGGGTGCTTCGTTCTGCGAAATCTCAGAAAAGATTTTGAGTGCAACTTGGTTATCGAGCGATTCGAGCTGGGTGTCGCGCGCAAGATAGACCTCTCCGCTCCCGCCCACACCGAGCAGTGAAACGATCTCGAATCGGTTTTTACAGATTCTTTGTCCGACCTTAAGTCTCTGCATGGCGAGGCTCCCATCTGCGTCGGTGTATCGGAGCATGCGCGTTGCGCTCGCCGGCAGAATTTTCAGGGCAGAGCCATCCGCCCTGGCGGTCGTCGTGCGTGGGAGCAATACAAAGCTTTAGAGGGGAGACTTGGGACTACGTATATTCGTTAATATTCATACTTTTCGATAACTTGTATCAATCTTATTTCTCCGGCTCGGTCTTGACTTCTTGTCAGAACACGACGAAGGTGAGGCAAAGTTTTCCGGTAAAACGATATGAGGAGAAGCCCATGAAGTTGGCTTGTATTTCTTCCGTTGCTACTTGCGTTGCAGGCGTTTCGTTTGTTGCTCCTGCATTTGCATCTTCCAAAAAGGCTTCCACCAAAGCACCTGGCACACTGGTGGCTATGAGCGGTTCGGGCAGCATGGGCAGCTCGAGCGGTGCCGACGCGGCATACATGGGTATCCGCATGTTGCCCTACACAATGACCAGCGCAACCTCGAAGCAGGGCGACCAAAGCGTGGACACTCCGTCTACATCCTTCCGTGCCATGCCTAAGCAATTCGACTTCTACGGACGCTTTGGCGCATGGGTTTTCCGTCCGACGCTTGATCTCGATCTTGATATCGCCGGCCAGAACGTCAGTGAGAACATCTCTTACGTCAGATTTGGGCAACAGTGGTCTTCAAACCTGGAAATCGGTGGAGCATTTGCTATTGACCGCCGAACAGCTGAAGATGCGAACAAAAACAAATCAACTGAAAGCCGACTTTTAGTTGGTCCTTATGCGGTTTACTTTGCTGAATTCGGAGGCTATCCCGTTGAACTCGACGCCATGCTGTTCATCATCAGCGGTTCTGCAGAGGCAACAGCCAACAACGTCACGCAGACAACTGTTGATGCGAGCGGATACGGATTCGAAGCCGACGGCAACGTTATTAAAGAGCTCAGCAACTCGCTCGAGTTCGTTGGTGGCTTGAAATTGAAATATTCCAAGGTCACCAATAAGGCCGACAAGAACAATCAAGTCGAGAGTTCGGAGTTTGCCTTCAGCATCGTTCCAGCAGGCCTGCGCTTCAAGTTCTGAGGCGTGTTGCTAGCACCAACCATCCTGCAATCATCATGAGGCCACCCACCGGAGCGACTGCACCGAGGGGGCTCAATTGTATCAGCACCAGCAGGTACAGGGCACCGGCGAAAATCACGCTGCCGAAAAGCAAAAGCTGAAGACCTAAAACAGGAATGACTAAGGATTTCTCTTGATTTATCTGTGAGCTCTGGCTTGTCAGCGTAAGGCAGAGCCCAACAGCCGCATGCACCAGTAAATACAGTGTTGCTGTTTTCCAGGTTTCAATGTGCTGCGCTGAACGAATGTCCTTCAACGCATGGGCTCCGAAGGCTCCGAGTGCAACTCCGGCACCTCCGGTAGCGGCAAAAGCTCGAGCCATCCAGGCTGGACATGTGTGCGGGGTTGAGTTCTTAAGGCTCATCTTGCCGGCTCCTTTTTTTGCAATGCCTCATGCTTCTGAACCCATTTCTGACTTGCCGCAAGCCTTGCTCCGTGTTTTGATGGTGTGCACTTGCTCGGAGTCAACCCATGTCTTTGTTTTTTTCGCGCCTCTTGCATCTCATGCACGACAAAACTCTCCGTCATCAGATCGCTCGGTTTGTTGTTGCAGGTTTTACAGGCTTGTTTACTGACCTGTCGGTGTATCGTGGACTCGTTGCACTAGGTGCGCATGTGACTCCAGCCAAGGCTCTGGGCTGTGTTGCTGGAACGATTGTTGTCTTTTTCATTAACCGCTCCTGGACTTTCTCCAGTCAGCGGGCTTCGTTGTCGCAATTTGTGCGTTTTTCGATGCTTTATGGAGCTAGCATTACGGTTAATACGACACTCAATACGCTCGGGCTGCACCTGCTGCCCGAGCCTTGGCAAGTTTCATTTGTATTTGCCACTGGCGTTTCAACAGTGATGAACTTTCTTGGCTCAAAATTTCTAGTTTTCAAACCGGCTGCTGCTGTTGCAGAGCAGCATGAACAACCAGGCGTAGATTTGGCCTGATGCGCAATGCGCGCATCAACGCGGTGCCGATGGAGTCTCGACGTTGCGCCGATAGCTCACGAGATACAAAGGTCGCGCTTTAATTTCATCGTAGATGCGCGCCACATATTCGCCTAGAATTCCAATTCCAACAAGAATTGCGCCCCCCACGAGGCAGAGTAGGGTCATAATCGAGGCCCAGCCGCTGCTGTAGGGGATACCCAGGTCAGCGAAAAAGAAGTGGATGATCGCAACCACCAAGGCATACAGGCCGGCAAAGAATCCGATAAGAGCTGTTAGAATTCCAAGCAACAGGCTGACGCGCAACGGTAAAGGGCTGAAACTCAACGCGGCCGTCCAGGCGAAGGTTAGCATCTTACGCAGAGGATATTTTGTTTCACCGGCAGCCCGCGCATCGCGCTTATAAAGCACTGCGGTTTGCGGAAATCCAACCCATGCAACCATTCCGCGCAGAAACCGGTGTGTCTCGCGCATGCTCTGCAGAGCATTCAAACATTCCCGCGAAACAAGGCGAAAATCACCAGCGTCAACGGGTAAGTCTGGATGCACGAGCTTTTTCATGAGGCGATAAAATGCCCAGGCAGTGATCTTTTTGAAGGTCGTTTCACCCGCACGCTCCTCACGCTGACCGTAAACCACATCGTATCCTTCGCGGAAACGTGCAAGCATTTCGTGCACAACCTTTGGGGGATCTTGAAGGTCGGCATCCATGATAACCACCGCGTCGCCCTGCGCGACATCGAGCCCTGCAGTGACGGCGGTTTGATGTCCAAAATTTCGGGCAAAGCCCAGCAGACGCACGCGTGGGTCGGTCTTTGCCCAATCGTCGAGAACAACAAGAGTGCGATCGCGGCTTCCGTCGTTGATGAAAATAAACTCGACTGCACAGGGGAGTGTGGCTGCAAAAGCCTCAATCTCTCGGCGCAAAAGCGGAACAACTTCTTCCTCGTTGTAGCATGGAATGACGATTGAAAGCAGAGCAGGGTTGGCGCGAGGATTGAGAATATGAAGCGTTTTAGACACAGTTTTCTCCGGTGCGTTTGTCTTCAAAATTCAAGTTCAAGAAGATCGTAGTGCTCGCCGTTGAGACCAAATTCCTTGTAAACCAGTTGAGCAGCTTGGTTGTTCTTCTCGACGTAGAGTTTGAGTCCGAGGGCTGATGCTGTTTTAGAATCTTCACGAATGACCAGCAGCATCCAACGACAAATCCCTTGGCGACGTTCCTCGGGGACAACATACAGGCTGTGAATCCAGTGGAACCAGCCGTTGCGCCAATCACTCCATTCTCTTTGAAGCAGCAAGCATGCAACCGGTGTGGCTTTCTCCGCAGTGAGCTTTTCGGCTATCCAATATGTGCCACGGTTGGGGTCGGCAAAAACACTGTTGACTCCGGCTTCAACGGTTGCGCAATTGAGTTTGAGCCCTTCAGATTCAGCTGCCATTTTGATTTGCGAGAGTGCGATGAAGCTCGCATCCTCTGGAGTTGCGCGTCGCATGACTAAGTTTTTAGGGCGGCGCGAGTGCCAGGTCGCAAAAGAGAAACTCAGTTCACCTTCGCTAGAAAGGCTCTCTTCTGTTTTCTCGAAGAGCGATTCAAAACATGGGAAAAAAGCATCGCCATCGAAGTTTTTTTGAACGTGGGTGAGCTCCAATGTATCAGCCCACGGCAACGCATGACGGTAGATTTCAGCACCGCCAATAATGAAAAGAGTGGTTTTTGAATCAGAAGCAGATTCTTTTTCTAAAAGCTGCAGTGCGGCTCGTAAATCTCCACACCAGAAAACTTGTTCCGGCCAACGCGGGTCTGCTTGCAGAGCGTTCTGCGGTGCAGTGCGCGAGACGCAAATATGGCGCCTTCCTGGCAATGGTCGCCCAAGACTCTCAAACGTTTTTCGCCCCATGACAATCGTGTTGCCCGTGGTCAGTGCTTTGAAACGTTTGAGGTCGGCCGACAGTTTCCAGGGCAAGGTGTTGTTGATGCCTATCACGCGGTTTGCTGCGAGGGCTGCAATCAGTGTGATTTTCATACGGCCACAGGTGCCTTAATTCCGGGGTGTGGGTCGTAGCCTTCAAGCTGAATATCTTCGTAAGAGAAGGTGAATAGGTCAGTAACTGCAGGGTTCAGGCGCAGTGTTGGCAGCAGACGAAAATCGCGAGAAAGCTGCAGACGAGCTTGGTCGATATGGTTCAGATACAGATGTGCATCGCCCAGAGTGTGCACAAAATCTCCCACTTTGAGGCCACAGACCTGCGCAAGCATGTGAGTCAGAAGCGCATAGGATGCAATATTGAAGGGGACACCGAGAAAAACATCGGCTGAACGTTGGTAGAGTTGGCAGCTGAGTGCACCACCAGCCACATAAAATTGGAACAGGGAATGACAGGGGGGGAGTGCCATTTGGGGCACATCAACGGGATTCCATGCCGAGACAATCAGTCGGCGCGAATCGGGATTCTTCTTGAGCTGCTCGACTAGGTTTTTGATTTGGTCGACACCCGGAAGATCTTGAGCGAGCTGCGTTCCGCACCAGTCTTCACCCGCTTTGCGCGCACCGAAGTTTCTCCATTGGTGACCATAAACCGGCCCGAGATTGCCCTCGCTGTCGGCCCATTCATCCCAAATCGAGACGCCGTTCTCCTTGAGGTACTTGATGTTTGTATCACCTTTAAGAAACCACAACAGCTCATGCACGATGGATTTGAAATGAACTTTTTTGGTTGTCATGAGCGGAAACCCCTGGTTCAGGGGAAAGCGCATTTGATACCCGAAGACACTGAGTGTTCCTGTTCCGGTGCGGTCATCCTTGCGGTGACCAAACTCGAGAATATGAGTCAGGAGGTCGTGGTAGGTTTTCATCTGCGCTCCTTCGCTGATTTTTCCACTGGCATACCTGATTTTCTGCCCTTTGACGAGACAGGCGCTTCACCAGTTGTAGCCGACTCCCAGCCAAAAGAGATTCAGATTGCTCTGCTGGGAGACGTTGTTAATCTTGCTTTTCCACCATCCGAATTCTGCTCGAAGGTGCAGCGCGATGGGGTGGGCGTGTCCGGAGTGGACACTCAATCCAAGCGGGAAGCTGCCTAGGACTTGAGCATTTGAGGAGCCTTGATCCAGCCACGCAACGCGCGGGCCGTCGTCCATGCAGAGGAGCCAGAGAGGGGCTGGCACATAGCATCCTGAGAAGCCGAAACGGACAAGAACAGCGCGGGTCGAGCGTTCCGCTTCGAGTTGTGCAAGCGGGGTTTGATTGGGAGTCAGCTGAGTCACGACTGTATCAGCCAACATACGGAGTACAAATTTGCCGGGTTGTGGCGCGCTGAAGGCGCGGTAGTAAATAAAGCCCCCTAGAGGTGCCTTCAGGTTCTTCAGACCGCTGCCGCTGGCCTGTGACACCCCTCCAATCAAGCTCACTTCTTTCATAAAAGGCTCGGAGCCTTGTGCAGGAGGGGATTCGCTGTTGGCCGAGGCGGTTGTTGGTACAGCAAGTCCGAGTGGCAAAATAAGTGCGAGAAGGCGAGATGTGATGTTTTTCGAAAATTCAAATTTCATGTTTAAACCCGACATTGTTGGGGATTTGTTTAAGCTCGTTCACTCATAGCTGCAAAGTTTGCTCACTTGCAACCCGCTAAAGATCGAACTCCAGATGTCCGAAAACATCAACAGTCATGAGCGGTTGTGTTGCGGGAGGTGAGTTTGTGAGCGCGTCCGCGAGGATGCTGTTCTTTGTCGTAAACACACTGATATTATTTTTCTTAGGATGCGGCACAGCCACGAAAGAGGTGCCAGTCCGTTCTCGTTTCACAGTTTCTGGGAAATTGAAGCTCTCAGAGCAGCAACGCACAGCTGCATTGGCAAGCACTCCTCTCGTTTCGCTTATCGACGAAAATGGCCAAAGACGGATTTTGCCATCGGGCACTCTCACCTTCGATGCTCTCTCTGGAACATTCTCTTTCGCAGTGAGTCGACCGAATTTTTTCGCTGGCCGTGGTCTCTCTGCAGCTGAGTCGCTGGCATCACTCGGGCAGATCTCTCCGGAGACGAATCGAGATGGACGCAGCTTTCGTAAAAGTGAGTTTGGTTATCTGCGCTTTGAAATCTTCTCAGGCCTTGAAAATAATCAATCCTCTTTTCTTCCACTTTACGTGCAGCGTTGGTTGCCCTTGCCTGCGCTTTCACGTTTCAGTCAGAATGATACGCTCTCTTTGGAATCCGACTCCATCGAGCCGGTGCAGGTCTCCTTGGTGCGAGCCCGCGTTTTGGGTGCGCAGTCGCGTCCCCTAGAAGGCGCACTTGTAACGGTCGTTCCGTTGCAGAATAAATCGACTCGCGAGGCGGATGCAGAGCTTCTCGACTTCACGCGTGAAGTTAATTTCACTCCCATCGGATCGCGCACGGATGGTGAAGGTAAAGTTTCGCTTTGGCCTGTGCCAAGCGACGCACAAGGAAAAAAACTCTTTCAAGTGATTGCGTCAGCTGATGGATACTGCACGTCAACATCTTTGCCGGCTGTGGCAAAAGAAAATAATTCAGAAGTTGTCTTGCAACTGCAGGAGTGTTCGGGAGAGCAAAAGAATTCTAAGGATCCCTCCTGGGATGTTTCACTCACAACCCAAATCGCTCAGCTCGAGGCGGCTACAGCCACACTTCCGTTGGGAACTTATCTCACCAACGCGGACTCTGTGGAGCTGGAGTTTAAAAGCAAAAGTTCAGTCAAGCGCGGCTTTCGTGTTCGCATCTTTGAGGGAACTAAGCCCGAGGGAACCTTGCTATCGCAGCAGCTTTTTAGAGTTTATTCGCCCCGAATCAGGGTGGCCTTGCCTACGAGTTTTAAAGACAGAACCTCAACCCGAGGTTCGTTTGTTGTGTTGGTGGAAAGTCTCCTCTCAGAAAAAGATGTTGAGAACGGTTTGAAGTCGCCACGTGCAATATTCACGTTCGACAAAATAGTACGCAACCTCAGCACAGTGTTTTCGAGCCGGTTTCAGGTCATCGGAGCCACCGGCGTAGAAAATGTCATCGCGGGTGATGTCAACCTGCCTTTTGTGGTAAAGTATCTCGATTGCTCCGCGGGAATGAAGTTTGCAATTTCGTTCTCTGATAATTTTAATTTTGCCGCGCCACTTGTCTGGCAAACCTGCCAACCGCAAGGTAACACCATGACACTCTCGGAACTGGGGCTGACACTGACTGCAGCGGGTGGCTTTAAAAATGCAGCATTTTTTCTGAAGGATAGATATGAAAACGTTTCACGCGACGATCCGCAGAACTCAATCAACCGCCGCTCCAATATCTGGTTCGACTCTGGGACACCTGATTTGAGTGGTGTTGACCTTGGAACAGAGTTGGATGTCGTTCTCTCAAACACGCCACTTCCGCTCACCACCAAGCCGGCGGCAGTTCAAATTCAACCGGCGACAGTGAGTCAATATGTTCTTGCATTCCGACAGAATGCTTGCACGGCCGTGCCTGGAATAGATGCTATCGCAGATGGCGTAGATCCAAGCCTTGGACGCGGACAGAAAATCAATAAAATTTTCATTGGAACTCCTCAAACCAACGCGCAAATGCTCATCTCCTCTGTGAGCTGTGAGACAGCTGGATATGCTTTGAGTGAAACGCGGGTGCAGTTCCCCGATGCAGCCTCGAATTCTCCGGCAACATTCCTGCTCACAGTTTTTGATTTGGCCGGTAATCCTGCGACCAGAACATACTCAATTCCCCGCTGCACCGGTGGCGCTGCTCCTGCAGAAAATGTGTGTTGGAGTCCATGAGGATGAACTCAACACGTGTTCGGCTCAGAAATGCTTTGCTGCTTGTTGTGGTTGCTGGGTTGTTTAGCACTTCAGCGGTCGCATTTGCTTTGCTCGCACAGGCGGAAAGCACGAAGCCAGAGAACTCGTCTGCGAGCGGAACCTCCACAGGCACCAAGCCTGCAGTAAGTCTTCCTTCAGAGGCTGGAGCAACTCCACCCACTGAACAAGGTGCAGAGATTCCAGCATCTCCTGCAACAACTCCTGGTGATTCTCCCGCGCCGCCTCAGGTGAGTCCTCCAGCGCCTGACGCGGCTGACCCGAGTGATGCGGGCGATAAGCGCGATTCGTCTGAGCCACCCAAACGGCGAACAGTACGTCGAGCAAAGAACCAAAAATTTGCAATTCTCTCACCCGCCCCAGCAAGTCTGGCAGGAAAGAATCTTCCTTACGGAGTGGGTGTAGGATGGCGGCAGAAAATAAATAATGAATCCGATCTTCTCACGGGGCTCGGGTCAAACCAAACCCTCTCGGGGCTGACCTGGGAATCTCAGCTCTTTATTCCCCACATAAAGGATCTTCCCCTGCTGAACATGTTCGGTCTTGGTTTAGGCGTTGATTTTGATTTTCCATACGAGATTGTTGGCCGCGATGCCCTTGCAGGCGAAACACAAACCTTGGAATGGTCTGGACTCGGATTTCAGATTTCTCCACTCGCTCAGATTTATCTTCAAAAAGGGAGCTTGAGCCGGGTTTGGTTGCAGCCCATGGGTTATGCTTACCGCTCATCCAAACTCAAAGTGAATTCCGGCACGGGACAAGGTTCGTCGACACTGAGTCTTGTGCGGAGCGGTTATTTCACCGCGTTCGGCGGCGAATATAGCTTTTTGCCTTACTTTCATACGGGGGGCGAGATTCTTCTCGGCTGGGGTCAAAACTGGAAAGCAGTTGACAGCTCAGTTTCACAAAGCCGTGAAGGGGAGTGGAATTACATTGAGCCACGTTTTCTCGTGTCACTCCGCTATCCGACCCGAACATCGTTCGTTTCAATTTTCAATTTGAGTATCGTGACGGGCGTGTCGATAGAACTGTTCAAAAGCAAAAGCCCGGATGTGAATTTTCCGGGCCGAAAAACTGCAGGTCTGCTCAGTTTGAAGTTGGGGTGGCAGTTTCAGCCACCCACTTCGCCCATCAGCGCTGGCGTTCGGTGACACCCTGAGGACAGCTGCCTTTATCTGCCTTCCGGGTTTTCACACAGGACGCAAAAGTGTTCATTGCTGTTTTCCAGTTTTGATCGACCGTGTAAACCTTGCTCACGTATGAGAATTGCGATTGCATACCCATGGGCGAGCCAATCTTGCTCACATCAAAACCAGTGAGTGTGGTGTACTCTTTTTCAAAGTTTTCAAAGAACGCAGGACCCCAGATATTTGCGTATTGCTCCGGACGCACCCAGCTTGGAGGGACGTTGCCGTGCAGAAGGCCAACAGCAATGCTCAGCCGACCGTTGAGAAGGTTTTCGGCTGCGGCCAATCGGGTTGCAACATTTTGTGCGGCGAACAAGTCGGATTGCTCTTTGAGAACAAAGACATCTCCCAAGTCACGGAGAATCACGCGGCCTGTAGGTTTCTTTTGCTTATCGAGCTCAATGAGGAAGTTTTGTGAATGCGGCGAATCAAATGATAGCCCCCAGATTCCAGCAAACTCAGCCAGTGCACGCCCCAATGGTTTCACGTAGTATTCGTTCCAGAACTCAACGGGGTTTTCTTTTCCAGCGAGTTCTTTACCCACTTGTTCATGAAGTGCACTGAAACCAGGGAGATAGTATTTATCGCAAGTGGCAACTTCACCCACCAAACGTACCACGTTTGATTGGTCGATGTCTGCAATTCCGAATGCCATCGGTTCCTGAAGGATAACTGCATTTTTGAGTTTTAAGTTTTTCTCAAGGCGCGCAACGTAATCGGAAACAGCGCGGATATCTTGGCCGTCTTTCCAATCTTGTTTTTTATCCTTCCAATTGCCACCTGTCTTGTTAGTTGATGCCTTCAGTGAAAAACTGTATCCGGTCGCTGGGTCAATCACCAACATACTGCGTGATGCAGTGAGATAGCCATTGAAATACTCCTGCTGCACAGGCTTTTTACCTGTCTTTTTCTCCAGGAATGTCTCCACTTCGGTGAACCATTTGGTGTCTTCCTGTTGCACAATCCAGCGGACGAATTTTTTGCCGTCTTTCTCGAAGAAGAAGGCATCTTTGATTTCCTTTGGAGTGCTCTCTGCAACGTCACTTTCAATTAATTCTAACGGAATCTCGTAGTTTTTGAGCTTGAGAAGAGTCGAGGCTCGCTTGCTGACGCCGTTGGCCTCATTCTCCCATTTTGCCAGTTGACGCAGACACTCGTTACCTTGAATTTTGTCTTGTTCGCTGACCTTCTTGCTGTCGACGTTGAAGTCACGAGTCTTACACGCAGTCCCAAGCAATATCAGCGCGGAAACGGAAATCAGGCTGCCACGGATCATTTAAAATTCCTCCCTTTCTCGGATCGAACACTTCAATTGAAGCAGAACCGAATCACCGGAGGGCGGAAGGAATGAGAGAGCTTGTGGAACTCATGTCGGGGAATGAAAAAAGTGCACAGCTGCCTCTGTGTGCTCCTTGAAGGGCTCGGCTGTATCGAGAGGGAGTGAATTCACTTGCAGTACGGGAGAACGCTTTGATTCGATGAGCCACGCTTTGAGCTTACAGCGACCTTCGGTGAAGAAGTTTTTCCGTCTGTGTCGCCGCCTTCAGGTGTGAATACATCTGTATCACGAGGCTCCGATGCATCTGGCCCGGAACTTGCCGAAGGCGTGCTTCCACCCATTCCCCCCCAGGCGGGCGACTGAGCCACGCTCTGTGGGTCGCCAGAAACGTTGAGTTTGTAGCCAATCTGTTGCTCTATCCATCCCATGAAAGGTGCCACGAGAGTGTAGTTATAATCAGCTTCTTCGCAGCTTGAACCCAGGCCTTGAACGGTGCTGTGTACGCCCTGAACGACACCGAAAACGTTCGCCTTGCCTCGGACGAAGCCAGGTCCACCGCTATCGCCGAAACATGCGCCACGTGTGGAGCCTGAAGTGTCAACGATGCGGATCTGATCGCGCAGTGGCGAGCCTGGGTAGTTCGCTGCATTAATTAGGTTGGCAACAGAGGAATCAGCTCGCCGTTTCAGTCCAGAATCTCTGTTCGACGTTCCGGTTACACCATAACCAATGGCAGTAATGCCTGAGCCCGCTGCGAGTGACCCCGGGTTGCGCACGAAGGAAGCCACCAATTGTGACGATGGCACGGAACGAGTGAGCTTCAGAACAGCAATGTCAGCGTTTGAGTAATTGGCTCTGTTACCCGTGTAATCCGGGTGCGTGATGACACGCTCAGCCTCAATAACATCGCTGGCATCGAGATTTCGGAGCTCTTCATTGAAGGTGATGTAAACCTTGCGGCTCGTTGCATTAGCTGGCGGTTGAAAACAGTGCGCTGCGGACAGGACAACGTCTTTGCCTGCGACGACTCCCGTGCAGGTTCCACCTGAACTGTTTCCGTCGCTGAGTGTGTACTGCATGAGAATACCGACCACAGTACGTTCGAGTGGGTCGCTGTTTCCGGCAACCACACCGTTGACAATTCCAAGTCCAGCCGGGCTCTCCGGTTTACTTTTGTTTGCCGAAAAGGGATTTGGAACACACAGACGTACTGGAACTTTCATCGCAGTTTGGGGTTTTGAACACCCGGTGACAACAACAAATGCAAGTGTGAAGGCCGAGATGACCGAGCAGATTCCTGCTGCGTGCCGAGCGCCTAATGCCATGCCGATCACCTCCATAAGAGTTATCGGCTTTTTGGCAGCAAGGGCTGAATTTAAACATCAATGCACTGAGATTACGGAATCTTGGGTGGGTGGCAGTCGATGATCAGAAGTTAGTCTTGCCACCAGGCAACCCCATTGGGGAGTTCATTGGCCGAGGGAAGCGCCTGCGCCTCGGGCCAACGCAGAGTTCCAAGTTTGCGGAGCTTTTCTAATAATTGAAGCGACGCCGACGCAGCAGAAGCATTGCTGCTCATTGCCTGGCCAACGTCATCTACGAGCTCGGCCATTTTCAACTCGGGCCACTCTGTCGCCAAGGTGTTATCAGGGCGCAGGAGAAAGATGCGCTCTTTCATGTTGAAAAACACAAGCAGAGCGTTCCGCGCCTTGGTGCGCGCCAATCCCAAATCAGAAAAACATTTTTCAGCCTGCAGCATCACACCCTGCTGACGCTCGTGTTTGAACCTGAGGAGCCGGAAAATCCATGCGCTCTGCCAAGCAGACGTGGGCAGAAGAAGTGCAAAAAACACCACTAGTCCCAACAACCAAGCTGGCACGGGTATCCAGAAAGCCTCGGCAATGAGTTCGGCAGCAACGGCGAGCAAGGCAATCATGCGCGCAGCTGCAAAAGAGACCAGCGCAGGTTTATCGGTGAACGCAACGACGACCTCGAGAGGGAATTTCTGCTCGAGTTCAAGAATCAGGCGTTCAATTTCCTGTTGTTCATTTCTTGAAATCCACTTTTGGAGCTTGTTCGAGTGTTTTGACATCTTTGTCGGAACCCCACTGCGGCAGAGGTTTGTAGTGATAAATAAAATTGTTGGTGATGCTGGTTGGGAAAATTGTGATTTGATTGTTGTGCTCTTCAATGGCTGCAATCACGCGCTGCCGCGCAACCGTAATGCGATTCTCAGTTCCCTCGAGCTGCACCTGAAGGTCACGATAACTTTCTGAGGCTTTGAGCTGGGGATAGTTTTCGCTCACCACCATAAGGCGCGAAAGTGCGCTGCTCAAAGATGCTTGCGCACTCTGAAATTGACGCACGGATTCTGCGTCCCCAAGGTTCACCTGCATCTGGGTTGCTTTGGCACGGGCATTGACCACAGCCTCGAGGGTTTCCTTTTCAGTTGCAGCTGTGGCTTTAACGACTTCGACCAAATTCGGAACCAAATCGGCACGGCGTTGGTATTGGTTTGTGACCTCTGCGTAGGCAGCATCAACCGCGTTCTTTGATTTTGGAATACTCTGCAAACCACACCCCGTGACACCTGCGCCAGATGCGATGAGGGTGGAAGCAATCAAGAGTCTGTTTTTCATAACGTTCATTGTTTGAACTCCTTTTGAATGTTTACCAATCGCCACTTGCGCCACCACCGGAGAATCCTCCACCTCCGCCACCCCAGCCACCACCCCAGCCGCCGCGCGATCCGGAACCGTATGAGCCATGATAGGAATCGTTCACACCGCCCGTTTCCCACGCTGAGCGTCCTCTGCCTCCTCTTCTAACGATACTCTGGAAGAGGAGGCCGCCAATAAACAGGAGAATCAAAAAAATGTAGAGGAGAGTCAGGTTGAGTGGATTGTGCTTGTCCTGGACGTCATCGGCTGAGCTCTGTCCGGGACGTACGAGTCTTTCAATTTCATCAATCAGCGCAAGTAATGCTGAATCGGTTGTGCCTGTGCGTAGACCAGGTACGAGGTATTTCCGGAGCAAACGGGAGGCCATGATATCCGGTATCACACCTTCAAGTCCCTGACCCACCTCAAGGCGATAGCGCCGCTCTGATTTTGCGATGGTCAACAAAAGACCATCATCCCTTTCAATGTTGCCAAGCTTCCATTTTTCAACAGCACGCAGGCTGAGGGTTTCTATGGGTTCACCCTCGAGAGATTTCAGTGTCCAGATTTGCATCTGCGGTCCACCACTCTGCTTGAGTGTCGTCAGGCGCTCTCGGAGCCGTTCCTCTTCAGAGCGAGATAGGAATTCTCCAGAGTCAATGACCGGAGAGGAGAGTTCCGGAATGGAAACCTCGGCCTGCGCAGACCGATGAACAAAGGTAAACGGGTTCAGAAACAAGGCCACACACACCAGCACACAGTAGCGCAGGAGGGGAGTGAGCATTGTATTGTGTTGAGGCAACATCGTTCTCCCAAGTTCGACTCATGACGCGGTGAGTGTTTGTTTGTCACAGCGAAGTTTAGGCAATTGAGTTGATCAAGGCAATAATATCATTGTCAAAAGGTGTGGGATTAAAAAAAAATTGTGACTCTCTATCGGAGGCCTCTCTGGGGTGATACAAGTGCCCAACATTTATGGGAGAGATACCTCATGCTTCAGACACAGCTGCAAAAAATTAGTTACATTATCGGTCTCGACATCGGTCGCAATCTTGCCAACCAGGGCATCGATATCGAAGCTCAAGCTCTCTCCGCCGGCGTCGCCGATGCCTTGAACGATGCCGCTCCAAAATTTTCGGACGATGAAATCCAAGCGATCATGACCGCTTTCCAAACCGAGATGGAAGCCAAGCAGGCAAAAATGCAGGCTGCAGCAACCGAGAAAAACACCTCCGAAGGCCAGACCTTTCTTGAGCTCAACCGCCACAAAGCGGGTGTTGTGACCCTGGCTTCAGGATTGCAATACCGTGAAGTGAAGGCGGGCACAGGAAAATCGCCCAAGGCAACAGACAAGGTCACAACGCACTATAAAGGCACATTGCTCGATGGCAGCGTGTTCGACAGCTCCTATGATCGTGGCGAGCCTGCAACCTTCCCTGTGAATGGTGTGATTGCTGGCTGGACAGAAGCTCTCCAACTCATGAAAGAGGGCGCTGTGTGGGAACTGTTCATTCCATCGGATCTTGCATACGGAGCGCGCGGCGCAGGTGGCAAAATTGGCCCCAACGCAACGCTCGTTTTCACAGTTGAACTCATTAGCGTTCACTGAGCGTTCATCGCACGTGGGTGCGCTTCAGGGTTTGCCTGCGCAACCTCTGGGGCGAACCCTCAAAGAGACTTAGAACAAACCTCGAAGCCGTGGCGTGCCCCGGCTTTCATTTTTTCCCCTGTTTTCTTTCCGTGTGCATCGAGCTTTCGGGTATCGGCCACGAGCTGGTCAATGGGTTTGCGCAGGCGCGCTGCGAGTTTTGTCATTTGATATGCATAGCCCATGCTGTATGCCTCGAGTTCTGCCAGTGCGGCAGAGCGCTTGAGCTGAGCCATCCGGCATCCCAAATAGAATCCGGCATAAGCCTTGTAGGTTTGGTTCTCTCCCTCGGCGACACCTGGCAGGGTTGCCAGACCTGTGCGTATTGAGAAGAGGACGGCGAGGAAATCGCGACTGTAATCGTTCTGGCCCTGGGCTGGGAAAACTGCATATTGAGTGAGAGCTGGAAAGACGCGCGCGTATTCCTCAAGGCGCTTTTCCTTCAGTAGATTTGCCTTGAGCCTGTCTGCCTGAACAGCGTTGTCGTCGAGTCCAAGGAAACCAGCGAGAAGCGCGATGCGCTGTGTGCGGTTGTTTAATGTTGCTGGAAGGCTGCGTGCAAGAATTTGGTTAAAATCGACCTCTGTGGAGTTGGCAATCTCTTTTCCGAGGGCATTTACCGCTTGCGGAAGCAGTGCAATGAGCTCCTTATCCTGCGTTATTTCCGCTGCGGATTCCACATCAGCTGCCATGCAGAACGGGCCGTAAAGATCGTTTTCGTTCCGGCAGTAGGGCTTGAGGATAGCAACCGAGTCTTTCACAAATCCGTTGGGAACTTTGGCCACGAGACGGGTGATGTTGTTCATTGCTGTGTTGGCAGTTGTGACGGGCTCATTGAGCGAACGGATTTTGAGGCTCTCTTTGCAGTCAAACTCAAGCGCAGTCTCGAGTTCGTCTGGATTCAGCCGTGTTCCCGGCCAGGCTTTCTCAAGTGCTTTGAAAGAATCGGTGGCGCAGGCTGAAAGACGCGCGAGCGAGCGGCTGTTCCCATAATCCGGTGCAACTTTGCAGCCCAACATGAGGCCGAGCACGGAGCCAAGAGCAGCAAGCGCAATTGAGTAGCGTGGCATATTGACGCCTCTCCACAAGAGAAAGAAACAAATGACAACTCACCGCCAAGTTCAGACGAGACTCGATGGTCTCATGAGGCCAGCAATTTCGTTGCGGACAGAGGTAAAAAACTTTTTGAGCAATTTGGTTTTTAAATCCTGCTTCTCCTCAGATTTAATGAGGTAGACGTCTGCGGTTTTGCCCATTTCTACGAGAAGGTCATCGCTGGTGTTCAGGGCATCCACAAGCTGGAGCTTGAGCGCTTCCGATGCAGGCCAAACATCGCCCGTGGCCACCTGGGCAATGTCCACCTGGGGGCGAAACTCAGCCACGTGCTTTTTGAAGAGGTCGTGGATGAGGTTGAGCTGCTCTTTCAACTTGCCGCGTTTCTCTTCGGTCAATTCGCCGAAAAGGGTGACGTTGCGTTTGTTTTCACCGGCAGTTTGCTCGATGTAATCAATCTCGTGTTTTTTCAGAAATCGGTTGAGGTTTGGTGTTCCCATGATCACCCCAATTGAGCCAATGAAGGCAAACGGCGCTGCTACAATTCGGTTTGCAACACAGGCAATCATGTAACCGCCGCTGGCCGCAACTTTGTCGACCGCGGCTGTGACGTGGATATTGCGGCTCCTGAGGCGAGCAATTTGAGAAGCAGCAAGACCGTACGAGTGCACCACACCGCCAGGGCTTTCGAGGCGCACAACAACTTCATCTTGCTGGCGTGCTATCGAAATAAGAGTTGTGATTTGCTCACGCAGGTTTTCGCACTGTGATGCGCCTGGGTCACCCTCAAAATCGACCACAAAAACCCGCTTGCGCGCGCTCGAGCTCTCTTCCTTTTCCTGTGCCTTTTCGGCCTTCTCACGCTCCTTCAAGAGCGCTTTGATCTCCTTAGGCTTGAGCAGCGCAGCATTCATGCGGTCGGCGTTGCTTTCCCATTTCTTATTGAGGTGTTCAACGATGATGTTGTCTTCCTCGGGCTTGGGTTTTCTGCGTGCGAGCACCACCAGCAGCAAAGCAATAATGGCAAGAAACAAAATAACGACTGCCGAGGAAACCGAGAATTGAATCCAGTCGGAAAATGTCTGCATGAGAGTCCTTATCTTCTTCGAGGGTCTGCTTTTTTTGGTGCTGAGTTTACGGGTGAAAGATTAGCAGGAAGAGTGGGGAGATAGAAGTCTCGGGTGGGTTGATTTTTTTACTTTGCCTATTTGCTGTGATTTTGGAACCGCTAAAAACTATAAAGTTTTCAGGATTATTGTCCGAACCCTCGGCGCGAAACGATTCGCCTGAGCTGCAGTGGAGTTCGAACTCATGATTTTTGCAGTTGTAACTCGATACGCACGAAAATATTCCTTTTTTGCGCTGACCGTTGTGCTTTCGGGGTGCTTTGATTTTAACCTCGATGTCGACCATTCCATCACCCTAAGTGCTGACAAATTCGAAATTGAACGATCATACAAAATGCGCATTGGTGATGCTATTTCCAAAGGTGGAACTAGGAATAAAAACGACGTAGATAACGAAATTGTAAATACCTGCAAAGAGATCTTTGAGCGTTCAATACCGCAAACTACAAAGATGGTGGCGACCACATCTTTTGCGCGATCGGAATTTGGTGTTATCTGCGCGCAAAAGATTTCTGGCCCACTAGATTACAGTTTGCTCTCAAAGACCGGGAATTTTTTGGATAGCGAGAGTGAAAAGATAGTCAATCTCAAAAAATCAGTTGAGCACGATATTGTCTTTGAACGTATTGATAACAAAACATTAAAGCTGACGCGCTTTGTGAGCACTGCTGACGTTATACCTGAGTCGCTCCTGCCCAAAGGAGTCGGAGGCTCAGACGCAGTGAGCGCGATGATTGCAAAATCAGTTGAGACAAACCTCGCTCGTACCGAGTTTGTGCAGAGCTTCAACGTCGCAAGTATAATCGATTCAAACGGAATTGTGAGCCGCGACAGAGGAACTGTTCAATGGCGTACCCCAATTTCTGAATTCAAGTCGGGTAGGAAGGCTCTGTGGGTCACCTTTGAAATTCCGAGGAAATGGCACGTCCGGGTCTGGCATTCGTTACTCAGCCTCGTCGGGCAAAAGTGCACATCCGAATGTAAGGAACACCGCAAACAGATCCAGTCACGTCCAGCTGAGCAGGTCGCGGACAACGCCGCTCAAATAACTGGTTCTGCGAGCAGTCCATCACAAAAATCCAAGAAAAACCGGCATCGAGATCATCCACACTCAATTGAATCGGCTCAATTGCATCAGAAGAAGTCACAGCTCGACGACAAGCGATCGGAATTGGAGCGCGCGATAAAGGCGTACGCCATTGACACGGGCAAGCTCCCTCTCTCTGCAAACGGTCTCGATGTTTTGCTCAAGAATTTGGAGTCGGATCCGCTCTGGAAAGGCCCCTACCTCTCAGGTTCAGAGAGTTTGATTGACCCCTGGGGAGAGAAATTCGGCTTCAGGAAGTCCGACCAGGAAAAAGTAGAATACGAGTTTGTACTGAGCCCCAGGAGTCTTGAGCAGCTCAGAGAAGCAGGCTCGGACAAGAAACTCATTTATCGTTATCAAGAGTTTGGCCTGACCCAGAAGATCCCCAACCCAGACCTCCGCGGGTCGATTCAAACTGTCGCACCCGATGGAACGGTTTGGTTGATTGGGCAAAATATTTCTGAACAGAACAAATTTGAGCTCTGGAAGTATAAAAACGACGCGTGGGCTTTGGTAGCGAAAGCTTATTATTCTGATGAAAATAAGGCGCGCGCATTATGGGCTGATACTTCGGGAGGTGTCTGGGGGTTGTTCGCAGGCACGCGCAGTGCTTTGTTCTGGAAATTGCATCAACGCGAAATCAAAAACATGACCGCGTGCAGGGGGAGGCGTGGTCAAATCCATGAATGCATCCAAATCAATCCTGATGACAACGCAAAGTCAGTTTTAAAATCGGGTCTGCTGCCTAAGAGAGAAAAGTTTGAATTTTCAAAATTGCCGATGCCTGTCATCAATTCTGAAGTTTTCTTCTGGAAAGACAAAGCGGGACATTTTTGGGTTTCTGAGGGAGGCGATTACGGAAAAGAAACCAATGAGGTCTGGGTTTGGAATGGAAAAGCTTGGGCGAAGGAAAATTGGCTCTCAACGAATGACAGAGAGCTTCCTTTTGTAAATCAGCATGCAGCGCATTGGACGGACGCCCAAGGTCATACAATTGTTTTTGGAGGGGAGAACGGAAGAGCATCGAATGAAAAAATTCTTCGTCCGAATTTCTGGAAGTGGAATGGTGAGACTTGGAATCGGATTGTTGAACGCCCTGGTGGTGGTCATCCTGGCAGACGTTCAATGGCAACAACGTGGCAAGATGCAAGCGGATGTCTTTGGCTTTTAGGCGGAAAAAGCAGCGATACACCAGCAATGAATGACCTGTGGAAGTGGGAGGGTGGCCAGTGGACATTAGTGACCAAAAACACCGAGCTCAATCCTCCGATTCCGCGCAGGCGTCCCGGCCTGGAAAAAGACTCGAGTCCCGCTTTTCGCACGGGAGCTATAACCTGGATTGATTCAGCTCAAACGTTATGGTTGCTCGGTGGGCATGGCGCTTCGATTCATGGCTCCAAAGAAGACTTAAGAGAGCTTTGGAAATTCGAACAAGGAAAATGGATTTTTGAACGGGATTTCTCCTCACCCAGACAAATCAAAAGACGTGAAACTAGTATTGCAGATTGGAAAAGGGAACAAACCAGCGTGGCATTTTCCAGAATTGATGTCGCCATTTCGGAATTTGCGGGAGACGTAGGCAGACCTCCGACACAAGATGAGGGTCTCGATGCCTTATTCACAAAGCCCCAAGGAAACATCAATTGGCGTGGACCGTATTTGCCCAGCGATGAATTCAAGTACGGTTTCTACAATGACAAAATCCAATACAGCAACGTTCAGAATACGGTAGAGGTTGCTTCCGCAGGGGTGGATGGTCGTTTTGGTACAAGCGATGATCTGCGCCGGTTGTGGATTTCTGCAGTCTATCCCGCGCTCGGGAAATCCTCCGCCCACAGCTTTCCCGGATTTCGCGAGCGCTCAGCCTTGTGGACGAACGGAAAGGAGTCGTGGCTCTTCGGTGGTCTTTGCACCGAGAACAACCGTATGATGTTTAGCAATGACCTCTGGAAGTGGGACGGAAAAAACTGGACATGGCTTGCGGGTCGGAAGTGCGCCCAAGCAAATGAGAAGAATGTTTCTGCAAGCGCAGAGCAGGAGCCATCTCCCCGCGTTGCGACGACGACCTGGATTGACAGAGCAGGTCATCTTTGGATGTTCGGAGGTTTCTCCTACCATTCTGGTTCTTTTTCCACTCCAAGAATGAACAATGAGCTTTGGAAGTGGGATGGGCGTTCCTGGATGAATGTCTTGTCAAGTGATTCTTCGAAAAATCGGAAAACTTCGAGAGAAAAATCACCCTCACCATCCGTCGAAATGCCTTCGCCACGCAGTGATGCGCGCGCTTGGGTAGACGCTCAGGGGGAAGTTTGGCTCTATGGTGGCGAAGGGGACGATTCCAAAAAACCAACATTGAATGAACTCTGGAAATGGAGTGGAACGCAATGGACAAAAGTCTTTGCATCAAATGAAGATGCCTGTGAGGCTCGCACACAACCCAATCCTCGGCGAAGCCCTTCAATCTGGGTTGATGCCAAGGGACAATTCTTTCTTTTCGGCGGAATCAGTTTCTGCACTGTCAGAGACTACACGATGCGTGTTGTTTCGAATGATTTGTGGCAATGGAACGGAAAAAGCTGGGTTCTATTATCCGGCATTCCTAACTCGAGCAGACCCTCCCGTTTTGGCAGACGAGGGCACGCATCGTCCCTCAATTATCCGCCTGAACGTTATGGAGCGTCGTCGTGGCTTGATTCCGAGAATAACCTTTTCCTTTTTGGTGGTAGTAAAAATAAGGAAAGAACACGCGGAATCGACAATTTAGCAAATGAAGTGAGAGTGAGCGACCTCTGGCGTTGGGATGGCTCATCTTGGACCTGGGTTTCCGGCCATCGCTTCCGAGGCGTGATTGAAAACAATAATTTGCGCAAGAGAATGTCGGGCGTAGGCTCTCCAGGGGCGAGGTCGGAAAGTGTTGTGGCGCGCGCAGCTGATGGCCGAGTGACACTTTTTGGCGGAACTTCGGAATTTGATCAGTCGTGCGTGAATCTGGGCTGTCGAATTGGGAGTGTCCAGTCCATCGAATCCATTGTCTACGATTCGTGGAGTTGGGATGGAGAGGTGTGGAGTCTTGAAGCATCGAATACACCTCAGACCATCAAAGTGATGGCTCCTACCTTGAAGACACATTTAAACGCTGAAGCAATTCAACAAGCACTGCTCGATTTTGTTGAGGTTCGGGGTGATTTTCCTTCTGCGCTTGAGGTTCTCACAAGCGAGCAAGTTGGTCAGCGTTTGTCATCACGACTTTCACCCGACACTCTGAGGGACGGTTGGGGGAATTCTTTTAATTATAATTTTGTGGATGGGTATCCCGTGTGGGTGTCGAACGGAGCCGATGGGGCGCCAGGGTCAGATGACGACCTGAAATACCGCTGGGTCGATGAGATTAAATCAAACAAAAGCAAAAACAGGAAGATTGAATACCCGGGAAGACGCATCAATACGCACACTCAGAAATCGAACGATGGCACGGTTTGGCTCTTTGGTGGTTCAATGGAAGAGACTCATTCCGATTTTAAGAGGAATTTATCAGAAGACTCTTCCTATAGCGAAGATAAACTCGACCTCTGGCGTTTGAAAGAAAAAAAATGGGTGAAGGTTGCGGATTTGCAACCTGAAATCGAAAAGAAATACGGAATCGAATTTCAGTATCTCAGTTACAATATGACTATTGCTCCGAATAATGACGTGTATATTTATGCGTCGGGTTTGAATGTTCAGAATGGATTTGAGAATTTGTCGGCACGTCGCTTGGATTTAGCGAAAGGTTTTGACCTCTGGAAGTGGGATGGTCAGCGTTGGCGATGGCTCACTGGAGGCGCAACGTCTGGCAAGATTGATGAAGCTGCGGCTGTTCCAGATGTGGAGAGTCAGTTTGCTGCTTGGGCAGATTCAAATGGAGATTACTGGCTCTTCGGTGGACAAAGTCGAAGAAATGTTTCAAGTGCTTTTTGGCTTTGGAGCGGAAACAAATGGTCTCAACTCTCGGGAGTCTCAGTCACACAGTCTGTGAACCAACGTTCCTCAAAAAGAACAGAACCAGATACGCAAGGCCTCTCCGCACGAAGCAATGCAGTTTTGTGGAGAGATCCTGTTACGGGTCAGCTTGTTCTGTTTGGGGGATTCGATTCCGGAAAAAACTGGCTGAAAGAATCCTGGCGTTGGGATGGGAAAGGTTGGATTCTCATCAGTCAATTTAAGGAAAAAGAAAGCCTATTGGATTCTAAATCTACCGATTTCTTTGGTCCTCATTCTGAGGTCGGAGTGCGTTTTTGTTTGAACTCGAAAAATCAACTGGAGCTTGTTGAGCGTTCGCTGGAGGGTTACTCCCGCCAGAGTCCAATAAGAAAAGACGAGACGTGCTCCTCCAGTGACTCTGATGAATGTGTTGCGAATTCGAAATGGGTTTTTGAGAAGAACGGGTGGACAAAAGCGAAACTTGACCTGAAGGGATTTGATGTTCGGGACTCGAGTGGCTCTGCGTTGAAAATTTTTGAACAAATGTGTCAGTAGTTGCATTTTTGCGAGATCGCTGTTTTTAATATTGACCTTCATCAAAACAACGTATCGTTTCTTTCTAGCCCGGTGGGTGGTGCGCTGGGTAATTTCTTTTGATGCACTGCTGGCAACACTTCCGTGACCAGCACCGAAGGGTTGGGGCCATTTTCCTGCACCCAGCCGCGCACACAGAGAATTGAAGTGCTCTCCATCCACTCTTTGTATTGTGCCTGGGTGTCGGGGCGAAACACCAGATTCATGGTGCCGGTTTCATCTTCGAGCGTCATAAAGAGCATTCCTTTTGCTGTGCCGGGCGATTGTCGCACCATAATAAGCCCTGCCACCACCACTTGGGTTTTGTGGCGTTTTTTGCGCAGTGCAAAAGCGGGTGTGAGATTCTCTACCGGGAAGGCATAAGGCCAGCCGATGTTGCGCAGAAGCAGCATTGGATGAGGGCCGAATGTACTTTGTGTGCTGGCGAAGTCGTCTTGCATGTTGTCCCAGGCTTCGTGCTGCAGGGATTCTTTTTCCGGAAACAACACATACTCGACATCCGGCATGAGCGCCGAAGGGCGAGCCAGCAGCAGCCAGAGAATATTGCGGCGGTTGGCATCGAAGACCTCAAAGCAGTTGGCCTGTGCCAGCAGGATTTTTTCATGGGCATAGAAGTTGTCGCACAGCGCAATGGTGTCGTGCAGGGAAAGGTTTTTGCGGCTGCGGAGAAGCTCTTGTCGCTGTACCACATAAGCGCGTGCCCGCTCTTCGCTGAGGCCGCGCAAAAACCTTAAGCCGAGCTGGAGAGCTCCATTTTTTGTGACGTAGTGATCCCAGCCCGAGCGCAACACACAGGGAGGGTATACTGCGAGACCACTGTGGCGTGCCTCCTGAATAAGACTGTGCGGTGAGTAGAAGCCAAGAGGCTGCGAGTTGAGCAAGCCTGCCAGAAAGTAGATGGGGAAATGCGCTTTGAGCCAACACGATGCATAAGCCAAATGCGCAAAGCTGGTGGCATGGGATTCCGGAAAGCCGTACTGCGAAAAACCCTCAATCTGGCTGTAGATGAGGTCTGCAAAAGCATCTGGGATACCATTTTGCTTCATGCCGCTGCGCAGCTTCTCTTCGAATTGGGAGATGCGTCCTGTGAATTTCCATGCTCCCATGGCTCGGCGGAGTTCGTCGGCTTCACCGCCCGAAAAATTTCCAACAGCCATGGCAATGCGCATCACTTGTTCCTGGAACACCGGCACACCCAGGGTGCGGTGCAGAATCCGCTCAAGGCTGGGGTGCGCATAGGTGACCTTCTCCAGACCACGCTTGCGTTTCACATAGGTCGGAACAATGCCTGAGACGATGGGACCTGGGCGAACAATCCCGACTTGAATCACAATATCGTAAAAGCTGCGTGGCTTGACCTTGGGCAGCATGCTCATTTGTGCACGGCTTTCAATTTGAAACACTCCAGTGGTGCGTGCTGCGCAAATCAGGTCGTAGGTTTTGCTGCATTCGGCCGGGATGGTGTCGAGCTGTACCGGGATAAGCGTACCCGGTATGCACATGCGGTGTCGCCGCAGTTCGGCAAAGGTCTTGCGCAGGGCTGTGAGCATTCCGAGCGCAAGCACATCCACTTTGAAGAGCCCAAGAGCCTCGATGTCATCTTTGCACCACTGCACCACGCTCCGCCCGGGCATGGTGGCAGGCTCAACCGGGCTCAACATGTTGAGTGGTTCGTGACTGATCACGAATCCGCCCGAATGGATTCCGAGGTGGCGTGGGAAGCCTTTGATGAGGCCAATAAAGTGTTCCCAGCGGGCATTGAACTCTGGTGACTGGGGCTCATTCAGTTGGTCATCGGAGAGGCCGAGCGCTTTGCCCACAAAGCGGCGCGCTCCACGGCTGCGGAAGGTGATGACGTTGGCCACCATAGCTGCATGCGAGCGGCCGTAGTGCTCATAGATGTATTGAATGACTTCCTCTCTGCGTTCGTGCTCGAAGTCGACATCGATATCCGGAGGTTCGCCGCGCTCACGGCTAATGAAACGCTCAAACAGAACATCGGAGACCATTGGGTCGACCGCCGTGATGCCCAGCAGAAAGCAGATGGCCGAGTTGGCAGAAGAACCACGCCCTTGGCAGAGGATATCTTGCTCGCGTGCAAAGCGGACAATATCCCAGACAGTGAGAAAGTAGTCGGCGAATTTGAGGTCGCGTACCACATTCATTTCTTTTTCTACCAGAGCCAAAATCCGCTGCGGCGGGGCGTTATTGTAGCGCCGCTGCAGAGCTTCGTGCACCAGGAATTCGAGGTAGCTTTCGGCGTTGTAGCCCTCGGGAATGAACTTGGACGGGTAGTTGTACTTGAGTTCGTTCAACGAGAATTGAAAGAATCCTGAGAGTTTTTTGTTGTTCGCAAGGGCATCGACAAGCTCCGGGACTTTCGGGAATTCCATTGCAAAATGCTGCGCTGGGGTCATGCTGCGGCGTGTGTTGCTGAAGCACGCCCAGGGAATGTTTTCGAGCGGGGTGTTCAAGCGGATGGCAGTGAGGATGTCGTGCAGTTCTTTGCGTTCAGGAACATGAAAAAAGACATCCGGTGTAGCCACAAGCGGCCATGAGAATTTTCGGTGGCAGGCCAGGTGATTGGCATAGGCCTGGCGTTCGAAGGGTGTGCTGGGTGGGGTGAGTGCCATGAAAAAGCGCTGCGGATAACGCTCTGCGAAATGCCCCACGCACTCGCTCCACGCATTGAAGAGATGGGACTGACGTGGTGAAAACAGCTGCTGCACACCACGCATCGGCCAGAGCACCACAGCCTCACGCGGCCAGGGGATGTGCGGATCGTTCCACTCGAGCGGGGTTGCTGTTTTGCCATTGCGGTGCGCATAGCTGATGAGTGTGCAGATTTCAGCGTATGAAGATTTGCTTGTGGCCAGAAACGCAACCCGGTTTTGCAGAAACACAGGCGCATTGTGCACGGGATCATCCCAGATGCGCGCGGCGAGGGGATCTGTGCGCAGAGCCTCGGGAACAGGGCAATGCAGCAGCAGCTCGGCACCATAAAAGAGCGGCAGCGGATGTGAATGATTCTTTGCGGCGAGGTGAGTCTGCACAATCCCATACACACCATCGAAATCGGTGATGCCCAACCCCCACCAGCCCTGTTCGCAGGCAGCCTCCACAAGTTCTCTTGGGTACGAGGCTCCTTGTAGAAAGGAATAATTGGAGTGTGACAGCCAAACGTACACGCCTAAAAAAGCCTTTCCTGGAGTGAGCTGCCACGGGGTTCGTAGATGCCCTTGAGCTCAAAGCGAGCCTCTGCAGGTGCGCTTCCCGCAGCGCAGCTGAGCAGCAGGGCAGGGAGCGAGGGCGCGTGGAGGGCGTAGAGATCTTCGCTCTCGATGCTTTCCAGATATTCGAGGTGATGTACGGGAGCTTCGCGTGCAGCAAAAAAATCAGAGAGAGTGAACTCGATTTTCTCCTTGAGCAGATGCAACGGCCGCTCCTGCACGGCATAGCGGAACAAACACGAAGGGGCGTGTTGGTTCATTTTCTTTTTGTTCAAGTACTGCAGCTTTTCGGCTGCCTCCACAAGTTTAGTGGTATTTTTTTGTGGAGAAGACGCACTCGAGAAGCTGGCCTGCAAGGGAACCTGAAAGGCTTCGCCTGCATGCTTGAGCTCAAGGTTCTGGATGATGCGCTCAAGCGGCAGGGAAGCGCGCTGGGTGTGCAGAGCGCTTGATGCTGAAACAGTGCATGGTGTGATGCGCAGTGGTTCCAGTGTGAGCCGATAAATTTGAAAGGCCTTGAAATAAAATGAGGGCTCGTTGGGGTGCTGAAACTCCTGGCCTTTGTGCGGTAGCTTGGCGAGCAGGTTGTCGAGCAACAGCCGTGTGGTTTTGTTGAATTCCATAACCGGTTCATTCAGCAAACACGACTGCTGAATTTTGAGATTGTTTTCAATTTCGAGGGTGAGCTTGAAGTCGCGGATACCGAAGGCGCGCTCCAGGCTGTTGTAGGCCGACACTTTATCGAGAAGCTTTCTGAAGACACTTTCAAGCATAGCGGGAAGCGTGCTGATCGGATAGCTCGGTTCGTTGCGGAAGTCGTCGCAGTCTTCGCTTGTGGTGATGAAATCCTCGGCGCAGAGGTCTTGAGGGAGATCTTTGAAGACAGTTCCCAGCGAGAGCTCTGGTCGGCTCCACATTTCCCAGAAGAGAACCGCCCAGCGTCCGAAGCGGCGTGCGATGTCGTCGTTTTGCAGGTCGTGTGGAAAATGTGCAGGGCTTTGGAAACGCATTTTTTGCGCGGCCTCGGAAAACTGGCTGACACTGCGCACAAGTTCCTGGAGTTCGGTGTTTTTGAGTTGAAGAAGGCTCGCAAAGAGCAGACATGCTTCCCGCCACTCAGGCCAACCCAGAGCCGAAAGATGATTGCGGAACACGAGATTGTTGGAATCGGCCACGACAAATTCGGTTTCAGGATGATGCAGACCAAAGTGAAGCCCGGCAAAAAGATGATGCGAGAGGAGAAGTCGCGGCCGCACACCGGGCGCCAGGTGCTGCACCTGAGCATGGTAGACACGAGCCATGGCATCCCATGACCCGAAATACCGGAGGGTGTGTTGGAGGGAGACGAGCAGGACGGTGAGGTGGGGTCGAAGGACATGCTCCGACAACGCCTGTGCCAGTGTGCGCGCCGCGAAAAGTGAATTGGAGTTGAGATCCGGAAGAAAAATGTATCCCCACAACGTGCCAGTGTGCGCACCGCGGCTGAGCGGAAGATGCGTGCGCGATGAGGCTTTGAGGCTGCGCTGTTCGAACAGAGTGCCTATGGATTTGCCGGAGAAATGTTTGAACCTCATGTGCGCCCTCGTGTTTCATCGAGGGCAATGAACAAGCGATCGCGCACAGCATTTTCGAGCCCGTTGGCCGACTGCGGCTGCATTGGATTGTGAGTGCTCGGTTTGAGCCAGCGCTGCGCGCGTTTGAGGATGACCGGAGTGAGAGGGGCTTCAAGAACAATGACATCAAAATGCCCTTCACTGCACACTGCCTCAACGCTTTGTTGGGGGTGTGTGCTTTCAAGAAAAAGTGTGTGTGCAAGCGAGATCTCAAAAGATTCAAGGGTGCGGCGGTTGAACTCCAGCGCGCTGCTGGCCAGGGAGATCCAGGCGATGTTGAGTAGAAGATGAGGATCGCGCTCGCGCTTGCGCAGAATGTTTTGTTGCTTGCGGAGGAGTTCTAGGGTTTGCGCATAGGGTTTGAGCTGTAGAGCCTGCAGAGCTGCAGGCAGAGCGCGGTTGTGAGTGCCCCAGATTCTCAGGGGGGTACTGTTGAGACGCACAAACCCAGTAGAGGACGGGCGTGTGAGCGAGGCTTCCCGCGGCCGAGCAGAAGCTTCGATCTGAAAGGGGATGTGGAGTCCGCTGCTCATAAAACAACTCGAAGTTCAGTAGGTTAAATACCCCGGTCGAGAGTCTTTATGGCTCTGTATGGGGTACATGTGTATGGTATTAAATCTGTGTTGGGATAGCAAGCGTGTCACCCTCCCTCCGAGGACTCGCTTTGAAATAACATCACCCGAACTGTGTATGGCTCTATTCAACCCACCGGACTTGCGTTTGTTTTTTTATTGTGTCATAAATCTCTTGGGAATTTCGTGAGTTGCTTAGACTAACGCACGACTCGCTCTCTTGCTGTTTTGTATGGGGTATATTTGTATGTTGCCGTTAACCGACCTACAAGGCCAGGTGATCACCTACATTCTTCAATGCCTCGATCACACTGGCATGCCGCCCACACTGCGGGAGATCGCAGCACACTTTGAGTGGAAGGCTGTAGGCAGTGCGCAGGATGTGGTGAACGTGCTGCGCAAGAAAGGTTTTCTGTTGCCCCCCAATCCGGGCAAGTCGCGGCAGCTGGTACCAACCTCGGAAGCGGTGGAGTGGTGGGCAGCGCAAGCGCAATCTCAAGGCACATCAAGTTCTGGAACCTCGCGCTTGTTGCGCAACGTCCTGAGAGATCGCGCTCCATTGGGGCTATCTCAATCCGAGGCAGGGCGAGCGTCTTTAGGCACGTCGGCCTCACGCAGCGGTTCCCCAGAGCAGCCCGCATGTTTGTTTGTGCCGGTCATCGGTTTGGTTCAAGCCGGTTCTCCGATTGAAGCCATCGAGCACGCAAGCACAACCGTCCCCTTCATGAACGTGGCAAAAAAATCCACCGAAAGTGATCTCTTTGCAGTCGCAGTTGATGGCTACAGCATGATGAACGTCGGCTTTCTTCCCGGAGATTTTCTGTTGGTTGAATCCGCCACAAGCGCACGCAATGGTGACATCGTTGTTGCGGCGGTTGGCGATCACGAAGTTACTGTGAAGCGCTTTGCCATGCGTGGTTCGCAATTATACCGCCAGGCTCACGAGAACCTCATGCATTCAAACAAACGCTCTTTTGAGAATCTTCCCCCGGCACTGCTTGTTCCCGAGAACAACGATTTTGCAGCTATTCCATTTGGATTGAATGAGTCCGATAAAATCATCGGGCTTGTGCGTTCTTTGTATCGCCAAGATGTCAATTGAATCAGCGCACCTGTTTCTCAATCAGCTCTAGGCTGTCCGCAAAATCAAATGCACAGTGGCCGGGCTCTTCGGTGAGCCGTGCACGCAAGGGTAAACCCATTTCGGCGTATTTTTTCAGGCCTTGCTCTGTTTGTTGAAACAAAAAATCCTTGCGGCTCATTTGAATAAAAAGCGGAAAATTTTTCTCCAATGTGCTTAATCCCTGAATCTTTGCTGTTGTCGGTGCAGATCCACCGCAGAGCGCAGCGGCCACGCCTTTGAGCTGTGCACCATGACGTGGATAAAAATCACCCATCAAAAATGTTGCGCCCGCCGAAACTCCTACCAAATAAATTTTCAGTTCCTCTTTGCTTTCTAATTCTTTGGGAATTGTTTTTTTTATCAGCTCTATTAAAAATAGGTCTTGTTTTTCACCCTCCATTTTTTCAAACGGCCAATTGTGGTTTTTGGTTGGAGCGCGTGGAGCCACCACCGCAAAACTTCTCGGACAGGCGAATTTTAAAAACATTTGAGCGAGGTCTGCTGTTGATGCGTGGCCACCGCGGCCATGTAAGGCCACCACCACGCCTGCAAGCTTCTGCGGGTTTTGTTGTGCGCAGCGAGCCACTGCGAGAGTGGAAGATTGCTGTGCGGCGCTGACCATCACTTCTCTCACCAGGCCTCTGGGTTGAGCAGTCGCCTGCGTTGGCAGGCTCAAGAAGACGCATAAGAAAAGTTTTATATAATTATTTTTATTATTGATATTCATATCTTAGTCTCTTATTGAAATTTATTCTCAAAAAAACACAATTCCTTATTGAAATTGATTCTCAATTGCATTAGACCTCAGAAGACAAGAGAAAAGGAGAGGACAAATGCGCTTGAACACCATATTCGCAGTTTTGATTGCTTCTAGCTTACCATTGATCGCGCACCCAGCTGAGGCCAAAAAATCTATCAACGTCTACACAACCCGCCACTATGAATCCGATCAAAAGCTCGCTTCTGAGTTTGAGAAGAAAACGGGCATTGCGGTGAATATCGTTCAGATCAAAGAAGCCTCACAGCTGATTGCGCGCATCATTGAGGAAAAAGACAAGAGCCAAGCGGATGTGGTCATTACAGCCGACGTCGGAAATCTCTGGAGAGCCTCGGAAGCCGGAATTTTTCAGCCACTCGCGTCTGCGGCGGTCAAGAAGAGTGTCCCCACGGAGTTTCGCGATCCTAAAGACAATTGGACAGGCCTTGCCATGCGTGTGCGTGCACTGGCCTACAACAAAGAAAAAATTAAGCCCGAGCAAATCGCGCGCATGGAAGATATCGCTTCACCTGCGCTGAAGGGGCGGGTTCTGGTGCGTAGCTCTAACCATGTTTACAACCAGTCGCTTGCAGCCACGCTTCTCGCAGCCAACGGACGCGATGCAGTCGTTGGTTGGGCGAAGGGTGTAACGGCGAACCTCGCGCGCAAGCCTCAAGGTGGTGATACCGACCAGATCAAAGCAATCGCTGCCGGTGAAGGTGATGTCGCTATGGTGAACAGCTACTATGTTGCGCGTCTGCTCGATTCCAAGAATCCAGCAGAGAAAGACCTCATGAAGAATACTGCGGTCGTGTTCCCCAACCAGAAAGACAGAGGTGCCCATGCCAATATCAGTGGTGGCGGCATCACCCGTTCAGCGAAGAACGTGGCTCATGCACGCCAATTTCTTGAGTTTCTGGTCAGCAAAGAAGGGCAGGAGATCTTCGTCTCCTACAGTAAAGAGTACCCGGTTCGAGCGGATGTTGCGATTCCGGCTGTTCTGAAATCACTGGGCCAACCTAAGCTCGATTTGAAGGGGCTGTCAGCTGTCGGGCAAAACACACCTGAAGCAATCAAAATCCTCGAAGAGGCTGGTTGGCGTTGAGTCTTTTGGCTAAGTTTTTCATCCTTGTTTGTGTCGCTGTTTTTTTGGCTCCCCTCTTCGCTTTGGTGGTGGAAGGGAGCGGAGCTTTTTTTTCTGAAACTCTCACTCTTTCTCCAGAACTGCTCTCAGCCTACGGGCAGAATTCGCTTCTGTTGTTGTTGGGAAGTGTTTTCGGTGCGGTGTTTTTTGGTGGCGTAACGGCCTATTTGTGTGCCCGCTTTGAATTTTGTGGTCGAAAAATGCTTCAGTGGCTTGCAGTACTTCCGTTGGGTGTGCCGAGCTATCTCGTGGCCTATACGTGGGTCGATTTCCTGGTTGATCAGGGCGTTCCCGGGGGAAGCCTCAGAAATCTCACCCTGACTTGTTTTATTTTTGCGTTCAGTCTTTCTCCCTACATTTTTCTTCCTGTGTATGTCGCGCTTGTTTCGTTGTCTGGTTCGCTCATTGAGTCTGCACGTCTTTTGGGACGTTCTCGGCTGGCGATTGTGCGCGAAATTGAAATTCCCTTAGTGCGTCCTTCCCTTTTCGCCGGTGCACTGCTTGCAGCGATGGAGGTTCTTGCAGACTTCGGAACGGTCGATTTCATGGCTATCGATACCTGGAGCACCGGAATTTATCGCAGTTGGTTTGGATATGGCGATCGTGCCCGGGCTGCACTGCTTGCATTGGTCTTACTTTCTTTTTCGGGCGTCATCTTGTTTTGGGAGGCGCGCCTGCGCGGCCGTGCATCTTTGGCACGCACTGGGCGTAATACCTCCGATCTCGTGCGAACGCGCATGAGTTTCAGACGCGCTTTTCCTCTTATTCTGGTTGCACTCGTTCCTGTTCTTTTGGCCTGCGTTTTACCACTTCTGATTCTCGTTCAGCGTTCATTGCTGTCGTTCGATGTGGAGCAATGGATTGCTGTTGTGCGGCCGACGACTGCTACACTCTCGCTCGCGCTCGGCTCTGGTGCTGTGGTTGTCTGCTTTGGATTTCTTTTTGCATTTGTTCTGCAGTTGTGTGCAGGGCGGTTTTGGAATGACATGGTGCGTTTGGCAACTCTTGGCTATGCGCTGCCGGGTGGTGTGATTGGTATTGGTCTTCTTGTTTTTCTCGCGCCTTTTTCCCTCAGTGGAAGCCTTGTGGGGCTTGTGTTTGCGTACTGTATACGTTTTGTAACTTTGGGTACTTCAACCATCGAGGCAGGTTGGCTGACCGTCCCACGTGTTTTTGAAGAACAGGCACGCATCTTAGGGTGTTCAACCCTTGCTGTGTTACGCCGTGTGAGTATTCCGCTGCTGCAAAAGAGTCTTGCATGCGCGTTTATTTTGGTTTGTATCGATATCATTAAAGAGTTGCCGGCAAGTATGCTGTTGCGGCCATTTAACTTTGAAACCTTGGCGATTCGAACCTACAACCTAGCCTCCGACGAGCGACTTGCAGAAACTGCTCCTGCCTCGCTGCTCATGATTGTTCTTTGCGTTGCAGGGGTTTTCTTGGCTCAGTCTCTGGGAGCATTTGGGATTTCTGAAAACAAAAAAGCAGGCAAAAATCATGAGCAATGAAATTCTTTCGCTGCAGATCAACGACGCGCTTTTCTCGTACCCCGGAACACCATCTGTTTTGGCCGGATTATCTTTGCGGGTTGGCCTGGGAGAGCGCGTGGCCGTTCTTGGTCAATCAGGAATTGGAAAAAGCAGTCTGCTGCGCCTGATTGCAGGTTTGGAAAAGCTTTCAGGCGGTGAGATCTGGATTCATGGTGAGAAGGTTTCCTCAGCACAACTCCACGTTCCCCCCGAAAAACGCAGAGTCGGAATGGTTTTTCAGGATTGGGCGGTTTTTCCGCACCTGACTGTGTTCGAAAATATTGCGTTTGGTTTGCAACGTCGCGGGAAAGATGTCTCTGAGCGGTCGCGGGTCGGTGAATTGCTGACTGAGTTTGAGCTGCAGGGGCTGGAGTCGCGCATGCCCTCGACACTCAGTGGTGGTCAGTTGCAGCGCGTCGCTTGCGCGCGTGCACTCGCTCCAAAGCCTGAAATACTTCTTCTTGATGAGGCTTTTTCGAGCCTGGATGTCAGCCTGCGGCAGCGCGTCCGTCAGCAGGTGGTCGGAGCTCTGAAGCTGGAAAAAGCAACGAGTATTCTTGTCACTCATGACCTCGATGAAGCACGTGAGTTTGCTGATCGTGTGTTCGAGTTGCGTCACGGATGCCTTCATGATGCCTCAGTGGTCTCGGCAGGTTAGGGGGTAAGGCTAGGATTTTATTTGCTTGTCCTCAGATTTTTTCGATTGTCAGGGTAAGTGTCCTGGTTTAGGTGGTAGTGCCGGAGAGGCTCTGTTTTCTTAAAGAGGAATCGAAATGAAATTAAATTCACTGATGATATTTTCGACCCTGCTTTTTTCTGCCTGCGGAATGAATTTAGATTCGGATAAGCAATCCGAGCTGAGCTCTGAGAAGTTCGCTATTGCTGTTCTCGGTATTGAAATGGGCTCGTGCACGCGCGAAGAGCTGACGCGCTTTGTGGCGGGTGAATATGTGCCTGCGATCTCTGATAAACTCCCTCGCGATCAGCAGATTGAACTCAGGCAGAAGTTTGGTCGGGTCTTGAAATTCCCGGCTCACATGGCCTCAGACGCAATCGCATCTCCCTTAGGCGCGGAATTGAAAAAGATTCTCGGAGGTATTTTTCCGCGCGATTACTCTGGTGAGCGTGTGGAAAAGGCCTTCTTTGAAAGCGTCGCTGATGGTTCATTTACGCTGTTGGAGTTCGTATCGCAGTACCCGACCGATGTGCTGCGTGTAAATGGTATTGCCTTTATGTCGAAGAAGGCGAAACTCGAGAAGTCATTGATTGACCTCGAGCGTAAATACCAGGGGCTCTGAAAAAGGCGCCTGGTGTTTAAAAGCAAAGAGCCGTGCATCTCTGCACGGCTCTTTGCTTTTAAGATTGTAATTAGAACTTGAGTTTGCTGAGCAGTGATTTTAGCCCGGTCGCTCGGAGTCCGGCGAGCGCTTTGCGCACATCAGCGAGGAGTTGTTCGACCTCTGCCCGTTCATGACCAGAAAAATTCTCCAGCTCCTCAACGCTCTTGGCGAGTGTTTCTTTTCCACCAGAACGTGTCAGTGCTAGCTCAAGACCCTTGAGCGCGTTCATTTGTGCGCGTTGCAGCGCGGTGAGTGCGGTTGTCCCCGATACTTTAGTGGCAAGCTCTCCATTGACTGCTGCCGTCGCTGCTGCGTCGCCCAGGTGTGCAAATCCGGAACCTGCCTCAATGAGGAGTGCAACTGCTTGCACTGTGTTGACCGAGGCCTGAGCCTGGTTGAACAAGGTTGTGCATTCGTGAGCGCTGAGATGCTTGTGGCAATGAGCGTGGTCGTGATGGCCATCGTGCGCATGATGGTCGTGATGGCCATCGTGCGCATGGGTGTGATGGCCATCGTGCGCATGGGTGTGATGATGGCTGTGGTCGTGTTCGTGCTGTGGGTCGTGTTCGTGGCCAACATTGCTGCCATGAACGTGATGATGCGCATGGTCATGTTGGTGCTCATGACCGCAGCAGCCATCGTGTTTATGTTCTTTATCTTTGTGGTCGTGCATGTGTTGGTTATCCTTCTTGTGTCGCTGGTGTCAGGTCTTCATCCCCGACACCGCGGTCGAGCTGACGGTCCATTTCGTATTTGGGATCATACATATATTTGTTTGCATTACCATCAACGTCACACCAGACGAAGCGTGGTGTTTCGGGAGCAAGTGTTGTCGCAAAGTTCTTGAGAATCTCGCGCGCCACATCGAGCGATTCAATCCGGTTGAGAGTGTCGCGTAGTGCTTTGATTCCAGGGTAACCCTTCGCATACCAAAGCAGATGCTTGCGCATCAGTGCGGCAGCCGTGGGTGTGTTGCCGCAGTGCGCCTGGTGATAATCGAGGTGCCGCAGAACGAGGTCGTGCCATTCTGCAAAAGTTGGGTTGTAGGTTTGCTCCTCGAGAATCTCTCTGAACACCCATGGGTTGCCCAATGCTCCGCGGCTGACCATGATGCCATCGCAGCCTGTTTCCTCACGCATCCGCCGAGCCGAACCAATGTCGAAGATATCTCCATTGCCAATCGTTACAGGGATTGGTCGTGCAGAGTTGCAGGCCGAGGAGATCGCCGATTGGATTCCCAGACGCACACCGCTGCAATCGACGGGGGTTGAGTACGATTCGGAGCGGGTTCGCCCATGGATGGTGACCATGTCGGCAGCCGAAAGAGTGATGCGGCTGACCGTATCGGTAACGTTGACATCTTCCCTGGTAAAACCGAGGCGGATTTTTGCACTCAGAGGGAGCGATGTGCTTTGACGCGCCAGACGGACGGTTTTTTCAACGCGATGAGGGTCTTTGAGGATGGCGCTGCCGCAACCGGCACTGGTGACTTTCTTCACCGGACACCCCATGTTGATGTCGATGGTGTCGAACCCAAGAGCATCGAGTTGTTCAATAGCAATAGCTACATCTTCTGCACTCGAGCCGGTCACTTGAACACCCAGAAGGTTCTCACTCGGGTGGCGTACCATCATTTCAAAGGTGCGCTTATTCTTATAGCGAATGGCTGTTGCCGAGAGCATCTCCACATAGGTTAGCCCTGCACCTTGCTCCTGACACACGCGGCGGAAGGGAACATCTGAGACACCCGCCAAGGGCGCGAGCAGCACGCGGTTCTTTACGCGCAGCTTTCCGACCTGAAGTGGCTCAGAAAAGAAGAGATTCTTGTTGCTTTTGGACTGTTCCTGCATGTGCCGGGCTCTCCATCAGGTTGCCCCTCTAATGGCCCAAAATCTCCAATCTTTCAAGGATTTCCTCAGGCTGTTCAATACAAAAAGCTCCCTCTTTTATTAGAAGGTTACTGCCCTGGCTTAGAGGACTGCTGACTGGGCCGGGTAGGGCACCCACATCGACTCCACAGTCTGCCGCCAGACAGGCTGTAATCATTGAACCACTGGCTCTCGCGGCTTCAATAACCAGAAGGAAGTCGCACAGCGCCGCAATGATTCGGTTACGCTTGGGGAAGTTCCATCGCATGGCGACTTCGTGGTCTTCGAACTCGCTGAGCAGGAGTGCATTCTGTGAGCTTGCCATGCGCTCAAACAAAGCAAGATTGGTGCGGGGGTAAGGAACACCCAAGCCGCTCCCGAGAACTGCCGCAGTTGTTCCGGATTGGTAAGCCACGCTGTTGGCAATAGTATCGATTCCGATAGCCGCACCCGATACAACACAGACCTGGTTTTCAGAAAGCACGCGCGCGAAATATGCTGCCTGCTCTCGGCCGTAGAATGTCGGGTGACGTGAGCCGACGATGGCCACCCTTTTTTGGCTGAGCACATTCGGATTTCCCGCATACCTAATTTCGGCAGGAAAGGAGTGCGGGAGTGGTTTGCGGATCAACTGCTCGAGCTGATGTTTCGTTAGAATATTCGCTTCGCTCATTTCTTCACCACCGGTTGAAGCTGCGTGAAAATTCCGCAGCAGCACAGCGTGATGACAGATGTGCACGTTGGAATCGAACCGGAGTGAGGCGTGATCGAAAATTATTTACAAATTTTTTTGAGGTGTTGTTTTTTCAGCAGTGGCGCAGAAAGGCAGCGCTGTGGAGTGCCGAAAAGTTGACTCAAACCCGGAGCTTGACTGGCCGGCGGGTTGACACTCTTTAGAGTGCGTGTTTTAATGCAGGCGTAAATCACAACATAAGTTTCTATATCAACAGCAGTTTTGCTGCTCGTTGCGCACTTTGCCGTCAAGGAGGATAGGCGATGAAAGCACAGCGTTGTCCGTATCACGTTAAACAAGGCGTGGTCGATGCGGAAGGGAAGCTGGTTTTGAGTGATGTCTGTGGTGTTAAGTCTGCATGCGGAGCCGCATGCACCTACGCACCCTTTGAGGATTCGGCATTCAAGGCCTGTCCGCGCTTCGCGTCTTATCAGCGCGGTGGCACAGGTGAACGTCAGGTTCTCATCCCCAAGAACGACGTCGAGTATATGCCCGAGTTCGGTGGGTTTTCGAGCTTCAGTGAAATGGAGCTGATGTAAACTTACCTGCTGAGGGAGTCTGCCAGGATGGTTGTTCATTCCCCTGAGCTTCTGGGGAACGTGGCTGAGGTCGTGCAGACTTCAACTGACGTTGTCCATGAGCCAAGAACGCTTGAGAGCGTTTTTTTTCTGTTGGCCAATCTGGGTTGCCTAGATGTTTTGGCCTCTTCATCTGAAAATCTCAAAACGCAGCTCGACGATTCTATTCGCGGAAAGCTGCAGGACTCGGTCGGTGTAATGCACCTATCGAAATCTCTTTCGCTCTGGACTGGTTTTGAACGTTTTCTGCGTGCATCAGCTGCCCAAATGAGTGACTGTGAGCGCGACCGCGTGCGCGTTGCGTTTGCTTTAACTCAGTCCACTCCCACACAGCTCTTTGATCCATCCATGAACTGGACTGTTCTTCAAGCCTTGGGTGCGGCACAGTTTGAAAAGCTGATTGTCGCGCGGGGTGGCGCTGCTGTTGTGGAAAGTTTTGTGCGGGTTGCTTACCGCCGCCAGCGTGATGCGCTTGCACGTGAGTTGTTGCTTCGGGCGTTGCCTATGGCGGTGCTTTGGTTGGCAGGCCTGGTGGCCATCGCCATGGCTCTGCTTTTCACTCGTTCTCTTGTCAGCGGTTGAGGCCAGCCGGACTCACTGGAAATACTTAAGACTTGGACAATCAAAGTCTTTCTGTGACTTGCTCTTTGAGGCACACTCTCGAGCGTCATTTAGATTGCAGCCACATTCTGTGCAGAGTCCTTTGCATTCCGGCTGACACAGCGGGAAGTCCGGCAAGCTCGTATAGATAAGATCTGTTACAAATTCAGACAACATCAGCCCAGACCCGTCGTGTTCGTAAGACTCAAGCTCACTTTCCGACATTTCATGCTCACCACCTTGGGGTGTTTCTGCAGACTTCACATACAGTGCTTCAGTTTCTGTAATGACGTCGCTGCGAAACTCGGTGAGGCTGCGGACACACTCGAGTTTGGGAATCATCCGTAACTTGGCTTTGACCCTGTAGGTCTCGCTTTGTTTCTCAACGTCGAGTTGAATGGCGAAATTTGCCTCGGAGCCAGCCGTGCGGCAGTCGAGTTCATCGAGAATTTCAGACAACCAAGGGTGTTGTTCTACGCTCAAGGTCGTTTGCTTGAATCGTGGCGTTTCGAGCTGTTGTCCAAAAATAAAAGTACTGCCGCTGCCAATTTGATTCAGAGGAAGTTTCCAGCTCATCGAGAATCTCCGTTCGGTATGTGCTCGTGTTGAGGGCAAGCACGAGGCAGTCTCGCCAATCCGGCCATACCGACGACAACCAAAACGAGCAAGAGTGCCCCAGAAATATAGAGAGACCGGGCTCCATTCAACCACTGATACAGGATTCCCATAAAAGCAGGGCCAAGAATCCGCGCCCCGGCCGACACAGCCTGCGCCAGGCCGATGGCCATGCCTTGTCTGTCTTGTGGACTGAGCCTGCTCACAAGTCCGCTCAGTGCTGGGTTTGCAAGTGCGCTGCCGAGTGCAAGGCAAGCCAAAGCGGGGTAGAGAGCATCTCGGTTTGGAGCAACCCATGGGATCAAGAGTATTCCCAACCCCAAACAGGATTGCCCCAGGTGCAGGACTCCACTTTCGGGGAGTTTACGCAGAAGTGGGCGTGAGATGAATCCATTCATGAGAAGCACCGCACCGCCTAAAAACATGAATGCTTTGTAAACTTCAACTTGGTTTAGGGTGTAGGCGTCGCTGAGTGCGAGCGGTAGAATTGTTTCCACTCCTACAAACCCAAAAACCTGCAGGAATTGAATCAGTAAAACGGTCTTGAAGTAGGGGCGAGAGAGCAATGCAAGAAACTCCGCCTTGGCGTGACGCTGTTCGCCTGCCAGAGGGGCATTTACACCTGCTGCCTCAATCAAGGATTGGAGCTCTGGTGGGGCAAAGTTACGGTGTGTTTCTTTGAAACGTGTGAGCAGAAATATGATGTTGCAAAGGTTGAGTGCAACCGCCGCAACTGCGATAGCTTCGAGGGGATTATTCGGAAAAAGTGTCGAAAGGGCTGCGCCCAGCGCAGGTCCCACGGCAAATCCAGCGCCGAAAGCAACGCCAACAATCACCATCGAGCGTGATCGTTCATGTGCTGGCGTTATATCTGCGATCGCAGCTTGAGCGACTGAAATATTACCCGCGGCGACGCCCGCAACAAACCGAATGCAAGCAAGAAAAGCATAGCTTCCCAAGCTCATGGCCAGTGCTGTTGCGGATTGTGCGACCACGGAAAGGATCAATGTTGCCAGCAAAATTTTACGGCGCCCGAGCTTGTCGGAAACTCTCCCGAGTACCATAACCGAAATAAGTGTTCCTAAGGAAAAGAGTGTGGACAGATAAGCGGCCTGCGCGTCGCTCGCCTCAAGAGAACGCGCCACAGCAGGAAGAATGGGAATGAACATCCCAAATCCAAGTAGGTCGAGAAAAATTGTCAGAAAGACGCCAAGAAGAGTATAACGCCTTATGGATTTTTCAGAGCCTGGGGTTGTAGTTGGTTGAGTTGAAGTCATCGTTTCTCAGGCCTGTTGTGAATTGAGAATGCTGCAAAGTCTTAAGAGGAGCTTGTATGCCCAGCTTCGATATTGTTTCGGAAGTCAATGTTCAGGAAGTCGACAATGCAGTCAATCAGGCTCAGAAGGAAATTCAGGCACGGTACGATTTTAAGGGAACTAAATTTGATTTGAGCTTCGACAAAGCCACTTGCGAGATTAAGTTGAGCGCCGATGCAGAAAGCCGCTTGGAAAGCATGTTGGATATTTTGAACGGCAAGTTCATTAAGCGTGGAATTGAGCTCGGATACATTGAGGTTGGTAAACGTGAAGCCGCCGGTGGAATGATGTTGAAACAGGCAATTAAGGTGAAGCAAGGGCTTGAGCAAGATAAGGCTAAGCAGATTATCAAAGCGATCAAAGACTCCAAACTCAAAGTGGAAGCTCAAATTCAAGACAAACAGGTGCGTGTTACGGGCAAGAAGATCGACGACCTTCAAGAGGTCATTGCCCTGTTGCGTGCCCAGCAGGCACAGCTCAAAATTCCGCTTCAATTTGTGAATATGCGAAGTTGATAGGCGATAATTTTGTCAAATCCTCGGAAGGGTGAACAAACATGATTCAAGTGACACGCCTTGATGGTGCATTGGTCTACATCAATGAAGCGAATATCCAATGGATTGAGAAACTTCCTGACACCTCCATTACCTTCCTGAGCGGTGCACGCATCTTGGTGCGCGATACACCGGAAGAAATCGCGCAGCGTGTAAATCAGTTGCACGCGCGTCCAGCAAAACCTGTTTCAGATTCAGGCAGCACTTCTGCGTCAGTGCGTGAGGCGTCAAACTCCTAGCGATATGTCAAAGTTTGGATGTGGGTGACGGAATCGTCACACCCGTTCGTCCAGGCCGCCAGATTATTATCTTCCGAGGCATACAGGTGCTCAAGGAGGAATCAATAATGGTGTCAGTGAAGTCGGTTCGCAGCAGTGGCAACAAGCAGGTCAGTTGGCGTCGATGGGGTGTCATCTCTGCTGGAATGATTGCCGGCATGATGTGCGCAGCAAATGCTCAGGCTTCCATCCTCCCGCCGAACAATCTGCACTTGCAAGACAACGTTCATTCTCTTGCGAACATGACCGAGCAGGAATTCAACACCATTATCAACAACATTATGAATCTGTACCGTCCGATTGTGACTGCTCGGGGTGCGCGCCTCGTGTCCAACAATCTCTGGACAGACCCTACAGTTAACGCGAGTGCGCAGCAGAGCGGCAGCAGCTGGATAATCAATATGTATGGTGGTCTCGCACGCCGTCCTGAAGTGACAGCTGATGGTTTCGCTCTGGTTGTCTGTCATGAGTTGGGACATCATTTGGGTGGTTTCCCATTCTATGGCGACTCTGACTGGGCATCTTCAGAAGGCCAATCAGACTATTTTGCAACCCAGTCGTGTGCGCGCGAAATCTGGCGCAACCAGACCACTGAAAATGCTCGATTCCGACAATTGGTAGGAGCATTTGAGAAGCAGAAGTGCGACGCAGCTTGGAGCAAGGTCGAAGATCAGGATCTGTGTTACCGCACTGTAGCGGCAGGACACAGCCTGGCAACTCTTTTGGGTGCTTTGCGCTCTCGCAGCAATCCTCCTCGCTTTGACACTCCCGATCAGCGCAAAGTCAGTGCCACTTTTACAGGTCACCCAGAAGCGCAGTGCCGTCTGGATACCTACCTCAGCGGCGCGCTGTGTGGGGTTGGTTTCGACAAAAATCAGATCCCAGGCCGCAGTACCACGGGTGGCCAGACGAGCCTCAACGCTGAACTCGCTGCTTCGAGTCAGTCATGCATGACGGCGGCTGGATACGATGTGGGTGTGCGTCCTCTCTGCTGGTACAAACCCAAGCTCGAATTCCTCGCTATTCAATACTCCGATGTGCGCTATCAAGAGCAAGTTGGAAACGGCAATGGCTATATTGAGCCAGGCGAGACAGTTGAAGCCTTCTTCAAGTTGGCAAACAAAGCTGTAAAGGCAACGACAAACATTCAAGGTGTATTGAGCAGCCCTTCAACAAAGGTACAGATAATTGAGCGCTCCACCAGCTTTGGTGACATGAGTGCGGGTGAAACAACCGACGCTAAGTCTCCTGTGGTCTTTAAGGTCGCTCAGGATGCTCAATGTGGCGAGAAAGTTAACCTTTCGTTAAAGGCATCGAGCGATCAGGGTGCAACCGAGCTGACCCGCGAGTTGCAGCTGGGTCGTGTTGAATTGACTGAACAAGGCACCGTGAACGCGCAGGCTTCCATTCCAGACAACGATCTCAAAGGAATTGAATCAGCTTTGGAGAGCCAAGGTCAAGGTTCAGCAAGTTCGATAGATGTGCGCCTTGATATCGACCATCCCTATGTGCGCGATCTGCGTATTACCTTGCTTTCGCCCGAGGGCAAAGAGCTGCGTGTCTATCCTGATGTGAATTCGCTCAAGGGACGCCGCACCAGCAAAAATGATGGTCGTTCTGACACAGGCATTCACGAGACAATTCGAGTAAACTCACGTGTGGAGAAACTCGGTGGCACCTGGAAGCTGAGAGTGAAGGATGTTGCAGCACGCGACGTCGGAACTCTTTTGAGCTGGGGGTTAACTGCGGCCAAGAACAAATGTGACGGGTTAACAACGTGGGCATCACGCCGCGCACGCAAACAGTGAACCGAATGAAGAGTGGCCTCGTTGCATTTTCCCTTGCAGCGACGGTCACTCTGTATGCTTTGGCTGCCGACAAAAAGGAGCCAGAGCCCACTCCCGAGCCTTCCCCCGAGCCAACACAGGTTCCTCGTCCCGAGGACCTCAATATCAAAAAACGTTCTGCATCAGATGATCTTCTCGCGCGCGAGTGGCTCAGGATTTCTTTGCTCAAGGCAGATGACGTTCCTGGTTTGAAGCAAGTCCCAGAATTTGCTGATGAGGCGCTGCGCAACCGCATCAACGCGAGTTTTGGTTTTCCAGCAGTCATGACTATGCGCGAACCCCCACTCACTCCGCCCGTGTGGTGGAGTGCAGACAAGCAGGGTGCAAAAGCCCTGACTCTTGGCCCAACGCGCAGCTTCAATCGACCTGAGTTGAGCATTGAAGTACCGATGCTACGTTTGCGAGAAGTACCTTACATTGTCGGTGATTCAACTTTTGTTCGAACCTTGAATGAAATGATTCGCCTGTGGACTCTCGGTCGAACCCAGGAAGCCATCGCGCTACGTAATAAGCTTCAGGCCGATAAAAAAACACTTCCGCGTGGTACGCTCGAGCGCACAACAGTTGCCATTCTGTCCGGATTCCTCGATTTGCAAGCAGCCGCAGAATTGAAAATGCCATTGGAACGTTTTGGTCCTGCGCAAGGATCTTTTTGGGATGCTTTCGGTAGCACGGAGCTCAAGGTCTATCTTCCGGATTCTGACAAGGGCGTAGATGACAACCTTTTCAGAGCCGCATTGGCTGAACCTGCCGTGTTCTCGGATGAAGGAATCTATCCGCCGCGTCTGACTCCACCCAAGTTGGCGCCACGCTCGATAGAGATGATTCGTTTTGCGCGCGCACTTGCGCTTCCGGCAATTTACAACGTTGCTGCGCTCGGGGCGAAGGCTAAGAATTGGACACGCGTATTTGAGGCAAGTCAGAAGTTCGAGGAAGTCTACAACAGTCTTGATAAGCGTTTCGTTGCTCAGAAAAGTACTGAACTCAACTTCACCACACCTCCGGGTGTGAAGAGCACTCACCCGATAATGATGTGGCCTCGCACAGCGCATCAGCTCAAGAGCATTGTGCAAATGTTGCGAGTGAACGGACAGTTTATTGCTGAAGATCCGCTTATGGCCTTGAAGGAGTCGGCCAGGGTCATTCTTCAATCGGATGTCCCAGCGTTCAAAGTGATTGGTTTTGCTCAGGCGGGAAATGTTTACTCAGACCTCGGGTATCCAAATTTTGCGCGCCGCTTTCACGGTTTTTCAGAGGCCTTTGCCGACGCAGAATGGTACCAACAGAATCCATATTTTTTGCTTGTTGGCGCTGAAAATGCGTTCTGGTCAGGTGAACTCGCTCTCGCTAAGCAGGCTTTTTCTAAGTTTTTGCTCTCGGCCGGAGACAAGCTTTTTGGTCCGTGGGCACGGCTCCGTTTGGCTGAGATTGCACACCTCACAGAGGGACTCGATAAAGCAACAATTTTGTATGAGCAGATTCTTCGTCACCAAGAAAAGCATCCTGCTGGTTTGATTGCACGGCGCCGCCTCTTTTGCATAACTGCACCGCAAACTGGAGCAAAGGCTCGATACATCGAATATCAAGCACTGAAAGATAAATTCAGTTCGATGGATGAAGCTGAACAGGAACAGGTTCGTGCTTGTCATTTGAATGGACTTGTCGATGATGCGGGCGCAATGGCTCAGAACACAATGAAAAGTTTGCCCGACGATGCTGCCGTGCAACTTGGACTTCTCGATGAGTTTTCGAAAAAATATCCGCAGAGCAAGTATCTTCGCTTTCTTGAGGAGCGAAAGACGACTTTGCAAACAGCCCTTGGAACGTATGCCTTGGCCTTCAAGCAATGTGGAGATGCCTTGGCCTTCTTCACTGCCAATGAGAAAAAGATTGCTGTTTTGAAAAAGAATGGTGGAAAGTTTCTTCCGCTGCTTAAGTGGACTAATGAAGAACAGGCGAGGCTTTTGAAGTGTGCCGCCTTGTTTGCCAAGAAGGATGTCCTTGAGAAACTTTCTCCTCAGTTGTTTAAAAGCACCGCACGCCAGACTTCGGGAAAAGATCGTGCTCAAGCTCGGGCAGGTGAAACGGCTGATGCTCTGGTTACGCGACTCGCACTCGAGATGACACTGACTCCCACAGACAAGCGTGCTGAAGCACTGTTTTTGGCGTTGCGGCGGGGCGGTGAAGAGGATTTGTGGTCACTGGTGCGCGCTCTGGAGAGTAAGCAATCGCAGTCTATAGATGATGATAAATTCTGGAAATATCTTGCAGCCGTTCGCGTGATGCAGTGGGATCTCGAGCAGCCTGAAAAGAAAAAACAGAACCTGCGCCGTAGCATGCGGTTCGAGGTTCTGCGTCAGCCCGAGCAGACTCTCAAACGCAAAGAACTTTGTGAGCGCTTTCTCCTTGAGACTTCGTCCTTGAGCACGCGTGAATGGGATTCCTTCGTTCTCGCAATGCCAACCGAGCGTTGGTTGGAGTTGCTCAAAACAGCTCCAGCGGGTTCCACAAGCTGTGAATTGACTGCCGCTGCATTGGCTTTGAGTACCGCTCAGAGTCAGCCAAGTTTAGCGCGCGACCGTCATGTGCTGTGGCCGTGGCTACAATCTCAGGGGGCTCGCAAAGAGCAGGAAGCATGGCTTGCGCTTGGGACGCGTTGGGCACGCGAAAGAAGTGTTTCTAAACAGGAGGTTGAGGAACTCTTTAAGACTCTCGAGAAAGAGGCCGATACTCCGTCCGTCAAGCAGGCAGCACGCGCCTGGCTCGAGTCGAAGAAACCTGGTGGTTTGTGGTAGACTTGCGAAAGCGGTTTTCGGTTTGACAACCCCCTTAAAGCACCGTTGTGAGGTTTGCCATGGGTGAAGTCCTTTCGTTCAGCAGGAAAAAATCGCCATCCTCCGAGAAGAGCCGCGCGGCGCCCTCGAAATCCAAAGCACCCAAAACAGAAGCTAAGAATGCTAAACCCAGCATGACTTCAGAGCGCCCTGAGCTTAAACCGCGCGCTTTGAAAAAGAAGGAGACGATGAGCTCCGAGAGCATCAAGGTGTGGTGGATTTCGCAAGAGTTTGACGACCTCATTCGCAAAGCTGTGCTCGACAAGCATATTCCTGTCGAGGAGCTTGCGGCCGTGATGGCTCACCGTTTGGGCACACTTTTAATGTCGAGTGAACGCACCCCGGAGCTGACGCTCTTTTGTATGAAGGTGATTTCTAAGATCACCAATCAGCCCCATCCGGGCTCAAATGCGAGTTGATACGCTCAGTCCCTCTTTCATTGCGCTGCTTGGAAATCGAACGATGGTCTCGGTTCCGTCGAGCCCCGCGAGGACTTCAACCTCCTGCTGAGAGCGCAAATCCGTGCGCACTTCGCGGCGCAGCAGTTTGTTGTTCAGCACAACGAAAATAAAACTCTGTTCGTTTTCACTCCAGACTGCTGTGAGTGGCGAAATCAGTGTGTTTTCACTTCTTGCGACCTCAACATGTGCCTCGAGTTCAAGCCCACTGGGGCACTGCTCAGGTAGCGCATGTTCGAAATCGATTTGAATGCGGACACGCTGTTCGCCACCCGATAGTTCCCCGGGAAAATGATTTCGTCTCTCCCACAGCTGAAGCCGCTGTAGCGCCTCTTCTGCAGACATCGCTGACTCGGAGAGAGAGGCCATGAGCTCAACATTTTCAAGTGCTGTCAGTGTCGGAATCAGGTTAAAAAATTGGAACACCAACCCCACATTTTGTCTGCGGAAGAAGGCGAGTTCTTCGTTGCTTTTGGTGAAGAGATTTTTTCCTTGGAACAAGACTTCAACCGAGGTTGGTCTGTCGAGCGTAGCAAGGATGTTGAGAAAGGTAGATTTTCCACTTCCGGAGGGGCCAAGTACGACCACCAATTCACCGGATTAGAGTGTGAATTGAACTTCCTTGAGTGCCATAACCGTTTGCGCAGCTGTTTGATAACTCTTGCTCACTGCGACTGCCTCAAGCAGAGGTTCTTGATTCTTGCCATTGGTGACTTTCGAAAGAATCCTCATGTTCAAGACCAAGTCCCCACCCCCCCCCTCGGGAATACCTTGTCTTGCTTTTGGGGCTATTGCTTCGCTTGGGCAATGATCCGCTCTGCAAAGGAAGAATTGGAAGCGAAAAAAAAAGCTGGGCGATCATGCGCCCAGCGGGATGGTTTGGTTATCTGACTCTATTAGAGACGGAAGCCAACTCCGAAATCGAACCAAGGCAAGGTTGTGCCATCCGATTCGGTGATTGATCGCTGGCATTGACCGGCTAAATCCTTCTCGATGGAGCCGGATGTTTTGGTTTTCACCGTGCCGATTCCTGTTGTGACGTGCACCGACTCAGAAAGATTCCAGAGTTTACCGACAGCAAAAGCACCGACCCGGTGGTAACCTTTCTCTCTGAAGTCGCACAAGAGTTCAGGTAAATCGCCATCGTACTTCTTCGTGGTCGATTCAAAAAGTCCAAACATTAGCGCTGTTGAAAGGTAGAGGTCGGTCATGTTGCCGACCTCATTGAGAATCAAATCGGCACGCACGCCTAGGTTAAGCGATTGCATCTTGGTATCCTGCTGCTTGCCAAAGTGGTAGACCGCCGTAGGACCGATATGAAAATTAGGGTTGACCACTTTCATGAGTTCAATATCGATCACGCCGGTGTCGGAGACCGCAGCAAGGCCAAGCAGTGGGAGTTGCTGAATGCGCGCGTACCAGTAGCCCTCTTGAGATGCTGGCTCGGATGATCGAACGGTCTGTTTGAATTTTTTCTTGGGCTTGTTTACAGGAGCTGCATCATCCATCTCTTCGCCTTCGTTCTGAGCGACAAGCGTGCGTGTCTTTTCATTGCTTGCAAGAGGACGGTTGGGGCGCGCCAAAGCCTGGCCGAAACTCATCAGAGAAACCAGGGAAACTGCAATCAGGTTGTTGATAGATTGAACTCTCATGGGAAACCCTCCTAGGTTGTTCCGGTTCAGTCATTGCAACTTGTGCGCCGAGTAAGTAAAGCTGTTATTACAATATGTTAAAAGATGGGTTAATTAAATTTTATACACTTGATGTAGGTTACAGCCTACATTTTAGGTAGCCCAACCCATTTCTTGACAGTTCGCCAGTCCATCTCGAGGCGCTGTGCAACCTTTTCGAACGAGCCCCATTTTTCATAGGCCGTGCGCGTGTATGCGGCCAGCATTTCATCTGCGGTCCAACGCACAGAAACCCAGGCATCGGGAAGTTCGCCGCCTGTTTGTGCTGGGAGTGTTTTTAAACCTGTGAAGGTCGAGTTCTCCTGCTGGACTCCGTGCAGCAGCACCGAACGAATGCACTGCTCGAATTCGCGCAAGTTGCCTGGCCACGGATGATTTTCGGGAACCATCCGCATCACACCATCGAGCACTTGATTCACATCGACGACGCTTTTCTCGCCAATGAGGTGTTTGAGAATGCGTTCAGTGAGAACGTACTTTTCCTCAGGAGAGGTGTTGAATCGGTCGCGCAGGGCCGGCACTTCAATCACGTCGGAAGCTAGGCGATAGAAAAGGTCAGCACGGAATTCGGCACGGCTGATTTTTTCGAAGATGTTTGCGTTGGTCGCTGAAATGAGACGACCTGCAAAGCGACGTTGTTCATGGCTGCCGACAGGTGTGTAGATGCGCTCTTGCAGTACGCGCAAGAGCTTGACCTGCACAGGTTGGGAGAGCTCTCCAATTTCATCGAGAAAGAGCATGCCATTGGGATGGGTTTCTCCCAGCAGTCCGGCGTAATTGTCTAGGGCTCCTGTGAAAGAACCTTTGCGGTGCCCAAAGAGTTCACTTTCAATCAACGTTTCGGGATATTCAGAAATGTTGGCAGCGAGGTGGATGTCGAGAAAGCTTGCAGCGAATTGATTGGTTTTGGGATCGAACGGAATAAAAGCACTCCGCCCGAGCGCAGATGCTGCTTGGCTCTTTCCGACACCCGTTTCGCCGAGCAACAGCACAGAAAACGATTCCATCCGGGAATGCATGGTGCTGAGGTAAAGGCGGATGTCATGAGTGAACAAGCTGCGCCAAAGGCGTTCTCGAAGGTTTCTGATGGGACGAGAGGAGCCACCCACATGCCGAGCTATAAAAAAGTAAGCGCGCCGCATTTGGAAAAACAGCCCGACCAACTCGACCGCCTCGTCAGCTCCAACGAAGCGTTTGAGGTCGGTGAAAATCTGCGCGCCGCAGTTGAGGACTAAGTTTTTCCCTGGTGCTTCGTTCTGGGTAGCGATGTGCTGATCAAATTGCAAAACATATCGGTGAAAAAGAGAGAAAAGCGCAGCGTCGCTGATAATCTCCTTAATTTCAGGTTCTGCCTTACGATTTTTCAATTCAGCCAGACCAACCAATCCCTGCAGGATTTTCTCTGTTTCCTGCGCAATGGCTTCCGGAACCATTTCAGGCGCATACTTTCGTGGAAGTTGCTTTGCAATCAGTGTGTCGAGCCGGTCACGTTCGGAACTGAAGGGGTTGGCGAGTGCGGCTAAGGAAACAAGCTTCAAGAAATCGAGCGTCTTGTCTGGCAAGGGCTGCATGCGCTGTGCTCTCGGCGATTGGTTTGTAGATTTACAATACTCTTCAGGCTAGCCGAGGTAGATAATTTTTCAAGGCCTCGAGCAGCTCTTCGACATCTGTCTCGGGTGCGACAGTCCAGGTCAGAACTTTGTTTTCCGAAGTTTCGGCGCCGACGAGGCGAACACTGATGGCTCCGACAGGGCAGATATCAAGACAGCTGCTCTCGACGATGCGTACCTGCCATTTTTCCTTTTGACCATTGAGCAGGCTGTTCTCCAGTGCAACGCGCAGCTTCTTGGTTGGATGTTCTTCATTTGAAGCTTCTTCAGTGCTGCTCGAAGACATGCAGGTATCACCGCATGTTCTGCACACAAGTATATGTGCATGTTGGGAGCGTCGTTTCAAAACAACCGTCATGAGGCAATCCTTCTCATTGTGGGAGACTTGCGCTCACGCTAATCTTCAGTTTCTGTTCGATGTCTGTCGACTCTACGCTGAGGCGCACGTAGCAAGACTGGCCGTTTGATTTGTAAAACTCAAACGTATACGCACTTGCCGAGAAAACGCCCGAGCTTGCAAAAACGATATCCTTGACTTCGATAAAGCTGTTTGTACTCAGAGTTCGCATCAAGAGCGTCGAGCCATCACTTGCGCTTGATTCTGCAAGTTCAACGGATGCGCCATCTTGGCCTGAGCTGTTGGCTGCTCCGCGGGACAGGCTGACTGTGCAATTAGAGTTGGGGAGCGGAATGTTTGCTGCAGGTCGACTTTCTGTACGTGTGCTTACTGAGTTGTCGGGGGAATTTCTAGCATCTCCGGCCCCCCCCCGCTTTGGAGAAATAGGTGCCGGGTTTTCTGGATTTTCAACCTCAAACGCGCATCCGGCAAACAAGCAGAGATTCAATCCAGCGATCAGTGCAGCTCCTCTGCCTCTTATGAGCGCTTTAGACGTTTTCATTTTGGCCGTCCTGTCACTGGAAAAAGTTGCATGTTGAGTTGGAAGATTTCCTGATCTGTTCCGGCTTTTTCGCTGAGTTCAACAATGCGGCGTCGGGTCTCCCGAAGCAGTTGTTTGACTTCGGGGATCTGCTGCGCATTGAGCATCACGGTCAGTGCGCTCAGGTCACGTTCGCTTTTGTCCACTTCGCTCAGACTCAACTCACTCAAGCTGAGCATCTCCTGGTGATATTTATGGACGGCTAAATGATTGGCTCCTTCGGGAACACGAATGTGAGCATAGGTGAGGCGCCAAGTGCCGTCCTCGCCACATTCGACATATCCAAGGCGCAATAGGAGTTCTAGGCTTAATTTAGATTGTTCTGCGGTGATGCGTGGCCGAAGCTGGGCGGCAATCCAGCGAGGTTCGGGTTTGAAGTCTTCCCGCCCAACAAGCTCTCGAACAACAGGGTGATACCATTTTCCAAAAAATTCCATTTCATCGCGCGTGAGATCGTTCTCGATACACCTTTGCCGGACTTCAAATGCTTTGTTGATACCCTCGGTTCGCGTTGCCACGTCTCTTGCACCATTGTGTGCAACCAGCGATAAAAACCAGGTGCGGCGTTCAGCGTGAAGGCCGAGATGATTCACCACTTGTTGCGCGCTGCGCATCGAAAGTGGTCTCTTCTGCGTGCAGATGAGATGGAGATAGTTTGTTTCACCAAAACCCAGGTCGTGTGAGAAAGCTCGGTAGGAATATCGCGGCAATCTTTTTTTGAGTTCGGCGTAAATGTGTTGAAGTAATTCTTGAACGGATAAAAAAGAGAAAACGTCGATACTCGCGACGAGCTCCTTGAGGAGATTTTCTTGAATCCGTTTTTCGCCCATGAATTCGACCACCATTCTTTAATAATGATCGTATCGGCAAAAAGTTGGAAATATACAGGGTGGGCGACAATTGTCTGGCTTGCAGTCTTATAAATACCAAAAAATACTATGATTTATATTGCAACGTTGTGCACTATTTGGCTTTAGAGTTTAGTAACAGTCGAACGACTTGCCCATACTAATAACTTCGAATTCGAAGCTGCCATGGCTCATCCAAACATATTTAGACGAGAAAATTGTATCTTGGTTATGGCCAACGCAAATATCCATTCGTGCAAATCCTTTTCCAATGAAGGCACTTCCCGTATCAACCACTTTGAATGGAATCGGTTCTGAAACTTTAAGTCGTTTCTCGATTTCGGGTATACGAATAAGGGTTCCATAAGGGAGAGCGAGCCTGTCCATTGCAACGCTCACTTCATTGGCCTTCCAATTCATGTAATCATCGAGAGTGTTGAGGTTGCGCCCACACCGGTCTTTCGGACCGCCTTCGATTGGGGTGTTTTCGGTCGTGTAGAGCGTCGTGACGGTGCGATATTTTTTACCGGAAGACGTTGGGGCTGGGTCATTCGAAGAACCAATATGCGCCGCGAAGACGAAACCTGTGGTGAAGTTGCATCCAACCATGGGTTGCTTGAGAGTGATTTTCACATGAGAACCGTTCCACTCAGGCGCAGCCGCAAGTGAGTGCCGTGTTCCGCGTGGTAACGGGCATTTTTCGCTTTGGAGAAGCGCTCCTGAGTCAACCGGATTGGTTTTAAAAACCGTGTCTGCGATTGAGTTGATTTGAATCCAATGGGGAGCGTTGTCGATGCTGCGAGCGTTCTCAGTTTCTCTTGCAACTTGATCGGCAGCCTGACCCTCTCCAGGTGTGGGCGCTCCGGAGCGCTTTTCGAACGTCTGCACCGGAGGAAGTTCACACGCGGCGGCCAAGCCAAGGCTGGCAGAGAGGAGAAGAGTTTTTGCAAGCGTTGCATGTTTTCGCATGGTTCGTCCCCCGAGCGTCGTCTCATCTGCGCGCCTGAGGTGCCGAGAGCAATCCCCATGCCACACAAACTGACCCCAAACCCGCATAAAAACTCAGCTCGGGTGGGTGGGAACTGTTCAAGGTTTTTACACGACGCGTTAGTGTGCACGGGGGCGGAGGTGGAGGTGGTTCAGGCAACGCTCTGCAATGCTTTCGGTTGTGAATCCGAACTTTTGGGTGAGAACGTCCGCGGGAGCCGAGGCTCCAAAATCGCGCATGGCCAATACTGCACCTTTGCGACCTACAATTTCAGCCCATCCCAGAGGCGAGCCCGCCTCAACGGCGACTGCCGGAATGTTCTCTGGCACGAGGCGTGCGAGAGCCACGGGGTCAGCAGCAAGTTTTTGCGGAGCAGGACAACTGACAACACGCACATTGAGCTGCACGCCTTCACCGCTCAGTGTTTCGAACTTTTGATCTTGAAGCCAGAGGGCAGCTTTCAGGGTTGCCGCAACTTCGGAACCGGAAGCCACAAGGATCACTTTTTGTGCATGTGTTGGCGCATCGAAATCTTTCAGAAGATAAGCGCCAGTGCGGAGACCTTCAGCAACAGTTTTTGGTGAGCGAGGTGCCTTGAGGAGATCGTCGAGACAGGGGAGGTCTTGGCGCGTGAGCAGCAGCGCTGTGGGCGTGCTGCGGTGGCTCAGCGTGAGCTCCCAAGCCATGAGGGTTTCGCGTGCATCGGCCGGACGCAAGACTTCAAGATTTGGGATGCAACGCAGGCTCGCTGCGTGTTCTACCGGTTGGTGGGTTGGTCCATCTTCGCCGACAGCATAGCTGTCGTGTGTAAGCACAAATACCGTTGGGATTTTCATGAGAGCCGCGAGACGAATGCTTGGACGCATGTAGTCGGAGAATACAGCAAAGGTCGCACAGTAAGGCCGGAACCCACCGTGCAGCGCAAGGCCATTGGCGATGGCCGCCATGGCGTGTTCGCGCACGCCGAAGTGAATGTTACGTCCGCCGTATTCTCCGGGTTGCACAAAAGAGGTGCCAGGAAGAGTTGTGTTGTTGCTCCCTGCAAGGTCTGCACTGCCGCCCACAAGGGTGGGATTGAACTCGGCAAGTCGTGTGAGTGCTTTTCCGCTGGCGACCCGTGTTGCCATTTTTGTGCCGAGCGCATCCCAGAGTTCATCTGCTGCATCGACATTGTAGACGGGCGAGACGTGTGCATTCCAGCGTTCAAGTGCAGCCGAGTTGGTTGTGCGCCAGTCTTTCAGCATGCTCTCAGTTTTCTTGTTCCAGTTTTCAAAGTTCGCCAAGGCAAATGCAGCGAGACAGGAGCTGGCAGCTTTATAGGCCTCTGCCTCAACAGCGAAGGGCTCAAGATTATCCAGCCTCAAGTGTTTTTTGGCTTCAATGACATCTTCGGGGGTCATCGGATTGCCGTGAATTTTTGGTTTACCTTCCCATTTGGGTGAACCCTTCCCAGCCACACCTGTGCAAACAACCAGCGTGGGCTTGGGCGAAGTTGTGTTGTCTGCTTGCGCACTGTCGAGTGCTTGCGCAAGTGAAATGAAGTTGTGGGAGTCGGCCTTCAGAACACGCCAGCCAAAACCTTCGAAGCGTTTCGAGACATCTTCCGTGAAGGTAATATCAATGGTGCCGTCGATAGTGATGTTATTGGCATCATAGAAGGCAACCAGCTTATCAAGCTTGAGATGGCCAGCGAGACTGCAAGCTTCACTGGAAATACCTTCCATAAGGCAGCCGTCACCGAGGAGCACATAGGTGGTGTGATCGACGGGTGCATGCGCGGCGTGGTTGACCCGCGCCGCCAACATGCGTTCTGCAAGAGCCATTCCCACGGCGTTGGCAATGCCTTGACCAAGGGGGCCGGTTGTGACTTCGATTCCCTCGGTATGACCGAACTCTGGATGTCCTGGAGTCTTGCTGCCCCATTGGCGGAAGTTTTTGATGTCTTCGAGGCTCACATCATAACCCGACAGATGCAGCAGAGCATACTGCAGCATTGAGCCATGGCCTGCCGAGAGGACGAAACGATCGCGGTTGAGCCAAGTCGGGTTTTGAGGTGAATGATTCATTGCAGCAAAATAAAGAAACGTGCCGATTTCAGCTCCACCCAGGGGAAGTCCAACGTGTCCGGATTTGGCCTTGAGAACAGCATCCATGCCTAAAGAGCGCACTGCGCGCGCTACGGTTTTCAGCTCAGCTTCTTTGCTTTTTACGCGTTCAACAAACATGGATGCTCCTGATGATTCAGTAGTTGGGTGCTGGTGGAGGAAGTGCAACAAGTTGTTCGTAGATTCGTTGTGCTGCGATTTGAGCGAGGGACTCGAACGCGTTCTCGCTGTTTTCGTTGTAGCGCAGCGGATGTAGTCCCTGTTTGTTACTGAGGGATGAGCGCACCGAGCCATCTCCCACAACCGGATAGGGACCCGTAGTTAGGTTTGGGAAGTTAGCTTGGAACAGCAAAGCACCGTTTTCGAGATCCATAGCGCGTGCACGCACAGAGATTTGTGCGATTTCTTCCTCGGCTGAAATGTCAGGAAGCTGGCCGTTTTCTTTTATTCGGGCGCAAGTCACCGCACCGCTCGCGAGAATTTCATTGCCTTGGTCGCATTTTTCAACGCGTGTGATGGCGCGTCCAGACGCGATGATTTGTACTTCAACTCCCCAGCGTGCGGTGCTTTTGTCAGTTAAAATAAAGACACGGTCTTGTGCCAGCAAGCGTTTGAGCGCGGCCATAAGGCGCGCGGATTGTCCGGCACGTGAGGTGTTGTCGGCGACAGGTGCGATATAAAGTGTACGCGGCTGGGTAGAATAGGTTCTTTCACTGTTGCCGAAACGATAAACGCAGCCTTCGAGCATAAGCAGGACAATGGTGGCGGCGACGAACTGATACAGGCGAGTCGGCAGGCCAGTGCAAAGCATGTGCGACTCCCTCGATTCAGACGGGTGAATAGATTTTGGGGAGAAGTTGTCCGGCCTCGTGGAGAGACCTGATGTCGGTGTAGCCGCCCAAAAACTCGCTTCCCACAAAAATCATAGGAACGGTGCGCCAGCCGTTGTTTTCGGCGCTCAGCCGACTCCACAGTTCGGGCTGCTGATCGAGGAACACTTCCTCAAACCCGACCTGCAGGTTGGTCAACAGGGTTTTGGCAGCGACGCAGTAGGGGCATGCGCGCGTTGAATACACAGTAACCTTTTTCATGGATGACCTCTTAGCGAACACCGCTGCTTAACAGAGGTTTTGCTTTTTGTCACTGCTCCCGCGCGCATGCGGCTCGGCCTGTTCAGCGGAACAAGGGTTCAGCAAATCCCACAGTCACAATGAGATTTGCGCACTCTTTTGGAGCAGTTTTATCTGCGAGGAGTTGCTCGATGCAGTGGTCATTGTCGAACACAATGGCCAGAGTTTTCTCATCGAGGAAGGTCACCCCTTCGGCTTTTTCAGGCAATTCCAAGCCCGCCAGGAGCGGCGCAAGGTCAGCGACAAGACGCGTCTCGACCGCCGTGTAGGGAGCCTTTCCAGCTTCATGCGCATTGCTGTCGAGAAGTCGAGTTGTTTGCGCGGTAATGCGCGCTTCGTAGACCGCAATGTGCTTGCGGGCGTTGGAGTGTTCGAGCACCAGGAATCGGCCTCCGGTATCGTCGAGCGCAGCCAGGTCGCCAATCTTGACGTCTTTGTGTGAGCCTCCGGCCTTGATCGCATTTTCACTGTGCAGGTAAGCAAATTGCTCGACAAGTCCAGTGCTTCTTTGAAGGCGGATGAGACGATGAAGTGGAGTGTTTTTATTGCCGTGTCCGGCTTCTCCAGTGGCCCCCCCTTTGGCATCGAGTGGGGATTGCATTGCAGCGAGAACGAAGTCACCCGAAACAGTGACACCCTCGAAACCTCGATTATCCGAGCGCTGACGAATCACCCAAGGCAACGAGACCGGAATCGCAGTGTGTTTCCTCGATGGGCTCCAGCGCTGCGTGATGTTGCCTTGAGCATCTGCCCTGAGCAGTGAAGGTCCGTACTCCTCCACCAGCCAGAATTCACGCTGACCACTTTTATCGAAAGTCTGTGCAACACCTTCGAAGTCGAAACCGTGCGGCGATGTGGCGAGCTTTGCAAATGGACCTTTCGGGGTTTTCATTTCAAAAGGTTTTTCACCGGTTGCCATGTCGGGCTGGGAGGAGGGCAGGCCGTTGGTGGGCGCGCCTTGTGCTTTCAAAGCAATTTGTTCGAGCACGGCTCCCTCTCCGGAGGGCGACAGCTGGATGCGAAACAGGGTTTGGTTGAATTGTGGGGTTGGAAAATAGCGATCACCATCAGAAAATTTCAGGCCATCGCGTGAGTCTTTGGCTTCAAGGTAGAGGTTCAAGCCGCGATCGTTGACAGTCCAAATTTCGTCAGGAACAAGCGCTCCGGGGCGAGGTTGAACGCGACTTGCGCCACTCCATCCGCCCTGCGCATAGCTGAACTGCTTTGGAAAATAAGCAGTGCCGATTGATTGAAGATTCTTGAAGCGGTGTACCTGAACTTTGGGTGCTTTTACTGTGGCAACGGCCTGTGCCACAGGCGACTGTGGCACGTTGTGAGAGGGCTTGGTTTGCGAAGCCTTGGCATCCACGGCTTGGTTTGTGGACGGGGTCGGTGGCTGGGTTGTTACGCAACCTGCCAAGGCTGCAGCAGCGAGCAGGTTGACGTGTGTACGAAGAAGTTTGTTCATGAGAAATCTCCTAAGAGCAATGAGTTGTTTGTTACTGAGCCTCACTGAAGAGGTCGATGAGAGCTCGATGAATGAGGGGGGCGGTTTTAGGCCCGAGTGAGTTTTCCTCGCCATAGGGCTTGTCGTTGTATGTATAGGGCTCCTTTTCATCCCATTGGCTGCGCGGGATGATGTAGCCGATTTGATCGTTGGTCAAACCGAGTAGCATGTTCATTTGCCCTCGCATGACCGAGCGCAAATGTGGAACTTCCACGGGAGCAGTCAATTTGAAATCGTTTCCAGCTGGCGCCTCAATGCCGCCGTTGGCGATTTCTGGATAGAGCTCACCTGGAATCGTTCCAATCCATGTGTCGCCAAGCTGCAATAGACCTACTTCACTGCGTGTCCTGAATCCGACTTCAAACTGTCGCCGGATGACTCGCAACATGGCCGCTGCGCGAAATTTTAGATTGTCTACAGGCAGCAACAAAGACTTGAATGACCAGTTGAAGGTTGGGTCGGTGATTTCGGTTTCGCTCCCTGCATTTACGCCGTCGATCACGGCCTCGGCAACCCGATATCCCACCGCACGCGCCTTTTCGAAACTCGGGGTCAGGAGGGTTTCGTTGAGAACCGTATCGAGCACAGGAGTTGTATCGAGGGTCGTCATGAGTCCGCCCACAGCGCCGTTGATAAAGACTGCCGTTCCCCCCAAGCCTGCTTTGAGGGTGTTGTCGCCGTAGCGGATTCCGGTTTCGATTCCTTCCCGAAGATAATGCACAAAGTCAGAGGTGATTGCCGTATTTGCATTCCAAAGCACTTCGGGGTGATTCGCCCAAGTCACGAGCGTACCCAGAGTCTGCCGGTTTGCGCGGGCAACAAACCGCAGGGCACGCACGTTGGAGTCAAACACCTGTGGCAGACGGGTGTCGACCAAAACATCTGCGCAAACATTGGGTAATTCCATGCGATGAATCTGAACGGGCTCGAGCGCTGCAACGGCGTCGCGGATTGCCTGCACGGAGCGTTCCTTAACCAATGCGAGGTAACGTGAATCGACCCCTGTCTTGAGAAGGCTCGGACCCCAAATACCGATGAGGTCGGGAGCTTCATGATTGTGAGTTGAGGAAATAATGACAAAGTCGAGCTGAAGCTGCTTTTGAACTGCATTGCGCACATCGATAATGTCGTTGTGCATGAAGCCAATCGCATCGAGAGAAACAATCACGCCTTTCTTTGAACCATTGCTCAGTGCAATCGCGCGTGCCCAGAGGGGGTCGTGAATGGATTTTGCCTGGCGCTTTTGACCAAAGCCAGCAATCCAAATCGGGCGCTTGGGATCGTCGATAGTCGGATTGATATTTTCTTTGGCAAATCCGGCAGAGAATGTTGTGGCGTTGGCATACGCTTTTTGCACTTCAAAGACGCTTGCCATTAAGATTGGCAGGAGTGCAGCGCGGGTGATGTTGCTTTTCAACAGACCTTGCAGCATTTGCCAAACAGGCCGTTTCACGCTGGAGCCAAACATATGGTGTTCTCCCTGAAATTGAAGGTGACACAGAGCATACCTGATTGCGCGCAACTTTCCAGAATGGCTGGGCGTGCCGGACTGCTTTTTGGTTTTGCTTCCCTGGGGTTGGTTTCGCCCACATGCGCACAAGCAGCGTCACTCAGAGTGGGTTTGGCGCAAGTGGATATCTCGACCCGATTGCCACTCGCGATGGGTGGGTACGGAACTTTTTTTCTTTCTTCGCCTCGTAAAAATGGGGAAGGGATACACGACCCGCTTTACGCATCGGCTGTTGTGCTGGAGTCGGCACAGGGCGAAGTTGCCGCTTTGGTGAGTGTCGATGCTGTGGGTCTTTCGAGCAGACAAATTAGCCGCATTGAGGCAAGGCTGCGCGATACGGTCGACCCCAATATTCATCTCATCGTAGCAGCAAGTCATACGCATCACTCACCCGACACACTCGGACTGTGGGGTTCGCTGCCGCGCTCCGGGCGTGATTCGCGCTACTCGGAGCAACTCGAAACCGGAGTTGTACAGTCTGTTCGCGATGCCTTTGCGCTGCGCACAGAGGCCAAACTTTCACAACGCACGGGTCGGCATGCAAATGATTCGACTTCATCGGATTCACCTGAGAATATCCACGATGGTTTTGTGAATGTCGCATTCTATGCTGCCGACGATGGGCGATTGTTGGGGACTTTAACGCAATGGGCAGCCCATCCAACCGTTCTCGGAATGGATAACAATGCCCTCTCCTCAGATTATATTGGAGCTTTCCGCAAGCAGATGGAGCGCTTTGCTTCCGTTCCACATCTCTATTTCAATGGAGCTATCGGGAAAGTTTATCCGCTCGTTCCCGCTGCCAATGACTCCGGACTCATCGACGACCTTTTTCCTCAAGGCGACCGCGACCTCGATGTGAAGGATAATTATAAACGAGTTTCGACGGTGGGCTGGCGACTAGCCAATGCGGTTTGGAATGCACCAGCGGTGCATCTTTCTCCCAACGCGAGCGAATCTTTCGCAATGTGCCATGTGGGTGTGAGTTTTCCTGTAGATAATAAGCTTTTCAAACTGGCAAGCAATCTGCGCGTCGTTGAAACCCGCATTCGTTCTGGGCGCATTCAATCGCGCGTTTCCACTTTGAGTGTAGGCGGTGTTGTTTTCGCTTCGCTGCCAGGTGAGCTGTTTCCAAAGCTTATCAAACGTGTTCCGGAAGCGAGCCTTGCCGGAAGAACGCCTGTCTGGCTGGGGATGGGGCAGGATTGGCTGGGATATTTCGTCGATTCAGCAGATTATGAAAATCCAAACCTCAAGTACTGGACAGATCTTTCAGTGCATCGGGAGGCTTCACAGATACTTCTCGATGGATTGGACAAAGCTCTGCAGGTGCGCGACTGCGTGCAGTGGACAGACGACGAGGAATAGAGCAGAAAAAGGAGTGTCTCAGCCCGCTTCGAAAGGACGCAGACAGTGATACTCTCTATCGAAAACTCAAACGCTCCTCTACAAGACTACGGTATCCAGATTCCTCTTCTGGCTGACCGCTACACCCGAACACTTGAGTCTGTGTCGCAGCACCCTGAACTTGCATCTCATAAAAAGGCTTGGCTGCTGACGGCCGATCCCAAGCCCTTCTCGCGTGAGCAGCTTCTCCGTGTGCACGATGAACAGTATGTAGATGCGTTGTTGTCATCTGACCCTGTGCAGGTGATGGGACAGGTTTTTGAGTTCATTGATGCCGATGGAAAATTCAATGATAGGTACGTTGCCAGCCCAAACAATCGTCCGATGCAGGAGTTGGTTGAAAAGCGGCTCGCGCACGCAGCCGGAACTCTTTTGGCCTGCGAAGCTGCATTGCAACGAAGTTTTTGTTACTTTTTGGGCGGTGGAGCGCATCACGCAATGCGCAGCGGTGGACGTGGTTTTTGCCTTGTGAACGATTTGCTCATTGCTGTGCGTGAGCTTCAGTTTCGTAAGAAAATTGGGCGCGTCTGGATAATCGATCTCGATGCTCACAAAGGCGATGGCACTGCTGAAATAACCCAAGGCGACCCGAACATTCTCACCTTGAGCATTCATATGGCCAAAGGCTGGCCACTGGATGAAGACTCACCGCTCGACGCGCAAGGGCATTTGAAACGCCCGTGGTGGCCAAGTTCCGTTGATATTCCCGTGCCAGAGGGAGCTGAGTCTGCTTATCTCGAAATGTTGAGGCAGGGTTTGCGTCAGCTCGAAATTCTCTCGTGTGGGCATCTGCCTGACCTTGCACTTGTGGTCGATGGTAGCGACCCGTACGAGAAAGATGTACTCAAAAGTGCTCAGCCTCTGCAGCTGAGCCTCGAGCAATGTATTGAGCGCACAAAAATCGTCCACGACTGGTTGCGACTCAAGAAAGTTCCTCAAGCTTACGTCATGGCGGGTGGCTACGGACCAGAAAACTGGCGCGTGCACGCAGGTTTTCTAAAAAGTGTTTTACCAGAGTATCTGCCCTAAAGATCTTCTCTCGGCGCGCGCACGCACTAGCCACCGAGGCCAGTCAGACGCACGCTTGTTTCCCAGAGATTCTTCGCCATTTTTTCGTTGAAAGCGAGCTGCGACGGTTTTGCCTCGCGGCAGTTCTTGAAATAGGCGCCGTGTGTTTTTGCTCCCTCCAACTCCGCTGCGAGATAGAGCGAAGTGCGTGCGCCTTTTTCAGGAGTCAGAAAAAGTGGACGCGCTGCGTTGAACAGAACACCCAGGAAGCCCCAATCGTTTTGAGTTCCGAAGCCCGTGCGCACAACACCCGGATGAAGGCAGTTGGTTGCTATTTCGGCGGGGTTGAGGCGCAACGCTAATTCTCGGGTAAAAAGGATATTTGCGAGTTTGCTGAGTCCATAAACGAACATGGGTTTGTAGTCCGAGTTCTCAAATTGCCAATCAATCGTCTCGCTGCGGATTTGTCTGTGAGCCTCTGATGCGACATTGACAATTCTTGAGGGCTGCTTGCACTCGTGGGCGCCTTTTTTTAGCAGATCAAGGAAGAGATGACTCATGATGAAATAGTTGAGATGATTCGTAGCGAACGTGAGTTCCACACCATCTTCTGATGTCTTTCTTTCGCCGAAAATCGCACCGGCATTGTTCACCAACACATGAAGTTGACCATATTTTTCACGAATATCTGCCTGCAGGGTGTGCATTTCGCTCATCTGGGTGAGGTCGGCTGTGAATAAACTCACAGATTTGCTGCCGGAGGCTTTTTTGATTTCAGAAACCGCAACTTCTCCCTTAGAACGGTCGCGACAGACAGCTAAAACTGATGCGCCACGGCGTGCCAACCCAAGCGCTGTTTCCTTTCCAATTCCAGAGTTTGCACCTGTCACTAGACAAATGCGTCCTTTTAATTGTTCTGAGGGTGTTTGATTTGCATTCATGTTCAGCAAGCCTTCCTCTGAAGCAGTGTGTGGGCGTCATTCCATGACTCACCCATGGCCGCTTGAATTTACCAGAAAGGCCACACTGTGTAGTCTGGGCAAACCAAAAAAATGTGATTTTTGACACCTTCGGGAGGTTAACATGCGGTTGCTGCACACTTCAGACTGGCATTTGGGTCAGGAGTTTTATCGGCACGATCGTGCGTTTGAGCATGCCCGGTTCCTGAGTTGGCTCAAAGCAACAATTCTGGAGCAGAAAGTCGATGTTTTACTCATATCTGGCGATCTTTATGACACTTCCAACCCGCCGGCGAGCGCGCAGCGACTATTCTACAATTTTGTGCGGGAGGTTAAAGAGGTTGCCAAAGACCTAGTGATTGTTGCAGCGGCGGGGAACCACGATTCACCTGCTCGCTTTGAGATTCCTGCAGAGCTCTTTGAGTCGTTCAATGCGCACGTTGTCGGACGTGTTACAAGCACAGCAGAAGGTTTATCTGCGACCGAGAATTTTTTGATCCCGTTGCATCGCCCGGGCAGCTCTAAGCCTGCTGCGGTTTGTTTGGCTCTGCCTTACTTGCGCGCAGCAGATATCTATTGGCCAGGAGAGGCCATTTCCTATCCCGAGGCGGTGACCCGTGCCTACATGCAGGGAATTGCTCAGGCGCGAAAGATTTATGGTGCGCATGTTCCACTGATCGCCCTGGGGCACATGCATGCCAGTGGTGGGCAGGTATCTGAGGAATCGGAGCGTAAGCTCGTGATTGGTGGGGAAGAGGCTGTTGCGCTCGGAGGAGTCGCCCCTGAATTTATCTATATTGCCCTGGGGCATTTGCATTTGGCGCAGGAGGTTGGTGGTCTAAATTTTGTCCGCTACAGTGGCAGTCCGCTCCCCATGTCCTTCTCTGAGATTAACTATCGCCATCAAGTTCTCTTGGTTGATCTTGAAGAATCAGGTGAAGCGAAAATTCAATCTCTGTTGGTGCCACGCAGCGTGGAAATGTTGCGCATCCCAATGAAGGCAGCGCCTCTCGATGATGTTGTGAAAGCGCTGCGTTCGTTGCAACTCCCTGAGTGTACTTTGGAAGAGCGCCCGTTTCTCGAGGTGCATGTGCAAATTGAAGGCCCGACACCAGATATGCGAGCACGTATCGATGAAGCGCTTAAGGATGTTCCGGTACGGCTCGCGCGAATTGTACCCTCGCGCCTCGCTGGTTCTGTGGCGGATGCAGCAGAACCACAGCTCGTTGGGCTCGAAAATCTCCGTAGTATTGATCCCGTTGTCGTTTTCAAGAAAATTCACGAGCGTGACTATGGCACTGAACCTGCAGCGGAATTGACTCGGCTTTTTGCTGAGGTCACCCTCGAAGTGAGCGGAGGAGATGAGCAATGAAGATTCTTGCCATTCGTGGCCAAAATATTGCGTCATTGCAAGACCACTTCGAAATCGACTTTACCCGCGAACCGCTTGCCAGTGTTGGTTTGTTTGCCATCAGCGGACCAACGGGGGCTGGCAAAAGCACAATCCTCGATGCTGTTTGTCTTGCCCTCTATCATCAGACTCCCAGGCTGGCATCAGCTCCATCGACTCAAGTGCGGATACCCGATGGTCAAAAGGAGAGTCTGCTTGCAAACGATGTTCGCAATCTGCTGCGTCGCGGTGCCGGAGCAGGTTTTGTGGAGGTTGAATTCGTTGGGGTAGATCGGCAGCACTACCGAGCACGCTGGAGCATAAATCGTGCGCGCAAATCGCCCGATGGAGCGCTTCAGGAGCCAGGAGCATCGCTGCATCATGTGAATGAAGACCGCCTGCTGACTGCAGTACGTAAAGAAGTGCGCGAGCAGATTGTGCGCTTGGTGGGTTTGACCTTTAACGAGTTCACTCGTTCGGTTCTCCTCGCACAGAATGAATTCACAAGCTTTCTCAAAGCAAGCGACAACGAACGCGCCGAAATTCTTGAAAAGCTCACGGGCAATGAAATTTTTTCAAAAATTGGTAGCAGGGTTTTTCGGATCTGCGCAACCAAAAAGGCCGAGCGTGATCAGAAGCGTGGGCAAATTCAGAATGAAAAAGTTTTGGACGATGCAGCGCGTGAAACACTCATGCAGCAGGTGAATCAAGACACTGCTCTCGGAGCATCGCTCACGGATGTTGTTCAGGAAGTTCAGAGTCTGCTCGCAATGAGCGTTCATATGCATGACACGCAGCAGAATCTCGTGGTTCAACAGAGGCAGCTCGATGCGGCAACACTGCGTCTTGCTAGCCTGCAGGGTGTGGTTGAGGAAAAACGTCATGCCTTAGAGCTGACTCGGAAGGCCTACATAGCCTCACAGGATACACTTGCACAGGCGCAAGTATTAGAGGGCAAAATTGCTGCGCTTACACCCCAGAGTGCAGCTAGCCACGAGAGTTTGCGCGCAGCTGAAAGTATGGTCAACGAAGTGCAGACACGGCTCACTGCGCTCGATCATCAGGAAAGCGCATTGCAAAGCAAGAAGTCTGCAATTGAGGGTTGGCTGCGCGAACGAGAGTCACTGCGACGCTGGGCGGAGAACTGGGGTGTTCACGAAACAGTTCTGATTGCAGCCGAGCAGTATCACGCAACTGTGCTTGAGGCTGCTGCGGAACTCCGCAGTGAAGAGCAAAAGCTTTCGCGAAATTCCGCGCAGATGAATTCTCTGACGCAGGATATTGAGGCCATCGTATCTGCGCAAGCACGTCGAAAAGCAGAAATCGATATTCTCTCTGAGGCTCTGAAGAGCGGAGAGTCTCTTTCTGCGTTGATGACTCAAGTTGAATCTCTTGAAACGAATAGACAACGACTTGTGCGGTTTCTGAAGTTGGCGGAGTCTGTGCGTGGCAATGCTGAGCAGCAAACTGCCGCGGAAGAGCAAAGGTCAAACCAAGAGCTGCGTGCAACGGCGGCGCGTGAGTCTTTGGTTGCACTTAGGGCTCAGCAGGAAATTCTGCGTGAGCAGCTGAAACTGGCACAACAGCAGAAGCAGCAGCAGGAGAAGAAGGTCGCTGGCAATCTCGGCCTTTTGCGGGCACAGCTCGTGGAGGGGGAAGCTTGCCCGTTGTGTGGTGCAACCGAGCACCCACTTGCATTGCATGCAGCTGAGGTGCTGGATGCTGCGGTCGAGGACGTGCGCCAGCGGTGTTTGGAGCTTGAAGCGCAGCTTGAGAATAAGGTGCGCTCGGCGCAAAAAACTGAAGTTGAGCTCACAAGATCACAAACTGAGCTTAAAAACTCTGAACTGCGCCTCACTGAGCTCCGGCGAGCCGAAGCCGAGTTTAAAATTGAGGCCGAGAATGACGGATTATCTTGGCCTTGGAACGCATCTGATGTTCGAGCAAGCAGCGAGAGCAAAACGCACCTGGAAACCCAGCTTGCTGAGGCACGTACCGCGCTCGCTCGCGCTCAACAGCAGACTCAGTCCTTGCAGGTTTTGCAGCATGAGAGTGCGGAAGTTGAAAAAGGCCGCTCCTCTCAACTCACTCGCCGCGCTGAGCTCGCAGCACAGAAGGCAGTGCTCGAGGAGCGAATGAGAAGTTTGTCTGTGCGACTCGATGAGGCTGAGCGCCAACGTAAGGAATGTTTGGCAGGGTTGGCCGAATTTGGCTCTCTCGTGGGATGGGAAAATAACCCAGGTGCATTCCGCGAGCGGCTCAACCGTGAGGTTTTAGAGTGGCGAGGCAAAACTCAAGAGCTGACGAGCATTGACTCTTCGCTGCAGGCTCTCACTCCGCAGCTTCATGCGCAATCGCTCTTGCTCAAAGAGGCTGAGCAGACGCTTCTTTCGCGCGTCACGCAGCGCGATGCATTGCACGCTGAGATCAATGCCATCGGCAATGAATTAAACCAGTTGTTGGGTGGTGTGCCTCTCGCGCGGTTTCAGGAGCAGCATAACCAAAAACTCACCCAAAGTGAGGCGGTCTGCGCAGCCGCCGAAAGGGATTTTCAGCAGCAGCAGGTTGCCATTGCTGGGTTACAGGGAGGCGTGAGCCTAGCCAAGCAAAGTTTGACAGAAATGCAAAAGGCTTATGAGCAGGAAAAAAATCGGATTGTTGCTGAGGCGCAGCGCCTCGAAGTGCCTTTTGGTGAGCGCAGCGACGTGGACTATGCAGACTTTTTAAAGAGAGAACTTGCGACATTGAGTCAACGCGAAGTCCAGGCACGCGCAGAGCTCAGCTCAGATACGCGAGCACGCGAGAAACGCAACGAGCTAACGCAAGACCTTTCACGTATCGACGCTGAGCTGCTCCATTGGGAAAAGCTCTCAAAAATGATTGGTTCTGAAAGCGGCGATAAATTTCGCAGAGAGGCACAGCGTTTGACTCTCGAGGTTCTTTTCGCCCATGCTAATCATCATTTGTTGTCGATCGCACGGCGTTACCAGTTCCGCATTCCTGCACAAGGGCAGGGGATTCTTGTAGAGGATTTACATTTCGGGGGTGAACTGCGATCTGTTTATTCGCTTTCGGGGGGGGAATCCTTTTTGCTCTCGCTCGCGCTCGCTATGGGTCTTGCATCGCTCTCCTCTGAACGCATTCACGTAGAGTCGCTCTTCATTGATGAGGGATTTGGAAGCTTGGACGCCGATACTCTCAAGGTCGCATTGGATGCCCTCGATGCGCTCCAGTCACAAGGGCGCAAGGTGGGAGTGATTTCGCACGTCGGCGACATGGCTGAGCGCATTGGTGTGCAAATTCAGGTGAAGCAAATTGCGCCGGGATTGAGTCGGGTGGTGCTCCCATGAGACGCTGGAATATTCTATTGGAGGGCTCACTGCGTGGATAAAACTATTCAACGCATTGCACAGGGTTACTTGCGCTTTCGTGCCGAATTTCTGGCCGAGTCGGGCGATTTTTACCGAAAGCTTGCCGTGAATGGACAAAAACCTCGCGTAGCTATCATCTCCTGTTCGGATTCGCGCGTTGATCCAGCTGTGATTACCGATACCAACCCAGGCGACATGTTTGATCTGCGCAACGTCGCAAACCTGATTCCTGAACGCACCAGCGAAACCGCTTGGGGTGTGCGTGCTGCGTTGCAGTTCGCCATTGAGGTTCTTGAAGTCGAACATTTTATCGTGTGCGGACACTCTGGGTGCGGTGGCATTCAGGGAGCGCGCCGCAATCAAGTGATTGGGCCGCAGGGACAGCATCTCGAGGATTTGAGTTTTTGGCTGCGACACCTGAGCGAAAAACTCGCGATCCTGGAAAGTCAGGCCGAAGAACTCGAGCCGGAATTGCGCGATGAGTTTTATGAGAAAATTGGTATCATTAATTCGCTCGGAAACCTTTTCACGTTTCCTCAAATTGAAAAAAAGGTGAAGGAGGGAACCCTTCACCTGCACGGTTAGTACTTCGATATTAAACGCGGTGAGCTGCTGGCCTACGATGCTGCATCGTATGGTTTTGTACCTTTCGATACACTCGCAAGCAGCAACGCTTAAACCATTGCCCGCACAAGCTCTCCCGCGGCATTCAATGCTGCAGGAAGTTTCTCGGGTGAGCTTCCGCCCCCACGTGCGAAATCTGGGCGACCTCCGCCTTTGCCATCCACTTTTTCCGAGAGCTGCTTAATAATGTTGCCGGCCGTGAGGTTTTTGTGGGTTTTGGTCACGTCGGGCTTCACTGCAGAGAGAAGCATGGCTTTGCCTTCGAGAGCTGCACCGACCACAACCACTTCGATTCCCTTTTCCTTAATGCGGTCGGCATAGAGTTCAAGCTCTTGTGCATTGGAAATATCCACCTGCGCAGCCACCATGCGCACGTTCGCTGCAAGCGGAACGGCTTGGCTTACGAGTTGTTCCACGACACTGTTGGCGAGTCGTGATTGCACTGTAGCGAGCTGACGCTCAGTTTCCTTCAGACCATCACGCAGAGTGCGTACCTTATCGAGGACATCGGCCTCGGAGCATTTGAGCAGTTCTGCCGCTGTGCCCAGGTTCTGCTTGAGACCGGAGAGAATCTCGAGGACACCTGCACCGGTCACGGCCTCCACGCGCCGCACTCCACTGGTCACTGATCCTTCCGAGGTAATTCTGAACAAGCCAATTGAACCAGTTGCGGGTACGTGAGTACCACCGCAAAGTTCCATGGAAAATCCAGGAACCTCGAGAACCCGCACGGCATCTTCGTACTTTTCGTCGAAGATAGCCATTGCACCCATTTTCTTTGCGTCATCGAGTTTCACGTTTTCGTGGGTTTTGACTGCTGTGTTCTTCAGGATTTCTTCATTCACCAGCTCTTCTACCCGAGCGATTTGTTCGCGGGTCATTCCGCTGGGGTGTGAGAAGTCGAAACGCAGACCATCAGGTCCCACGTAGGAACCTGCCTGACGCACGCCTTCACCGAGAACAACTTGAAGTGCTTTGTGGAGCAAGTGAGTTGCGGTGTGATTGCGCATCGTTGCTGCGCGGCTCTTCATGTCGACCAAAGCTGTAATTGGTGCATTGAAAAGCTGTTTGAGTGTTGCCTGAGGGAGTAGCTCTGCGTCTTCGGAGCTCCATTCTGAATGGCGCAGAAGGTGGACAATAGCTGCGGCCGATTTGCGCACGTCCAGAACTTCAAATTCTGCTTCGCTGCCGTCGGGAAGTTTTGCGCGCACCCATCCTGTATCCGAAACCTGGCCGCCGCCTTCGGGATAGAAAGGGGTTTGCGCAAGCCAAAGTTCAAAATATTTGTTTTTCAGCTGGCGCACACGCGCAATGTTTTTTTGCGGGATTTGGGTTTCGTATGCAGCTCGTTCACCCACGCGCGCGTTCGCTGCGTTGAAGTTGTATCCGGCAAAGGTCTTGAGAGCTGTTTGAGCGAGGTCATTGAGTTCGACCCATGGAGAGTCGTCCTGGTCAAACTTATAGAACTTTGCCTCGGCACGGCTCTTTTCTTTTTGCGCTTGCATGCAACGCACAAAGCCTTCGAGGTCAGCCTTCATTCCTGATTCCTCACACAGAACGCGGGTGAGGTCAGAGGGGAAGCCAAAGGTGTCATGCAGAACAAAGACATCTTCGCCCATAAGCATGTTGCGCCCTTGTGCACGCGCTTCATTCACGAATGATTGAAACTTCGAAAGCCCGCTTTCGAGCGTGGCAACAAAACGTGCTTCCTCGTTCCGGATAAGCTCCTGAACGCGTTTTTGTTGTTGTTGCACTTCTGGGAAGAACTCTCCGAATTCCTCGACAACTGCAGGCACGATGTCTGAGAGAAAGGATTGGCTCTTGGGAAGTGAAGGGTTCAAGCGGTGCGCATGACGCACGGCGCGGCGCAACACACGGCGCAGAACATATCCTCTGCCCTCGGCGCTGAAGTTCGCTCCATCGGCCAAAGTGAAGCTCAGCGTGCGGATGTGGTCGCACACCACGTTGAGGCTTTCTTTCTCATGAGCTGTGCGGGCTTCAGGAATTTGTGCGCGTTTTAGAATTGCAGCACGGATGCCCTCGAAGGAATCAATTTCAAATGCAGAGGGTTTGCCTTGCAGAAGTGCTGTGACGCGCTCGAGACCCGAGCCGGTGTCGACACTCTTGAAGGGCAGTTCTTCAAGTGTTCCATCTTCTTTCTTATCGTATTGCATGAACACAAGGTTCCAGAACTCAAGGTAACGATCGCAATCGCACCCGGGGCCAGCCTTGCAGTCAAAGCTTTTCACATCGCACTTGCCGAGCTCAGGTCCTTGGTCAAGGTACAGCTCCGTGCACGGACCACATGGCCCTGTTGGACCCATGGTCCAGAAGTTGTCTTTGTCCCCGAGGCGCACGATGCGCTCTTTGGGCATACCGGTCTTGTTCCAGATTTCTGCAGCTTCGTTGTCGGAGTCGTGTACGCTCACCCAGAGCTTATCCATGGGAAGCTTGTAGACATCTTTCACAAGCTCATACGCCCAGGAGATGGCGTTGTTTTTGTAGTAATCGCCGAACGACCAGCTTCCGAGCATTTCAAACATCGTGCAGTGGCGTCCGTCCTTGCCCACATCATCGAGGTCGCCAATACGGATGCATTTTTGAGAGTTCGTGGCACGCACGTACGGCCGCTTCTCGACACCCGTGAGGGCATCCTTGAACTGCGCCATGCCTGCGATGGTGAACAGAATGGTTTTGTCGCCCACGGGAATGGTGGAGCTACTGGGAACAAAGGTATGGTTCTTCTGTTTGAAAAACTCGATGAATTTCTGGCGGACCTCGCGGCTTTTCATTTGCTCTCCAATTAAGCATCTAGTGCGCGCAGCATGGGCGTTCTCACGCAGTTTGAAGCGGGAGTATGGCAAACTGACAGCATCCTGGTCAACGCCAGGAGGGTTGCTTGCACAGCGATTTCATTCCAGTTACCTTTTGGTGCTTGCAACAGCAGGCTTTCAGGCCGCCTACAAATATTCAAAGGAGATTCTCCGTGGCTTTCACACTTCCACCGCTCCCCTACGCGACCGACGCTCTTGCTCCCCACATTTCCAAGGAAACTCTTGAGTTTCATCATGGCAAGCACCACAACGCCTATGTCACAAAACTCAATGAGCTTGTTCCAGGTACAAAATTCGAGCATGCCACCCTCGAGGAAATCGTGCTTTCAGCCGACGGCGCCATCTACAACCAGGCTGCCCAGATTTGGAACCACACCTTCTATTGGAACTGCTTGAAGCCCAATGGCGGCGGCCAGCCGACAGGCGAGCTTCTCAAGGCAATTGAATCCTCCTGGGGTTCGTTCGACAAGTTCAAGGAAGAATTCACAGCAAAAACCATTGGCGTGTTTGGCTCCGGGTGGTCGTTCCTGGCGAAAGACAAATCCGGCAAGCTCGTTATTACCCAGGAAGGTGCAGCGGGTAACCCCATGAAGCAGGGACTCAAGCCTTTGTTAACCTGCGACGTTTGGGAACACGCCTACTACATTGATTTCCGCAACCGCCGCCCGGATTACGTGGCTGCGTTCTGGAATCTCGTGAACTGGGACTTCGTGTCCAAGAATTTCGCGGGCTGATGCACAGCGTATCTAAATGTGACCTCTAAAATGGGCATCCCAGTCGGGGTGCCTTTTTTTATTCTGAGTAACAAGGTCGTAATCGTTCAATTCTAACGTTTGGGAGCTAACCCCGCACATTTTCAATCGGTAATTTCAAAAAGTCATGAACACCTCAGACTCTGCCGATACGAGTTGTTACTTTGAACATCAATCGGATTAGGTTTTGGGATGGGATAACAAAAATCCTTCCCACGGGGCTTTTTCGTGCTCAGATGCAATTTTGATGGAGGATGAACGATGCGGAATTTTCTTTTGAGTTTTTCTATCTGTTCCCTCCTGATTGCTTGTGGTCCGATTTCGATAACTGACTCCTCCACGAAAAGTCTGACGAAGAATTCGAGTCAATTCTCTGGGAAATATGTCGTAAAAACCATGGTGGTTGAATTTAATGGTCGCACTGCGATCGGAACTGTGTCGAAGGGCGAGTGCAGCGCGATTGTGGGCGATGCCGATGAGAGCGGCTGGCGAGAAACAGAGGCGGACTGCAATTGCGAATTGACGATAAAGACCGAAGATGGGATTCGTTCTACTCCAGTTCTTGGCTTGTCAAAAGGAAAACTGAAAATCAGCAATTCTGGGGAAGCGGTGGACGTGACCGGCATATTCTCAACGGTTAAGGAAGAGGATGGCGTCAAGTTCTTAAATTCAAGCCTTATGTTCACTTCTAAAAAATACGTTTCAAGGACAACGTTTTCAAAAGATGGACAAACAGGCAGCATAACCATTGAGTCAGTACTCCAGTGATTTTTTGTGTACATGCGGCATTGGTTTGAATGTTCTGCATTCCCTTCGAAACAGATTTGGAGTTTACATGAAGCACCTGTTCGCTGTAGTTGTCTCTCTCTGTTTCGTTTCTTTGCTCGGTTGCAGTTCCGGACGCGATTCCTCTACTGCATCGCGTCGCTCAAGCGAAGATACCAGCACAGCACAATTGCTTTTCGATTCACAAATCGTGACCTACCTGCTCCCGCAGGGGCGGGTTCGACTTGCTGATCAGCTCAACCAGTTTGTAGAAAAGCTCGCACGCACACCACCCCCCAAGAGCACCCTGGTGTGCATGCAGACGGAGGAAATCAACGGCCTTTTTCTTTGCATCGGTAGCAATAAACTGGCGCAACATATACCGCTCAACCGACCAGCTATATACATTGAAGGTCGCCCGGTTTTGGGTGTTCAGTCGAGCCGCCAGATCGTCTCGAGTGCTGTTTCTGAAAGCGGCTATCAACAAAGCTCGGGGCATGACCTGACCCAGGCTCATCTGGAGGAGTTTTTTGTCGCAGCAAAGCGGCTTTGCCCTGATTTGTCTTGTCTGAACGACGGCGAGAAAGTTTTTGCCGAGAAGGTCATGCCGGCTTTCATGCAGAAAGCCGGCGGCGCATATTCTGTTGTGAGTGTGGATGTTTCCGATCTTTCCAATATCAAAAGGGCATTGAGTCACGAGATTTCACATGGGCAGTTCTTTCAGGAGCTCGGCTATCGCAACGCTGCCTATGCATTCTGGAACAGTGTTTCTCCAGTTGTGCAACTTGCCGCGAAGAGTTTGCTCGCGTCGAACTATGATGTGAATAATCCTGAGCTGCTCATCAATGAATTTCATGCTTTCACGCTCGATGGAACTTTTGAATCCATCCCCGAGGCGTATATCATTGAGCTGCAGCGAACCAATCAGGCTCAAGCTCAGATTCTTGCATTGCTGCGCGACGGTGCCGCGCAGCGCAGAGTTACTTTGTTCAATTTACTTTCAACATCGACCCGAGTGGTTTGGGGTGCACAGCTCGCACGCTGATGGCACCGAGACTTCTGCGCTCTTTCAATTCGCGCAGCGTCCGCCTTCTACAACCGAAACCTTAACCCAGCGTGCCGGGTGGGTGGGGATGATTTCGACCCTTCCTGCATTTGTGCTGAGGTAGTCCTGCATCCATTGTGGCCAGTGCTTTAGCTCTCCTGCGTCGTATTTCGATTTGTAGGTGAACGGTGAACCGTAGCTACTGCCCGAACTACTTCCCGCAATGGCAATGAGCGGCCCCTGACCTTTGTAAATGGGTGCGTCTGCCGCTGATGCTCTGATTTCCACCGACATGCCAGGCGGAACAACGATTCCGTCGAAGGTGGAATCGACAGCTCCGTCGATTTCGCCACCCCCTTCTTTGTACACGTACGGCTCAGCACGTGCAGCGAGAAAAACGCCTCCTACAGTATCGAACTTTTCACCTGTAGCGATGGGCTTGCCTGAGGTGGGTTTTGGAAACGTATCTGAGTAATCACCAAGCCCCACATAGGTTCCACTCACAGCGAACCAGCATTCCTGCGATTTTATTGCGCTTGGTAAAGTTGCTGTTGCAGTTGGCTTGGGTTGTGAGGGCGATGGTGCCGGCTCTGCCTTTTTTGCTCCCTCAGCCTGTGCACTTTTCTTCTCTCCGGATGCAGACACATTCTGTCCGGCCGAAAAACTCGACTGTGCTGCGGAACAAGCAACACTGAGCAGCGTCAGGGCGGCCGTTAGAACCGCACCGGATGAAAAGGAATTCATTTTAATTCTCCAAAATGTACCACAAGCACATAGTCGGTTTTTTTGAGATTTATTTGACTCGGGTGTACTTTCCATTTGAAAATGCGGGCGTTTAGCTTCCATTCGACTCTGTCAGGTTCGAGATCTAATCACCCACCTTTTCAGGGAAAGGGAGGGTCTAGGGCCTGAAAATACGCACAATTGGGTTCGATGTTCTCGAATTATTGCGTCATTGTTGTCTCTGAGTGCTTCATTAGCACGCAAGTAGTTGAGCAGCATGAGTTTCGTTGGTAGTATTTGGAGTTATTTTGAGTCTAAACAATCAACGACGCCTCGGAGACTGCCATGGTTCTTGCGCGAATGACTGCAGAATACCGGTCTCGAGATTCAACCGATGAACTGGTTACGAAAGCTGTCGACTGGCTTCTATCCAGACACCATCCGCGCGCCATTTGGCTGTTTGGGTCTGCTTCACGCTACGAGATGACCGAATTTTCTGATCTCGACATCGCGGTTATTTTTGATTCCGAAGAAGAACTCAAGAAAGCCCGCGTAGCCAAAATTTTTTCACTTTCTCAGTCCATCCATTGGCCGGTTGATCTACTTCTTATGACCCATCAACACTTTCTTCACAGAGCCAATGTGGGCGGCGTTTGTGAAATTATCAAAGACGAAGGGATTTGTTTGTATGACTCCAAAGCGTGAACGCATTTTCAAAAAGAGTTATGCGCGCGAGCTTGTGGGCATCGCTGAGGGAGATCTCGAATCAGCAAAAGCTCTTGCCGAGGCAAATCGCGGGCGTCCTGAAAACGTCTGTTATCATGCCGAACAGTGTGTCGAGAAATCTTTAAAAGCGATCCTTGTGCATTTCGAAAAGGCCGTGCCGATAACCCATGATTTGGGTATCATAACTGAAAGAGTTAATCAGGTTCTACCGATTGAAATTCACGCAGACCTCACTTCTTACACAGAATTTGCAACAACCCGACGCTACGAAGACAGTGATATGATTCTCGACCATACCGATCTCGAGGCAGCCATTAAAATTGCCGAAGATGTTCTCATCTGGGCAAAATCACACATCGGCTGAGTTGATTTGCATTAGCCCGATAAATCCCCTGAAGACAAAAAGAAGAGCTCAGGCAAAATGCACTGAGCTCTAAAAAACAACACGATCTTAAAAATGTTTATTTGTGACCGTGGCGTCCACGCTTATGACCACCGAGCACATGCATTGTCATTCCGGAGAAGGTTTCTCGCTGTTCCGGTGTCAGGAGCAAACGTGTTTCGAGAACTCCCTCAAGGTGAAACTCGGAAAGTTTCTGATTTGTGAGTTGGAGATCATTGAACGCTTTACGCACCTCGTCATCACTCTCACTCTTAAGCGCAGTTTGTAGCGCTCCCAATTTTTGCTTCTGCTCAGCGTGAATCGGTCCTGCCTTCTGCCGCTTTGCATCGCGAATGGCATGAATTTTTTGTTTCTGATCCTTTGTTAGACTCAATTTGTACATCATACGATCGATCATTCCAGGATGATCAAACTCGACGTTTCCGCCGGCAGCGTTGGAGGCTGCCGCAGCAGTGGGTGATGAAGACGAAGAGACGTTGCTCTTGACTTCAACCTGGCTCGCAGGTTCTACTGCATGCGCGTTGTTAAATGAGGTTGGCAGCAAAATTGCGGTTGTTACAAAAAAGATCGAGAAAAAGTTCTTCATGAATATAATCATCCATTAGAGCGTATCGAATGCTGAAAAAAGATCGCCTACTGACTCTGAACTCGCCGTTTCCAATGAATCTGCCAGAAATAAGAGTGCTTCTTCATCGCTCACCTCAGCTAATTCTATAGGCACATACGCCACCGTTGGCGTGTGGGTCACATTCACCCCAGGTGTTGCGACTTGCATTCCTTCTTGCCGTGATGGATGAAAAGAGATGACCAAAATAATCCCTATGCAGACTGTAGCCCATGCGTAGATACGTTTTGCTCGAAACAACCGAGCAAATTGCGTGCGCCAATGGCGCCGCACCGTTGAATCCAAGAGTTTTTTGCTCAAAATTAAGAGATTCCCTCGGAACATCGGGCTTGTGTGCGCGCAAAAACGAAATCAATTTCTCATCACCGTTCTCCTTTTTCATAGGTCCACTCCCTCTGCCAATAAATGGGTTCTGAGTCGCTCACGAGCATTGAAAAGTCGTGATTTGACCGTACCAATTGGAATGTTCGTAATCTGCGCTGCTGTCTCGAGCAAAAAATCCTCAAGATCAACGAGAACAACAACCCCTCTGTGGTCAAAATCGAGAGCCTTCAATGCCTTCTCCACCAAAATTTATGCATCCATTGCCTTCTCTGGAGAATGTTCTCGCCGTCCTAGTTGTGCTTGTTGAATGAATTCATCCGCCTGGGTGCGCCGCAGGGCGGCGCTCTTGCGTGAGTCCATCGCAACGTTCCAGGTTGTCCGATAGATCCAACTCGAGAACGCACTCGGCTCGCGCAATGAACTCAGACCTTTCCAAACGCGCAAAAAAACTTCTTGAACCGAGTCATCGAGACCCTCTGCTCCAAGCATTTGTCTGAGAACGCCGCGAACCTTTCCTGAGTAGAAGCGGTAGATGCTCAGGAATCCCTGCTCATCACCACGACGAGCTGCTTCAACCCAAGTCTGGATTCTCTCGTCGTTGCTCATGACCCCTCCAAAGAAATTACAACCTCTGCAGATAAAGACCCGCACCACCTGAAAAAAGTTCACAGGACTCAGTATTTTTAAGAATGGGCAATCTTATCATCTTGTTCCCGCACCAGGGAACTTGCAACGTGGCGTACCTGAACATCAAACGCACTTTGAGGCGCAATGAAGCCAATTGCGGCTTGAGTCCTGCCTAAAAATTCACCCCTGTCAGCCTTCATAACCCCACATTTGTGTCAACCGATGTCCGCACTTTTTGTTCATTTGCCCAGTCCTCAAGACAGGCGCCAACACACTCTCAATTCTGTTGAAGAAGCGTCCGATACACGCCCTATCATTCTGAAGTGGATGTTTTTATGAACAAGCTGTCGATTCACTATTTTTCCTCTGTGATTTTTGGAATCGTGGGTTTGTGCTCAGCCTGCAAGCCTACGTCCCATAAATCTTCAGATCCACAGCACCAATTTGGCAACACGGTTGTTAGGTCAGAACACTTTCAAAAGTGTGAAAAAGTTGATCCCCATCCGCAGTTGACACAGACGTATGGTTATCTCGCATCGTTAAAAGATCACATCGCAAGAGCAAATCCTCAGACCTTTTCCGGAATGCTTGTCCCACAGAATATGTGTATCGTTCTAAGCGCGTTCAATAAAGGAACTGGCGGCGGTGCATTTGGTGACAGTGGGAGAATAGAAATTGAACGCATGACAGTCTCTCAATCGGCAAATGATGCTGAATTGGCTTTCATAGTCTGTCACGAAATGGCGCACGTTGCCATGCGACACTTGCGTATTACGCAAAGTGGCCCCAAGGGAGAATCTCTCAATTTCTCTAACGGAAAAGGGCCGGAGCATTATTTTCGACAGCTCGATCAAAAGGCCGGATACCGCGAGTTGAAAAATAAACTCGACCAAATGAATCAACGATACGCTGCTCTTGGTCTGGAGAACGAGAAACTGAACTCCGAATATCAAGGTGTAATTAAAAGAGCGGTTCCAGCTGAAATAATAAATCAGGCAAAGGCAAGTCCTGAAGGGGCAAGAAAAGCATTGGAATGGTATCAGCGTTGCAGCACAGTGGACTGCCTTCGGCTGAAAGAATTAGAACAAAAAAAGACCAGTCTGGAGGGCGAGAGATTCGAACTCCACAGAGCTCAAATACCGGCACAAGAATATGCAATATATAAATTTATTTCAGATTCAGTTCCTCGGGAAGTCTTCATCACTTGGGCAGAACGGGAGGCTGATGAGGTGGGCTTGGAGTACTGTGTACGCGCTGGTTTTGAACCTCGGTCATTACTCAATACTCGGGCAAGACGATTGAGGTCGAGTTCGGCCGCCGATAGTCTGGATTCATTAAAGAAGTGCAGGTCTGCAATTGATAGCGCACTGCCCAAGGTTCAAACCTCCGCAGATCCATGGGGACGGGTCAATGAAATTCCAATTGCTGAGGGCATTGTGGGAGATCATCCCGATGAGTGCTGGAGGCTCTTTAATTTGGAGCGTGAGTTGATTATTCACGCCAAAGACTTTCGTCCGTTCATCAAAAACTTGAAGAACGCGATTCCCGGAGCCCTTGATCGGGCCAAGTTAGAAATCAAGGCCTTTGAGAGTCAATAATGATGGTTTCCCCTGCCTAGGGTTTTTAACCTGAAAATTCTGCGAAAAAATGGCTGTTGACTTACTTTCTACAAACGTACGTGAGTCGCCATTCGGTTACGTTGCTGCTTGTCGTGGTGGACGAAGAATTGCTATTAAAATTTGTGTCAAAATTAGAATTAATTTGCCCGGTTGACTGCCCTTGCGTGTTACTGACCGAACCTACGACAGCTTCTGACTCTTTTACAATCTTGAACGGACCTCTGCAGTTGGATCTCATCACTGATTCAGCTTGATCACGGGCATCTCCACCAAAAATCCCCTGACGTATAGCAATAACTCCACCCCTGCGTGGGCTGACACTGACAACCCGGGTGGTCGTACACGCGGAAAAAATAAAGACGCAAAAAATCACGAACCCATGGGCAGACTTCATAGTCTTGTCTCTTGAGAAAAATTTAAATTTGTTTACGGGTTGAAAGTTAACACAACCCATCTGATTAAGGAAATTTATCGCTCCCGATTTTTGAGGGATGAACTTAAATATGTTTTTGCGATCAGGGAAAATGAATGGCTGCGATCCCACTTCCATTATTGCGTTTGGCAGATATTTTTTAAGTTGAGCAGCCCTTTCGCCGAATACCCCACAACGGTTATGAATAGAGGAGCCCCAAAGCCAACCATTCGTCGGGGACAAAAGTTATGTTTGCTGACAAAATTACGGAATCGGCCCTCTCCACTGCAGCGCCCGATAGCTCTTCTGTTGTTATCGCCGATGTGCGCGGCTCTACGGCAGCAATTCAACGGGGCGAGCAGCGCTTAGTGAATATGGTTGGTGCTGCGTGCATTGCGGCGGTTCGGAATAATTTCCCAGCAGGCGTCATTCCTTATGTTTTTGGTGGTGATGGTGCAACGTTTCTCGTTCCGGATGAACATCTTGCCAAGCTCAAAGACGTTTTGGAAGCAGTTCAAACAATGGCCCGAGTCCAATTTAAGCTGAGTGTTCGGGTGGGTGAAGTGCGTGTGTCCGAGCTGCGCGCGCAGAATACGGATGTGTTTGTGCGCACGCAGGACTGCGGGGCAGAAGAGAAAATTTATTTTCTGCAGGGTGATGGAGTTTCTCTGGCAGATAAATTGATAAAGGAGCGCGACAGCCACTTTGATGAGATGTCCTCTTTTCTGAACTTTTCAAAAGTGAATGTTGCTGGGCTTTCCTGTCGGCTGCTTCCCTTCAATGCGCTGAGGGGGAGCATTTACAGTTTTATTATTGAACCACGCTTGCCTCTGAGTGAAAGCAGAGGGCTGTTCAACCATTTGTTTTCTGTGCTGGCTCAAGATGGTCACTTGGAAGAGTTTCGGCCGCTCCAAAGAGAAAATGCGCGCCGCTCGTGGCTTCCAAAAACCTGGAGGATTGAAGCTGGTTTGAAAATGACCGGCAACAGTTGGCGGGAGAGGTTCTCTAAATTTTGGGAATCAATAAAAGAGAATATTCTAACGACCTTTGTCTTTCGATTCGATGTTCAAAATGCCATGACCGGACGACCGAGCTCATACATGCAGGATATGTTGGTGCAATCGGATTGGTTAAAATTTAATGGATCCCTCTATCTGATCGTTGACCTTAAACTGGCTGAGTACCAGCGATTTGTTGCAGAACTGGAGCATCAAGAGACGCAGGGTTCGCTTTTTTTTGGGGTTCAGCGCGCAGAATCAGCGCTGGTCGTGTGTCATCTGGATTCTTCGAGTGAGAAAAAGCATTTTCATTTTGTCGATGGTTCAGAGGGTGGCCTGACAATGGCTGCGCTTCAGCTTAAAGCTAAGAAGCGATAAAAATAGACTTCTTCCTTTGTTTTAGCGAGTTCTTTTCGTAGGTTATCTTTTTTTTAGCATCTACCTCAAGCTTTCCTGGTTTTATCCCGAATCTCCCGCATCGCAAGCGGAGAGGTTGTGGTGTATGTCGCGGCAAATTTTGTTGGCGAAGTTTGAGCGCAAGCGAAAACAGATGGTGTTTTTGTGCTTGACCTTCGTTGGGGTTGTCTCTGTTCTTGTCTTTTCGAGCTACCTCGGTGTCGTTTCTGCACAGCAGTCAATCATAGAAGCAGAGGCCGTTCGTGTGGCAAAAGTTGTGACCGAGCAGGCCATTGCAGCTCGTGCAGTGTATGCGCGGAATGTGGTCGACAAACTCAGCCGCGAGGGCGTGCCGGTCACCCACAGTTACGAGAGCACCCTTGGAGCAGCACCTATTCCGGCACAGTTCCTGCGGCTGATGGCGCATGAGGTGAACGAGAAGAATTGGGGTCTCTACAAGTATCGTTCAATTTCCAAGTGGAATATCAACCCGAGCAGTGGCCTTTCGGATGATTTTCAGCGTTGGGCCTTTGCCGAGCTAGAAAAGCAGCAATTGTCGTTGACTGGGATGAACAGCAAGTTCGTTCCTGTGTGGCGCATCGACGATATCAATGGCGAGCGAGTGCTGCGTTTTCTAACGGCAGACCCTGCTGTTTCAAGCGGGTGTGTCTCGTGTCACAATGCATTCGAACAGCGTGCAGATGTCATGACACGGCGCGTAGAAATCGGCATCGAGCCGGGTAAGAGCTTTAAACTGGGTGAGCTCATGGGAGCCATTGAAGCTTACGTTCCACTGGGACGCGTGGAATCGATTGCAAGTCAGAACAGCCGTTCTTCCTTAAACAAAGCGATTGCAATTTCATTCCTGGGACTTTTCCTTGTGGGTGGTATCTCGATTGCAACCTTCAACCGAGAGAAATTGGCCGAGCAGAGAGCCAAGATCGATACCATGACCGGACTTCTGAACAGAACTGGATTTTTAGACGAAGGAAGTTTTGCTCTTGAGGTCTGCTCGCAAACAGGCCAGCGCGCGCACCTTCTCTACTTAGACCTCAATGGTTTCAAAGCTGTCAATGACACTCATGGTCATGAGGCAGGAGATGCCGTGCTCCAAGAAGTGGGGCGCAGGCTACGCGATTCAACCCGCAATTCCGACCTTGTGGCACGCCTGGGTGGAGACGAGTTTTGCATCCTCATGGTGGGCTCAAACACGATCGATATCGATGCCGTGATGTCTAAGATTCGTGACGCTGTGCGCATTCCGATCACTTACGGAGGTGTCATTCTTCAGGTGGGCACGAGTATTGGACACGCTGCATTTCCTGACCATTCGAATGACCTTGCGAAACTCATGAAGCTGGCAGACACTGCCATGTACCAAGACAAACAACGTAACAAAAAGATCCCCGTAGCTGAGTAAAATGGAGGTTATTATGCGTTCATTGGTTGTTTTTGCTTCAATTGCGTCGCTCATTTCTGTTCCCGCTCTCGCTGCCAAGGCCAAGAAGGGTGCAGCCAAGGCCAACTCCGCTCCTGCCAAGTTTGTGAAGGGAATGCTTGTGGATCACAATGGCATGACCCTCTATACTTTTGATAAGGATGTCGCTGATTCAGGAAAAAGTGTGTGCAACGATGGCTGCATTCAGGCATGGCCGGCACTTGTCGCTTCAAGTGATTCCAAAGATATGGGCGACTTTAAGGTCATCACCCGCGATGACGGCAGCAAGCAGTGGGCACACAAAGGCAAACCCCTTTACCTTTGGGTCAACGACAAAAAAGCCGGGGACATGACCGGCGATAAGTTCAAAGACGTTTGGCACATTATTAAAGAAAAATGAGTTTCAGCAGCTGGCAATGCTGCTTTCTGACTCTATGAACTCAAGGCCTCGAGCTTTCGGCTTGAGGCCTTTTTCGTTGAGCCATTGCTCATTGAAGAGCCGACTCAGATATCGCCCAGCGCCATCGCAAAGAATAGTGACCACTGTTTTGCCCGGTCCCAGTTTGCGAGCCATCTGCACGGCTCCCAGAACATTCAACGCGGCCGATGAGCCCAGGAAGAGACCCTCGTGATATGCGAGGTAGTGAACCATCTCCAAAACCGGCGCATCGGGAATGCGGATGGCATCATCGATGGGTGCATTTTCCAGGTTGGCCGTCACACGCATCTGCCCGATTCCCTCGGTGATGGAACCTCCGACCACATCTTCGAGGTGTCCTTTTTTAAACCAGCTGTACATCGCTGCGCCATACGGATCGACACACACAGTGTGAACACTTGAGCGCTGCGATTTGAGGTAGCGCGATACTCCTGCGAGGGTTCCGCCCGAGCCTACAGCCGTAACAAAAGCGTCAATTGTGCCTTGTGTTTGCTGCCAGATCTCTGGTCCTGTGGTCTGCTCGTGGTAGATGCGGTTGGCGACGTTGTCGAATTGGTTGGCCCATACGGCGTTGGGGAGCTCCTCTGCGAGACGGCAGGCCACATGATTAAAGTTCTCTGGGTTGGAGTAGGGCACGGCAGGTACAGGGCGGACATCAGCACCAATGGCAAGCAGGTAATCGATTTTTTCCTGCGATTGGGTGTTGGGAATCACAATCACAGTTTTGTATCCCAAAGCATTTGCAACATGGGTCAAGCCGATGCCTGTGTTGCCAGCGGTGCCCTCAATAATCGTTCCACCGGGTTTTAATCTCCCGGAGGCAATGGCGTCGAGAACAATCCCGAGTGCTGCGCGGTCTTTGACCGAACCACCCGGGTTGAGGAATTCGGCTTTGCCAAGAATTCTGCAGCCGGTGAGTTTGGAGAGACTCGGAATTTCAATGAGAGGTGTGTTCCCGACAGTCCCGCAGAAGCCTGCTTTGATGTTCATGAGTCTCTCTCTGTTGTTTGAAGCAATAGGGACGAGCGATACGCTGAAGTCAAATATCCGCGCTCAAAAGTTCATCACGAACTGTGCCAAGCTGTCAAAGGCGAACGGGTGAACCTTCCCGTAAGACTTGGAGTAGTTCATGGATTGTGATTGAAGTTTTTTTGACGTTCACAAGGGCAGCATCGAGTGTTTTAATTCTAGCCAAGTATTTTTGTTTTTTTGTTTGGCTGCTGTTTTTATTCCTCGAGGTGTTGCCATGACGTTTTCCAAAGTTCTTGATCTCTCGGAACTCCCCGAAAATTCTCATCGCCCAGTTGATTTCAAAGGTAAGAGAATTGCGCTGTTTCACTACAGAGGAAAGATCACTGCTTTGGGGAATGCCTGCTTGCACCGTGGCGGTAGCCTAGGTGATGGCTTTATTCAAGAGATTGAGGGCGAACCCTATATCGCCTGCCCGTGGCACGGTTGGCAGTACAACATTGTCACAGGCAAGGCGCCTGCTGGTTTTAAGGATTGTCAGTCGACCTACGAGGTAAAGGTTGAAAACGGCGAAATTCTCGTATCCGAGAAGCCAGCCACTCCCGCTTTTCGCGCTGAGCACGATCATGACCCGGTCGAAGACTTGCGCCACTTGCGCTATCAAACGACGCCCGCGTCGCTCAACGTCCTTGGAATTTCAACAACCAACCTTAACCCTGAACTACCACGTCCATCGACGTCTGAGTACGCCCTTGAACAAGCACTGCAGATTGCAAAAACCGAACATGGCGCGAACACCAAAATGCTCAAACTGCGTGATCTCAAATTCAGACATTGCGAAGGCTATTACAGCCGGCACGAGCAGGCCTGCACCTGGCCGTGCTCTATTACGGACATGGATGCCTCAGATGGCATGACGCAAGTTTACAGGGACTTGGTGTTGTGGGCTGACGTTGTTTTCCTTGCGACTCCTATCCGCTGGGGCAACGCCTCGTCTTTGTATTACAAGATGGTAGAGCGGCTCAACACGGTGCAGAACCAAATCACCTTGCACGACAAAGTGCTCATCAAGAACAAAGTCGCCTCCTTCATTGTGACAGGAGGCCAGGACAACATCCAGAGTGTGGTTGGGCAACTGAATACGTTCTTCACAGATATTGGTTTTGTGTTTCCGCCGTTCAATTTTGTAGCTTGGAGCCGCGGTTGGATTCAGGAAGATATGGAAAATAACGTCGAACTCTTCAAGCGATCGCGGTACATTAAGAGATCGGTTAAAGAGTTAGTTCACAATTCAGTGCAACTCTCTCGGCAAATCAAGCAGCTCGATACATCCACCTTGCGCACTCCGAAGCCAAGTATTCGTGACTCGCGCGGTGGGCATGAGGAGTAAAAGTGAAGTTAGTTTTGCCCCTGCTTTTGCTGCTTGTGGGATGCAAGTTCAAGCGCGCCGAGTCGCTGCCCAACATGTTGGGTCAGACCGAAGCCGTGACTTACGAGCTCGATATTCCTCCTGCAACGGTTGACGTTGCTGTATTCGTGGCACCCAGCGAAAGTTCGACTTCATCGCGATGCACGGGCGTTGTTGTTTCCGATGATTTGGTTTTGACCGCTGCACATTGCATTGCAGACCCCGATAAAGGACTACGCGAGCCAGCACTTGTTAAAGTGCTAGCGCAGGCGCTCGGGCGCCCCGGGCTAGCCAAGAATAAGTCCGTGGATGTCGTGCAATGGAAGAAACATCCAAGCTTCACTCGGCTCGGCTCACCCGACATTGCGCTGCTCCGGGTGAAGGAATCACTCGAGCCCTTTGGCAAACCTGTTGCGCTCGCGCCGGCCAACGCGCTGAGTGTGCTTTCGCGTCTTCTTGTTGCTGGATACGGAGCAACTGAGACCAACGAAAGTGGCGGCAAGCTGCTTGCGGGCTGGGCAGAAATCCAAAGCATGGATTCACAATCGGAGTTCACCATCCGACGTCCTAAAGACGGTGCCTCTCCCTACTACGGTGATTCCGGGGGGCCAGCGTACGTGAGCCGCCAAGGTCTGTGGTTTGCTGCAGGCTTAGTATCGCGTGGCAACGCCTCTGGGCGCGTTATTTATACTGATCTCTCTTCTCCTGAGATGGCCAAGTGGATTGCTGATACTGCTCGTGAACTTAGAGCGCAGCCTCCGGTGGTGGCGGGGCTTGCGGGCATGGGCTCACGCTCTGTGATGGGTGCGACTCCAGCCAGCACGGTTGTATCACCGGCAGCAGAATCATCTCCGGTTTCGAATCCTGCGGCGTGTGGTGGGTGCCGTGTGCCCGAACTCGATGCTTGCATTCAATCAGGCCGTAAAGATTGTTATCCAAGTCTCGGTTGTGTGGATTTTTCTCAAGCATGCAATGCATCTGCACTGCGCATTTGCCTCGACAATGGCGGTGGCAACGCGTGCTATACCAAATGGCGTTGCGCGCGTGATTGCAGTGCGTCAGCGCGCTGAATTTGTTTGCGTTCAAATTTCTGAGCAGTCTGAATTTTTGCCTTTTCAATCTACCTGATATGCTACTGGCTGAACTTTCAGGGAGGTTTGTTCGTTATATTCAAATGGTTTCTGTTTTTTCTTTGGCTCTTCTTGCGGTTGCTTGTAGTAAGAAGGAGTCCGGTGGTGCTTCGACCACGGGAGCATTTCTTAAGCCGGCTGATTTCTCCAATCTCACGTTTGACCAACTTTCTGGAACAGACGCTCTTAAGGGATTGAAAGAGTCGAGTGCGATTTACGACAATAAGCCTGACACTGCCTCAACACCAACGGGCGATGGTGATTCTGATGACAATGACCCCTTTGAAGCCTGTGAGAAGAAGAACCAGCCAACTATCAAAATCGTTGATGGCTCAACCATAAACGTTGATGCCAATATCGATATTTTGCAGTGCCTCAAAGAGCAGGCAGCAAGTAGTGGACAGGCAGGTGGCGGCAGCCAGTCTGTCGATGGCGGTCAATTTGCGATGCGCTTTGTGTTCAATATCACTTGTCCTGGAGCTGATTTCTCTGAGTTTCAAGGTAAGAAAATTGATGAAATTGGTCTGGGTGTAGATGACTCGCTCCCGTCTCCGATTGAATCGAAGTGTAGGGCGCTCGAATCGATCAAGACTTTCGTAAACGCATCTTTTATTCTCAAATCACCTGAGACAGGCGATAAGGCTTTCGAGGTGAACATGAAGATGGCTCAGTTCACCAAAGAAGGTGATGCGTGCACGCAGACGAAGGTTGCTGCCGGTTACCAGTCAAACGGGTGCCTGACGATGAATTATTCTGCTGTTAATTTTGGTGGAATGATTAAAAAGAATCTCACGGTATTTGAATCCTCAAATCTGTTGAATGGCGCGAGCTCTACGGCAACATGGTTTGCAGGTGGTGCTTATAAAGTCAGCATCAACAACTTCACAGGTACACTCACTTACACCGGTGCTGATACTGCTCCGAGCTATTCGTTGACTGGTGCAGGTGAAACGCTTACCGGAAACCTGAACAATACGACCCTTGCTCTCGAGTCAGTTTCGCCATCGAGCAGTGCAAAGGGCTTAATTTCTGGTCAGTGGAATCATTTGATAAGCCAAGCGCGTGCAGCATGGAGCAACGCACGTTGATCCCCGGAGGGTATATCTTGCCTTAAGGGTGGGGCGTGTCCCCACCTTTTTTTATTGATACATGAATTTGGCTTGGAAAATAATTGAGAGCTTAATTTCTGTGGGCGTCTCAACGCTGATTCGGAAATAGTTCGGTTCTGTTCTTGAAAGTGGTGGCTCAAGCATCGTCATGCCGCATTGGCCAGCAGCTGCCGCTCCGAATTCACCACTGGCCTCTGTGTATTGCTTGTCGGTGCAGGCAGCGAAGTTGGTGATGAATTGTCCACCGGCAGCTCTAAAACCCTCATCTATGCTTCCATTCCACTTTGCGAGCGTGTCGCCCGAATTTGCGAAAGCGATGCGCACCACGCCCAAGGGTGCATTCTTCTGAACCCATCCGTACCGGGCTGAATTCAAACTGCTCTCGTCGTAAACACTCAGAAAGCTCGAGTAGGCCTTTCCGCCTGTTGCCATCGGAAGTGCATTCGCTGAGACCTGAATTCGCGGCACATATGTTGCGCCGCCTGGAGAGGTGCCATCGCCTGAACCAGTCTGTGGGGGGAAACTCACAGCAGGAATTGCAAGCGCAAGCCTCCGATCGAGCTGTAGCCTCTGCGTAGGAGCGTTCTTGGCGCTCTCCACGAGCGCTCTCAGTTCAGGTGGGAGAGAGGTTTCAAGCTCAATTTTACTTTTAGCTGGTCGTGCAATCTCAAACGTGACCTGGCCCGAGGGCACAGACTGCACAGGAATTTGAAATTGGCCGTCGCTGCTTGTTTTACCTGCGTGCCCTGTCTGCAAAATTTTAAAGCCAGCATCGGCAACGGGAGCCCCTTCATGGTCAGTCAGGATACCTGTTAAATACGATCCCATAACCGGTACCGGTGGAATAACTCCGTACCCTCCTTGATTGCCCGATTGAGGGCTCCCAGGCGGAGCGGAAGGAGAACCACTACTATTTGTCGTTGAAAGCGCATTTTGAGAACCATTGTACTGTGTGCCGCTGCATGCCGCCAACATGAGCAAAAAGGCTCCACGCCCAAGGAGCGAAACTCTCATAGCCATCTCCCACATTGTGTTCGGGTTCGATCGGTAAAAACCCTGTGAAGCTTGAGAGGCCTCACAAGGTATTCGCTTGCTTGGAGTTTATTGAAGTGTTTCCGGCGGGATAGAGTTCAGGGTTGGGTTTTGTCTTGGTGGGACGATTTAATGAGCGAGGTGATGATGGAAAGCCCAAGCAAAGTCGCAATGATAGCAAGTGAAACGAACGGTGGAATTTTGATGAAGTCGACCAAGCACATCTTTGTACCCACAAACAGAAGCACGGCCGACAAACCGAACTTCAGGTGAGCAAAGCGGTTGGCCAGGTCAGCGAGCACAAAATAAAGCGACCGCAGACCAAGGATTGCAAACACGTTGGACGTGTAAACGATGAAGGGTTCTTTTGAAATCGCCAGAATGGCTGGAATCGAGTCAACGGCGAAAACGATATCGCTTGCTTCAACCAAAATGAGTGCTGCCATCAAAGGCGTAGCAACCCACTTTCCGTTGTCTCCTTTGGTGAGAAACTTCTCGCCGTCGAGCTTGGTTGTGACCGGAATGAATTTTCTCAAAATACGCAAGGGCAAGCTTTTTTCGAGGTCGAGTTCTTTAGTTTCAGAGTCTTTGAGCATTTTGATTGCAGTTACAATCAACAGTGCACCAAACAGGTAGATGGTCCAGTGAAAAGTCTGAATGAGCTTTACGCCTGCGATAATCATAATTGCGCGCAGCACCAACGCAGTGAGAACACCCCAAAAGAGCACACGGTGTTGGTGGATACGTGGGATTTGCATTGCTGCAAAGATCATCGTGAAGACAAAAATGTTGTCGACACTCAGGGATTTTTCAACAAGGTAACCCGTAAAGAATTCAATGCCGGCCTGCTTGCCGAACTCATTGTAAATCCAAACATTGAAAATGAGAGCGAGGGCAACCCAGACGGCCGACCAGCTCAGCGCTTCTTTGATTGAAACGATATGCGACTGCCTGTGAAACACTCCCAAGTCGAGTGCGAGCATGGCCAGCACGAAAACGTGGAAAAGAACCCAAAATGATAGTTGAACTTCGCCCACTGCGACCTCTGTCTGCAAAAAGTTGAGGGATATGAACCTGGAAATGGAGGTTCGCGAATTTCCTACGCTTCAAGTCCCGCGTTGTGAAGTATCGCTCGTTAGTGATTTGATTATATAACATAAATAGATATATTCGATTCGATTTTATCGAAGAGGTCTCAATGAGCTGGCTGAACTACCATCATCTTCTCTATTTTCGCACAATTGCCAATGAAGGCGGGATCGCGCGTGCTTCCGAGAAACTCAACGTCGGCCAGCCAGCGCTCAGTGCGCAGCTCAAGACGTTCGAATCAACTTTGGGGCACGAGCTCTTCGAACGCACGGGGCGAAAATTGGTTCTCACCGAGGCTGGGCGAGTCGTTTTGGCTTACGCAAACCAGATTTCGGATTTGGGCAATGAACTTTTGCAGGTCTTGGCCGACGGTTCACTCTCCAGGCGGGTGATGGTTAACGTTGGGCTTCAGGATTGTCTTCCGAAGAAAATTGTTGTTGCTATTGTTCACCGCATGAGCGAGCTTTTTCCATGCAAAATTAGGATTTCAGAGGGGCATGCCTCCTCCCTGCTGACCGAGCTCGCTCATCACAATTTGGACTTGGTGATTGCCAACCAAATGCCATTTGCTGAAGACCTTAAAGGCCTACGTTCGCGACGCATTGCTTCGTTGCCCATTGCATTTTTCGGTGCGCCCAAATTTTCTTCGCTCAAAAAGAATTTTCCTCACTCGCTCTCGGGGCAACCCATAGTCATGCCCACAAGCCACAGCCGCACGCGCCATGAGGTTGAGCGCTGGCTGAGCGAACAGCGCGTCACGCCTCAAATCGTGGTCGAAGCACAAGACACCGCAGTGCAGAAATCATTGGCTGCTTCGGGTGTAGGTTTGATTGCTGTGCCTCTGGTGGCTGTGAACGATCTGTTGGCAGACAATCAGTTGATCGCTCTCGGAACCTTGCACGGTGTCATGGAGGAAGTGTGGTTGTGCACAGCCGAGCGAAAGATTCCTAACCCAGTGATTGAAGTTCTTGAGACGGTCAAAGACCTTCTCGGTGACTCCGAAGTTTAAGTTCTTTCTGCAATGAGGCGCATAATGTTGCCCGTCGTTTTTCTTTCAAGTGATTTTCCAGGTATTCCTGTGGGTGTTGTTGAAATAAGAGGGAATTCATTCAGAACGGTTCTTTTACCATCAGGAAATTCGATTCTTGAACGTCTGAGTGTGATGCCTGAGGAACAATTGAGCGCTGCTCGGGCAGTTGTTTCTGTGCTGACGGATAAGCTTGACCACAGCACGTTGTCTGCAATGAAGCTTAAGATGCCGCATTTAGATTTGGTCGCCAATTACGCTGTTGGTTTCAACAATATTGATGTCTCTGCAGCACGGACTTTGGATATCGCAGTCACCAATACCCCCCATGTCCTTGGCGATGCGACCGCTGACTTGACCCTGCTTTTAATGCTCATGGTTGCTCGAGACGTTTTCCCACGAGCAGTCGAAATGCACACACAGAGTTGTTTTCCTGGTTGGTCGCCGCGCTACGGACTGGGGGTGGATTTAGCCGGTCGCACGCTCGGAATTGTTGGCTTCGGAGATATTGGCCGACGGGTGGCTTTGCGAGCTAGGGCTCTGGGCATGCATGTTATTGCGCTGACGTCGTTCTCTGAGCTGGCAGCCCAAGCAGCGCCAACAGAGATGCCGATCGAGAGATATCCAGAAGCAGAGTTTCTTGCACGAACCGATGTTCTCTCGTTGCACTGTCCACTTACACCGGCAACGCGTGGTTGGTTGAATGCAGATCGTCTCGGTGCCCTAAAACAGGGCTCAATGGTTATCAACACAGCACGCGGTGAAGTTGTTGATGAAGCGGCCTTGGCGGCTGCGCTGCGATCGAGGCATTTGTTTGGTGCGGGTTTGGATGTCTTTTGTGGTGAGCCAAAGCTTTCCGAGGCATTGCGAGGAGTCCCACGGTTGCTTGTGCTTCCGCATTTGGGTTCAGCCACAGTTGAGACGCGCACGGCCATGGGTGCGCGCGTTCTTGAGAATCTATTTGCGCTTTTTTGCGGTCAAACGCCTCTTCCATCTCAAATTCTAGTTTCGTGATTTTGTACCAATCATGTAAGCTCGGATGAGTGTATTTTTCCGACCTACGAGATTGTTCCGATGAGTGACATTGAGAAGCCCAATTCAAGCGAGAGAACGAATCTGGCAAAACGCTCGGCCTATGCCTCATTGGGAGTTTTGTTATCACGTTTTTCGGGGGTTTTTCGTTCGCAGGTTGTGAATGCGGTGTTTGGTGCGAGCACGCGCCTCGATGCCTTCAATGTTGCACTTCGTTTTCCCTCTGTGCTGCGCGATCTTTTTGCCGAAGGAGCTCTTTCTTCGGCCTTCACCAAAGAACTTGTTGAGGCACAAGGCCGCGGACACAACACCGTACGTTCCCTTGTAGCCGTTGTCAGTGGCTTTTTTCTTTGTGTGACGTTGCTCATTTCACTTCTGGGTGCTGTTTTCGCGCAACCCATCGTAGCCGCCGTGACTTCGGAATCGTTCCACGCCCGGGGCGGTTTCGTGCTTGCGGTCGATTGTTTTCGCATTCTCGTTTTTTATCTTCCAATCGCGATGCTTTCTGCTTTGGCCATGAGTCTGCTGGGCAATCGCGGTCAAACCTTCAGAGCGACTATCGCGTCAGCTTTTTTTAATGTGGGTACCATTGCGGGAGCGCTTTCGGGAGGAACGCTTGCACAGGTCTTTGCGTTGGATCCCGTTCTGGGGTTGGCCTATGGGACTTTGGCTGGCGGCCTTTTGCAATTTTTTTATCAGCTCACACCGCTCGTGCGCGACGGTCTTTTTCCTTGGCCTTGTTTCTCGCCAAAAGAGTGGTGGGCTCGGCCTGAATTGCGCTCCATGCTGCTCATGATGGCTCCGCGCGCAGTAAGCCAGGGAGCACTGTCGCTGGCTCTTTTCGTCAACACTCATTTTGCAACCGCGGCGGGCGAGGGTGCAATCACCTATATCACCAATGCCCAGGTGATTATTCTTGTGCCTGTTGGCCTTTTTGGGGTGGCTGCGAGTTTCGCTAGTTTGCCGATGTTGGCTCAGGCAGTGCAGGAACGCGATTCGAAGCGTCTGGGTGTGCTTCTCTCAGATAGCTTGGCCGGTGCTGTTTGGCTCTCGTGGTTGTCATTGTTGGCGTTTGCAACCTTGGCTGTGCCCTTCTGTGTGGGACTTCTTGAACATGGAAAGGTCACAGCACTGGATTCGGTTCAAAACGCTGTTGCCGTGTGTGCTTATGCCATTGGCATGGTCTTTAACTCCGGCAGTAAGGTTCTGATGCAAGGGTTTTTCGCACTGAACGATGTGCGCCGCTCCGTGATCAACGCGTTCATCTACTTGAGCCTCAATGCCACTCTCAGTGCATTGCTTGCGCCGCGTTTAGGAATCATCGGCTTGGGCTTGTCTAACAGTATTTCTGCTGCAATCGATTTTGTGTTCAATTGGTATTTCCTAAATCGCGTTGCCTCGCATCGTGACCTTGCTCTTGATGCGTTGCACGGCAGCGCTGGCCGCCGTCTCCGCACACAGCTCTTGTGTCTTGGCACCAGCGCTTTTGTTATTGGCATTGTTGGTGTGTTTCTGGCAAAGAATGCCTGGCTTCCAGAGGCTCAGCTTTGGGGAATTTTGGGCACTGGCCGTTTCACGCACGCACTTCTTTGGCTGGTTGTGCTGGGTGGAATTTGGGGAACAGTGGCCGCTGTACTGTTGTGGTTTTGGGGACCAGAAAACCTGCGCCGCTTTTTGAAGCGAGGTTTGTCTCGCTTCTTCCCCGGCAATTAGTGTGATTCAAATGCCTTCTTCATCTGTGCAAAAACGTTGAAAACCTCTTTACGGATTTCGCTGAGCGGTGCGAGGGCAAGCATGGTTTGTCTGTGTGCAGCCGGATTGCGCAAATCTTGCAGAAGAACGAGTTTGTGCGCCAGTTGATTGTAAAGCAAAGGGTCTTTTTTCATTTGGGAGGCTCCCCAAAGTTTTTCATGACCAGAGAAAAGCATGAGAATCACAGCCCAAGCTTTAAGACCATCAATGACTTGTGTTCTTTCGCGTAGAATGCGTCCGCTCAAAATACTGCGGCAAATCATCATCATCTTGGTTGAAGGAAATGTATTGAGATCGAAAACATGTTGGGCACCGAAGTAGTGAATCACGAGATTGATGTTCGGAGATTCCTGATCCAGTTCAGCTTTGTGCAAGATGTTTTGGAACAGGTGCAACTGCTGTTCCATCTTCGGAAAAAGCAGTTTTTGGCCGAAATCCCTCTCGAGCGCGAGGTCGATGGCCTTGCAGTACTGAACAACCGAGGCAGATTTGTCGACGCTGCCTTCAAAGAGTTCGGGCTGCAGAAGAGGCAGCTCTGCGCTACGCAGCGAGGCTTTGATGGGGTCTGTAAGTTTATTGTAGTCCGCGATTTTTTCTTCCAGGCGCTTATCGAGGCCGCGGATAACATCGCTGTTCGGGAGCGCAGCGGTTGTGTCTTGGGAGCCAGAGCGCAAGCGTTGTGCCAGTTCAAAAATGTCGTCTTTCAGGCTCGCATTTCCAGTATGCTCGGTCGCTGCTTCAAGCAAAGCTGCGACTTGCGCATCGCCTTGCAATGGTGCTTTAAGGCTGCGCAGCACTTTGTCTGTGATTGAACTGTCGGAGAGGTGTTGCACAAAGTAGGCGACAACCGCATGTCTTGCAGTTGAGTGTTCGATGGCAAGGAGTGTATCGAGCGCGCGACCCGCAAGGACGCGGTGAGTAGACATGAGGCAGCGTACAAGACTATCAACACTCTTCTCATTCCTGTAGCTCCGTGCAGCTACAATTGCAGCGACTACAACTTGCTTATTTTCTGCATCCGGGGAGCACAGAGTGGTGACCTTATCCAGAAAAGCAAGACGTGGATGAGCCGTGAGGCAGGCAAGAGCCGCAAGTTGGTCGTCGCTGCGCGCAGAGGCCAGAGCTGTTTGAATGATTTCATCTGCGGGGAGATCTTTTTCAGTGTTTTTTAGCCGTGCGCAGGCTCTCAGAAAGGGAGCAAGAGTATCAGCGTTCTTTGCGTTAGATTTCTGTAATGCGCGCAGGAGTCCCGTATTCTGATGCTCATTCTCGCGTTCAAGCATCAGCAACGCACTCGCACACAGGGCGGGCGATTGCAGAACCCTATTTAAGAGTTCCTCGCTCCACTTCAAATCAATGAGTCCGAGTTCACCCTGTGCCCTAATCCAGCGCCCAAGAACAAGTGCGCTACTCTCTTTGTGGATGAGTTCAGAAAGTTGCTGCAGTGTCTTCTTGGGCCAACTGCGCTCTACTTTGAGTGCCAATGAGCAGCTCACAAATGCGTTGATGAGTTCGACTTTGTTGCGTTCGTGCCAGGCTGAAAGGAAATCTGGAGCGTTGAGAAGCTCACTGAGCAGGGCTGTGGGGTCTTTCTCAACACAAATAATCGCACGCAGCCAAGCAGAAAAGAGTTCGGAAGCCTGTGCGTTGCCCAAAACATTCTTAAGTTGTGTTTCAAAGATTTGATGACACAGCTCACGCGCAAAGGGCGCACGGTGCATCGCCAAGCTTCCCATAAGAAGAATTGTTTGTTCTGCATTGAGTCGGTCAAAGTGCACAAATTGCCGATAGTGTTGCTCGGTGTCGATGAGCGAAGCAAGAGCGAGGCACAAGCGGCTGAAGTGCTTGTCCTCGGTTGCAAACATGGAGAGAGCCTCTCCGATATCGTTGACCGGGAAGGAGTTGAGCTCAAGAGGCAAGGATCTCTGGATATTCTCTGAGAAAAATATTTTCCCGAGATAATCCTCCAGAGTCCATTGTTGGCGAAAGGTCACCTGAGTCGAGCATTGTTGAAAATACTGATGATGCAGCATTTCACCTTCAAATGCGCGTTCGAATTCGTTCAGGTCTGCAGGGTTTCGAGAGAGTTTTGCAATGCCAGAAAGGAGGGTCAGCGCGGTGGCATCGGGCTGATGCCCGTTGGTTTGTGCGCGCTGGCGCAGCATTGAAATCAGATCATTGAGAACGAGTGTGTCCTTCATTTCGGAAAGAGCAACAACACAGTTGCGCAAGAGTTGTGGATGTTCTGCGGCCTCCTTGGTCTTGAGCAGGGCACGCAGTGCTTCGGCAGCGCGCAGGTCGGGAACCTTAGCGAGGGCACTGACGATATAGGCCTTCAAGTAGATGGGTGCATCCGTTAAACGGTTGAGAAGGAACGTAGCAGCAACAGGGTCACTTGTTTCGCCGAGTGCAAGAAGAGCCTCCTGCACAAGCCCGAGGTCTTCTTCTTGTGCGCAGCGAAAAAGAAAGTCGATGGCGCGCTCGCTCGCATTCTTTCCCAAAGCACGAATCAGGCTGATACGCGTGTCTCGCCAGTGGCAGTTGCGGTAAGCATCGATGAGTGCACGTGCCGAATCGTTGCTGCTGTTGTGTGCGAGCTGGTCGAGAGCCAAACGCGACTCCTGCTCGGAGCTGGAATGGATTTGAGCAGATAGCTGCAGGAGATGTTCGGGGGCGAGGTGTCGAGTTGGGGTGCCGGACTGATGAGCCATGGTGCGTGAACTCCGCGCGAAGAGGCAACCCCAAAAATATAAAGCAAGAGGCGCAGGTCTTCACCCGCGCCTCTTATGGCAGTGTCAATGTACAGTGAGGTGTCAGTCAGCCGTGGCCGTAGCACCTGTGCGCTTCCCTGAACCGGCTGCTGCTGCGGCCGGCTTAGCAGAAGTTGCTGCCTGTGCAGGAAGAGCTTTGGTTGCTGCAGGAAGTGCTTCCGCACCTTTCTTCTCGCTTGCCTTTTCGGGAGTGTGGGGAGTCTTGCCGAGAAGCTTCTTGCGCACCTCAGTTTCAATTTTCGCCATGGTTTCGGGGTGCTCACGCAGATAGTTCTTGGCGTTCTCGCGTCCTTGACCCAGGCGTTCTTGTCCGTAGGTGAACCATGTTCCCGATTTCTGCACAATTTCATGCTCTGCAGAGAGATCAAGTACGTCGCCTTCGCGGCTGATACCTGTACCGAACATGACGTCGAACTCAGCTTCGCGGAAGGGAGCTGCGACCTTGTTCTTCACGATTTTCACGCGGGTGCGGTTGCCAACAACTTCGTCGCCATTTTTGATGGCTGAAGCACGGCGCACTTCCATACGCAGCGAAGAGTAGAACTTGAGCGCCTGACCACCAGTGGTGGTTTCTGGGTTACCGAACATCACACCAATCTTCATACGGATCTGGTTAATGAAGATGACTGTGGTGTTGCTTTTCGAGATGGAGCCTGTGAGCTTGCGCAGCGCCTGGCTCATGAGACGTGCGTGCAGACCCATGTGGCTGTCGCCCATTTCGCCTTCGATTTCTGCTTTGGGAACCAGAGCTGCCACGGAGTCGACCACAATGAGGTCAACGGCACCGCTGCGCACCAGCATATCGACGATTTCCAGAGCCTGTTCGCCGTAGTCGGGCTGCGAGACAAGGAGATCCGCTGTATTGACACCGATGCGGCGTGCATAGCTCACGTCGAGCGCGTGCTCGGCATCGATAAAGGCAGCAACGCCTCCTGCCTTTTGGCATTCTGCGATTGAGTGAAGGGTCAGGGTGGTTTTACCGCTAGATTCAGTTCCGTAAATTTCAACAATGCGTCCGCGTGGCAAGCCGCCTGCACCAAGAGCCACATCGAGGCTGAGTGAACCGGTGGGCGTGGTGACGATTTCACCGCCTTCCACGGAGTCACCGTTCATGCGCATGATGCTGCCTTTTCCGAATTGCTTCTCAATGGCTGAGAAAGCAGCTTCTATGGCTTTGAACTTATTGGCCTGGGTGCTGGAGAGATCACTCATTGCGTGTTTCCTTATGTTGAAAGGCGGTGGGCAGCCTGAAACTGCTTGATACCGCAGCACTGAGGAACGAGGAACCATACATTTGTAGTGTATGGTGATTTTGTACCTGCCTTGTGAATTTTCGGCAAGGGGGTCAGAAAAAAACTTTTTCAACACATCTCCGCCGCGCGATTCGCAGAGATCAAGTGGGCATCGAGACTCAGCTGCCGACGCCTCGTTTTCGATCTCTCAGCCACAGATCGCTTTAACGATATTGACCATGGAACGGGCACCGTATGAGGTTGCACCTCGATTACGCAGATAGGCTGAAGGGCGACCACTCCAGGCCACGTTCGCGATGTCCAAATGAACCCAGAGAGTATCAGCTGGAACAAACTGCTTGAGGAATGCTGCAGCATACATTGTGGGGGCACCCGAGCTCCAACGATTGTGCATGTTGGTCAGGTCAGCCACGTCGCTCTTCAGATCCTCCAAGGCCTCGTCGAGAACCTCAAGGTGAACGAATTTTTCACCAGCCTCACGGCACGCACTTTTGAGCGACGGCAACAGACTTTCATCGTTCGTGCAGAGAATTCCCGCCATGTTGCCGGCAATGTGAGTTGTTCCGCCTGTGAGCGTCGCAATATCGATAATCGCATCGGGTCTGAACTGCGCCGCAAAACTCAAAGCATCTCCCAGAATCAAACGCCCTTCTGCGTCGGTATTGTATACCTCAACCCACTTGCCATTGTGAGCTTGATAAACGTCACCTGGGCGTTGAGCATCGGCGCTGACCATGTTCTCAGCCAGTGGCATGATTCCCACGAAGCGCACAGCCGGCAACATGGGCACAAGGATTTCCAGAGCTGAAACGGCATTCGCGGCACCGCACATGTCGTACTTCATTTCATTGTGGTGTTGTTTACCCTTGATGGAATAACCACCGGTGTCGAAGGTGATTCCTTTGCCCACAATCACAACTGTCTTTTCAGGTTTTTCCGGTCCTGCTTCAAAAATCACAAGACGAGGTCTATTTTTGCTGCCCTGTCCGACGGCGATGATCCCTCCAAAACCTTGCGCTTCCAATTCGCGTTCGTTGAGCGTTGTGACCTGGCCGACTTGAGAGAGTCTTTCCTCAATCATGGCGGCAAGACTCTGCGGATAAAGCGCATTAGGCGGAAGATCACCAAGCCAGCGTGCATAATTGAGAGATTGGCCACGGTGAATGCCGTCGTCGAGATAGCTCTCAATAGAGTTTTGCTCGACCGAGCTGACTGCCGTGGTTGGAAGAACAAGATTCACCACCAAGTCGCAGTTCTGCTCAGGTTCACGCGGCGTGTAACAGCTCAGCTCGAGTGTCTCAGAGAATGTTCTTAAGAGAACATCTAGGCCAACGATGTTCAGCGTTTCAGGGGCGATATCAATAAAAATCGTAAGGTCACGTGTGACGAGGGAATCGGCGTCACCAATAATTAACCCAACTCCTTTGCGCAGATTTGCGAGGATTTCATGGGAGGTTGAGGATGAATAAAATTGAGCATCACAGATAACGCCCTGTTTGGTTTCAAGACGATGCCTTCTTTTGAGTTCCATAACCGATTCTGTTGTTTTAAATCGAATCGAAGATGTTTCAGTAAAAGACAGAAAATAACAAAAGAGACCTTTTGGCTCTGTAGCCTTCTCCCAATGCAATTTCTTGAGTCGCTCGTAAGCATTTTTCCCATAGAGTTGACGCATGAAGTCTCCCAATCGCTCCAAATTGTTTTTCTTGGCAGTTCATCATGATAATCTTTCGGACAAAAGACTCAATCAGGCCAGGGGGGGGGCTATGCTGGGACATCGCGACGCAGAGAACACAGTGGGAGTGCTATTTGGTGGCCGCTCTTCAGAACATGAAATCTCACTCCGCTCAGCTGTCTTCATTCTTAAACAGATGCCCAAGCAGTATCGTATCATTCCCATCGGCCTGCGCCGCGATGGCTCCTGCGTCAGCCTCGAGGGAACCTTTTCGAGCGATGACTTCAAAGACGTTGAGCCAGCCGATCTTGCGGATATGATTGCAGGTCGGCGTTTGCGAACACTTCCCAAAGCAAACTTGGTTGAAAGCCTGATTCTACCCTTCAGAACAGAAACACTCTCAACCCTTCCTGAATACCAGGTGCGCCTTCTGAACTTGGAAGCTGGGGTTTTCTTCCCAGTGCTTCATGGGCCAAATGGCGAAGATGGCAGACTCCAAGGGGTCTTCGAAATGGCAGAGGTCGCATATGTCGGGTGTGACATTCGCTCGAGCGTTATTGGAATCGACAAACACCTGCAAAAGGTTCTGGCTAAGCAGAACGGCATTCATGTTGCAAAATACGAACTCGTTGAATTGGAAGATTGGCAGAGTCATGCATCGCGGGTCATTGAGCGGGTGCGGAACAATATTGGCTTCCCCTGTTTTGTTAAGCCCAATTCACTCGGCTCGGCTGTGGGCGTGAACCGAGCCAAAGATGAGGGTGAGCTCTCACGCTATGTTAACGAAGCTCTGGCTTTCGACGACAAGGCGCTCATTGAAGAACCCATGACCGGTACCGAGGTGGAGTGTGCCTTCTTAGGAACCGGGGTGCACCCGCGCATCACCGTCGCGGGCGAGATTGCTCCGAAGGATTTCTATTCCTACGAGGCCAAGTACCAGGCCGCCGATGGTGCTGAACAATTCATCCCAGCGCGCCTCGACCCAAGGCGCATGGAAGAGCTGCGGGGGCTCGCAGGCAAACTCGCGCGAGCATTCTCCCTGGCTGGTCTCTCGCGTCTTGATTTTTGGAATTGCACCAAAACGGGGCGTTTTGTATTCAACGAAGTGAACACTTTGCCTGGCCTGACCTCTATTAGTATGTTCCCTAAGCTGTGGGAGTACGAGGGAGTCCTTGGACCACAGTGGATTTCCGAGCTCGTCGAGGGCGCGAAGGAACGGCGCACCCAGATGCTCACGAGGCAGTTTGGAATCACTGCCAAATCCTGAACCACTAAACATTGAAAAGTAAATTGAGATCAGTTATCGAGGGCGGGTGTTTTGGGCTCCTTCGGGAGGCTCAGCGATCTCTCCCATCATTCTTGTATGGAAGTTAGACAATTATGGCGACCACAGGCAAAGACCTCTCCATTGTTCGCAATATTGGTATCTCAGCTCACATTGACTCCGGAAAGACTACTCTTTCTGAGCGTATCCTGTTCTATACGGGCAAGATTCACAAAATTGAGGAAGTGAAGGGCAAGTCCGGCGTGGGTGCCACCATGGACTTCATGGAACTCGAGCGCGAGAAGGGCATCACGATTCAGTCTGCTGCAACCTTCTGCCAGTGGAACCAATTCGAAATCAACCTCATTGACACCCCCGGACACGTGGACTTCACCATTGAAGTTGAGCGCGCACTCCGCGTTCTCGACGGCGCCGTTCTGGTTCTCTGCTCGGTGGCCGGCGTGCAATCGCAGTCCATCACGGTCGACCGCCAGATGCGCCGTTACAACGTTCCACGCATCGCGTTCATCAACAAAATGGACCGCGCCGGCGCGAACCCATACCGCGTTTGCGAACAGCTGCGCGAGAAGCTCAACCACAACGCATGGATGATCAACATCCCAATTGGCGCTGAAGACCAATTCAAAGGCGTAGTTGACCTCATCACTATGAAGGCCAACTTCTACGACGGGTCCAACGGCGAGAAAATCCGCGTTGAAGACATCCCTGCAGAAATGGTCGACATCGCTCACACCAAGCGCAACGACCTGCTCGGCGCTCTGGCCGACTTCGACGACAACCTGGCCGAGAAATACCTCGCAGAAGAAGCTATTTCTGAGCAAGAAATCCGCACAGTTCTGCGCAAGGCTACACTTTCTCTGGATTTCACTCCCGTCATGTGCGGCTCTGCATTCAAGAACAAGGGTGTGCAGAACCTTCTCGACGCAGTGGGCTTCTACCTGCCCAACCCAACTGAAGTTGAGAACACCGCATTCAATCAGGATAAAAACGAAGAGAAATTCGTTATCAAGAACGATCCAAACGGCCCACTTGCAATGCTTGCATTCAAGCTTGAAGACGGACGTTTCGGTCAGCTGACTTACATGCGCATCTACTCAGGTACTATCCGCAAGGGTGACACCATTCTGAACGTTAACAGTGACAAAAAGGTCAAGGTTCCACGTTTGGTGCGCATGAACGCAAACGAAATGGTCGAGTGCGAAGAAGCGGTGGCTGGCGATATCGTGGCCATGTTTGGTGTTGAGTGTGCCTCGGGTGAAAGCTTCACCGATGGCATCGTGCGCTACACCATGTCGTCGATCTTCGTTCCCAACGCGGTTATCTCTCTCGCAGTTGCTCCTAAGGATAAGTCTGCCCAGGCAAACTTCTCGAAGGCGCTCAACCGCTTCACCAAGGAAGACCCAACCTTCCGCGTTCACCGCGACGAAGAATCGGGCGAAACTATCATTTCCGGTATGGGCGAGCTTCACCTCGAAATCTACGTCGAGCGTATGAAGCGCGAATTCAACTGCGAATGTATTGTTGGTAAGCCTCAGGTGAACTTCCGTGAAACAATCGGTGGTCGCGCTGAAATCAACTACACCCACAAAAAGCAGTCCGGTGGTTCGGGTCAGTTTGCGCGTATCATTGGCTTCTTGGAGCCCATCGCCCCCGATGAAGCTGGTGTTATTAAGCCATACGAATTTGCCGACGAAACCGTTGGTGGTTCTATTCCACGTCAGTACATTCCTGCGTGTGACAAGGGCTTTATTGAGCAAATGCGAACCGGTCAGTTGGTCGGCGCTCAAGTCACCGGCGTGAAGATTGTTGTCAACGACGGTCTGCACCACCCTGTCGACTCTTCGGAAATGGCGTTCAAGATCTGTGCGATGGCCGCTTTCCGCGAATCGTATTTGAATGCGAAACCCACGATCCTCGAGCCTATCATGAAGGTTGGTATCGAAGGACCAGAAGAGTTCCAGGGAACTATGATGGGTCTCATCAGCCAGCGCCGCGGTATGCTGACCGGCTCTTCGAGCAACGGCGGCTACGCGCAAATTGAAGCTGAAGTCCCGCTGAGCGAAATGTTCGGCTTCTCGACCGACCTCCGCTCCGGTACGCAGGGCAAGGGCGAATTCTCGATGGAATTCCACAAGTACGCCCCAGTACCCAAGAACGTTCAGGACGAAATGATCGAGAAGTACAAAGCGAAGCGCGCTGCCGAGAACAAGTAACAATGACGCTTGTTTCTTCGGAACTTGTCGAGGGAATGAATCAACTGCTGCAGGTGCTGACAACAGCCCTGCAGCAGTTGCGCGTTCACAGGGCAAAAACTCGAGTTTGGGGCTACCAACGTTTGCACGAACTGCTCACGGCTCAGTCTTCGAAAATCTCCGATTTTCAGGACGCGCTGCTCACGCGGCTGTTGGTCATGGATGCGCACGTCGACCTGCAGAATGTAGGGCGCCTTCGCATCGGCCAGACCGTTGAAGATATCCTGGCAAGCGAACGTGGCTTGGCACTTGAAAGTGTCCAGCTCTGCCAGCGACTTCATGAAATGACCCGGCTCGACGTCGCGACACGTGTTCTCCTCGAAAAAATCGCCCTGGCGGAAGACGAAAGACTCCAGAGCTACGATCAAAGCCTTGAGCTCATTCGGCAACTCGGAACTCCCCAGTTTCTTTCCACCCGATGCTGATGCTCTGGAGGTAGGGTGACCATGCAAAATCCCGCACTCCCTTTTTTCCTGTTGCCGTTCTTCATGATGTCCGGTGTTGCTCTGCAGACCGCCGGTGTTTACCTGTGCCTTGTTTTGTGGGTGTTTGTCCGCGGACAGAGTGTCGGCTTTGCATCTCACAGAGCCATTCTAAGCACAGCCTCGCTGCTGGCGGTGGCCTACCTTATCCCCATTGTTTTTCAATCGATTTTGGCAACGAGTATAAACCCGCTGCAGTACTGCTTTGTTGATCCGCCTCGGGTTCTCGATTGCAAAGTCACTTTGAAAACCTGGTTGAAAAGCCCAGTAAGCTCACTTTTCATCGGCTTGGCTTTCGGCTGGACTCTTTTCGTTCTCACGCACAAAAAATCTGCTCGCCCCACTCAGGCACAGGCCGTTGCCGGCTTGAATGTGCTCAGTGACGATGTCCAAAGAGTGCGTGGCTTTTCGCGCGGACTTTTGTACGCAACGCTCATTTTCTTTGCCTACTGTCTTTATCAGCACCTGACTGGGTTCAGTGCTCTGCTCAAAACCAAAATCCTCGCCGATGAACACCGCATGCCCAATGGCACGTGGCGTGTGTTTGGATTTTACGGACATCCACTGTCGTTGGCCGGTGCATGCCTCATCTGGAGCTCAATGGCTCTCTTTGGTTTGTGTACCGAAGTCCGCAGCCGTGGCGCGCAAGCATCAGGCTTGAGCCTCCAGGGCTGGGCTATTGTGGCTCTGCTTCAATCTGCACTGGTCTACATGAGCGGTGGTCGCATGGCTCTTGCCGTGCTGGCGGTGCTTTGGCTCTTTTTTGCTTTGGCTGTTGCTGTCGGGGTACTTATTCCACGTTTTGCAACCAGCAAAAAAACAAAGCATTTGGTGCAAACTTTGCTTGGTGCCTCTGCACTTTCGACCATTGCCGCACTGGCTTGGGCTCTCTCTTCCGGCATCATTCAAAACTGGGCCGAGAAAATTTTCTCGCGTGGTTTGGGTGGCGGAACCTTGGGGCAAGGCCCTCTCGGCGACCGCGAACTCTTCTGGCAAGTTTATCTCGCGATGTGGCGCGATTCACCGCTGGTGGGGCAAGGCTACTTTGCTGTCGAGCATGGGCTCCGCACAGAATACTACCTGCGTGAAGGTCTTGCCTCGCTGCGCGATAAATTCAACGCCCACAACATCTTCCTCGAAATTCTCGGATTAACCGGAGTCTTGGGACTGCTCTCTTATTTGGTTGTCTGTGTGTTGCTTGGATTGAACATGAAGGTTCTGGCGGGGCGTTCCCCCCAGCGACGATTCATACTGGGTTCACTGGTCTTTGCATTCCTTGCGAATTTGTTGCACGGCCTGACCCAGAACACTTTTTTCGATTCAGCTCTCACAACCTGTTACCTCGCTCTTGTAGGTGTTCTGGTTGTTCCGCCGTTGAAGCAGAAAAGTGCAGAGTCCTCACCTTCATCAATGAATTTTAAGAATCAATGATGCGAGAAGCGCTTTCATCGCGCCTCTCATTTGCCCTATCTGTTGCTCTGCTGTGCGCTCTGCTGGGTGCAATTTTCAATCATGGCCTCGATGCTGTTATAGGTTTTCACCGTGCGCATCCTTGGTGCGTGTGGCTACTTCCCATCGTATTGATGCTCACTCTTTTTCTTGAAAATCGTCTTGCAGCTTACACATCTCAAACAGAAGAACAGAGTGACCAGCGCCCAGTCAACACCGAAACACTGCACAGCCGATGGTTTGGTTTTCTGTTGGTTCCACTCACCTGGATGTCTCACCTGGGTGGAGCATCGGTTGGGCGCGAAAGTGTGGCTGCGCGCTTGGGTCGCTCCATAGCATTCGAACTCAAGCTTTTTCCTTGGCTCCCTTTCAGCCGGATTGATGACCTCCTCGCTGCACGTATTGGTGTGGCCTGCGGGTTTGCTACGGTTTTCGGTTCTCCGTTTGCCGGTGCAATATTCGCACTGGAATCGTTGCACAGTGTGCGTTCTGCAAGCGAGTTTTCAAATACATTGAATCAGGATGATGAACAGACGGGATGGAAATTCAAAAATAATTTAATGCACCTTTTGCTGTGCCTTGTACCTGCTTGGATTGCGCATCTATCTGCAACTCAAATACTCGCTGTTCAGCATCCGGAGTTTCCGATTGGCACATTTCAGTTCAACGGAGTTTTTATCCTCTTTCATGCGACACTCTTTATCGCCACCGGCGTGACTTGGCTTGTTTACAAAAACCTCTCTGAATTTTTCCAGCAAATTTTTGCGTCGCAGTTGTTTTCTAGGCTCTGGGTTCTTTTCTTTGCAGCCTGTGCGCTCTCCGTGCTGCTCTCCTTAAATACTTTTGCTCCATACAAAAACCTTGGAACGGATTTCATTCAGGGTTCTCTTGCCTCACACGCGTCTCCAAAAACAATTCAAAATTGGGACTGGCTGCTCAAATCCCTCTTCACAACCCTTTGTCTTGGATTGGGCTTCCGAGGCGGTGCGGTCACACCATTGCTGTCAATTGGTGTGCTGATGGCTGTGCCCATCGGGGCACTATTTGGGGTTGCGGCTCCATTTGCAGCGGCATCGGGTTACGCCGTGATGTTCAGCGCCATTATGAACATGCCGTTCACCGGTGCTGTTCTTGCGTTGGAGACTTTTGGTTTTAATGGCGGTCTAGGCGCTATGACTCTGTGTCTTGTGGCTGGTCTGATTTTTTCCAGATTGTCAGCCCCTCTCTCAAAATAGCTGCTTTCAGTGCCTCTGGCGCCTCGTTCCAATCAACGGCATCGATATCCAAAAGCGTGTTTGCCTTCTCTGGAAGGTCGAGAGAAAATCTAAGCCACTCTGTTCTTTTTCCCGTCGGAAACTTAAAGCACAAATCCCAATCAGATAACGGACGCTCATCACCACGAGCGCGGGAACCAAAAACAATGAGTTCTTCGAGCGCAATGCTCGCTCTTGCTTGGAAAACTATTTCCTTCAAAAAAAGGGGCAAAAAATCAAACCTTTGACCCACCGGAATAGTCTTCAAATCTTTCAAAGTCACATGAGAGCTGAGCTTCAGGGAACCGTGATGTTTATTCATGGAGCCTCTGTTTGTAACTCTTCTTTTAATTTATCCAAAAGTCTCTGAAACTCTTTGACGTAGAGGTTTTTCATGCGCGCAATCATTTCTGGCAGATAATCTGTCGAGTACGTGTGCGCGGTGGTGTTGCGATCTTTCTGCAGAGAGAGCCACAAGGGCTCGTCAACAATAAGACCCACCTTGAGGGCGTTGCGGATTGCATCGCGTGGAGACACAGACTCTAATCCACGTGACTCGGTGTAACTCTTCATAGACTTCAAAGAAAGTTCGTAGGTGTACTCGAATGCCTTTACGAAAGCTGCTTTGGGCATATTCTCTTCAAGATTCTCTCGAGAAAATTCTTCAAAAGTCCGCAATGCTTTACCCAGGGCAACGAGTCTTTCATTTAATTTCATGATTCACCCACATCGAAAACTCATACCCGAGAAACTTATTATGCTCTTGTGTAAACATGAAGAGCAAATAGAGTACTTATCATGAGATTAAACTAAAAATTAAAAGAACGAAATGGAAGTTATAGCCTATGTCGTTGACCCTCCTGCGCCACAAATTTGCGCTCAGCTTGTTCCCACTTTCTTGCTCCAGTTATGCAATTTTTATTCTCATTTTGATGCCTCAGGTGCAGGCCTCGGTGCAAATCGGACCACAGGAAAGTGTTCGGTTCGCCCGGGAAGGCACGCGGGGAATGGTGGTTGCCGACGACCAGCAGGCAGCGGAGTGGGGGGCAACTCCCCTGCGCAAAGGCGGCAACGCCATCGACGCAGCGGTTGCCACAGGCTTTGCTCTAGCAGTGACGAGACCACACTATGCAGCTCTGGGCGGAGGCGGCTTTTTGGTCTTTTGCCCTGCACCCCGCAACGGTCAACCAAAGCAATGTCAGGTGATTGATTTTCGCGAGAAAGCGCCGGCATTAGCTCACCGCGACATGTATTTGCGCAACGGTAAAGCGGACACTCAAGTCTCACAAAATGGGGCTTTGGCCTCCGGAGTTCCTGGAGTCACCGCAGGACTTCTTTTAGCGCTTGAAAAATACGGAACACGCCCGCGCAAAGAAATTCTGGCCGAGCCTATTCGCCTTGCCCGCAAGGGAATTCGCTTCAGCACAAATACAGAACAAGCGCTGCGTAGCCGCTGAGCCTCTATGAATCCAGAGGCGAAGCTCGTTTTCAGTTGTGCACGGGAAAATCAAGAGCACTGTAAAGTGGGAGATACACTGCGCCAAGAGGATCTTGCGCGTGTGCTTGAAGCTATTACCAAACGAGGAAAAAGAGGCTTTTACGAGGGCGTCGTTGCGCAAAAGTTAGTTCAGGGACTGCGTGCCTCAGGGGGAATCATGTCCCTCAAAGATCTGGCTCAGTACGCTCCGGCAGAGCGAATCCCTGTGCGGGGAGAATTTCAAAACCACGAAATCATCACCATGCCGCCCCCATCTTCGGGTGGTGCAGTGCTCGTGCAAATGCTCGAGTACATGAAACGTGCAGGTGAACAGAAGCTCCTGAATAAAGGTTTTGCCTCTGTAGATGCTTTGCGTGCCCAGATTCATGCCATGTCGCTTGCTTTTGCTGAACGCGCCGAACACATGGGCGACAGCGATTTCTGGCCTGTCCCACTCGATATACTTTTGTCTGCACAGTACCTCGATGAGCGCTGGAAGACTTTTCAGCCTGGCAAAGCCAACTTGCCGGAGGGCTCGGGCTTCCAATCGCCTGAGAAACTTCAAACAACCCACTTCTCTGTGATTGATGCAGAGGGCAATGCTGTGGCCGTAACCGTAACGGTGAACGGCAATTTTGGCTCCGCTTTTGTTCCGCCCGGAACCGGTGTGGTTATGAACAACCAAATGGACGACTTCAGCACGCAGCCAGGAGTTCCAAATCTCTTTGGTTTGGTGGGGGGTGAAGCCAATGCCATTGCACCCAACAAACGGCCTCTAAGCTCAATGAGCCCAACCATTGTCCGCAGCAAAAATGGAGTTGTGAAAGTCGTATTGGGTGCGGCTGGCGGGCCAAGAATCATCACATCTGTATTTCAAACAGTTCTCAATCGTCTTCAGTTTGAAATGCCGCTTGTGGATGCGGTGAGTGCTGCGCGGATTCATCATCAATGGAAGCCACAAACAGTGCGATTTGAACGCAACGGCCTGCCTGCCGAAACGTTGGAGCAACTAAAAGCATTGGGTTACACTCTCGAGGCCAGCAACGGCCTCGCAGTGATTCATGCCCTCGAGCGGACTTCGGATGGAAGAGTGGTTGGAGTTCCCGATCCACGCGGAGAAGGCTTTGCAGCTGCGGAGTGATCAGAAGCGTTAGGGATAAGAAAAGCTGGGTTTCGGGTCATCTGATGCACGGGTGATGATTCAAAGCGTCATTGCCCGCTCAAAACCGATTTCTTCCCCGCTTCCACGGACACGTTTCTCAGATCAACGACTTTATTGTCGCGGGTGATATTCACAACTTGATACTCACCTGCACGCAGGGCACCAATAGTGGCCGAGCCTTGCGCTGACACAATCTGTGATTTGTACCCTTGTCCCGTGCAGGCATCCGCTGTCGCTGTTGGGCGGGCGACTCCCGTGAACACACAAACAAGTGATCCCGATTCGAAGTTGTCAAACGCAACCGTTCCGGCATCCTCAACCGGGAGGAACGAGTGCTTTTGCTGAATCACGTACAAAACATCCTGTGGCAAATTGAGTGCGGAGCGCTGCTGGATGGTTATAGGTTTAAGAGTTTTTCTCAGTTCGATATCTACAACGATATCTTTCGTAACACCCGATTTAGTTAATCCCTCGAAAACCAGCGAGCGAGTCAGTTCACCATTTTCATCTAAAACAACAGCCTTTACTGGTTGGCTTTGGGAGCTCATCGACAGTTCCAAGTATGAAGCCTCTTTCGGGAGCGATATCTCAACTTTCTGCAATTCGGAATTTTCATCAACGACATTTTCCAGAGAAAATGCCACTGCTGTATCATCGCTCGGTGATTTATTTTGACTCAGCAAGTCCACTTTTTGCGCCGGATAAGACTTCGAAACCGTTCTGCTGCCTTGCAAAACGCTGACTGAATCAATTGCAGCCGAAACAGCGCCCACATCGGAGTAGGACGTCGGCGAAATATAAATACGAAACAGCTTACCGCCCTTTGAATCCGGGTTTCCTGCCTCAACTCCACAGCCTCCTGCGAGCACAAAACAAGCAGCAAGAGTCAGTTGGCGAAGGGTATTTTTCCAAGTCAAGCTCTTCTTCATCACAAGCCTCATTTGCTCAACGGAAAAAGTTGGATGTTGACTTGCATGACTTTACCGTCTCCTTGCGATTGCGATGACAAAGAGAGCAGATGTTTTCGGAGTTGTTCAATTTCTCTTTTGATTGATTCAATCTGGTCTGGGTTCACTGATATAGTCACAGACGACACATCCCGTTCTGCAGGTGGGCTCGTGATGAGTGAATCCTTGGCAAGATTGAGCATCTCCTGATGATAGCGCACAATTGCAAGACCTGGCACCGCACTTCCCAGACTGAAATCTTTTTTGAGTTTGATGTACTTTCTCTCCTCAGAGCCTTCTTCTTTGCGAATTTCAACCATGCCTAGGCTTTCGAGAAAAATCAGACTCTTCTCAACGGCCGACTCTTTCACATCGGGCATGATTTTGCGGCATATTTCCTCGAGCGGCTGGGAATCCTGCATAGAGAGCACTTCAAATACAACCGAGTGAACCCAAGAATTGAAGAATTCGAGCGCTCTGTTGTCGTTGCTTGATTCACTGTGCCGCGCACGCAGCTCAAGTATAAGGGCAAACAAGCGATCGCGTTCTTCGGCTGTGTCGGCATGCTTCACTTTTACGAGAGACAAAAAATAGGTTCTTTCAACGCGTGAGAGTTTAAAAGAATCAGCGATTCTTTCGCCGGCCTTATCCGAAATTTTACGATGTCCTGAATGAACCTGGGCCATTGTATTGTTGTTGCCAAAGCCGAGGAGCTCGGAGAAGTCTGCAATAGAAAATGATTTCTGAACCAGACGAATTTCTTCGTAGACGGCCTTGCAATAGCGACCGACGTCCGAGTATTCGAACAGTCCGACCTTTTTTCTGATTCTTGGAAGATCAATATCCATTTCAGCCCTCACACAGAGCTTATCGAAATTTCCCTGTAATTCTTTATCTAAATTATCTGCCTAAAAACGGATATTTAAGAAGATACAAAAAAGTCTTTATGGAAAAAAGGAGTAATTTTTGCCGAATTCAACCAGAAATTACACAATCTCGGCTTTGAAAATAACTTATATTACTAAAATTTAATGAAAAAAGGCTGAAGTTTGTTACAAAAATGACGAAGAGAATGGTGGCAGTAGTTGCCCACCCACAGAAAGCTACCAACCATGAGACTTCGAATGATTGCCCTTCTCCCCCTCTCTATCGCTCTCGTTCAGCCTCTGCTCACCGCATGCGGTACTTCGACAAACACCATTTCTAGAGATCCAAAAGTGGCCATGTCGGGCGACACCATGAGCAAGCAGAATCTTGTGCAACTGCTTCAAGCAGACAGCCGCTTTTCCATCCTTGTTGCAGCAGTCAAGGCCGCAGGACTCGTTGAGGTGCTCTCGGGAAGTGCTAAGTTTACTGTCTTCGCTCCCTCAAACAAAGCCTTTGAAGCTCTTCCTCCCGGCACACTCGAGTCGCTGCTCAAGCCAGAAAATAAAGAAACGCTCAAGAGCATCCTGCTCTATCATGTTGCCGCAGGAAGCCTGAAGGCAGCTGATGTTTTGGCAAAGGAGAGCATCGCAACAGCTCAGGGTAAATCTGTTTCCGTTGATGCCGACAATGCCAGGATCAATGCATCGAACATCGTCAAGACAGACATCTTCGCCAGCAACGGTGTGATTCACGAGATTGACGCAGTTCTCCTGCCACCAAGCGATGTTGCTGCGAACATGACCGCTCCTGCGTCAGATTGTAAGTAAGCACCGAACTGGCACTCTGCTGACTCGTGCAAATAGACCGAAATTTTGCACGTTCCTGAACCTCTCTGAAAATGGGAGGTTCAGCTTTTTCTTTTGAGCTGCAAATTTACACCACACGTTACATTTTGAAAATCTGCTTTGAGCCAATACACTGTTTGAAAAAACTTCTTCTTTCCAACAGTGCACGGGAGCAGAGGCATGAGGACGCAGACTTACATCAATTTCTCGATTTTTTTGACACTGTTGGTTTCCTCTGCCTGCCGTCATACCCGCACGAATCATGCACAGCAGCCGGATTTTGAAACTCGAAAAATCACACATCAGAACAGAGCACGCGAGTACCTTCTCTATACGCCACCTTCATACAACCCAAAGAGCCCAGCACCTCTTGTGCTTGCTTTCCACGGCGGCTCAACTTCTCACGAACGCATTGCGAGAACCACACTCTTTCACAAGCTCGCAGATGATCATGGGTTTCTTGTGGCCTATCCAAATGGTGTGGACGGGCATTGGAATGATGGTCGCGCATCATCGAACCCGAAAATCGACGACGTCGGTTTTGTAAGGCTCATCCTTGATGAGGTCAAAAGAACGCGAAGCCTCGATACCGCTAGAATCTATGCCACCGGAATTTCTAATGGCTCTTTCATGACCCAACGCCTCGCCTGCGAACTATCCGATCGGTTCGCTGCAGTCTCTGTGGTCGCGGGCTCCATGAGCGCTGAACTCAATGCCGTGTGCAAGCCCAAGCGGCCAATGCCCATCATGTTCATCAATAGCCCCGAGGACAAGTTTGTGCTTTGGCAGGGTGGGGAAATGAAACGAGGCAAGGGCGGGAAAATGCTTTCTGTGGCCGATTCAGTTGCCTTCTGGACAAATCACAACGGCTGTAAATTAGAAAAGGGAAAATCATTTCCCAAAAAGATTCCACAAGACCAAACCAATGTTAAACTTAAAGAATTCAGCAACTGCCAGAACAACACGCTTGTGTTGCAGTTTATTGTAGAGGGTGGTGGACACACATGGCCCTCTGGCAAAGACCAACCCGCGTGGCTGGTTGGCCCCACGACTCAACATCTCGATGCGACATTGGCTAGCTGGGATTTTTTCGAGAAATTCAAACTCACAGAATGAACAACCAACAGGTCGCTCTCAACGGCATGCTTCATGGGTATTGAGAGTATCGCGGTATGCACCCGCGGCGAGGGCTAGCAACATAACCTTTTCAATCCCGGGAAAAAATCCCACTCCAGAGCCTGAGGTTGAAACCAGCGGAATAGAACGAGCAAGATTCACCGCGCGGCCGGTATAACCCATGCCGGCCTTGATGTTGTCGATGCGTACGCATTGACCTTGACACGTATCATTCCCCTGCATTGAATTTTTAATTCCCAATTGTGTGAGGCGGCGGCTCACCTTCTGATTTTCCACTTTATCGATTGTCCAGTTGCCCGAAGCAATTTGCACGGCACCAGGCAGGGCGGTTGGAACGCCCACACCGGCACTCAGACCTACAGTGCCTCCCTTGAAGCGTAAATCGGTTTGTCCCTGGGGTGTTTGAGCAGCGAAATAGGCCACATGCCCGGAGAGGTACTCCGAGAGAATGGGCAACGAACCGGACACGCCGGAAGTTACGAATTTCCCCGACCAGGCATCATTGACGTCGCGCTTGTTTCCAAAACCAAGACCACCGTAAAGATTGATACCTGCACCTACAGTTCCGGCACCAAAAACCAATTCAATGGCTTTATAATTGAATACGGCAACCTGAAGATTGTACAAATCCCAGACGTAGTCGCGGCCTATCATGCCGTGCACACCCGCACCCGCTTCGGCGCTCGCACCCACAAAAAAATACGGCCGGGCAAGCTCACGTCCAACCGATTTCACAATGGGTGACCACACACGACAAGGGTTCCCCTGAACATTCTTCCAAAGACCATTCACACGGGAAACGAGAGACTTGAATCCAGCCCGTGGGAGTGCACCCGAGAGCGAAAAATTTTCTGGAGCCGGGGCTACAGACGACTGCGCTGAATCGAGACTCTCGAGCTCGACACTCAGTTGGTCGAGAGCCTGATTCATGCGCTGAGACATTTCGACGTTGGCTTTTTCCAGAGCTGCAGCCGAGGTCAAAGACTCTTCGGATGCTTTCGGCTTACAGGAATTCAGAAATAGAGCAGGACAAATTGCAAATAACGTTGCGAACCGCAGACAGCTGCTCGACCCAAGCCAAGATGTGTGCTTCCAGCTTTTTAGCATCTTGCCGTAAACCTTTCTCAGCGCGAAAAAAAAGTTTTGCGCATGTTCATTCGGGCAACACGCGGATAAGAGCGCTTACGGGACGCTGCATTGCGAGAAACTAGTTCTGAGGCTTTTGGCAGCTCTTCTTGTCCCAAAAGGCTCTGGTTGTTTGCTGCAGCAGAAGAAAAAGAACGCGCAGCAGAGAATTTGAGCGAATCTTGCCTAAGTTGCAGAAGAACTTTCTTGAGCTCCGCGAATTCAAGAAAGAGCAGGCTCACCTGATGATCTTGATGCTGAACTTGTGCACGCAGCAGACCAAGAGTCTCGGCAAGGGATCTAAATTGTTCGAGGTGGTCTGCGCGAGCTTGAACATCCGCCGCCGAGGGCAGGGTTTTTCTCTCGGGCGCAGAGATGTGAGCTTGAATTTGTAGGCTCAGCTCGCGGATTTTGAGGAGGAGATCGGTGTTGCTTTGTTCGCGCGCAAGCAGCCGCGACATTTCAACCAACAGATTTTCAGGCCACAAAGATGCGGAGCGTTGCGCAGGTTGAGCCATTGCGCCCGCACGCACAGAATGAGCGCCTTGTGCATCACTCAGATTCTCACTGAGCTCTTCCCGGTCGTGAGCCGTGCGGTCAGCACCAGCAGAAGTGCTGGAAATATGCCTGCCATAAAAAGTTTGCTGGTGTGCCAGCACTTCGCTACGGCGGTAATACAAGCGGTTGCGCGCACCAACGCGCCTGCGTTCAAACGAAAGCTGACCTGTAGACGTCAACTGAGACACGCGAGTTCGCGTGACTCCCAGCAACTGCGCAACCTCGTTCACATCCAGCAGATAACCTTCATTAACTTGTGCAAGCGAGGTTTCTGGCAGCGATGTTTCAGTCATGGGCTTCTCTCCCGAGCGATACCAAGAGTCCGCCGGGCACGTCACTCAAGAGGTGAGCGAAGTGCATAGGCAAATGCAGAATAATCTTTTTTAACGTCACCGGCTAGAGCACGCTCATGGGTAAAATCTTGGTTGTCCACAGCCCAAGAGATGGTGCGCGCGGCATCCACATAGCCATTGTGCATGAAAACGTGCGCCGGGTATCCGGGTGCAGTGGGCTCATCCACGGTGAACACCAGGTCGCCCAGTTTTAGACCGGTCGAAGAATTGATGCGTGTCCAGCCGAGTCGATTCTGGAGGTATGCTGAAAAGGGTTTTGTTAGGAGAGAAACCCTTTCACCGTTGTAGACAGTCTCAATTCCAATACTCGCACCCAAAAAACGCAACGCAGTCGAAGCAAACGCAACACAACCATTCTTGGTCGAACCGTACCAGGACATCACATTCCAATAGACACGGTTGTAGTTGGCCTCATTGCTAAAGAATGCATTGAATTTGGAAGCAGAGACACCTGAAGAGGCTCTCTCTGACTCAGGTGAGAAGACATTCGCGTTCAAGCCTTCAGCCAAACTCACACAAGGAAGAATGGCTAGGCAAACGGCGACGGTTTGAATCACTTTGCTCTTATTCAAGGCAAAACCCCATGTCTTGATAAGTCGGGAAACGTCTTTTTGGAATAATTCAAATTTAATCGCGAAAATGCAACTCTAACTGTCAGGGGAATGATTGACTCGCTGAAATAGAGATCACCTGAAGTCGCCCAGAGCTCGACTCTTGCTTCCCTGCGACCTTCTCGGCCATGCCTTTGCCACGCTGCTCAACATAGTGAATTCCATATTCACCCGAGCGCAGCCTGAGCCCTGTGGACAGGGCAACGCCGCGGTAATCCATGTATTCGCGTCTTTGATCGGGTGAAGAGAGGTCGCGCGATGCAGTGGCATCATTGTTAGTGAAAAAACCACTGCGCACAAACAGAGTGCCACCCAGAACGAGTTCAGCCCCTGCTGAAACGTTGATTGTTTCAGCGCGCTTTACATTCGCAATTGTACCTTGCCCTGGCCCCATACGCACCACATCGGCGCTCAGCAAAAGTGGACGCCAGAGCTGATAAGCCACCCCAAGACGCAGCTCGTCGGGCCAACGCTCGACGAAGCTACGCGTTGTGGTGCGAATGATGTTGCGCAGCAATTGCCCTTTCAGGCTCGCATTGGAAGTATTTTCAACTTCGATGACCTGATTATTTTCATCGGTAAAGACTTTGTTGATTTCGGAGTCGTAGTCCAATTTCTGGTAGACCATTTCGGAACGCTGATAGGAAATCCCCAACCGCACTCCACTTTCAAACGACGTCCTGATCCCGCACCTGAGGGCACCACCACGCAACACCAAATGCACTCGCACGTTCTGCCCCAGGGTTGAGTACACAGCTTTTCCCGGCAGTTCCTGAAAAGTAAATGGACCTTGAACAGCATCCTGGTAAATTTGTTCAAGCTCATCCACATCGAGATATGAGGCGGCACAACCGAGGCCAAAATCTTTCCCAATCCGCTTCGCTGCACCCACAATCACTTGCGACGCGCCAGAGCGAATATTTGCAGACCGATGGTAGCGGCGCACCGATGTCGCAGGCTCGTTTTCAACCAACGCGTTCTCGTCGCTCAGGGCTGAATCTGGATTCACGAATGCAATCCCAACCTGAACTGTGCCAAGGAGAGGAGGGGTCATTTTTTTCGAAAAACCGAAAAAAGTGGACAAACTCCCGCGCGCTGTTTCTTCAAATGCTTTTTCACCAAAGACGCGATCGAATGTGTTGCTCTTCAAATAGAAAGTATTGATGGAGCTGCTGAGTTCAGTTGAGCTCTGCAAGGCCAGGCCGCCGGGGTTGTAGTAAAGCCCAGAAGTATCATCCGACAGAGCGGTAAATGCCCCGCCCAATCCAATAGCGCGCGGCCCAATCAGAAGATTGTTGTAGTGGAACAAATCTGCCTGCGCCCAGCTGGGTATCAGAGAAAAAAACGCAAGCACACCCAACACGCTTGCCGGGCAGCGCAATCTCTTTTTGTGAAGCGAGTGTTTTTGATTCTGTGTGTCTCTCACACTGAAACACTAACAGGTCAGCCTCGGGTTTTCTAAGCCGATTTTGACAGTTTTTGAGTCATTCCCACGGACTGCAAAATTGTGCACTGCGAAGCTTTCCACAGAGGTTAAGATGGGGTGTGCAAAGCCTCCTGGATTTTCAGACAAAAGACGAGGTATTGGATGAGCATTGCAAAGAGAGAACTTTTAACTCGTTGTTCGACTGCTCTGTCGTGTGCCGGTCTTGGTGCTTCGCTGTTTTCTACAGGTCAAGCTTATTCGGGACCAAGATATTTGGACGTGCCACCGGTTGTTCAAAACAACGACGAGAGCCGCAACAGCACATCCACTCCTGGCGCACCCGCGTCCCTGGCCACAGCCTCAAAATCAACCGCTGCTGTTGGAAGCAGCCCTGCTACAAGCACTGCTAGCGGCGAAACAGAGAAAAAGGCAGAAACCGAAACTCCGCGCTACCTCGAACGCGGCTACCGGCATGAGTTTTTGTTCACAGGCGATGTGGACTTCGTTAAAGGCGCGACCAAGAGCAGACCCGATGAAACCGGTCTCAGCGAACAGAGTCTCGATTATCGCGCTGAGCTTATTTATGGATACTTCATTGCTGAATTCGTAGAGCCGGTGATTGAAGTGGCCTATTCGCAACAAAAAAACAAACTCGGTGAATTCGATGGCACGAGCCGTAGTTTTTCCTGGGGAGCAGGGTTGTTGTTCAATTTGCCGATTGTTCCCGATGATAAACCTGTCCGCATGCACTTTGCGCGCTGGGTTCCTTTTGGTGGATTGCTTGTGATGAGTGAGAACTCTTTGAACGATGGCCGCCTGGCCTCGACCTCAACATCAAACAATAAAAGCCTAATGACCAATCTCATTGTGGGAGCGCGCTATTTGGCCTTCCCGAATGTTTCCATTAACTCCTCAATCCGCATGTCTTATGAAAAAAGCTCTACTGCAGCCGAGGCAGAAGGCAAATCCGGCGGTGAGCGCAGCAAAACCCGCATTCAAGCACGACTCTTCGGGCTCAGCCTGTTGTTCTGAACCCAGGGCAATTGCAGCGCTGCAGCTTCCAGAGTTTCGTCGACGCGGTGGAGATACAACTGCGTGGTTGTGACCTGGGAGTGGTTGAGGAGGCGTTGGATTTCAACCACGGGCACAGCATTTAAATGAAGTTGAGTGGCAAGAGTTGCTCTGCAACCATGAGGCGAAAACGGACGCGTGATGCCCGCTCGCTTGGCCGCTTCCTTTACAATCCGAAAGACAGTGCTGCGATGAATATGGAGCTCAGCTAAGGTACCAGAAGTTACTCGCGACGCCGGAAAGAGGGGTGCATCAGGCTGCACACCAGAGCGTTCGGAGCGCACGTATTCCATGAGAATGCGCGCTGTTTCGGGATGAACCAACGGGCTATGAGGAACTCCGCCTTTGGCCAGCAGATGAAGGCGGAGCAAATCCCCTTCGAAGCTCAAATCACACAGCTTCAACTGGCACAATTCGCTGACGCGTATTCCCACCGTAAACAACAAAGCCAACATGCACCACTCGAGTCGGGCGCGCTGAAGAGCCTTCGCATGGTCTTTTTGTGACTGCCCGCCAGACTGCGCAACCAACTCTAAACGCTCGCGCGAACACTGCAAAACCTGGCGCAGCTCGTCGTCACTCAAGACGGTGGCATGACTCATACGCCGCACCTTAGGTCTCACGATATGCTGCATCGGAGATTCATGAATAAGTTTGCGTTTCAAAGCAAAATCAAAAAACGAAGCCAACGTGCAGAGCTTCCGTGCCACAGAGGAGTTCACCACCCTGCGTCGGCTATCATCAAAGCGAGTGTGCTTATGGCTCAAATGCTCTTTCCACAAAAGCACTTGCTTCTCGCTCACCTGAGTGATCTGCCGGCAAAGCCAACCAGAGTTCTCGGCAAATTTGAGAAACTCGAGCAGGTCACGCGCATATGCCATACGGGTGTGGTTCGACGACTTGGTGAGGAGAAAATGAGTCAGGACGTTGAGAATATCGTCGCTCAGTGGCTCGCCTGCCCAAACGGATACGGCATCGATGTTGGCGCTGAGAGCCTGCGTATAGGCGTTGAGCGATGAGCCGGGCAGCGTTCTCAATTCAAGTTCCCCCTCAGCCGGCTCTGAGCCGACTCTGAGCTGATTATCTTAAATGCCTTTGCCCAGAGCAAGCTGAACGGCAAAAAACAGGAACAGCAGCGCCGCCAAAACTCGGAACGCCTGCATGGGCACCCGCTTCAAAAGCGTTGCACCCAGTGCCACGGCCAAACCATCGGCAATCATCATTCCCAACGTTGTCCCGGCAGTGACGAGCAACAGCTAATCTTTGTGCGCTGCACCCAAACTGACCGTCGCAAGCTGGGTTTTATCGCCCATCTCAGCAATGAAGAAAGTGATTGTGGTGGTGAGAAAAGCATTGCCTTTGTTTTTGGTTTCTTCATCAGAGTCTTTGTCGGGCACAAGCACCCAGGCTGCAAAACCTAAGTATAGAGCCACCAGCGTCCAACGCAAAACAGTTGCCGAGACAAGTTGAGCTGCTCCAGAACCGAGCGCTGCAGCGAGAAAATGGTTTGCAATGGTTGCAACCAAAATCCCGAGCATGATTTGCACCGGAGCCCTGAAACGCGCGATCAGTGCCAGCGCTAAAAGTTGGGTTTTGTCCCCCATTTCCGAGAGGGTCACAAGCGAGACTAAATTCAAAAAAGCTTAATTCACGGATAAGTCCTTCTCTGATGCAGCAATACGTTGCACTCTTTGCGCAATCTTGATTGTTTGGGCAGTATTGCAGAGCCTTAATGGAAGGTGACATCTTGCGGAGGAGCGGTTTGGAACACACTTCAACCTTTCAAGCGCCGCATGCTCTGCGTTTTTTTCCGGTGTGGAGCTGTGAAAATTATCCGCTCGAGCTCCCCGAAGGGCACCCATTTCCCAACCGAAAATATCCGCTGCTCGAAAACCTCCTCAAGGAATCAGGTTTCTCGGAACATATTCGCCGCTGCGGCACGATTGACCCGCATTTGCTCGAGCATGCACACACACGCGCATACATAGAAAGCGTTTTGTCTTTTTCACTTTCGCCCGAGGAAACACGCAGAGTTGGTTTTCCTGTGGGGCAAAGCTATCTCAACCGCGCTCTTGCTTCGGTTGAGGGCACACTTTGCGCCACCAAGGAAATCCTCTTCAACGGTTCCAGACTTTCAGGAGTACTTGCTGGAGGCACACATCATGCGTTTGCTGATCATGGGGAAGGGTATTGCACTTTTAATGATGTCGCTGTTTGCGCTCGCTATGCTCTGAATCATTCGGTGAACCGCGTCATGGTTGTTGATCTCGATGCTCACCAAGGCAACGGCACCGCTGCAATCTTTGCCCATGAGCCGCGGGTGTTCACGTTCAGTATGCATGCCGAAGAGAATTATCCCCGGCAGAAGGAACGCTCCACGCTCGACATTGGCCTTCCGAGCGGTGTTGAAGACAAACACTACTTGCGCCTTTTAAAAGAGCACCTGCCCATGATTCTCGACTACTTCCAACCCGAGCTGGTGTTCTTCCAAAGCGGGGTCGATGTCTTGGCAGCCGACAGGTTTGGCCGACTCGGCTTGAGTTTGTACGGACTGCAACAACGCGATTCATTTGTCTTTGAAAACTTGCTGGCGCGCAAAATTCCCTGTGTCATTACTTTGGGAGGCGGATATCAGAAAGATCACTCCGCCGTGGCTCGCGCGCATGCACAAACCTATTTAACAGCTGCTCAAAAATTTCATGAGCACGCGCCCGCATGAACTTTTCCGATAGAACATCCATGAATTTATCAATCCGCATTTCTTGTCTTCCTGCTGCTGCGTTTTTTTTAACCATCCCTCTGCCGGGCAAAGTTCTTGCAAGCGCACCTGCAGCAACACCTGCCAGCGCAGCTTCGCCCAAATCACCTTCCAAGAAGACACCTCAAAAGAAAGAGAAACGTCCGCGTCTGGTGCTCCTCATAACCATCGACCAAATGCGTGCCGATACTCTTGAACGCTATACTCCCGCATTAAAGAAAACTTCCGGGGGTAAAAGTGAGGGGCTGTTGTCCCTCAAAGAAAATGGCACGTTGTTTACACTGGGCTACACGGCGGGTACTCCGACCGTGACTGCTGCTGGCCACGCCTCTCTGTGCACCGGAGCAAATCCTGCAAAGCACGGTGTGGTGGGCAATGAGGTCTTCGATTCAAAAACTCAACGCGGTGTTCACTCAACAGCCGACGACACAGTGTCTGACCTCCTGACCCCGGGTTTATTGCCCGATGATCCGCTCTCGCGCGTGAAAGAGAGCAGCAGCAGCGCGCGCAGGTTGAAGACACCAACTCTCGCCGACGCACTCTTTGAGTGGAGTGGGGGAGCCAGCAAGACCGTTGCAATTTCATTGAAAGATAGGGGCTCGGTGTACTGCGGAGGCAAGAATGCAGCGGGGGTCTACTGGTACGACTACAAAAGCGGAAGCATGATGAGCAGCACAGCATTCACTTCCGCCTTGCCGCAGTGGGTCAACACATTCAATGCCCAAAGGCGAACCCAGTTTCAAACATCCTGGGAGCCTCTTCTGCCCACAGACCAGATGAAAGAACTTCTTCCGAGCGATGAAAAACGCAAGGCATTCGCGGTGCGCTCAGCACTTTCGCAGTGGTTTGGACAGGGGTTTCCCTACGCATTCAAAAACGAAGATGGCAAAACTCTGGTTGCGCGCCAGCGCTTTCAATACACCCCTGCAGCAAGCAACGGCTTGGTCGACTTCGCACTCGAGGCTGTAGGGCAGGAACGATTAGGGTGCGCCTCGCGCAAAGCGAACACTCCTTGTCAGTCGCCGGAATTTCCAGACCTGTTGACGATAAGTTTTTCAACGCCTGACCTTGTCGGGCATGCGTTTGGACCTGAGAGCCCCGAGCTCATGGACATCTATTTGAATCTCAACCGCAGTGTAGAACGACTTAAAAACAAACTGCACAAGCGCCTTGGCGAACAGAACATTTTGTTTGTTTATTCCTCTGATCATGGCGTGCAGCCCATGCCCGAGGTCATCCAGTCACGCGGAGCAGTCGCAGGGCGCATGGTGAGCAAAGACATCAAAGCCAGCCTTGAAAAAGTGCTCGCCGACAAATGGGGTGAAGGTCCCTGGATTGCCGATCTGGTGACCGGAGAAATTCACTTCAGCAAAGAGACTTTTGTTAAAAACAAAAAATCCAGTGCGGAAGCTCTTGCTCTACTCAAGGACACTCTCAAATCTTTTAAGGGTGTGCGCGGGCTACTCACGCGGGAAGACATTATGCAGGCTACCAGCGCTGAAATTGAACACTACAAACGCGGGCACGACCCCGAGCGCTCGGGTGAGGCTGTTATCCTCCTTGAAAAAGGCTGGTTGCTCGACAGCCGCAATGCAGCGAGCCACGGCACGGCGTTCGACGACGACACCCGTATTCCGATTGTCTTTTCAGGGTGGAATGTCCGCCCGGGTTTTGAAATCAAAGACACAGCCCGCGCCGATGATGTGGCTCCAACCATCCTCGAGCTTGTTGGTGCAAAAGTAACAACTCAAATGACGGGACGTTCATTTGCGCCACGTCTGCGGCGCACAGCCAGATAATCCCTTATGGGGTAGGAGAACGAGCATCCTCAGAATCGACTGCCAAATACAGCGCACGGCTGGCCAGCAGCGTCTCTGACCAAAATTCGACCGTAACCTTTTCCCAGCCCTTGCTGGCCTGAGTACTGATTTCGAACACCGGATTCATGCGATCTGTACCTTTGCTGTCGGCGCGAAAAAGCTGCATTGAAGCGGGCCAACGCACCTCGAAACTCGGAAATCTTTTGAGAAGCTCGGGGTTCGTTCTGAAGGAGAGCTGCAACGGCTTGAGCTGACCAACACGATAGCGGTTCAGTTTCGACGCTGCAGCGTTCAGCGGAACAACCTCTACCCGCGGACCGCTCGGGCGCAGGCAAGAGTCAGTGCTGGCGATCGCGCTGGCAATTTTATCAACCGTAAAGAAATCCTTTTTGAGCCAGTCAGCGACGCTCGAGAGAGCAACTTTGCTTTCGAGCAAAGCTGAGACCAAAGCATTGCCTTTCGCATGTTCACCTTCCAGCATGCTGTAACACAACCGCGTTCGATATTTTCGCACAAAGGGAAGGTCTTTGTAGAAGTTTTCACCGAAGCTCTCATCGGGATTGAGCGCATGAGCAAAGACATCAGCAAAAGCCTCGTGTATCGCAGTCTTTTCCTCCGACTTCAAAAATTCAGGCGTGCACAGTTCAGGACTAGAACGGCAGAGCAGGGCGTGAAAAACCTCGTGATGGATGACATCCTCTGAATCGGTGCCATAAGCCCGAGTATTTGTGTTGTTACAAAAGACCACCTTTTTGCTTTCAAACTGATAACCCGTGCGCAAACAACCTTGACCACCGACAGCAATATCTAGAACTTCAGCTGCAGCGCCGAACGACCTTTCGAAACTCTCAAAGGCTTTTGCGATGGTTTGCCGCAGGCGAAACTCATTAAATTGCCCCACAGCATCGGGATGAATCTGCAACGCGAATTTTACAGTGGTCTGCTGCACGGTGCTGGAAGGCTCGGGGGAATTGTAAGCGCGGGGTATGCAGCTCAGCGCACTTGCAAGCAGCACACAGGCCGTCAAACGTGGCAGATGCGGTGTGTCCATAAAACCTCCAAGTGCCCGCGTAACCCAAGTTATCCTAGCACGACCAGTACAATCACTTCTGGTATGCATTTTATGCATATTAGAGATACTTTAATATCCGTTTAAGTTATAACTCAATCCGGGTAGTTCTTCGTCCAACAGCTCGTGTCCATGTTGGTCACGAATGCTTGGAGGTGCTCGTTATGGTTCGTTTTTCTGCTTGTCTTGGTCTTTCGATTTGCGCTCTTTCAGTCAGTTCAGCCTTCGCACAGCCTGCTTGGGCTCTCATGGGTGCGGTTTCCGAACCTGAGCCTCGTTTCTGTGCCGACATGCTGGCATCAGTTTACCATCCTGAAACTGGGGCAGAGGTCGTCGCACGCGACTTGTGCGAATACGAAGACCTGCTAGAGCAGGGTTACCTTCCAGAAAAGCCTATGATGTGCGCACAGGCATTCGGATACGTGCGCCATCCTGAGACTGGAGCCACACTCACGTATAGAAACAGCTGCGAGCTGCAGGGATTCCTTAAGGCCGGCTATATCCTCTTGCTGCGCAAACCTTGATACTGCCCACGGTTTTATTTACTGATTCTTCCTTGAAGCGTGAACAAGCGCGCACTGTGGATATTTGCCGCGGTGCGTGCTTCACGTCTCGCAGTGAGGAACATCACATGTCTATGCAGGTTGAACTCGACACATCCAATCCAGCTGCTTTCTACGACTCGCTCGCATCCACACTAAAAGCTCTGCTTGCAGCTGAATCCGATTTCATTGCCAACTTGGCCAATGCCTCTGCGCTGCTGTTCTCCCATCTTCCGAACATCAACTGGGCGGGGTTCTATCTCCTCAAGGGAAATGAACTCGTACTCGGGCCGTTCCAGGGCAAACTTGCGTGCACGCGCATCAAGCTCGGGCGCGGTGTGTGCGGAACCTCAGCCAGCACACGTGAGACACTGGTTGTAGCCGATGTTGAGGCCTTTCCAGGACACATTGCCTGCGACAGCGCGAGTCGCTCAGAGATCGTGATTCCCCTCATCAGCCGCGGTGAACTCTGGGGCGTTTTGGATATTGATAGCCCCATTCTGAACCGCTTTACCGAAGCGGACAGGGCGGGACTTGAGATGTTTGTGCATGTGCTGACGCTTTCGATTGAAGCGCGTGCGTGATAGTGTTGCTTGAAGAAAACCATATCCATGAAAGAATTAAATTGTGTTGGATCTTTCTTCATTTGATAAAGCCCTGACAAGCCTGAATCGAGCCCTCGAGCGCGCACACAGTGCTCCTGAGGATGAAGAACTTCGAGATGCTGTCATTCAGCGTTTTGAATATTGTTTTGAACTGAGCTGGAAGATGCTCAAGCGTCAACTCGAACTAGACGTGGCAACTCCATCTTCGGTCGATGCCATGTCTTTTCGGGAACTCATGCGCGAGGGCTTTGAACGCGGATATATAGCCAAACCCGAAGAGTGGTTTGTCTTTCGCGAACATCGAAACACTGTTTCACATACCTATAACGCAGAAAAAGCCCGAGTCGTTTTCAAATCTGCCGAAAATCTTAACTCAGTTGCGCGAGCACTTTATGAAAAGCTCAAAGAAAAAAACAAAAACTGAAAGCTTGCAACTTGATGAATCCCACCTTCAGTTGGTGAGGGACATCCTCGAGCGCAACCTCTCAGAAAGTGTTGTTTGGATTTTCGGCTCACGCGCACAGGGGTGTGCTAAACCTCACTCGGATCTGGATTTAGCAATCGTTTCTCCCCCAAATCCATCTGCTCTCCAAATCTCGAATTTGAAATTGGACTTTGAAGATTCAAACTTGCCTTTTCGCGTAGATATCGTTGTTTGGAGCGAATTGGACGCAAACTTCCAGCGCATTATTGAACAGAATCATCTTGTGATTTGAACCTAAATCAGTCGATAATCACCACACGCCCGTGCTGAGATGCAGCCCCCTGACCCGCATTGTCTGCATCGCTTGCTTGTCCCGCACTGGCTCCAGAACCCGGTGTGAGCGTTCCAGTGCCGAATGATGAATTGAAGTGAGAGGAACCACCTCCACCCCCCATACCCCAACATCCGCCACCACCGCCGCCGCCACCAGAGTATCCGGCACCGCCACCACCGCCGCCGCCATCTCCTGGCACGGCACCACCATCTCCCCCATTGCGCCAGCCCCAACCACCTGTGCCGGTTTGCGTGCTCCCACCATTGCCGGAGCCCCCGTCACCTCCGCGGCCATCGCGTCCGGGCTGGCCTGCTGCGTAATTGCGATTCGAGGGCCCACCTACACCTTGAGTTGAGCCACTGGCTCCGCCACCGCCCAGCCCGCCGCCGCAACCATCGCCTCCTCCCTGGACGCCCACATTGCCTCCACCTGCGCCTCCATAGCCCGAGCCGGCAACAGCATGCGAGCCACCTCCGCCAGCGCCCACCGCAAAAAGCACATCGCCCTTCAGTACCGCAGAGGCACCACCGCCACCACCGGCTGAACGACTCGCTGCTCCGGGCTGGCCGGCACCGGCAACGTAAACAGACAACGCATCTCCCGCATTGATCCCAGATGTGACCGAAATCTCTGAGTAGCCGCCACCGCCGCCTGCGGCGCCGTCTTTCACAGTTGCGCCTCCGGCTCCCCAAACTTTAATCACGATAGGATTCGTGGGAGTTGCTGCGCGTTGAGCCTTCCATGTTTGCACCGAGCCAGAAAATGAATAAGCGGACTTCCGCGGCGGTGGTGCTGTGACTGTCCCGACAAGGTCAACTGAGGAAGGATATAACCAAAGCCTCATTCGATTCGAAGAATAGCTGTAGGCGGTCGAAAAAAAGCTCGGATTTCCCGCCTGATTGTACCAACCAAATGTGCTGTATCCGTTCGGTCCTCCGTAAATAATTCCCGAGTAATCCATCCCTGTCCAAGTGTCGCCTGAAGTTTCATGGTGAAACAAGCTATACACATATGCTGTTAAGACCGGAGCAGCGAGAGTCTTGAGTAAAGGCAAACGATTAGCATTCTTCATTAAATGGATATTGTTGGCTGCAGGCTCACTCACGTTTTCCCACGCATTTGCAGAGGTCTCCATTTGCGCGGCAAGGCGCCAGTTCCCTGCAGAAGTGGCATCTGCTGCGTTCCAAATTTTTTGCCAGCGTGCATCATCGATCACCTTTGAGGTGTCATCGGGTCGCACCGCTCCTGTGACTTGGGATGGGTTAATGACATTTTGCTTGATGACCCCAATAAGGTAACGAGAACCCTCTTTGTACAAACAACCCAAGCCAGGAACATTTGCCTCATCTGCAGCACAGACACTCGACGCGGCAGGAGTAGGGCTGCTGTTCGCGGTAGCCACAAGACTCGCGGGCAATCCATAGCGGATCACAACACGGCCGTTGCCACCCACAGCCGCCTTCCAGTTCGCCGAATACCCTGGTATCTGGACCGCATTGGCTTTTTCGCCACCACGCCCCACGCCTGCAACATAATCCACGTCATTGAGCTTCGGTGGGTTCTTTTCCGAACCACTCAGGCATTCTGCCATTGAGTAAGTTCGCCCACTCGACAAGCGGTAGCCACCAGCAGAATCGATATAGTCTTGACTCGAGTTTGAGCCGGAATTTGGAACCAAAACAGCACCACCAGTGGCGAAGCCCACAAAACAGCTTCCGCCCCCACCACCACCATTTGTTCCACCGTTCCCACCGACACCGGAAGCACCACCGTAGTAGCCTCCACCGCCCGCACCTGGTCCACCAGAGCCTCCATTCCCGGATGCAGCTGCTCCCTTTAAGAGTGTGCCTTTCACGTTGCCGGTTTGGCCGCCTTCGCTCTGCGTGCCACCAGCACCAGGATTTGCTTTTCCGCTTTGGGCAATCAAGCCCCCTCCAGGAGCACCGTTACCTTGAGGTTGCGCGCCACGGGGGGTGTACCAACCTGCACCACCGCCACCGCCCGCAACCAAAATCAAATTCTGCGCACTGGTGCCACCAATGAAAACATTCGAAGAACCTCCGCCATCGCAGCCTCCGTTGTAGCCTGCGCCACCATTGGGGTAGCCGCCTGCTCTGGAACTTGTCTTTTGACCGCCTTGCGCCACTTGGATGGATAAAATTTCATCCGGCTGAACAGAGATCACCGCAGAAGAAAATCCACCCGCGCCCCCAAAATCTGCGTTGTGAGACGCAGCGTAATTTGGAGTTTCATCAAAGACACAACCACCGCCGCCCCAAGCCTTAATCTCGAGCGAGTAAACACCCTTGGGTACTTTGAAAGTCTCAATTGCTCCGGTGTAGGCAAACGCCGCTTGCTGAGGCACGAGAGTTTCACATTTCTCAAACTGGTAACTTCCCGACCAAGGACTCAGCGCACCGTTTGAACAGGAACGCGATTGGACTTCGCTGATGCACTGACCAGCAGTATTTCCGAGAGCTGCAACATAACGGGTGCGGGTCTCAAATCCGGCGTGTGGAACTGCTCCGCAAGAAAGCGGAGGCGCCACAGCACAGGCCGGCTCAGCGAAGGAACCAGACCAATCCGAAAACCGCCCATTGTTGCAAGTTCTTGTTTGAATTTCCTCCTGGCAGGTCTGTCCAAAAGCCGCTTCTTTTTGCAAGAACTGCTTCCGGGACTGAGTCGTTCCGCTCGCAATTCCTCCCTCACAGGGAGAGGCCGCCTGAACGTTGCATGATGCAAACGTTAAAGCACCCGACCAAGAACCAAACTGCCCGTTAAAGCAGGAGCGCGCTTGAATTTCCGAGGAACAGGAAGAGCCGTAAGGAACTGATTCAGCTCCGTAGCGAACGCGTGTTTCTACCCCATCGTGGGGTGTGTTTTGACACGAAAGTGCAGGGAGCACCGAACAGTTCACCTCGGAATATGAACCGCTCCAGTTAGAAAAAACTCCGTTGCTGCAGCTTCTCTGTTGAACTTCTGCGGCACACAGTGTCCCAAATGCCACCGCAGATTTCTCGTAGCGCACCTGACTCTCAGTACCGCCATGAGCCACTTTTCCGCAGCTCAAAGGTTTCTCAACCACACAGGACTCAAAGTCCGCTTTTCCAGTCCAACTGCTCCACGCGCCGTTGTTGCATGTGCGCGTGCGGAGCTCAGGTTGGCATGATTCGCCAAATTTCGCGGTTGAGGCAACATACATCGTTTTAGATTCAGTTGTGCCGCTCGCAACGGAAGTGCCCTTCTGGTCGAGACAGGGTGAAGCTTTTTTCACAACACAAGTCGCATTGGGTGAAGAAAACTTCGATGCTGCAAAATCCAGGCGGCCATTGGTGCAGACCGCTACCAAATTCTCAAAACTGCACTCGCTTCCAAATTCAACCTCAGGCTTCTCGTAGACAATCTTTGAGACCGATTCTCCATGCTGAAGAATTTTCAACAACGTACCCGAAGCTGCGCGGTACTCACATGACTTGGGCAATTGAACTTTGCATGAATCGAACTCAAAGGAACCCGAGAATCCAGAGGATTTACCATCGAAACAGCTCGCAACCTGCAATTCTGATTCACATGCGCTGCCATAAACCGGCGAATTTTCCTTAAACCGAATTCGGGTCGCTATTCCCGCATGTGACATGCTCGGGCTTATGCAACTTGCAGGAGCCCGAACTTCACAATTCTCGTTTTCAAAACTTCCATTCCAAGAGGTGGAGGAGCCATTGTCACAGAATCGTACCTGCAATTCTCCTTGGCACACTCCACCAAATGCCACACTTGAAGACTTGTAGCGGATACGAGATTCCGATGCACCGTGTTTGCCCGAATCACAGTCTTTGGGCTCACCCACAAAGCAAACACCTTCGCGAAAGCTCCCACTCCAGGGTGTCCAAACGCCCGCGTTGCAAGAACGTGTTTGAAGCTCCTGTTGGCAGGTGGAGCCAAACGTAACCGACGTGCTCTTGAAACGTGTTCTTGTTTCCTGAGACCCGTTGGTGCCACCCACACAGTCGAGGGACTTTTGCACCACACAATTCTCGGAAGAAAATCCACCGCTCCAATCGCTCCACTTGCCAGCATTACAGATCCGCATCTGAGTCTCTGGGCGGCAACTTTCCCCGAAAAAAACGCTCTCCTTTTCAAAACGCAAACGCTGCTCGGTGCTCCCCGCAGGCTTGCCGTCGCACGATGTCGCTACGGACTTCGAAACGAGGTTGTCCGATCTGGCTTTTAACTTTGAGACTTCAATCGTTTCGTCACTCAGGACGTTTTCACGAGCATTCAGTAGACCGCAAGAGGTCATCAGTACGGAGATGCTCAAAAGGGGTAGGTTTCGCCAAAACCAACGTGTTGCCATGGGGCCTCCGCACCTGCTTGACACCATCAGGCTGGATCGGCCATGTGCTCAGGTGATTTGAGTCAGAAATGGGGGCGAACAAAGAAAAATAAATTTAGTCAATCGTATTGATTCTTTGGACGCAAAAGGGGCGGTTTAAGAAACTCTATAAAGTTTTAATGTACCCAGTTACTGGCTCAAGTCTGTCGTTTGTTGGCGAACCAAATAGTCTGAGGGGTTACAAGGGCGCGCAGCTTTTGTGCTGGGATGATTCAGTGCAGTCATGGTCAGCCAATATGCGGCGTTCGCCGCACGTGCATTGAGATCTCCTTTTCTTGCTTTATCCGGATCATCGGCAAAACCAGGAAGAATAAACTTTATGTTCTCGGCAAAGCCCGCAACCAAGACGCGCAGATAATCCCGATTGAAGTTGAACCAAGGGTTCTGCCAAGTCAGATTTTGTTCACCGATCGGTGAGCTCATCATAAATTTTAGCATCATGCCCCAGATGCGATACCACGAACCCGGATGATCGCCGCGAAAGTTGCCGCCGCGTTCGGTCAGATCGCCGCGAATATCAACAAACTTGTTAAAAAACAGGTTCACCTGCGCAACATCTGCAGGGGTGGATGGAGCCTTTTGCTTCCTGACGTAGGGTGCCTGCCAACGGGCATTGTTCCTGAGCACAGTGTGAATGTTCACAAGCGTATCGAACACGTTGTTGCCATTGAGAACCAAGCCCTGTTTGAACAGACTCACAGGCGTAATTGAATTATCGGGTTGTGCCAGAACCCACTTCTTTAGGTACATCTCGCTGGGTGTTGTGTAATAAGTATATTCGCTGCCGGTGAGGTATGAATCGAAATTCCACGGTGAGTACTTTTTCCGATCGACGCCCCAAGTAAAATTTCGGCGCTTGAGTTCTTGCCCAAGGCACTGACCCAACACCAGACCATCTAAATATCGGGTCGGTGTTGTCGCGTATTTGTAACGATAATACTCTTTGGGAAGCCCCATAAATTCCGATTCGGGAGGCTTCTTAGGCTGACATGAGAGAGAGAGGAAGAGACATGAGAGAATGGCTCCAAGGCTTTTGACAATAAAAATCATATTCACAGACTAAATATCCTCAGATAAATAATCAACGCCGACATTTCTGAACTGAATTTGAAATCGTAGTCGTATCCAATTCCTCATCAAGCTCAGGCAATGGCAAAATTGCAGTTCCGCCTGAGGTCGGCTCACCATCGACTGTGGAGAGTGCGGCAACCGGGTAGCCACCAAAAATATTGAGGAGGCTTCCGCTGTCACCCTTGGCGAAGGAAAAATGAGCCACTGCGGGATCATAATCAAAAATAAAGACTCCATCCAAGCTGGTGTTGCCGAGATTACTCCGAACAAATTGACCAACAACATCCACCGATTCAATCTGCGCATCCTGATTTTTGCCTTTATAATTCGTTACAATACGAAGGTAGTCTCCAAAATCCTTTGTAATATTGCGTTTCGTCTCGGTCTGCGAAAGATTTTCTGCCCCATTTAAAACCCACTTTTGAAACGCTTTACGTGCTTTTTGCCGCAACTTCCTTATTCCTTGCGATTTCTGTTCTCGCATTAGCAGGGTGCCGCAATGCATCGCAAGAGAGTCCCGCAGAGGCTGAGGTGATGTCCAACGGCCCACTCAAGCCCCTCGGCAGCAAGCGCGCACAAGTGACAGGGCATTTAGTTGCTCTCGACGGACCAGGCTGCAAAGTGCCACTCACCTCTGCAACCATTGAGGTGCCGGGGTGCCGAGGCATACCGATCTGCAGCGCATCAATCGTACGTGATAGCACTGTTGCTGCAACACCCTTTGTACTTTCGGCAGCGCATTGCTTTGCCGACGATCTCGAATATTACGACAAAGTTTTCTGCAGACAAAAAAAACTTCCAGCAGCGTCGCTGCGCAGCTATGGCCTGTATTTTTACTCACAAGCTTCAAAAAAACTTATTCGGCTAGGGCGCCCCGTTAACCATCCAAGTTATCGCGGTACAAGTGGAGCGCTGACTTCATCTCGCATGCATGACGACATTGCCGTTGTAAATATCGCACCGGAAGAATTGTCGCGTGTAAGCGAGTTCGCTTCAATTGAAAAGAATGTTCCACGGCTCACTCCTGAAGCTACGGTATTTGAAAAACTGCTTTCCGACGTTGCTCCTATCACCGGAAAAAGCGATGCCCTGACTCACTTTGTCACGAGCTTCCCGCTCAGTGCCTTCGACAAAGCACCCATTGCCGAGCTGATTGGTGGTGGCATGGTGAACAACGGGACGGGTCTCCGGATTTCGCGGGTTGAAATCTCCGAGAAGGATTGCCAGGAGTTTGAACTCGATTGGAGTCCACTGGGCTGTTTGGTGCGCGGACGGACAGGGATTGCCAACGTGGGCAGTCAGCTGCGCAGTGTCCGTATGCGCGTTGCTTACTCCTCGCCCGAAAAAGCTTTGGTCATCTTCGTTCCACGTAAGGAGTTCCCCAAGGAAGGCACTTGCAAAGGCGATTCCGGTGGACCCTCTTTCCTTGGCGATGCCGATTCCACGGCAGTCTATGCTGTAGAGTCCTGCGGCCCACAGCCCTGTGCCGGAGCTCCAACCATTAGAACAATTGTCGCCCCGCACACGCGTGTCCTGGGGGAGATGCTAAAGGCAGGATTGCAAGCAGCTCCCTCATGCCGCTGAGCAGGCGAATGCGCCGCAGCCTTGAATGAAGACAATCAGCAGATGCTCTTAAAAAGCGCATCTGCTGGTCTTTTTTTGTCGACGCCTTTTGTGGCCTATGTTGGAATTTAACGACGATTTTTTAAGGTTTTTTTCGGGCTATTTGTTCTTCCGGGGATTTCGAACACCTTTGCAACATAATGTGAGTTATCAAAACTGAAATCTATCGTACCTGATATGAGTTCATTTAGTTATTTTCATTTGATTGTATTTACTCACTTTATCTTAACTTTAGTTTTGTTAATTTGCTAAACTCGCATCATCCTTAAAAAAAACAGGAAACCAACCTAAAACAGAGCAAACGCAAAATCGGCAATAAAAAAATCCCACCACGCGCGGGAATTCACGACTTCTAAAAAAAAACAGATGTTGGAAGCACCGGAAACCGAACCGCACGCTCAGCAACCCAACCACTATCTGCTCTATTTTTACTCTTTTCAGATTGGAAAAATTCAACTGAGCCTTTTCGTAGGCCATTGAATACTTTCACCGGGGCTGCAAATCGCAGCTTCGGTACAAATAACAGAAAGGAGAGACTCATGATTTTTAAAACTTTGGGGTTTGCCTCAATGCTGGCACTGCTCGGATGGTCGTCCTCAGGATGGGCACAGACCGCTCACTGGAAGGTCGAACAAGCGGTTGCTCACGGCACAGGCTGCATCATGGGTGCCGACACAATTGCGATTGCCGCCGGCGACCAAAATCAGTTCATTTTCTCGAACCTGGGCGTCGACCTGCCCGCAAACTCGGGCTTGCCTTACGCCTCCCGAAAAGCCTGTACTCTTGCGGTTCCCGCACAAATCGCACGCGGTTTCTACGCTGCAAATCTGCAACAAACCCTCTATTATGGTGGAATCAAGAGTAGCGGTGCATTGGCAAGCATTGCGACACAGGGAACTTTCTTCGGACTTCCGGTGAATCCACTTGTTGTTAATTTGCCCTATGGCACGACCTTCAACCAGCCCGCAGCGTATCGGCAAACAACGAACGCATTTCTGGTCTCGGCACCTGGCTCAGCAATGTGGTGTCTCCCCTCGTTTAACCCGGTTGGCCTGTTCACCTCCCGGCTCGTGGTACAGGGAAGCAAAACCAGTGACAGCCAAAACCTACTCCTGAGCGCCGACCAGTATGACATCAAGTTCTATGCCACCATGGGCTGGCTGAGCTGTCCCGCAGGCTAAGAATTTGACTAAACTCCTGGACTCACAGGCCGATACCCTGAAAGTTGCTTCATCAGGCAAGTTTCAGGGATCGTTTATGTGAGGTGAATCGTGAAGAACAATGCCCAAAGATTGTTGTCTTCTCAATTTGTACGCTCTTTGTTTTGCTCCGCTGTCGTTGGAATCAGCCTCCTAACTGTGGTTGCGGCTCAAGCTCAAGACGATGAATTCACCGATGACGCGGCAATGGAACAAAGTGCCGAAGCAGAACCGGAACAACCCGCACCAAAGCGTCGCGAACCTGCCAAAGCACCGCGCAATACGGCTCCTGAACAACCCGAGGCGGCGGCCACCGAGGCACAAGAAACAAGCCCTGCGGCAAAACCAAACCGCAATCTCGTAGACACCACAAAGACACCTGCCATGATCAAACCCTGGGTGTTCACAAGCGAGCCTATTTTCAAAGGCCCAACCGTGAAACGGTTTCAAACCCCTGCCGACCTCACAGGACGTGATCGACAACTGCTCGAAGCCCTCGACTACAAACCTACCGCAACAAAAATGCGCCTTGAGCAAATCAGAAAGCTCGCGACAGATCTCAAAAGACTTTCACCTAAATCCGAAGCCGCCATCACGGCAACGCTGAACATGCTGCGCTTTTATGAAGAACAAGCGTTGGTCTTCGAGTGGATGCGCGTCGTCGGTGCAAGCGATCCCGCATATCCTGATTTAACCGGAACATTGAAGAACATACGACGCCAGCAGGCGCAACGTTACTACGACCTGCTGCTCAACAACCCCAAACACCCGAATGTTAAGCAGTGGAAACACAAACAACTGATTGCGCGCTTACGCTTGGGTGACCCAAGTGTGCGTGATGAAGCAATTGCAGCTTTGAAGGCATCAAATCCAGATGACACCCGAGAATTGGCTACTGTAGGTGCAGCTATCGATGCGGGCGCAGGTCGCAACCCTAGCCCGTTTGGAAGCCTTGAGACGATTGCCCAAAACTCGACAGACCAATATGAAGCGGCTGCATTCAAGATCCTCATTGCAGAACAACAGATTGTCACCAACAAGAATGCTCAGGCCGTTGCCATTCTGCAAGAAGTGATTGCCACCTGCCGCGGCATACGCCGTGGAGATAAAGAGCAGACACCTGGTGCAATTCTTCAAGCTGCTGCAAGCATGTTGATTAGCGCCGGACTGAAAAGCTCACCGACAATCAACCCCGAAATTACACAAACACTCGTGAACAACGATCTGCTGGAATACGCGCGCAGCTATCTTGAACAGTATGCTCTAGCAAACTTCAGCAAAAGCTTACCCGCAGCGTTGAAGGCATATGGCGATGCACTTGCGATTGGGAATATTTCCGAAGATGTCAAAATCAAAGCCGAAGCTCGGATGTTAGACCTCAACATCGCATCGAATGACTTGCGTATGATGCAATTCGCCTGGGAGCGCGCTGTTTCGCGAGGTGTGCAACGGCAAACTCCGCTCGATTCACAGCTCGTCCACACCATCAACCTCGTTAGCACACGTTTCAAAATGACACCCGACAAGAACAACGCCGATCAGTTGGTCGCCTTGCACGATCTTTTTGTGCGTGGGTTCGGCTATTATGCTGCTCGCGAGGATTATGCGTTGCGCATCGTAGATGCATTGTTCCAAACAAAGCAGTATCCCGAGGTCATCAAACGCAGTGAGCCGCTCTTGCCGCGATTCCGCGACAAGCAGAACAAAATTAACGCACACGTTTTTAATCTGAAGTCGCGTGCACAACAAATGGGCTTGGGTACAGATATCAAGGTTGCACCGGGAGCGAAGCTTTCGGGTGACGCTGCAATCGCTGCTGGATACATCAGCAATGCAGACAAACTGCGCCCACTTCTTCCTCCACACGAAGCAGAGCAGTACCTGTACCTCACGGCGTATGTTCAGCTTCTCTCGGGGCAACAGAAACCAGCATTAACGCGTTACGAAGAGGCGTTCACGAAACACCCGCGTGGATCATTGTCTTCCGATTCTGCAGCTTTCCTGCTCGATACGCTCGTTCAGAGAAAAGAGCTTGCAGACGTAGAGAAGTTCACGCGTATGTTCATGAGAATGTCGCTCATTCCCTCACGTGACCCCTACAAGGATTTGCCGCGCCTGCTCGAGCGAACTGTATTCGATATCGCTAAAATGCAGTCCGAGGCCAAGCAGCATGAGGCGAGCGCCGCACGATACATGGCGTTTCAGAAGGAATTTCCTGTTTCGCCACAGGCTCCCATTGCACTCGAACGCGCAGGGGCAAGTTACTATCAGGCAAATAAGCCTGAACTTGCCTTGGCAGCATTCGAGCTTTTCTTAAAGCAATATCCAAAACTCGCCACAGCGAAAGAAATCCGCTGGACTACCGCTGAGATGTCGAGCACCAGCAAGCAGCACCTCAAAGCCGCAGAACACTACCAGGTTTACAACACTTTGTTTCCGCTTGAGGGAACTCAGAGAATGGCTGCGTTGAAGGCCGCAGAGAACTACAGGCTCGCCAATAAGATTAACGAATCTTTGGCAGAGTATGAGAGACACCTCAAAAACCTGAAAAACCCTGCCGATCAAGTACGAGCGCTGCGCACAATTTCAGAGATTGCGGTCAAGGCAAACAACCAGAACGCAGCATTGAGTGCTCTCGAGCGTCTTTCAAAACTCGTGAAAAGTCCGGATGACGTGATTGCCGTGCACTTTAGCCTGATGACAGTTTATCAAAAGGCAGGTCGCGATGATGCCACCAAGAAATCCATCGCCACAATTCTAGCCTCAAAACCCACCACACCAGAAAGCTTCAAGCTTCAGGCGAAAGCGAAGTTTACCGCCGCTCGTTATGAGATAAACTCTCTGCGCACGCGTAACGTCATGAACCAAAAAGATCTCAAAGGAGCACTCCAGGCAATCTTCAATGACTACGAGAAGGTTAAAACAGATTTACTCTCACCTTGCGAAATACCCGGAGTCGACTGGTGCGCGCTCGGCTTCTATGAGACCTCGAAGCTCGCAGGCGACTTGAGCAAGATGCTCGCCCTCGTTGAGCCGTCGAAGTATCTTGATGAGATGGCTGTGTCTGAATTGAAATCTCTCATTGCCTGGAACAAAGACAAGCTCAAAGCTGAAGCTCGAAGTTACGCAGGTCAAGCAGAAGAGGCATTAGCCTCTTCAGGAATGCCTGATCAGGAAACAGCTGAGAAGATCAAACTCTATGCACAGCAGGTCAAGTTAACTCGAGCCGAAGAAGACAGCACATCAAGCGGTGGCGGCGGCGGCTCCGCCAGTGATGGCGGATTCTGAAGCTTTCTGCTTGAAAGTCGAAGACAGGCCGAAATCAGGCCTGTTTTTTTTTCAGCGACATTTTTCAAAAAAGATTTCCAACTCCGTTGGAAGTCCAGGAACCATGCGCAAGAGAGACTCTTCGTTCACAGTTTGTGATTGCTCTTTGCCAACATGCGTCAGTCCCTCAAACGTGAAATCCAGGCCTACAATCTGCGCTTTGCCACAGGGCAATTGGGGTAAGCTCAATTCGGATTGTACCCCTGGCGCGAGGAACAAACCCTGATTGCGATAGCGAGCAAATTCCAGAGGCGCGATATCCCACTCACGTCGAGCAATCAGGCGATCTCCAACAAGCAACAAGACGCGCGAACGAAATTGAACCGTGTCGACCTTCTTAGCTTGAATGTGAGCCTTCACTCCAATGTCTTTGATTCTGTAGCCTGGCTGTGTTTCGACTGTCAGTCGGACAGCACATTCACGCACACCCGAACCTCCCGCAGCAATTTTTAAAACGAGGTCCGCAAGTGCCAGCTCCGCCTTGAGGCTATCTCCGGGGTGGTTTTGAATCGTGAGATTTCTGCTGCCAGATTTCGACGAGGCCTTGCAGCCAGAGCCGAATGCGAACCACTCTTTCACCAAAAATGCTAACCCCGGGGCAGACGTTTTGGCCTCCGCAGCCGGGCCCTTCTGTGCCGCCTGACCTCGTGCCACTGCGAGGCTAGCCATAACAACCCAAACCGCGCGGAAAAAGTCTCTAATACAAAGTCTCTGCCGCAATTTCTGGTGCAATCTCATGCTGTAGCCCTCCCCCAAGCAACTCGAAAAAAGAACTTAACAAACTGAATTTCCCGAAACTAAAGTTTTTTCTTCATGATTCCGAAAACAAAAGGGTTTCAGGGGAGGCACCACATGTTGAAGTCAGACCGCACTTGCTCGCAACCGCTCTTGCGCTGTTGCTTTTCACTCCTTGTGAGTGCTCTTTTCCTGGCGGCCTGTAAGAAGACTGTCGTCTCTGACAAGATAACCACGGTGACAACTCCCACGCCTTCTGCGGAGCCTCCCCGAAGAGGTATTGGCGACGGCCTTGCCGACACACAAACAGTGATTCGAATCAGTGGCATTAAGTGCTCTGCAGAAAGAACCACAGAATTCGCTCTGAAGGTTGCAGGATTGAAGAACACAGAGTGGGTAAAGTTTGGGTGCAAGGAAGGTAAAGAAACATTCATCAAAGTGGACACAAAGAAAGGCTACTGCAACATTCTACAGTTGCGCCCGTATGTTTTGCTGGCCAACAAGCAAGGAGTAACAATTGAAGAATATTACCGCGAGACAGCCAATTCCAATCACAAATTCTTTTTCAAAGTGACTCAAAGCAATTCTCAAAACAGCATTAGCAAAGGTGTGAGAATTTCCTTCGAAGATACGACCGATGCATATATCAGCAAGACATATAACCCTTGCAAGGAAGCAGCAGAGCAGAAGAAGGATTTAAACACGACAAAGGTTTTTGACGAAATTGAAAAGGTAGAAAAAACCTGCGCACAAGTTCTTGGCATGATCCCAGACAAAGAGGCAGCAGTCGAATGGAATGACTTTGAATTCACCGTTGAGAGCGACCAGGTGCAATTCACTGTTGAAGGTTTCCCAGAAATGGGCTGCAGTCCCAACTAACCAGGCGCAAGTGACTTCAAAAGCTCACGACAAGCCGCGAACACGCGGTCAAACGCACCTTCACTCAATCGCCCCGTAAAAGTATTCTGCTGACTCGGGTGATAACTGCCCACAAGCCAGCGTCCGGATTTCAATTGAACCTGAACTCCATGAGCAAATTTCGCGCGTGGTCGGGCAACTTCACCCTCAGCCTCCAACTCTCTCCAAAGGGCTTCCCAAGCAATATTCCCTAAGGCCAGCATGACCCGCGCGGCTCGAGCCTGTGCGAGTGTGGCTTTCAGAAAATCACGACAGTTGTGAATTTCCTCGGTTGAAGGCTTGTTGTCTGGTGGAGCACAGTGAACCACTGCAGTGATCATAGCGTTTTTCAAGACAAGTCCATCTGTGCGGTTCTCGGACATTGCTTGGTTGCTGAAACCTGCGCGGTATAACGCGCGATAAAGCCACAAACCACTTTGATCGCCTGTGAACATACGCCCCGTTCGATTTGCACCGTGCGCTGCAGGAGCTAAACCGACAATCAGAAGCTGAGCATTGATGTCGCCAAAATTGGGTACCGGGCGTCCCCAGTATTCTTCGTCTTGAAACATACGCCGCTTTTCACGTGCGACCTTTTCACAATGAGTCAAAAGCCGAGGACACCTTTGGCAAGCGATGATCTGCTGCGCCAAGGTGTCCTGCTTTGTTTTCATCAGACTTTGCTCGGAGAAGTGTGATTACTTTTTCTTGTCGAGTTCACTGCCGATGTTAATGCCGAGCAACTTTACAGTTTTACGCACACCATCATAATCGGAATCTTTGACCGTAGCGAAGGCATCAGAGTTGTTGATGCCGCGGAATGCATCGGGCATTTTTGCAACACAGCTCTGGAATGCCTTGGCGATTTTTTCCTTGTTAGCTGTGGTCACTTCCTTGCGAATCACAATAGGATCGTTGGGAATGTCATCAGTCAACGTAACGATCTTCACCTTCTCTTCAATGTCTGGAAATTGGGTTTTCACTTTCTCGCGCGCGTCTTTGATTTTTCCATCAACTGGCTTGTTGTAGAAAACCGCGCCAGCATCAACCTGACCTTGATAAACTGCAGTTACAACCGCATCGTGCTTGCCCTGGAAGACTTCCTGACCGGGCTTCACCTTCGCATCCATAAACATCTTCTTGGGCAGAATGTAGCCAGAGGTAGACGCTGGGTCGACGTAGGCGATCTTCTTACCGTTGAGGTCGCTAATGCTCTTAATGTTTCGGTCGGTACGCGCCAGAATTGCAGCGCGGTATGTTGTTTCTCCATTGCGCGATGCTTTGAGCAATGCTTCTGCTCCGTAGCGCTCATGAGCGAGAAGGTAGCCAAAAGTCGGCAGGAAGGCGATATCGACTTTCTTGGAGCCCATTCCCTCAATAGCCACGATGTAGCTGTTTGGAACTGAGATATCGAACGTCAGACTTGTTTCCTTCTCGAGGCACTGTGCCACGGGTTTCATGCTGGAGATGATCTTGGTGGAGTCGGTTGAGGGAACCATCACGAGCTTGAGCGGATGCTTGCGGGTGCCAAGCTTGGAGTCGTCCGCATATGCAGCGACGGAAAAGAGCGATACGAACAGTGCGAGAGCTGCTTTACGTTGGAACATAATGAAATCCCTCCGATGTCTGAGCAATGTTGCCCCGGGCATCGCATGTAACGAATATATGCAGGGATTTCAAATCGAAATTTACATCAAACTCAAGCAACTGACTTTCCTTTAATTTTTTCAGCCTTCTCGCGCAAAACACGCTCTTCGTCTGAGCCCTCTTCCGGGTGTGAGTAGAAACAGGCCTCCACCTGTTCCTTCGTAAAGAAATCACGGGCACACGCACTGCATGTATAGCAGGCATTGTTACGGCGGTAAGGCTTCATTTCTCGCTTGCGCACGAAAACCTCGGTCACCTCAGGAGCAACTCCTGTATCAGAAGTGATGCTCTCCAAAAGTGAAGTATCGATCCTGATTGTCTTGTCCTTTAAAATCCTCTCCTGTTTGACATTTAGTTCGAGGTTTTCTCCCTCGGGGGGAGCCTGGAGAATGGCAAGAACGTCTGCACCCATACTATCTGTGAGCGAGGGTTGTTCTGCTATCGCAGCAAATTCGCTGGCCTCTTCGAAGGCTCCACCAAGCGACTCGACGCCGAAATCATCTGCTCCAAGAGCATTGAGGGAATCAGAAATATCGCCACTGAGCTTCTCGGCAGCAGGCCGAGCCTGCGCGCTCTCTTTCGCATCGGGATCCACTTCATTAAATGATTCAGGCGTCGCAAATGCCAAAGCGCTCAAGGCCGATGCACCTTCTTCTGCGACGCGTGATCCCACGTTATCCTGACCTGAGAAGAGTTTGTGCGCGTCGTTCTCTTCCTGCGGACTAAGATCGAGTTGCGCCGCAGCACCTTCAACAATTGCTCGCATATTGGTTTCTGCAACCGGCTTCACGCTGGGTGGTTCTTCGGTAAGAGCCAGCTGCGCATCGAGGTCATCGCTCAGGGATGCGCCTTCGTCCTGCAATGCTTGTTCCGCGCCACTTAACACGTCCTCGGACGCAATGGGTGTCAACGCATCAGACGTCACAGTCTCAGATTCGGTGAGACTTTCCGCAAGTTCAGTGTGGCTCTCTTCAAGCTGAGCTGACAACTCCGACGCACCTTTTTGCGTGCTTCCCAAGGTTTCGTCGTGTATTGTGACCGCCTGAGATGTGCTCTCGACCGCTGCCGTTATTGTTTGAGACGCTTGAGGCGTAGCACTTTGCTGTTCGGATTCAACAGCAGCCAGCGGCTCTTCTGAGAGCGCCGCGAGAGAATCCTGCACAGAAGCAGGCACATCGACCGAGACAGCTGCGACGTGTTGCACGGGCTGAACAACATGTGCAGTCGGCGTTGTGCCAGGGGCAGCAGGATTGGGTGAAGCAGCGGCCACTCGCTGTGTGGTCTCACGAGTCGTTGCGGTTTGAGATTGTGGCACGGCTGATAAAGGCGCTTTGTGCCCGAGTGCTTGTTGTTCCTTGGTCAGCGTGCTGAGCATTTTGGTGTGCTCGGTTAAAGGATCGATGCGCTCAAGAGACCGCACCCCATGCGCGGCAAGGCGTTGCATGTAACGGACCTGAACCCGCCTGAGTGCTACTTCAAACTGAGGGGTTGGCTTCATTTTGGAGAGGCAGCGCTCAAAGCATTGTTCTGCGTCGTCACAGTTTACAAACCCTCGCCCGCACGCCGTGCAGGCGTAGTGTGCAGCATTGCCTTGGAGGGTGGCTCCGGCAGGGCTACGCAACCTGAGCTCGATGGTGCAGCGGCCGAGGCAATCAAATGCCTTGTCCAAAACTCCGTGCAACTTGCCGCACAAGCCACAGACAAAGCCGCTGCGCACCCGATACACACGGGGCTCGCCCGGACTGGAAAGACTGCGCCTCTGTGCCAAAGACCCAGAAGCAGCCCCCCCTTTGGCATGCGCAGAAGCGGCAGCAGGTTCCAATAACCCACGCAAGTCCTTGGCCATATTGATCTCCCCCGGAACCTCTGCGGTTCTCAGATTTATCGGTTGAATCGAATCGGGGTTTATGCCAAAGGAGACATCTATGCGGAGTCGCTGGAGTTATTCCTGCCTGCGCACTGTCATTCTGGGGGCTCACTCATGCCAATTCTCACGATCAAAACCGACAAAAAATCTATTGAAGTTGAAAAAAATGCGTCAATCATTGACGTGTGCGAACACCACGACACCAGCATTCTCTTCGGTTGCCGCGACGGTGCCTGCGGCGCATGTATGATTCGTGTTGTCGAGCACCCCGAAAACCTCAGTAAGATGGAAGAGCACGAGCGGGACTTTCTCGAAACCATGGCAGCACGTGAAGATGAGCGACTCGCTTGTCAATGCCGCGTGCTCGGCGACGTTGTGGTTGAAGTTTCCGAGTAATGAAGCCCCTCGAATCGTTTTTCACAAGCGCGCTGAAAATCGAAAAATGGCACGGTGCGGAAAATGATTTTCTGTTCGTGAACGCGCCGGATTTAGAGTTCGCGGTTGAAAACTCGAGCCACTTGCAGTCGTGGCCGGAGGCGGCCGCTGCGCTGTGCCAACGCAACACCGGGCTCGGCGCCGATGGTGTGGTCGTATGGACGCATGACGCCATCACAAAAAAAACAGCAGCTGCCATTTGGAACAGCGATGGTTCGCGCGCACAGACCTGCGGAAATGCTCTGCGCTGTCTGGCCGCTGTGCTTCTTGAAAATAAACTCTGGAATGGCACGAGCCCTCTCGAAGTGCACGAGCTCGATGAAAGCAGCACCAAGTTCAGTGCGGGGGTGCGCACTTTTGCATGCCTTCGTTCGGCAATCCAAACAGAGAGCTCTGAATTCACTGCTGCTGTTGGAATGGGGACAGCAATCGCACTCCGCGCAGGTCTTTTGACTGCACAAACGCAGCGGCTGAATGCTCAACATGCTCCTGCGTGGATGCAACAGATCTCAGCTCTCTCGTTCGTTCAACTCGCAAATCCGCATCTTGTCGTGCGGCTCAAGCCGGGGAGTTTTACGAACTTCAATAATGAACTCTTTTGCGAAATGGGGCGCTACTTCCAATCCGAGAAGATGTGCGAAGAACTTGGCATTCCCCTCTCAAACATTGGCTTCATTGAGGCAGACCCTCAAGCGCAAAACACGAATGTTCTGAATGCAATTGTTTACGAACGCGGCGCGGGTTTGACTCAATGCTGTGGCTCAGGCGGTTGCGCCATGCGGGTGGCGTTGAAAGAAGAATCAAACGGGTCGGTTCCAGAGCTTCTGAAACTCAGAATGCCCGGAGGCGTGATCGCCATCTCGGAGTTGGACAACGAACTCATTCTCTCGGGTCCCGCACAAAAAATCGCCCGCCTCGAAGCCACATTTCTTTGAAACTGGATAGAACCCAAACTTCAAAGCGACGCAGCGCCGCGGACGGGCGATTGTAAGACACGCGGTGAGCGACTCAGCCGCGGCGTCCTCTTTCAAGCTCTTCTTGATAGCGGAGTGAGTAGAGAACCCAAGGCTGAACCTCAAGACGGCGGTAGCCGATAGGCTCGCCAGTTCCCTCACAAAGACCGTACGAACCGTCGTTGGCCTCGATTTTCTTGAGAGCTTTCTCAACCATTGTCAGTTTGTGACGATCATGTTCGGCGAGTTTCATGCCAACGTCCTGAGCGGTTTCAACCGAAGCGAGGTCAGCCTCATCGGCGAGGTCGTCACGGCTGATTTCGTACATGCCTTCCGCTTTTCTTTCGCGTGATTTCTCGAGTAGCGTCTCACGGATGTTCAGCAACACGTCCTTAAGCTTCACAACTTCATCGGGTGTGAGCTCTTGAAGTTCCTTAGAGACCTTTGATGCCATTTCAGCAACCTCCTGCTGCATCAGTAGCCAGCCTGACTGACTCAATCAAAATCGTTTTGCTCTAGACACTTTGGGACGTATGTATGCACCAGCTTAAAGATTTTGTAAACCGCCCTGCCCCTTGACCAAGAATTCAGCCATATCAGGCATTTTAGCCTGATTTTAGGGAGGTGGGAAGGTGCCGGCTCGAGGCCAAAAGCCCAGCAGCGGAGATAAATCAGCGAGTCAGGGGGGGGAGGCCGAGTTGGAGCGCAGAAGCGCTCACTCGGAGAGAGGCGGGAGTGTGGCGCCCTCTAGGGCATGGATGTCCATATTCTCCCGGAAATTATTGCGAAGCTCGATGAGCGAGTTGAAACGTCCAGAGGCTCGGCTCTGAATAACAAATCCCTCGGGGGCGCGGGCTTTTCCCTCTATGACAGCCTCGCTAAAGTCCACATACTGCACCTTACGCCCACGGGCATCGCGTGTGACTTTCACTGTCGCGGAAGGTGAACCAGAAGCGCTCTGAAGTGCTCCCGCTTCGGCACGAGCGGACGCTCCTGTCGCCGCGCTGTCGCCCCGTGCGAATTTTGATTGCAACAACACGAGTCCAGCCAGAGCAAAGGCAATGACTCGCACCACCAGTACCGACCGTTCGAGAAAGGTCATTCGACCCTCCAATAATACTGTGTGCTTCATTTCAGTGATTCCTCCATTGCAGAAAGCTCAGACGAAGCTGATTGAGAGGCGTCTCGTGCAGCGGCATCTGTCACGGAACCACTTTGTTCCGCACCCGAAGCCGCAAGCTCACGAAGAGATTCATCGTTGAGTGGCTTGCTCTGTGCTGACATCAAGCGACGCAGCTCCTGCTTCATGCCCACTGCAGTCTCGAAAACACGACGGTCGGATTTACCCAAAGCGAGAGAGCGCTCGACGTAGGCATTTGCCCGCGGATAGTCTTTGAGACGATCACGAGCAATCAGCGCTAGATTTTCAAGAACGAGTGCGTTCTCGCCAGTTTTTTTGAGTATCGAATCCAGTAATGCAACTGCAGAATCGGCATTACCCTGTGCACTGAGGACAAGTGCCCTACCGACCTGAGCATCGAGATGCTGAGGAACAACAGCCAGAACTTTATCGAAATGAGCACCTGCAGTGGCCGAGTGTCCGTGTTGGAACATCAAGACACCAAGGTTCATAAGTGTGGGAATGTGGAGGGGGTCGAGGCTCAAAGACTTTTTCCAAAGTGCCCTTGCATACAGCGGTCGATTGAGCTGCAACTGAACGAGACCTTGTAGAGAATATATTTCAGCATCCTGAGGTGCCAGAATGAGAGCTGTTTCGCTAAAGGTCTGCGCTTCGAAATGGTTCTTCTCCAGGAGCGCAGCTTTGATGAGGGTCTTCAGTGCGCGAACGTTCTTAAAATCCGCGCGTAGAATGGAGCGTGCGTTCTCGCTGGCTGCTTTGGGTAAGTGGCCGACCAGAGCGAGCTCTGCGTGCATCTGAAGAGAGGCTATGCTGTTGTCGGAACTTTTGGTCACAAAGCCTGAGTCTCTGGTTGCTTTGTCTTTTGCCGTGTTTTGGCCACTCCACATCAGGCTGCGTTTGTCGTCAGAGACCTGCACAATCATCGATGAACTATCGGCACTCTTCATGGCCATCGGTCGCCGGGTTGTCTGGCAACCGACCGCAAGAATGCCCACGGAAAACAGCATAAGACAGGCTGAAAACTGATTAAAACTTCTACTTCTCATGGCATTGTTCCTCTATAAAGCCAGAGTTATTTAAAAAGAGAAAGGGATCCAAAACGTATTGCTTCTTACTCTTCCTCCTGAACAACCTCGCGAAGCTCCTTTGTCATCGGTAATTCATGCGAGAGATATGAGGGCTTGGGCATCTCCTCGACCATTTTTCTGTATTCACCCGGACGCAGCACAGCGAGCTTCTCTTGCAGCATGCGCGTGTATGGAGAAATGACTTCCGCATCGTGTGATTTCTCGAGAGCCTGCACATAGAGCTGAGATGCCTGTTCCTGCAGTGGAATTGCGATTTTATCGAGCTGTGAACGGAAGTTCTCCAAATCAGCTCCTGCTGCCGACTTGGGACTGGGAACCTGAATCAGAATGTTTGCAAGCGTCTCTTGTATCTCTGCCAAACGATACAATGCTGCGACTGAAATTTCTGCCTGGCCAAGTTGGGCAAGCTGAACGTATTGCTGTGCCAACGTTTGTGCGTCGGTCTTAATGCGCGCAAATTCAACTTGAAGACTTTCCGAACTCGACACCCGTCTTGCGCGCAGCGTACGACCTTGCACTTCGAGAACATCGAGCTGAACTGTTCCCGCCATCAATGTGCCTTCATGCGCGAAGGGATTTTCCATTTTGCCCTTCATTGTTTTTGCTTTGGCGAGAGCCTGAGCTGCGAGAGTCGATGCCTCGATGCGGTTACCGCCTTCGAAGTGAAACTTCGCCGCGAGTCCTGCAAAGTAAATTCCCCACTCGGGAGCCTGTGCAAGACAGCGCTGCGCAGCATCTTTTGCAGTCGAAGCGACCTGAACAGAACGAACCATGGTCTGAGCCTCAACAAGCGTTTTGTAGGCCTCACAAAGTTCATCCATCCGCTTGAAGCCAGCGAGGGATGCCTGTGCGTTGCTTACGGCCAAACTGGGCTGTGCTGCAGCGAGCCGGAACTCTGCTGCTCGATGCAGCCCTTGCGCTGCGAGATCTTTCTGAGACTGCATCGCAGACAATTGCTCCAATGAACGCGCCGCATCCGCAAAGCGTCCGAGCCCCTCAGCGGTGGCTGCGGTCATCTCGAGAGCTTTGGTCTTGAATTCAGACTGCGGATATTGCGCTGTGAATTTCTCCAAGGTCGCCATTGCATCTTCAGGCAAACGCGCTTTGAGCTGATTACCCGCGGCATTAAGCAAAGCCTTGGGTGCATCAAGATCGGTGGGAAAGGACTTGTGGAAGTCAGAGAAGAGCTTTGCTCCTTCAACAAATTTCCCGCTTGCCTCTAAAGCGAGTGCCTGTTGAAAGTGTGCAACGCGATGCAGTTTCGAGAGCTGCACACCAACGGGTGCCTGCGCCACTCCAGGGATAGCCAGAAACTGCCTCGTCTCCTGCCCTGCGCTGAGCCAGTCTGATTTGTCGAAAGAGCGTTTCACAACCAGTCGCAATCCCTCAGACACCTGCTGACTGCGCGGATTTTCCTTGGCCATCAACATCCAGCGCTTGGTAGCCTGCTGTGTCTGACCTGACTGATAGACCAACCATGCTGCGCGATGAAGGTGCGCTGTGCGCTCGGGATCCTGAGGAAACAGAGTTGAATGCAGGTCAATGATTTTAATCAGACGTGCTTCGATAGCCTGAATCTCAGCACTCCGCTTCTGAGGAGCACCCTTCTCTTGAAGCAAGAGCTCGCTTTCTGCCATTGCATTTTCGAGTCCGGTCTTGCTTTCACTCCGCTTGAGTAAAAGTTTTCTATCCAAGAGCGCCGCACGATGATATCCCTCTATAGCCTTGTCATGCTCGCCTAATGAAGTAAACAACTGCGATTGATTGAACAACGCTGTGTACAGCTCAGCCCCTTCTCCCTGTTGCGCGAGTGCCATATTGTAAATACGCAGACTATCTTGTGCTGTCTTACGGTTTTTAGTTTTCTGGTATTCCGCGTGCAGATACACGCTCCAATAGGTAACCTCTTTAGCAAAAATACGCTTTGCGCTCTCGCGCGTTTCAGGTGTTTTCTGAGCCTGCATCCACTCAGAGTTCGGTTGCACCAACTGTGCAGCCATCTCCAGGGTCTCAATCAGTTGTTCGCGTCTTTGCTCTAACTCATGAATTGCAGCAAGACGCACCATGAAGTTTATATTTTTCGGATTGCGTGGGTACTCCGCCACGAGTCGACCGTAAATTTCAGAGGCCTCGCGGTTTCGACCGGCATCTGCGTGAAGCCAGGCGAGGCGCTCGAGAAGAGTCACATAGAGCTCAGGCTCTTTAACGGACTTGAAGTAGTTTTCTGCATCGGATGTATTGCCCAAGTCTGCATAGACAAGAACCATGTCTCGTAGTGCATCTTTTCTGAGCTCATTCATCCGATTTTTACCGGAAAGATCATCCGCGTACTTCACCAAAAGTTTGAAAGCAGTGAGAGATTTCTGAAGATTCTTTGTGGTCTCCTCTTCACTTCCGCGCAAGTTGAAAAATGTCCAACCCAGCTTATAAACCGCATAGGGATAGCTTTTGCTGTTCCGATGGGAAAGAACCTTCTGGTAGTTTGTGAGTGCTTCGTTGAAGCGATTTCTACTGAAATGAAATTCACCCAGCGCAAGGTGGGCGTCTGGAATAAATTGCGATTTGGGAAAACGATCAATCAATCTCTGAAAGAAGAGCGAAGCGCTCTCACTTTTCATCTCAGTGAGAAGAAAACCAAGATGATAAAGAGCATCCTGAGTTCTCGGATGATTTGGATATTGGTTCACTACAGAGCGCAGAATCTGAGTTGCCATGTTCACTGATTGCAGAGACTGCACCTGCACAAACTGTGGCTCTGCACCCAAACGATTGTTCTTCATCCATTTGTCATGCGCTAGCTCATATGCACTCATTTCCTTTTGAAGGAAATATTTGTGCCTTTCTGAATAAAGTTCAGAGAGACGTAAAAGAAGGTCAACCCTCTGGGATGCGTTTGTGGGCTGCTTGAGAATTTTCTCGATGCTGGCGATCGTTGAGACTCTGAGCGTCTCGAGTTCCTCATCTCTGCCTTGGTTTTTTTCACTTTGGCTAACAAATGTTGAGAACTCATAGAGCCCAGGAGGTTCAAATCGACCTTCGCCAACATCGCTCTTCATGCGGAATGAGCCTGCCAATTGCTTGGTTTGCTGCTTAAGTGCATCGAGAGACGATTGACCCTTATTTTCAACCAGCAAAGTCTTCGAATTTTTATTGCGCTCGGCAACACTGGGTTGCCAGCTGCGCAACTCGGCTGAAGCATCTTTAGCAACCTGCACCGCTTGACCTTTTTGAGCCTGAGCCAGAGATTTTGTTCCTCCGGCTGCGGTCTGCTTGGCGTGCGCTTCCTCTAGTGCCGCACCCAGCAGACCCAACAGGCCTGCAGCACAAATCAAGGATCTATTTCGTTGCATGCTGTCGCTCCTCTCCTTCCAACTGTTTGCATTGGGACTGTTTGTTGAACACAAAGCTATCGAGTTCGTCTTTCCAAAACTCACGTTTCTTGTCTTTCCAAATGCGCGGCGAGGTTCCCACACTGTCGAGAAACTCCCGCTCACTTCCAAGAAACTGCTGCCCTTGAGCACTTCTGCTATTGTTCATAAGCTTGTCTTTTTCGGCGGTCATAATTTCCAGATGAATGAGACGCACCTGATTCAGGGCACGCTCATATTCACTGCGCATGACATCAACATGCGACATGGCTAACCTGCCAATACGGAGCTTCTCTCGCTGTTCGCGTGCCATGAATGCGCTCAGAAGGTTGCGCTTTGTCCGCGGCGGAAAGTTGTTCTTTTGAATCTGGAGGCGTGAGCTACGCAACTCGGCAATATCGGCAAGTGCTTGATGAATAGCTTTCTTGCGCCCCAGTGATTGCAGACTCCGTGGACCAAGCAGGTTGTTGCGGTGATTCACTCCCTGGTACATTGCCTCCACAACGGAGTAAATTTTCATTTCTTGATTTGAACGAGTCTCGGCATTCGCTGTGCGATAATCACTCCAACGGCGCAGCTGTGTCGCCTCCTCACGGGTGTGCAACACGAAATCCTGAATGTTTTCGCGGGCGGCAGAGAAATCACACAGCCAATAATTCACGGCTGCACTCAGATAGTACTGATCTGGCTGAAATTGTCGGTTGAAGTGCGGACTCGTGGCACCATAGCCAACCCCGAGAGCACGGTTGGGATGTCCTGCCATAAAGAAAGCCCACCCCTGCTCACTCAGGCTCTCATAGAACAGAGGACTTTCAGCGTCGATACTTCTGTAGAGGGTGATTGCCTCCTTAAATTCCTTACTCTCAAAGTGCAGACGCGCCAGGTTGAGAACAGCACGCTCCTTCAAATCAACAACATGTTGGGTGCTGACTCCTGCATCCTTTTCAGCTTCAGTGGGTTCGAGACTTATAACTACTTCCAAAGCTTTCTTTGCCGCAGGAACGTCGTTCCGGGACACTTGAATGAGTCCTTCATGGAGTTTAGCTTGCCTGTAAAACTCTGAACTGATTTCAACCTGAGAGAAAAGTGTGAGTGCTACACTTGGTTCAGCCATCTTTGCCAAGGCAAGATAGTATGTGTGACTTGGAATTTTCCCCGAGGGAAGGCTGTCTGCAAGCGCCACAGCGAGATCCGTGAGTGCGCTCGTACCCGTTGCAGTCTTCCAATCGATACTCTTGAGGAATTCCTTCCACAGAAACTGGGCAGCCACTGGGCTAAGCTGCAGTGGTGCTGATTTTGCGGCTCGGCTGATAAAGTCGACTCCAGCGAGTCGTGTGTCTTTCTCCTTCAGAAAAATCAAACCTGCAGCAAGCAGCATACGAGCACGCAGGTGCGGCGCATCTTTCTGCGCTTCAAAATCAGTGAGAATCTTTTCTGTGAAGGCCATGCGTTTTTCAAGCGACTCCTTTTGAAGCGACCAAGCTAAATCGAGGAGGGCCGGCTTTTTCTGGCTCCTCTCTTGGCTTTTTGGAACAGGCTGTGTCGCTGCCAAAAGACCCATGGGCATCAATAGCAATGCACAAAGACTAATCTTGAGCATCAGTGCTGTTCTCATGGCTCATTGTCCTCCCGAATTCAGGAAGACGCTGAGCCCGGCCTGAGCCATCCAGTTATGACGCCAGTTGTCACGCGTCTTTCCTTGAGAGACGTATGACTCTTTCAAATAAACATCCGTCACATCGACCCGCAGACTAAAAGACTTCGAGAAGTAAAAGCGCTGGCCAATGCCTGGTGTGAATGCCCACTTGTTGCCTTGAGTGGTCTGTACCTGCGCCAGACCTGCACTCAGGGTCAAATCCGAATAGAGAATGACCGTGTCGAGAAGATTAATTTTTCCATAGATAGGAGCCGTCACCGCTTGAAGCTGGTGCATACGGTTCAAACGAATAAAGCTTGGCTCAAGCGACTTGCATTCTTTTTCGATGCAGATTTCCTGAGTCCGCAGAGCCACCAGGTCGACCGAATCCACAGATCGAAAATTGACGAAATTGTACTCTGCACCAATTTTTTCTGTGAAGAACATGCCCGCCCGTGCACCCACAGATTGGGTTTTGCTATAGCTCTCGTTGAGAAGACTCCCAAAACTGGCTCCTGCTTCGAGGCGATACTGTTTGGTAAAAAATCGATTTTGAATCACTGTCGGTACAGCGTCTGGGGTTTCCACTCGGTTGAGTGCGACAAGCCGGCGTTGTGAGCCTTCGGCGGCCAAACAATTCAGATTCCAGGCTGCACAAGACAGCAGCAGTGTTACTTTCCACATGGTCGTCACCTCTAAGTAGACCTGCAGAAATTATCGACCTTGATGTCAAAAGCTTTATGTGTTTTTTTTGAGGATGTTTAAGCCAAGCTTATTTTACCAATGCTGCTGCGCCGATAACCGCTTTGAGGTCATCATCCGAGAAGCGCAATCCTGCACCAATGAACTGGATTGGCTTGGGTGAGCGACCGATATTGTCGGCGCCGCCCGTAAAATAGATGTTTGGCGTGACAAAAAGATTTGCGTAACCCTTCACGCGCGCTTTGCCTTTAGAGCGATTCTCGGCCTGCGACGGATCATCTCCAAACTGGAAGACCTCGACCGAGGTGCTCAATCTATCGGAGAACAGATAAAGGTCACCAGCAACGCCCGCATAGCTCTCGAACAATCCAAAGCGCACGCCAACGTTGTCGAAGCGTTTCGCGAACTGAACGTTGTATTTGATGCGTCCGCGATCTTCGGCGGAGACTGTCTCCTCACGCGTAACCTCTGCACCCAGAGAATCCTTGGTCACAGTTTTGCGCACTTCACTGATGCTGCGACCCTGCGGGGAGTCCGAGACACCGAGCAGATAGTACCGGTCGGGTCGGGTTGCGAGACGCAAGTTGAAGTGATTCCCGGTCTGGCCAACGTACTGTGTTTTGTCGGAGAGGCGTAGTTCGCCTTTATAGTCGACTTCAACACGCAACTTCGCGGCAGGCTTGAGAAGCTCCTGAACGCTCTTCAAAGTGGTTTTGAGTTCATTTGCAGTGTCATCGCGAGACACCAGCTGGCCGAGCGTGCCCTCGCCTTTTTCAACTTTATCAACGATGAGCTGCACTTTGCTGGTCGCCTGACGCACACTCTGCATGGAGTCATCGAGTGCAGCAATGATGTTCTCAACTCGATTCTTGTTTTCTCCGGTCATGATGTTGCGCAGCTCTGCGCTAAAGATCTTCATATCCTTGCTGGCATCAGCAACAGCAAGCATGATTTCGTCGATGCGGCCATCGTGTTTGCCGAGCAGAGTATTCACTTTGCTCATCGACTCGCGCAGAGCTTCCAGAGTGAGTGCAATGTTGTCTTTCTGGTTTGAAACCAGGTCACGAGCGTCGGCTGTGATCTTCTCAACGTTGCTCACGATACTTTGCAGTGTGGACTGGCCATCTCCCGTACCAAAGACTTTGGCAAGAGTACGGCTCACCGTTTGAAGATCTTGCGCAATGCTGCCCAACGAACTCATGAGCGTGCCCATGTCGTTGAACTCTTTCATCTGAGGGATTTGCGCGCCAGACTCAAGCTCTTCTTTGCTCTCTTCGTTGCGCACAATTTCAAGGTATACGTCACCGAGGATGCCGCGCGAACGCAATTCTATATACGAACCTTTGGGAATTTTTATGCTCCCATTCACGCGAAAATTGACTTTGGCACCCTTGGGGAGGATGTCGATAGATTCGACTTCACCAACTTGAACACCACTCGTACGAACCTGCGTACGCGGACCTACACCACCCACGTTTTGCAGGACCGTGTTGAACTTCTGCGCGCGCGAAGCAAAAGGGTTACCTTCTAAAGTCAGAACAAGCGCGCCCATTGCGGTCAATGCGACCACAGTGAAGAGTCCAACTTTCAGCTCAGTTGTTACAGTTCGTTCAAACACGGTTCCTCTTTCGATGCCATAGGCAAAGATCCAAGGTCTATCTCATGATACCATCGGACTAGAATTTTTGTGCTTGAATCCGGCTGGGTAACAATTTCATTCTCGCGTTGGAGAATCTACAGGAGTTCAGGCGATCGGTTTACCGAGTGGGCCATGTAAGGAGCCCGTAATAAACTGTCGAATGACAGGATCTGTGCTTGTTGTAAAATCCACAGGACGGCCCGTCGCGTACATCTTGCCTTCGTGAAGAAAGAAAATCCGATCCGCCAGGCGGAGCACAGATTGAATGTCGTGGCTGATCACCACGCTCGAGAGACCAGGAATTTTCTGCTGCATTTCGATAATCAAAGAATCGATGAGCTCTGAAATGAGCGGATCCATTCCCGTGGTGGGTTCGTCGTAGAGCAAAATCGATGGATTGAGAGCGAGTGCACGAGCCAACCCGACGCGTTTGCGCTGACCGATGGAAAGATCTGGAACTTTCGCATTCCCATAACCAGGCAATCCAACCAGCTCAAGCAAGGAATCTACCCGCTGGGTGAGCTCTTTGGGTGTCAACTTTTCGAATTCACGAATGGGAAACGCTACGTTTTCTCCAACGCTCATACTGTCGAACAGGGCTCCGTCTTGAAAAAGCAGCCCCATATTTCTGCGAGCCTCAATCCATTTTGTTTCAGGGGCATGAGTCAGCTTTTCTCCGTTGACGAAGATTTCACCGGAATCAGGATGAAGAACACCAATGATGTGCTTGATGGTCACCGACTTGCCCTCGCCTGAGCGGCCGATGATGAAGCTGATTTCACCGCGCTGCAGCTCAAAACTTAAGCCACGCAAAACCTGTTGCTGAGCGAAGGTTTTGCGCACATCGTTGAACACAACGACGGGCGAATGATTAACTGCTGCACTCGGTATGGTGCTGCGCGATGACATCACATCAGCCTCGCATTTGAACGAGAGAGATGAAGAAATCAACGATAAGGATGGTCAAAAGACTTGCAACAACGGCCTGGGTCGTTGCTTCACCAACCCCTTTTGCACCACCGCGCGCATAGAATCCTTTGTAGCAGGCGATTGTGGAGAGGATGAAGCCAAAAACCAAGGCTTTCACCAACCCTTTCTGAATGTCAGAGACCCACACCAGCCACTGAAGCTGAGAAACGAAGACCGAGGTATCGACCTTGAACATGATCATGCCAAGTATGTAGCAACCGATGAGACCAAGAAATAAAAAGATTGCAGCCAGCAAGGGCATCATCAATGTGCTGGCAATCACTCGCGGTACAATCAAATAACTCACCGGTGACACGCCCATCGCTTCCATGGCGTCTAGCTGCTCGTTCACGCGCATGGTGGCAATTTCTGCAGCCATCGCCGCCCCGGCACGGCCTGTCACGATGAACCCACACATCACCGGAGCAAGCTCAAGCGCCAGTGCCTTTCCAGTCGCAGCACCCATGAGACCCTCGGCTTTGAAAATCCCGAAGATCTTACCAATCTGCAGACCCAACACTGCGCCCGTGAAGAGCGATGAGAGTGTCACAATAGAGAGGGACTTGTTCCCGACAAATTCGAACTGTTTGAAGATCAGCTGAATGCGCAACGGTGGGCGCACCATCCAGAAAAAGACTTCCTGCAGAAGAAGTGTGAAACGCCCAAGGCCGATGACCTGCTTGCGGACCACACCACCCAAGGTTTCAAGGCCACGCAGCGCAACATCCATCATGCTCAGCGGTCTCCTGTGTGCTCCAAGATGCGATGACCTAGTGAAGCCAAATCTTCAAGACGCAACGCAGAGTGTGCGTCGAGGTGTTCAGCCACAGGAAGTGTGAGCACAGACTGTGCTGCATGACTCAACTGTTCCTGCACTCGCCTCTGAACGATAATAAAATTATCTAGATAGTTTGCAAAAAAGGAATCATCTTCTTGTTGACGCATGGTGCGCAAAGTTTCCTCGAAAGAGGGATCTGTGCGCAATGCTTCTGGAAAAGCACGGTTGATGACAACCTGACCGGGTTTCATCTTGAGAGATTTGAGAGTCTTGCTCAGCTCCCATGCCACCTGTACTGCGTCATATCGGACAGATGTAACAACGTAACAATGCGTTTCCGCCGAACGCAGCCAATGTGCGGCGAAATCAAGGCGGGTCATCATCCGCGCAAAGACCTGATCTAGCAGAATCAGGAATTCGGCGAAGTGAAGCATGAACCTCTGACCACCCAATTCAGCGAGTCCATCGAGAATCCGGCGCGCACCGCCTTTCACCACCCGCTGCAATAATCCAGCCTGGGTGTTGTTCTCCTGAGCAAACCACTTCAGCCATTCAATAAGCTTTCCATCGAGAAATGCAGAGAGCTTCTCTGGCTTCGAAAGGAAATCAATCGCGTGAATCCCCGGAGCAGTGTCTACGACAAGATCAGTCAGACCCTCTTCACGCTCGGGCCACTCAGCCATCCGCACCGCTGCAAAGGTATCCGTGGCTGTCGCCAATCTTTCAGCCAACGCCCTGAAAAGTTCATTTTCGTAGAGTCTTTCCTGTGCAGCCTGCGACAACCCGGCTTCGTTGACCCAACGCTTCAGGCTCTCTCCAATATGGAGAACACTGGCACGAACCGAGCCAGGACAATTTGGAAGGTCGAGGCGAGCACCAATTTCTGGCAACTCCGACAACCCCAGAGCTCCCTGGAGACGCTTGGCAGGATCGATAGACATGAGTCCGACGTGATGGCCACGCTGAGCTAAGGCGAGTGCGAAGCCCGCGGAGAGAGTTGTCTTACCAACCCCACCCGCACCTAAAAAGAGATGTAGGCGCGGTGGCTTGCCGTTACGCAGTGCGTTTGGAGGATTCTTTTTCATCAACGCTGATCCTCGCTGATATCGTATTCGAACCCCTGCTGACGGTTAGACTGCAAAACTTCATCATTCTCGAGGATTTTTTCGTTGGCATTGACAAGCCAATCTGCAACTCCATGCAACACCGTCGAGGCAGATGACTCTGGGTGAGCAAGACCGATATCAGGAACACTGGTTATGGCGATTTTATAACCACGCTGCTTGAGCTCATCGCGCAGCACCATTTCAAAATGCTGCCGCTTGCGCAAATCTCGGTGCAAAAGTGCCAATGCACGGGTTGCGGCGTTGGTTGTTAACTTCTTTTCCCACAATCCAACCACATGCTCGTAATCCATCGACTGAGGATTTTTTTCTACATAGGGAGCGATTGAACGGTTAATTAAGAGGGCATTCGGTGAACGCCCCAGATCGTGAGTCAACTTGGGAAGGAACTCGAGTGTCTCCTCCACAGGCAATTCCTCGGGAAGAGTCACAAGGGCAGTACCCACTAACTTCGGGTCGGCCAGCATACTGGCCACACGTTCGCACTCGGCAGCCAAGGGTCCCGTCATCCCAAACTTGGCGATGGTGGGGGCGATGGTAAAAAGAGAAACACCGTGCCCCGTTGCCTGAGCATCCACAACCACACGATCGAAACGCGTGCCGCGAATTTCTTCCGACAAACAAATCAGCCAAAAGAGACGCCCGAGAAAGAACAACTCCCGCACACCAGGAGCAGCGTGAAGCAGACGTTGAACATGTTTGTTTTCAATCACGAGGTTGTAGACGAGACGCAACTTGAGGTGATCGATGAAATACTCGCGGATGGCTTCGTCAGCCGAGAAATTCATGACCCAAAGATTGTGCGCCAGTGGTGAGGAATCGTGGCCGGCCGAGGGTCGAGAGAATAACGAGGATACGGCGTCGTTGAGTGACCACTGAACAATTAGAGTTTTTTCACCACGCAAAGCGCACGCCTGGGCGAAAGAGGTGGCGAGAGTGGTACGTCCCACCCCGCCTTTGCCCAGAAAAAAGACCAATCGCTGAGAAATGGTTTCAGCCAGATTGGTGTGCGCAGTCATTTGTTAGGGTCGCGATGTTCAACGTCGACGTAGTCAACCTTGGCCTGCTGTGAGGACTGGGCGCTGTGAAGCGAGTTGGGTTGAACGGACTGGGCACCAATGGAGGGTGCCTGCGGAGCTGCTTGCTGTGCAGGAGTCTGGGCGTTCTTGGCAGCATCATCGCCACCGCCGTCGAGACCCTTCTTGAAGTTGCGGATACCCTCGCCCAGCGATTTTCCGACGTTGGGCAGGCGATTGCCGAACAGCAGCAGCGCGATTGCAAGAATAACTAAAAGCTCAGTAAATCCAATATTTGGCATGCCCGCCCTCCTCGCCTGGGACACTCTCAAAACACGTTCGGGGTATCGGCTTACTCGCGCCAAAGAATGAGGTCAATGCCACGAAATTATTGACGCTCGTCAACCCCATTTGAGAGCACCGAAAACGATGGTATCAGTCTAGCTGTCAAATTCATAGGAAAGGGTTCCCATGGAATCGGTGACTTGCAGAACATCACACGTTCCCCCCTCCCCAATAGCTGGGGCACGTCCGCGGCCAGACGTCCAGGTGAGCTACACTCAAATTCAAAGCGCGCTCACGCGCGCACTCCGTGGTGAACGCCTGAGCTTCGAAGATGGTGTGAATTTGTATCATTCACCAGATCTCCTCGAACTCGCTGCGGTCGCCAACGAACTTAATCTGCGCAAGAATGGGCGTGATGTATTTTTCAACGTCAATCGCCACATTAACCCTACCAACATCTGTGCCCTGTCCTGCAAGTTCTGCGCGTTCTCGCGCAAACCAGGCGAGGAAGGTGCATACGCATACTCCGAAGACGAAATCGCGCACCGTGCGAAAGTCGCGGCTGACTCCGGAGCCACCGAAGTGCACATGGTGGGTGGCCTGCATCCGCGTTGGAAATTGGCTAACTACACAAACATCATCCGCACCGTGAAAGAAACCGCACCGCAGCTTCATGTGAAAGCCTTCACTGCAGTTGAGCTCGACTGGCTCGCGCGCAAAGAACGCAAGACCGTTGCAGAACTGCTCGGTGAACTGCGCGCTGCGGGATTGGGAAGTTTGCCCGGAGGTGGTGCGGAAATTTTTGCACCGTACATCCGAGAGAAAATCTGCGACACAAAGCTCACCGGTGAGGGATGGCTCGATATCCATAGAACAGCCCACAAGATGGGTCTCCGTTCGAACTGCACCATGCTGTACGGCCACATTGAAGACGTCGAGGCACGCGTCGACCACATGATGCACTTGCGCGACCTGCAAGAAGAAACCCGTGGCTTCAACGTGTTTATTCCGCTTGCATACCAACCCGAGAACAACGAACTCGGTATCAATCGACACACCTATGGGGTTGATGACCTCAAGACCATCGCGATTGCGCGCCTCATGCTCGACAACTTCCAGCACATTAAGAGCTATTGGGTCATGACGGGCGACCGTGTGGCGCAAACTGCACTCCACTATGGTGCAAACGACCTTGATGGCACTGTCGTCGAAGAAAAAATTGCAAACATGGCGGGCAGCCGAGCCGGAATGGCGATGGCCAAGAGCAAACTTCTGCGCGTCATCCGCGATGCGGATCGCATCCCGGTGGAACGCTCTACCGTTTATGAACCCATTCGCCGCTACGACAATCCCGCGGAGGACATGCTGCAATGATCAACGCGTCCATAACCAACACACTCAATCCTAATGCCCTCAATTGTGAGAGCAAAAACACTTGGCGCGATTGCGAAAAAGACATCGCACCTGGCACGCTGCCTGCAGCCTCTGGTTTTCAGGAAGCGCCGACACTTTCTGAAATCAACGCGCGCGATGCTGCCCGCCAAAACATGATTGCTGCGTTCGAACGGCCAGCGAAGGCGCACGATGAGCTGATGCGCGCAGCGCTCGAAAAAACCGAAGATACGGCACTCAAAGCAGCCTACCTGACAGCCTTTGAAGGCAAGCGCCTCTCGGGTGAACAGGGGCAGAAGCTTTTGGATGCGGGCGACGTTAATGTTCTCGGTTGGTTGGCAACGAGAGCCAAAGAGCGCTTTCATCCAGGCGGCAAAGTTTCATTCCTCATCGACCGCAACATCAACTACACAAACATTTGCCGCATTGGCTGTGACTTTTGTGCCTTTTATCGGCGCGGCCCGGAAACCGATGCGTACGTTCTGCCCAAAGAAGAAATCTTCAAGAAAATTGAAGAGACCATTGAGCTTGGTGGAACCGGAACACTGATGCAAGGGGGCGTAAATCCGCACCTCAAAATCGAGTATTACGAAGATCTCTTCCGCAGCATCAAACAACGCTACAAGATCCACCTGCATGCGTTGTCCGTAATCGAAATTGAAGGCATCGCGCAGGTTTCGCGGCTAACCGTGGAGGAAACTCTCCAGCGCCTCAAGGCGGCCGGGCTTGATTCCATTCCCGGAGCGGGCGCAGAAATTCTCTCCGACGAAATCCGTCTCGAGCAAAGCCCAGTGAAGCGCCACAGCCACCGCTGGATTAAAGTGATGCAGGAGGCGCATAAGGCTAACCTGCCCACAACTGCAACAATGATGTTTGGTGCTCTTGAAGAACGCAAACACATCATTGAGCACATTCTCCGCATCCGCGATGCACAAGATGAAACTCAGGGATTCTACGCATTCATTTTGTGGACCTTCCAAGGCGAGAACACAGAGCTGGCAAAGAAGAACCCAGACATGCAGCCCACGAGCGGAGTGGAATATCTGCGCGTGCTGGCCGTGAGCAGGCTGATGATGGACAACATTCCAAACATCCAAGGCAGCTGGGTCACCATGGGACCAAAGATAGGCCAAATCTCATTGCACTACGGTGCAAATGATATGGGCTCCATCATGATCGAGGAAAATGTCGTGAGTGCGGCAGGAACCTCTTACACACTCGACCGCAAGAACATGATTGAGCTCATTCGTCGTTCGGGATTCACACCCGTTCAACGCGATACCTACTACAACATTATTGCCGAGTACCCTGAGTTCCCCGCACAGTGAAATCACCGCTCCCTGAGTTTCTAATGGAAGACTGGCTGGAGAAGCACCGCTTCTCGGCCCGTTTTAATGCGGGTGAGTCAGGGCACTATCCACAAACGCTCGACTCCCTTTTGAACGCACTGCAGCCTGATTTTACATTCTCGTTGCGCGATGCGCTTTTGCAAACACAGCTGTGCGATGCACCGAATCTCGGAATGGAAGAATTGCGTTCGGCTGTTGCAGCTTTGCATCCGGGTACCACCGCCGATAACGTTCTTATAACCACCGGAACGAGCGAAGCCCTGGTGCTTCTGCTACGGCGCCTGCGGCCGCAGCGACTTGCACTTATTGTTCCCGCATTTCAACTTCTCCTCGAAATTCCGCTTTCGCTGGGGGCTGATCTCATTCCACTTCCAATCCGTTGGGATGAAAATGGTCAGCCCAGAGCACCTTTAGAGCTGTGGACTAAAACCATTATCCGAGAGCGACCCGATGTGCTGCTCATTAATCATCCGCACAACCCTTCGGGGTTGGTGTTCAATGAGGATGAACTCAACGCCTTACAAACAGCAGCGCAAAAGGTTGGTTGCACAGTGGTAGGGGACGAACACTACCGCTTCCTGGCTCGCCCCGACGGCTTATTGGGACCGACAGCTTTTACCTCCAGAGGGTTTGTCACAGGTAGTTTCATCAAATGCGCAGGCACGCCGGGTTTGCGCATCGGATGGTGCGTGGGTGAGCCCTCAACACTTAGGGAGATGCAGAGTGAAAAAAACTACCTGACCCACACGGTGAATCCACTTTCACAAAATTTGGCACTGTGGTTTCTGCAAAGTTTTTTCGGCGGCAACGCGTTCTTTGCTCGCTTGCATTCGGACTGGATGCAGAACCGAACATACCTGGCGGATTGGCTGCAGCAACAAAGCGAATGGAGAGGCTGTCCGCCCCAGGGTGGCCTTGTGACTTGCCTTTTTCCATGCGTTCAGCAAGGTGATTTGGAACAGTTCGAGAAGATGCGTCATCTGGGAGTTTTTCTGCTGCCACTTTCTACTTTTACGGATGCCGTGTGTCGGGACGCGCAATGGTGCAGAGGTTTTCGCTTAGGGTTGGGTCTGCGACCTGCAGAATTTAAAGCGATGTTGACGGTTATGGTGCCGAATAACTTGCTTTAGACACAGAGAAACAGTAATCACAGGCGTCTTTTGATCGAGGTCTTTCATGAGTGAACTTCAGCGCAGCCGAGTGCAAGAAATACTGGAAAAATACGAACCTATCCGGAGGTCACTTTGACACGCCTCTGCGGCGCAAGCGTATGCTTGAAATTGATGCAGAAAGCCAAAGCGACCCCAATTTTTGGAACGATCGCCGTAAATCATCAAAACTCCTAAAAGAGAAGAAAGCCCTTGAAGACGGCTTTGAGAGCGTTGGCGTGATCCAACGCATGGCCGATGATGCGCTTGTTCTCATTGAATTCGGTGAAGCCGGAGATGAAGGTTCTGATAAAGAGGCCGAACAAGCCATCACGGAACTCGACGCTAAGGTCACAGAGCTCGAGACTCGGCGCTTGCTCTCTGGTGAGACCGACAAGAACTCAGCCATTGTGCAAATCAACGCCGGAGCGGGCGGAACCGAGGCCTGTGACTGGGCCATGATGGTTATGCGCATGATGCTGCGCCACTGCGACGTTCGTAAATGGAAGGCGCAGGTGGTCGATGAACTCGAAGGTGAAGGTGCCGGTATCCGGAATGCCACGATCACTGTCGATGGCGATTTTGCTTATGGCCTGCTGAAATCCGAGATTGGTGTGCACCGCTTGGTGCGTATTTCACCCTATGATTCCAACGCACGCCGCCACACGTCGTTCTGCTCGGTGTTTGTGAGCCCAGTGGTCGATGATGACATCAACATTGAAGTCAAAGAAAGCGACCTGCGCGTCGACACCTACCGCGCCGGTGGTGCCGGAGGTCAGCACGTGAACCGAACGGACTCCGCGGTGCGTATGACCCACATGCCCTCGGGCATTGTTGTGCAATCGCAAAGCCAGCGCAGCCAGATCCAAAACCGCGAAACGTGTATGAAGCTCCTCAAGGCCAAGCTTTACGAAGTTGAGATCAACAAACGCACCGCTGACAGCCGTGCAATTGAAGACGCTAAAATGGACAATGCGTTCGGATCACAAATCCGTTCCTATGTTCTGCACCCTTATAAGTTGGTGAAAGACACCCGTACCCTGTGCCAATCCTCCGATCCTCAGAAGGTTCTCGACGGCGACATCGCTGAATTCTCGTTGGAGTTCTTGCGTCAATCGGCTGCGGGTAACTTCAAAGGCAAAGGCGCCTCGGGCGGGGATGACGACGTTTAAAGGAATCTTCGAAATGAACATTCAACAGGAATTGCTTGCGACCCTGAAAGACTATCCCGACTTCCCAAAGCCTGGGATTATTTTTAAAGACATTTGCCCCCTGCTGGCTCAGCCTGCATTGTTCAAGCGTGTTTTGCGGCATCTTGCTGAACATGCCGCCGACTGTTCCGCAACCCACATTGTCGGTCTGGAAAGCCGCGGTTTTCTGTTCGCCATGCCGCTTGCAGCAGAACTTGGTTTGCCATTTATTCCTGCCCGCAAGTCAGGAAAACTGCCCGGTGAAGTGCTCAAACAAAGCTACACGCTCGAGTATGGCATTGACCACGTTGAAATCCAGAAGTCAGCCCTTGCTGCGGGAGCTCGTTACCTTGTTGTCGACGATGTGATCGCCACGGGCGGAACTGCGGGTGCGGTGGCGCGCCTCATTCAATCGAATGGTGGAACCATCGCAGGTTTTTCATTTGTTATTGAATTGAGTTTTCTCCCAGGCCGCAAAGCACTCCAGGAACAAGCCCCAACAGCGGGTGTTTATTCACTCCTGACGCTGTAAAAAAAACGCCAGCCCGACATTGCATCGGTCTGGCGCTTTCGAACATCCTTCAAGTCAACTTGAAGAACAAAGCGGGCCCTGGAATAGGCAGTCGATCAACTCACCTCCCCACAACAGATTCTCCTCCTGAGAATCCACCTTCCTGGTTCTCTTGAACCTTTCTCAAAGGCACAAGTGCGCTTCCTGCGCGTAGAGGCTGTTTTTCTCCGTCCCTGGAGCGTTGCGAAACCGCCGTCAGAGCCCGCTGACCCATGTTTCGGAGGCCGAGCGGAGCGCTGAATGACACAATTTTGCAGTCCTGGGGGAAGTTGTCGCGCAGGGTCGTGAATGACCCAGGCTCAATTGCCCGTGAGCTTTGAGATGAGAGGAAGAACAGCAGAACCTTGTTGGGCTACAAAAAACAGGCACGTCATGATCGTGAAGTAGGCAACGACCGAAGTCAGGGTGCGTTTTTCGCTTTTCAACGCAGGTCCCCAAGATTGTGGGGCAGCGTAAAGGCTCACCGCGCGGATACGCTGCAAACTCGGGAACCACCGGTTTGGAACAGTTGCGCAGTAGCGCGCATAGGCATCACCGAAAATGTGGGTGAGCTTACGTTCTTCCCAAGCCACAACAGGAATGTACTGGGCATAAAACACCACGATCACAAGAATGGGCAACCAACTGACGTTGCACATGAGCGCAAGCCCAACACTCAAGACGAGATTTCCGAAGTAAAGCGGATTGCGCAAAAGTGCAAAAGGACCTTCCTGCACGAGCTGGCCATTCGAATAGCTGCGAGTGCGTGAAATGGTGCCGATGTAGGCCACGCCATAGGTGCGAAGAAATTCGCCTATCAAAGCCACGAAACCACCCACAAAGAGCGAAGTCAGCGTGGGTTGAGCAAACAAAATGGCCAAAAGGATAATTGGAACGGGAGTGTAGTCGCGCAGACGAAAGAGAATTTCCCCAGCTTTTTCGATTCGACTCAATTGCACTGGTGTGTCCATATTTAAGCCCTCAAATCAATTCTGTTCAGAAATCAAAACAAATCTGCTTCGGCAAGCGCTGATTCGCTGGTTCGACCTGGCAAAGCAGGCCTTTTTGGGGCATCCCCACGAAAATCGGCCGGGACGATGTTGAGATTGTCATCCAGTGAGACGTTCAAACCATGCAACATGCGAGGAAAATCCACTCCCAAGGTGCCCGGGTTGTACAAAGCCAGAGACCAGCCGAAAGTTTCGAAAAACATCTTCTCGAAATCGTCATAAACCGATTGTGATGCGCTTAAAATCCAGAGCTCGTTGTTGTCGAGATGCCAAACAACTTCGGTCAGGCGAACTGAGGGCAAGGTGCCCCGCAGCAGTTCAAGCTTCAGGCGATCGCGGGTCGCATCACGGAGCTTTTTGCCCTGCAAACGTCCACCCTGAGTCTTGCCTTTTTCCTTGTTCTGGAGCACCTCAAGCGCGTTTTTCATTTGTAGTCTGAAATAGGTTCCTGGAATGCGCTTCACATCGGCACGCAATCCAAACACAAAGGCCTGCCCATAGGTGTGCTCATGTGCGGAATCAAAGTCGGGCTCTCCCGTAAATGGATGGCACCATCCAAGGCTTTGCTCGCGCTCGTCATCCATCCCCAGGGGACGAATGCTTTTGCTTTTGAGCTTCTTCACGATATCCGCAAATTGGACATCTTTGGGAGAAACAAGAATCTGTACGCGCCGCAGCGCAAGAGCACCAGCACCCAATGACATGGCGTTTCACTCTCCGAAATCTCAGTAGTCTTGGCGCCGCACTGTGACACAGCCGACCGGCTGCTGCAAGGGAGCGAGTACACCTGACGGCCCCGCGAAGGCCATGAAGGGAGTTGTAAATGATGCTGCGAGGTTACCACGGGCATCGAGCGCGATAATACCCGCAAACCCATCGAGCCGGCGCCTGAGGTCGAGAAGGGTCTGCTGAACGGCCTCGCCCACAGGAACTCCTGCCCGGACGGCCGCTGAGATGCGCTGACCGGCGGAAATGCGGAGTAAACCCTCGCCCCAGCCCGTGCAGCTGACTGCGGCTCCCTCATCGTCGGCGTAAACTCCGGCACCAATCACCGGCACATCGCCCACCCTGCCTTTCATTTTGCCAGGTGTTCCTCCAGTGCTAGTCCCCGCAAAGAGAGTCCAACCCGATGCCGATTGTGACGAGCGCACCGCAGCCACAACCCCAACCGTACCCCGCTTGTCGGGATGTTTGCCGGAGCGCAGCGATTCCGCTGCAGGGCTTGAGAAAAAAATCTTTGCATCCGGTTTGCCCGCGGCAATCCAGCGCGCAAACACTTCGCGCTCGCGCGGATCAACCAGATCCTCAGGCGGAAGTGGAGTGTGACCACAGCGCTGGGCGAAATCTTCGGCACCGGCTCCGACGAGAAAGGCATGGTTGGTTTTTTCCATCACATCGCGAGCAATCTGTGCTGGATGCAAGAAATTGCGGATGCCCGCGACCGCACCTGCCCGCAAGGTCTGTCCCTCCATGACCCCGGCATCCAATTCCACCTCGCCACATTCATTTAGAAAACTGCCGCGCCCCGCATCGAAGGTCGGGTCGTCTTCGAGCACATCGAGAGCAGCTATGACCACATCGAGACCGCTGCCCCCATTGCGAAAGCAATGCACAGCGGCCTCGTAGGCAGACTGCACACCTCTGGCGTGCGCCTCGTGTAACTGAGCCGGGATATCCCAAGCGCCACCGTGAACCAGTAGTCGTAAATCGTCGGTGAAACTTAGTGTTTTACTGTCTGCCTGGCAGGGAAGGAGAAAACTCATCTCTAGCTAATCTCCAAGATTCTCATGAATTTATTTCCATTTTTTCTATTTCATTACAGTCCAAAAGAGGCTAAGGCTCACTTCAGGTCGAGCCCTCAAGGGCACCGCCTTGCGCACCCTTCTCCAGTCAGCTGAGGATTAGAATGAAAGAAGCTCCACGTCCATCCAAAGCGCACCGTTACGCCGAGCAGTTGACCAGTCAACAGCGTTCAGCCCTGAAAGGAAAAGCTCACCATCTAAAGCCCGTGGTTCAGGTTGGTGCGCAAGGCCTCAGCGAGAGCGTCCTCATCGAAATCAAAAATGCGCTACAAACACACGAGCTCATCAAACTGCAGCTGCCGGGGCAAACAGATGCCTCCGAAAAGAAAGATGCTTTAGCAGAACTCGAAGAATCGCTGCCCGAGCGCAGCTTTGTGGTCGGACGCATCGGCCGCACAGTGATCCTCTACCTCGAAAAGAACCCAGAAGAAGCACTTTGCCCATTGAAGAGTCTGTAAAGACGTTTCGATGACCGCAGGGTTATATCAAGAACACCTTTATCGTCGCACAGGAGAGCAGAACATGAGCCCATTCTTGGTGAAAGCGACCGACAACAATGGTATCAGCGCGGAAGATGCGCGCGAAGCGGTGCGCACTCTGTTGCGCTACATGGGTGAAGATCCCGAGCGTGAAGGTTTGCTGGAAACACCCGACCGAGTCTGTCGAGCGTGGGTTGAGATGACCGAAGGCTACCGGATCAATGCTGAGAAAGTTCTTTCCACAACATTCGAGGGAAGCTCGGATGAGATGGTCGTGCTCAGAGACATTGAATTTACATCCTGCTGCGAGCATCACTTGCTGACCTTCAATGGTCGAGCACATGTGGCCTACTTGCCCTCGCAGGGACGCATTGTCGGACTCTCGAAACTCGCGCGCATCGTTGATGTGTATTCAAAGCGTCTGCAAGTGCAGGAACGTATGACTCAGCAGATTGCCGATGCCATCAAAACACACCTCAAGCCCCATGGGGTTGCGGTTGTTATTGAAGGTCAGCACAGCTGCATGTGCGTGCGGGGCGTGCGTAAGCAGGGAGCAACGATGCTGACCAGCTCCTTGCATGGAGTTTTCCGTGAAAATGCATCGACCCGTGCCGAATTTATGTCACTGATTGGCCGTCGGGACTGACTCCGGCGCAACGGCAAAAACGCTGTAGCTCTGACCACGCATGAGAATCAAATACACGGGTTGACCGAAGTTACCCACCGGCATGTTCAAAGTAAAACGCAAGCCTGAACCCACGAGGTGGGTCAGAGCCGAGGTAAACTGCAAGTCGTTCAATCCGCCCTGATACCTAATTTGTGCCGCGACTCCGGTATCCACATCACTCTGCAACACGAAGCGGGCCTTGACTCCCATGAGGTCGATGCCGTTGCAGGTGCCGAACGTCTGCGCAGCACCGCAAGATAAAGACACACCAAATTCACGCCAGATAGTATTGACCACTCCGCGATCCTCGAGACGCGAAACGCTCAGCCCAAGCGAAGCAACTTCGGGCTCGCGTGCCTCAGCGACCACAGGAAACAGGCGACTTTTATTGTCTACATAAGAAACATTGAGGGACCAAAAAAGATTCTTTTCGACAGCAACACCGACCTTTGCCGGTAATACAGCGTTCAAGAATGCACTTTTCGAGGAGTTGGAAAGAACCGTTTCGCTTGTTCCAGCTGCGGTTGTTGCACCCTTCACTGCATCAAAGCTGGCCGTGAGCTCCTTCCATTTGATTTTGACATTTCTGACCTTGAGCGAACATCCCTCAAGAACAGAGCGTTCTTCGTTCAATACAAAAGCTTTATCAGCTTCAACCAAGTTCAAAACATAGTCGATTGGTTCGGAAGAGGAAGGGCAATTGAAGCGCTGCAGAGTGATTTCAGAGATGGCTGCATCGCTGACTCCCAACAGCATGGTTGAAGCGCGTACGGTCACGCTCAAATGCAGTGTTTCAAGAGATTCACTCTCCTCAGTATTGGCTTTCTTGCCACAACCGGAAAGCAGAGCGAACCACGCACTAAAAAGCACAAACTTTAGCGGGCGAAGACACAACCACATTCGATTCACGAGGCTCATTTGGGGCATGTGAACACCCCCGCTTCATTGAAATTCCAGACCGTGGTTCCGTTGCTCAGGCGTGGGCAATCGACCACTCCGCGCCAGGCACCCTCGACAAACTGCAGAGTCACCGTGCAGGGTTCATCGGCAATCGTCCAGACTTCCGTTTCTCCGTAGCGCACAAAAACACCACAGCTTTTGGGTTTCCATTTTGCAACTGCGGGGTCATTCGTGAGCTGCAGACCACCGCAAACAAATTTCTCTTCTGTAAATGCACTCACACCGGCAATATTAAAACCAAAAGACAGTCCTGGTCCGAAACCCGCCTGATCTCGCGCAGACATTGAGATGCCCGCACTGTTCTGGGTACAGCTCACCAGAAAATCTTCATGGGTTATGGATTGCTCGCCTGTGGAGGACGACAGACTTAATCGACCACAGCCGAAGCCGTTGATGAGGTTGCAGAGCATGGGGATACCGGAGCTTGGCTTGAGCCGTGCAAAAGCCTCATCCGGAGTCAGCGACGTTTTGCTTGCAGAGCGCGGCCCGCAGGCTCCCGCCGCAACTAAAAGCCAAACCACCCCCAGGACTCGTCTGAAGGCACAGTTAAAACCAATTTGTTTTTTAAAAAAATAAAAATCCATGAGCATCCCGTCCCACCCATGGCTTTAATGAACAAACGATGACTCTACTTCTAATTTACGGGACAGGTGCCCCAATGTCCACGTTGAAGTACTTATAGCTCGTGCCTCGTGAGGGCGAAGACGGATCCGCAAACGAAATAATCAGCACCATCTGTTTATAGTCCACAAGCTTTCCTGGCCCTACCATGTCCGGAATCTGAATGTTTGTCGTGCTTCCAGAAACCTTCATGCTGTTGGTTATTGGTGTTGTTCCCGAGGACATGATTGTCTCGATTTCATCGTACGTGTAGGTGCTCTTGTCGGCTGCATCGTGAATCAGTTTTACAGCCATCTTGTTGATAAACTGCGGATCCGTTTCGCCATTCACACGCGGACACGCCCAGTCGCTACCCGACTGAACCAATGTCTGGGCACATTGCAGCGTAAACTTAAACTTCCCTTTGCCATCGGCCGCTGCAATGTCCTGCAACTCGATCCCGTTGGGACCCAAAATACTAAATGAGGGAGCTTCTATACCATTCACAGACAACGGCGATCCAGCAGTGTAGTCGACCACGTTCGCATCAGAGCCCTTGGTACTCTTGATGAACGTGAAAGCCGCTTCCTGCCCATCGACCACACCACCTGTCAGCAATTGCTTGTACACTTTGACCTTCAGGTCATCTCCTGAGCCTGCCGAAAAAGTTGCAGCAGTTCCCACTGCACCCTTAAGTTCAGCAACCGACTGCGGAGAGTAGGTCTTGCTATCGTATCCAAATTCCACAAGCCCAACTTCACAGTTCTTGTCGGTCTTGTAGAGCTTCATGGTGGTCGAGGTCGCTGCAACGCTCGTTGTGTTGATCGAATAGCCCGAGGCACAGCCCGTAACTTTGAATTTGAAGCTCGCTGCATTTACCAGATCAAAAGCAAACAGAGAAAAATTCTCTGCAGTAAAACCGTCCTCAACGAGACGTGATGATAGAAGCTGGGAGGGTGTCACGCCGACCCGTACCGTTACCCAATCTTGATCGCTCTCACTGCTTCCTTTCTTTTTTCCGCCGAAGGTGTCTTTGAGGTCGCGTACTTCGAGCGCTCCACAGGCTGCACTCATGGCCGCCAGTCCAAGCCACACGAAGAGAGTTTTTGTTCCGTTACAAACGGCTGTCGGGTGCTTCTGCATGACACTTCCCCACTTGAGAGCATCCTTGCTCACTCATTGCTTCGGCAGCACACGAAACTTCTTGAGAAAATTTGCCGTCTTGAATTTTGACAGCGGTTATGGGTAGAAAAAACGAACAAACATCAATGCTTGTGTGGACTGCCAGCGCGAGCGCGAGATGTTCCCGACACTCAAAGACTCCACGCTGTCGGGTGCATTCCTCCCACTCAAGTAAAATTGCCCCACCAAACTTTCGCCTTTTACAGGCACCGAAAGACTCGACGAAACGTCTACCCCCAGGTCGCAAAAGGAACCGAGGCGCCATCCCAAACTCCAACGCACACCTCCTTCCCAGGAAAGAGTGCGCGAGGCGTAGTCGATTTGGGTTTGGTTGATTTCGTCTGACAAGAGGTAGTTGTGCTTCCAAAGCAACGGCCCCGTTGTCAGCCGCAGCCACGAGAACAGCCCAGATCCCAAAGGCCTGACCCGCGCCATGCGCACAGCCAAGCCTGTAAAATTAGTATTCTGTTTCACGATCATCGGCCCAACCCAGGGCCAAAGCCGGACACCCGCTCCGAACCAAAGCCGAGTAAAAGCTAGGGTGGCTTCACTCCGGGGTGAAGCCTCGCCCGATGTCGCAAGACCGCGGTGTGTTTCACTCCAGTGCTGCAGCTCGGCTCCCCACATCCAAACATCTCTATCGCGTGTCTGTTCAAAACTCGCCTGATGTGTGAGGGCGCGACCGAACTCGTGCTCCACAGTGAGGCGTGGGCTGTTCCCTAGGCGAGCATTCACATCTGCGAGTTCGGGCGATGTATAGAAGGTTAAACCTCGTCCCGCTCCAAAAATCGTGCGCGCACCACGTGGCGCAGCAAATCCCTCTCGCGGCACACAGCACAGAGCTGCAGCAGCGCAAGTGAATCCCAACATGCACAATTTTATCAACGTATTCTTCACGAAAGTTTTATCGTACCTCCTCACAGGCTGTATCGGTTTTCTCTGGCAGTCGCTCAAAGAACGTCAGCGGATAAACAAAAAACTCCGAGCCATTTTGACTCGGAGAATGCACTTTTTGCAGGGTTTAGGCGTACAAGCAGGAGCAGCAGCACCTGGGCTGCGAAAGAACGACTCAGCTGCGCGCTTCTGAGTTTTGTTCCGCCGGCAAAGTGAGAGCAACGGCTTCAGCCAGATCCATAACTTCAAGATCCTTGGTGGCCTCGAGGTTTTTAAAGGCGCCCTTAAAGTTAATCATGCAGAAGGAACATCCGGTCACAAGAGTTTTAGCTCCGGTCGCAGCAACGTGCTCGAGACGCTGCATAACAATGTTCTTTTCCCCACCCTTTGATTCGTACCACATGTTACCACCACCCATACCGCAGCAGCTCGACTGCTGGCGCGCGTATTCCATTTCATGGATGCGCAGACCAGCAATTCCTTCCAGCAATTGGCGAGGAGCTTCGTATTCACCATTGTGGCGCCCGAGGAAACAGGGATCGTGGAAGGTGACTTCTTTGCGGACTTCACCAGGCATTTTCAGACGTCCATCGCGGTGTAACGCCGAGAGCAGCTGACTGTGGTGAAGAACTTCGTAATGACCGCCGTACTCTTTGAAGTCGTTTTTGATGGTGTTGAAGCAGTGCGGGCAGTGGGTCACAATTTTCTTGAACTTGAGTGCGTTGAGTTGCTCCACGTTGCTGCGCGCAATTTCAGAGAAACTGTATTCGTCACCCAGGCGTTTGACCGGTTCGCCATTGCACTGTTCGGCCTTACCAAGAACGGCAAAATCAGCGCCACAAGCTTTAAGAATCTTTACAACACTGCGAGCAACCTTCTGGTTGCCGGAATCATATGAGCCTGCGCAACCAACATAGTAGAGATATTCCACTTCAGGAGAATCGCCGGTGATGACCGGAACATCCAAGCCTTCGGCCCACTTGAATCGATCGGCATGCGAAACCCCCCAAGGATTCTTATGCTGCTTGATGTTTTCAATAGCCTTGCCCGCTGAGGCTGGAATCTCACCCAGCGTGAGGGTTTGATAGCGGCGCAGTTGCATAATGCCACGCAGTTGATCGATGCCTACAGGACATTCATTTACGCAACCGCCGCAATTGGTGCAGGCCCAAATCTCCTCGTTGGTGATTTGTCCAGATTCGTAGAGGTAGTTTTCTTCTGAATTACGTTTGTCGGCAGGCAGCTGCGCTTCAACCAACATGCTGTCGCGCAGCTTGAGCATCACCTGACGCGGATCAAGTGCCTTGCCCACAGCATTCGCTGGGCAGATATCCGTGCAGCGACGACATTCGGTACAGCTATCGAAACTCAGCATGTCCTTCCAGGTGAAGTCCATCACCGAGCGTGTACCAAAGTACTCAGACTCTGTGTTTTCAAAATCAATTTTTGGCAACACCACATTCGGTTCAAGGCGCTGTGTGTACAGGTTGAGGGAGGCAGTCACGATGTGCATGGCGCGGGTGTAGGGTATGACCGCAATAAAGGCCATGGTGGTGAGCATATGAAAATACCACAGCCCTGCATAGGTGTTGTTGGTCGCTTCGGGACTCATGTCGGCCGGAAAAAGCGCAGCAAAAACCTTTCCAACAAAGCTCAAATTGGCATCGATCGCGCCTTTGTCGACCGCCAGACGAAAGCCTTCAATCAAAAAACCCTGAACACAAAGCACAAACAGAAGTGCGTAAAGAACCGTGTAATCGAGAGCGTGTTTGAATTCATCTTTGCGGGTGCTGCGACGAAAAACACCCATGCCGAGCCCAACGGTCAGTGCAAGTCCACCCAGTTCGGAGACGATGACGACGAAGGCATAAAAAGAACCGTAGTAAAGATCGATGATGCCGTACTCTTTGAGCGCTACAATGGTTGTGGCAAAAACCAGAGCCATGAAACCGTAGAAAATCAGACCGTGCATCCAGGCCGCGAAATAGGAGCGAGGTTTTGGATCGCGCATGCGGCGCGCCCGCAGTACCTTCGACTGCCCAAGTGTCCCCTTTAACAGACGCAAAGTGCGCTCCACAGGACGATCAAAAGCTGCCTCTGGTTTACCGATTCTCCAGACTTGAATGCGCCGCCAAACTCCCCAGGCCATAACCCCAAGTGCGATAGCCAACCAAATATAGGTTGTTTGCTGCAAAACGCTTGCGAGTTCACCCGAAGGTGACCAATACACTTTGCGGGTCATCTCTGTTACATCACTCATTCCTGCAAGCTCCTCATAGGCCACGCATCAAGTAACGTTGCACATATTCTCGCACACCTTCCTGCAAAGGTGTGAAGGCACGTCGGTACCCCAACTGTCTCAAGACTGTGAGGTCGGCACATGTGTAATTCTGGTACTGACCAGAAATATTCTGTGGGATAACAATATACTCAATACGCCGCGGCAGCGAAAGCGCATCAAAAACAGACTCGGCAAGATCATTCCAGCTGCGTGTTGTCCCTGTTCCCACATTCACAAAACATCCATTGCGGGTGTGTGGTGGCAATACCGGTTTTTCGCCGCAGAGTGCCAGTGCAAGCAAATGCAGGGTGACTCTGACAATGTCTTTCACGTAAACAAAATCACGCACCTGATTGCCATCGCTGTAATCAGCGGTGTTACTTTTGAAGAGGCGAATAACTCCTGTGCGTGTAGCCTGCTGGTATCCGTGGAAAACCATGCTGGCCTGTCCACCTTTGTGGCTCTCAAATGCACCATAAACGTTAAAGTAACGCAGTCCGAACCAATATGGAGGTGTCTGCTGCTGCTCGAGCGCCCAGAGATCAAAATCAAGTTTGGATTGCCCATAGAGGTTGAGCGAACGGTACTGGGCACAATTTTCCGGAAGGTCGGAAAAACCCTTCAGGCCATCGCCATACACCGCAGCACTCGACGCATAAATAAAGGGTACGCCGTTTTCCGAGCAATATTTCCAAAGAGCCTGCGAGGAGCCAACGTTGAGCTCAGCAAAGACAGCGGGGTCGCGCTCGACGGTCGATGAACACGCGCCGTTGTGGATGATTGCGAGCGGTGGCTGCGGAGCCGCACGCAGAGCGTCGATGAGCTCTTTATGAAAAACAATTCGGACACGACTCGATTGTGCAAAGCGGTGCGCGGTCGCACGCGCAGCACTTTCCGGAAGATCGACCGCCCAAAGATCGAAGACCTGCGAAGCAGAAGCAGCTTGCTGTGAAAATCTCACTTGCGAGCCGGCGGGCTTGCCCACCTCAACACCCTGATCCGGAACAGGGCTCCGCAGTGTAGCGAGGTCGCTCATGAGCAGCTTTTCCAGGATATGGTTGCCGACGAATCCATGCGCACCGGTCACAACAATGTAAGGGGCTGGGTTCACACCTGATTCCTTTCCGCTGGGCGCAGGCCAGGCCGCGCGGTTCGTTCAATTGCTCTTAAACATTCAATTGTGAATTCACTTTACAAGTGAAGCTCCGGACTTGACCCCAAACGTCCACCTCGGGAAAGTCGCAGTGCCCAAAGGGCAAGGTGGTCGGATTCGCTCTGCGAAGAAGATTACATTGTCGGACATGGTCTGTTCTTCCTTGCGTACCATCCCGCGACGGGGTGGTACTTTTTTTTGTCAAATTTCCGTCAACTCCACAAAATCAATTTAAGACATTTTCCTGCCTGCCGATACCCCGTTCGTAAAAAGACGTCCAGGAGGACACGGGCATGTTGCGTCACTCTTTCAAGCTCTTCACAACAGTCTTTGGGCTTGCCACCGTCGCTGGCATTTCTGCACTGCAAGCCTGCCAACCTCTTGAGCAGCAGGAAGAACCGGCACCACTCGCGCCCGCACCTGTACAGAGCCCCCCTGCCGCACAGCCCGCTGTGCAATGCGATGAAGTCAAAACCAAGTGCGCACCACAGGGTGGCTTCCCACAGACTCTTGTGGATGCATGCAAAACGAAGTTTGCGAGCGCAGATCCAACAGTCTGCCTCCAGCCCGCATGGCCCATGGAACTTTACAACGAGTTGAACACGGCTGCGGCGGGTGGAAATGGTGAATGCGTCCCGATGTACGTGACTGGCACAACCACCGGACTCAAGCTGCGTGAACAACCCAACACCACAGCTCCGGTGCTTGATGGAGCGAATGAAGGCGAAGAAGTTTGCACGCTCGGCAATGCGGGTCCAGATTGGGCGAAAGTGCGCTACAAAGGTAAGGTGGGCTACATGGGGCGCCAGTTCCTGGTGGCACGGAGCGGGTCCAATGCGGGCAACACCACCCCTAAGGGTCCCGGCTTTTCGCGCGACTGCAGCAAGTACAAAGACACAGTTGCGTGCAAAGTGAACAAGAGCAATCAGAACTGCTGGCTGAAGGTTCCAGACCGAGTTTACAACGGCATGCCCGTTGTGGATGACGACTTAACTCTGGTCACCACAGGTCAGGTTGCCTGCTACTCGAAGCCAGAGACAATCCGCCTCGCGTGGGGTCCGTTCTTCATGCACCGCCCTGCTCTGATGCGCTGGTCACCTGAGCTGAGTTGCTACGTCGAAACCTCCAACCTCGATTGCCCGTAAAGCGTGCCAGCCTCACCTGGCTGGCTCCGAGAAGGTTAACAAAACCACGGTTCATCCGTGGTTTTTTGTTTTGCATGACAAACGTCTTGGTGTGTGTAAAAAGGCCTCGTTCGTCAGCGGGGGTAAACGTCATGAAAGTCGCGGTGATTGGTGCGGGTTTGGCTGGCTCTGAGGCTGCCTGGACACTCGCTGAAACTTATGAAATCGACGTTGTGCTGTTCGAAATGAAAGCCTCAACTCCTACTCCAGCCCAGTCTGAACCGCATCACTTTGCAGAACTGGTGTGCTCGAACAGTCTCAAAAGCAAAAGCCGAATGAACCCCGCAGGGCTTCTGAAAAGCGAAATGGAAGCACTCGGCAGTCTCATGATCCAGGCCGCGCGCGGTAGTGAAGTTCCTGCAGGAGAAGCTCTTGCTGTCGATCGTGAGCTGTTTTCGGGTTTCATCACACGAGCGTTGCGCACGCATCCGCGCGTTCAGGTGATTGAAGCGCAAATTCAAAATCTCAACCAACTCGCAGATTACGGCGTTGATGCAACTATCGTAGCCACTGGACCACTCACTGCAGATGCATTGGCTGAAGATCTGCGTGTGCGCACAGGTTCCGATGCCCTCTATTTCTATGATGCTATTGCGCCAATCATCGATGGCGACACCATCGACCACAACATTGCCTTCTTTGCAAACCGCAAAACCCGCACTGCACGCAGAGATGACGATCTGAAAAAGCTTCAAGAGGCCAGTGGTGATTCGGAGCAAGAGAGTGGACACTACTTGAATTTGCCACTCAACAAAGACGAATATTTTGCATTCGTTGATGCACTCAAATCGGGAGAAAAAGTTCCCTATCACGACTTTGAAGAGCCGCGTTTTTTCAATGGCTGTCAACCGATTGAAGTGCTTGCTGAGAGCGGGCCGCAGACACTTTCATTTGGCCCCATGAAACCCATGGGGCTCGATGATCCACGCACCGGTCGTCGCCCTTATGCTGCCGTGCAACTGCGTCGTGAAAAATTAGGTGACGGTGCCTACAACATGGTCGGTTTCCAAACCCGATTGAAATGGCCCGAGCAAAAACGTATTTTTCGAATGATCCCCGGGCTCGCTCAAGCTGAGTTCCATCGTATGGGAAGCATGCACCGCAACACGTATTTGGTTGCACCGAGGCTCATAAACAAAGATGACCTTTCACTAAATTGTGCGCCCAAGACGTGGCTTGCCGGACAAATCTCAGGCGTTGAGGGCTATGTGGAAAGTGCTGCCATGGGTTTGCTCACAGCTCATATCGTGGGTCACAAGCTGAAGTGCCAGGCTCTATTTGCTCTTCCACCGGCAGACACTGCTCTCGGTTGCCTGGTGTCACACGTGCGCGACGCCGACCCCGCCCGCTACTGCCCGATGAACATCCACTGGGGGCTTTTCAGCGAATTGAGCCCCGAGTTTCTGACAGAGCAGGCTGAGTTTTTTCCCGAGCTCTCATCCTCACGCAAACTCAAAAAACTAGATAAAGGCCTGAAAAGAGACCTACTTGCCACCCGAGCTGAACGTCTTTTTGGTCTCTGGAAATTACAACTGAGTTTGTGAGCCCCCTTCAGTCTTGCCGGAACTGGCCGATACACCGCTGAGGTGGAGGCAAGATTGAGCAGAACTCGCCACAAGCAGCTCTTTTATTCGAACGCGGTGGGCATCGCTCCGGCGATGGCGCTGCTCGCGTTTGTTTCGGGGTGTGAGAGTGGCAATCAGCGCGGACGGTTAGAGTCTTATCGAGCGCTCGCGGCGCGCGAAAACTCGCTCGGAAAAATCGCGACCGCCCAACAGACCGACCCGAGCCATCCGGGCAACGCTCAGCTTTTTGCATCTTCCTTACTGCTCTCTCGAGAAGATCTTTTACCCTGTGAGTCACTCCCCCCACGTCGCCTAACTCAAAGCGACGGTCGAGTGACTTGGGTGGATGGCAGCTGGTCGAATATGGCGCGTCCTTTTGTTGTCAAAGGGAGCGCACAAAGCGGCCTGTGTCGGCTTGAAATTCGACCCAAGGGCTCGGTTGTTCTCAATCCAGGACAAAAAGATGCCTTTGTGCGCGGCCCACAAATCCGCGTTCTGCTCGCTACTCCCAGCGGCGATGCACTTATTCCTTCGGCAAATCAGGGGGTGGTGCACTGTGCTGAACGTGAGGGCGAATTTGAGGTCAGTTTCGAGGGTTTCAGCCTCGGCCGCAGCAGCGTTGGATATGTCATGAACGAAGGTCTTCCGCTCGAACTGAGCTCTAGCGTGTGCCTTGCGCGCCTTCTCAACGAGGAGCGTAAAGCGTTGAACGAATGGGTTTTCATCATCCCAACGCAAAGTCTGTCTGCGGGTTACATCAACGCACCCAACCCCAATCGCTAATCCAAACTTCAGTTCATTAATTGCTCAAAGTCTTTTGAGTCAATGCAACTTATTTATTATCTGCAGCTGCTTTCTGTGCCATTCCGGTCGGCATCCAGGGCAAGGGCTCGAGTTTGACCTGGAGGGTCTCTCCTTTTTTCAGGCCAAAGAGTTCCGCTTGCGGAACGACATCGTTGAGCGACCATGACCAGTTGATTTTGGCTGAGCCTGGCGCCTCTTTGAGATGAGAGACAAGAGCTCTATACCAATACATGTGACGCATTAATCCACTCACGTAGTGGCGCGTCTCTGGAAATGGAATGATATCTGCAAACAGCAATGGAACCTCGCCGCGGTAGCGCAAATCCCACTTCTTGGTGTTGTTCGGACCTGCGTTGTACGAGGCAATGAGACGTGAGTAATCCCCTTTGTGCTGCTTGCGCAAAATGGAAAGATACTTTGAGCCAATGCGGATATTCGTGTTGGGATCGTACAATTCGATGTTGCGCTTACGTTCCACTTTGCGCGCCGTCGCAGGCATCACCTGCATCAGTCCACGAGCGCCCACAGGGCTCGTGGCACGCGGGTTAAAGCTGCTTTCCTGGCGAATCAGTGAAAAAACCAAGGCCGGATCAATATAAGAGGCCTGCTGTGCGATTTCGTTGTGGAACCGCACCGGGTAGAGGCATTCCAACAGCTCTTCGCTCAAATGCTGTAGACCGTGTAGCTTCAACGAAGACCAAATCGTTTTAATGACAGCTCGCTGATTGCTTGCAGCCTCAAAAAACTTAACTTGAAACATGGCCGTCTCGAACGATGCAGAGGGAGTTGAGGCTTCATCGAAGAGCCGGGCAAGCCGCTCCAACTCCGGATACGAACGTTTGACCATGAAAATTCCGGCAAGCAGATGCGAAACATTTTCGAGATTCCACTCTTGCCCTTGATACATTGAAACTTGTGGCGAAGGTCTGCTCGCGTAGCGCTCGTAAGTATCGATTCCATGCATCTGATCGACCACCAATGCATGCAAAGTCAGAGGATATTTTTCAACCAACCGCACCAAGTATGTGTTGTTTATCTTTACTTCCGTTTGATCGGCGCGTTTCTGCGCGCTATGCGCTTGCCAAGCAAAAGGTGTTTGTAGATGCTCCAAATAACCACGCCAAAACAATGCTGAGTGTTCGTCCTTGAGTTTTTTGCCCTGCAGAACAACTTCCAACAACGATGCTGCACGATTGATTTCTTTACGGTCAAGGTGCAGCAATGCAAGGCGCAGATTAACAACTTCGAACGCCTCATGTTCTGGGCTTAGGCACGGTGCCATTCCGTTATAGATTTGGTTCATCATCCGGAAGACTGCATCAGACGGCAAATGATTCTCAAGATCACGCACAACCGCAGCGCGTGCGGTTGTCAGTGAGCAGTCTTTGGGGTTATCCAGTGCATAACTTGCGGCCTTGAGGGCTGCACTTTCACTTTTGAAATCGACCCTCTTGAGCACTTCATCGTATGAAAAAGATGCGAGCGCTTTGAAGTCGCGCAGCGAACCGACGGCGGTCGTTGGCAGGCCGGCTTTCTTCTTTTTCGAAGATACTTTCTTGGGTTTTTGCAATGGCGACGAGGCTTGCTGTCTTTGCGCGGCCTCTTTACTTTCCCGCAACAACACCTGCCAACGATAGTAAAGGCAAGAGATACCCTCGTCGGTTAAAATGAAGCGAGGGTCACGCGCAACATCGCGCTTTCGTGCATCGCAATAACGAAATGCCTCGCTCTTTTCACGCGCCGTACCCACAAGATGCTGTCTTAGGCGGTGCACAGCCTTTTTGAGCTCCGAGTTGTTGCTCAACCCGTGCACCTCCCAGAAGCGGTCTTCATTGGGCAGTTTGAAGTCTTTGAGAGTTCCCTTGATGCTGGGCAACGCGGGAGGACTGCCGGGCGCTTTGGGCAGGGCACGCGCAGCTAAACCAAAATCTCCGGAAGGAGGTTCCTGAGCCAGCGTACCCGGAGAACTGGGCAACACCACCTCGAGGACTTCGGCTTCGGTTGCCGGCACAGCTGTAGCTCTGACTGCCGTCTCCGCCACCTCCGAGGCCTCCAAACCGAGCGGAATGACCGAGTTTGAGGTTCCCCACGAGAAATCTTCGGGTATGTGCCCCGCGGCCGTTTGCCCCAGGATAAAGCCCCCGAGCGCAACCGCGATAATTTTTTGAAAACGCCATTTCACTTTTGGACGCTTCATAATATTCCCTGAGTGTCTTAGTGGTTTCGAAGCCTTTTCGAGCCACGTCAGGGGTCTTCGGTAGTTCTTCCCCGGGTCTTTACCCTTTTGCGTTGACCTGATGAAAAGAGCGTGTCATTTCAGGGATCCTGAGCAGGAGAAAAGGATGCGAGCAGCCACAAACACTCATTCCCGGGAACTGGGCGCACTGCGCAATCGCGTCATGCGTGCCGTTGAGGCTTTTGCCCGAGGACAGGCAATTCTGGTCGGCGACGATGGCCGACGCGAGAACGAGGCTGACCTCGTTTTCCACGCGGCTTTTGCCACCCCTTCCCTGGTCAATCTGGCTATCCGCAAAGCGTGCGGGCTGCTGTGTGTTTCGGTCTCCAATGAGCTCGCAGATCGTTTGGGAATCCCGACGTCACCGAAGTGGCCAGGCGGCATGTCACACACGGGTTTCACTCTCTCCATCGATGCGCGGAACAACATCACCAGCGGAATTTCAGCGTCCGACCGTGCACACACGATTGCCTTGCTGGCTGACCCGCAGGCAAACCAACATGATTTTCTGAGTCCGGGGCACGTATTCCCGGTTCGTGCACAGGACGGCGGCTTGCTCGCACGCACTGGGCATACTGAAGCGGTCATGGAACTCTGCCATTGGGCAAATCTTCCTGCTGCCGCTGCCATGTGTGAAATACTCGATCAAGATGGCGAAGCACTGCGCCCAGCCTCAATTGCAGAGGCGAGTGCGCCCCAGGAAGACAATCAAAACAATTGGTGGCGCACATTGCCCTACGTATCCACCGTAGATTTGCTCTGGTACCGACTCCTGTGCTCACCCAGAACAGCAAGCCTATGGAAAGAAATCTCTGCTGAGCCGCTGGGGCTGAGCCGCACGCCGCTCAAAGCGTGGAAGTTGCAAGCGCTGCTTGAGGGCGATGTCCTTGTCCCCTGTAGCGTTGTTCAATACGAATCCTCTCTCTCGCCAGAGCGCATTCGGATCACCATCAGCAACGGATTCTCGACCTGGAGCAACACAGTCAGCACGGCCACTGCAGTCGCTGAAATTGTCCTGTTTGTGCAAAATGAGTGCTTGGTGCCGAGTCCATCACACGTTTCAGAGTTCTGCGATTTAAGTGCAAAAGAAGGATTGCGTGGCACACACATGGGTGTGCGGCGTGTGCTGACACAACTCCGTTCACTCGACTTTCTTGCACAGCACAGCCTGTGGGAAGGAAGCCAAACCGAATGGAATGCGCGCATCTCGCTTCCGTTTGAAAGCGACCGCGGCCTGCTTCTGGCTGCACGCGAGCTGTAATTTCGTGGTTAGCGGCAACCTGCAGATGATTTTTTCATCACAGATCCGCCTTTCAGCTCTTCAAGATCATCTTCATCCATAGGCTCGGGCAGTGGCCGCAAAGCGCTCCCTCCGGAAGTCGCTTCGCCATCAACACTGCTGATGGCGAACATCGGCATGTGGTCGAAAACAACCACCGAACCACTGTCGCCGGCCTGCATAAATCCAAAGTGATACGGCATTCCGCTTGTCGCGAAATTATTCCTCACGGCATCGGTCACTTTCTTCGGCATTTTGAAGTAATTGAAGCGCCCCGATGAATTCGCCCAGCGCACATAGGCCACTGAGCCGCCCGTATTGTCTGCGGTCAGGTTGTTTACGTTGATGTTTGCAAAAACCCTCCCTGTGCTCAGCGAGTCTTTGGGGTCCGGATTGTCGATGGGAGATTCCCCTGCGCTTGTGAACTTAAAATTGGAGTGTACACGCGCTTTCAAATTCAACTTGCTCGTTCCATCGCCAGCCTGGATGAACGGTATGACAACGTCGAATGATCTGTCCATTCTTGCCTGCGCATTGGCATATCCAGACTTAAAGGCATCCAGTGTTCGCGTCAGTTTGGAATCTTCAAAAATCTCGTAACCAGTTCCTTCCAGCACAGATTTCAACACGGCTGCAATCTCGGAATTGACCTTGCACACCGGTAAAGCTTCACCCGCCACGCAGCGCTTGATTTCGGCGCCCAGCTCGTCTGCGAGGTACTGTACAGTTTTGAATTTCGAATAGGCTCTGATTCTTTTGCGCAGCTCGGCATGCAGTGTCTTGACGTCGAGATATTTACCCGGTTCATCTGGGAAGGAAACCTGCAGCGGAGGCGTTTTGCTGAGCTCAGCATAAATCTTGCTCTCAGCAATCCACTTTGAGGCACGCTCAACGGCCACCGTGCGGAGCTGTTTGAGTTCATCAATAACCACTGCGGGTGTGTCTTTTGAAGGTGCAACCTGAATCACGCTTAAATCCTGATAAGTCGCGCACACGTGCTGCCAATCAGGATCGTTTTTCTTCAGACAAGTCTCAGCTGCTTTCAGTGACCCACCCGTTCCTGTCGAACTGCTCGAGATCGAATTGGCGTTAAAAAGCTCATCGAGATTTGTAATGGGGCTCCTCATTGTCTCGAGAACTTTCCTGCGCGCTTCAGCGGGCACACCCTTGATACGCATGGCGCTACGGAGTTTCTTAACGCTTTCGAGCGCTTTGAAATCAACCCAGAAATCGCGATAAATATTGCCATTGAAAACGTGAACCTTGATGTCATGATCCTTGGAAAGGTCGAGGCAGTGCGTTGCAGTGAACACGTTCATTTGCACAGGCTGGTTTGCCAAGTCTCCGGGAACATCAGCCGGATTCTCATTGAACTCAACATAGGCACTGCAGAGTCGAGTCTTGTCGATTTTACCGAGAATATCTGAGCGCGTAAAAACCTCGATAAAGCCGCCGTTGCTGAGAAAAGGCGTGAGTGCTGCTGAAGTGACGGGAACTTTTTCCGGATCCCAACGCAGGAGCGATTTTGTACTGGAGCACGCAACGTTGCTCACCGCTGCCCCTTTTGAGCATCCCAAGAGCACGGCGGCAGCAAGCAGGGAGGCGCAGACCCTACTGCCTATCCCATCAAAACTGTAAGTTTTTTTTCTGTAGTCGGCCATTTTAGCGCTCTCCCGCCTCCAAAGGTTTAATCGGAACGCTCGAGTAATGGATTTAGGAAGAACTCCGAAAAAAATTCATCCTTCCGAAAGCACAATACAATTCGGCAAGCGTGCACCTGCTCTGTGCCCGAACCTCAGGATTGCATTGGCTGCAGGGCGGGAGCCTGTTGCAGGGGCGACACTGCCGGCGAAAACAGAGCATCAACAAATTCTTCGGCACTGAAGGGCTGAAGATCTTCGACCGATTCGCCCACCCCAATATAACGGATGGGAAGGTTCATCTCAGCCGCCAGTGCAATCGCTACCCCACCCTTGGCAGTGCCATCGAGTTTGGTCAGCACAAGACCCGTCACTCCCGCAATTTCTTTGAAGGCACGCGCTTGCTGCAATGCGTTCTGGCCGGTTGTGGCATCGAGCACAAGCAAGACTTCATGAGGCGCACCGGGCACATCTTTGCTGGTCACACGTCGGATTTTGCTGAGCTCTTGCATGAGATCGTTTCGGTTGTGAAGACGACCTGCGGTGTCGATCAGACAGAGGTCAATCTGTTGCGACACAGCTTTTTTCACGCATTCAAATGCAACCGATGCGGGATCAGAGCCCTCGGCCAAACGCACACACTCTGCACCCGCGCGGCGAGCCCACTCTTCAAGCTGATCGACAGCCGCGGCTCGGAAAGTATCAGCAGCACCAACAATCACAGAGCGCCCTGCCTGCCGCTGCGTGAAAGCTATTTTTCCGGTGGTTGTGGTCTTGCCGACACCGTTTACGCCAACCATTAATACAACGCGTGTCCCCTCCGTAGCCTGAGGAACGAGGCTCCAATGCACAGCTCCGGAAGACTGTGAGCCTTCCGCTGGAGCGCTTAGAATGCGCAGCACCTCACTGCGGAGAACCGAAAGAATCGCCTCTGAACTCGCGATTTCACTCGTGGGCAGGGCTGTGCGCACTTTCTCGATGAGCATTTCCGATGTACGAATGCCCACATCTGCGCGCACCAAAATCTCAAGCATGGAGTCGAGAACGACTTCGCGTGACGCGCGCTGCTCTTTGCTGGTGAGAAGAAGCACTTCAAGCTGGCGCACCAGCTGACCCTGGGTTTTGCTCAACCCCGAGGCCAAGCGTGAAAACCAGCTGCGCTGCTCAAAACGCGGGATGTGCTTGGCAGCTGCCCCAGCAACGCTTTCCTCACCAGTAGACGCGGGAGGTTTGATATCTGGCGCTCTTTGCTCCGCTGCCTGCTGCCCTCCCACCCTCGCTACAGGCGCGGTAGGTTTGTCCTGAGTCAGTGATTTTTCCTGACTGCGACTGCCCAGGCGCCGACCAAAAATAAACGCAAGAGCAACTGCAAAGACAGTCACCGCAATAAAAATACTCAACACACCGAAGTCCATTGTTTCCATCCTGAGGCCTGTGTTCTGAAGACAAAGCGTGTAGATACGCTTGTTTCATCCGCGTATCAGCGCGGAGTGTAATAAAGATATTCGACGAGATTTCCAAACGGATCTCGGAAATAAACGCTCCGGCCGTCGGAGCGATTGTAGGGGCCTTTAACAATTTCAAGCCCCGCTTCACGGATACGCGCGGTAAGACTGTCTACCTGAGAAGGCGAGTCCGCCATGAAACCGTAATGATCAAGCACTTGCCGTCCGAGCTCACCCTGCTGACGGCGGGAGTCGATTGCATCGGACGACAGCTTGGCCACGAGAAGGTCTGAGCCCACATGAATGAGAAGCTGGGTCTGACGCCAGACCTCGACGTCGGCACCCAAGACCTCTCCAAAAAACCATTGCGCTTTGGGGATATCATCGACCACCAGGGCCAAATGCCCCAGACCTTTCAAAAACGGACTTTTGTGCGCTCTTTGCATGCCGGCATCCTTATTTCGGGCCGGCAGAGCTCCAATTGTGGCGCTCCACAATGGCTTTGACCAGACCGATAAAGCGTGAATTATCATCGGTCAGAGGCTCTGCCAAGAGTTCCTTAAGACACTGCCGCGCCTCGTCATGTTCGCGCGCTTGAGCCTCGAGGCATTCCAGCGCTGCGACGCGCACAGGTTCATCCCGGCTCCGCAGCAGGACACGCACTTTCTCGATGATGCGTGGGTTCGAAAGTTCACGCAGAGCGAGAAGCAGCTCGATGTTTCGCTCGTGAAGGCTCTCATCAAAGAGAACATGCTCGGTATTGAGGCTCTCGAGTAACAATTCGAGATATCCCTCGTGCGGCAGTAATTTCTCGGCAATTTTAATAGGCCATGCGATGCGTTTTTGCTTGCGTACGGCTTCGCACACAAGTGGGCGAGAGAGGTCGGCATTCTCGACGAGAATTTCAACGACACGATCTTTTTCGCGTTTGTCGACGATGCCATGATCGACCACGAGCTCAAAGCGCTTCATCAATTGCGGCGCAGCCTGTCTGAAATCGCCAGAATCGGCCAAGGCCTCAATCGCTTCCCAGCGCTGCTCTTTGGTCGTGACCTGATTTTTGAGGGTATCGCCCAGCTTTTCGAGAGAACGATTCTTTTGCTGCGCACGGTATCCGCGCCAAGTGTCCAACAATCCCACGTGCAGTTCCTTTCATCCCCGGAGAATTCAACGGCCAGAGTCCGGGCAAAATCAACTTTGCTTCGCTTCAGCGGCCGAGGACGTCGTCACTGCCACAGGTAACGCATCCTCCTCAACAAGCGAAAGGTTGGCATCCTTGCGCCGAGGACCGCGTGCGAAAACAATAAAGGTGAGGGCTACAATAGCAAGTACGGCGAACACTGTATGACCAAACCACAAGACTGGTTCACCAAAAAGTGTTGTGTTGTGAACTTTGATGGTCGCCGTCGACGGTGGCAGGTACGGAGCGAAAACGGGCGCAGGGGAGGTTTCGCTCATCGCTTATCTCCCTGACGCAACACCCCAAAGAACGGCACACGCACTTCTTTGTAATCAGGGTCGTTGGTGCGCACGAGGAACATTCCCGATGCATTGATGGGCTGATTCGCCGCCGCGAGTGCATCAGGATAACGCAATTCAAAATTTACCTGTGTTCCATTTTCGCCGCGCACGGTTGAATACTTCAACAATTCGCCAATGGCGACACCCTCAAGTGCATCGGTGCGACGCAACTCGGCCGACACTGACTCCACTTTGAAATCCTTACGGTCAGAACTGAACGACAGAGTCCGACGAACTTCCTCACTGCGGGTCACGGTTCCAAATTCAACATACTTTGCGCTTTGCTTGACGTGGCCGACCACCTCACCAACGATCGGCACGATGAGTTCCTTCAAATGACGCGATGAGTTCCAAAGCGTGACCTTCTCGCGCAGCGGACCAATCGGCAGGCCACCCTTGAAGGTGATTTTGAGCTGATATTCCTTACCCTTGCTCTGAGGAGCGATGATTTCAGGAACGATAGAAGCATGGCTACTGGTTGCGTAAAGAGGTCTGACCTCACCTGCATCCACCATTTGCTTGAGTACGTTGCTGGGCAAACTCGCCTTCTCGGCAGACACGGGTGGCGTGTCTTTTTCGGTGGCCGTGGCGCGCAACGAGGTGGGCAAATTGATAAGCCAGGCTTTGCTGTACTCGGGCAAAATCTCACCGACACTCAGGAGCGCAGGAGAGGCACGAATCTCTTCACGGATTTGTGCTGAGAAGGTGAGCGTAATGGCGGAATTGCGGGGTTGATTGGTGTCAACGGTAATGGTTCGGATAAGTGAACCTGCAAAGTGTGAAGAGTCGAATTCAAACGACAACCGGCCTTTTTCACCGGGAGCAAACACATCCTTCGGCTCGACCTTGGTGTTGAGACATCCGCAGGAAGAGTGAATGGAGCGAATTTGAAGAACGCCCGTTCCTGCATTGGTAAATTCATATGCAAAGGTGACCTTTTGGCCGCGCACAATTTCACCGAAATCGTGTCGCAGCTGTGTGAACTTTGCCCGAGGCATTTGCCCTTGGAGATTGTCAGCAACCTGGTTCGGATCGACCCCATTGCTTTTCGTTGAGGCATCGTTCGTGACTTTCGCCTGAGCCAAGGCTACTGGAGGCGCATAAAGTCCATGCACACCGGCAAGCAGCACTGCCGCCCGCAACCAAACGTCTTTAGAACCACGGCAAACCATGTTGTGACCTCCGATGAGACCATGTTACATAGAGAGAAAATTTTCTCAAATCCTCAGGGTGAAGGGATTCCATGTTTCGTTCTCGAGTGTTGTGGTCGATTGTCGCGGCCGTGGTTAGCGGACTTTTGACGTCTGTCGGGTTTCCCCGCGGCTTGACTGTTCACAATCCTCTCGCTTGGCTGATTCCCGTCGCACTGGTGCCCTTGCTCGTCGCAGTCAAACGCTTGCCCACCACCTACCAGTCGCCTGCGCGGGCTCATTCCACAACGCTGCGCCAGGTCACTGCATGGACACGCGGGCTTGAGGCGTTTGTGTTGTTTTGGATTTACGGTGCCACATTGATTGCCGTAGCCTTTCACTGGGTCACGGTGCCGGCAGTGCTCTTTGGCGAAGTGCCACCGCCTGTCACCCATGTGCTTTTCGTCATCTATTGCATTCTTGCAGGCCTCTACTTTCCGCTGCTTTTTTTCCCGCTCATCTGGAATGCATCGCGCTGTGCAAAACGCAGCACCGCACCGTTTCCAGTTTGGGCACTGGTGTTTTCAATCACTCTCATGGAAATCGTGCTGCCGCGCTTTTTTCACTGGACCTACGGCAACCTGATGCATGGTTCACTGCCCGTGGTGCAATGGGCTGCGTGGATTGGATCCTCAGGGTTGTCAGCTATCGTGTTTGCGAGCAACATTCTGCTGGCGCGAGCTTTCGCGGATCCGAGCCGTAATCCAGGACGAGTTGGAATTGTCGTTCTCTCCACACTGAGTGTGTGGGTGGTGATGTGGTCGGTCGGACAACGGCGACTCATAAACACGCGGCACCAACAGGAAAACGCACGCACTTCACATGTCGGCTTTGTGCAACCGAATTTCCGCTTCCCTGGTCTCCCGCGCAATCCCGAATATGCAAAAGAGTCTGTGCTTCAGACACTTCCTTCTTTGATGGAATTGAGCGAGGAACTGATCGCAAGCACCAAAGATAAAGGCAAGCTCGACCTGCTGGTTTGGCCAGAAAGTGCCGCTCCCTATAATTTTGCCTGGTCGGAGCCCGACCAAGATGAAGTGCGCAAAAAAGTGAAAGAGTGGGACATCCCTCTGCTGGTTCAAGGCTCGGAATTCGATAAGGCCGAACTCGAAAACCTAGGACCCCGCAAAGCGACTCTCTACTCCATTTCCTTTTTGATGCGCCCAGATGGCTCGCGCAGCCCCAGTTTCAAAAAGTGGGTACCGATGCCTTTTGGTGAAGCGGTGCCACTCGAAGAAACTTTTCCCTGGATTGGCGACCTCGTGCGGAACAACGTGAACAATGTTTCGAAACTCGGACGCGGAACAAGCGTCGATGGCCTGGCCTACAGCCCGAACGACGCAGTTGCACCACTCATCTGCTTCGACGCCATATCATCGGAGCTCACACGCGCCCAATCTACCCGCGGAAGTGCAACCATCTACGTGAACCAGGCCAATTTCTTGTGGATGTGGCGCAGCACTGCAGCATTCCAATTCGTGCAACTCGGCCGCTTCCGCGCAGTCGAAAACGGGCGCAGTTTCATACTCTCGGCCAACACAGGGCCAAGCGTGGCCTTTAGCCCCGCGGGTGAACTTCTCATTGCACCGCTTGGACTTATGAGCCGCGGCTTTGCCAGTGCAAAGCTCCCTGTTCTCGAACACAAAACTCTCTTCGCAGAATGGGGAGAAAGGCCTTTAGTTTTGCTTGGTCTACTTGCTTTCGCTGTGCAGCTCTTTATGGCTCGGCCGCAATCCCGGAGCAATTCAAGGTCATAGGCGAGGTCAGGGTCAGCTTCTCGCCTTCACGCCCATGCAGCAAACGAATAACCATATCCCACGTTTTTTTTCCGTGCCTTCGATCCGCCGCACAGATGCCGGGGGTTATTGGCACAATGACTTCAAGAGCCTCATCGTTCTGTGCAAAAGGCTCATCGAAAATCCATGCGAATGGTTTGCCAGTGATCATGCCATTGTTAAACAGCTTGTCCCACCGGGTGGCTTTTATGCTCTGCGGTGCGCAATTTTTCTCTTCGACCGCACTTTGTTTTGAATGGCCAACAAACATTCCACCCGAAGGGTTATTGAGAAATGTGAGGTGCCTCAATTTCTCACCATCCACAAGCAAATCGAAGCGGCATAGGCGGTATTTGAAGTGGTTTGGATCGTACATCCGCACACGCACAAATCCACCGCCACGATGAAGTGATCGGGCATCGATGGTATCGCCGAGTGTTCCCAAAAATGTTTTGTCGCTTGTATAAACTCCCACGCCAAGCTGCAGCTGCGGGCTCTGTGTTGAATAAAAACGACGCGCACGCAAAGCTTCTAAAACATTCTCGCGGCTCAAACCATCCATGAGCAATGCAATTCGATTCCCATCCGCAAGCCCCCAAAACGCACTGTGGTTGTCCTGAGAAGCCAACGGCCCGACCTTCCAACCCTGCTGCAAAGCTTCGTCGAGGTATGACTTCGATCCGGAATATCCTTTCAAAGACCGTCGCCATACATTTTTATGAATAAACTCAACTCCAACAAATTTATCTTTCACGCGCGCATCGAATTTGAAGTGAGAGAGATCAAACCAGTTTCTGTAGCGATGAAAACCGGGATGCGCAAAAATGGCGAGTGCTTGCTCCTGTCCAGGCTGTGCCAACCACTCAAAAAGCCCTTTCCAAGTCGGAGTTGTCAACGCACTGATCCAGTCATTTGAATTCAACACAACAACATGCCCAAACAGCGTATGGCTGTATTCAAATCCTGCTAGCGCAACGAATTGTGGAGTTGATTCCTGGAGTGCGGTATTGCGCTGCTCGTGCCAATGTGAATCAAGCCGATTAAACCAGTATTCGGAGTGATCGGTAACCGCAAAGAAATCGAGTTTTGCAATATCGCGTGCCGTTTTAAAGGCCGCCTGCGCTGTCCCAAGACCGTCAGATGCAAACGTGTGTGCGTGCAGCAAACCAAAATAAGCACGCAGCGGCTTTTCCGGAAGAAGACGCAGATGTTCTCGATTTTTTAATTGCAGCAATAGAGAATCGACACCCAGGCTGGATTCAACATTATATAGAAAACCACCGAGGTCGATGGCCGACATTTGTGCACTGAGGTGTGCGGGCTGCGCGTAACGCGCCAAATTGCGGATGTCGAAAAGGTTCTGGATGCCCGGAGCAGAGGAATCCACAGCCACCTCTGGCCACGTGAGGCTGCGCAATTGCGGCTCGGCAAAAATCCCGCGGATCGCAGCCGCACCTTTCTGAAAATTTTCAGCTCCCCGACTCGCTTGAGTGTTGGCCTTCGCGCTAGACTGAGCGAGGGCTCCGACACAGAGTGCAATGAAGGAAATAGTGGTGAAACCAGAAGACACTCGTCTTGCCGACCTGCACATCCAGAACCAGCGGCGAATGCACTTCCGACTCAGCGCACTGTGCACTTTGGCCTTGTTTGTGTGCGCTATCATCACTCTGTTCTCGGCTCCGGTCACGTGGAATGAAATTTTTCTAACCGCTTCATTGAAGGACATCAGCACGTTTCCGTCAATGCCAGCCGGAGCTTTGTTGATTCCCGAGGCAAATGCTCCCATCACAATCCCCAAGCCTCTCCACTATGCACCTTGGCTCACTAGCACTGTTGGATCACTTTCATCAGCTCTCTCTGCCCTGCCGAGTCTCACAGCAATATTTATTCAAACCCCCAAAATTCTTGCGCTGCGTCTGTTTACGCTGCTTTTAGCTCTGCTGGCTGCACCCGTACTTTTGCAAGGCATTGTGCTTGGGGCTGACACCGAAACAAACTCGCAAAAAACTTTCGCGCCGCGCAGCCCACTGGAAACCACCGCTCTGTGCGCACTTGTGCTCTTTTTTGCGCGCATCGGGGGCGTCGAACAGCTGCTCGTGATCCTCGCCCTGAGCTTGCTTTGGTGGCAACCAACGCGCTTCACTGCAGGTTTTACCAAACCCTGGCACAAGCGCATTCAAATCTTAGTATCGGCTATGCTGCTTGCACTGTCTCACTCCCAAACCTGGATTTACTCTATATGTTCTGCATCTTTAATCTTCTTTTTCCTCAATAGGCATGCATTGCTCTGGTTTAAGCAGCATTTTATTTGGTTTGTGGCCGGCTGTGGTGTGATCTTTGCATTCCTTTTTCCTGCGCTCTCTTCCTATGAGGGGTTGGTACACAGTTTCACGGTGCGCTGGCTTTATGAATACAACATGCGCCAGAGCCTGTGGGGATGGCCAGGAAGCTCGGTTGTTTTCCGTCTTCTTTCATTTTACCTGATGATTTTAGCTCTGCGGCGCGGACTCGCGACCTTTCGGGAAACGAAGGGCAACGGTACACCCGAACAGTTTATGATCTGCCTCTCGTTTGCGGCAGGAATCTTCCTCGCCTTCCAACAAATCAATCCGACCTTTGAAGATTTTCTTCTCCATCTGGCTCTCTTTTACTTTTCGAAACATGTCCGGCACAAATCCTCTCCACCCACAGCCAGCCCTCAGTTCAAGCCCTCACCTCGGCTTGACCGACTGCTCCGCACTGCTGACACTTTCCTCCTTGGAATCTTTCCTGCAACCACTGTTGTCTTGGCCTCGCTGTGCATCTTCTTGTTCATCTCGCCCTCTGCAAACGTCTTGCGAGAAATTCAGGTCTGGTTGTCCACTCTGCAACAAGCCTTCGCTGCAAGTAAAATAGAGCTGAGCATGTACGCGACTGTTTCATTGGCCGTCTTGACTCTCCTGTTCAGAGCCAAGATTGCACAGAAATCGCGTCCTGCAATATCAGTGCTTATGGCTGTCGTCTTTTTGCATTTAGGAAGCGTGGTTCGCTCTCACTGCATTTGGAAACCTTATTCGCGTCTCGTGCAAGCGATTCCGGATACACACACATTTCTCTACCTTCCGCCGCTTGCCCCATTCGTCGCATTACAGACCTCAAAACACATGAAACATATGGCTGTTCCGGTTCAAACAGGTGATGCTGGCGCACCGCTAGACGGAACAGTGGTTCTCGTTCTCCCTTCTCATATATCGGATCTTTGTCAGGCCATGAATTGGAATCTTGCGGAGACTCATGGCATCTTTGCAGTGTGCACTCTGGGGCGAGACTCTCTCTGGAAAATGGTTCTGCTGAATTGACGAGGACTGCACGCGATGTCGGCTGCCAGCAACACGTTACTCAGCATTCTCGGCTTTACTGAAGACAAGCTCAGGCTCGTCATCCGCAAAAGCACGAAGGTGCCTTCAACTCTAGCCAACACCAAGCACTCCGAACTGGCGAGCGCACTTGCGCAGCTCAAGGTCACTGCACCACCTCACAAAAACACCATCAATATTATTCGCGAAGCAGCGCGCACGGGTGCTCACAGCGGTGACGATTTCGAAGTGTGCCAGGGCGAGGCACCTCAGGGTGCCGCACCAGGGCGCTGGGAATGGGTCGAATCTTTACGACGCCCCGCCGATCACGCTGTTAAGAGCGAAGTCGTTATGCGTATCGTTCCGCCAGCTCCTCCACGTCCCGGAGTTGACCTCCTCGGCGCACCCATTCCTGCCAAAGAGGAACCCACGCCCCCGCCCGTTGTGTTGAATCTACCGCCCGAGCTCGAACTCCAGGCCAATGGCGATATCGTTGCGCGTGCATCCGGACAACTCAAAGTCGAAGGTGAGAACGTTGGTTTTGAGCCCGTTTTTGTCGTCGACAAAGCACATGCACCTGAGTACTCGGTCTGCGAGTTTCACTCCGATGTGCATGTGATGAGCGATCTTATCGGCAGCATGAAATGGCGTGTGTTTGGCAAGCTCGAAGTTGAGGGACACTGGCAGGCACCCGACATTGAAGTCTTCGGCGATGTTATCGCCAAAGGTGGCATACAGACCAACATGATTGGCACGCTGCGCTTCTGGCACAATTGCCAGACCACCTACATTCAGGTCAGCCAGGTCGGTATCTTGGGAAATCTCGTTGTTGAAAACTCTGTTCAACTTTCTGAACTGCGCATCGGTGGAGATATGACCTGCACCTCCAACCCTGGCGCCATTCTTGGTTCAACACTGCAGCTCTACGGCGGACTGCGAGCCAACAAGGTTGGAAGCGAAAACGGCCAAAAAACCAAAATTGTACTCCTGGGTGGAGAAGAAGCACGTACGTCGCGCATCGAAAGACTTCTTCAGGGAACAATGATCACATACCGAGGCGAAACTTTTGCTGCAGCCGTAGATACCTCTTTCGATTCCTCGGCACCACCCACAGCCGTGGTGGACGGGGGAAGCAACAAAGATGCAGCAGCCCCCACAGCCCCCGCAGAAGCACCCCCAAAGCAAGAAACCTGAGTCAGCCACTCGAGCTTAGTTGCAGGCGAGTTTGAATCCTCGATCACAGGCACAGCGCTTGAATTGCTGCGCCTCCTCGGTGCGACCTTTTTGCGTGTATAAGCCAGCAAGCTCCAAACAGGCGCGCGAGAGACCTTTGACCGCCGTCTGTGGGGAAGGACACTGACTCAACGTTCCATCCATGAGGCAAGCGCGGACAAAATAAGCGATGGCCTCATCGGTACGCTTGCCACGCTGGGCTTCATAAGCCAATTGACTGCATGCTGACGGCTTGCCCTGATCGCACAGATTTTTAAGTGAGCTTTCCCACTCAACTCCCCCACTCGGTTGTTGCGCGGTGGAGTTATCGGCAGCATCGGGAGCAGTATTTCCGGAACCTGGCGATGCACCGGCATCGGCGGGCGTGATGGCCACCTCAGGACCAACTCCAGCACGATCGCGCTTGGTTTGCGGCTGACAGGCACAGACGGTGAGGCTCAAAGCAAGCAGCGCTCTCATTTTCACAAACATGGTTCCAAACTTCACGAGCAAACCTCACTGCGCCACGGAGTTGGATTTACCGCTCTGCCGCAAGACATTCGACAGCACTGGCCAGATGTTGTCAGCAATTTTTCGCGCACCATCAGCGTTGGGATGAATGCCATCTTCCAAAACAAAACGTTCATCCAGTGCAACACCTTCAAGCATGAACGGCACAAGCGGAACGCGGTGCTCTCGCGCAACCCGCGGAAAGACGGCTGTAAAACGGGCGCGATAGTCATCAGGAAAGTTGTGAGGTAACTGTTGACCCACAAGCACAACTTTAATTGAAAGTGATTGTGCTCGCGTGATGATTGCGCGCAGATTGCGCTCCATTTCATCCACCGCAAGCCCACGCAGTCCGTCGTTCGAACCCAATGCCACGACCAGAACCCGCGGCTTAGATTTAAGCGCCCAGTTGAGCCGCGACAAAGCCAGGGTCGTTGTATCGCCACTCACTCCCGAATTCTGTACAATCCACGGTAACTGCCGTCCGCCAATTTTCTGTTGGATGACCGCAGGAAACGTTTCTTTCATACTGAGACCAGGGCCGGCAGTGAGACTGTCTCCCAGGAAGGCTACAACCCGTGGACTCTCTGAACTTGTTGACGTCTGCACCTCAGCCACAGGAGCCTTCTGCATTGCACGCTGCACCACCAAGTTTGTGCATGCGGACATTGCGAGGGCAAGAGACATCAGCACTCCCAAACCACACACTTGCGACAGGGATGTGTACCTTCCTGCAGAAAGGACATTGACCAATGATAGAGATTGAAAACGTAACAAAGGAGTACCCCTCTCCCGAAGGATTGCGACTGCGTATCCTCGACTCCATCAATGCTAATATACCATTGGGGAGTCAACTTGGGGTTGTCGGAAGATCTGGCAGTGGCAAAACCACCCTTCTGTCGATGCTCGCAGGCCTGGAACGCCCGTCCTTGGGAACAATCCGAATCAATGGCTTTCCGGTTTCAAGCGCCGGGGAAGCAGAACTCTCACGTTTTCGGGCTCGAGAAGTGGGCTTCGTGTACCAGACCTTTCAACTGCTCAAGCACCTGAGTGCCCTCGAGAATGTCTTGGTGGCGGCAGAAATTGCCGGTCATCCCAATGCCCGCACAGCGGCGCAAGATGCGCTGGAGTGGGTTGGCCTGAGCACACGCCTTAAGCATCGCCCCGACCAGCTTTCGGGTGGAGAGCAGCAGCGGGTTGCCATTGCGCGAGCGATTGTCAACAAACCCAAACTGCTGCTGTGCGACGAACCCACGGGCAACCTCGATCCACAAAGTGCAGACCAGATTTTCCGGCTCATCAGCAGCCTTTCGCTCGAGCTCGGGGCAACTTTGTTTTTTGTCACCCATGATTACGCGTTGGCGCACCAACTGACAGGGCGCATCGAATTGGAACGCGGTCAGCTGTCGCGGCTGCAACTTTCGTCTGGGAGCATGGCATGAGGCAGTGGTTCTGGCCCGCCCTGAGTCGCGAATTGCGCTCCTCTTGGAGCCGGTTGTCACTCTCGGCGCTCGCACTGATCTTGGCGACAGCCGCCATGACGTCAATCATTCTGACCGATGCACGCCTGTCCCAACAAACCAAAAAACAAGCCGACCTCGTGCTTGGCGGCGATGCTGAAGTTTTCGATGTACGTTTGCTTCCTGATTCTTTACTCGACAAAATCCAAAGCTCGGCCAAGGTGTCTCGCAAGAGCCGCATTACGACCTTCGTCACGATGATGAATGCGAGTGCAGGCGGCAGGCCGCGTTTGGTGGAAGCCATCACGATTGATGAATCCTGGCCTCTCGTTCCCGGCATGAAAGTACAACCCTCACCTGCCTACGAACGCCTTCAGCAAGGTGGGGTTTGGATCGAACGAGCTCTCGCGGCAAATCTTGAGATACAACCCGTGAAGGAACCTCTCGGACGCGAGCTCGGCGAAAAAACATTGCAAAAGCTTCTTAACGAGCGAAAGGCCATACGCATCGGAAAAAAGATTTTTCCTGTGGTCGGACTCGTGGAAAAAGATCAAATGCGTGACTTTGCCAGCTTTGCAATAGGTGCTCGCATCTACATGGCGCGCGAAACAGCCCTGCGCCAACGTTTCATTTCAGCTCAATCACGTGTGCGCGACAAATTCATTGTCCAATTCGCGCAAGGAATCACCCTCAGCGAAGGCATGAAATGGCTCAGTGCCGAAGTTGCAACACTCGGTGCTGCGCAACCCAACCTGCGCAGCAAAGAAGACGCTCTGAGCGGTGCATTTAAACCCGCGCGCAGTCTTTTTGTCTTTTACGACGCCATTGGTTTCTCATTGTTGGTTCTGCTCGGACTCGGTTGTGCGCAGGGAATTCATTCCTATTTGAGTCGCAAACATACTGATGCACAAATCCTCACCATGCTTGGAGCACAGCGCATTCACACTGCTCTCCTCTACGTTGGTAACGTTCTGGTCATCGCCGTATTCTCTCTGGCTCTGGGAACCTGGTCGGGACTGATGCTCTTCCAGACCCAGGTTCTACCGCGCTTGTTCAAGCTCACACCAGGGCTGAGTCCAGAGCTCGCACAGATCGATCTTGCGGCCATGGGGATGCGGTTCTTCATCGGCGTGCTGGTGCTGACGTTGGCACTTATCCTTCCAGGCGCAATGCTATTTCTAAAAAGAAAATCAACTCGAACTGACTTTCTCATCACGCGTGCGCCTACTTTCAGCGAGCGCCTCAAGATCACAGGTTTCAGAGCACTCTCGAATCTTGAAAAATTTCCCGATCTGGTTTGGCTCGGTGCGGCATTTCTATTGTCATTCCTCATTTCGAGTGAATCATTGCTGAACACATTGCTAGTTCTATTTCTCACGGCCGTTTATCTTCTCGTCCGCCTCAGCATCAGAGCAATTGCGCGATTCAGTCTCAATTCGCCTTTTCGCTTGCCGCTGTTTTTTCGCCTGGCCAGCAGCGAAATCGCCTCTCGCCCAACACAGAGCACACTGAGCCTGCTGCTTTTCTGCCTGTCAGCCTGCCTTGTGGTCTTTCTCTGGGATTTGCGCAGTAATATTGTTGGTCAGCTCACCAGCAGCTTCGCCTCCGGCACCCGACCAAATATTTTCGTTCTTGACTCACCCCCAGAAAGCGAAAACAGCGTGCGCGAGATCCTCAAGTCAGGAAATGCTGCTGGTATTTGGAGTGAAAGGCTCACGCGTGGACGCATCGAAAGCATCAACGGCAAAGATCCCGAACAATGGATGGAAAACCTCAGCATCACACAGGAGTCCCTGCAGCGTGCAAAGCGCCTTCTCAACCGCGAGCAAAACCTAACCTCGCGCACCACAACGGGCGCAGACGAACAAATCGTTGAAGGTAAATTTTGGAGCGACAGCTCAGTTAAGAATCCTCAAAATGAAGTCTCTGTTGAAAAAGGCATCGCCGAACTGCTCAAAATCCAGCTCGGAGACCAAATCACCTTCAACATCCAGGGCGTTTCCATCAAGGTCAAAGTCACAAGCCTGCGCCGCGTTCGCTGGCAAAGTTTCCGTCCAAATTTCTTGTTTGTACTCCATCCCAGCGTGTTACACGAAGCGCCTTTTTCTGCATTAATTGCAGCAACCATTCAGGAGAACAAATCACGTAACGAAACCATGAGTGCGCTTTTTCAAAACCATCCCGGACTCACCAGCATCGACGCAAACGAGTTCAGTGTTCTTGCTCAACAGCTTGTGACTGCGGCAGTTGATATCGTCAGAACACTGAGCCTAATGCTGTTTGCAGGTGCACTTCTCAACACCTGTCTGACTGCCTGGACGTCTTTTTCGATGCGCTCCACGAACTTTTCTTTGTACCGCTGTCTCGGGGCAAACAATGCACTGGTCATGGGTTCCTGCCTCACGGAATTCGTTCTGATGGCCGTGGTCGGTTGTGTGATTGGACTCAGCGCAAGCTGGGCTTTGAGTGCAGTGGTTGAAACCTCGTTACTGACAGCCGATGATCAGCTCAACACCTCACTTCTTCCAAGTCTATCGGTCGGAGCTACAATCCTGCTGCTCTCTGCGCTCATTGGCGGGATTTCCGCTCTCTTGATTTTGAGACAGGCACCTTTGCGGGTGCTGCGCAGACCCTACTGAATCAGCATTCCGAGCGCGCCAGAGCGGCGCGCAGGTCGGAAAGCAGGTCATCCACATTTTCAAGACCAAGACTCAGCCGAACCAGCTGCTCATCGATCCCGAGTGCATGCTTTTCTGCATCACTCATCCAACGGTTGGTGGTCCACCACGGAAGGCAGGCCGTTGTTTCAGTGCCACCTAAACTGGGAACATCGGAGACCATTTTAAGGCAACGCATCAGGCGTGGAACATCGACCTGTGCTGCGAATCGAATAGCAAGCATTCCAGAGTAGCCACGCATCCAAGGAAATGACTCTGCTTGCAAGGAACCGTGATAAACACGCTCAACCCCTGCAAGCTCGGCTGCACGTGCAGCAAAAATTCGCCCGGTTTCATTATGCGCCTGCATCCGTACGTTCAAAGTACGCATCCCCTTAAGAAGCTGCATACAACCTGTGGTCGATAGGAAACCGCCCACGTACATCGCTTGAGCAGCTATCTGTTCGGCAAGTGAACGCTGGCAGGCCACTGCACCGCACACCAAATCGGAATGACCATTGAGATATTTGGTTGCACTTTCCACCACAACATCGACACCTTCTACGAGCGGTGTGCAGTTGATGGGGCTGGCAAAAGTGTTGTCACACACAAGCAGTGCACCTGAAGTGCGCTTAGCCTGCAGCGCCAAACGAACATCTTGCACAATACAGTAGGGATTCGAGATGGTTTCGTAAAAAAGCACGCGCGTGTTGCTGCGCAAATGCTTATGCCATTCCTCGAGGGGTGCAAACGTTGATTCAATACCCCAGCGCGCAAGAATCTTCTGACAGAGACCCTGAGTGGCGCCGTAACAATTTTCCTGAACAAGAATATGGTCGCCTGGTTGAAGCAAGGAGGTCATTACGGCGTGAATTGCTGCTATTCCAGAGGAAAAGACGAGAGCTTCATCGGCGCAGTGCAGCGCGGCAATAACAGAACAGACTTCAGCATGATTGTGGGTATTGGAGAGGCGAGCGTAGACGGGCAGTTCATCAATTCTTTCGGTCGAAAAAGTCACTGACTGCTCGAGGGCGCCCACGAGTCCGCGCCCCACACGGTGTTCTGCACCGACATGTTGGAGCTGTGAAGCCGGCGCAAATTCAATTGACGAAGTCATAATGCAATAACCTCTATTCTTCTGTCGAGGAGACACGAATCACGAGCACTGGCTCGTGCACGTTTAAAGGAATAATTTTGAGCGGAGGCTGTTTCACCACATTGCTAAGCCCATGCGAGGCCTGACGCAAAGAAAAAGAACCGCTGAACTCAGCCCCGTGAATTTCTACTTTAGATTGACTCGGAAGCCGCAAGGAAGTCACAGAGAACTGCTCTCCCACAGCCAAGTGTCCATCAACTGGGAGTGTGGTCAGAAGTGCATCAGGTCCAAGCGCGTAGGCTGCAGGACATCCCATTCGTGTCAGCGATTCGCAGAACTCGAGCAAATTGACAATCTCATGATCAAGACGACCACCCAGTGCACCATGGACTTCGATCCAGGCAGCGTGCAATCCATCATCTGCAGCATGGCGCAGGTCGTACTCAAGCAGCGAGGTGATCGCTGCACAATCAGAAAAATCTTTGCTCTCGTTGTAGAGATGCTCTTTCCAGCGCCCCTCAAACCGAGCCGCCGTATTTGCTCTGATCTCCTTGCCGTGCTTACCCAAAGAATCGCCGTCGCCGCACCAAGAAACACTCTGAATGAGAGAGTGTTGTTGCGCAGAAAGCTTTTCATACCAATTCAAAAAAACCTGTAACCCGGCATCAGCAATATAAACATGCACAGGCTTAGCCGCTAAAAATGATTGCGCATGCGGCTGCCAATGAGTCCAGGGCGAGGCGTTTTCGCCCGGAGAACGAGACGAGGGACCAGCAAGAAAAACAACAGCTTTGAACATCAGCTCACCTCCCATTAAACCGAAGGATTGAAATTCAATTCCACAGGCAATCCCGCTTGTTTCATGATAATAAGCGCATTTGTAGTGGGGCAAGGTCCAGATCGGAGAAGATAATCAAATTCAAGCTTACCGTCTGCCCCAACAGTCTCGCGCAAATGAAAATTACGCACACCGGCGACCTGCTTTTCGAGCGAAGTCAAAGCCAAATCATGCGTTGTCAGAAGGCCGAGAGCACCCGTACCGAGCAAAGCCGAAATCACTTGCCACGAACCAAGAAAACGTTCGCGGTTGTTGGTACCACGGAAGATTTCATCGATGAGGAAAAGCTTACGGCCAGACGCAGAGGGTTTCTCCTGAAGACGTGCCAGAACTGCAGCGAGCCGCCTGACCTCCGCGTAAAAATAACTCGCTCCTGATTCCAAAGAGTCAGAAACCTGAATGGCGCAAAGGATCTCGAGTGGCGCTGCGCGGAAAGTACGTGCACACACCACCGTTCCCATTTGTGCAAGAAGAACATTAATACCTACGGCGCGCAGCAAGGTGCTCTTACCTGCCATGTTGCTTCCCGTTAGAAGCAAACAGCGGTCATTTGAATTCAAATGAACCTCATTGCCCACACGATGCGAAGCATTGATCAGAGGATGTGCTAATGATTGAGTCTCGAATGCATCCGAACTGAGCTCAGGCCAACAGTAGTCAGGATTCTCTAGCCGAACACGCGCCAATGCTGCTTGAAAATCGAATTCAACAACCTCCGACCACCACTGCTCAAAGCGACCATCAATCAGACGATGCGCAACAAGTGTGACTGCAAAAGTCAAAGCGTCGTAGGGAATAATGGCATTGAGAAGCAACCAGACAATCGGATTGCGACGCACCTCGCCCAATTCAAATGTTGTGCGGAGAAAACGGAAACGCCGGCCAGCAGAGACGGGCACGATGGCTCTATGGCTTTTGTCACCTGGCACCCGCCGAGCAACATCCTCGAGTGCAGCAAGAACCCGGAGTTCACGCAAACCCAACGCCCCTGTTGAATTCTGAACCCGCCGACGCCAGGTTTCCCAGAACAAAGCTCCTATTACAAGCACCGGAAAATACAGTGTCAGAGGCTGCATAAGATGTGTTGCATCAGCCGTAGCCAGGAAAACGCGCAAAGCAGGAATAAGGTAAAGAACCCAGAACGCTGCCTGGGCTGCAACCATGCCCCACACAAGTGCTTCATGAAGGCTGCGTTGTGCAGGGGTCAACTCGCTTGTCTTCGCCTCCGCAGCAGAAGCCGGCGCAGCAGCATCGCTTTGTTCTGGCGGTTCCTCTTCACGCAAAGGACGCTCGAGCTCTTTAGACCAACTGCCCATGCGATATGATTCCCAACGACGCAAGGCTTTGCTTTGCGATGCAAGCTGAGCGACTGCCTCACGACGCCGTTCGTAGGCCTCGCGAGGCAGCGCATCTTTGCCACGCAAGAGCATCTCTGCCGCCAGACGCTGTGACCCTTCGGCCAGGGTGCAGGTGTCTATCCACAGTGGAACAAGCCCGGCCAAATCAAGATCGCTTCGGTAAGGATGCTCTGCCTCGGTGCTCATAGCTTGTTGCCAGCGTTCCTGCGCAGCGTGTGCGCGCAGCTTCCTCAGAGCGTCCCAATCACGCTCCAGTCGCAGAATTTCGGCATGAAATACTGAAGCCAGACCTTCACAACGCGCACGAACGCGTTTGAGACGGTCGTGAACTGCCGAGAGAATAAAAAACACAACAAAAAACCCAAACCAACCCAAAAAAACCTGAGACGCATCGAAGCTGCGGTAGTATCCCACCAGCATCATCACGAGTAAGACGGCCAGAAGAAGACGAAAAAGCGCGAAATTCTTTTCGCGCCGTGTCCAAACAGCAAGCCTTTGCTCGACGCGGGATTGAGCTTTTTCTAAACGAGAACGTCTTTTTTCGAATGTCGACTGCGTGCGCTGTAAAGCTTCATTGGAACGTGTCATCATTCAGTTCGCCTTCAGTACATGGAAATCCGGGTGCTGTGCATGATACACAATGAGCTAGAGTTTGTAACAGTTTCATGATTCCAACCCCGTGCAGGGCAGGAGCAACCGCCTCAAATGGTCGCAGAACACAATTCCCCGTCCGACACCGTTGTCGCCCAAACCCAGCACAACACCACACGACGCGTTGCAATCGTTGGAGCTGGCTGCACGGGGCTGCGTCTTGGCCTGCTTTTCAAAAAATGGAACGAGAACACGTTACCCGAAAACAAAGTGGAAGTTGTAGTTTATGAGGCACGCTCGCTGCCTGGCGGTTTCTTGCGCAGCAACAAGAGCCCAACTGGCGTTCTGGTTGAATCAGGTGCACAGGGAGTTCTGTCGACCCGTACGATGTTCCTTCAGGCTCTTGAAGAGGTTGGGTTGACACCCGCCGACGTCATTGCAGCCCCCCGTTCAGGGACTCAAGCTGGACGCTATTTAATCAAACCCTCAGGCACGCTGACGCGCCTTTCACCCCTGACACTGTTGCGCTCAGGGCTCTCCGCGCCTGGCGATCTCTTTCGGCTGCTTATTGAGATTTTCAAGGGGCGCCCCATCCGACCGCCTCACCCTGACGAAAGCCTCTATCAATTTTTTAGCCGTCGCTTTGGGCGCTTTTGGGCAGAGAACTTTGTGCTACCTTTCGCCACAGGCATCTGGGGCGGAGCCGCAGAAAAACTGCTTCTGCGTCATACCTTTCCGCAGCTGCAAGAACTCGAATTGAAGCATGGTAGCCTGGTGCGCTTTGCACTTATTGCTGCATTGAAAAGAATATTCGCAACTCGAAAGAACAAAAGCTCTCTTTCACAGCGCTGGCCCAAAGGCCTGCTGAGCTTTCCCAATGGGATGCAAACTTTCATCGAAAAAATGCGCGACACTCTTGAAAATTCGGGACAGTGGCAGAGTTTGCGCATGAATCAACCCATTCACTCATTGCAACTGACACCGGAAAGGAAACACCTCATCAACGGCACAGAGTGCTTCGATTTTGTTTTTTGGACATCTGCGCCGTGGAATTCTCCAGAGCTCGATTTTGCGCACCCCGAAATGAGGAAAGAATGGGATTTTTTACAGAATACTCCCACTCACAGTTTGGTTGTCGTGAACATCAGCGGCGCACGATCTCAGCTGACCCGCGACGGTTTCGGTGCATTAGCTCCACGTGCATCAGACGGCTTGCTGGGAATCTTGTTTGTGCATTCCATTTATCCTCAGCACGTTCCTGCTGATAGATTTTCGTACCGGGTTCTTTTGGCAGGAGATCGCAACCCTGACATGATCTCCTGGAGTGACACGGAGCTCACCAAATATACTTTCAAACAACTCAATCATCTCAGTCTGCTCGACTTACCACCTGAACAATGCTCGGTCGAAGTGGTGCGCTGGAATCGTGCCATAGGAATTGCGGATCTTGGTCACGACGAGAGAATGGCAGCACTTTGGCGCCTTCAGGCTCACATGCCTGGCCTATATTTTGCGGGTATCTACAAAAAAGGCGTCGGGGTTGCCGACGCCTTGCAGAGTGCTCAAGATGCGTTTGATGACTGGGTTAGCGCACTTCGCCCCAGCCCGTAATCACGCGCGAAATAAGCCCGTATTCCATAGCCTCTTGCGCGTTCATCCAGTAGTCGCGCTCAACATCTTTGCGCAGACGCTCAAGCGATTGGCCAGTTTCTTTGTTGTAAAGCTCAACAAGTTTTTCACGTGTCTTCAGGATTTCACGCGCCGTGATGTCAATGTCGGTGGCCTGGCCCTGCACCGTGCCTCCAATCAATGGCTGGTGAATAAGAATGCGGCTGTTGGGCATGGAATAACGATGAGCTTTGTCGGCACCCAGCAAAATAACTGTGGCAATGGACGCACACAAACCAGAAACCACGCACTTCACGTTCGGACGAATGAAACGCATCGTGTCGTAGATGGCAAATCCGGAGTTCACTTCACCGCCTGGGCTATTGATGAACATCCAGATATCCTTTTGAGGATCCGCAGCCTCGAGTGCAAGGAGAGTTTCAATGGTTTTCTTCGCCACAGCAGCATTGATAGGCTCACTGAGCACCATTAACCGCTGTTGGAACAAATGCTTCGTTGTATTTCCCTCGAGCAACTCTGAAAGTTCTTCAATCTTTGGCATGGGATTCTCCGATGCACCAAAATGGACAAAAGTAACAAACCGCACCCCTCACTATACGCACCCGCATCCTGAGCAGCAACGCCCTTTGTGCAGTGTCGCCCGAACAAAGACTTGTCATTGTGTCAGGAACTGCCGTAGGCACTTTTGTACGACCCACGAACGTTGACCGAAGGAGTGAGAACGTGAAGACTTCCAGCAACATGAATACAAGTAAACGTGTTTTGTTGGCACTCTACAATATGGGTGGCCCTGCCGGGCAAACCGAGGTCGAACCTTTCCTCAGGGCGCTGTTCACCGACCCAGATCTCCTCGACATCCCCTTTGGTCGCTGGCTGCAGAATTTTGTTGCCGACAAAATCATCCGCAAACGCCTCGAGGAGGTTAAAGCGCGATATCGTCTCATGGGAGGCGGTTCGCCCCAACTGCCCATCACCGAGCGCGTAGCCGAAAAACTCAATGCATTTCTGCGCAACGCAACTCACAGCGATGCTCCGCTCTCTATCGCAACGCCAGGCACCTCGCCTGAAGCACACAAAGCGCCTTACGAAATCGTGGCAGTGACACCGCTGTTTCGCTACAGCGAACCACGCGCCGAAACAATTTTGGATCTCTGCTTGAAACACAATGCTGATGAGATGTGGCTTGTTTCACAGTATCCGCAGTGTGCACGTGCAACCACGGGAACCAGCCTACGCGAGCTCGGGCTTGTTCAACGCAAACAAAATAAGTTCTCTAATATCAGAGTCCGCTCACTCGCGAGCTACGGAGACGACCCAGATTTTCTCGCCATGTGGTGCGAACGCCTGCGCCAGAGTTGGGCTCAATTGCCTCAGGGCAAAAGACATCTGCTCATCAGTGCCCATAATCTTCCGCTCAGCTACGTCGCCGAGGGCGATCCCTATCCTTCGCAAATCCGCCGCACGGCTCAAGAGGTCACGCGTCGCCTTGGACTGCATGAAGGACTCGATTGGACACTCTGCTGGCAAAGTGCCGTAGGCCCCGTGCGTTGGATGTCTCCCACCACCGAGGCAAGCATCGAAAAGATCTGCGCTGAGGGCGTTGAACATGTGCTGGTCTGGCCGGTGGCGTTTGTTTCGGATCATATCGAAACACTGGTAGAAATTGACCTCGAGTATGCAGAGATGGCTCACAAGAGAGGTTGTAAAACATTCTCACGGGTGAAGAACTTCGATAGCGATGATGATTTTATCAGCTTCCTGGGTCGGCAAATTATCCGCGCAGCAGGCGATCTTCTGCACAACAGCTCAACCCCACTCTTGCGCGATTTCAAAGAGCGCAGAACCGGACCTTTTTGTGCGGCACAACCGGGTGGCTGCCTGTGTGCGAATTATTATCTCTCCGGCCGCGCCGGTCTTGAGCGCGGAAAGCTGCTGCCTCGCCTTGACGAAAACAGCAAACTGGCGTCAACCTGAGGAGTGCCATTCGAGCGGCTAAGAAGTGAGGCGAGCGCACCAGGCATGAACAATCAGCATTCCAACCAACAACAAAACTCCGTTTCTCTGCCTGCTGTGCGGATAGGAACCGACCTTGTTGCGGTGCAGCGCATTGAAAAAGCCATTGCACGTGAAAGCTTTCTGAAAAAGGTTTTTCATCCCCGCGAAATCGAACAGTGCAGCACCAAAACGCACCCGAGCGCTTCGTATGCCGCCCGTTTTGCAGCCAAAGAAGCCTTTTTTAAAGCCTTGGGGACGGGGCTGTACACACAGGGCATGGGACCACAAGACGTCTGGATCGAAAACGCAGAGAACGGTCGCCCGAAACTTTGTATTTCGCCAGAGGCATCTGCCCTCTTGCGCACTTTGGGCTCAAACGTTGTCACCGACGTGTCGCTCGCCCACGATGCTCAAATGGCCATTGCAACGGTTATCTTTCAAATCATTCCATAAAAAAAAGACCCGAAAGGGTCTTTGATTCAAACAGCAGCGCCCGAGCACCCATCGCTCAGGTTGCTTTGTTTTTGACAAATCCCGCACGCTCGAGAAAGCGAGTCGAGTGACGGCTATTGCGGAACTCGGGATGAGCAAGCACATCGAGATGGAATGGAATATTGGTGCGGATTCCATCGATAATATACTCGCGCAGCGCCGACTCCATTTTTGCCAAGGCTTGCTCGCGTGTGTCAGCATAAACAATCAACTTAGCCACGAGTGAATCGTAGTGGGGTACAACCGTGTAACCATGGTAGGCAAAGCCATCGACGCGCACACCGAAACCACCAGGCACGCTGTAGTTGTTGATGAGCCCCGGCCACGGAGCAAAGGTTTTGGGATCTTCGGCGTTGATACGGCATTCAATCGAGTGGCCTTTGATTTTGATGTCTTCCTGGCGGAACGGCAACTTTTCGCCAAAGGCAACTCGAATCTGCCACTGCAAGAGGTCTATGCCGGTGACTTGTTCGGTCACGGGATGTTCGACCTGAATACGTGTGTTCATTTCCATGAAGTAGACGTTTTTGTCGTCATCCATCAGAAATTCCACCGTGCCTGCCCCGTGGTAGCCGACCTCACGCGCCAAAGCGAGTGCATAACCACCCACCTTTTCACGCAACTCCGGAGTGATGTGCGGACAGGGTGCCTCCTCAATCACCTTCTGATGGCGACGCTGCACACTGCAATCGCGCTCGCCGAGGTGAAGGACGTTACCGTGTTTGTCGGCCAGCACCTGAATTTCCACGTGACGCGGATTCTCAAGATACTTTTCAAGATAAACTTCTGAATTGCCAAACGCCGCAGCAGCTTCGGTACGGCAATTCAAGTATGCTTTTTCGAGCTCGGCATCGTTGTAGACAATTTTCATGCCGCGACCGCCGCCCCCGCCGCTCGCTTTGAGGATCACGGGATAGCCGATTTCACGCGCCGTCCGACGCGCGGTTTCCTGGTCAGGCAATGCACCGTTGGAGCCCGGCAAAAACGGAAGCCCTGCACGCCGAGCAACCGCACGCGCAGCAACCTTTTCACCGAGGTCGCGCATCTGTTCTGGTGTCGGGCCAATGAAAGTAATTTCACATTTGCGAACTACATCTGCGAAGGCTGCATTCTCGGAAAGGAAACCATAGCCCGGATGAATGGCATCGGCACCACTGATTTCAGCAGCAGCCATGATCGCCGGAATATTCAAATAACTTTTTTTGCTTTCCGCTGGACCAATACAAATTGCTTCATCGGCCAACTTTGCATGGAGGCTGTGTTTGTCGGCTTGCGAGTAAACCGCTACAGTTTTCATGCCCAGCTCACGGCAAGCTCGGATAATCCGAACCGCAATCTCACCCCGGTTGGCAATCAATACTTTTTTCATGGTGCGCTTGCCTCGTCGAGTGAATCAGGGGCGAATGACGAAAAGAGGTGTGCCAAATTCCACCGGCTTGGCGTTCTCAACGAGAATACCAACCACTTCGCCGTCGATTTCGCTTTCAATTTCGTTCATGAGTTTCATCGCCTCAACAATGCAAAGGGCTTGCCCCTTTTTCACACGTGTGCCGATCTCGACAAATGAAGGCGAATCCGGTGAAGGAGACCTGTAGAATGTGCCCACAAACGGACTGCTCACAGTGGTGCCCTCAGGAATGGCCTTGGGTGCTGCAGCGCCTGTTTGTGCAGCGGGTGCAGCAGCCACCGGGGCAGAAGCCTGCGCACCGTTAGAGCTTGCAGATGCAGACAGGGATGGCGCGGCAGCAGCTGCTGCAACACCTCGTGCTGCGGCCTGTGCTTCTGAAGAGTGCACCGCGCCAGAAAGCGAGGTGAGAGCAGTTAGGGCTCCCGCATTTTTGGCGAGAGCGATCTTCTCTGGTCCGGTTTCCGCCTGTACAACGTCGACGCCATACTGCGCCATGAGGGACATCAACTTTTCCACTTTGCCAAGATCGATCATAGAGACATTTCTCCGTCAGAATCTCAATCAGAATGAAGAAAAAAGCGCGGCCGGGTGAGCGGTTCCGCGTTTAAGTAGGTTCACTTGCCTTTCACACTGACGCGGTCAGCGTAAGTGTTATCTCGGGTATCAATGCGCAGAATATCGCCTTCGTTGATGTGGAAGGGCACAGAAACAACCAGACCGGTTTCGAGTGTTGCCTGTTTTGAACCACCCGTTGCGGTGTCGCCGCGCACTCCCGGAGGAGTTTCAACAACCTTCAATTCGCAGAAGGTCTCGGTTTCGCAAGCGATTGGCTTTCCTTGATAGTAAAGCACCTTCAGCACGGAGTTTTCGAGCAAGTAGTACTTCGTATCGCCGACGTAATCTTCCGTCAGAGAAATCTGCTCGTAGTTGGCCTGATCCATGAAGTGGAAGCCTTCCGAGTCGCGATAAAGATACTGCATATTGCGCTCTTCGGTATCTGGCTTGGCAACCTTGTCGCCGCTCTTAATGTTTTGCTCAAGTACCTGACCCGTGCGGAGATTCCGCATTTTGGTGCGCGTGAACGCAGCGCCCTTGCCAGGGTTGACGTGCTGGAAATCGACAATCACCCATGGGTCATTGTTCATCTCGATTTTGAGGCCACGACGGAAATCACGGGTTTCGTACATTGTCATGTATGGAATCTCCTTCGGTTGCCGGGTTATCACCGCTGCCGCCAAAAAGCAAACTCCAAAAACTCAACAACACGCTGTTTTCCAAGACAAACAGATGGTTTACACTCGCCGCACTGAGTCGAGAAAGGATCGCTGTTGCCAGGATTTTCGAAAACGCTGAAATTCCCTTTCAGCACACACACCCGCTGGTTTTTCCTCTGGGCGGCCGCTCAGGCCGGTGGCTTGATCGTGGCCAGCCAGGCATTCGCGCAACAAAAAGGAGCAAATCCTCCCGGAAATGAAACCATCGACTCCCCCCCGGAATCTATCCGCTCTCGCAAATCACCTGCAGCTCGCTCGAGTTCGGGTGGCGAATCTCGAACACCCAGGACTCAAAAACAAACCGGCGCAGTCAGCTTTGGGAGCGGAATTTATATTCCACTCACACGCCCAAACTTGTCGCTGTCCTTCTCTGCACTGAACCGGCATACCGAGCTGACCATCCGTCTGGCCGGATCCTACACCTCACTGTCTGAAAGCTTTCAGGAAGCCGCCGCCAGCAATGAATCTTACGCCAGTAAAATCAGCAAAGCTGATGCCTACTTGTGGGATCTTGATTTGGCTGTCCCCGAGTTGACCATTCTTCTGCCGGCGAGTTTTTATGTTGCAGCGACAACTTTCGGACGCTACTCCCGCTGTGTTTCCAACTACACCACAAGCAATGACTCCCCGCTGCTTTTCACTGGTTGGTCCTTGGCTGTCGGTGCTGGTGGGCGCGCTGGCTACCGATACCCCCTCTCTGGCGACAATTTTTTTCTGGATTTCTATGGAGGCTTGACCTGGCCGGTCTGGTCTGCGGGTTCGGCAGAAGTCTCGTATTTAAACCTTAACACGCAAAGCAACCAAACTTTTTCGGAATCCGACCTTGATGCCATCCGCGATTCACTGCAAGTCTATTTGAAAGGCCTTTCTTACCAGGTCACCACAGAGGCGGGTATTCGCGCCGCATGGAGGTTTTGAAGTGTCTGCCATTCAAACAGCACGCCTCACGGATGCTCCCAACCCATGAATTCAGCTCTTCTGGCCGCAGATTGCATTTCCGTCCGGATGGGCGAGCGCGTCATACTCAATGAAGTGTCGCTTGAGGTGCGCGAAGGGGAATTTTTTTCGCTTCTCGGCCCCTCTGGCTGCGGCAAGACCACCCTGCTGCGAATCATCGCCGGCTTCTCGCAGCCCTCCTCTGGAAGATTGATGTGGCAGGGGAAAGACGTCACCCGACTTTCTCCCCAGCACCGCGATCTCAACCTTGTGTTTCAAAATTATGCGCTTTTCCCGCATCTCAATGTGTTTGAAAACGTCGCCTTCGGGCTGAGGATGCAAAAGCAGAGTGAACCGGTGGTGCAGACCCGTGTTCGCGAAGCTCTCGCATTAGTAAGAATGGAAAGTCATGCACTGCGTCGCGTGACTGAACTCTCGGGAGGCCAACAGCAACGTATTGCGCTCGCACGAGCCATCGCGCCGCGGCCGCGGATGGTTCTGCTCGATGAGCCCCTGGGTGCTCTCGACCTGCAACTGCGCAAAGATATGCAGTGGGAACTCAAGAGTCTCCAGCGCCAACTGGGCATGACGTTTCTTTACGTAACACACGATCAGGAAGAGGCCTTCGCCATGTCCGATCGCATCGCCATTCTGAGTGGCGGCAACATCGAACAGGTGTCCACTCCTGAAATCCTTTATTCACGTCCCAGCACCAGATTTGTTGCACAATTCATTGGTACAGCAAATTTCATTCCGGTCGACAAAATGTCAGCACACAAGGCACGGCACCTCAGCTCGGGACTTGAATTTGATATTTGCACCTCTGATGAGCGCGACTCTGCGGGCAACTTTCCCCTCAAGGGCGAACTGCTGTTTCGCCCTGAACAGTTGTGCCTTAGAAAAACAGCATCGGCCGCCACATGCCTTCCCGTGACCATCCAGATGCGCCAGTTCCTTGGGGCTGTAGTCCGCTATCACGTGGAAATTCCTGGCTCCAAACCTGGGCTCCTGACCATCGATCACTCCTCGGTGGGACACGACACCTTTGCTCCGGGAGAATCTGCCTACGTGGAACTCGCCACTGCGAATCTCTGTTTTTTCAAGGAGCAATCGCGGCGATGAGATGGTGGGGGATGCCGGCAAAAATCTGGATGAGCTGCTTCATCCTTCTTCCCTTTCTCTGGCTCGCCCTGCTGAGTCTCCAACAGACGCCCGCCGTGAACGCTCCCCGGCAGGTCGACCTACACCAGTACGCGCGTGCACTTTCGCCGCCATTCAGCAATATCATTTTCAACAGTGTGCTCACATCACTCCTCGCTGCTCTGCTTGTTCTGCTCATTGCTTTGCCTCTCACCTGGCGCATATCGCGCATGCCTCAAAGAAAGAGAAATCTCTGGCTGGCTCTATTTACCATCCCTCTCGGACTCAATTTCGTCGTTCGTGTTTATGCTTGGTTTGTTCTGTTCCGGCCGGAAGGCCTGCTCACAAAAATGCTCTTGGATCTTGGGTTCGATGTTGCACTGGTGAGTTCACAGCTGGGAGTGTTCATCGGACTTATCTATGGCTATCTGCCTTTGGTGTTTTTGCCGCTCTACAGTATTTTCGACAAACTCAACCAGAGCCAGATAGAAGCAGCACAAGATCTCGGGGCAAATCTGCTCCAACGCTGGTGGCACATCATTCTGCCCGAAACAAGGCTCGGATTGATGGCCTGCTTTCTCTTCGTTTTTGTTCCTATGCTTGGAGAATATCTGATCCCCCGTATGATTGGCGGTGGACTGGTGGCCACGCTCGGTACGCAAATTGAAAGCCAATTCCTGGGCAGCGGGCGCCCCAACTGGCCATTTGGGGCAGCACTCAGTCTGTGCCTCCTTGCAGCCGCAGCGCTGGTTCTTCTCGTAGGTTTTTCTCTTTTGAGGTGGCAAAAATCGGAGCGAAAAGCATCATGGTCACTCGACCTTTAAAAATCGAAAAGCTTTTCTTCGGAACATGGAGCCTGCTGCTGCTGGTTGCTCTGTATTTACCGGTGGTGTTTTTAGTTATCTTCGGATTTAACTCAGGCTCTTTTGCACTCCGCTGGGAGGGCTTTTCTCTGCGCTGGTACGCCTCCACGTTGGAGAATCCGGAGATGATCAGCGCTCTTTTCAACAGTCTTCTGGTGGCCAGCATCAGCACTGTTTTGGCCGTGACCCTCGGCTTTTTTTACGCGTTATGGTCGCACCGCCACTCCCAAACTAAGCTCACCGGAGCAACCGATGCCCTCATGACCCTACCTCTGTTCATGCCCGAAATTGTCATCTCAATTGGCCTTCTCGTGGTGGTGGCGCAAGTTTTGCGACCCGGTGCAGAGCTGTTCGGACTGCAGCTCGATTCCATGAATGCAGTTATCCTGGGGCACACCACCTTGGCTCTGGGATACGCAGCGCTGGTTCTGCGCAACCGCTTCCGCAGTTATGACCTGCAACAAGAGTTGGCGGCCATCGACCTTGGGGCGACACGCAAGCAGGTCTTCTTTCAAGTCATGGTACCGCAATTGATGCCCGGCTTCGCTGCAGCATCCTGTCTTGCGTTCGCGGTCTCGCTCGATGACTTCTACGTCAGCTATTTTCTCTCGACCGGGGGAAGTTCGCTCCAGACCTTGCCTCTCTTCATCTGGTCACTCCAGGGACGGCGAGCGATGACACCAGAAATCAACGTGGTATCATCCCTGCTGTTGTGCATTGCAATGTTCTTTTTTGCAGCAGGTCTGCTGCTGAGCCGGAGTGAACCCCAAGGTAAGCATCCAAAGAGGAGCGATTCATGAGAAACGTTAAAATTCTTGGCGCATTTGTTGCTGCTGCCGTTGTTGGCGGTGTTGGACTTTTTGCTCTCAAAAACAAATCTTCCGGCCAACGTACACTGCATCTTTACACTTGGACAGATTACATCGACAAGCAAGTGCTTGCTGAGTTCGAAAGAAAGCACAATGTGCGGGTCATCGAGGAAACCTTTCCCAGCAATGAAGTGATGATCTCGAAACTAAAAGCGGGTGGAGCTGGCTTTGATGTGATCGTGCCCTCCGATTATATGATCGCAACCATGAAGCAGGACAATCTCTTGCTTAAGCTCCCGCGCGAGAAGATCCCCAATCTGACCCATCTCTCCGAGCGTTTTAAAAACGTGAGCTACGATGCTGGTGGTGAATACGTCGTCCCCTATATGTGGGGTACAACTGGAATTGCTTACAACTCGAAGAAAGTTGAGAATCCACCGAAAAGTTGGAAGGAATTTTTCGAGACCACACGCGCGCAGACTGCAGAAAAACGCATTAGCTTGCTCGATGATCCGCGCGAGGTCATTGGTGCAGCACTTAAGGCCAATGGACTGTCGTTGAACTCTACACAAACAGAAGAGCTCTCAAAGGCGAAAATGACTCTCCTGACCTTCAAGCCCTTCGTCAGCCGTTTCGATACCATGAGCTACAAAGACCTTCTTGCCTCGGATGACCTTTGGATGGCGCAAGCGTACAGTGGTGACATCGTCAAGATGCAAGCCCAAAATCCAGAGCTCCGCTACGTCATTCCAGAAGATGGTGCGACCTTGTGGGTCGACAATCTCGCCATCCCGGTCAGTGCGCGCAATCCTGAGCTGGCTGCAGAATTCATTAACTTCGTCATGGCACCCGAAATCAATCAGAGAATTGCACTCAGTATCCATTATGGAACCACAAATGAGAAGGCGCGGGAAATGCTGCCTGCCTCTGAACTCAACAACGCGGCCATCTATCCACCCAAAGATGTTGAGGCGCGTCTCGAGCTCTTCACAGATCTCGGCAACGCGGTTGAAGCCGTGGACAACGTTTGGGCAGAAATCCGCGCATCCGACGCAGTGCCTGCAGAACCTCCATCAGCACAACGCCAATAGGCGGGTGCTTCAGAGCTGCGGCTGATTGGGGATGACGGGGGGACTGTCGTGATTAGTATTCTGAGTGATTTTCTTGGACGCAAATCTGAACCTGCTGCAGCCGTGCATCTCGAGGTTTGGTTCAAGGCTCTAGCATCAGTCCTGCATCATATTTCTCACCTTTCACCCTCGATGAATTTTGAGTCGTTTTGCCGCCATGCGACAGATGCGCTGTGTCATGGTCTCGCACCCCTGCAGCCAGTCGCGGCTCACTTTCGGATCGACGTCTCGACCTCACATCTGTGGCTGCCCGACTCAACATTCAAGCTCGATACTTTCTTTCGGATGCAGAACCGCGTTCTCATGAACAGTCAGACGCGCCCTGTCGAGACTTCGCGGGAAGAACTTCACAAAACAATCTGTGTGATTCCCTACGAACTGCACAAGCAGGCCATTGAAATCGTCATTTATCACAAAGACGATGCACGACCTTTCCAAGCCATCATTGCACCCGTTTTGCAGGGCTTAACACGCGCGATAATGCAGGCTCTCACACTTCGGGAAGACCACTTGATTAAGAAAGTCGAGTGGGAAAACCAGGTCGAGAAAATTCTGGGCTCCCGTCTTGCCGATGCCATCCACCAAGTGCAGTCGCCGTTTCTTTTCGCTCAGCACCTGCGTGGTTTCCGTTTGTCGAGCGCAGAGGATGGGAACGAACATTTCTTTCTCAACTTCAACAGCGCACAAGACATCTATCGTGCTGTCATGCTGCGCGTGAACAACAAAAAGAAACACGAGAGAACTGCCGCCTCGCGCACGATTGCATTTTTTGCCAGTCTGGCCGCTCAACTGCGTCTTTTCGAAAGCAACGGCACGCAAGCAAACTTCTCAGAGTTCTGCGCGCACCTCTCGAATGGCGTAAACAGCATCGCGCATCTGCTCAGCATGCAGGAGACTCTTTCTGTTGTTCTCATCGAGCTCTCACAAAAGTCAGGGCAGGTCAAATGGCATAATGCAGGATTTCCTGTACCATTGATATTTGGAAAACATGCCGATTCGCTTACTTTGCCGGCAGCCCTTCCCCTCAAACCTATCGTCCCTGGCGAACCGCATGATTGGCAAGTCCACCACAGCCTGACACTCCCAACGAGCACAGGGCTTTTGTTCTACGGTGAGGGAGTGACCAAGCGCATGTCAGAAATTCATTTGTCACACTCAACACTGTTAGACCGACTGCGCACCATCACTAATGCAGCGCAACTGATTATCGAGGCAGAGAAATCTCTCTCCAAGGCTGACTCCACCCGCGTTGTCTCTGCAAGCGTTACGGGGTGGGATCAGTTGCCCTATGATGTGAGTCTGTTGGCTCTTTGCCACGCGCCTGCCAAAGCACTCTAACAGAGAAAGTTTAGCTCGCTTGAGCGATATCTTGCACAATCCCTGCATCCTTCACATGCGCGCCTGGCAAAACAAAGTAGAAACGAGTCATCTTGCTTTGACGGTCAAAACCAATTTTACCGTTATTGCGTTGTACAAGTCGCTGACAAAAGCCTAATCCAACCCCCATACCGTGAACTGAACCTTTGGTGGTCACGGGCACATCAAAAAGCTTGTTGAGAACCTCCGGCGAGGGACCTATGCCGCTATCAAGCACACTGATCTCAACAGGAGGCTGCAACGCATCAATCGAAACAGACTGAAAAGGTACACTCACCACGCGGATCCAGGGCTTTTCCTGACCTGCAACGGCATCCACAGAGTTTGAAATCAAATTGGCAAAAACTTGCACCACGTCGCTACGGCGAGCACGCACAGTGCGCGCATTCTCAAAGTCAACCTCAACAAAACCGAGAAAGTTTTGAGTCTTCACTTCGAGCATCTTGAGGGCATCTTCGAGTGCAGCCTTGAGATCCACATCGACAATATCTTCATTTTGCCCCTCGGCAGACATTGATTTTATTGCGCGAATGGTTTGTATTACGGAGTCAATCAATCTGAAAATTTCATTCACTTTAACAAGAACAGGCTCCGAAACTTTGGCGAATGATGGCTGCGGTGATTGCTGCTGCAACGTGATTTCATCGCGAATTCTTTCTGCCTTTAGACGAATGGCAAACACTGGATTGAGGACTTCGTGAGACGTATATCGTGCCGCCATGGCCAAGGTTTTATCCCTCACGCTCGACTCTAAGTGAGAATGCGCGGCTTCGAGGCTTTCAAGTGCTTCTTGCTTCTCTATCATGGTGCGACGCATCTTTTCAGACAATACAAATGAAAGCAGAATAGACTCTAACGTGGCACTGAGAAGCACGATGTTCAGCGTGAAGGTGGTGGACGGGAGCCAACCAAACATCTTAATGCAGTAGGCTGCAGCGCCTGCAAAAAGAACCGCCTCTGCAACAATAAATAGATCAGCGACACGCCCGTAATTTGGTCGAGCGCGCCATGCTCGGCTCAACCCCAAGGTCAACGCTGCGAGCGCACACAGATTCGCTTGGATGGAAGCGAAGAATCCGCCCTCAAAAAGCTGCAAAACAAACCCAAGTCCACAGAGCGATGCAAAGAAAATCCAAATCATTTTTTCAATGCGGGTCATCGGTGTCTGTTTAAACAAGCTGTAAGAGAAGGCGATGTAACTCAGACTCACCAGATTAATAAGAATATTGGCCGAGTTATAATGCAACCAAAGAGTATCTGGCCACAAGAACATATGCCCCGTGCCGTTAATGGATGCAGCCATCAGCGCAATCGACGCAACATACACACCATAAAAAAGAAACTCATTCTCGCGGCGCGCCACACCCACCATAATGTTGTAAAGAGACAGCAACAAAAGACCACCAAACAGGCTTGCTAGAGGTACAAGCTCGCGAATCACTGAGCTCAAAAATACTCTTTCATCGAGCAACAAAAAGGGAACATTCATAACGTGTGCTTTGAGCCGCACGAGTGCCTGGTAGCGCTGTCCAGGTTGTACTTGGAGAGAAAAAGAGACGTGCCGCACGTCGTTCAGATTCTGAGAACGCGGTAGAAGTTTGTCGGTGAAGACCTGGGTCTGACCCAAGCGAGAGCTTTGCTCGCCTTGATTACTTACAATTTCGGTCAGCGAGCCGTTGATATAAGTGTGACGCAATTGCAAAACAAAGGATGAGGCACGAGCGTCGGCAGGATTGTCGAATTGCATCCAGACCCACACCCCCTCGCGCAGATACCCAAGATCCAGCTGCCCTGTTTCGCCACCGGTTGGTTTGAATTGACCCGCACGCAAAGCTCCAAACGCCTGCTCGACGCTCAACTCCTGACCCACGGGCTCCTTTAGATAGTGCAAAGCGACCTTTTCGGAAGTCACCTCCGAATGATTCATGAGGTACGAGGTTACAAGAAGGAAGGTGAGTGCGGTGAAAAAAACGAGCAAGTAACCACCGCGGTCATTCCCCTTTTCTCCTGAATGATTTTCAGAGCTCGTTCCGACCGAAGTCAGGTGCCTTTGTGTCATGGTTCCCCCTTGAACCACCTGGGTTCGGCACCACTGAATAAAAACACAAAGAAAACACAATTACGTTGCAATTACATTGACATACAGCACGAAAGTGAATCAACTGTATTGAAATACTCTGGAACCACACCTCTTCCTGAATTCCTCAATAAATTCATACAATCAGCCGGAAAGTCCAGAAACAGCCCTTGCCAAATACCTCTTTGTTGGTACTGTACGCAGCACTTGAAGCCCTTAATATTGTCTGCAGGGAGTTCCTTATGAGAGTTCTGCCACTCACTCTGGCTCTGGTCGTCGGTACATTTCAGTTTACAGCACAAGCCGCAGTGATCGGCGTTGTCGACTCCGGCGTTGACTTCAAACACCCAGACATCGCTCCGCACACATGGGTCAATCCAGGTGAAATTCCCAACAACGGTCTCGACGACGAACAAGACGGATACGTTGACGACGTCAACGGCTGGAACTTCGTTGAGAACAACGCAATGCTGCTCGACAGCAAGTATCTAAACACCTTCCCACCAGAGACACCGCGCTTCTTTGAAATTCAGAAACGTCTGCTCGAAGGCACCGCGACCGATGAAGACAAAGCGTGGCTGAAGGAAAACTTGGATAAGCCTGAATTCCGCAAAAAGCTCGGCATTTTCGGAAACTTTGTGCACGGAACGCATGTGGCTGGAATTGCATTGCGGAAGAATACCCAAGCTGACCTCCTCGGTATCAAAATGATTCCCACCGAGAATCCGCTTGCTCCAAACTCCGCCTACGGCATCCGCGATAACGCACGCGCTGCTTCACGCTTTGTTTCTCGCGTCTGGAACACGGTCTGGCCTGTGCTGCGCGATGCTGGCTTGAAAGCAGGTCTGTCGAAACTGGCAGAGCTGCAAAGCACACAGTTCACCAAGGTGGCGTTGTATCTCGCAGACAAGCGTACCGATGTTGCGAACTACTCTTTGGGAGTCAGCACTGCGGCTGCATCGAACATCGTCAAGCCTGTCCTGAAGGCTGTTTTGGGTCGCGAACCAACTGAAGAAGAAATCAAAAACTATGCATCGTTCTTCGTTGCACGCGTCTCAGAGAATGCACAGAAATGGGTTGCTCTTGCACCTGACACGCTGTTTGTGATTGCGGCAGGCAACGACGGAACCGACAACGACGTTCTTCCCACGGCACCCGCAAATGCAAAGGCGCCCAACACAATCACCGTGGCAGCAACTCTGGGTCGCACCCGTTTGGCACAATTCTCCAACTACGGCCGCCAGATGGTGGACGTGGCTGCGCCCGGAGTGGGCATCACCTCTGCTCTGCCTGGTGGTGGTGAACTCGTGCTGAGCGGAACAAGTCAGGCTGCGCCTTACGTTGCACAGGTCGCTGCTGCAATCAAAGACGCCAACACCGATCTGAGCGTCCACGACCTCAAGCGCATTCTGATGGGCACAGTCGATACGCGTGACTGGCTGGCGGACAAGGTGAAGAGCTCAGGCATCGTCAACCGCGATCGCGCGGTTCGCGCGGCTGAATTGTCGAATAAAATGAGCGTCGCTCAGGCCATCATCCAAGCCAACAAAGACATTGCGGATCTCGAAACCCCCTACGAGCGCGTTCTCTCTGCCGAAGACGAAGCACTTCTGTGGGCTCCAGAGCTGCCTATCGGGCTCTGATTTCAACGCACCACATTGTTGATGTTGAAAATTGAATCGTCGTGCGACTCCTCGCGCGGCGATTCGTATTTTATGGTGGTTATATTCTTTGGAAACGCGGCGTCCACAATCACCATCTGACTGACGAAAGGAATCTTCTTTCCACCGCTCACCAGGGAGTTGTTGTATTCGAACGTCGCAGTCTTAAAGAGCTCACCGCTCAAAGTCAGAAATTCGGCCTTTAACGCAAGTTTTTTATCTTTTGAAATCCAGTAACGGATCTTGTCGTACGTAACATTTTTGTCGCGTGCCTTGAGGTTCAACAGATAGGCAGCTGTGCTGCCCAGAACCACCTCTTTATCAAAGCTGGCGTTATAATCACGAGCATAATTGGTCGATGCAATATCGCCATTTGCAGCCTGACCCGAGAGACGCTGCCGTGCCGAAATTGCAACCGGCTTCTTTATTCCAGGCTTGAGAAACCAGAGATTTCTATTGTTGAAAAGAACGACTTCGCCTTTACAACGAGGCGGATTCACGCACTCCGCAAGGGCGTTTACCCCCTTGGCACGGACTTCATACTTTGAGGTTGAGGTCTCATCATCCTCGACGGTATCAATCGTAATGTTCCAGGTCACACCCACAGCTAAACCGCCACGAAAGCGATCGGAGGCTTTCATCAGCTCTTCGACGTTGGGTGACGCAAAGGCTGCAATAGGATAGATGAACAAAGCGATGCATCCAACGGTTTTAGGCACCATTCGTGTCGCGATACAGCCTTCACTCATCACAATCTCTCCTTCAAAATACATTCGCGTTCACGACGCACGGTTGAGAACGGCATCCGATTCAACAATCAGTCCGTCCTGCAGACGAACAACGGTGCGAACGCGACCCATAAGCTTCTCGTCGTGGGTCGAAAATAGAAAAGTCACTCCCGTGCGCGCATTAATATCCAGCATCAAATCAATAATTTTATGAGCTGTAACAGAGTCCAGATTTGCGGTGGGCTCATCTGCAAGAACAAGCGCAGGTTGGGTCACGAGGGCACGGGCAATAGCAACACGTTGTCGTTGACCCCCCGAAAGTTGGTCAGGCAGATGCTTCTGAAAATCCGAGAGACCTACTTTTTCAAGCGCCTCACGCACGCGCTGTGTGCGAGTGTGCTTGTCCACCTGTGCTTGTATGGTCAATGGTAACTCGACGTTGTCGAAAACATTGAGAACCGGAATGAGATTGAAAGTTTGGAAAATGAACCCAATTTTTAGATTGCGGAGTTCACTTTTTTCATTATCGCTCAGGTTCAGAACCGAGCGCCCCTCAAGTAGAACCTCACCAGAATCCGGAACATCAATGCAACCAACCATGTTGAGGAGTGTGCTCTTACCCGAGCCAGACGCACCGACAACCGCGGTGAAGTCGCCCTGCGCTAAGCTGAAATTTACCCCACGCAGTGCAGGTGTTGTGGTCTTTCCAAGCTGGTAGCCTTTATGGACATCTTTCAGCTCAATGAGACATTTACCAGACATGTTTATGCCCCAATGAAAGAGAAAAACGGCGAGCGACTGCAGCAGCAGAGACATTCTCTCCGTGATAACCGCCGAGCGACGCGAAAAACACTGTGTTGTCTGAGAACAGGTATTCGCCGTACGCGACAAATAACCCGGATGAATCTTCAAAAGGCTTCAGATAACGAACGAGCGAGGTCCATTTGTTCTGTGGACCGAAATTATTGCGACGCGCCGCGAACAGAACTCCATACTTCGACTGAGATTCAGCTCCGGGCTGAAAAAACAAGGGCAGGAAAGGAGAATTCCCGCGTTCGAGCGTTTGCGCATCTTGGAGGGTTGCGTCATCGAGACCAACACTGTTGACATAACCTTCCGCGCGCACTTCCATATTGTCAGGAAGTGAGTAGCGCGCCCCAACAACGAGTTCAAAGTTGGTCGCTTCTTTTTTCAATTCCGGTAAGTCGTAAACGATAAAAGAATTCGTCTGCGCACGCCCAGGAACATTTATGCGCGTTGGCAAAGCCAGGTCTGCCCCCTGAAATTGAGCTGCATCTGCATAGATCTGTAAATTATCGGACAAGGAATAGGTCGCATACTGCCCGACAAAAGGAAAACCCTGTTTCTCGGCAACCCCGAGCACAATACCAACAGAGTTAGCTGCGTTATTCCAGGAATACTCAGGTTTAATTAAAGCGCGTCGCCCTGCAAATATTCGCGGTCTTTCTTGCTGTTCGGGTTCATATTCAGCCATCGCAACAACACTCAGCTGTTGGCCTAAACTAAAATTCATCCGCACAAGGTCGCGGGTCTCAACCTCACTCTGAGGATTGCGAATCAGTGTATCTGCCAAACGAGTCGGCCTGAAAATCCAGTTACTCGGACTCCTGAGTTCTGCTGGCCCCCACTGAAAGTTCTGCTTTCCAGCTGTGAGTGAAAATTGTGCTGATGGCTTAAGGACAGCGAATATCTCGCCAACGTTGGCCGTAAACTGACTCGTGAGTTGGTCTTTACCACTGAGTTTACTTGCACGTTCATGAGCGAGAAGGATTCGGCTACGAATATTCAACTGGAAGCTTCGACCGTTGGATAGCTTCACACTCGGATAAATTTGATCCCGCAAAACAAACCAGGGCACAAGAATCGCATCGTTCGAAAATGACCCGAAATCAACCGCAGGCATGGCCAGCGCAGCGGTGATAATATTTTCAAGACCGGCTGAGAATTTGATGTCGGATTTATCCTGAAAATAGGAAGGCACGGGAGGTTCTTTCGGCTCCGGCTTGGGCTTGGATTTAGACTTGCTTTGCTTTTTAGAGGAGTTTTTCTGTTTTTTGGTTTTCTTTTTCTCGGTCGGCTCGCTCTCCTGAGGAGAGCTCGATTCATCTGGTTTTACGCTCTCCGGCGGCACCTCTGCGTCCGGTTTGAGTTCGGTCATTGTACCCGACTTCGGTTCACCCACTTCCGGCTGCCCGCTCTTTTCCTGAGAAACTGCGCTCTCGGGGTTCTGTGTTGGCTCAGTTGTCGCATTGGGCGGCGTGAAATCTTCGGTCGCAGGAGGTGTCATCCCCCCGTTTTCTGGTGCACCGAAGGCGTCCGAATCGGGATTGGATGGTGCAGAGCTCGGAGCGGCTGGAGCTGGTTTGCTGCGTGGTGCAGAGTATCCCGAGGGCGGCTGATAGAAATCTGATTCTGTGCTCCCGCTGCTCTCGCTTACGGGATCAATGCCATCGAAATTCTCGGGCTCGTTGCTCTGGCTTGCCCCACTGCTTTCCGGTGATGATCTCTGCGGACTGGATTCAGAGCTTTCGCTCTCAAAAGGAATTTCGATCGGATACTCAGTTGGTGCCTCGTTTCCTTTCGCAGCAGCGCTTATGAGCGCAAAAGGAAGAACGTGCAGACAATAGACAGACACTCTGATTTTTGTCGGAAGCACCCAAAAACCTCCTCATGCATCGATGCTAAGCATAACGGGTTGAGCCGATGCTCGAGGCAGAAACTTTGCCTGGGAAGCCATTTTTTTTTGCCCGCTTAGGGGGAAAATGTGTCACCTGAGACAAAGACAATGCATTTTTTTCACCCTGCTGTTACCTTGGAGTGCTACTCTTTTTCAGAGATCCGGAGACTGCACCCATGACGACACGCCTGGCGTTGGCGTTCAAGAATCTGGGACGGAACCGCCGCAGAAACCTTGCCACGGCAAGTGCAATCGTTCTGGGCTATGCCGGCCTTATTCTTTTGGGTGGGTTTGTCACACGCATTGAGAAATTTTTCCGTGCAACTTCGGTCTACGTAAACCACATTGGCAGTCTCTCGATTTACAAGCCTGAGGGGGTCGAAAAACACCTTCTCAAACCTAGGAAATATAGCCTTTCACCTGACGAGCAAATGAAAGCCAGACAGGTTCTTGAGCGCATCTTTCCGCAACATGAGGGAATCGGTGCGAGTCTGCACGGATTTACCCTTGTCGGAAATGGTTGCAAAACCTGGCCGGTGCGTATCTCGGGGCTAGAACCGGCACTGGAAGAAAAGCTCCTCAAGCATTGGGCCGTGGAAAAGTACGCCCCGGAGCTGCTAAACTCTCGGCGTGGAAAAGCGCTCTGGGAATTCAAGAACATGATTCCCATCCTTGTAACAGAGAAGGTCGCGCGTAACCTGGGCAAAGACAACCTGAACCTAGACCATTCTCTGCCATCGAGCGCACCTGCCTCAACCACGGTTCCGGATTGCAATGCTGCTGATTTCCGCGCACAGAGTTCGAATGACCCGAACGTACAGCTGGCAGGGCGAACCTTCCAAAACAACTTTTCCGCTATCGACGCGGAGATCGTTGGATTTTATTCCAGCGGACTGGAACTCCTCGAGGAATCTGCAGCCCAGCTGCCACTTGAGGCTCTGCAAAAACTTTACGAGACCGAAGCGGTCACCAAAATGGCTATCTACTTGCCGTGGGATACACCTGTTGAAGAGAATGCAGCGCTTCTGAATTCAGAACTCAAAAAAGCAGGGCTCGATTTGGAAGTGCATCACTTCAAAGAATTTTCAGTCAATCCCTTCTATGCAGGATTCATGAATCTGATTTACGTCATGTCGGCCTTTTTCCTCACCCTTGCCGTTTGTGTGGTGACGCTCACTGTTTCCGACACCATGACCATGAGCGTGCTCGAGCGTTCCAAAGAAATCGGCACGCTGCGCGCAGTCGGTTTCAAAAAGCAACAAATCAGCCGCATGTTCTCTGAAGAGGGAACACTGCTTGGTCTTTTGAGCCTGCCCGTTGGTCTGCTGGTGGCCTGGACAGTGACCTTGATCGTCAACGCAGCCAAAATCCTATTCGAGGTTCCAGGTATTTCGACACGCCTTGAGGTTGTGCTTGAAATTGACCCTGTCCACTGCGCCGTTGCCGGTGTTTTACTCGTTACGGTAACAAGCATCTCCGGCTGGATAACCTCCGTTCGAACCAGCCGTCGTCAAATTGTCAAACTGCTGCAATCTCATGTTTCGTGAGTTCGGTGCCATGTTCGCCGAGATGAGGTCTCGGGCATTGAGGAGCGTATGAAATCTTTTAAGATGGGAGTCCGAAACACTCTCAACAACTGGCGACACTCGCTCGGCTCGATGCTCTCTGTGGCCATCGGCTTTGCAGCACTCACCTTGTTCAACGGCTACATCAGCGTTGTGCAGGACATGTACGAAGACAACTATCGCCAGCGCAGCATGTTTGGCGACGTCATGATCGAGAAGTCGCGCAATGGGAAAGCCATTGATTTCGAGGATTCGCGCATCAATGAAAAAGAACAACAATTTATCGAAAACTTCATCACTGAGAACCGGTCTTTAGTCGACCAACACGCTCGTTTTCTGATTGTCAGCGGGTTTGCCAACAATGGCAAATCGAGTGCGATCTATTGGGGGTTCGGCTATGACCTCGAAAAAGGGCGACAGTTACGCGATCCAACCTGGCCTTGGAACAGCAAGGCAGGCAAGCCTCTTGACCTGCAGTCTGAGGATGCAGTCATGCTCGGCGAGGACATTGGAGACACCTTCGGTTGTGTGCCCGAACGCAACGAACGCCTACTCACAAAAGTCGGAGGCTACACGGCCGTAGAGCGCCCCTTCCGTTGTGAACGCCCCAACCTACAACTGACCGTAACAACCGACTCCGGGCAGGTGAATGCTATGGCAGTTACGATTGGTGCGCTCGGAGGAGTTGGGCTCCGTGGTATCGACTCCTGGTACCTAATGATGTCACTTCCCAAGGCTCAAGCTCTGCACGACACGCGCGACATTTCTCACATCCGCCTGCGCCTCAAAGATAAAAAAATGTTCGGAACATTTGTTGAACGTTTCAACTCCGCAGCAAGTTCTGCACAACTCGAATTGAGGGCATTCGACTGGCGCGAACATATTTTGGCTCGCGTTTATAAACGTACCATGAGTCTATTTTTAATTTTTCGTGACCTAGTGAGTGCAGTTATTCTCACCATCTCAGGAATGTCAGTGCTTAATGCTATGGTCAAAAGCGTCAATGAACGCCAACGTGAAATTGGAACGCTGCGCAGCCTTGGATTTCGAGGAAGCCGCATCATTTCCATCTTCACCACCGAAGGAGTTGTGATTGGTTTATTTGGCTCGGCCGTGGGCGGTGCACTGAGTGTGGTCGCATCACTCTTTCTTAACCGTGTCGAATTCATCTACTATGCTGGCTTCCTCTCCGATCCCGTTCCGTTTGTGATTGGCCTTGTTCCACGCCTGTATCTTTACTCGCTTTTCATTCTCTGCTCGATTGCAGCTATTGCATCATTTTTCGCTGCCCGCCGTGCGGTTAAAATCAGTATCCCTGCCCTGCTGAGTTCAACCTGAAAGAAAATGCGATGCTGCCCTCAGAACTGACCCCCGAAATCGTTTTGTTTGCCTACGGCCAAGGCTGCTTTCCGATGCCGGATCCAAGCACCGGCAATATCAACTGGTATCGTCCCGACCCACGTGCCGTCATACCGCTCGAAGGCTTCCACGTCGGTCGCACATTAAAACGTGTCCTCAGCAAGCAAAACTTCACTATTCGCACTAACAACTGCTTTGAAAAGGTTATGCGCGCCTGTGCAGCTCGAGAGGATACATGGATTACCGAGGACTTCATTCGCATTTACGGACTACTAAACGCGCTCGGTTTTGCGCATTCACTTGAGGTCTTCCACAATGACGAGCTTGTTGGTGGCGTGTACGGCGTGTCTTTAGGTGGCGCGTTCTTTGCAGAATCGATGTTTCATGCAACCTCCAACGCTTCAAAGGTTGCCTTGTTTTATCTTGTCGAACATCTCAAAAAAATGAATTTTGTGCTTCTCGAGTGCCAGTTTCTTACCCCCCACTTAGCCTCACTCGGAGCGATCGAAATTTCCGATCACAGCTATATGTCGCAACTTGCCTCTGCTTTGGAACTGGAAAACGTCGCTTTTTGAGAACCACGAACCTGCACATTCGTTCCACCCTTGCCCCGGCGCAAAGGCCTACCTTGATGTTCTCCGTAAGATTCTTGAACAGAGCTGCTCGAATTTCTATGCGGAGCAAGTTATCCTTTCATCATATTCAGATGCCTACACACCGGGGATGTCTCGCATGCAGAAAAAGAAAACAGCTGCCCTCGTTCTGACAACTGCTACAGCAGCTGTTGGCGTAGGACTCTGGGGGGCACAGCACTCGCGCTCCTCGTTTCCCGAACCAGATGCTCCGGTCGCACCCACCGGGCTCGCAGACGCGACACCCTCCGATGCACTTTCAGGAAACAATCCCACAACGGCGCAAGGAAATGCGCAGCAAAGCACTGCCGCAACTCCTGGTCTAAGTAAGAGTCAAAGTGGAGCAAGAATCGAACAAGGAGACGCGCCAGGCTCAGGAGAATTCAGCCGTGCTGATTTTTTCAAACCCCAAGACTGGGGTGCAGATTTGAGTGCCCTTGCTGCTGCAGAGCCACAGAATCTAAAGTTTAATGCGGCCTGCAAGAATCATCCGCGTAACAATCCAAACCTCTCACCCACAGAATGGGCTGAAGGCTTCACACTCACCCAAGCACAGCAGCGCTGGCCTGCGGCCAACACACACGTCATCGACTGGAACCAGTTTTGGCAAGTCAAAGATGTTGGCTACCAGGTGTCCATCCGCTGGAACTTTGAAACACCACCCCTCTACAGCGTTGTGGGCCATTCCTTTGCCATCAATAGTCCTGATGGCTATGGCGCTCCCGCATTTCCAGAAAAAATGCAAATCACCTGGGATGAGGCCAAAAACTTCGTTCAGACTTGGGAGAAGAAAATTCTTGCGGAGGGAGGCAAACCGGGAACCAGAACGATGTCTCTGGCTGAGAAACCATTCCGACCTGCCGAGGTGTCGCCTCAGGACATAGAGCGAGCGGAATACGCAAATGGCAGAGTGCGCGCAGCGCAAACCGGAAAAATGAGTTGCAACACCCTCTTCAACGACTTGAGCACGCTCACCTGTAGCTGCTGGTTTTAATGCCAGCCGAAATCAGCCTTCCCAGCGCATTAAGGCAAAAGCGACCTCGGATTCAAGACTCTTCCACCACGCCGGATTTCAAAGTGAAGATGTGGGGTGATTCCCGCACCTGAGGCATTGCCGGTGCGTCCAGCGGTCGCAATGCGGGCACCTTTTTCGACGTATGTTCCATGGCTGTAGGTAAATGAACTCAAATGTGCATAGCGGGACAAGTATCCGCCCTCATGCCGCACATCGACCACCTTGCCATACGCACCTTCCCAAGCAGGATCGACGATTGTTCCCGACCGCGAAGCGTAGACGGCCTCACCAACTGCTGCAACGATATCGATCCCCTGATGCCCGCGTCCGGATGCACGCGGAGCATTAAAGTAACCACTTCCACCGGAATCATTACGTATGGTGCGCCCACGTGTCGGCCACTGCCAAGAGCTATTACTATTGCGCGGGGAAGACCCCGGGCTCGTTAATCCGCCCTGTCCCTGACCGGGAGTTTTCTTCTGCGGATCGGCAAACAACTCGCGCGAGAAGTCGGCTGAAAAAACCAAGAAACTTTCTTTTTGCAACAGCGCACAATTAAGGAGCTCTTGGGGTGTTTTGCTGACCACAGCCTCTTCCTTCCCTTCACTCAATAAAGAGTTTGGAGCCACCAGAGGTGAGTTCGGAGTCACCAAGGGTGTGGGAGTTGGCACAGGGTTGGGAGTAGCCGCTTCGGTCTCATTGGAAACGCGCGTGAGCCGCCCCACTTCACCAGAGGGCAAACGTATTTCGCTCAGAGAAAAGACTCGCCAGTGACCTATTCCCTCAGGTTTTATTGCATCGGCAACGAGTTGGGTTCCCTCCGGAATCAGGCAAACCTCATTTGAGCGTGAGCTCGACTGCAGCATGTAGGTCGTTAAAGCTGTGTTCTGCTTTGCTGTGAGTCTCTCGAGCACATCTGCGTCGTTGTCAGGTGTAACGGACATTTCAATCGAGTCTGGATTCTGGAGGAGCGGTTTGCAGGCGCTCACAAGTGCCGCCGCCGCAAACACTGTGACAACAAGACTTCTGGCGTTTCTGATTTCCACAGCCGAAAAGAACTTCCGGCGAGAATTCACACGAAACACACACACCTCCCAAAATAAACCAGTCAGCAATGAAAAGTGGACTTAACTTCAGCCGCCTCAGCGCGCCAGTGAGGCAAAGAATCCTCTCGACCAGCGGTTGCTCTCGCAGACAGGTGACGTGGGATTGGCGCTTGCCGCCCTGCACGCTTTCACCTGCGATTGAGCAAATGGGCCAAAAACGTTTTCGCCTTCCACACAGATATTCAAAGCTGAATCAAACGATGCGCCCACAGGACAACGACCAGCACCATGCAACCAGAGCGCCAATCCACGCGACCAGCGCGCATTGCCGCAAGCATCACCGCCGCCTTTTTCACGACAGGCTGCAATCATGCCTTGAGTGAATGGTCCGGAAGCTTCGGTCTCAGAGACACAAAGTTTTCCACCTTGAGTGCCCACATCGGTTGGAGAGAATCCTGCAGGACAAGACAGCGCAGGTGGCGGTGCATCGCCCGTGTTGGTACGGCGTGCCAATGCAGCAGAAACCGTGGGAATGCTCTCGAGACTCACAAACCGATAGCGCTCATTTTTCAAGCGTGGAACCATATTCTTGACCATGTCGACAGTGCGCGAGTGCATGTCATGCATCAACACAATTCCACGACCAAGGTCACGAATTTCATTCATGTAGCCATCCGCACATGTCTCAACAGAATCATTGAACGCCCAGCATGCCCAATCGGCAGCTGTATTCAAACGCTTGTCTGTTCCCTCGGTACGGACACCGCCAATATCCCAGAAAATCGAACCGACGTACTTCGTCAGACCTGCGCTATTGAGAACAGTCGCGACTTTGCCATTCCAGTCACCATAAGGAGCACGAAAGAGAAACACACCATCAGTCACATATTTCTTGATGAGCTCATCGGTGCGACGTACCTCGGTCACCGGATCCGTGGCTGTTGTCATCCGCGGATGGCTGTAGGTGTGATTTGCGAGGCGATGGCCATCTGCGTGCAATTGCTTGAGCACTTCGGGGTAGGCGGCAGCGGCACTGCCCTGAATGAAGAACGTTGCCTGGACTCCTTCTTCCTTCAAATAGCGCGACAATTCAGCGGTGCGTGGCCCTGGGCCATCATCGAAGGTCAGGCTCAACGTACCATCGGCCATCCCGGTGCCATAGAGCTGGGAACCCGAGAAATCCTGCACTGAGGAACTCAGCGGTGTACCACTGCAGCCCACAGCAAAGAGCGAGAGCAACAAGCCGCTGATGAGACGTGTGAGAGAAGTGAAGCGAGAGAGATTGTGGTTTGTCATAGCTGTTCCTCATGCATCAGAAAATCTCAAAGAATGACTCGGTGAGACGAGCTAAGCATGATTCGAGCCAATAAAAACATCAATCATTTCAGCGCATCCACAACGCACGGCTGTGCAAGAGTTAAACAGTGTTCAAAAAAAATCCCGGCCAAAGCCGGGAAGATGACTAAAAATCCCGGCCAAAGCCGGGTGTCGATAGGCGGTCTGTTTGCACTCTTCAGCGGAACATCACACCTGCAGCCAAAACGTCGCCTTCTTGATAATCAGGAGCCAAACTGGTGGCCTCCTTCTTCTTACCGTTGGGGTAGACAAGCTCCATGCGTCGAATGCGATTGAGGTTCAAAGAGCCATCGCAAATCAACACATCGGATTCAATGTTGTTTTCTAGCAGCGCAACATCCCCTGAGGCACAGCCTGTGCGCAGGTGCAGAAATTTAAAGTCCTTCGCAGCAATCGTATAAAACGGTTCGCCGCCTTCAAGACTTTCGTAGAATTGAATCACTGCTCCCGAATCAGGTTCGACCTGTTTTCCACCGCCATCAAAGCTTAAGAGAATCTTTTGCGGCAAATTCGCCGGCAACGCAGACAATGCGTATTGTGCTGGGAGCGGTGTGACGATGGTCTTTTCTCCAACGACAAACACCTTTTTGTTAGGCACACGACTTCCGCACGATGTTGGAATAATTACGCTGGACATCCACATTGCAATTCCGAGCGCACCTGCCAGGGCAAACTTCTTTTGCTTGTTGGAATTCATTGCGCACCTCGGATCTCAAAAGTCGAAAGACGTGTGAAGTTATTGGTCGTGCCATCGGACGAAAGCTTCACTTCAATGGCATCGATATCCCCAGAGCAATCCTTGACGTCGAGAGCAAATAAGCTCGCTGAATTCTTCAGCTGAGCAGAGTAATCCACATAGGTGGGCTTGGGTTTTCCGGTTTTGTAACACGCAAGCTCAAGTTTTAATCCACGCAGGTCTTCAGTGTTCTTCGATTGCGCGCTCCAACCCGCGAGAACTTGTTTGACAGGTTTGCCTGCCTGAAAACCTTTCAGTGTCTTGAATTCGATGAGCCGGGTTTGGTCTGGTGCATAGAGAGTCACACCGGTGAAGTCATTGTACATGTATGCATCACCCTGGATTTGAGTGACCGAAGTCACCTCGATCCCAGAATTCAAATTATTTTTATCCTTTAGCGAAATGAGATAAACCTCGCTCGGGTTGCCGCGTTTGATACCCACAACACGCCCATCGCCTACGGCACTCATGGGGCCAACCACGACAGCGGGAAACACTTCGCACGAGCCACCACCTGTTGCGCAGTCAGTGCCACCCGCTGCAACACAGCTTTGCCGTGCCACAGAAAAACTTCCGGCAGAATTGCTGCTACCAAAGATGACGTCGTTTTGGGGGTCATGAGCAAAGGTATAGGCTCCACCTGCAGAAACAATGTTACCTTTCAAGTCACCGGCAAGTGCGTAGCTTAACCCACGTGCGGTTGCCATTGTGTATCCACAGACGCGTCGGTTGGCTGCTCCAATGGCACCATTGGGCACGTCGCCCAGAGATAGCTCGTTCATCGTTTCAACGTTTACACCCCAAGCTCCCGAACCCGAGCCGCCACCGAGATAAAAAGCCTTTTTGGTTTGATCCATGAAGGAGCCATACGCGGCGAAGTTGCCCACACCCCCGAATCCGCCAACGCCTTGAGAGAGCGCACCGTACTCCCGCTCCTGTTTGCGAGTCTCGTCGATCCCATTTGGCTTCGTGCGGTCGATCGGAATCCGCACGAATTTCTTGTTTCCGCCGGAAGTTCCATAAGCCATGCCGATATACGGCTGATTTCCGATCTTGAACGATGTCACTGAAAGTCTGCTTTGTGTGCGCATATCCGGCGGGTCGTAGATTTTGACTGCCGTTCCCGGCTGATCGCGCTTGGCCAACCACACCCCGCGAGAGGCTTGGTCGAAGTTGGTGCGTCCAATGAGGAGCCCCAATTCGCTCACGTATGTTCGGTTACCACGGCTACTCGAAGAGAACGTCCATTCCGTTTTGGGATAACCTGGTTTGTTGAGCTCAATGCGGGTCGCCTTGTTGTCTGTCACCACCCAAGCCTCGGCGTCGGACGCCACCGACTGGAACGGCACCCCTCCGCTGAACGTTGCTGAGGAATCTGAGCGGGGCACAGCTTCGCCTTTGGCTCTTACGCCACCCGTTGGGCTCTTTTTTGGGGCTTCTGCTCCGAGAGTCTTCTTTGCCGCCTTCGCCGCCGGCGTGCCCGAGTCGTAGCTGTTATCGTTGGTGCACGCTGCAGCAACGCATATCAGCGCAGCAGAGCCTAGACAGAGCATGCACGATTTTCTGCGGACTCGACTGACAGACTCGGCTCTGAATGGTCTTTTCATAGCTCAAAATCCCCCTCTTCTTGAAACGTATCGGAACTTTGAGCTTAAAATTAACTAACAAAAAACACGCAAATAATTATCTGATTTTACAACAGAAAAACGCATCCACGATGCGATACAATTAAGCCCCACCATCGTAGGCGATGGTGGGGCTTAATAAGTAATAATTCCAGAACCTTCGATAAGCCCAAGTCTCAGAGCAGTTGACTGCTCGAACCCTATAACGAGCCCCATCCTGCGCTTGGCTCAGTTCCAGTCGAGCGACACCGAAGCCTGATACTCCGTTACGCGGCTCTCAAAGAAATTCTTTTCTTTGGGCAGATCCATGATTTCGTTCATCCACGGAAAGGGAGTGTCTTCAATTCCGAACAGCGGCTCAAGACCAATGGATTCCAGGCGGCGATCCGCGATGTAACGAATGTAGCGCGAGAACTGCTCTTTGCTCATGCCCAACACATCGCGCGGCAAGCAGTCAGCAACGAAGGCATCCTCGAGCTCAACCACGCGCGAAACGTTGTTGCGCACAGCTTCCTTGACCTCGGCGATCCAAGCCTCTGGATACTCGGCAATGTATTGGTTGATGAGTTTAGTACCAAAGCGGCAATGCAGCGATTCATCACGCACGATGTACTCGAGCTGCTCGGCAGCACCCACCATCAGATTGCGGCGCTTGAAGTTCAGCAGCAACACGAATGCGCTGTAAAATTGCATGCCTTCCATTCCAATGTAGTACGCGCAAAGGTTCTCGAGGAAAGTTTTCTTGCCTTGCAGACTTTCAGTGCTGAAGTTTGGATGCATAACACCGTTTAAAAATGCAGCTTGAAAATCATGTTTGTCTTTGATGGTGCCAAAGCGCTTGAACTCGGAGAACACTTCCTTTTGATCCATCGAGAGTGATTCTACGATGTGTGCGTATGACCAAGAGTGAATGCTTTCCTGAAAGGCCTGGCCGCAGAGGTACTGGCGCACTTCGGGATTGGTCAGATGGCGGTAAATTGCCATCACGATGTTATCGCCCACAAGCACATCGGTGTTTGCAAAGAAGCTCAGAATCTTCTTGATGAGGTGTTTTTCATCGGCAGTCAGAGTGGTGTTGCTCTTCCACTGCTGGATATCCGACGCCATCGAGATTTCTTGAGGAAGCCAGTGGTTCTTGCAAAGGTTCTTGAATTCATCCCATGCCCATGGATATTCAAATGGCATTAGTTGGGTTTGTGTGGCGTTCAACAACATGTCTGTGTTGCTCCTGTGAGTGACAAATGAAAAAATGCTGCAGCATTCAGGGCGCTGCAGCAGACCCGGTTACTGACAGCTCTCGCAATCAGGATTTTCGATCGAGCAAGCTTTCGCACCCTCTTGGGTTGAACCCATTGCGGCACCTGAGGTTGTAGTCATGCCAGTTGAAGATCCTGCATTAATGCTCGATTTTTCAACTCCTGTCGCAGCCTTGGTGCGCAGATAGTAGGTCGTTTTGAGGCCAGAATGCCATGCATAGCGGTACATCTCATCCAAACGCCGCCCCGATGGTGCACCCAAGTACAAGTTCAAGCTCTGAGCCTGGTCGATATAAACCTGGCGCGCCGCGGCACAGCGGATCAGTTGCTCGGGCTCAACATCAAATGCAGTCTGGTAGAGTTCCTTGAGATCATGCGGCAGGTCGAAATTCTGGATGGAACCATCCGCACGTTTGAGTTCGCGCGCGAGCTGAGCATTCCAGAGATTACGGCTCTTGAGATCTTCAATCAGATACTCGTTGATGACCGTGTAGTCCCCACCGAGGTTGGTTTTTACGAACAGGTTCTTGTAGCTCGGCTCAATCGATTGTGTACATCCCGCGATATTCGAGATGGTGGCCGTGGGTGCAATGGCCATGCACAGACTGTTGCGCATGCCGCCCTTCACCTTCTCACGCACAGAATCCCATCCGAGCTTCGCAGGGAAGCCGTCGCCGCCGAGAAGATCGGCTGCAAACACCGTCTCGTTCTTGCTGTTCGTAAAGAATGCGGGAACCTCTGGAACACGCACATGAGAGCCGAGTTCCTTCACAGTATCCTGTGGCAACTTGCCTTGTGCCCACGCGGAGCCTTCGAACGACTCGTACTTTCCGCGCTCACGCGCGATATCTGCCGAGGACTCAACTGCATGATAGCTGATGTGTTCCATGATTTGAGCAGAAAGCATAACTGCGCCCGGAGAGCTGTAAGGAATGCGCTTCATGTAGAGCACATCTTGGAAGCCCATGAGGCCGAGCCCGACCGGACGGTGGCGCTCATTGGCACGACGCGCCGACTCGATGGGGTAGAAGTTCTCGGTGATCACGTTGTCGAGCATGCGCATTGCAGCGCGGACAGTCGTGCGCAGAGCTTCGTAAGGCTGAGGCTGTTGGAAGATAGCCTTCAGGTTCACAGAGCCGATGTTGCAGACCGCTGTTTCCTCTGAACTGGTGTTCAGGGTGATTTCGGTACACAGGTTGCTTGAATGCACAACTCCAACGTGGCGCTGAGAACTGCGGATGTTGCAAGGATCCTTAAACGTGATCCAGGGATGGCCGGTTTCAAACAGCATCGTCAACATCTTACGCCAGAGAGTCACAGAAGAAACCTTTTTAAAGTTCTTCACTTCGCCGCGCTCTGCTGCAGCTTCGTAGGCTTCGTAACGTGCCTTGAACTCGGCGCCGAAAGTATCATGCAACTCTGGCGCCTCGCTCGGGCAGAAGAGAGTCCAGTCGGCGTTTTTCTCAACACGCTCCAGGAAAAGATCCGGAACCCAGTTGGCCGTGTTCATATCATGAGTACGGCGACGCTCATCGCCTGTGTTCTTGCGCAGCTCAAGGAAGTCTTCGATGTCGAGGTGCCACGTTTCAAGATACGCGCACACAGCTCCCTTGCGCTTGCCGCCTTGATTCACCGCAATTGTAGATGAGTCTTGAACCTTAATGAACGGGATAACGCCCTGGGAGCGTCCGTTGGTTCCTTTGATCCAGGAACCGCTTGCACGGATCGAAGTCCAGTCGTTGCCAAGGCCACCGGCAAACTTCGAGAGCAGCGCGTTGTCCGAGTACTGGCGGTAGATGTCGACGAGGTCGTCCTGAGTGGTGGTCAGGAAGCAGCTCGACATCTGTGAACGATTCGTTCCCGCGTTAAACAGAGTTGGCGTGCTCGGCACGTAAAGCATTTGCGAAATAACGTCGTAGAACTCAACGGCGCGCTTTGATGCTTCTTTGTTGTCCTTCTCGGCAAGAGCCATCCCCATAGCAACACGCATCCAGAAATGCTGGATGTCCTCATAGCGGTTGCCTTCCTTGTGAAGGAGGTAACGGTCGTACAGGGTATGCGCACCGAGGTAATCAAACAGATAGGTGCGCTCCGGTTTGATGTGCTTCTGCAGGTCTTCAAGGTTAAGTTCAACCAGCCGTGGGCTCATGTGCCCCTGGTCAATACCGAACTGCACATATTGGCGCAGCGTAGGACGCAGCTTTTCACCCTCAGGCTTGCTCACGGGTGCAGTGTCTGTGCTTAAACCGAGTGTTTGCAGGGTTTCAACGCGCAACTTTTCCGCGAGCACGGCGGCTGCCAAGAATGAATACTCTTTACCCATTTCAATTTTCGGGCGCAGATCGAGGATGATGTTCTCGAGCGAGCCAGTCAGGTTGACGTTTGAGAGGTCGAGGCCTTGATTTGAGACGCGTGGGTGAAAGAGCCGGAATGCAGAGTTCGCCATATGTTGCTCCTTGCAGGCGGTTGGGTCTTCCCATGACGAAGGCAATTTCCGAGTGCGCCGTGTGTGGTATAAATGTCCTATACCTTACATTTGTGCAGGGTCAGAAGATTGTCTTGTCATATATAGTGGTACAGTAGCCCAAAAAACACTGTCAATAGCGTAGGAAGACTTTTCGCGGTCCGTTTTTTTAATTGGCTGATTGGACAGGAATTTTCCGCATTCGTATCAAGTTTCGAAAAATTCAACAATCTTGCTCGCAATACAGGCGAAAAACTTCGTGCATAATCAGGGACCAGCAGTTGCTCCATGGACATCCAACATCGTCCTCCTGTAGAAGTGCACTACGTCACAAATTGCCTCACACTTAAGCTTGAAAGAGAGACGATGAGCAGCACCGTGCATCACTGGGACTTTTTCGGTCCCGAGGCCGCAAAAACCGCGGAGCACTTTAAAAAACACATGACCGAATTCACCCACAAACAAGAGTGTGTGCCTGTTGCAGAAGGCTTTTTCAGCGCCCACGCAAACCATACATGCTACTGGATTGAAATCGCAGATCCACAGATCGCTGCAGAAACCAAAAAAAAAATGCGCCCACAGCGCAGTTTGCCTCGCACAGATCACGAAGAGATTATCTCTGAGTTGGTGAGCAGCTCCTCCTGAGCCGCAGACCACAAGCAAATCAGTTCACTTACCGTGCTGGTGCAGGAGCCGCAGCAGGTGCTGCAGAAATCGGTGCGGGCAACGGTGGGCGCATCTGTGCAACCAGCGCCTTTTCATCGGCGTGTTCAAACACAGCTCGAACAAGTCCTAGCGGAACGTACTTAAGAGCATCGATGAGAAGAGCCTTGCTGTTGCTTTCCAGGGGCTCACCGTTATCAAAGGACGCATTCAATTGGGTTACGAGATCCCTCTCGGAATTCTGAACTCTACAATCCGAACCGGGGCTACTGCAGAGCTGCTTGATTGCATCCAGCCCCATGCCCACAAGCACGAGTGAAGAGGTCACCATAGATTTTCCTTGGCGTAAGGCACGCACGGCCATGCGCATCATTTCCACCTGCGCGCGCGCCTTCACAAGCGACTGCGTCCGGGTTGATTCATCCAGAAAGGGCTCAACCACAGTATTCAAGTAACTCGCGATTCCAAATCCGTTGGCCTTGAAAACCAGCCCCCGGTTGACAGTCACATTCACGTTGCTTGTCTTGAAAATACCGCTGTAGGTGGCCGTATCAAAGATGTTCCAGCCTCCACGCACAGGCTCCCACGTGGTCGACTGCCCCGCCTGAGGAATGCGCAGAGACACATCATGGAAACGAGTGTTGAGCTTGCTCTCTTTAAACTCAAATTTGCCGATCACCGGATTGGTTGAAATCGCAGAGCCGCTCAGGGTGAAGTCAACCAAGCGCACCTTCAACCCAGTCTCGTTGCTGCTCAACTGTGGTGGCAGCTGCCCCTCATCGGTCAGAACCTGGTATAGACAGCGCGCTCGTTTGAATCCGCCAAAGAGTCCCTTGGCCACACCATTCCGTCTGACCAAGGGCAGGCCTGCCTCAATCACAGGGAGCCCAACCTTGAGCCCCTCCCCACAGGTGCGATGGAGAAGATCGTTGTAGCCTTTTGAAGCCAAGCTCAGCCCAAGGACACCCAAACCAAGACTCGATTGAAGCAATGTACTGGGCACTTGGATGACGAGTGTGAGACACTCCCCCGGCTTCAACCCCGAACAAAACTCGGGTTCCGCCTTGACCGCAAAAAGCGACGCATCGGATTTGATGAGTCGAGGATCTTCTCCGCTCACGGTTGGCTCTGTGTTTGCCGAGACCTGCTCGATTTCTGGCTCAACCTCAAGACGCTCCTCATTGATTGAGGGACTGCGGCTGTCGATATCCTGCTCGCCCGTCTGAGCCAGCGGCTCGCGGCTGATACGCACATTTCCCGGATTGCAGGCTGTGGGCGTACTCACCAGTGTCACTCCGGTCAAGAGGCCCACTCCGAGACACAGAGCCTGAGTGATCTTCCTTTTACCAGATGCATTGTTGAAGTTGTCCATTGCCATATGCTTGTCTCCCCTGCGTGCCGACCAGCGAGCGGGTCTGCAACCAAAGCCGAGAGCAACTCCTGTGCCAATCTGGCTGCCAAGAACAATGAACAATTGCTTGGGTCTTTCAAACCACTTCAGCTCGAGCCTCTGACCAAGGATTTTACACTGCACTTATTATTGATAATCACTGATAATTTGAAACTTTAGTGAAATTTATCGCTCGACCAACACAAAAAACCGTGCTAGCCGAACACGTCACGGCAGCCGAGCGTTGACGCCGCCGTCGCATGTCCCCAAGCGCAAGGAATTGAATCATGATTCTGAACGTTGGCAAAAACGCGACACAGGTTGTTATCTCGATTCTCGCTGCAACTTCACCTACGGCCTGCAACAAAACTCAATCAGCAACGCAATCGCAGCTTCTAGCTGCGCCCACTCAGCCACGCGCCGAAGAGCTTCAACAACTCATAGCGCGGGTAAAGTTCACCTCACCTTTTCTGAACTCACTCCTTTTGCACGACGCGCCTTCCACGCGCCAACCAGGCCTCACCAGCGCGTATCAAATCAACCTTACTCAAACCTCGGAGCAATTGATTGGAATGATCCGCGCCTCTGAGTTGGTAGCGTTTCGCGCGAGTGCAACATCCCGCTCCGGCGAACAGGTAGAGTGCCGAAATCTCCTACAGGCGAGCTCAGCGAGTGAAAAGAACTCGCTCACGTTGTCTTTCTCTTGCAACGGAATGACTGTAACGGTTGCACTCGATCGTCAACCTGTTGCTGCAGAGCGGATCGGTGCCTGGCAAACCCGGCAGGCAATCAGTGCGCAAAGCACACTTCTGCTGCGCAACAATCTCGACAACATCGCAGTCACTCTGCTGCAAGACAAAGTCATTCTCGACTCCGCAAGCCAGACCATTCGATATCCAATCAGCGCAACAGAGCGCGAAAAATTTCTTTCTGGGAAAGACACAATCAAACTGACTAACGGCTCTGCGCAATGCCTCCGCGCACCGTGCACTGAAAATTCTGAGCTACAGACTTTGCAGCTCACCGCATCAGGTGAGCTTGTGCTTGAGTCATCATCTCCCTCGGACACGAATCTCAGAGTCTTTAAACATCTACCGCAGCGCACGGTGCGTGTTGCAAGCTACAATGTCGAGAACTTCTGGGACGACCTACCCAACAACAGTTCCGCCTACGACGACTATTCAGAAGCATTCTCGAATTGGCACAGCGGCCGCTTCGCTGAAAAGAAAACCGAACGGATCCGCACAGCACTCGTGGCTGCAGGGCTGCCCGAAGTCGTGGCACTTCAGGAAATTGAAAGCGCGGCCAACCAGAGCCGCTCACTCGAATTACTCAAGCCCGTTTTGAGTGAGCTCGGCTACAACCACTATGCTTTGGGACAACAGGCACAAGACAATCCCACTGCAGTCACTACTGCCGTTATAAGTAAACTCCCACTCGCTGAAAACACGCGCATAGACTTCCTGTTTAAGCCCCAGGAAATGGAGGCCGAAGCACAGAAAGATTTCATTGGTGCCTCGCGCGATCCGCAACGGGTAAGTGTGATTCTCCCGGAAGGCTCTGTGTTCACCCTGCTCAACAGCCACTGGAAAAGCAAACGCGACAAATCACCCTGGGGTGATGTGATGAGACGGTCTTTGGCAGAACTGATGCGCAAACACATTGAATCGTTGCGCACCAGCGAGGGCAAAGCTGCTGCGGCCATGATTGTCGGAGATTTCAATGCTGACTACCGCGAAGAACCTGTGCACGGTGGACTGCAACTCGCACAATCTCTGACCGAAGCGCGTTTGGCAAAGCAGCCCGAGAAACTCGTGCCGTTGTGGTTAACTCTCTCTGCTGGTGAGCAAGGCGACTATCCGCACGACTCTCACTTTCAGGCGCTCGACAACATCATCATCACCCGCTCAATGCTTCAGGATGGTGCTCTTGTCCTTGGTGCTGCACTTCAGGTGGTGGGACGTTCGGGCACTACTGCCGCGGTGCTCAGCAATGGCGATGGTCTGCCCCTGCGCTCGCAGCTCCGCAAATACAAAGACTCTGCAGGTCAGATGCGCACAACGCACTTCGACGTAGGATTCTCCGATCACCTGCCCATCGTGGCACATTTTGATCGGGCATCTCAGGGGCAATCGAACCCAACAGCGCAACTTTTTGCCGAAAGCATCGAGACACAGAAGATCTCGGAATTGCCACAGGTGGAAATCGAAGGTGCCTCGTGCCAACAAGACAAGAAAATACAATCCCCTGAGAGCCTGGCCAATGTGCAACAGGGAGAGTGTGTTACGTTGAGCGAAGTCGCTCTGCAGATGCAAAAAACAGGCCTGCACCACATTTATGTGCAGCTCAACGGCACCACAGAAAATGAACAGCCGAGCGAAAAAGTTGTCATTACTGCCGACAGAGCCTTTGGTGCCAACAAAAGCTGGCTCCGCGGCACTCTGCAGTCCTCTGCAGGAAAAACTCTGAAATTCGTGCGTGGAAGAATTGGAGTGGTCGAAGGTTACAAGGCGATTTTCATTCACACACCTGGCTCGGATATCGCTTTCGAGTAAAGAAAAAAGCCAGCACTCAGCTGGCCTCTTCGGTCGTCACCGGTTTTTCGATGCGCGGCTCGCCACCATCATAAATCAGCAAGCGTGGCTCGCCCTCAAGAATTGTACTCAAATTCACAGGTCGGTTCCAAATCTTGAAGAGGCTGCGCATAGTTTCCATGGCCCAGTCAATCTTCAGATCTTTGCCCTGATGCTCGTGCGACATCAAGAGCTCTCCCCGGTTCCGGAAGTTGCCGTCAACCACCTCAATGATCGGTTGACCAAAGTTGGTTAGTGCATCGAGGAGCTCTTGTTTGATCTGAGGGAAATCCCGATCGCTGATGACAGCCTGACCCGTGCGCCGATCGGCAGCCCAGGTGAAAAGCTTCGCGTCTTCGCAGAAGTCCTCATCCAGGAACTCATCGATGAAGGTGATGTCGTTGTGGTACTTACGCACTTCGAAGAGCTTCTCACGCCCGCGGTTGGTTTGTGTATCCCAGGAACGACGCTGCGCAGGGTCATCGCACAGCATGTAGTCGAGGCCATAGCGGCCTTTGTTCCAACGGGTTTCAATGTGTCGCATCAGCTCAACACCAACTTTGTAGGGATTGAGGCGCATACCAGAGGTCGCCGTAACACCCGCATAGTGGTCGCAGTAATCGATGACTTCAGAGTCGTTCAGCACAAATTGGGTCATCAGTTTGGAGTGCCAGTATACAGCCCAGCCCTCGTTCATGATTTTGGTCTGTCCCTGCGGCGCGAAATAGTAAGCTTCCTCGCGCACAATCGAAAGAACATCACGCTGCCAAGCAGAAAGTGGTGCATGTTCAATCAAGAATTGCAGCACATCACGGCGAGGGGATTCGGGGAAACGCTTTTCACGCTCGGCCTCACGGATGATGCGCTCCTGCTGCTCCTTCAGATATCCTTCTGGGTTAATGTACCCATCCATATAACTGCGTTGAGTTGGTAACTTTGGGACAGGACGTTTCTCTGGCGGCAGGGAATCATCCGCATCGCGCCCTGCCTTTGGCTCACGCCGAATATGCGGAGCGTGTTGATCGATAAGGTTTTCGAGAGTCAGACAGGTATCGATGAAGGATTCGACCTCATCGTGCCCAACCTCTTCGATATAGCGACGCACTCGGCTGCCATGGTTGGCCATCTCGTCCAACATCTTTCTGTTGGTGTGCGAGAAGCAATAATTGTTTTTGAAGAAATCGCAGTGGCCATAGACGTGAGCAATCACTGTTTTTTGATCCACGAGCGAATTGCTTTTCAAAAGATAGGCATAGCAAGGGTCGTTGTTAATGACCATCTCGTAAATCAGACTCAAGCCATATTCATAGCTCTTCGACAGATGCTCATATTCCATTCCAAATCGCCAGTGCGGATAGCGCGTTGGAAAGCCACCGTACGAGGCAATCTCGCTCATCTGCTGGTAATTTACCATTTCAAAAATAACAGGAAAGAAATCGAGACCCAGATTTCGGCTCTGAGACTCAATCTCCATGACAATGTTTCGGAGTTCGGGAGTCAACTCACTGGTCAGACGCGGATCCATCACCATGGTCATTTTCCTTTGCCGAGAAAAACCTTGAGTGCATTCATGATGCCATCGCGGTCTTTGATCTGGTGGGTCACCACTTTTTCTTGGTTCTCGCCGAAGTGCTTCTCAAGATCTTTCAGGAATTGGCCACTGCCGTAGCGGCTCTCGACCTGACCGTAACAGAACAGATTTGAGGTGGGGAGGAGCACGTTGTCAAGCAACAACATACATTCGTTGGTGTCGTTGCCACTCCAATTGTCACCATCAGAAAAATGGAACATGTAAATGTTCCACTCATCGAGAGGATATTCTTCCTTGATGATCTTCTCGCACAGCTTGTACGCACTCGAAATAAGCGTACCGCCGCTCTCCTTGGTGTGGTAGAAGGTTTGCTCATCAACCTCACGCGCCACAGCATCGTGAATGATGAAGCGTGTTTCAATGTTGTCGTAGTTGCGCTTAAGCCAGGTATCGAGCCAGAAGGAGGTCAGCCGCACAATCTCTTTTTGCTCGTCACCCATCGAACCAGACACGTCCATCATGTAGATGATAACTGCGCTTGCTTCGGGATTCTCTTCAATTTTGAAACTACGAAAACGTTTGTCTTCCTTGATAGGAATGACCTTGGGTGCGTGAGGAGAGTAGTCACCCGAAGCAATCTGGCGTTTGAGCGCTTCTTTGTAAGTACGCTTGAAGTTGCGCAGACCCTCAGGACCCGTCTTGAGAACTCCGTGATAGCGGAACTTGCGCGATTTGACGTTCTTCTTGCCTTTGTCCTCGATGCGCGGAAGTTGCAACTCCTCCGCGAGAATGTCGGCAAGTTCCTCGAGCGAAACATCAACTTCGAGCCCGTGTTCACCGGGATTTTGTCCTGCCTCGCCCTCGCCTGGCTGGGGCTGGCCTTGATTGAGCGGATCGCCCGGCTGACCATCACCCTGTCCCACGCCCTTCTGTTGGTTTCCGCCAAACTGGAAACGTGGCAAATCGATGCGCGGAAGGGGAATGGTGACCTGCTTGTTCCCCTGACGACCAATCAGCTCGCCCGAGGAAATGAAGCGCTTGAGGTTGTCCTTGATACGTCCACGCACAATCCTTCGAAAGCGGTTGACGTCGGTTTCCATCTTCATGCCATTCTCTCCTCAGGCGCGCCACTCGGTGCTCAACAAACCCTTAGCAAAAGCATCAGTTCGATGAGCGCTTCACGTCGCCACGCGCAAAGATGCTGGCCACAAAATGCAGCGCATCATTCGAGCAGATATCACAGTAGCCGTAGTTCTTGATCAGGCGGTTCTTGACGACATCAATCTTAGCCTGGGTTTCCTTGTCGACCACATTCGACACCAAGCTTGTGAGCTTGATGGTGTCTTTTTGATCTTCAAAAAGCTTCAACTCCAGAGCTTTGTGCAAGCGCTCGTTGGTCTTGTAGTCGAAGGTCTTGCCCTCGAGTGCGAGTGCGCCGATGTAGTTCATAATCTCACGCCGGAAGTCGTCTTTGCGGCTTTCCGGAATGTCGATCTTTTCCTCAATGCTACGCATCAAACGCTCATCTGGCTCTTCGCTCTGGCCCGTGTACTTATTCCGGACACGTTCCTTTTGAGTGTAAGCCTTAACGTTGTCGATGTAGTTACCACACAGCTTCGCAATCGCCTCTTCATCAGCAGAAATCGCACGCTGAACCTCGTTCTTCACGATGTCTTCGTATTCCTGCTTGACGTTTGCAAGAAGTTCTCTGTAGCGCTTCTTGGTCTCTTCATCACGAATAAGCGAATGGTTCTTCAAACCACCTTCGAGCTCATTGAGAACAATAAAGGGGTTGATACAGCCATTGCCGCGGTCATCCACAAGTGCGTTGGAAATTTTATCTTGGATGTAACGAGGTGAGATGCCATCCAAACCTTCGCGCATTGCTTCCTTGCGCAACTCCTTGATGTTGTCCTCAGTGTAACCTGGCAGCGTTTTGCCGTCGTACAGTTTGAGTTTTTGCATCATGGTGAGGTTAGCCTTCTTAGGCTCCTCAAGGCGCGTCATGACAGCCCACATTGCAGCTGTTTCAATCGTGTGTGGCGCAATGTGAATGTGCGGAACGCTCTCAGGATTGAAGTCCTTGCGATAGATTTTGGTCTCTTCCTTCAACTTGGTGATATAGGGAACGTCGATTTTCACCGTACGGTCACGCAACGCTTCCATGAACTCGTTGTTCTGAAGTTTGCGATATTCGGGCTCGTTGGTGTGTCCTACAATCACTTCGTCGATGTCAGTTTGCGCAAACTTCTTTGGCTTAATGCGGTGCTCTTGCGACGCACCGAGCAAATCGTAGAGGAAAGCCACGTCGAGCTTGAGCATTTCCACGAACTCAACCATACCGCGGTTGGCAATGTTGAACTCGCCATCGAAGTTGAACGCACGCGGATCCGAATCGGAACCGTATTCTGCAATCTTGCGGTAGTTCAGGTCACCGGTGAGCTCGGTGGAGTCCTGGTTCTTTTCGTCTTTGGGCTGAAATGTTCCAATACCAACGCGGTCTTTTTCCGAAAGCAGCAAGCGACGCACGCGGATGTGGTTCTTAACCACACGCTCCCAATCGCCACCGTATTGCTTCATCAGTTCGTTGAAGATGAAACGGCAAGCCGGATCGATATTGCCTTCAACGTAAATTTTCTGATCAAAAGATTTGCCCTTGTTGAGGTAGCTGAGCACTTTTGCACGCGCTTCCTCGGGAATCAAACGCAGAGGCTCTTCATGCATGGGGCACGCCATCGTGTCTTCCATGTTGAGGCGATCTTTGAGGTTGATCCAGTCATAGGTGTAGAGCGCACCATCGGCCTGGTAAGAGTACCATTCAAGCCCCTTCTTCAGGAGACGTGCAATAGTCGACTTGGCTGAGCCCACTGGTCCGTGCAGCAGGAGTACGCGCTTTTCTGGACCATAACGCAGACTAGCCGCCTTGAAGAAATTCACCAGTTTCACAAGATGAACATCCAAACCAAACACAGCATCTTTGCCGTTGTTCAGGGGATCATCAAAGAATTTGTAATGCACAAGCTTCTTTTTGTGCTCAACATAGTCATAGGTACCAAAGTGCATAATCATGTCATGCACGCGCTGGAATGCTGTGCGGCAGATTTTCGGATTTTTCTCTACTAACTCGAGATATTCCGCAAAGCCCCCGCTCCAATTCAGCTCGTTGTAGTTCGTTGGGCTGTAAGCATCGCGGACGATGTCGTAGATTTTATGAGTCTGTTGCATGGCTCCTCCAGCAGCGCGAAACCACCCCAGCACAGCACCGACCGCCTTGGCACATGTGACATCGAGTTCGCTTGACTCAAGAGTAAACCATGAAAATCAAAGAGGTCAAACCGTTAAGGAAACAGCGACAGAAACACCACGGAGAAGAAACTACTGAACCGCCGTCTGGTAGAGCGATTCAATTTCTGGCTTTCGAGTTTCGTTGATCTTCAAGCGGTTTAGACTACCACTAGGCAGCTTTTCACCGAGTGATTCCTGGAAAGGTTTTTCGAGCACCAAAAATTTCTTTATAGTTGCATGACGCGGAAGAGTTTCATTTACATTGCCAATACGTTGCTGAACCAGCTCGCGCATCTTCTCCGGGTTAACCCTGAACTCCGCCTGAGCGTCCGGCGAAAGAACAACCAGAGCCGACAAAAACGGCATCTTATCGCCAACGATACAAACGTCCTGGATTTCCGAGGATTCACGCAACAACTGCTCAAGTCTGAGAGGCGAAATCGTTACACCACCCGCAGTGACGAAAAGATGCCGACGGCGACCCGTAATTTTGAAACCAAACGGGGTCATCTGCGCAACATCCCCAGTATCTTGCCAATGACCAGAAGAGGCAAAGGCCGGATGGTTGAGGCGGTACTCGAGCGAAGAATTCTGCCCCAACCGGAATGACACGTGCGACAAAGGGTTACCAATCAAGTTGAGATGCGCAGCATTAAATGTATTGGCCGAGAGCAACCCAGCAGCAGCCGTAACGCCATATGTTTCCACAACAGGCACACCCATCTGCCCGAGTATCTCGACATGGACTTCACGTGCCGGAGCCAACCCGTGCACAACCAATTGAAGATCTGCGAGAGTGTAGCGAACGAATTCCTTGCCAATGGCATTCCGGCTCGCCCAGAGCAATGTCCGAGAAGCTGCATCAAAGACAGTTTCAGGCAGCTTCAACGCTCTTCCCGTCTTCAAATAATTACGCATTTTGTCGAGGCGCGAGCCAACCGCTAAGCGCGGGCTAAAACCTGGAGCATGCAAATGCTCATTGACGTGCCCCGACAATTTCTCGAGCTCAACCGGGCTGGCAAAGATGACAGTCGGACGAAGGATCCGCAGGTGCGATTCCACTTCACCACCCTGCTGAGGGAATCCGACAACACCATTTTTGAGCAGCGCACAAATACGGGAGAGATGTGAAAACGGATTACCAAGTGGCAAGACTTCAAGAGTCTTCCAAAACAGATCCGCTGGTGTGTTAAGATGAAGGAGCAGATGGTTTGCTGTCACAACAAGAGCATCAAGCGAAAGAGACTCCGGCTTTTGAAAGCCATCATGACCAAACGAGATAAAATTAAAGCGCCCCACCCGATCAGGCAAATCTCCTTCAAATCCAGGCAAAGAATTGGTTTGACGTTTTGCCTCACGCAGCTCCGGCGCGGTCTTGTACCAACGAAACAAACCCAGAAGCGCTGGCTCGGGCGATTTTTCACGCACGCTCCAGTGCTGACCCGAGAGGTCAAAAATTGCGATATTTAAACCCTTAAGTTGCTGCGCGAAACCTTGGATGTCTGTCGCAACAGCCACACAACCAAAATATTCGAGACACCATCGTATGTCTGCATGTGACGCATGCAGAGGCATGAACATCACATCAAAGCCTGCAAGCACCGCTGCAAACGAAGCTGCGAATGTGGTGTAAGTATTGCGACTCAAAAAGAGTACAGCTGGGCCTCTGGCTGAAGCGCGCCCCTGAGCCGTAACGAGCCCACCAAGCGCATCCTGCCAGTTGCGACAGGCTTTACCCAAATGAGCAAGAAAATCGCGACCGGAATATTGATTCCAGGTTCCTTCAGCATATGCGCGTGCAATAACTTGCTCCGTGCGAACAGACTGGCGCAGAAGAAGCTGAAAAAACTGTTCATTGCCGTTAAAGAGTTGAACAAGCTCTTCGTCACTGGGAAATTTTTCAAGATGAATCGGATTGTTCATGTGGCCACTCTCGGGGGAAATCAAACAGCGATACGCGGCGAAGGCCCCCTAAGAACTATCACATTTTTGTTGAGGTCAAAGTAACTGCGCTTAGCATCGACCTGGACAGCGTCATCGAGCTCAGGGAAATAACCGGTGAGCTGACGGCCATATGTGCATCCTGTGTCCAAACCAACACAAATCGGCCGACCTGAAGGCAACGTTTTGCGAAACAAACCCTGCTTCGCATCGTGACCAAAGACAATCAGTTCTGGCCCCGTATGAAGTTCGTGCCAGCGAAACTTGTCACTGACATCCGGACGCGCACGAGTGGCCACGTGTGGTGCAGGCAATTCCGGCGCGGATCCCTTAGGAGTCGGCCGGCCGAGCGCCTGCTTTTGCTCTGCTTCCGCGAGCATCTCAGCGCGGTAGCCCGAGGGCACAAGAAGAAGTTTTCCACGTGTACTGGGATTGTCCCAGCGCACATAGCGGGCAGTCAACAGCATGCGCTCAGGAGTCGCAGCTACACCCGCGACTGGGTCGATACCGGCATGCACAATCAGCATGGGGTATTCCGCTTCCCAACCCTTACGCTTACGCGCGGGCTTCACGCTCGTCTTGATGGCGTGCGGAAGCGCGTTAACGAAATCAAACAAAGCACGGCGGTGATGCCGCACAAGATGCAAGGTTTGCTGAGTGTGCTCAGGCAGGGATTGCATTCCCCGACGCTGCGCCTGAACCAGAGCAGCCCACAGAGCCCAGTCGTGATTTCCTTTTATACAAATAGCATCGAATTCATGAATGAGATCGAACACACCGACAGGGTCGGGTCCCTTGGTGAAGAGGTCACCCACGAGAACAAGCTGAAAATCAGACACGCGCTGACGCGCTTTGTTAACCAGTTCCCGCAATTCACGCGCACACCCGTGAACGTCTCCCACAATAAAAAGGGGGCGACGCTCCGCAGAACCGGGCAAGTCTTTGATGACTATGTTGCGAGCCGTGTCTTGCACAAATCACCTGTCCAACTTCAAAACACCAATTGTGTTAATGGTAACAGGTGAGCCTGAGCTCGGCAACGTACAAAAAGCCGCAGCGTCAGAACAAAGCTGACGCAAGCGGCTCGTGTGCGTGTTGACCGACTCAGCGAGATGCGCTTGCTACACTTTGACCCGAGAGGGAATTGGGCTCCTGCTCTTCCGGCTTGACATTTTCATCTTCTTCCACCGGCTCGTTGTCCTTGCCCTCGACTTTTGGTTGTTGCTGCTCTTGCTTCAATTGAGCCGCAAGTGCTCGCCAATCTTTTTCGAATGCACGATGGCGGCGGCAGGCATACACTTTTCGTGCAAGCAAATTGCTGCGTCTGCGCAACTCACCCTTAAAGTAGGGACGACCATCGACGTAGTCGGAGGAAACATCCATGATGACGTTGTTAGGCGAATGAAACTTACCTTGAGGCTCCTTAACATCGACCATCATGATCCAGTGATCTGGGTTGCGCCCTGGATAGGCAAGTAAGACCACGTCACCTGGCTTTAAACCTCCAGAACAAGAGGTAAAATTCAACATATCGTAATCAAACTGATAAACGAGCACTCCGTATCCAACAGAGCGGTGCGCTTGCCCGATGAAGCCGCTGCAATCTGTGACCGTCTTTTGGTAGCTGCCCAAACTATACCGGCGCACACCCTCGCCAAATGACTGCGCGGAGGCCAAAAAGCGTGCAATACGTTCAGGGATGACGCGGCCATCTGACGATTTCGAATAGGCGATTGGCTCTCTTTTATCGAAAAACGGAAGTGCCTGTTCCTCGTTGAGCTCGGGAGCAGCCCCACAAGATGAGAGAAGCCTAGCACACAGCAACAAGAAACCGCCCGCAAGCAATTTCAGCGTCCTGATGTTCATCATGGTTGAGTCCTCCGCACCGGGTCGTGTTGTATGCGGAGTCCGAAGCAGGTTTCAGGCCAGCCCAAAAAACCAGATAAACATTGAACAAAAACAACAAGAAACGTCGCAATCCGGGCGTTTCTTAAAGTGGTTAGGGTTTTTACACCCCGGGGCAATTGTCTTTTCCGTGAGCAATATTCAATCGAACAGAGCGTGCTTCAACGGGTTTTGCGCACAAATTCCTTGATAATCACGCTGCGGAGAATTTCGCTCGTACCACCGCCAATTTCAAGCAGCTTGGCATCACGCATGAGGCGCTCGACCGGGAACTCACGGATATAGCCGTAGCCACCAAGCACCTGAATCGCATCCAAGGCAACCTTGGTCGCCATCTCTGAAGCGAAGACCTTGGCTGCCGCAGCCTCTTGATTCGCACGACGGCCTTCGTCGACGACATGTGCTGCTTCGTACACAAGAGCACGTGCAGCACGATAGCCGATGTACATATTCGAGATCTTCTCGCTCACGGCTTGGAAGTTAACAATGGACTCACCAAACTGGCTGCGCTCTTGCGCGTATTTCAAAGAGTGATCGAGACATGCGCGCGCAATTCCGAGGCTCATTGCAGCCAGACCAACACGTTCGATATCAAGGTTTTTCATCATGTGCTTGACCGTCGAGCCTTCGTCACCCACGCGATTTTGAACCGGAACGCGACAGTTGCGGAACACCAATTCGCCCGTTGGGCTTGAGCGCATGCCCATCTTAGAAAGCTTTTTGCTCACGCTGAATCCCGCAAAGCCGCTCTCGACAATAAACGTTGTCAGATCCTGACGTCCCTCGCCCGTGCGCGCATATACAAGAAACACATCACCAATGGGTCCGTTGGTGATGAACATTTTTGTTCCGTTGATAACGTAATGGTCGCCCTCGCGCACCGCACGGGTGGCCATACCCACTGCATCAGAGCCCGCCCCGGGCTCGGTCATAGCCATTCCCGAAACCAACTCACCGGTGACACAACGAGGTAAATAGCGCTCGCACTGTTCCTTTGAGCCATTCTGAGCCAGGTTATGAACAAAGAGAAGACTATGTGCGAGATAGGAAAGACAAGTCCCGGGCTCCGCGTAACTGAGCTCTTCCATGACCGAGACCATCGCCTTCGCGCCCAAATTAGCGCCGCCGAATTCTTCCGGAATGGTGATTCCGAGAATGCCCAGGTCACCGAGCTTCTTGAAAATTCCCGGTGCCAAGCGCTCTTCACGATCGAGCTCGTCAGCATGTGGAGCGAGCTCCTTGGCAGCGAAGGCACGCACAGATTGCGTCAGTTCTTTCATCTCAGCGGAAAAGTCGTGTTTCATGGTCTACTCCTGTGCCTCTTCGGGTCACTTCATTCCTGATCTTTGATTTCTGCCAAAACTTCCGGTCCTGCAAGTGTAACTCCGGGTTTCACCCTCACTCCCGCAACCACCCCAGAGCGCGGGGCTCTGAGTTCCAATTGCATCTTCATGGACTCAAGGACAAAGAGAAGATCCCCCTCAGAAACCGTATCGCCATCGGCAACACGAACCTCAAGAACCTTACCGGCCATGGGGGCTTTGAGGAAGGTTTCGCTGTCTCGCCCCTGTGCGGAAAACTCGAGCTGCGCGCGCGAGTCATCGGGCCACTCGAGCGTGAGTGTTTCACCAAATACTGTAATTTGAATATGTTGCGCACGAGGGCGCGACATTGTGCAGCCTACTTCGCAGGCTGTCAGCCCGCCCGCCAAGGCTCGGAAAACCATCGAACTGAGTGAAAATGTGCTTCTCTCCAAAGATTCAGAATCGAGACTTCTCAAAAGATCAACCAACCCTCGTCCGCTCAATTTGTACTCATGCGGAGCAAGACCAGGCTGCACATCAATACCTCCATTTTCGGCAACTGACCCAACATTCAGCCCTGATTGAGCCAACGCAACCTTGTGAGGGAGGAGTGCTGCAAAACGATCGCCCAAAACCTGCGACGCGCTCCTGTGCGGGTAAAAGTGACTCCATTGTGCAGAGCGCAACAACAAAGCGTCGGCCAGTGCACGCCGAACGTCAAGCCTCTCAAAAAAAGCGATCAATTTTTCAGGAATCAAAGAGCGGTTCAGTTCATCTACATGGGTGCCAATCCAAGCCGTTGAGACATTGCCTTCGATATAGTCCGCGTGCTGCGCAACGGCGGTCAGGAATGGAAGATTGGTCGTGCATCCATGAACTGTGGTTTTTTCTAGGGCTCGTGCCAACAGTTCACAAGCAGCCGCTCGCGTCGCGGCATGTGCGATAACCTTAGCAATCATGGAGTCGAAGCGATCATTAACTCGGCCTCCCTCAACGACTCCCGAATCAACACGCACTCCCGGTAAATTAGCTTCGCGGTAGACAACCAAAGGGCCGGGTGTTGGCAAAAAGCCCGAACGCGGATCCTCAGCTAAAAGACGCGCTTCAATAGCGACCCCACGTGGGACGGGCACCACAAAAACATCGGGGCGTGGAAAGCCCTCTGGCCACACACCAAGCGCGAGTTCAAATTGTGCACGCACTAGGTCAACACCATAAACCAATTCGGTGACAGGATGCTCCACCTGAAGACGCGTGTTCATTTCAAGAAAGAAGAATTCGCCCGAATCACTTAACAAAAACTCAACCGTGCCCGCGCCGCGATATTTGGTTTCTGCAACCAGTGCCATTGCGGCGCGTCCCATTTTCTCGCGCAACTGCGTATCGACAACCGGACTGGGGGCTTCTTCAAGGACTTTTTGATGTCGGCGTTGCAGCGAACACTCGCGCTCGCCCCAAAAAACACCACCGCCCTGTCCATCTCCAAAAACCTGAATCTCAACATGGCGCGGAGCAACAAGGTAACGCTCCACAAAAACAGTTGGGTCATTGAAACTGGCCAGGGCTTCCTGCGATGCACGCGCAATAGCATCCGGGAGATCTTTGATATTCTCCACAATCCGCATGCCACGACCACCACCACCGCCACTCGCCTTCACCAGAAACGGCGCGACTATCCCGCGCTGAGTGAGAACTTCAGACCACTTCTCCACCGCAAGTTGTTTGAGCTCTTGGCTGAGCAGAGCTTCGAGAGTTGGCACTCCACAGCGGCGCGCAAAACTTTTCGCAGATTCTTTGCCGCCCATGGCGCGCATGTTCAGCGGTGTTGGTCCCACAAACGCAATTCCAGCATCTTCCACGAGCTGCGCAAAATCCGCGTTTTCGGACAAAAAACCATAGCCCGGATGAATCAAATCAGCGCGCCATGAGCGTGCGGCATTCACAATCGCTTGAGCATCGAGGAAACTGCTCACCTCAAGCACGGCATCAGCTTCAAAGCGCACTGGAGCGTCACAATCTTCAGGCGTAGAGATGACTGCAACTTTCCACCCAAAGTCTCGTCCGGAACGCATAATTCGGCGTGCAATTTCTCCGCGGTTGGCAATCACAAGACGCTTCATGGGGTGCTCCTGAGCACTGTTGCATCCATTGAAGCGCACCACTGCGGCTGCTTCTTGTCGAAGAATTTTGCCAGTCCGTGCTGCCCCTCTTCCGAACAGCGAGCTACCGCGATCGCCTGCGCTGTGTGCTCGAAAAGACCCGGATCGGGCAGCGGAGAAATTTTACGGAGGAGATCTTTGGTGCGACGCACTGCATTCGGTGCTGCGAGAAGATGCTCGCTGACTGTTGCGGCAAGCGCCTCTTTAAAACCCGTTTCACCCGACGCGGCATCAACCACATGTTGAACAAGCCCCAGGTGAAAAGCCTGTTCTGCATTCAATCGCATGCCTGAGAGCATCACAGGCGCTGCGCGCCCTGTTCCCAATTTACGCACGATGTATGGGCTAATCACCCCTGGAACGATACCAAGGCGTACCTCGCTGGTCGCAAACACAGCCTTTGAATCGGCGACCACAACATCTGAGCAGCAAACCAAGCCAAACCCGCCACCGATTGCCGCTCCGCGGACAGCCGAGACAACCGTTGTTGGGAAACTTGCCAGTCTGAAAAAAAGTGTTCCGAGAATGCGTGCGTCACGCAGACTCTGCGCTTCGTTGCCGCGCGCCTGTTCTTGCATGTAGTTGAGGTCTGCTCCGGCACAAAACGTGCTCCCCTCGCCTTCGATCAACAACACGCGCATTTTTTCCGCATCGCGCGTCGCAGCAAGTTCAGCAAGCACATCATTGAGCTCTGTGATCATGTCGGCGTTGAATGCATTGCGCACGTCCGGGCGATTGAGCACAAGTCTCACAACACCAGAGCCTGCGTGAACCACCTGCAACGTGCTGCCCTGATAGTCCGAACTCAAATCAAGTTTGCGTGTTTGGCTCATGCGTTCAAACTCCCGGGAACGACGCAGTCACAAAGATTTCGCTGTTGGAAGCCGCGTGCAAAGTATCAATACTTGCAAACAACCCAAGCGGAATTTCCATCTCACAGCGCAACAGTGCTTGGCTCAAGGTCTTACCTTGGGCATCGATACACAAGCTCATTGTTCCGCCGCCATCGAGGGTTTCCTCGAGCAGAAAATTAAGCGCCCAAAGATTCGGAACAACATGGCGTGTCACCTGCCCTTGGCAGATGCTAGCAAACCAGTTTTTGACGAGCTCCGCAGATACATTCTCACGCAACCAGGCATAGCACTCAGGTGAGCGCCCAATCAGACCAATGTTCGCAGTATCGCCTTTGTCACCACTGCGTGCATGAGCAATCGCCCACAAAGGAAGTTTCCTGGTTTTTCCGGTAGCCGTGGGATTGAGCCTATGCGGATCGGAAGGTGCAACTGTGATCTCTGCACTGCCACCCGTTTTGGGCCAAGCCAGTTCCGATGATTGAGCAACCGAGCAAGGATCAGGACGGTTGACTTTCACCTCCCCGACCCAAACGCGAGCCAAAGCCACTTCTTGTGGAATCAATGCAGGCCAATAGCTCACAACATCACTAATGGATGGCGCACCACCCGTCACAGCCACACCCGAAGGACCACTGAGAATCAGACTTGGCAGAATTTTACGAAAAACCTGCAAAGATGCTTTTTCATCGGCAAGCGCACCAAACCGCACCAGCACTTCCTTGGCTGCATGAGCAGGAGCAAGAGCACGGTGCGTGGAGTCATCACCAATATATTCGGTCATGGTTTTGCGGCACGGCGGCAAACCAGCACGAGTCAGCTCTGCGCTGAGTTTTTGCCACATGATTTTTGAAAAGACTTCTGCTTTAGCTCGGGCATCGGGACCTGAAACAATCAATGTTCCGTTTGCTTTGTAACCATCAGCGTAAGCCACACTGACTTTTAAAAGATCAGTGGGCGGCCTGCCCTTCACGCCCGACACACGCACGCGATCATCACCCGCCTGAGCCAATGCGATGGTTGTAAAATCAGCAATCACATCGGGCGTAATATAACTCTGTGGGTGTCCCATTTCATAAAGAAGCTGCTCGCGCAAAGTTTGAACCGAAACCAGACCACCACTGCCCGGGTGCTTGGTTACGATGAATGAACCATCCGGGGAACATTCAAGAATGGGGAAACCGACGTCTTCGAAGCTCTGCACTTTTTTCCAGTCGGTGAAATTCCCGCCCGTGGCTTGAGCACCACATTCAATAATGTGACCCGCCACAATCCCATGCGAGAGCTTATCGTAATCGTCAGCCTTCCAGCCGAACTCGTGGATCATGGCCGCAAGAGTGATACCCGTATCGGTCACACGACCGCAGATAACAATGTCGGGCTTGCTCCTGAGAGCCTCCACTACTGGCATGGCGCCAAAATAAACGTTTGCACTGAGAACACGCGACAAAACCCCATCGAAGTCTTCGCCGGTTTCCATATTTTTCATGGCGCAGCCCGGCTGCTTCACAAGCTGTGGCAAGCGCTCCGCAATATCGTCGCCTTCCACAATAGCTACGCGCAGATCAACACCTTCTTTGCGCGCAAGCTCAAACAGGGCATCCGCACAAGCACGCGGATTCACACCACCCGCATTAGTGATAATTTTGATACCACGATCTTTGCAGGTTTTGAGAAGTGGAGCGAGCTGTGTGACGAAGTCACCTGCGTAGCCCAACTTGGGGTCTTTTTGTCTCTGCTTCTGCAGAATACTCATGGTGATTTCGGCAAGAAAGTCGATGGAAATGTAATCCAAATTGAGAGGACCACACACCTGACGACGCAGCGCATAGGGGTCATCGCCCCAGTATCCGCCAGCATTTGCAATTCGAATCATGTTTTTCACTTCACCAACAGTCATGGCAGTAAATTCCTTTCACATCCGGAAGACGCCGACTTGGGTCGGCTCGATGGCTGAGTGCAGTGTTGTCGCCAGACTCGCCGCGAGAATTTGGCGCGTATGGCGCATGTCGATGATGCCATCGTCCCAGAGCCGCGCTGATGCATGGTAGGGATGCCCTTCGCGCTCATATTTTGCACGAATGGGTTGAGCAATTTCCTCGGCCTGGTCTGCGCTCAATAATTTACCTTCACGCGCAAGTTGATCGCGCTTCACCGTGACCATCACCTGCGCAGCCTGTTCCCCACCCATCACGCTGATGCGAGAAGATGGCCAAGTCCAAAGGAAGCGGGGGCTGTAGGCGCGGCCGCACATGCCGTAGTTACCTGCACCGAAACTGCCACCCATGAGCAATGAGATTTTGGGAACCTTGGCCGTGGCGACTGCGTGCACCATTTTAGCACCGTCTTTTGCAATTCCACCGCGCTCATATTGGGCACCCACCATGAAGCCCGTGATGTTCTGCAGAAACAGAAGCGGAACCGATTCTTTTGTGCACAGCTCAATAAAATGAGCTGCCTTGAGTGCACTTTCAGCAAAGAGCACACCATTGTTGGCAATAATTCCGCAGGGCATTCCTTCAATATGAGCAAAGCCCGTCACGAGGGTTGTGGCGTAGCGTTGTTTGAATTCGAAAAGGCGGCTGCCATCGACGACGCGAGCAATCACCTCGCGGATGTCCACCTGACGGCGCAAATCCCGAGGCCAGAGCCCAAGGATCTCCTCCGGATCGAAACGGGGCGCTTCGGGTGTCTGGAGTTTCACATGCGCTGCAGGACGCTGACCCAAGTGCAAAACAACATCACGAAGAATAGCAATGGCGTGTTCATCGTTGTGGGCGTAGTGATCTGCCACACCGCTCATCTCCGTGTGGACACGCGCTCCACCGAGTTCATCGGCAGAAACATCCTCGCCTGTGGCGGCCTTCACAAGCGGTGGCCCGCCGAGAAAAATGGTTCCCGTGCCATTGACGATGATGGTCTGATCCGACATGGCCGGTACATATGCTCCGCCCGCGGTGCAGCTTCCCATCACGCATGCGATTTGAGGAATTCCCAGAGCACTCATATTGGCCTGGTTGAAAAAGATACGCCCGAAATGCTCTTTATCCGGAAATACTTCCGACTGCAGCGGCAAAAATGCTCCGCCGCTGTCCACCAAATAAAGACACGGCAACCGATTCTCGAGCGCTATTTCTTGCGCTCGCAGATGTTTTTTCACCGTCAGCGGATAATAGGTTCCACCTTTGACAGTGGCATCATTGGCAACAATCATACAGGTTACGCCGCTCACGCGGCCGATGCCCGCCACGACTCCTGCAGCAGGGACTGAATCCTCGTAGACACCGTCTGCAGCATAAGGGGCGACTTCCAAAAAAGGAGTGCCTGGGTCAAGCAGCAGTGCAATGCGGTCGCGCACGAAGAGCTTGTTCTGCTCCTTCAAACGTGCGCGCGCCTTTTCGCCTCCTCCGGTGCGGATTTGAGCGAGTTTTTCAGACAATTCATTGTTGAGTTGCCGATGATACTCAAAATTGGCTTTGTACTCATCTGAGCGCGTGTCGACATGACTGCGGATGAGAGTCACTGCGAAATCTCCTTGCCTCGGTCGCATTCACAAAGAATGCCGGGTCGAAAGTCCCATGAGAAATTCTTACGAAGGAGGCTGTCTTAGCTGTTCCAGAACATTTAGACAAATGCTCTCAGGGGCGGCGAATGAGCTCTTTCATTTCGCGCACAGCACGCTCCAGACCCACAAGCACCGCTCGCGCCACAATGCTGTGCCCAATGTTGAGATCTTGCATGTGGGGAATCACAGCCACGGGTGTAACATTGCGGTAATTCAGCCCATGCCCAGCATGCGGGGCGATGCCTTTAGAAAAGGCATATGCGCACGCTGCGCTTATCCGCTGCAACTCTTTGTTCTGCTCAGCTCCCGCAACCTCCGAGTAACGGCCGGTATGGAATTCAACCATCGAGGCACCAGTTCTGAGGGTTGCATCTACAGCTGAACTCTCGGGCTCAATAAACAAGCTGCACGGTATTTGAGCAGACTGCAGAGCTCGCACAGCATCTGTGAGGGAACCCATTTGTCCTGCAACGTCGAGACCGCCTTCAGTGGTGCGTTCCTCACGCTTTTCTGGCACCAGAGTCACCATGTCGGGTTTCACCTCGAGTGCAATGCGAATCATCTCGGCAGTGCACGCCATTTCGAGATTCAAAGGCACCTGCAAGATACTCCGCAAGAGGCGGACATCGCGGTCGATGATATGGCGACGGTCTTCCCGCAAATGCACGGTAATTTGATCGGCACCGCCGAGCTGAGCCAGCACTGCAGCTTCCACGGGGTCGGGGTACTGAGTTCCACGCGCCTGACGTATGGTTGCTACGTGGTCGATGTTCACTCCCAAATTCGCCATGATTCACGTTCCTTTCCGATGATTATTTCATCCAACCCATCGCTCGGTACCCGATGAAGCCAGCATACTCATTCAGCACCCGCACCGTGCGCTCCGCATTCCGAAAATTCAAGAATCCCTCACTTGAATATTCAACACCCGGGGATGGCACCGGACATGGCCGCAGACCTGCCGCTCGAAAAGCTCCCACGGCTCGCGGCATGTGCAAAGAACTGGTCACAAGAGCAATCTCGGGTTTCAACCGTAAGCTCTGCAGGTATGAAGCAACACGCGTGGCGTTATCACGGGTGTTGAGGGACTGCGATTCGGTCACGATATTCTCTTCAGGAATATCGGCACGCCAGGCACGAAAGGCATCCTTCATGAGCTCACTTTCTGGCCGAGGCACACCTGCGAGAGACGGCCCACCACTCATGACTACTTTAATGGTACGACGCTCATCAGGTGATAAAGCCACCATCCAGCGTGCCGCATGACGCACCCGCGACATGGTGGAGACCGCAAGGTCATCCGCACCTGCGAGCCCCCCACCCAGAACGACCAGAGCACCCAACCCCGCGCGGCACCCCTCCTGGGAAAGCTGAGCCGTTTTGGAGAGGATGGGCTTCGCCCAAAGCTCAGGCAAGCCACGTGCTCCCGCAAAAACCAGAAGTGCGAAGGGAAGAACGAGACAAGCCAGGGAGGCTCCCCGCAATCCACGTTTAAGCAGAACCAGAGCCACACCCAAAAGCACTACGAAACCCAAGTCAAAGGAAAAATCCTTGACAATCCGGACACCTTGAAGTGGCCAAGGCGAGGCTGCGCTGAGAACTTCAGGAGTAGGACTCGCCATTTTGTGTCTCCTGGGTTAGTGTGCCGGCCATACAACCAAAGTGAATTGAAGGGCCAGGACACACCCGCATGAAGCTCAAATCCATTACGATGCATGGCTTCAAAAGTTTTGCCGACCGCGTGACGGTTCAATACCACGACGGCATCACCGGTGTCATTGGCCCGAACGGTTCCGGCAAATCAAACATCATCGATGCTGTGCGCTGGGTGATGGGTGAGCAAACCGCAAAAAGTCTGCGTGCCGACGACCCAACCGACATCATTTTTGCCGGATCGCAGAGCCGCAAACCATTGAGCATGGCAGAGGTCACGCTGACCTTCAGCAACAACGGTTCGCGTTGTCCGCCTGAGTTTCTGCATCTTCCAGAAGTTTCCATTGGTCGCCGTATCTATAGAAGTGGCGAGCGTGAATATTTTCTCAACAAAGAACCCTGTCGCCTCAAAGATATCGTTGATTTCCTGATGGCCATTGGCCTTGGCTCGAAGAGCTACGCAATCATTCAGCAGGACAAGCGCGACCGTATCATCCAAGCCTCGCCTGATGACCTGCGAGAAATTCTCGAGGAAACTGCGGGCATAAGCATCTTCAAAACACGCCGCAAGGAAGCTGAAAAGCGCCTTGAATCGACTGGTGAAAAGCTGCGTAACCTCGGCGAAATTGAAACTGAGATCACCAAACAGGTCGAAAACCTGAGCGAGCAGGTGGTGAAAGCACAGCGCAAGCTCGAGCTTCAGGCTGAGCTGCGTGAAAAAGAAATCACGGTTCTGTCGAACCGCATTGGCTTCTTCCGCGCCAAAGCCAAAAAACTGCGCGACGAAATTGAATCAAAAGCGAAGGAAACCCAAGCGCAAACCATCGAGGCTGCGCAATGGGAAGGCGAAGCCAACGAACTGAAGGCCGAGCAAATTGAGATCACGACCGAAATCAAAGATCTTGAAAATGCCTTCGATGAAAAACGCCTGGCGCTCACGAAATTCCGCGAGCGTCTTGGCCACATCGCAAATCGTAAAACCGAACGCTCCCAATTCAAAAACCAGCTCTCACAAGACATCACTCTTGAGCGAGAAAACCTTCAGCGCGAAGAGGCTCGGCACACAGAAATGCTCTCGAGCCTCGAGCAAGCTGACCTTGAATTACGCAAACTCGACGGCGAAACCGAGCACCTTCAATACCAGCTCGAAGAGGCCGACGAATCTCTGCAGGTCGAGCGCATCCGTGGCGAGGAACTCCGCTCAGAAATCCGTGCACTCGAAGACAGCACCAAGCTTTTGCGCTCCCGCAATGAAGTGGCACTTGCAGCGATTGAGAAGGCCAATCAAGCACTCTCGCGCGCCGAAGAACAGCTGCGTGAGTTTGCAAACCAACGTGGTCAACTCGCTGCAGACAGACGTTCGGTTGAAGTTCAACTGAGCACACTTTCAAGCGGACTCGAGTCGGTGGCCAGTGAACGCGCGACACTCGATGCCGAGCTCACAATTTTGAATGAGGGCGTTGAGAACGCCAAAGCACAGCGTGACAGCGCCAAAGAGCGCCTACTCGAAGTCGCAACCCGTGCCAGTGGCCTCCAAAAAATGGTGGGTGGCTCGGATGGTCTTTCTGATGGCGCCAAGCTTCTCCGCGAGAAGCTTTCGCATCTTGTTCAGGGCTTTGTTTTTGAAAAGGTCACGGTACACCGCGACGACGAAGAGGCGCTTGAACGTGCCTTACCCGGTCTCCTCGAAGCTGCCCTGGTGGCAAGTGGCGATGTCCTCGTGGACGTGCTCGATAAGGTCGAGGAAGCGGGAGGAAGCCGTGTTGGCCTGCTGCTGACCGAAACACTTGCACCACTGTCACCAACAGAAATCGACACCAAAAACAAAATCCTTGCGCACCAAGGGATCCGCTGTGTGGGCGACAGACTCTCACGTTGCGATGTTCCTGCGCTGCGCACACTCTTTGAACGCACGTTTGTTGCTCGCGATGAGTGGTTGCTGTTTAAAGCATATCGGCAAATTCCAGCTGAGCTGCGCGGTCAGTTCTTGTTTCTCACCGATCGCGGCACGCTCGTTTCTGGAACACGCGAAATTGGCTTCGGTGAATCCTCCGACGGCGCGGGTCAGGGGCTGCTGCAACGCAAACGCGAGCTTGCAGAGCTTGAGTCTGAACGCGATGCCGCGCAGGCTGCGCTTGCAACTCTCGAAGGTGGTTTGTTTGAAAAAGACGACCGCCGCAAAAAGCTTTTGGCACGCATCACGGAAATTGATTCCCAGCTTTCGCGTGAAAAGGTTGAGGCACTGCGCCTGACCTCCCAACTCGAAACCTTCGATATCCAGCTGCGCCACCTCGATGAAAACATCTCCCGTGTTGAAAGCAACCGCTCTGAAACTCTGGCGGAAATTGAAGAGAGCCGACAGCAGTACGCGCGCAACCAGGCCGAAATTGATAGGCTTGAAGCTGAGCGCGCTCAGTTCATGCGCGACCTTCAGGACTACGAAAGCGAACTGTCCGACAAAAAAGAACACCGCGACGAGATTTTCAACGAAATCAACCGACGCCGCACCCAACGTGCAACCATCATGGAGCGTCAATCCAACTTCCGACGCAACTATGAGGAAGCAAAACACCACCTGCAGCGGCTGCGCGAAAAAGTAGATCGCGGCATCGCGCAGCTGAGTGAAATCGACGCGCAAATTGCACAGGCGAGCGAGGAGCTGGCCGGCTCTGAGCGTGAAGTTATCCATCTTGAGCAAGAAACCAAACGCCTCGAGGGCAACCTTGAGCAAGCGCAATCGACCGAAGCAGAACTGGCCGAGAAACTGCGCGTGCTTGAATCTCGTCTCAAGACCCAACGCGACCACGAAAGCGCACGCCAGAAATTTGTGTCAGAACGCCAGGTCGAACTTGGACGCTTCGAAATGGTTCTGGAAACCTCTTTGAAGGAAGCTCAGGAGCGTTTCAACCTGACGCCCAAAGACTTCCCCGAGGAAGCGGAAGACAACCCGCAGCTTGTTTCTGAATTTGAAAAACGCATGCGGCAAATCAACAACGAACTTGCCGAGCTCGGCGCGGTCAACGAACGCGCCGTCGATGAATACCGCGAGGCTGAGGGGCGCCGCCAACTCCTCGTCCAGCAAAAGGCAGACATCGAATCGTCGGTGCAAGAGCTCTACAAAGCGATCGCCGAAATCGAGGAAACCACCAAAACTCGCTTTGCTGCCATCTACGAACAGGTGAGCACCGAGTTTGTGAATATCTTCCCTGTGCTTTTCCCAGGCGGTAACGCGAAGCTGCAGCTTCTGAAACCTGAAGACATGCTCACCACGGGCGTTGAAATCATGGTTCAGTTGCCAGGTAAACGCATGCAGAACATGAGTCTGTTTAGCGGTGGAGAGAAGGCTCTGACGGCGATTTCACTCATTTTCTCGCTGCTCAAAACCACTCCTGCACCCTTCTGTTACCTTGACGAAGTCGATGCGCCTCTCGACGAAGCCAACGTTGGCCGCTTCAACTCTGTTCTGGAAGCTCTCTCTGGTGAATTCCAATTCGTGGTCATTACGCACAACCGGCGTACGATGGAAATCCTCGACACCATCTACGGGATTTCGATGGCTGAGCCCGGCGTTTCGCGCCTCGTGGCGGTTGACCTCTCCGATGTACCTGAACATCTGCGCAAGAAGAATCAAGCACAGGTGGCCGCGCGTTCTGGTGCAAGCGCCCGCACAGAGCAACCCGCACTTTAACTGAGCCTGCCGCTCACATGTCCACACTCAGCCTCTTCATGCCTACAAATTCAAACAGATATCAATTATTACAGCTACTTATTCAATTGTCACATTCTCGTCACATTTACCCCTCCGCTCCTTGCTGTTGTCACAAAAATGCCCGATATATGTCACACAGGGGAGAACAAGACCATGAATGCGACTCAAAGAGCAGAACTCAACCGTGATAAGGCACTGAAACTTGCCCTCACGGTAGGCTGGCTTGGCGGCCACAGATTTTACACAGGCCAAACGGTGTCAGCCATCGCCTACTTGGTGTTTTTCTGGACACTCATCCCTGTGTTTCTGAGCCTCATCGATGCAGCGTTCCTCGCTCGAATGAGCGATGACGACTTCGCCGATGAATTTTGTCCGCTTCCTGAGTGCGCCGTTGCGTCCAACAGAACCTCGCTTGCCGGGAAGAAAAACTCTCTTGGTTTGACAACCTAACTTGGCTCCATCAAACTCCTAAAATGAATACAGCTTCTGTCACTCCATCTGAAAATACAGATCGCCCAGCACTTGCGCTCCTCCTTATGGTTGGTGCGCACTTCTGTTTTTCGCTCATGATACTGCTCATCAAGGCCGCGCAAAAACTGCAAATTCAACTTCATTCCAGCAGCACCATCAACAATTCAGAACTGTTCGGCACATGGGAGAGTGTTTTATTTCGGTGCCTACCCATGACGCTCATCTGTCTGTTCATTCTTGTGCAACGCTCTGCACGTGGACACAAACATCCCCCACTCTCCAGCGAAGACACCCGCTGGCTACTCACCCGCGGAGTGGTGGGTGCGATCAGCATGGCGTGTTTCTTTCATGGAACGCTCACAATACCTCTGGCTTTGTCCTCCCTATTTGCCAATTCGAGCGTCTTTTTGATTGGGCTGCTTGCACATATTTTTTTGGGTGAGCGTCTCACTTCATCACGCATTGTCTTTGCCCTGGCCGGACTCGCAGGTGTGGCACTCGTCTTGGGGACGGGGCTTCTCCCGTCGTTCACAACTCACTCATCTGCGGCCTTCGACTACCTTATTTCGTTCTGCTCCGGACTGCTCTCAGCGCTCGCCTATTTTAGCGTCCGCAAAATGAAAACGGTTCCCAGCAATACGATTATCTTGAGCCTCTCTGCCTCCGGAGTTTTGCTCGCGCTCCTTATGGCGGTTTTGGTGCGGCCGCTGCGGATTCCCGAGCAACCCGCCGTACTGGCGTTACTCTGCCTGTCGAGCCTTCCGGCAATCGCCGCGCAGTACCTGATGACCTGGTCGTTCCAGACCGGAGAGGCGGGATTTGTGGCACTCGGACAATACTCCGGCCCGGTATTTGCAGCCATTCTGGGAGTTGTGGCATTTGGAGAATTCCTTACCCCGTTGCAGTGGCTGGGGGCAGGAATCGCGATACTCTTCGGTGTCATGATGCCGCTGGCAGACGACCGCACGGTGCAGGCTCAACTGATGAGCCGCCCCAAAAAGGCCGTTCAAATTCTCAAAGAAAGGATCCGTGCAGAATGAATCCCCTGGTATTGCCGCTGAATATCGGCAAAGACGACACCTTCCGCCTGACCTGGAAATCAAAACTCTATCAGGCCAAAGCTGCGCTTGTTCTGCCACGAAAACTCACATCAAAAATCGACGTCGATGAAGTCATCGAGGCAGCACTGCTGGTCGTTAAACTCACCGAATTCGGTGGTACTCTGCGTGCAAAAATGCTCAGTGCACTCGCGCCAAATGACTCGTCGCAGAACAACCCGACCGACGTTTACGGCGTTGTTATGCGTTTGAATATCCGCACCGGTCGGGTGGTCGAATTCGATGACCTGCGTCGTACCAAATCAGAAAAAGGCGCAGAGCACGCCGACTTCATGAGTGCATCTTCCGAAGTTCTTCCGCTCGATGGCGATGAAAAAGAAATTCTCAAAAAAGCATTCAATTCAGCTTTGACCTCGCCCGTGCTTGAAGCACTGCGCCAGCCTTTCGCTTCATTCGCACCGGAGTTGTCGGAGAGCTGGAAAGAAATGAAATTGTCTGGCATCCAGCCCGACAAACTTGTCCCGTTCCAAATGCTTTTTCCCAATGCACAGCCTATCGAACGCTTCGTAGAGGGCGAGCGATTTGTGCTCGACGACCTTTACTGCACAAATCCAAGTTGCTCCTGCAGCGACGTCACTTGCGTTGTTCTAAAATTCGACCCAGCCTCGGGTCAGGAGGTTGCATGGGGCGGCTTCCGGTGGTCATCAGACACTGATAAATTAAAAGTGTTTCCGCAGTTTAGTTCGAAGTTCAATGCATCGGAGTGGTTCAAACAATTCGACCACTCCTCAGCCATCGATCTCAAACTTCTTTTGAGATCGCGCCAAACGTTCATGCGTACCGAATTCATTGCGGCACGAAAAGCTGCACGCGGTTGAAGCTTCGGTTAGCCGATGAGGAAGACTCGTAAACCTCATCGGCAGTCTGGTTTCTCGTAACCAGGAAGCGGCACACCCCATCCTCTGTAGGTGCAAGCGATCCAGTTCAAGTTTGAGCGCACATCAGCATGATAAACAACATCACCCGCACCACAAAAGTCTTTCGCGTTTTTAAAAAGTCCTACACCTGTTGCAATGCCTAGCAACTCACCTCGTTGCGTCAACAGTGGACCGCCCGAATCACCATCACACATCAGCGATTCAGCCTTCGAATACCACGCTCCGCCTGTGCCCGGTTGAGTTTTCAGTACCGCAGAAATATCTCGTGCATAGCGGGGCTTTCCGTCGCGGCGCTCTCCTTCGATGCGACCCGTGCCCACATATTTCAATCCATTCATCTGTTGGCTGCGAGAACTGTCTATCTTGGCAAATGCGAATGGCGTGCTCTGATTCAACACCAGAATCGCCAGATCGGATGCAATTCCGGCAACACCAGTTTCATTCTTAAATTCAGACCAACGCGGGTGAACTTTCCAGGCTGCGACCTTCCACGCGGTGCGCTGCATCTTTTCATCGAAGGTTGTGGCCTCAACCGATTTTGCGTTGTCGAGGCAGTGCGCTGCAGTCAGCACATGTCGTGGCCCGACCCGCACCCCACTGCACGATGCGAGCTCCTGCTTTTCGAGAACGAGCCGTAAAGTCACAAATGAGGATCTGAAGGATTCGTCACCCGACAGCACAGTCCCCCGCGTCATGTGAACGTCCGCATCTGACTTTAATTTACAGGAAGTCAGAACAAAAAATGCCGCAAAACTATGTATGCATACCGTGCGCCGCAAAACCCCGCCTCCCGTGCAGGAAGTTCGGATTTTTCAAAAAAAACTATGAGAATTGGGAAAAAAAAGAAATTCAGCCAAAAAAAAAATATCCAAAAAATCCGTTGAGTTACATTATTCTAAGCTTAAAAGATGCTTCTAAGGCTTCTATTTATCTTAATAAGGTCGGGAACTTTTGATTGTATAAATTTATCTTGCACAAATAAACTTCTTGTGGTTACCTCACTTCGCGCTAGGGTCGCCCTCTCGGCGGTTCACCCGAGCGACATTAGAGGAGGTCTCAGTTATGAAATTTTTGAAGAGTGCTCTGGTATCCGGATTGTCACTGTTGGCTGTCGGTAGCATGGTGGCCTGCGGCCGCGCATCGCTTTCCGATGTGCAGTCTTCACGCTCGACTGAAATCAAAGAGAAGGTCGGTCTACTGTTTGCATCGCACGGTGATATCGACGACCCTGATACCCAGCTCGAAAATTATATCAAAGTGTCCTTCCAGAAGAACGTCGGTATTCCACTGCCAATGTGGACTCGCAAGCTGGTCGAAGATCCTGCCTACCGGTTGTCCGTAGGGACCGTACGCAAGCAGTACGACATAATCGGCCCGACCCGTTACTACTCGAATTCACTTGCGCAGGCTGAGGTCATCACCAAAGAACTCGACGCTCTCATTCCGGGCGCGAAGGCTTACGTTGGCTTTAACTTCACAACACCGTTCATCGACGACACACTCGAGCAAATGCGCAAAGATGGCATCACAAAGATTGTTGTCATCAACAAGGGCGCACAGTTCTCCTACGCTTCAAGCGGCGAGAACATGGAAGACGTGCTCAAGTGGCTGAAGAAGAATCCCTCATACGACGCAGAAGTTGTTGCACTTGCACACTATGGTCAGGATCCGCGCTTCACTGAAGTGATGGCTAAATCCCTGCGCGAAGACATTGCGAAGGCTTTCCCTGGCAAGTCTGCATCGGAAGTTTGTATTCTTGCGGGAAGCCATGGTTTGCCGATGTGGCTCATCAACGCGGGCGACAGCGCTGTGACACAAATGAAGGCATCCATCGTTGAGTTGCGCAAGGCTATGCCCGAGTACAGCGTTTACCATGGATTCTTGAACGATGACTTCTTCCCTGGTGCGAAATGGGTTTCTCCGAAGGCCATTGAGATTGCACCACAGATGCTGAAAGACGGTTGCAAGAATGTGGCACTCGATGGCCGCCTCTCCTTCACAACTCATCACCGTGCAACTCAGTACGACATGGATGTTGAAGTGAAGGAACTGCTCGCGGAGTCTGGAGTCAGCTCATTTTTGTTGCCAAACTTCGACACCAATCTCGACCACGCCAAGCTGATTGCACAGCTGACCCAGGAAGCGCTCGAAAACAAAGGTGCAACAATTCCTCTCAAGCGCAAGGGAAGCAAAGCGGCAGACGTCAACTCGATTGGTAAGCCTGGAACAATCCTCTTTGGTGTGACACACCAAAGCGAGGACATGGCCAAAGGCTGGAAGGCTGAAGCGAATTAATCGCAACTTCGCTGCTGCTCTAGTTCAACTCAAAAACGAACGAGTTTTGTCGCCGACCATTCACCTGAAATAGGTAGGGTCGGCGACAAATTCATTTTGGCCAGCGCGAGGATGCCAACCCGGTAATCCCCAGATCGGAAATGCATGAAGATCATCCGGGCTGCGCAACTCACTTCTTTGGCTCAACACAAGTGCAGCTGCCTCATCTATGCCTGCGAGCTCCCGCAAATTCAGCTCACCGGAACTCGTTTTCAATTTTGAAACATCAAGCTCAACTCGAACAGCACTGGCATGAAGCCGCGGATGCTTTTCCAGAGCGCATTCATAAAGTGCGTGCCCCACAGGCAAGAACGCAGCACGGGTGCACAACCGTTCTTTTTGTTCGCAGAAAAGCTCTTTCCAACTTCGCATTTTGATTGCCTCCCAGAGTTCATCATCGGAGGTCACCACAAGCAGCCCACCCTCATCGAAAAGTGTGAGAAAATCCTGTTCACGATTGCGATTTCCGCCCGCGCGTCGCCATGGAAAAGACAGCTGCTCTTCAGCCGAAGTGAAGTGTCGTTGATTGATGGCTGCTTTGGTCTTAGGGAAGTGAATCCAACTCCAGGCGTTAAAAAAGTCATGCCAGTTGTTCGGCCGGGTTGGCACTTCGCCCGAAAAGAAAATGCGAAGCTGGTAGTCTGCACGCCATCCAAGAAGCTCGCGTGTCGCTCGACCGATCCGTTGCTGCTTGACGCATTTGAGTGGAAAGCCACCCCCTGATAAAACCGGAGCCACCCGACTCTGACGCATGAGGACATTGAGCTCATCGAGTGTGGGAAAAGCCTCACTGTGGCGCAAAATCCAGTCTGACCAGGGCCGAAACAAATCAAAAAGACCGCCCTGTTCAAAAAACGACGGATTCCAGATAGATTGATTGTTAGACGAATCCAACATAGAAGGCGGTCCCACATGTATATGGCAACCGTGCATATCACCTTGGACCTCGAGCCGGAAGTCTCCACAGCAGACCGCGAAAAAGTCCTGCGCGCCGTCCGTGATCGCCTCAAACAGACTTTTGGTCACCGCATAACAGTTCGCACAGATGAAGAAGCATCTCTTTGGGTTGCATGGCTTGATGACAACTACACCCGCCTTCACGACCGGCTCGAGGAGGTTCTCGAGCGGGTGGAATCCGCCGGGCAAGCGCGCGTTCTCGACCACACCGAACAGTTTTTCGCATGGTTTGAGGGTAAATTCTCCGAGGCGGGCGCCGATTTCGATGATCTCGCAGCCGAAGACGATGCGTCTGAGTCTGCGAGCGGGGAATTCATGCCTACCCGTCCAGGCTTTCTGACGGCCACAGGCTCTCGTAACCGGCTCAACAAGACTATTATTTATTCGCATGACGATGAACCTGAGCGCAGCTCTGCGTTGGGCAGAAATGATCGCAGGCAGGTTCGGATTCCCACGAGGAAATGATCGCCGATGAAAAGAAAAGGACTCGCACTCGGTCTCACCCTAGGCGCCGTTATGGCTGCAGCCCTGGGCTTTCAGGCGTTTGTTTACCCTCGCTTGGCACCAAATTTTCAGGCCAATGCAGGCAGAGAACGCAGCGCACGTCCGGCAAGTTCAGGTTTTTTGAGCTGCACGACTATGCAGTCTCGAGTGCGCGACTTTCTCAAAGCACACTATACCTATCGTAGGTTCGATGAGGAGATTTCTAAGCGAACCTTCCAGCGATACTTCCAGATTCTCGATCCCGGAAAAAACTTCTTCTTGGCAGAAGACATCAAAAAGTTCGAATCCATCGAAAAAGAAATTCCCAACCTGCTTCAGAAAACCGATTGCAAATTCATAGCCGACATATACGCGCTGTATCTGCAACGGTCTGATGAAAGCGTGCGCGTCATTGAAGACATACTCAAAACCCCAATGGACTTCTCCATTGACGAGAAGCTCGAAACGGATCGAAAAAAGATCAGCTGGGCAAGCAACGACACCGACAGACGTGAGCGCTGGCGCAAACTCCTAAAATTCACCGCACTCAACATGCGAGAAACTGAAAAAGACTGGAACGTTATCGCCAATCGCATCAACAAGCGCTACGCGCTCTTTAAAAAGACAATGCAAGAGAAATCCTCAGATGAGGTTCATTCCCTTTTCCTGAACGCATTTGCTTCCTCACTTGATCCACACTCACAGTTTATGGCGCCCCAAGATCAGGATGAATTCCGAGTTGCCTTTAGCCTACAACTCGTTGGTATCGGCGCTAGCCTCACACAGCAAGATGGATACACCACAGTGGAAGCTCTTATTCCAGGTGGTGCAGCCATGCGCGATGGTCGTCTGCAGAAAGGCGATAAAATCATTGCTGTCGATTCCGGAGATGGCAACGGATTTGTTGATGTCATCGATATGGATCTCAGCAAGGTTGTGCAGCTCATCCGCGGACAAAAGGGAACGAACGTTAAGCTCCAATTGCTGCGCAAAGATGCTCTCACCAACGAGACAAAGCGTGAACTCATCGAGCTTGAGCGCGACATTGTTCACCTCGCAGACAGCGAAGCACGTTCTGATGTTATGACCGTTGGCAACAAAAAAATCGGAATTATCAATCTCCCTAGCTTTTATATCGACTACCAAGGCAGCAAGTCGGGACGCACAGACTTCCTCAGCTCCAGTAACCACATCGATCGTGAATTGAAGAAACTCAACAACACAAAGGTCGATGGAATAGTGCTTGATCTTCGCCGCAACGGCGGTGGCGACCTCGATGAATGCCTGCGCCTCACGGGCTTTTTCATCGATAAAGGCCCTGTTGTCCAAGTGCAAAACCGCGACGGCAGTGTCGAGAGTAAAGATGACCCTGAAGAGGGTGTCCGCTACCGCGGTCCTTTGGCGGTGCTCATCAGCAAGCAGAGTGCATCAGCAAGTGAAATTCTCGCCGGTGCGGTTCAAGACTATGGCCGAGGTTTGATTCTCGGAAACTCGCGTACCTACGGCAAAGCGACGGTACAGAGCGTGATCGACTTGCCCGGTTCTGCTGGCCGTGAGTCCGATGGCGCGTTTAAAGTTACCATCTCAAAATTTTTCCGTCCGAACGGCGGCAGCAATCAGGTTGAAGGTGTGCCGAGTGACATTCAGATTCCTGATGTCTTTGAGGTCAGCGAAGTTGGAGAGGGTGAAAATGACTTTCCGCTTCCGCACACGACCATCAACCCCGCGCAAGGACTCAAGCCCATCCAGGATCTCACCAAGATTATTCCGGTTCTGAAGCAAAAGAGCGACCTACGGGTCAAATCCTCGGAAGACTTCAAGGAAGTTTTTGCTGCCATCGAAAAGGCTCGCAAGGAAAAGGACAACACCGAGGTGAGCCTGAAGGCACCCGAAAAACCATTGGCCGATACTGCCGCGAACGCAGCGGCCGCAGGCAGCCAAAAGTTAGCCTCAGCTGGTGCCTCACCCACAACCGCCGCCGCAGCTGGTGTAAAAAAGCCAGGACGTGGCGCCCAAGATCCGCATTCCAAAGGCAAAAACGATGATCCCAACATCGTTATTCGCTCTGATGATGAGCAGTTGCGGGAGGCTGCAAGTATTCTTGTTGACAGCATCGAACTCCTTGGAGGAAAGGCTGACTGGACGCGCTGAGCCGCCTAAATTGGTGCTCTCGCGACAGACACTCCGGAGCTGCGATGAACCAAACAGAAAATATCTTCGACATCACTATTCTCGGTGGTGGTCCTACTGGCCTTTTCGCTGCCTTTTACAGTGGGCTGCGGAACGCATCGTGCAAGATTCTCGACTCTATGCCTGCATTAGGGGGACGCCTGACGGCCGTCTATCCTGAAAAATACATTTACGACGTCGCAGGATTTCCAAAAGTGCTGGCCAAAGACCTGGTGGACAACCTGGTTGCCCAAGCCATGGCCTACAAACCCGTCTTGGCTCTGGAAGAAGTCGCTCAGACCCTCAACCGCCGCGATGACGGCGTCTGGGAACTCACGACCCAATCTGGACAGCTGCACCTCACCCGCACGTTGATTGTTGCTGCGGGCGTTGGTTCCTACAGTCCCAAGAAGCACATGGCTCCCGGCGCTCCTGCGTTTGAGGGCAAAGGCATTTGCTATGCCGTGCTGAACAAAGAAGTACACCGCAATCGCAAGGTGGTTGTGATTGGCGGGGGCGATTCGGCGCTCGACTGGGCCAACGAAATGGTTCCGCTTGCTTCCGAGGTCACACTGATTCACCGTTCCGACCGCTTCCGCGCGCACGATGATAGCGTCAACAAGCTTAAGGCCACATCCGCCCGCATTCTTACAAACACTGAGGTTATCGCATTTGAAGGCGACTCTGTCCTCAAGCGTATCGTGATTGAAAACACCGAGACCAAAGAACAGTCGTCGATTGACGTGGACGATGCCCTTGTGATGTTCGGGTTCAATAGTTCACTCGGAAAAATTCGTGAATGGGGAATTGAGCTCACAGGCGACGGCATCAAAGTCAACGAGTGCATGGAAACCAATCTTCCAGGGATCTATGCTGCGGGCGATATCGCCGAATACCGCGGCAAACTTAAGCTCATCGCAACCGGGTTCTCGGAGGCGGCTATTGCAGTCAATTTCGCGAAAACCTTCATCAACCCGAAAGAGAAAGCACAGCCACTGCACTCGACCACCATTATGGAATTGAAGGAAAAACGCGGGGCTCGTGCAGCAGCGAAAAGCAATTCATAAGCTTGCAACCGCGAGCCAACCATCAGCACTGCATCCGAAAAATTGACTCAAAAAAAACTCCCCATCACAGCCTCAGTGCTTGATGGGGAGTTCATTATTACGGCGGTTATCATTCGTACGCAGCGAGAACAACCTCATCAACTGCATCCACTTCGGCGACCATTTCATCTGCTGGGGTGACTGGCACTGGAGCGGCCGGTGGCAACGATGCGATGAGGTTCTTCACCTTTCCGCAACTGACAACACCGATTGCGGAGAGAGATTTGGTTCTCTCAGCACGCAGCGCCTTTCTGAAACTCTTTCTCAAACCATCGAATGGTCTTTTTGGAGCATTCGTGGACTTGAGAAAGTTGACCGCATTGCTAATCGCAGTGCACTTAGCGCCGGCTTGTTGCAAATTGGCGGCAGGCAATGCACGCACTGCGCGCAAATCAGCCAATGGCTTTTGAATGTTTGCTTTACGCTTTGCTCTTGCAGCTGCTTGCTGAGCGTTCTGCTCAATCTTTTTCTCGGCTTTTTTAACCAGTGGCTTCTTATCGCTTTTCTTGCCCAGTCCAAGAGCTTTGAATTCTGAATCAGAAGCATAGTTTGCCAGAGTTTCCTCAGCGACGCTCATTTCTTGCTCGCTGGCGACATCCGCATTCTGGTTGTTCACGGTTCCGCAACCAACAAAAACCAAAGCAACACAGAGCAATGCTGATGCAATAGACTTAGAAAACACCATTTTCCGAAACCTCCTGTAGACGACCATGATTAGTTATCGGCGTTTTCGAAGAAAGCATTGAATTCATGTAATTAACAATAGAAAATGTCAGGGGTTATCTCCCAAGCGATTATGTCAGGTTCGAGGTTTAAACTCCCCCTTTCCATGGAAAAGGGAGGGGGCATGGCCACGAAGGGTCTACTCGTGTCAGCTGACGATCAAATCCGCTACGAAAGCGTACAGTCCTATCTTCAAAGGGAAATATCTCTGTTGGAACTGGCCTCCGTCCTCAAGCTCACGGAGAGGCAGACCTACCGAGTGGTCGCCATCCTGAATAAGCAAGGAGTGCCGAACGCTTGAAATGGTCGACCGGAAATCGCTGACGGTGCGTTTGCGTTGACGGTGCAATTGATTTGTGTTTTTGGGTGGAAATATGGATCCATTGACTCGACACTTTTTCATCATTGGGGTTGGAGCGGGCTATGAACACACATTCGCGAATCGAAAAATGCTTTCATTTGAAAAAAGTACTCTTGATTTCTGGTGTGCTTTTGGCATTGAATCTTCCGATTCAAACATCCGCGCAAACATCTTCGACGGCAGCGGATCTGGGTGGCCCAATAACTCTTTCATCCGAACTCAAGAATGATATAATTTACAATCTCAGCAAGAAGGGCACAGTCGGCAACGACGCAGGATTGGATATAGTTCTTTCTGCTGAGATTACGAAACAGATTATCTTGAATCTGAAAATGGAGTTGGGCTACTCCTTCAATGAAAAAGAATTTTCTTCCGGTGCGTTGGAGGAACTTCTCACCGAGGCATACATCGAAGTAAAAAATGTTGGTGGAAAAAATGTAGCCTTCATCGTGGGCAAGCATCCCATCGCCTTCGGCGGTGATCTCCCAACTCTTCCCAACGGCGATACGGACTTGGATGCGAATACGAGAGAATTCACAGAGATAATTGGTTTGACAGTTCAGTTGTCAGACCTTGGCGTCTTTGATCTTGTCGAATTGTCGGGCTTCGAAAGCGGAGCGGGTGATTTGACTCTCGGTTCCATCAACGGAACGGCGATTAGGGTTTCGAAGGAAGTGTTGAAGGACCTTTCTGTGACCGCCTCTTCAATGACCGCAAAAGGCAGTTCGGACAGGGAGTGGAGAGGGAGTGTTGGCTTTATTTATGAATCCGGCAAGTGGACGACATGGTCAGAGGGCCAATATTTGTCTGGAAATGCTGAATATCCCGATGCAAATTACGTCGTGAAATCAGGGCTCAGTTACGGGGAGAGCGGAAACAAGATCACAGTTGGGGCGACTGCCGTTGAGAACTATTTTTCTGAAGTCGGTATTGGTTATGAATATGGAATCACACAAAACGCTACTTTCGGTCCGCAGATCCGATACAGAAAAAGTTGGGATTTGGGCACCGATGAATTCATTGTTGAAGCAAGGACAACGATAAGATTCGATGGTCTGACTCTTCCGCGTCGTCGATAATTCTACTGAAAACAAAGGGTCGATGATCGTTATGAAACAAAATACTCTTTACGTTGCCATTCTTTTTTTGGCATTTGCTGTCATTGCTCTGTGCGCCCTGCAGTGGCGTGCGTCGGAGATGGTTGTGTTAACACCTGCGCCCGACAACAAAACGGAACAAGCATACCGGCGCAGCGGCTTTGGAGATAGGATCATGACCGCAGAGCGGCGCAAGACTTTATCAGCTTGCTACAAAACCATGCTGCGCAGCAATGGCTACGACGAAAATAAACCCACTCCATACTTGCTACAGCTGAGTGAATCGAATGCGTTTATCAATTCTGGTTCCTCCGCTGTTTCTTCTGTGCGGAGCAAGTTGCAAATCACGTGACTTTAACATCGATGATAAAAAAATCAGCGAATCGCACAAGATTCAAGGCAATCAATGTGCGCGCCAGCTTGCGCAGTGGGAATCTGAGGCCAATGGAATAAGCAAGCGCCCATCGCACCAGCCCGCTCCAGTCCATTGCTTGATTGCAGCAGCGATTGGACGGGAGCAGATGTCGACTACGGCTGGCCGGACTAACGAAGGCCACTTCCGCATCCTAAAAAAATCAAAATACTCCCCGCTTGGCTCAGTTATCCAAACTGGCCAAGGACGAAGGGTGTTTGCCGATTTTGACCTATGCACCTCGGGATGAGTGGAGATTTGGGCGGGTTGCACTTCCAAAATGCAAAATCGAGCACAAGATCAGACGACGGTTGACGCAAAGGTGGGGTTGTGAAGGCTGACAGGGGTGGAATTTTCGGAAGGAATCGATGCGCAAAGAGCTTAATTCCGCTTAGACGCTGAGAACTACGTTGCTTCGATGCTTGGACCAGTTACCGAATACAGCAAACAATACAAAACAATAATTTCCGGTGTTCGCCAAGGTTACACATTTACCGGAGGCCTCGGCCAATCTTTTAAGAAAGGTGGTTTCGGCGTTCGGATTGAGTGGGTTGGTTTGTCGTGGCTGAGAAAGTCGAAATCGGTGACCTTCTTTGATGTTGATAAAGAGAGTTCCGAGGACAAAGTCGCGGAGGCAAAAAAGAAGCTCACATCTGACACCGGTGAGTCTATCCGCATGATGAACACAACCCTCACTTATGATTTCTGAACAGTACAAATGAACAAACGGGAGAGAGGAAAATCAAACCTCTCTCCCGTTTATCTTTTCAGAACTTAACTTTCTTCACTTCTTTTTAGCATCACCCTTGTTTTTGTCATCATTCTTAGCATCGGGCTTGCGATTGTTACTGCCTGTGTTGTTGCCTGTGTTCTTGCCTTTTTCACCACTTTCACTCTTATTCTTCACTTCTGAACGTTTTCCTGCGGCGGCTCGCTCATCTCCCCCCACTTTTCTTTTGGGCGGACTCACCGCGACACCGGGCTTCGGAGTTGCGGGGGGAGTACCACCGCGCTTGGCAATCTCGGGGGCATAGAGCTTACTTAGGCCTTCAACATCCTTCGCACTGAGCACAGTTGGAAACTTATCGAGCTCACAGATAGGATCGTTCGTCTCCAACGTTTTCAGAATAAATGAATTGCAGTAAAGCATAACTGATTTGTAATCGAATGAACTCAGAGCCTTGGTACCTTCTGCCTGCTCGAAAGCTGCTGGACTCTCTTTGTTTTTGCGCAAAAACTCTCGCGCAGCGGGATGCGCCTGCTCGTGCAATGCTCCCACGGCATGACCAATCTCATGAAGAAGAACGTGCATTCCATACTTTTTGAAGCCGGGCTTATTTTTATTGTGATTCCCTCGAAGAGTAGGCCAGTCAGGTTGATCGATAATCCAGTTCACTCCACCAATGTGCATGAAAGAGGGGCGCAAATTAGCACCATCAGTCCGTAAACCAAGGAAGCTTAATCCATCAAAATTACAATTTCCCATTCCAGGATTCGAACATTCCGCGCTCGTGCTTGCAACAATGCGTATATCCAAAAAATGAGATCGACCACTGAAAGGCACGAGCTGGATACCTGCGCGCGCGAACTGTTGAGTCGCATTCGCAACTGCATCGTTCACATAGTTCGGATCCGTGCCAGGAGAAATAATGCTCACTTTATAGGGCACGATGCCTAACGGCCAAGTCTTCACTCCTTTGAATGAGGTTAGCCCGAGACCCTCATACTCGCTGCGAATGTGACTCCTCGGAACACGCGAGTGAGCATCAAGCACCGCGTATTCACCATCAACATAGTATTCGACCTCAACCAGTTCCTCGCCCATGAGCATGTAGCCGGTCTGCATCGGCTGAGAATCGAGCTCTATGCTCTCTGTCTTGTTTTGCTGAGCGACCGAGCAACCGATAAGACCAGCCGAAATCAAAGCGATGACAGAGAAGAGACTCAACTTCATAAATCCCCCAATGTCGGAAAAAGATTCGGTAAACTTAGGAAAATGGTACAGATCCCCGGAAAGATTGAAAAACTGAATTGTTTTCGCGAAAAATCAGACCCAACATAATTCCCGACAAAGAGGCCGCAGATTGCGAATTTCATGGGCCTCACGATGGTCGTCGGCTCGATTTGGCTCGAGTTGTTGAACTAATTGATCTTGCACAGTGTGACGAATGTCTGATTCTTAAACAGTTCCCGAGAGAAAAAGTATTGAAAATCGTTAGGATTATCGAAGGCATGATCTTTGCACTTCGTGCAGAAGCCGCAGAGGGGAGCCAAGACTATGCGCTTCAAGAAAACGTTTCTTTTACTCGCACTCATCGCAGCTTGTCATCCGCGCGAGCTTGATTCCGATGCGCAGAGTGGACTCCAGAAAGCACAAAAGCCTATGCATATTTCGGGCACGTGGCAGGCAACGGAAGTGTGGTCGTCACGTGAAGAAAACGGCCAGCGCAAGGCCATGTTCAAAAAATCTGAAGACCTGAAAGATGCCCTATGGCGGGTGAAAATCGACATCGATGCAGATGGTCGAGGATTTATGAAGGGCGTCGTAAAGTGCACCGGCCCAGCGACTGCCAAGTCGGATCCAAAGAAAATCCATTCCTTTCAGATCATAAACACAATCGTCGGGCTGCTGAGCTTGCCGAAACTGATTGAGCAAACCAAGAATGATATAGATTGCGCGAATGCTGTGGATGGAAACATCTCGAGCGTGCTGGGAGTAACTCCGTCGTTCAACTTCTTGGGTCAAAGGCAAACCACACTTCCCAAGAACCTGGGTGTTTTTGGTGAAGCGCCCAGTTTGCATTTCACAGACAAAGAGTGCAACAGCATGCGCGGGGTGCGATTTATTGTTGTGCAACAGGCATCCGCCTGTGTCGGTTTCACCGATGCCACGGCAAACAAGATCCGCTTTCTCATCATCCCTGTGGGAGAAATTCACGCGGTGCGTGTGAACCTGACGCGCGACTGAGCGCGGTTTTTAAGGTGATGACTATTTAAAACAATGAGCGTCACGCTCACGGTCGAGATTATAGGCTCGATAGCATAATGAATGATGAGGGTCAGCAAGATTACCGATTGGCACGTCAGCTGATTTTTTATCCGCAGTTAGCCATTTATTGATTGGAGGCCTGTGCCTGAGGGCTTGGCTCTCGACAAAGTGTTCTCAATCCTCAAGCATAGAAAGGTGAATCCGGGCGAGACGATCTCATTGGATACTCATTCTTTCCGAGTGGCACATCCTGAGAAAATCTCACTCGCGAATCAAACCGTGGAGCTCAAGTTCGACTTGAGCGGACGAATGAGCATCTGGTTTGCAGGAACGGAACTGAAGTGGGAGCGCGTCCGAAAACAGCAGAGGATTCGGGCACGTGGGGTCGCCTGACCCTACCTGACATAGTCGCTTGGGAACAACAGAAAGCATTGAATTCACGGCACTACTATTAACAAATATAGTCAGTTATGATTCATGCAAGAGTTCCAATTTCGTTCTTGATGAGCTTGATTTTTTAGACGAGGCCAGGTTCGGGAGTCATCTTTCAAGGGGTTAACTTTGGCGCCGGAAAACAACCAGGCTAACGTCGTCCTGAATAGGTTCATGACCTGTCCTGACAAACTCCTTGAGACTCGCCTCGTGCAGACGCTTAGCAGAAATCATGATCCCGCTGTCAATCTCTTCAAAGTAACGTTTCAAAATCCTTCGGCTGCGGCTCAGTGGCACGCCATCTGAATGAACAATGACAAGGTCACCCACATTGACTGTCTTGGAGCTTGAGACGATTTGAAGTTCCTCACCGAAGCCCAAGGGGTCACCCACACTGCCCAGCAAACCGACCGACTTTCTGCTGTCATTGCAGGAATGCCAAATCGGGAATGGGTGCCCACAATTTATATAGGTGATGGTATGCGTCTGAAAATCGAAAGTAATGCCTACCAAAGTCGTCGAGTGTGTTCCGCGCCCATGCATGTAAAGAACAGAATTCAAGCGGCGCGCATACTCCTCAACAAACTTTTCCGATTCAAAGGAATCATCCGTAGTCATGCGCAACGAAGAAAGAATGGTTTTACAGCTGGAAACCACCAAAGCAGCCTGCACACCATGTCCCGTAATGTCGCATAAAACGAAGTGACCATACCTTCCTGAAGTTGAACGCTCGAAAAAATACCAGTCACCGCTCGCCTCATTGAGGCTCTTGTGAAAGGAGCTGATCCAGTATTGAGGCCATTCAGGTGCATCTTCGGGCTTGAGCGCAAGAGCAATACGAGTAGCATCGGCCATCTCTTTTGCGAGCCTTTTTTCCTCTTTCTCTAGCCGTTCGAACTCTGCCTCCAACAGAAGCAGAAGGCTATCGCGACGGCTGTCCCAAAGGTTGCGTATCGAAAGCGTGCAGACACCGGTAATTGCCATAAACGTGCTGGCCATGACCCATGGCACATCGACTGCCAAGTAAATAAAGCCAAAAAGTGACAAAACAACGACCGATACAATCGCACCCAGGAGACTCAGCCAAGCCCTCATGCCACGCAGAAACTGCAGAGCTCCCATCGCCAACACCAGCGCGAGTAGAATGTGAAGAGAAGCGCTGAGCTCATAAATCCATGCTCGGGTCAGAATAGAATTCAAAACCGCTACGTGGATGGTGCCACCCAAGGCTGGTCCATACGGTGATGCCTTAAAGTCGGCGTTGCCGGTGAATGCCAAAGGCAGAATGATGATGTGTGCATTTTTCGGGATACGCTCCCAAACCCGGCCACTTTTTTGCGCATCAAGAGCCAAAGCCACTGAAGATGCTTGCGCGTAAACTTTCTCAGGTCGCAACCAATTGACCAGCAAACTGCCGTTGGTGAGAAGGGGGATCCGCTGACCACCCGCAGAAATTCCGTTGCTTTCGAGTTTCAAATTAACGCGACCTGACAAAGCCAGCGTTGGCAAAATTTGCTTCTCGCTCAGCCGATAAATAGGGAAGATATGATTTTCGCTGTGCCAATCAATGTGACCCTGATTAAAAATCTCACGCAATTCAGGAACAGGTCCGTAGGCATAAGCTGACGTGCGATCTTTAATTCCGGAGCGGTTGAGCATTTTTTCAACTGTTTCATCTGAAACATCTGCGACAGAATCATTGAGCAGATTGCGCGCACTGAATTGAGGAACATTGATATCTAAAGGATTGCGCCCGGGAATCTTCACCGATGTGGTGAAAGCTCCCACGGAAATCCGCGCCTGGAGGTCGCGAAAGCGCGGCAACGCATCTTTCAACGTGCTGAAGTCGTCATCAACCAATCCAAAAATCTTATCGATGTAAATCGATGCTGGATTATGCTTATCCAGATAAGTCAACAGTTGAGCCCATTCTATCATCGATAAGGTTGACTTGTTGTACCTCTGCACCGTGGAATCATCGAACATCAAGACCAAGATGCGTGGGTCAAGTTTCGTTCCTTTGCCCAACTCGTCGCGCAAATAAAACTGCAATGGCCACGAAATTTGCCGCTCAAGAGTCCTCATTTTCTCAGACTTTGCGACCGCAGCAGCGCAGATCATGGCCAAGAGTAAAACCACACCGGTCCACACCAGCGTCAAACGCCTAAAACGTCTGATCTGGGTTTCTTTTTCCGTTTTGAAGTCACTCGACAAGCGCAGCAACCGTTTCATCGTAATCCTGGCCTCATTTCGCACTCAGCCAGTGTTCGGACGTTTTTTTCAAAAATTCAGGCGCTTGGCGGGAATTTGGACAGTCGTGCATAAAAGATTGTGTACCCATAAAATTTAATATCCAAAAAAGTTGACTTCACTTGGCCGAGCGGTTAAGTTTCCAACAGACGGCACACAGTTGGGTCGTCAGAAATCAAAACATCCTTCGGGGGTTACAATGAATAAGGTCGTTTCACTCGCACTCGCGGCTAGCGCAATTTCATCGATCGCCTCGGCGAACGGCGCATCGATTATCTGGGACACCAACCGGGCCATCTCCGGAGGCAACAAACAAGTCGGCGGCTACTCGCAACCTGTCTGTGTGAAGGACGTCAACACGTTTTTCATTGATGCCGGCAACACTCTTTCTGTGCTTTTAACAGATCTCGGCGTTGCATTGCCCTCGGGTGACAACGCGCTTACCGGCCGTGCGAACTGCCGCATTGTGGTTCCTGTCGAGGTGGCTCGCGGCCAGTACTTGGGTGCTCTGACACAAACCATCACTTTCGGTGTGGTTAAAGGCTCGGGCGCAACGGCGCGTGTCTCTGCGAACTCATCGTTCTTCGGCTATGCGCTGCCTGTTCTCTCGCGCGGCTACAGCTGGGGCCCAATCGTCAACTCGCCTCTCGAGCAAGCGACCCGCACCGACACCTTCCGCGTCAACACTCCTTCGGCCGCAGGATGGTTCAGGGCATGGTGCTTCGGCCGCCAACCACGAGGGATTTACACCTCGAACCTCGCTGTCGGGATCGAAAAGAACAACATGTACGACGAAGCACAGCTGGCCATCGACGGGCTCGACGTGAAGTTTGAGGTGCGCCCAGGCGCGCTCGCATTCTGCCCTGCTCAGTGATGCTGGGCAGCAAGAACTCTTTGATAAAAAACGATCACCACCGGAGATGAAGCAATGAAGTCCAACATCCTCAGCCTCCCGACCCGTAAAACACAGCGCCAGAGAAAACTGTGGATGTTGTGGATCTCTCAGGCCGTTCTGCTGTCCTTGGCCGCATGCGGCACCGAAGCTTCTGCCCAGACAAATGAGGAGGGCTCATCGATCGTTATCAATATCAAAGATTGGACTGCTGCCGGTTCGGGATGCCGGGCGCGCATGAACAAATCAGGTGACGTCGAGTTCGCTGAATTGCGCTCTGCCCCGGCATCCGCTTCAAAACTGATGGTCATGAAATTCAAGCTACCCAAGTATCAGTTAAGTTCACCGCCAGAAAATCCTGCAACCAGCCTCACATTTGCGCGGGAATGTGCGCTCCGCGTGGTCGCGGTGCCACAGGTGCAGTATCGGATCAAAAGTGTAGCCGCGCGCACTCCGGTGAATTTCTCAAAAGATGAAAAAACGTCACTCAAAATGCAATACATTTTGAAGCTCGATGGGCACATCGTGGCGCATTCGCTCAAAGAAATCGATGAAAGCGGAAGCATCCGCAATCAAGACGACAAAGTCGTTCTGGCAGGCCAACCCTCACCCGAGGAAGCTGCCGTCAGCCGGCAAGACTGCGGCAGCCCGCAGATGATTGGGTTCGACTACACCTTCATTGCAGGGCGAACTCAACCCAACGACCAAGCTCAAATTAAACTTGCTGAAGACAAGCAATTGGAGCTTGCAGTCGAATTAGAGGCCTGTCGCTAAAAAATTCTCGGCAGAGCTTTTCGTTGGCATCTCAAATCGCCACAACTTTTAAAAATCAAAACAGTCTCAGTGACAAAGAAAGGTTTTCTTCATGCGGCGGACAGACACTCTCACCTCAATCCTCGCCCGAACAGCCCCATCGTTTCTGTCTGCCCTGATTCTGCTGCTGGGTGCGACTTCGGTCGCGCACGCCGAAGACCTCGTCTGGAACTCGGTGAAAGCCACAGGAAGCGGAGATGGCACACCCTGCCATTACGCCCCCAACACTCCCGCCCGAAACAATGTGATTTGGACCGCCGCAGGGGGAGACCTTTCCATCATTTTGACCCACTGGGGAGTTTCACTTCCCAAGCTCGCCCGCTTTGGTGGCGGCAAACTCAGCACAACTTCTATTTGCAACTTCGAAGCGAGCGTGACCGTTCCGCGCGGCTATTATCTGAAAACCCTCTCACAAAGCTTGGTTGTTGGGGTCATGAAAGACAGGCTGGTGACCGGTGGAATCTCATCCAACGGCTACCTTTTCCAGACCCTCGTTCCCCTCAACCAAATCAACCTTCCCTTTCGCCCCGATCAGGCCCTCAATAATGTTTTGTTGAATGTGAACAACACTCAGATTTTCGTTGAGCCCTATATCTCAGCTCTGTGCCAGGCCTCACGGCTCGCCCCATACACAACACAATTCAAATTCCAGCTGATTGGGTTGGGCATTCGTCCTTTCCCACAGCTCGGTTTGCAGGCCAACGTGGATGGGAGCGACGTCCACTTCGGAATGGACTCATCGCTCGAGCGCTGCAATTGAGCAAAAAGGCAGCCTGGCCGCTTGACCTCAACAAACGGTTATGGAAACTGTTGAGGTTGAACAGCTGGCCAAACGAACCGACGTGGCAGAAACCCAATGACCCTAATCCGAGCAACCTATGCCCTGCTTTCTGCTGCATGGCTCGGAGTTTCTGCATGTGGTCAAGTTCCCCAGGCGCCACTGTCCTCCATTCAAACCGTAAACATTCCACAAACCGACGTGCGCGACCAAGGCCGTTTCGGAATCTGCTGAGCCTACGGAACAACCGGTCTTATTGAAAGCGAACTGCTGAAGAACTTCGGTGTCAAAGTCGACATTTCAGAAGAGGCTCTTGCGTTTGAACATATGGCAGAGGCGCTGCGGGCTCAATTTGCCACCGCGACCTCCTCTGACCTACTCGATTTCATTATGCGTGGCGAACTGCCTGAGGGATGGGCGACCCGCACAACCTCTGACCTTGCTGCGATGTACATTAATTCCAAACACGTTCAGCATGATGCGCTCGCACTTATCAAGCTGCGCGGAGCAGTTCCAGAAAGTGCATGGTCGTTCAAAGTCAGCAATTACGATCAAAAACGCCAGCTGACCCTCGCTGTGCGCGAAAACGCGCGCAAGCTTTGGAACGACGGATACAAAATCCAGGAGCTGAGCATCGACCAAATCAAAGATCTCGTTCTTGTGGGCGAGTCCGGCAAAGCATTCCCCTCACGCCCGCCAGCCTACTTTGAGTGGCAGGGGCAAACGATCTCCTCGGTCGAATATGTAAAAACAGTCTTGAAATTCGACCCCGATGCCTGGGATGCAGTTGCCATCCGGAAAGCAGCGGACGTACCGCAGTTCATTCAAACTGTGAAGCAGTCGCTCGCGCTCGGGCACAGCGTCCCGCTCGCATTTCCAATCAACGTCGACCGTATCTCCGGTGATGCGTTCCGAGCCGATGGTGACGCCAAACAGTACAACTGGGCTGACTTTGGCCGAGATGGTGGGCACCTCGTGCTCGTCACCGACTTCATCAACAAGGGCGGAATCCGGGGAGCCGTCTCTGACCAGGCTCTGAAAAACGAACTCGCCAAGCCTTCAACCGAGCTCGACGCCCTTCTGTTCAAGAACAGTTGGGGCGTGGGCGCAAAATTCAACGAAGCTGGAAAGCCTGTTGGTTTATCTCCAGATGGTTACTACCGCATGGAATTGAGTTACCTGGAGGGAATTGCGAAGATTCCTGAAGCGACGAATAATCCTGGGGCTGCGACTCTTGCCGTAGTTCCTCGCGCGCTGGCTGACGCGCAAAAGAACCTATCTTCACTGCCGCGCAATCCACGCTAACAAACCATTCAAATTCGCGGCCGAAAGCTCTTGTTCCCGACGATAAGGTCGGGTCAAAGCTCTTTGATGTAGAATCGCTGATCGAAGCGCAACCTTGGACCAAAAACTCCCTCGGGAACGCCCACACCTGTTCCTAGCACCATCACCACTTCTGCACCTCGGCGCGGTAGCCCCAAGATCTTGCGCACCCGAACAGCATCAAACCCTTCCATCGGGCAGGAATCAAACCCCTGCGCCTTGAGCGAGAGCATCAGATTTTCACAGGCAAGCGCAGTTGATTTCACAGACCACACCCGCATGTCTGCACGCGAAGCCGGCTGGCGCGGCATCGGTCGAAAAAGTCCAGCGATAAAAAAGAGAACCTTTTTGCTGAGACCACCCAAACCAAGCGGCCCCTGATTGAGTGAGAGGGGTACAATCTTCTGATAGTATTTCAGTGCCGGCGCTGGTGTCTTTGGATTTTTTTGCAACACATCAAGAATCCGAAGACGGTTTGCACGCCAGGTGTCTGTCCGCGCAACACACACCACAAGTTCTGCCGCAGTGCTCGCCGCCGGCTGACTTAAACAGGCCTCAACCAACTTTTTCTTCTTCTCGGGCGAACGCACCCAAAAGAACTCCCACATCTGTAGATTGGACGAATTCGGTGCCAACAAGGCATGATTCAAAGCCTGACGCATTGCCGGCTCCGGTACCGCTGCACCTGGCTTGAATCGACGAACACTCCGCCGACTCTCTACAACCTGCACAAATGAATCGGGGTGCGCACCAGGTGCAAGATGAGCCGTCGGATCGGATGCTGCCACAACCTGTTCGATCGCACCTTCGCGACAAAAAATCTCGGCAGGAATATTGCGCAAGTTATAGTGGCTGGCCATGGATCGACAATATGCACCTGCCTCAAAGAACACGACCACATCTCCGGGAGCAACACGCGGGAGTCGTGCTTCACGCGCCAGAACATCACCGCTTTCGCACACAGGACCAAAGATCTTGTACGGGACGAGAGTGTCGGAAGTGCGGTTGGCGCAGGCGGTGGCATGTTCTGCGCCATAAATCGAAGGCCGCGGAAAAGCGTTCATGCCGGCGTTGACGTACGCAAAACGGTGCGTTTCGAGGTTTGCTTTTTCATAAAGAACCTCGCTCAGAAACACGGTACTGCTTGCCACCATGCTCCGACCAGGCTCGAGACACACATGAAGTTTTTCGCACTCCATGCCCCAAAGTGATTGCAGCAGGCTGTCGGTGCGCACGAGAGACTTCAAACATTCAGCCTGAAAGGCCACATGCTTTCGAATATCGGAGGCGTCTGCGGGAACACCTTGCAGCCCAACTCCCAAGCCCCCGCCCAGATCAAGATGGGTGATACTGATACCTGCGTGATGGAGCCGAGCCACCACCTGACGCACACGCTCGAGCACGAGCGGAAAGACATCGTGACTTTGCAGCTGCGAACCAATGTGAACATGAAGTCCGCGCAACGGTGCAACGAAGGCAAGAAATTTCTCGCTCTCGAATTTGCCGTTATGAGTGAACGCGGCGCGAGTAACCTCCAGCCATTCGTCTATTTGCGCTGCCAACAAACCAAATTTGGAATCAAGTGCTCCGGTTTTCAGATGAGGGTGAGTTTCTGACTCCACACAGGGGTTAAGGCGCATCGCCACGAGTGGCTCGTGAGTTACGCTTCCCATCGCGTTATTGCCGCGCTGCTGCTGCAATCTTTGCAACACAAAGCTCAGTTCATCGGCATGTTCGACGTTAATAATACCGAGATTCTTATCGAATGCCTCGATGATTTCCTCACGCGACTTCCCAACACCAGCAAAGCAAATCTCACGCGCAGGCACCCCGGCTGCAAGAGCGGCACGGAACTCCCCAATCGAAACGATATCGATACCACAACCGGCAGCGTAAACTTCACGCAGCACAGGCTCAGCCGCGTTGGCCTTCATTGCATAGAAAACTTTCGCATTGCGAAAGTGATTCGAAAGCTCAGAAACATAGACCTCGGCGCGTTGTTTGACCGCGCTGAGCGACGTGACAAACATGGGCAAATCAGCTGCCGAGCGGAGTGCCCGTAATGTGACCCCGTCAACGTGCAGCTCCTGTATGGAAGTCGTCCCGTTCTGGCTGGGGCATGCGATATGGGGGCGGGTCTCTGGGTTCAAAGTCAAAGCCTCCTGTGATTCGGTCATGCGTCCAGGGCTATTGAGCTGCGCAACACCGCACATCTGTCTATGCCATGAGAGGCATTAAGTTTCCACGGGTTGACCAGGCTGCGAGCAGATAATCCCTCAAGTTTTTAGATTCTCACCCGATTCACCCGTCGGGGGTGTGGCATGTCGATTGTGGTGTATGAGCGCGATGAAGAATCGCTGCTGACGCTGAAGGCAATTCTCGAGGAGATCGGCCATCTCGACAATTATATGAGCAGCAGGGTAAGCCAGATCTCTCAAATGATGGGGCTCGAGAGCCAACCCATTTTGTCTGAAGTGAAATCCGGAATCGCTGTCGAAGTGACACTTCTTATCATCAACGTGGACGGCGGCGAAGACGCACTCGATTTCCTCAAATCTGCGAAGTCTGACATCCGTTACAAGGACATTCCGGTCGTGGTCACGTCGGCACTGGGCTTCAATCAGAATGTGATGACTGCGTATGCGTTTGGAGCTGTGGATTTCATCCGCAAACCATTCAGCACAGACGAAGCAAAAGCCAGAATCCACGCTGCACTTCGATTGAACCACGAGATCGACCGTCGCAAGGCACGCGAGAATGAGATCACAGAGATCGCCAATCAACTCCGGGATCTGACGCAGGTGCTCAGGAAGCTTTCACTCATTGACCCGCTCACGGAAGTTGCCAACCGTCGCGCGTTCGAGCAGACCGCTGAGCAGGAATTCAAACGTGCTAAACGCAACAAAAAAGCCCTCTCGGTGCTGCTTTTCGACGTTGACCATTTCAAAATGTACAACGACCATTATGGCCATCAGGCGGGCGATTTGTGCCTCCACAGATTGGCACAACAAGTTCAAGCCACGATCAAGCGCCCCGGAGATATGTTAGCGCGGTATGGCGGCGAAGAGTTCGCCATCATTCTGCCAGAGACCGACATCCAGGGCGCTTCAATCATTGCGGAGCGCATCATCAAATGTGTTCAGCAACTGGGTATTCGTCACGAGTACAATTCTGCCGCGCCGGTGGTCACCGTCAGTGTGGGTGTTGCCACGTATGACACCTACGATGCCGAATGTACCCCCGAGAAATTAATTGAGATGGCCGACAAAGCCATGTACGAAGCAAAAAAACAGGGACGAAATCGGATGAGCTCGATGCAGTCAGACCTCATCAGCCCGTTCTACATCGACGCCCGCTGAACTTGTCTTGAACACCCTCCTGCTTTAGAAGGGAGGCCTCTCTGAAAGTGAGGTCAGCCTCCCCACATGAGCAAAATCAACTCATCTCCGTCTGGTTGCGGTCCAGTTTTTAAGTTCGGCGGAACAAGCATGGGCTCCCTCGAACGCATTGAACATGTTGCCGCTCTCTGTGCTGCGCAACGCCCGTCGGCGGTCGTGGTGTCCGCTATGGCCGGCGAAACCAACCGCTTGGTCTCAATGGCACGGCACTTCACCGAACACACCGATTCACCCGAGTACGATCTTTTGGTTGCAAGCGGTGAGCAAGTCTCCGTTGCTTTGCTGAGTTTTGCTCTGCGCAAGCACGGCCTCACTCCTGTGCCAATGCTGGCGGCGCATGCAGGCATTGTCACCGACGACCTTCATTCACGCGCAACAATTCAATCGGTTAACCGCGAAGCTATCTCGCGTCATATCGAAAAAGGCGAACTCCCGGTCATCGCTGGCTTTCAAGGAGTGACGCAAGAAGGTCGCTTTACATCCCTGGGGCGCGGTGGCTCCGACACCTCAGCTGTAGCCATTGCAGCGGGTATTGGCGCGCGAGATTGCGTTATCTACACCGATGTTGATGGCGTCTTCACAGCCGATCCGCGCGTCTGTTCACAGGCTCGCATTATCCGTCGTATCCGCCACGAAGAAATGCTGGAAATGGCAAGCCAGGGCAGTAAAGTTCTACATATTCGCAGCGTACATCTCGCTGCAAAATGGGGAATCCGTCTTTTTGTCAAAAACACGTTCAGCACAGATGAAGGAACCGAAATGATCTCCGACAACGAAGCCATTGAAGGCGAACTGGTCACCGGTGTTGCACATTCGAGCGATGAAGCATGGTTCACTGTCGGACCTGTCCCGTACACGCCCACCGCGCTTGCAGATGTTTTCAGCGCCTTGGCTGCGCACGGCATCAACGTTGATATTGTCAACCAAGAGATCCGTGGCAATGCCATCCTCATCCACTTCACCGTGGGTGGAACCGATGTTGCACAGACCAAGGATGTTCTCGCCAAAGCCACACCAGGGGCGGAAGTCCGCCTCAACACCGAGGTGGCCAAGGTTAGTATTGTTGGAGTGGGCATGCGCGTGCATGCAGGTGTGGCTGCGCGGATGTTCCGCGCTCTGGCAAATGCAGGGGTGGAAATTCGGCTCGTGACAACCTCCGAAATCAAAGTGGCGTGTCTTGTCGATCGTGCAACACTCAACAAGGCTGTCCAGGCTCTGCACAAAGAGTTTGTCGAAACCGTAGGGTAAGAAAACCCTTTGCACTCTTCCCAACACCTTGACAGCCCCCCTGTGGACGCTAAAAGCGCCTTTCAGGGAGGCTCACAATGAAAAAAGCAGACGTCCGCAAATTCAATCCCAACGGCGCAGGTATAACTGATGGCAACATCTTCGGATTGCCGTTTAATGAGCAGGAATCGAATCTGATTCTCGTGCCCGTGCCCTTTGAGATGACCACGAGCTACGGACGCGGAACAGCCAAAGGTCCCAAAACCATCCTCGAAGCCAGCCCACAGCTCGACCTCTTTGATGTGGAATACGCGGAGTTGGGTCTACCACGCCCGTGGGAATTTGGAATCCACATGGAGCCCGAGTCAGCTCGCGCACGCACCCTGAACAAAGACGGATGCCAAGCCGCCAAACCGGTCATTGCCAAAGGCGGTGTCATCGGCAAAAATAAGAATCTCAAAGCCAAACTTCTCAAAGCAAATCGAATCTCACATGCACTGAACACGTTTGTGTTTGAACGCTTCCAAAAACATCTGCAAAAAAACAAGCTGGTCGGGCTCGTGGGTGGCGACCACAGTGTTTCGTTCGGTGCCATCCAAGCTGTGGCACAGAAGCACCCTGGGTTGGGCATACTCCACATTGATGCCCATGCAGATTTGCGTGATGCATATGAAGGATTCGAGCATTCACATGCAAGCATCATGAACAACGTCATCCACAAAATTCCAGGGGTCGCCAAACTCGTTCAGGTGGGAATCCGGGATTTCTGTGATGAGGAATACCAACTCGCAACAACTCATCCCAAAATTTCTTGTTACTTTGATGCACATTTGCGTGATCGCAGCTTGAAGGGGGAATCCTTCCAAAAGATCACCAAAGAGATCATCGCACGCCTGCCCAAGAGGGTTTATATTAGCTTCGATATCGATGGGCTTGAAACTTGGTTGTGCCCTTCCACCGGAACCCCCGTACCCGGTGGTTTGAGCTTTCATCAGTCTTCATTTCTCCTCAAAGAGCTAGCTCTCTCGGGCAAAACTATTGTTGGCTTCGATTTGAACGAAGTAGCTCCCTCCGGTCGCAAGAACGACCAGTGGGACGGCAACGTAGGCGCCCGTATCCTCTACAAGCTTTGCGCCGCAGCCCTCTACAGCCAGGGGGCAAGAAACTGAAAAAGTCATCTCATTCCTGAATCTTGGAAAAAAGCAGAATAACTCAAACAAAATCATCGCCCAACATCTTTAGCCAGGCCTGAAAGTGCCGATATCCAGCTCAGAGGATGGCATGAAAACTCTGAACGTTGGCTATGTGAGCGTTTATCACTTTGAGCCCGAAGCCGGGTCGGCTCATCGCAATGTGCTTTTTTCACACGCGACGGGAATTGCCGCATTGACCTACAAAGATGTTCTGCAGCGTTGGGCAACTGTGCTGCAGGTCAATGTGTTTGCCTACGACGCGCGCGGCCACGGCGAAAGTAAACTCGATGCGAAGACTGCTTACGCCAACGGCTTTAAAGCAATCAACCATGCGCTTTGTTACGACCTGAGGGAAATTTTCAACGGACTGAGGGAACACTTCACGGGCTCGTGGAGCCTTGCGGGGCACAGCCTCGGAGGATGGTTGGCGCTGTATACCGCGAACGAAGTGGACGTCGATCACGTGGTACTGCTTGATGTGCCGCTCCTTCCACCCTCAAGCGCGTTCCTTTGGGCCACAGCCTGTTTGTTTGGGCAGCGCGGATTCCATCCGCTCAGCCGCCCCGCTCGCCGACGCAAGCGCATGTTCCGCTCACGTCGCGAGGCTCTGATCGCATTCAAACGCAATCCGTTTTTCCGCAAGTGGGACGAGAATCACATTGCCCACTACATCGATGCGAATTTTGAAACACTGGAAGATGCAACACTTAAATTACGTCACGATCCAGAATGGGAGGCTGATTTGTTCGAGAGTCAGCCAGCCATGCACACCCCACTTTTTTTGAAAATGAATCCAAAAAAACGCAAGGAATTGAAAGTAGACCTGCTCGCCGGAGACGACAGCCGGATCTGCAGTCCACGCTCCATCCGCTATTTTCATCAGTTTTTTCCGCGCATGCGTTGGCTTGTTGTGCCCCAAGGCGGGCATATGTTTCCCTTCGAGAACACACCTGGGCTGCTCGGTGCGCTCGCACTTGCATTTCCCAAGCCAGCTCCGTCAGTCCCCTGTGACGTTGAACTCGAGGCGGTCTGACGCAAGGACATTGCCTTCATCGGAGACAGCCTCAGCAATCAAAGTGTGCTTACCCTCAACCAACCCCTTCGGATTCAAGCTGATAGCGACCCGGTCGGCGGTGTGGTCAGCACGCCTCCAGCGCACTAAATTTCCACGCACATCGAGGATTCGATATTGGATAAAGGCAAGTGGAACGGGCGTACTGGTCACCACAAAATGAGGAACGATGGTCGACCAGACATTCATATTTTGCTTCATACGCTCGATTTTGATGGTGGCCGAGGGTTTAGAATTGCGCATGTGCACAAGGCGCGCCTGAGAAATCTTTTCTCTCGATGGGCTGGAAGAAGTCATAACCCGAATCTGTGCCGTGTAGGTGCCGTCGGCAAATTCAGAGGGATTCAGAACAAGTTCACCGTTGGCATCAAAGGTTCGAGTTACAAGGGATTTGTTTTTACCCATGACTTCAAGAACTGCAGTTCCAACGCTCAATTTGTGCGCCCGCAGGCGCAATGTTGTGGGTTGCCGCAAAATCTGAGCATCTCGCACGCCCTCTAAAACAACAGCATCAAACCCCGGAGTAACATCGAGGCCGTAATACGAACCTCCCACACCACTCACGTCATCCCAGGCAATCCGAAAATCTCCCTGTTCACCCCAGTCGCTGCCCCAGCTGTTGCGCACAATCCATGCTTGATCCGTATTGTTCCAGCCAACAATCATCACTGCATGGCCTCCGAGCAAAGCTCCTTTTTGATGCCGATAAACTCCTCCCGTGTAGAGGTAGAAGTCATCGTAAACACGCATGGATGTGACCAGAGGTCCACCAAGAAGGGCTTGCTTGACTTCATCTACACTTGCTCCGCGCATGCGTTTGTTGCGCGCTCGCACGCTTGCCTTATAGCTGCGTGATTTCGAGTCTGCACAAGTGAGCTTGCAGGACGTATCACTTCCCACGGCACCGCTGACGTATGGAAAACAGGCCTCCTCGGGAACACCATTTTTTGCAATAAAATCCACAGCAGACCCAGGAAACCAACCCGCATTACAAGAACCGCCGCCACACGAGAAGAGATGCTGCGGTGAAAAACTCCAGCCCTGCTGCACAGATTGCGTCACGATATTCAGTTGTGTTTCAAAGGTGGAAGCAGCTGCGAAGGCAACACAACTCCCACACCGGCCTTGATTCTTCACGGCTGTCACATAGTTTTTTCCGTCTTGGTCGCGCCAGTCGAAAACTTCTGGAAGATCGCTCTCAAGCTCCAAATTTCGCTGACCATACTGACCATCGGTGCGCACATCTTCGAGAGGAGCACCAAGCAGCAGCGCTCGCTCACTGCGCGCAAGGTCAGATACAGACGTGCGACCGGCTCGCCAGCTCGCGCGCTGCAGCTTGAGAGCAGTTTGCATCTGAGTCACAGAAAGGGAATCAGTGCGCGTCTCAGCCCAAGCTGGTGTTGAGGAAAGCAGGGCTGCGGACAACAGAATCAAGAGAGAGAACCACGGGCGCATAAGTCTGCCTTCCTTGGGTTGAAAAACACACTCCTTGTGTGTTCCATTCAATGACAAGCAGTATCCTGTATTCTTTACCCACTCACAAGATTCAAAATACTGTCTGCTCGCACTTGACTCCTGAGTTCAACGGGTTTTCGTGCGTCTGTCACCAACAACGCGCGCGGGAACTCCCGCAACAATGCTCCAAGGTGGCACATCTTTTGTCACCACACTTCCCATACCCACAACAGCATGGTCACCAATCCGGACTCCATCAACAATACTCACATTGGCTCCAATCCAGACGTCCTCCCCAATCACGACTCCCTTTGACGTTACGGGCTGTTCGCGCACAAGACGCTCCGGATGCATCCCATGATTGAAGGCATAAATGGCGGTTCCAGAGGCGATGCGTGTGTTGTCGCCTATCGTAATGCCTTTGGCACCACCATCCATGGTCACACGGGCGTTGAGGCTCACGTGTTGCCCGAGGGTGAGCGGACCGTGCAAGAAAACATCGGCGGCAATCCGACAACCCTCACCAACCTCAATCGCTCGCCCAGGCTCGGCAAAGAGTTTTGCAGAGGGAGCGATGAAACAGTTAGGAGCAAAACGTATGGTCTCGAGCTGTTCAAACTGCTGCTGAAGTTCTTGCTGCCAGGCTTCTGCCCATTTGCGTTGATGAGGCTTGAGCGAATCATACAACCAGGGCATCCAAGCCAAACGTTGCTTGTGCTGTTCCCGGTATTTGAGGGTCGAATCGTCGGGGTTCATGTGTTTTTTCGTTAAGTTGCTCAGGGAGCCTGGGACAGGAATTTTTCCAGAGCGCCCTTGAGCTCGTGCGCAGCCAAAGCGCGGGCAGAGTCGGAAGCTGTGTTGCCGGTGCGGCTCTGATTCACCAGACGAGCGTTTTTTAGAATTCGGAACAGAGAACGGTCGAGGCGCGGAGAAATTCCCACCGACTTTAGGAAACTGAGGTCAGCATTCGCCCAATTTATCCAGGCTAGATACTCACGCAACTCAAGTTCATTCTTCTTGCCCAAGTCGGCATTCCACGGCCGCAGCCACGAGGAGACCCGCGAGCTCCAGCGATTCACTGTTGCGTCGGAGGCCACCGCGCTGATTTCACTCAAAACCAGTGTGGGAAGCATGTTGACGCGTATCTCGAAAAAATAGCGCACGAGCTCCGGCTCACGCAGGGCATATTGAGCGAACTCGGGGAGTTCTTTCAATGCAAGCGCTCCCTGCTCCAGCTTGTGACCGTAGTCGAGAGAGTCTCTGAGCAACGCGTGCATTGAAGAAATCGATAGATTCTTTTGACCCATGGTGTGGACGGCATTTGAGTTAACCATGTGCGAGGTCAAAGCCAGCGCTTCAATGGACAAAAGATCGCGCTCTTGACTCAACGGACTGAGTGGCAAGGTGGTCTTGGCGAAACGGCGCAGGGTCTGCATGAATTCATCCACGGCATCACGCTTGAGAACCTCGCGCAAGGCGTGGCCATCTATTCCCTCACCCTTCCACAACTGATATTCAAAAGACATAAAGTATTGCGCAGCGTATACCGTTTTGCCCTTGAGTGTGCCGGCTTCGCTCATTTTTTCGATGGTCTGCAAGCGCGCTGCGAGCGCATCACCCTGACGCAGATCTTGGTACATCCGGTCGAGGGCTTTGTTCATACCTTCCATGCGCTGATTGGTTTCGATGAGCTTGCCGTTCATCTCGCCCATCTCGCGCTTCATCTCTTCCATCTTGCGGTTGGTTTCTTCGATTTCATTATTTGTCTCGTCCATTTTGAGGCCAACTTCGGTCGTGGACTTCTCAACCTTGTTCACACTCTCAAGCACACTGCACGCCACACCACACGTCAACGCATAAACGGACCCAGCAGCAACGAGGAAGAGTTTTGACAAACGCATGAGAACTCCCTGAAGAGTGAGACAGCGCCCAGGCCTACTTTGGACAGTAAGCCAAAACGAAGCTGGGTTAGCCCAGGACATCGGAAAACGGAAGCTGTTTCCGATGAACCCTTGAAAATCGGTTGCTTAAGCCTGACAACTGTGCTCAATTCCGTGTATCGCCACGCTTGAGTAGCGTGCTTGGAGCAAGGAGAGACCTATGCAAAAGCCATTTTTCACAGCCCGCGTTGTGATCTGTTCGGCGATAGCGGCGTCTTTGTATGCCTGGAACCAGGGGCGAGGCTCAGTGCAGCCTGCCGCCACGCCGCCTCGTAGAACTGCGCAACATCCCCCCACGGCCGAGAAAATATTAAAGGCCAAAGGAACAATTCGCGACGCTGAGTCGCCCCAGGAGGGTGCGCTTTTCCAAATCGAGTACGAACACACGGAGAGAAACGGGATCGCTGTGTCGACCCTCATCCGCCAAACCGATCTCTCAGGAAAGCTGCTGGTCAGTGAAGACACCCGCTACGACGAGCAAGGCAAACTCAAGAAATACGCTCTCGAGCAACTCCAAGAGAATATTCGCGCATCCGTTGAAATTGTCTCGGGCAAAGTGATTCTCAATTGGACGGAAGATGGCAAAACAAAAACCGCGACCGACGCGGCAAGCGACAACACAGTGGCCTCGGGGTCGCTTATGGCTTACATGAGCCCGCACATAGAACACCTTACCCGCGGTCATACGCTGGATATCCGTCTTGCAGTGCCCGAGCGCACAACGGTCTTCGGGTTCAAGCTCGTCCCACAAAAGCAGGGCTGCACTGCAAACGCGCAGGATTTTTGCGTCGACCTTTCAATGAGTAATTTTTTCCTCCAAAAGCTCGTCAAGCCCGTGCGCATGACCTTTCAGAAAAGCAGCGACGGCTGGCGTCCCTTGAGCCTCACAACCCCTGCCGTGGTGCGTAAACAAAAAGGCAGCAAACTCGAAAAATTCACCGCTCTCATCGATTATCCTCGCCTCTGAAGGCGTCCGGCAAACTCTGCCGATACGCGAACCCCACTTTTCCACTACGCTGAAAGCAGAGGCAGCTGAGATGCTCATTCATGCTCAGGGAGTGGACACATGCTGGGGTCATTGTTGGGCGATATCGTCGGTTCTGCTTACAAATCGGAACCTGTCAGAACCACTGAGTTCGAACTCTTCCCTCAGAACGCACATTACAGCGATGAAACAGTTCTCACGCTGGCAATTGCACACGCCGTCATTCGCGTAGAGGGTTACCAATTCCATTTACGACAGTTCGCCAAAGACAACGCCGATGTCCCCGGCGGCTTTAGCACCAACTTCAAGTTTTGGGTTTTCACAGGTGGGAGCGAGCCCTATCACAGCATGGGTCAAGGTCCAGCAACACGGGTTGCTGCCGTGGGATGGGCTTTTGAAGATCTTGCCACCACGTTACGGGAAGCAGAAAAATCAGCGCGTGCAACTCACGATCACCCCGAGGCCATCAAAGGTGCAGTGGCCATGGCACATGCAATTTATCTCGGGCGCACCGGTGGACATCTGCTTGAAATGAAGAAGACCATTGCAGAGCATTACGGTTACAATCTCGACGGTTCAATTGATGAACTGCGCTACCAAAATCTGAGCGATGCGACCGCTCCGGTGAGCGTCCCGCTTGCACTGTTGGCTGTTCTCGAAGCCCGCACAACGGAGGATGCTATCCGCAGTGCGGTATCACTCGGATGGAATTCAGACGCCCTGGGCTGCATGGCGGGTGCATTGGGTGAAGCCTTCTATGGCGTACCCGACCCCCTGAAAAAAGAAGTTCTCAAACGCTTGCCCGAGAAGTTTCTCAACATCATGGCTCATTTTCGCGAATTCCAATCGGCTCACGCGGCCTAACCTCGGAGAAACCACTCATGCAAACTTCTGCACTTAACACTCCCCCAACCCGTCGCATCTTGGGAACTCTCGCTGCACTTGCAATCAGCTGCACATCCGCAGCCGCATGGGCGGGCTCATGGGGTATGCTGCTTGGTTACAACAACCCTGCGGGGAGTAAGCTTGGACTTAATTTTCTCTATCAGGGCGCTCCGTTTGGCTTCGAACTCGGTATAGGAGGGCTTGGTCGCACAACGACAACAACCACCACGAGTGGAGCTAGCTGGTCAGAAAGCGAAACAAGCATCGACCTCTGGGGTGAACTCGACCTCAAATATTATCCTAGCGTCGGCTTGTGGCGCCCTTTTCTCGAAGGTGGCTTGACTTATTCATTGGGAGTTGTGGGCGGCAAGCGCGGATTCGCAGCAGGGAGCCCGTTTGCAGGCGGTGGACTGCTGTATTCTGGCAGCACCGTGCTTTTCCACATCGGTGCCGACTACAAGATCAACGAGCGCGTGACCTACGCCTCTGCAGGATTCGGCTTCCGTCTTTGAGAAGCCTGCACTCAGAGAGAAGCTTGCCACGCCAAATCATTTAAACAAAGGCAAAGATGATGCCCACGGCATATCGACGAAGTGGGTTTTAATGCTGCGTTCATATGCCCCACTGGCCTTCCACGATTTGAGGAAAGCGTTGAAACTGGAAATCAGCGCAGTTTCGGATTTGCGCGCGGCAACTCCAAAGTCTTCCACGGTCAGATTCTCTTTCAGCAAGTACACCTTGTTAGAATTACGCGAAGCAAAAAGTTCGAGATAGGGTTTGTCGTAAATAAACACGTCCACTTTGCCGAGCGCAACCGCATTGGCACAATCAGATTCTGAGTCGAGTTTGCGCAAAGTTGCTTTGGGAAAACTTTTGCCGACGTGATGATCGCCCGTGGTTCCAACCTTAACAGCGATGTTCAAACCAACGCGGTTTAGGTCTGCAACCGTTTTGACAACATCTTTTTTCTTGCTGGACACAAGTGCCTGCAGACCTGCAGTGTAATACGGATCAGAGAACAACACGGTGCGTTTGCGCTCCTCGGTGATTGTCATTCCTGAAACAATAAGGTCGAATTTCTTCGCCATAAGAGCGGGGATTATCCCCTCCCAACGGGTGTCCACGAAGCTTGCCTTGGCTCCCAAAGAAGCTGCGAAAGCTGAAATCATGTCAATATCAAATCCGATCATCTCACCCTTTGGGGTTTTCATCTCAAAGGGAATGAAGCCAGGATCAAGCCCCACCCGGAGCTCCTTACGCGACTTCACGTCTGCAAGGGCATCGGCCTTTGCCGCAACTGGAAGCATGAAAACCGCAGCAGACAGGTACAAGGAACCTAGCAATTTCGACAGGCGCGCAGAAAAGATCCGCAAAGTCATTTGAACGTCCTCCAAAGCAACAGCGGGCAGTGTGGCAAAAAGTTCAATTTTCTGCAAAAATCTGCAAACATCAGAGATTCAATAAAATAAGGCCTGTCCGGAGAGCCGAATGCTTGAACAACAACGCAGCAGATTGTGGACAGTACTGACTGGTGCAGCGCTGCTTCTCATCTTTGTTTCGCTCTGGCGAGGCTTTGCCGCGCTCGAATACGATTGGGACTTTGCGAGTCTGAGTGAATACATCTGGCTAAAAGAAGAACAGCTTCCCGGGTTACTCATCACGGGTTTATGGGGCACCTTGTGGGTCAGTGCACTGTCCATTTGCCTTGGCAGTGTGATTGGGCTGTGCGGAGGACTCATCCTCCATAGCGGCAACGCTTTTGCCCGAAGCACAATCCAGGTCTTTGTGGAAATCTTCCGCAATACGCCCGTACTGGTTCAGCTCTATGTGATGTACTTTGTGGTTGCCTCAGCTTTTCACATGAGTGCAGAGCAGGCGGGCGTAGCAACCCTCAGCCTTTTTTGTGGTGCCTATATTAGCGAACTTGTGCGCGGCACTCTTCTGAATCTCGAACGTGGTCCACAAGACGCTGCGCTATCTCTGGGGCTGACACGCTGGCAAACCGCGCGCCATGTTGTGGCTCCGTTGGCCTTGCGTCGGCTCATGCCCTCACTTGTCGGCCAATATGTGAGTCTCGTGAAGGACAGCAGTTTGGTGAGCGTTATCTCGATTGTTGAACTCACAAAATCAGCAAGCAACATGGTGGCCATAAGTTTTAAAAGCTTTGAGGTCTGGTTCCTTGTGGCCGTTGTGTATTTCATGTTGAATTTCATGCTGTCGCGCATCGGCCAACGCATTGAGCGACGGATGTCGGGAGACCTCCATGCTGCTTGAAACAACGAAAGCTGGATTTTCAGAAAAGAGAAAGACAACATGACAGTTGCAGTGGAATTGCAGGATGTGCGCAAATCCTTCGTAAGCAAAAGCTCGACCACCCTTGCGCTGGACTCAGTTCATCTGCAGGTTCAGGCAGGCGACGTTGTCACTCTCATAGGTCCCTCGGGCTCCGGCAAAAGTACTTGCCTACGCACCATCAACGGACTGGAAACAATCACCGCAGGCAGCATCCGCATCTTTGGCAAGAGCTACGGCAAAGCCGCTGATGCCCACATCCTACGCCGCGAAACGGCCATGATTTTCCAAAAGTTTGAACTTTTCCCGCACATGAATGCACTTGAAAATGTGGCTTTGGCGCCCCATCTGCGGCTGAACATGTCACGCCGCGAAGCCCTCGATCGCGCCGAGGCTTTGTTGGATCGTGTGGGTCTCAAAGCACATCGAATGAAATATCCACGCATGCTTTCCGGCGGACAACAGCAACGTGTTTCTATCGCCCGGGCACTTGCGGTTGAACCTAAAATACTTCTTTGCGATGAACCCACAAGCGCGCTGGATCCGGAATTGGTGGACGAAGTTCTAGAATTGCTCAAGTCGATTGCCGCAAGCGGAATGACAATGATTATTGTTACGCACGAAATGCGCTTTGCCCGCGAGGTCTCGAGAACCTGCCATTTCTTCGATGCAGGCCGCATTGTTGAATCCGGTAAAACCGCCGAGATGCTCAACCAACCGCAGACACCGCGGCTACAGGCTTTTCTTTCTAGTCTCAAAAATCTTTAAAACGAATAACTTGCGGCCTGCTCACTGCTGCATTGTTGGGCTTGTGTGTTGTTCCTTGGCGCTGAAAGCCAACAACACAACACCTGAAAGAATAAACAGTGAGCCGAAAATCAAGACCGGTGTGAGTGTTTCTTTGAGAATCCAGCTTGCACCGAGCAGCCCAAAAAGGGTCTGCAGGCATACAAATCCGCCCACAAGGCTCGGCTTAACTCTTTGACCAGCCCAGGTGTTGAGAAGATAAGTCAGAGCAGTTGCCCCAACCAACAGAAACACCAGGCCTATCCAAAAGGACTGAGGTAACTGAGGAAAAACCGCCGCCCAACTTTCTCCGTTGAGCAGTCCGGAGAAACGCATCAGCCCGGCAAATGCAGCGAAAAACCACACCAAAAGATTGAGCAGAAAGCCGTAAAGAAAGAACCAAAAAGTGAAAATCAAAGTTCCCATCTGCGAGGGTAATTCACCAATGCGCGCCAGGTAAAATGCGTAGCTCGCAGCACTTAAGACATTCAACCCATTCGCCCACCAGCGACCACCATCAGGGGAAACCGTCGTTACCCCCATCAAGCTGAAAAACGAAGGCCAAAGAACAACCAGCACACCCATCGAGCCCAGCACGATGCCGAAAAATGTAATGCGGTCAAAGCGCTCTTTTCCGAGGGCAACCGAGAAAGCAAAAGTGAAAACAGCGATTGTTGGCGAGATGATTGAAGCAATTGAGGCGCTCGTATACGGAAGAGCCATAAACAAAGTCATCTGATTCAGGGTTACGCCAAAGAAGGCCAGCCCCAGCAGGCTCAGATGGCGACGCAGTCCGCGCGGAAAAAAAACAAAGCGTGAATTCGCAGAACGTAGAATGCAAAGCAGACCAAAAAACAGCGCAGCAAATGCGCTACGTAGCACCACCACAAACTCAGGGCTGGCCTCTTTCAAAACAAACTTGGATGCAACCGGCAAACCGGAAAACAGCAGCTGCACCGCAATAAGAGCTAAAAGAGGAAGCAGCACGATGAACTCCGGAGGTAGTAGGTGTTCGATTTTGCAAAAAGACGGAAAAACGGATCAAACACTCAAAAGAATGGCTGGTGATGCCTTTTCGCTTTTCACAGTCCATGATGCACCACCCGCAGGTAGAAGCAATGCATCGCCAGCGGTGGCATTCATTTTGCGCCCACGCCCTTCAGAGTCACTCAACACCACATCTCCCTCAACCACAAAAAGCAACGAATGAGCAGAGCTGCGTGAACCCCAAGGCAGAGCACTGTGCGCGCCGACTTGAGCACGCTGCACCGTAAACTCAGGAAACGCAACGACCGCTTTCCAAGCAGATGTTGCCTCAGTGGAAAAGGTGCTGGCATCTGCGACGAGCTGCTGAGTAGATTTGAACACAGAGCGCTGCAAAGCATCTTCGGAATCCCAGTGATTTTGTGTGAGCACCCTCTGATTGAAAGCAAGAATCAGACGCTCATAGGTCGGCGTCTGGAACTCAACAACCCTTACACCGTTCTGCAAGCTGTGCGGAATGAAAGGCGGCACACGCACGATACTTCCGGGTTCAACCTCGAGAAAGCCAAAATACGTGCGCAAGCGTTGCCATGCCGCCTGCTCCTGTGAGCGCAACTCTTCTGAAACCGCTTGCCCCCCATCGAGAGCCCGACGAACACTTTCGTAAGCCTTTGCGTCCTGTAAAAGTGCAGCTTTAAAGTTCTCTTCGTTGCCCGCGAAGGCATCGATTTTCTCTTGTGAGAAACCAAAAAGAACACGTCCACGTCCGTCTGGCCAAACACTCCGGTCGACTGACGTAATGATGTAGGTTTCCCATTTTTCAGTGTGCACTTCGATGTAAAGACAACCTTTTTCAGGCTCAGGAAAAGGATCTAGAATTTTGAGAAGAGGCACATGCGCAAAGGTTTTACTGCGGCAATTTTCCTCACCCGCCAAAGCAGCGAGGTAAGCAGCCAGAGAAAGCTTTTCGCCTCCGGTGGTTTCAACACCAGAAACTCCTCGTTTCTCGATGCCTGTGTACCAAAGCTCCGCTCCCCAGGGTTTGGCTTCGCGGTGTTGAATCAATTTGACTGGATCAGCAACATCAAACCAGGTTGCCGGGTTGGTGGAATTTGCCACGGCTGTGCAGCGCGCAATGCGGCGGCCATGAACCACATCGGTCTCACAGTGAACCCGTGGCAAGGAGGGTATTCCCCAAACTTCAGGCAGAGACACTGTCCACGCACTTTGACTCACGAAGCGTCCTCTTCACAGCAAAAGCAAAAGATTCATTTCTGGCACCGCGGACACCACCAGCTGCTGCGTCCGGCGTGCACGATGCGCTCAATTTTACCACGGCATTTTTTGTTCACACAGCTTTCGCCAGCCCGATCATAAACAAGATGCAATTCCTGAAAGCCACCAGATTCGCCATGCAATCTGCGGTAGGTTGAAACTGTTGAACCACCGACATCGATGGCTGCAGTAAGGATTTCAGGGATAATTTGGGAAAGCTGCTTGTACTTTGCCGGCGAAACTTCAGAGCACGTGCGTAAAGGTGAAACCCCAGCGCGGTAAAGCGCCTCAACAGCGTAAATATTTCCAATACCACCAATGATATTTTGATCCATCAATGCGACCTTGATGCAACGCGAGGATTCAGAGAATTTCTTTGACTTGAAAAGCTTCTGAAGCTCTTGCGTTTGGAGGGGATCAACCGCTTCCGAAATCTCATTGAAAGCCGACACGGGTTTCCAAAAGCCAAACCGACGCGGATCAACAAATCCGAGCGCAGCGCCATCGGAAAAAAGCAGAGTCAGGTGTTCGTGAGTCTCACGCTGCGGATGACGCGAGGGAATAAAAGCTCCACTCATTCCCAGACTCACAGCCACCCAGCCTTTTTCTGTTCCCAAAACCATTTGCTTGGCCACTCTTTGTGGCGCAAGAAAAGTGCTGCCTGACGCAAAAATCTGTTTCAATTTTTGTGTATCAAATGGAAAGCGCAGATCAGGGCGGTGAAACTCGATGCGGGCGAGTTTCTTTCCGGCATACTCGCGCCCAAGGGCACGCACAAATGATTCAACCTCTGGCAACTCTGGCATGGGTCATCGCACCTCCGAAATCGATTGAGGTGTCCCAAAAATCTGAGTTGTGCGCAAGCCTCATGCCTCGCGGCGTGTCAGTGAATATTTCCAGAGCTGCTTCTGGCTCAGGATGAACTGCTCGTCGAGGGAGCGCAGGCGGACGCTGAGTACCTCTGCGAAATTGCGGTAAAAACGCAGTGCCAAGCCCGGGTCGTTTTCCATCGCCCGCTGCCAGACCCCACCATCGAGAAAATAGGTGAGAACCTTATTCTGCGCGGCAACCGTTGCGCTCCGCGGTTTGTGATCAATGAAGCTCATCTCACCAAAGCACATCCCCGATCCCAAGTGAGCCAGGAGATGCCCTTCGTCGCGCGGTCCGCGGCCAGCCTTGAAGATGCCCACCTGCCCTTCAAGCACCACGTACATCCCCACCGAGTTTTCTCCTTCAATAACAATATTGCTGCCTGGCTTGTACAGCCTGAGCTCACCCAATGAGTATATTTTGATCAAATCACTCTTCGAAAAACCAACGAAAATCGGCAAATTTTCGAGAAGCACTGCTCCTCTTTCCGGCGTCAGATATTCTCTTGGAATAACTTCTTCGTCTTTTGCCATGTGCTATCCTCACTGCAGAGGTATCGGTAAAGACTGCCCTTGCTTTATCGAGGAAATTTGACGGATGCAGCTCAAGTCAATTGCTCTTGAAAAAGTCGCTGTCGGTGATGTCTTGGTGGGTCGCTCGCTCTCAGTAACACGACCCGAAGCGATGAAACTCGTGATTGTGCAAGAGCTCGAGGCCGAGGCTATTCTTTTAGCTCCCTTCGCAGCGACTTTTGCTGATGATGACACCGATGAGCCGAGTGATGGGGAAGTCCGAATCTCCAAAAAACAAGCGAAACAAACACTTGCCTGCCCCGAATTGGAGGCAGGCGATCGACTGCTGCACCGCGAACGCCTGGCAACGATCATCGAAACAAAACAAAACGATTGGCACGTGAAGATTCGCTACAACGACGCTGCTGGCGGGGAATTTTACGGAAACCTAATTTGGATGGATCTCTCGCCTACACTCACAGCCCTTGAGCTTGCCCGGATTTGGCCGAGCTGAATCCCTTTAGATTTTTTCCCCAGCCACGCGCCTAGATGCGCCGATACGGCTGCGCAATTTCTGCAAAACTTGCTCCGGCTCAACTTTCAAAGCCACTAGGCTCACCAACCAGTGGTAGAGCAGATCGGCCGACTCCGAAACAAATTCGTCCGCATCTCCGGTTATGGTGAGATTCTTAGCTGCCAAGATGGCCTCCGTGCACTCCTCGCCCAGTTTGCGCAGCACACGGTCGGCTCCGGCCTGCATCAGTTTGTAAGTGTAGCTTTCGGGATCGCTGCCGTGAGCGCGTTGCACAAGAGTTGCATGCACCTGAGCCAAAACCCCCCAAGCTGGTGCAACACCTTCAAAGCCACCCTGTTCGCGCTCTTCATCGAAGCAAGTCTCGGAATTCCGGTGACAGGTTGGCCCCTGCGGGTCGACCAAAGCCAAGATGGTATCGGCATCACAGTCAACGAACAGGCTTTTGACCTTCAAGAAATGCCCGGAAGTTTCACCTTTTTTCCAGAGCTTCGCGCGTGAACGCGACCAGAACACCACTTCGCCCGACTGCAGTGTTTGCTGCCACGCCTCGGCCGATACGTACCCCAGCATCAAGACCTGGCCAGTGCGAAAACTCTGGCAAACCAAGGGTAAAACGGGTGGCTGCCCGTCGCCCTGCGCAACCGCCTTGCTCCAATCGGGCTCAGCATGCGCGCCCCGCACCTCTACAGTGAGCAAACGCTTATTCATTGCAGCCTCCCTGTGATTTTATTTCCCATGACAAATTCAACTTCATCCGGCACAAACGCATTTTCCGGGTGCGATAATGCAACAGCAAGTCTCAAATGCCGCACGTCCGGAGGTTCGAATGTCCATCAATATCTTTAGAACTGCAACAGGCCAAGCCATCCGTGAAATCATCTCCGACCACAGCCAGGAAAATCGGTTCGGACGTACACTCACCGATTCAGATCTCGACGCCATTTGCGAACGCGTTGTTGACCTCTTCGAAATGACATTGAATTTGCGCGCCCAAGTCGCTGGAACGGGAGTGGCTACAGGAGACTCGAACGAATCGTCTCGCAATTCCGGACGACAGACGTCACGCAGCGTGCGTTGGGACGAAGAGCCGACAAAGGTGCCCACAACTCGCGCAGCCTCCGAGATTTACGATTTCGGTCAATTGAATAAACAATCCCGAGCCGATGCGCTGCCAAGCCTGGCTCCACAACAGACCACAGAAATTGACCTGAAATTGCCTCGCAAAAGAATCAGTGTGACGGTCGAGGAGCGAGAAGTGTTGATGCGGCGGGCTCAGTCGCCTGCAGTGGCCCCACGCCCCGCCCCTTGAGAACCGCAACGAGCCGCATGAAACAGGGCAGATCACCTGCGATTTTCACAAGCCCATTGAGATAGGCAATTTTTGCCTTGAGAGTGCCCCCAAGGAGGCGCCTCAGAGTATTGGCATCGGTGCTCACCTTGACCCGAACTGCCCCCTCATTAAGCAAACCTAAAAGAGTTGCCTCGTCCATTCGCAGCGGAGATCCTAGGTCGAATGTGACCTCCGCATGCCCGCCACTCACCGTGAGACGTCCACTCGACACGGTTTGAGGGGTGACAACCACAAGAAAACTGGGTTGAGAGTCAATGTAAAAAAGGAAGTCGCCGCGAAACTGGGCGCGCTCCTCTTCTCCCAGAGCAACAAGATCCCGCACCACCCAGGCACGAAACTGGTCGGCAATTTTCCAAAGCATATTTGAATCTTGCTCTGCGCTCGTGTGCATCTTCTGCTTCGACCTTCAGGCCAGACCGACCTACGCGCCGGCATCCACCCTGTATCCGGTTTCAGTTGAATCATTCATTTTAGGGCATAAAGCAGGGCAACGGCAGTGTCCAGCGTGATTCCTGCTCAGCGCGTGCAATCGCGCAGTTCAAGTTTGCGCCAAACGGTTCGGTTAATGTCGTTTCGAGTCAACGTTTCCTCGAATGAACCAGACTTGCACTTGGGGTGCTGAATGCGGAAGCGCAACTTCTGATTGATAGGCATGAGGTCAAACACATGAGGGGTGGTTCCGCCGGCATCCCATCCTTCTTGATTCGTGACCCGTGCGCCCGGCGGCTGTGTGAAAATCTGCAACTGTGCTGTCGGCACACTCGAGTCGCGCTCGAGAATCACTTGCTCATTGATTTTTCCGCCAGCAAGTGTGGTTTTGACGTCGATCTGCTTTGTGCGGATACCAGGACGAGACAACACAATGGAATGTTGCCCCGGCGGCAGAGTCACTTGCACGGGAAAACCCACCGGCTTTCCGCCACCAAAGGGACGCCCGTTGACCTCCATCAACATGCGCACATTTCCGGGCGACACAGACAAAGTGACCGTACTGGCCAAACCCGCACCGCGGTTTCGAATCATGTAGATCGCACCAAAGAGAACACCAACCAAAAGCACGAGCACAATCAGCGGTCCTAAGAGACTGCTGCTCTGCTTTCGACCCGACCGCGGCGCTTCGAAATAAACAGACGACAAGGGGGTCTGGGCAGCAGGGATCGCGATGTTTCTGCCTTTGTGTTGGGTCTGGGTGCCCTCGCGCCTGCTCTGCCCCAAACTCAGTGAACCTCGTTTTACCGACAGCGCCTTCGCGGCAGTGCCATCCAGCTCGCGTTTACGCGCCGTTTGCCCGAGAGCCACGGCATTGCCGACACGAATAGATGTTCCACCACCCGTGCGCACCGGATTGCGCGAATTGGTCATAGACGCACTGACATCGAGAACCTGTGAGTGCATACCCGAATCGATACGATCGCCAAAAACATTATTTGAACGCATCACCGCATCGAAGTTTCCGACCGGAAGAGCCAAGGTCGAGCGCAAACGCTCGCGTGCTGCTTCGAGTTTTTCAGAAAAAACACTCTGCATGAAATCTGCAAGTTCGCCGATGAAGAAGTCCGGTCGGTACTGATACAGGAAGCGACTCAAATCACGCACTGCCTCGCGACCGCTCTGGTAGCGCTGCAAAGGATCCTTGGCGAGAAGTTTCATCACAATTGCGTCGAGCTCGGGTGGAACACCGCTGTTGTTCACCTGGCTCGGAGGCCGAACCTGACAAGCTCGCACTGCCTCGAGTACAGCAAGATCTTCGCCCCTGAAGAGACGCGCCATAGTGAGCATTTCATAAAGAATAATGCCCACAGCAAAGATATCCGAACGTGCATCAATATTGTACCCACTGGCCTGTTCCGGGCTCATGTAACGGAATTTACCCTTGAGCACTCCCACGCGTGTGGTTGAGATCTGGTTCTCGGCTTTGGCTATGCCGAAGTCGGTAATCTTGACGTCACCCTCGTAACTCACGAGGATGTTTTGGGGGCTGACATCGCGGTGTATGATGCCCATCGACTTTCCGGTCACGTCGACAGCAGCATGCGCGTAGGCCAAACCAGAGAGAGTCTCCATGGCTATGTAACACGCCAGATCGATAGGTATACGCTTTTTCTGCTGCTCAGCCGCGGAGAGAACCCCACGCAGATCTTGCCCATCCACGAAGTCCATGACCAACATGTAGCTGGTGCCGTCGGACACAAAATCGAAGACCTGAACGATATTTTTGTTCTGGAGCTGCTTAGCAACATTGGCTTCGTTGCGGAACATTTCCACGAACTCATTGTCTTGGGCGTAGTGAGGGAGAATCCGCTTGAAGGCACAGACGCGTGCAAAACCATCACTTCCCACGCTCTTGCCAAGGTGGATTTCGGCCATACCACCCTGCGCAATGCGCTCTGTGAGAATATATTTGGGTTGGCTTTGTGCCATGCTGCCCTTCACTCCTTCGCCAAACGCGACGCTCCCTATGGAAACGCGCATCAGCTCAGCGAAGGTATCGGAGCAGGTTGTTCAAGATTGATGTGTCAAAAATTCAAGGCCAGCGCAGTTGAACTTTTGCGAGGGCAGACTGGGCAAGAAATTCAGCGGCAAGAGTTTCTTTTTGGTTTTCATTGTCGCGCTGCAGAATGGTTTCAGGAAAATCAAAAATCATCAAATAATCCTGCGACCACTGATGGATATTCGGAAAGAACGTCTGCAGCAGAGTTTTGTCGGCAATGCGGCGAACATACAGTGGCGTGAGCTGACTTGGACCTACGCGCATCGAGAGCGACCACAGAGTGCGGTCATCCAAGCTCGCATAGGCTGACTCAGGTGTGAAAACGCTGACCAGAACCCCGAGACGCACACCTCCCGAAGAGTCCGACAGAACCGAGAGGCTGTCCGCTGAACCACGCAGGCGCGAGAGTCTTTGAGTCACGGCCTTACGCATATCGTCGGTCAACAACACGGCGCTCATCTCGACTCTGTTTTGAAATTGCGAAAAAACTGTAACCTTCCGCAACCATCTCGCAAGAACCGGCTCATATTGCGCATCCTGGGCAGGAAGCGGTGGAGCAGAACTCTCAACCGAACTCGACACACACCCCGATACTCCGGCCAGCACTGCAAAGCACACGGCCATGAAAAGAGCACGTGGCTGAAAAGCAAACCTTTCACGACGCAGTGACACGGTTTCGACCTCCCTGCTTCGATTGGTACATCCGCGCATCCGCAAGACGAATGAGCTCCTGCACGTTCGGCTGATTTTCTGAATCTAACGTCTTCTCAATGACCTCCTGAGCCGATGCCACACCCAGACTGATCGTCACAGGGATGTGCTTGCCTTCGTAGTCCACCGAGCTGAGCTCAACAGTACGACGAATCCGCTCAGCCAGCGCCACTGCGTCTTGCAGAGCGCACGATGCCAAAACACAAAATTCTTCACCGCCAAATCGGGCAAAGGTCTCATTGGTGCCAATCAAAGGCTTAATAACCGCACATACTTCCTTGAGAACGATATCCCCAGCATCGTGGCCGTGGGTATCATTGATGGACTTGAAGCGGTCGAGGTCGATCATGATGAAACTCAGTTCCACCGCACCCGCCTTGGCCAGCCGAAACTCCTCCTCGAGGCGCTCCATCGCATATTCGCGCCGAAAAACATCGAGCATCCTGTCTTGAACCGCCATCCGGTAAATTCGGTCGAAAAGCAGCTGCTCTGCCGTTCCAGTGCTAAAGTAACGCAAACGCACGTTACCCGCGCGCAACATGTCACCATGCATCAGCTCAGCACTTTGCATGACACGGACGTCATTGATGAAGGTATGATTGAGACTTCCAAGATCGGTAACAACGGCAGTTGTTCCCTGGAAGTCAATTCGACAGTGCTCGCGAGATACGCTCGGGTCATCGATCCAGACTTGGACACGGTCAGCGCGGCGCCCCAGCAGAACACCGGCACTCGACAGGTTGAAACGTTTTCCCGCAGCGCCACCATCGTATTGAACCAGCACAGGCGAATTGTTTCGCGTCTGCCCGCCAGTTAACGACTGCGTGGACGACGCCACTATGGTTTTGTCATCGTTTTGCCTGTCTTGTGACATGAGCTCCACTCTTTTCGGCAGTTTTGCACATACCCGATGATAACAGGGGAAGAGCCCAAAAAGGAACGCCCCCTTTCAGAGGCCGCTCACCATCTTGACGCCAATGACGTTGGGCAATTTTCGCATACCAATGAGCAGCTCGGGCTCGAGCGTGCCATCGATGCGAATAAGCGACATCGCCATACCACCACGCCGATTTCGAGAAAGCTCGAATTGGGCAATATTGATTTGATTGCGTGCAAGGAAAGAACCCACATCGCCAATCACACCCGGCCGGTCGTGGTTCTGCAACACAAGCATCTCACCTTCAGGCTCGATTTCAAAAAGGAAGTCATTGATAGAGCACAGGCGGGGATGTTCATTGCCTAACAGGACTGCCCCTACAGAGGTCTGCTCGTGCGCGGCAGCGCCCTCAACCCGGAGCTCCAGCCCATTACGGCGCACGGAGCTGGTTTCAGCAGAGATCGAATCAATGGTCAGGTTCAAGCCGCGCTTTGCCAGAAGTCGTTCAGCATTCACATAACTCACGTATTCATCGCTGCTCGGAGAAACAAATCCCTTGATTGCGGAGATACGCAATAACTGCAGCTCCTCTGCCTTAATATCAGCGGCCACGAGCAAACGCAGTTCACGCGGATTGAAGTCGCAGATCTGTGCTGCAACACGGCCGAGCTTTTCGGCAAGAACTGCAAAACGGCGAGAGGCTTCGGTACCGAGCACAGAAACGTGCGGCAGGTTGACCGGTGTATCCACAATCTCGCCCCGCAGAGCTTTCAAAGTCTGCACTGCGACAGTGTGACCAATGCGGTATTGAGCCTCATGTGTGCTCGCTCCGATATGCGGTGTAACAACCACATTTTTGTGAGACACAAGCTCCAGCAGAGGCTTCGGCTCGTTGTCAAAAGTGTCGATCCCTGCACCAGAAATATAACCTTCATTGAGAAGCTTGAGCAGGGCTTTCTCGTTAATAATTCCGCCCCGGGCTGCGTTGAGAACCACAGCGCCCTTCTTCAATTTGCGCAGCTCGATTTCACCGACCATTCCCTTCGTTTCTTTATTTAAGGGAGTGTGAACAGTTAACACATCGCATTCAGCAAGGAGCTCCTCAAGCGTTGCACGGCGCTCGGCACCATGCTTGCGGAACACTTCCTCGGAAATGTAGGGGTCGTAGGCAAGCACACGCATATCGAAAGAACGGCAAAACTTCGCCACGCGATGACCCACGTTGCCAAGCCCGACAATACCGATGGTTTTCTCAAGCAATTCGGTTCCAGTGAATTCGTGTCGATTCCATCCACCCGAAGCTGTGCTTGAATGAGCGCGCGGGATATTGCGGATGACCGAGAGCAAAAGTCCGAGAGTCAATTCCGCCGCAGAGTTGGTGTTTCTACCGGGCGTATTCAAAACCAGAACCCCCGACTCCGTGGCTGCCTCTACGTCGATATTTCCGTAGCCAACCGCTGCACGCGCCACAACACTCAACTGTTTGCCCGCAGAGAGAACTTCTTTGTCTACGTCGGTTTCAGAGCGTGAAACCAAAACATGTGCATCCGCAACTTCTTTCAGCAAAACATCGCGACTACAGTCGGGCAAATAACAGAGCTCAACGGGCAAATTGGGTGCGAGTTCCGAAGGAGGATTCTTGAACAGATCGAGCGCCACATCGTGGAGTTTGCCCGTGATGAGGATTTTAATCTTCTGCGGCGATTGCGCTCCAGTAGATTGTCGCAACATGGAAACCTCCCAAAAACAGATTTCAGGCCAACATCGAACCCGACTCAACCCCAGACATCCAGGCCGGAAGTATGGAGTCAGGCGCACCCTGTGCCACAAGTCGACCCTGGCTCATGACAAGAACTAGGTCACAATCTTGTACCGTTTCCAGTCGATGAGCAATCACGATGACGGTTTTGCCTTGAAAGAGATGTTTAACAGCCATTTGAATTGCCGCATCTGTCTCCAAATCAACACTCGCTGTCGGCTCATCCATGAGAACAATCGGCGCATCCATAAGCAATGCACGAGCAAAACAAATCAGCTGCCTTTGACCCACCGAAAGATTCCCTCCCCTTTCGATGATCTCAAAATCGAGTCCTGCCTCTCCCTGGGCCCTGAAGTGCTCCGCCAAACGCACGGCCTCAAGAGCTTCCCAAAGACGCTTTTCCGAGTGTTTGCCGAGTCTATCGAGATTGTGACGAAGTGTTCCGGCAAAGAGGTGAGGTTCCTGAGGAACGATGCTGAAGAGACTGCGCGCCTCCGAGAGTTCCTTGAGCAACAAAGACGAGCCGTTCACAGAAATGTTGCCGGACTCGACTTCAAGCATCCGATAAAGAGCCTGAAATAAAGTCGATTTACCTGCCCCAGTGCGACCAATGATACCCACACGCGAGCGCGCAGGAATTGTCAACTGTACATTGTTTAGCACCACTGGTAGCCCTTCACGGTAACGGGCACTGAGGTCGTGAAACCTAATTTCAGCTCCTGAAATTGCGGGCTGCGCGGTTTCAGGGCTCTCTGGAAGGTGCGTGGACTGCTGCAGTGAACCTCCCTGGCGCAAACCCTCGCGTGGCAGATTGCGATATTCAAGAATGCGTTCGAGCGAGACCATGGTTGAGTCAATCATCGAGAAACTGCGGGTCAGCCATTGCATTGTGCCATCGAGACCAATGGAAAGACTCATCAGAAACCCTGCGACCCCTGCACCCAAGCGCCCCGTTGCCAGTGACCAAATAACGAAGAGAGTGACTATCAGCCCGAACATTTCAGAGGTCATTTTGAGACGCACATTGAGCCAGCGCGTCATTCTGTTCTGGGTCAGGAATGCATAGGCATAGCGGTTCTGGAGATATTGGAGTCGTTTCTGGAATTCATCCGAGCGACCGTAGGCACGAATGGTCTGCTGACCTGCAACACTTTCGGTGAACACAGCCCAAATGGGAGTTTCAAGAATTTTCGCAAGACGCTGCACCTCGCGGCTCGCAGGCCTAAAATCAGATTGGATGCGCAGATACACCAGAGCACACGGCAAGCAAGAGGCACACGCCAGCGGTGCCTGAAAAGCCACAAGAAGAAAAATCCACACGATCTCAGCGATGCAGCCGAAAATGTCATTCACATAGTTGGGTATCTCAACAAGCAAATTTGCATAATCACCACTGAAGCGACGTACGATACGTCCCGTCGGATTTTCGTCGTAGAAGGTGACCGGCACGTGCGAAAGATTATGAACAACCTCGTCGTGCAACGAGCGACCACCACGCGCAAGGAAAGCTGTGACAACAGTCCATGTGAAGGCACGGAACACAACCGCAAAAAGCACAAACCAGAGCAATGCAAAAAGGCTGCGTTGCGGTGAAACCTCGGCAAAAAACTCACGCACCGGAACTTCAATCCATGGCCCTTTCGTGCAGGCGTGGTTGCCACAGGCCTCGACCCACAGCGACACGAGCCAGCGAAACCCATTGGCAAAAAAGTTTTCCGCAACAATCAGAAAAAGCAGAACCGGTCCCATCCAGGCGATGGATCGCATCGAAAGCAAGTAACGTGAGTAAAAACTCATGCCCAGGCGACCCGTTGCCTTGGACTCTCGGGCAACAAATCCTGTCATGCGCTCTCATCTCCAGGTGAACTGTTTTTCTGATGGGCGTTTTGTTTGAGCGAAGAAAGAATACTGCTCAACCGTGTGCCAGGCTGCGATAAACTCTGCCAATCCCCCTGCTCGACGAGCTGACCACCATCGAGAACAACGATGTGACGTGCCAGGCTCAAGTGCGCAAGCCTGTGTGTCGCCCAAATGATTGTGGTTGAGGAGCGCCAGCACCCACCAAATAACTCGCCGACAAGTTTATCTTCGGTTTCTGTATCAACAGCACTGAGAGGATCATCAAGAACAACCAGCGGTCGTTTGGCATAAATTGCCCTTGCCAAACTGAGACGCTGTTTTTGACCGCCCGACAAATTCACCCCTCGTTCACCCAGCTCAGTCTTCAAACCATCAGGCAGTGTTTGAACATCCGTGCTCAACTGTGCGCGCTCCAGCGCGCGCACGATCTGTGCATCAAAATCTGGAGGAAACTCTCCATCGTTAAGATAAGTGAGTGGTACGTTCTCGCGCACGCTCGCCGCGGCAACAAAGGCTTCCTGCGGCACAAAAGTTTGCACGCGACGCAGTGCGGCGAGCCCTCGCTCACAGTGGATCGGGAAAATGAGCCTTGTTGAATGGCCATCAGCATCGACAGCATCACACTCAAGCAGTACCTCGCCTCGTGTGGGAGTGATTTCGCCCATAAGAGTCTGCAGCAGTAATGATTTTCCTGCACCAACAGGACCAACAATCGCCGAGAGATGCGCTGCAGGGAAGCGACAACTCACACCCTGCAAAGCAGGAGTCGCCACTCCTGGCCATTCCACCCAAACATCACGGAGATCGAACGAAATGTTCCTAATTTCATGAGCTGCATTGAGTTGTGCAGCAACATCATCTGGCACAGAAAATCCGCGAGATGCGAACTCCTCCGCCTGAATTGGAGCAATAAAGATTGCCTCGAGCCGACGCGAACCCACCTGTGCCTCGGAAAATATACGCACAAACCAAGGAAGCGGATTGAGCTGCTGACCAAGAATGGATGAGAGCCAAATCGCCGCGAAGACTTGGCTTGCCGATTTGTCGAGATGAAACCAAAGAAAACCAGCAAAAACCCCAAGTGCAACCAACATCCACCAGGAGGTCGAAAGCCCGAATGAAGTGCTGTAATGAGCCTTCATTTTAAGATCCTGACGAAACTCCCTTTGGGCAGCAATGCGGATATCCCGCGCCATGTGCTGCGTCCAACCGAAGTAGCGCATCAGACGAGCAGCCTGAACCCATTCGGTGACCAGTGAAAGCCGCCGGTCACTGCGGCGCATAAGCTCGCCGTGAAGCTTCTGTCCGAGCCATGAAAAGAACAAAGAAACAGGAATCTGCAGGAGCAAAATCCCGAGAGCAACGAATGCTGCAGAACCCACAATTGTCCACATCACCGCGACAATCAGTGTGACACTCACAAACAACACGGGAAAATCAACCGCTGCATGCGCGAAAAATTCGGCCACATGACGCGCGTCAGTTTGCGCCACATTGACGATATCTCCGGTCGGGAAGCGTGCTTTGGCTTGACGCGACATGTTCAAAACAAAAGTATTCAGCCAGCGGGCGAGAGTCGTCTGCACACGAAATACCACCAGCGTTTCGCGTTCAATTTTCTGAGCGTGCAGACTTGCAGCCAAAACGTTGAGCCCGAATACGGCCAGGGCAATCAATACGCTCTGCTGCGCTATCTCCCACACACCGGCGGAGCCTGGAAGCCCCCCATTTTCGAATAACTCAAGAATACGAACAGCCAAGAGCGCCGCAATGATGGAACAAACAACGTCAACAATATGAATGGAAAACATTTTTAAGAGAGAGAGTCTCTCGGCCCGCGCAATAGTGCGCATGACTGAATGGCGCAGCTGCGGAAGAACAGCAAATACACCCTGTTCGTAGTTGTGCTTGTCCGTGAAAATCCGCTCTACCCAAATCATCTTGCGCAAGTGATGCTCTTCACCCGCTTCTGTTTTGAGAGTTCGAAGAAGTGGGTTAACATCAGAGAACATGAGCCGTTGCCATACGCCCCGAAAACTCCCGATGCCCTCGGGGATATGAAGGACGCTGCGGATGAATTTCACCTCTCTCGACTCCTTTTCTCAGCACGTTGCGGCGGTCATGTTACCGCTCTTTTCAAACTCGTCCACCGCAACTCGGGATTTGCACGACAATACCTGGTTGTTGTGGCAGCTTGCTTGGCTTTATCGAGATACGCATGTGGTTTCGCAGCCACTGGCGACATGCCTCAAAAACTTTGTTGCTGCTGATATCCCGTGCAGTGCAGCGAGTGACCGAATTCGCCACGCCTGGATGCAACAGATAGGCTACCCTGAAGCCTCAAGATTGGAGCCTGCGCCGGCATTTCATCCCGCGCATAAACTTCGCCTTTTACTTACAAAAATATTTCCTGAAGCACATTCACCCGAGACACAACTCTTACGATATCTCACTTCCATCTCAGGAATGCCGGAGACTGAAGCCTCACTTCTCGTGCAGTGGCTCACCTCACCAGAGGCACGACTACACCTTCCCTTAACCCCTCCCCTGATGGCGGTTGAGTCCTACAATTGGCTCGCTCCCGATGCCGTGAGCGCGGTGCTCGAAGGTGAAGCCAAGGCTGCGCCTCTTCTTGCTCAGAAAAACTTCCACATCATTCCGTTGCCCACACATGTGAATCGGCCCGCATCTTTAATGCTCGCTGATGGAAGTCTTTGGCTCTGCTGGCCGAAGCCTGACTCAATGCAAGCACCACATCCCATTGTGCAAGCGACCCTGGTGCTCCACGAATCATCTCACTTGCGGAAGAACGCAGATCTCTTCCGAGCAGGAGGAACCCCCTCGGCAGAGGCTGACACACTTTGGAACAGTGAGGACTCTGCTTTGCGCGCGGAGTGGATTGCATTGGAAAAGCTCTGTGCAGGTCAACCCGAAACACTCAGGACTCACTTCAAACAAAGATGGTATGAAGAAAACCACAGAGCTCAACTCCGCTTGTTATATTCAGACTGGACGCAATTCTGTGACACTGCACCACAGATGAGTGTCTTCTCTCCGGAACAAGTGATCTCGTTGCCCTTTATGAGTGGGGTGTATGCATCACTCGCGGCAAAAATTTACAATTGAACGCAATGAGCCGCGGACGCGCTTTAAAAATAATTTTAGTTCGGTAAAAAGAAACCCGTACGCGCCGCGGGGAGAGGAAAATGGTGCAGCCGCAGGGACTCGAACCCCGGACCCCTGCCGTGTGAAGGCAGTGCTCTAACCAACTGAGCTACGGCTGCAACGAGTCAGCGTGGTTTATTGTCCGGTTCGCGTTTTGTCAACTTCTCAGACTGGCTCTGTGATATTACAGCCTTGTCGAGTGCATCGAGCATCCGTGTGCCCTCGAAAATTTGTCCTCCAAAAACCACGGCCGGGGTCTGCATCAGACCCGTCTGGCGCGCCAGCTTCTGCGCTTTGCCGAGCAGCTCAGCAAGACCTTCTCCCGAACGCCAGCAAGCTCTAAAGTCAGACATCTTCATTCCCGTATCACGAGCAAGATCAAAGACCGACACATCACTCAGAAGTTCCCCTTTGGTCAGTGCTGCCATGTGGAATGAGGCGAATTCACCTAACTGATTTGCGCACAATGCTCCACGCGAAAAAGCTATTGCGATCTCTGGTTTGGTGTATGGGAAGGGCACGTAAACGGGGCGCAATGCACCCCTATGAGTCTCGATGCGCTGCGCAAATTCGACAAAAAAAGGAACGCAGCCTTCACAGAGGTAATCCACAAAGACAACGGCGTTAGGAGTGCCGCGTGCGTCGCGCGGCAGACCATCAAGATTCAACCCTAAGACTTTGAGCGTGCCCGGTGGACGCTTGAGAGCAACACCCCACTCGCCTTTCTCACGAAGACCATTGCTCCAGGTCTCAAGAGCCTCTCGCCGACGTACTTCGTTTAGATAACTGACCAGCTGATCGCGCACGGATAAAAAACCTTCACGCGGGGCGGAAGGATCGCTGGCTTCATACAGTAAGCGTGCATCGTCGGCTTCGGCTTCCTCACGCGTAAGCAATTCTTCTTCAATTTCCGATTGTGATTTTTGAGTTGCTGCAGTTTGCGCAGCAATTGTTTTCTCCAGAACGTAAAGCCGTGCGAGCTTGTCGACTTCCTTATACAGTTGAATGTCAGCATCGCGTTGAATTTGAGTTCGGAGGTTCAGCGCCTTCTCAATCTGGTTTTTCAAGGGAGTTGGAAGCTGCCCCGCAGAAACACCCTGCCCCCGAAATGTGAACAGCGGTTGATCAGTTTTGACCGCGAGGGCATCAACACTCAGTTGAATCTCTGGAGTTGTCTGGCGCTCAACAAAAAGCCAGAAGCCCCCAAGCAGAACCGTCGAAACGAGTCCACCGAGAGCTCCCCACAAGACCGACTTGCGACATAAATTCATAGAGTCTGCACCCTTCAAAGCTCCGCACGAAACCAACGTGCCTTGAAAGGGTGCCGTTTCACAGCCAAACTGTCAAACCCGCACCCAATCGAGTTGTCCGGGATTCTGGCTTCACTTCGACGCCTTTGCCATTCTTTCCGCTGTACTTAGACATCGTGTGTGAAGCACCAACCACAAGTGAGACCTGGCTCGAAGCGAAATAGCTCACTTCGAATGATCCTCTAATGCCAGTCCCCGAAGCAGCAAGACGCTCGCCGTCGATATTCAAATTCGCACGTGAAATCACACCCGCAGCGCCAACAATAATGTTGCTAACGGGGGTGCTCATCACCATTTTGGTCTCTATGCCGGAATCGATCATGCGCATTTCGTTAGCCGCATTGTCGTTATTGTTAAGCTGCGAGGTGCTAAAAAACGCACCCGTTTGAATAAAACGAAAGTGCTCCAATCCAGCACTCAGCTGTAAGCCATATCCATCGAACCGCTGTGCCGCCCCCTCACCGGTATTTACGTCACTGCGAGCCATGTTGACCTGCTGAGACAGGTAGACGTTGTTCCTATAGGGGGAACGAAACCGATTGTAGTAGTCATGCGTCGGTTGATACCCGTACGCCGGAGCAACGGCCCAAAGAGAAATCGCCAGAACTACCCACTTTATGTAACTCAACGCTTTCATAAATCACCTCATGCTGTGCGTTTGCGGGAGATGCAGCACGAGTCATGCCAAAAATAACTTGACATTTATTTTTGTAGTTCTTTCGTATAGTTATTTATCCAAGCAAAAAAGAGGAATGAGTCCAAAGCTGAGTGAATCCTGACCAGTGCCTAAACCTTAGACAGCTCAGTTCTCGCCTGCATTCGACCGAAACCATGGCTAATAATACCGGGGGAAAGACCTGATGAGCGCAACGCCCGCAAAGAAACGTGTAGGAATTCTTGGTGCTGCCTTCGACCCGCCGCATTATGGTCATCTGCTTTTGGCGCAACTTGCGCTCAACACACAAGAACTCGATGAGATTTGGCTCATCCCCTCGCCGGAACGGTGGGATAAAAAGCCCGTGGCCAGCCATGCTCACCGCCTCGCATGGCTGACTCGAGCTGCAGCCCTGTGTCCGGATGAACTGCGCAAGCACCTGCGTGTCTCCGACGTTGAATTGAAGTTGCCCACCTACCGCGGCACACACTGGCTGCTCGAGGAAATGCGGCGCCAAAATAAGGGCTGCAGCTTTGCTCTTATACTCGGCTGGGATTCATTTGTTGGAATTCCACAATGGCGCGATCCGACCACAGGGACGATGAATGGTGCAGAACTTTTAGCGACCACCCGCTGTTACGTTAGCCCACGTGCGAGTTCCGAGCTTCCGGAGCCCATCAAGCACCCCGCACCACATGGTGGGGGAGTCGTGATGTTACCTGCGCTCGATGCACCTGAAGCGGGGGATATTTCCTGGATGACCGGTGTCGCACAAAACCAAGTGGCTGCGCTCTCGAGCAGCTTGATCCGCACCGCTTTAAAGAGTGGCAGCGATATAAAGTTCATGTTTCCTGAACTGCAAAAAGAAATCATCGAGAGCAAAGCCTACTGACCGCCGAGCGAGGCAACACAACCGACCGTCAGTGACAAATCAGATTCTCATGAGAGAAGCGCACGAGCCTGAAGTTCGATGCCCGAGGTCAGACGAACGCCCATGTGGGTCACAGTGTCACTCGCCAAAAGTGTTCCCAGCTGACCACAGACATCCAGCGATTTTCCGCGCACGAGTCCAAGGAGAAAGCCTCCGGCAAAAAGGTCGCCCGCACCTGTCGTGTCGACAACGTTCACCTTGCGCGTTGGAATATGTAGGGTCTTGCCATGATGACAAATCCAAGCGCCGTGGGCACCATCTTTGACTACCGCAAGCTCAACCTGCTCTCCCAATTTTAGCGCCGCCTTTTCAGCGGTGCAGCCCACGAGCATTTCAGCTTCTTGTGCGTTGGCGAAAACCAACGACACACAGCTGCGAAACAATTCTCCAAAACGCTCCTTGCTGCGCGATACAACGAACGGGTCAGCCACATCGAGTGCGATTTTCACCTTGCTGGCATGAGCAACGCTGAGTGCATGTTCAATAGCTTCGACTTGCTCTGGTGTATCCCAGACATAGCCAGTGGTGAAGAACACCTTGCTGTTCTTAATATCTTGCTCCGGAACAAAGCCACGATGATAGGAACGGCACGCACCCAAATGTGTGTTCAGCGTACGTTCACCATCAGGAGTCACCACAACCAGGCAAGTACCCGTGGTTTCAGGCACAACGGCAAGACGGTTGCGGATGCTCAACTGCTCGAGTCGTGCCGAGAAAGAATCACCATATGAATCACGTCCGACGCAAGAACTGTAACTCACCTCAGCACCCACCAAAGCCATTGCACGCAGAGCATTGGCTGCACTTCCGCCCAACTCAACCTCTGCGGTTAGCCGACCCAAGTTGCCCAGAATGCGCGCCTGTTCACCGCCATCAACGAGTTGCATGCGTCCTTTGTGCATGCCCAATTCGCGCAGGTCGCTTTCTTCTGCGCGCACCAAAAGGTCAACCAACGCATTTTCGATTGAGGTCACATCGATGGAACGTGCCTGCTGTTCTTTGCTGAGAAACGAGTTGGTCATGAGATCCCCAATCATGGTTTGGCTGTAAAGGTTGTCCAGGCGAAATCGACTCCGCCCTGCAAATCGCGCACTATCCCCACTGCTGTCAACGCCTCACTGCCCGAAAAGGTGAGCTCGCTACTCGCTGCGCGCTGATTGCTGAGCTCTCCGCGGCTCAAATACCACTGCACTCTCTGCTTGGAGCCCGCTGCCGTTTCAAGACCCGCCAGCTCAAGCCGCAATTCCTGGGGAGATCCACCCACCTCGCTGCCGCGGGTTGGCGTGATTGCAGTGACGTAGGGTGCTGTATTTGTTGCCGACGAGGCATTCCCAAGAAAGAATCCCGACAGGCATTTGGAGAATGATGCGCCATTCGAACCACCCCCGCCTTGCTGCGCTTCTGCGACAACAGCAAAAGTCAGAGCACCATTGTCGGCACGGAGATTACCTGAAGTCGCCGTGTAGTCGACTTTGAACAGCGGCAACTTGCCAGTAGAGAGAACATCGCCATCGAGTGTCGTACGTGGGGGAGTCGTAAAAGAAACAACGTGCTCCTCAATCCGCATTGGGTTTTCCTGCTTCACGCTTGCGGCCAATGCATCTGTTGGAAAGCCAAAAAGCTCAAAAGGTGTATCTACAAATTGAACTGAAATCGCTTTCTCTAGCTCCTCAAGACACTGAGTCTCGGTGAGATTGGGATCAGATTGAATACGAGTGAAGGCAGCACGGATGTCCTCTGTGGGTGATTTCTGGACAAGCTGTGCACGCTGCAGGCGCGTGAACTTGATGGCCAGCGGCTGACTTCCCGCTGGTGCAAGACCCAGCATGCGGAAATAATATTTACCTTCCGGACGCAGCGGGTACTGCTGACACACAGTCTCACCTGAGAGTTCAAAGCAATGCCGACCCGCCTGAACAGAATCAAATTTCTGCAGGATTTGCATTGCTGGAACACGAATTTCTTCGAGCACATAGAATTTTCGACCAGGCTGGCACGAGAGAAGCAAAGTTGTTGCAGTGCTTCCCAAAAGGAGCATAAAGGAAGATTCGCGCATTGATTTAGTTAAATTTCTTCTCATATCTGCACCTCAGAAAATTGCTTTGACACCAAACGACGGAATGATCGGCGTACCGATAATCTCTTCACGGCTGGTGTAGTCGGGTGAATATCTGAAGCCCTGCACATTCTTCTGGTTCAATGCATTTTGAAGTTCGAGATATGCCGAGAGGGTCCAATCGCTCATCCGAAAGTCATAATCAGTGCGCACATCCAACTGAGAAAACGCAGGATTACGGCCGTTGTTTACGTTGAGCAAAGGCGGAGGCACAGGCGCCACCGGACGATAACGGCCAGTGTTCTGGTTGTACACGCCACCATCGAAGACATTATAGGGCGACCCGCTTAAATACTGCCATCGGCCGCTGAGCTCCCACTGTCCCGTGAGGCGATAGCTTCCCACCACATTTATGGAATGCGGACGATCAAAGTTGAAAGGGCGCCAAACAAGAAGAGCAGGATCTTTACGCTCGGACTGACTCCAGCCGTAGCTCACCCATCCATTCCAGCGTCCTTTACGTGTTTTGCGTATCAAGATCTCTGCACCCACAACACGGCCTTGAATATTATTTTCATACTTCAGTTCACGCGGACTGGTGACAGATGTACCAACCAAATCCCACATGCTCTTCTGATAGACCTGCAAATCCGCATCTACGTCGGCAAACAAATTTTGCTCGACTCCAAGAACAACATGCCGTGCTTTTTCAAGTGTGAGATTTGGATTGCCGTACTCGGGAGAGTCGAATTGCGGCTGCGGACGTTGGCTGTACAATCCCACAGCACCCTTCAGCGCGGTTTCAGGCAAAAGCTGCCAGCGTGTCGAGAAGCGCGGGTCTGCAGCACGCTGCACCGAGCGGTTGCCCTGCAGAAAAGCGACTCCGGGATTCACGACCAAAGTTTCCAAGGGCTTCCAGATGACATCGAGATGAGCTTGAACAGAGGTCGTATTGCGAACCACATCCGAAGTTGATTTGGTTGCAGTATCGGTGTCGAAGAACGGTGTAAAGCCCGAAGGAGGAAGCTGAATGGCATTCACTTTGGAAGTGGTTCGGTCGTGCTCAGGACGCATGCCCACTGATGCAGACCACTGGTCATTGAATTTTTTGTCGAGCTGAGCGTCGAGCACCATCCTGTGACCACGCACATTGACTGTGTTCTCGAAAATCTCCTGCTCGATGATCACGAGCCGATGCTGCGGCGAAAGTGAAAGACCCCACCCATTGCCCAGATTCAAACTATAACGAGCACCCGTAACTGCGAAATAATTAAAAAGTGAAAACTGAGCGGTGCCGTCGGTGTTGGTGGATTGCCCCGAGGGAACCACTAAATTAAGACGATCAGCAGCTCCTACGAGATAACCTTGCCAAGTGCCGCGCGCGTGATTGCCGTTGAGAATAAGCTGATAGTCGGTGATTTGCGGAACTGTAAAAAGTTGAAGGTTCTTGCCACCAAATTTTTTGATGAGTGGCACCAGCAACTCTATATAGCTGCGGCGGAAACCAGCGCGCACACCTACAGGGGAATCATCACCGAAAACGTGCGTGGGGGTTTCTAGGTAAACAGCCGACTGCAACAATCCCAATTCTGCCTCACCGGATGTCCGCTGCGGAACCTTGTTCTCGGAACGCAATTGAATTGTTGCACCAATCGCATCGTTTAAAGGAGAAGAGAAGCCTCCGGGATAGAAATCAATTCCTTCCAGCGCGCGTGTCGGAATAACCGTGCCGAGTCCACCCAGGTGAAAAACGAACGGCAATTCGAGACGGTCATAGAAGCTTTTGGTGTCTTCAGGCGCACTGCCCCGCACCACAACATTGGCAGCTCCCGGGAAAACAGGGAGAACGCTGGGAAGAGTTTGCAAAGCTGAAACAGCATCGCCACGCGTGCCGGGAACGCGCTCCAACTCTGAACGGGTCAAGCTCTGCTGACTCACCTCAACCTTGCGCCGCGCTCGAATGACACCCACGCCGAGCACCTCTGCCGAAGGGTCAAGCTGGAGTCGTCCGAGATCGTCAACGTTTGCTTCAAGCTTCACTTCAAGAGGAAGATAACCTTCTTTCTTGATGAGGATGATGTCTGTTTCAGAGGTCACCTCGAGTTCAAAGGCACCATCCGCAGCTGTTTCTGTGGCGGCTTTGCGATCTGGCAAAGCGACAATATCCACATTCTTCAGGAGCTCTTTGCTGCCACGTACGCCGACGCGCCCTCTGATTTTGCGGAGCGCAGCAGCGGTCGCGCTTGGCGCAGGAGCTGAGGTTGGTGCTGGTGCTGGTACAGGCGTGGGCACGCCAGGCTCAGATTTTTGAGCAAATCCGAGTTGCGGAAGAAAAGCCAACGACAACGACGCAGCTAATTGCCTGCGACGTGAGGAACGCAAAAGGTTCCTGCGCGGGCGCGCACACGATTCAGTCATACATCACCTTCCAAACCAATTTTTTGCCGACCACCGCAACCGGGCGTCCAGCGATGATAGCCGGCGAACATCTCAACTTCAGAGCTACCTTGACGGCAACTTTATCAATTTCAAATCCCGTTCCGGTTCTGATTTTTGCGTCCTGAATGAGCCCATTCGAGGCAATGGCCACTTCGATGACAACCTCGGCATTGGTCACACCCGCGTTCAAGGCGTCGGTGGTCAACTCCAAACTGGGCGGCAGGGGACATCGAGCCGGAGCATCAGCGAGCGTCTCTGCCACAGGTTCCGGCTCTCCTGCAGGCAATGCAGAGGGCGGTGGTTTGTTTGCGTCTTCGGGATTCACCTCTGCGAGACTCGAATTTCCCACAGCCACCGCAGGAGCATTCGTTCGGGCGGTACCAGGAAGAGCCAGCGAATCCGAGAGACCTGCACGCTCCTCCGGAGGTTGTTGCTGCGGGGCTGGTGGGGGAGTCACGCGCTTGTCGACACGAATTTTAGGCTGAGGCGTTGCTGCAGGCGGAGGAGTCTTCACCGCGGGCGGCGACGCAGGCACAGCCGCACGCGGAGGAGCCTCGGCAATTTTCACGCGAATAGACTTCGGCTCGGGCCTGGATTGCACTTCAGGTAAAACACGCACGGCAATGGTCAGCAGCGCGGCATGACCCACCATGCTGAGCAGCACCGACCACTCGAATGCCTTTTTTCCGAACCGAGCGGAAAACTGCATGCCCTCCCCCATTCGCCGAAGTTGGCCCTTAATCTGACACGCAGCAGCACAATCCTCAACCCATTCGAGCGAAGTTCCAGAAGTTTTTTCGGACGTCAAAAGCACGGCTCATTGGGGGTCTACAAACCTCACGGCAGCCGCTAAACTTTTCGTAACGAAGGGTATACCGATTGCGGGAGACTAGTCCGTATGAATCCACTCAAAAGCCTCTTTTTCGCGCGAGTCCTCGCAGTGTGCCTGGGAGCAGCTTCGGTGGTCTCGGCGTGGGCTTACTATGGTCTCGACATCAACGACCTGCCACGCGATGGCGATGTGACCATCCCGGGCGAATACCCCATCATGGTCAGACGCAAGAGCACAGTGCAGCTCACCGGACTCGACAACAGCCTGACTCTAAACATCGTTAACCGCAACAATCAGGCAGCCATCGTGCAGATCTCTGCACCGAGCGAAAAGAAGGCTCGGACTTTGAAAATCGTTGCTGGGGTGCCGACAACCTACAACAACAACACAAGCAAGGAAGTGACTTTGCGCGTTGCCGACGGCGACGTCACCATCACCAGCACCCAACCCCTCAAAGTGCAACATCCGGGAAACAAACCCACGACAACAACCAACAGATAACGAAGTTCGAGACGGTTCAGCGGACGCAGCTCTTTTTCAAGAGTACTGCGTCCGCTTTTTTGTGTGCGCAACAACCCGTTCGGCTTTCTCACTCCACTCAATATTGTCGAGCCGCGTTTCGAGGAATTGAGCAACAGCCTCAAGAACAGTGACCTCACGTTCAATAGACTGGCAACTCAAAAGAACATCGCACCCTGCGTCGAGAGCATCGCACGATGCTTGGCGCAGGAAAGAATCATCGGAGACATCATGCGAGGTCTGACCCTCATCGACGATAGCCGCCGTCACAGCCTTCTGCACGCCGTAGTAATCTGAAATCGCATTCATGCGCAGGTCGTCGGAGAGAATCAGCCCCTTGAAGCCAAGCTCATCACGCAAATGATGCTTGAGGATCTTAGCGCTTAGGGTCGCTGGTCGACCGCTGTCGAGAGCTGTGCAGACCACATGTGCAGTCATAATGAAGTCGAGACCAGGGTTGGTCATCAGGTCAACGAAAGGCAGCCACTCACGCGTCCGCAGCGTTTCTAATGGAACATCGGTTGTCGCAAAGCCTTTATGAGAATCTGTGGACGTGTGCCCATGTCCGGGAAAGTGCTTGGCACAGCTGAATAGACCCGCCGCATGAATTTCTTCGACCACCGCGCGCGCACAGCGTGCAACAGTTGCGGGCTCCGAAGAAAAGGAACGATCACCTATGGCTGGATTGTCTGCTCGGGTAAGCACATCAAGAACTGGGGCCAACAAGCAATCCACGCCTATGGTTCGGGCTGTGGCCGCTTGAAGAATGACTTGCGAACGCAGCGCTGCTTCACGTTCGGGTGTTGCAAATGCAGCCGCTGGTTCATTGCGCGGAAAGGGAGCGGGAAGACGATACACACGCCCGCCCTCTTCATCGATGGCAATCACCGCTCCCTGCCTCTGGTGATCCGCCGCGGTCAGCTGATGAATTTCCGAACATAATTTTCGGGTCTGCACCAATGACTGCATGCTGCGTCGGAACAAAACAACTCCACTTGGCTTGTAAAGTTCAAGCAGCTCCCGCTCCCTGTCGGTCAACTCCGGACCCGACAATGAAGGCCAGACGAACAATCCTGCACGCTGCTCGCGCGAAAATTTTGCCAGAGGAGCTGAGCCCACCCGGCCGTGTTGCAGAGTCATAGACCTCACCTTATTCTGTATCCTCAAACATCAAGACCAGAGGGTAACATGGCAGATTTGATTCTGGCTATCGACCAAGGAACAACCGGCTCAAGCGCTGCTTTTTTCCATGCCGACACACTGGAGATGATTGCGCATCAGAAAGTCGAATTTCCACAGATTTTCCCAAGTCCAGGTTGGGTCGAACACAACCCTGAGGACATTTGGCTAAGCGTCGTAGAGGCGGTTGAAAAAAGCTGGAAGACGGTCGAAAGCCGCTTACCCGGAACGCAAAAGAAAAACATTGTTGCGCTCGGAATCACAAACCAGCGCGAGACTTGCCTGGCATGGGAACGCAACAGTGGTGAAACCGCGGGCAATGCGATCGTTTGGCAAGACAGGCGCACGGCAGAGCGATGCCTCGAATTGCGCAACACGGCGTGGCAAGAGGTCGTCCGGCAGAAAACGGGGCTGGTGTGTGACCCTTATTTCAGTGCCACAAAAATGGAGTGGCTCCTGCAGAATCAGAGCAAAGTCGCAACCTGGGCGAAAACAAACCAACTGTGCCTGGGCACAATTGACTCCTTTCTCGTCTACCGTCTCACCAACAGAAAAGCCTTTGCAACTGATCCATCTAATGCGTCGCGAACGCTGCTTTTTAATCTTCACACCGCAACCTGGGATAAAGAATTGCTCAATCTTTTTGGCATTCCTGAAACAGCTCTTCCGAATGTTATGCCGAGCAGCGGCAACTTCGGAATGACCCAGGGACTCGGATTCCTGCCCGATGGGATTCCCATCACAGGCATTCTCGGTGACCAACAGGCTGCTCTTTTTGGTCAAGGCTGCACGCAACCAGGCGAAGCAAAGATTACTTATGGAACGGGTGCGTTTTTGCTCATGAACACAGGCTCCAAAGCTGTTCCCAGCCGTTCCGGTCTGCTCACAACGGTGGCCTTCGGCCATGCCGATGGAAAGCTGAGCTATGCACTCGAGGGTGCAGCATTCATTGCTGGTGCTGCAGTTCAATTCCTCCGCGACCAATTCCGTTGGATCGCAAGCGCGGCGGAAATCGAGTCCTTAGCTTTGCGTGAAGAGCGCGATCCGAACGTCCTCTTTGTGCCAGCTCTCGCAGGGCTCGGTGCACCGTTCTGGAATCCGCATGCAAAAGGGGCTTTGTTTGGCTTATCTCGGGGAACATCACAATCTCAAATTGCGCGAGCCCTGCTCGAGAGCATCGCACTTCAAAATGCGCAACTGCTCGAACTCATGCAGCAGGATTCCGGACAGCGCATTTCTCAAGTTGGAGTCGACGGAGGTGCAGCTCAGAACAACTCACTGATGCAGTTCCAAGCCGATTCACTTCAAACCACACTTCTGCGCCCAAGTAATTTTGAAACCACTGCGCGCGGTGCTGCTGCCGCTGCAGTTCTCGGATGGAAACCAACCGCACGCCTGCCAAAACCAACTCTGGAACGCAATTTCCGTCCGGTTATGCCACCCGCCGACGCACGCACGATAAATCAGCGCTGGCAGGCAGCAGCGCGCTGCGTCGACGCCTTCCACCGAGAGCTCTGAGCAATAAAAAAGCCGCTGCACTTGCAGCGGCTTTCAATGAACACAGCCGTTCGAGGCTTCATCTCATTGGTCTATGATGTGTAAGATGTATCGTTTGTTGAGCTTGGCTGCACCGCAATTAAGAATTGTGCGGATAGCATCGGCCGTGCGGCCATTGCGGCCAATCACTTTACCCACATCTTCTTTCGCAACTTTGAGCTCAATGACGTTGGTCTGCGTTCCTGCGATCTCATTGATTTCAACACGGTCGCAATTGTCGACAAGTGATTTTGCAATATAATCAATCAATTCTTTCATACTGCCCGAACTAAAGTCCATTCAGTGCCACCTTTCACAGGAAGAATTCCACGGGAACTGGTTCATCGGGAGCCGGACTGTCAACCCCGACCCTCACACTAGGTGGTTGCACAAAAGAGAGCAACAAAACTTGGGCTTAATTTCAGAATTTTAACCGAAACAAAAACGACCCAGAATAGACTCACTTGAGACTTGTTGTCAGGATTCTGACATGCGTTCCTCAATCACCGCGCAACTCTGGCGATACGCAGAGGGACGAATATTCCGCAAGGAGTCGACCGTGGGTGAGCATTTTACGCTGAAGAACAATCAGATCTTCGTTCTCGCCGAGGCAGCTGGTGGCGTGTACAACAGTGATCAGCTCCGGACTCTTTGCGAAGTTGCCGACAACGAATCGGCATTTTTGAAAATAACCGAAGACCAGCGCATTGGGTTCATGATCGACCCTGGAAAGCTTCCTGACATTCAGGCACAAGTGCGCAAGATTGGCCTGCTGCTGAAGTCCTACAAAGCACCAGGTGTGCCTTCGCCGCGCGCCTGCCTGGGCGAACTCTGCACCTTCTCGCACCAACCCTCATTGAGTGATGCACTCGAACTTACAACTCATCTTTTGAAATCTTTTCCGGCTCCCAAGCGCTATTCGAGTATCGGAGTCAATGGCTGCGGTCGAGCGTGTCTCGGTTCATCGACTGAAGATGTGCACATCGTAGCTGAAGAAAGTGGATACAAAATTTCAATCGGAGGCAAGATCTCCGATCTGCCACAGCAGGCACATCTGCTCGTCGAAAACGTCACACGCACTGACCTTCCAGTTGTCGTCGAAAAGATACTTGCCGTTTTCTACCAGGAGAGCATTGAAGGCGAACGGATTCATGACGTCATTGAGCGGGTCGGACTCACACCCTTCATTAATGCCCTGCCAGAACACTTGAGCGTCACAACCAGCGAACCTGTCGAGCTCCATGAGCAAGTTGCGGAACTGAGCACAATAGAAAATGAGACTCTCCAAGGAGCTTCACAACGCGAGCTCAGCTTGGCCGCCGATATGACAACTGATTCGCTGATCGATGAACTCATCGACAGCTCCTCAGCTGAGTTTCCACAGCTTGACGGTGAAACTGGACTGGTCAGCTCCGACACACAGCTCGATCCAGCACTCCTCGAAGACAACGAGCCTGTTGTTGACATTGCTGCTGAGAGCGAGAGCGTCGACGCGCTCGAGCTCAACGCCAATAAAGATGATGACAATTCTCAAATGGACTCAGGCCTGCTCGAGGAAGCTGAGTTTGAGGACGGCACTCTTGAGGATGTTGAACGTGTGCGCGATGCGATTCGCACAGAACTCTCCATGAGCCCTTCCGAAGAGCTCAAAGAGGCACATACGCACACTGACTTGCTCGACGAGATTGAGCAGGAAAACGAAGGCTCAGCATTCATTGCTCATGACTCCTTCTCAGATCAGGACACCCTCAAAGCTGATTCAAGCGACACGATGGACGATTTGAATACCGACGTATCGAGCCTACTTCCTGAGGAGAATGATTGGAGCGACAGCACCGACACCAATCATGGCTTTGCATCGGAAAAAATCGATACCCAAGAAGCGGCCACTTTTGAGCACCAGCCACCTGTAAAACAAAAGCGTATCAACTCAAAGGTCTCATCAAATGTCGAGTCGCGGAGTGAAAGGGAGCAGCCGCGGTGGCAGAGCGCTGAACCACAGCCCGCAGTCAGTGGGCGGCTCGCAATCAAGTTCGTGGGAGATCAACTGGCTATCGAGCTCCCCTCAGGCATGTGCTTCGACTTGCCTTTTGATGCTGTGCCCGAGGGTGCGGAATTCTCAATGGTCTTGCCCGATGGCGAGCTCCACATGGAGCGCGATCAAGGCACGCTGGCAGTCAGACTCGGTCAGCTCAACATGCGCTTCCCCATACCCAGTGCATCGCACCGCAGGGTCGCATAATCAGCGCAAAAGCACACCAAATTCTTCAGTCATTTGGCGGCAGCTGGATATTGGCCTGCAGAAACCTTGCCACCACCCTTTGATTCAATTCTCTTTCGAGCGGGAAATGCCTTCCTGGGCGGGTACGCACGCGCGCACGTACAGTGATTGTGGAGTTTTTGATGGTATCCACACCCAACAACTCAGGGTTGGCGACAATATCGTCCTTGAAGTCGGCCGCGAGCCGAGACAATTCACCTGCTAACAACGATAAAACCAAATCAACCTGAGCGCCTACAACGACGACAATTTTGAAATCGATTTGCGAGAAACCACTTGTAGCATTCTCAATCTTTTTGATTTCACCATTAGGAATCATAAGCAGACTTCCATCGCCCAATCGAATCTTGGTGAGGCGCAGAGTCATGTACTCTACGGTTCCTGTACGGCCTTCAATGGTAACAACATCACCGACAGCAAATTGATCTTCAAAAAGAATAAAAAATCCTGCGAAGAGATCACGCACAAGCGATTGAGCACCAAAGCCGATGGCAACAGACGCAACACCTGCTGTCGCAAGAAGTGGAGCAACACTTACACCAATCTGCTGCAATGCCATCAAGGCACACAACACAAAGACGACCACGTTAACAACGTAACCCGCTGTGGTCATCAGGGTTGCGCGACGCGCTTCGAGCCGCGGGTGTGAGTTCAAAAGACGCTCGTTGAGACCACCTCGCAAAAGACTGCGCACAGCCCCTTGAAAAAAACGTGCAATCCAGACTCCAATGACCACGATGATCATGATCTTGAGCATGACGTCAGCGCCCTGCTTGATGAAAAACGAGAATTTTTCAACATCGGATGCAAACTGAAGCCGCACAGAATCCTGGCGATCGCGGCTAAGATTCTGCGCCAATTGCTGAAATGCATAAGAGATTAAATTCAACACACCTAGACCAACCAACGTCCAAGCGAGTGTCTGTATGGAACGTTTGATGGCCTCACCGTAACGGAGCCAAAATGGCTCTGGTGTATGCTGACCCTCTTGCGCATGCAATTCTGCAGCAACCATACTCTGCCGTGCATGCTCAATGCGGTGCTCCACGATTCTCCGAAGGAGTGCGGAAACGAATAGTGCAATAATTCCAAGACCAATGAAGGTCAGAAAGGGCACGGCCGCAGAGTCCAGAAACATTATCTCTCCTGGCGATTGAAAATTGAATTCAATTCGTTTCTTCTAGCGCTGAATTGGTTTCCGAGCTTCTGGACTTCCACCATTTCACCGCAATCGGTAAAACTGAAAGAATTACAATACCAACAACAATCACATGAATATAATCTTTGATTCCAGGAACAGAACGACCGAGCAAAAAACCGGCAAACAGCAACGACCAAATCCAAACGAATCCGCCAATCACGTTGTAAGCAGCGAAGCTCTTGTAGGACATCCCCGCCACACCCGCCACCGTGGGGGCAAATGTACGCACAATCGGGATATAACGTGCAAGAATGATCGTTTTCCCGCCATGTTTCTCATAGAAATCGCGTGTTTGATCGAGATGTTTGCGTTTGAAGAGCATGGAATCGGGTCTGTCGTAGAGCGCATGCCCCAATTTGCGCCCAATCCAATACCCCGTTGCATCACCCAAAATCGCAGCAGCTGTCAGAAGCCACGCCATAGACCAAATGTCCAAATGACCACCTGCAGCGAAAAGATCAGCTGAAAACAACAGAGAGTCACCGGGAAGAAAAAAGCCGATGAGTAAGCCTGTTTCAGCAAAAATAATAATTGTCAGACCAATTAAACCGACGCTTGCAATCAAAGTTTCAGGATTCTGAAGCCAACCGAGAAGAGTGTTCATAATAGGCATAAGACTTTCCATGGAACAGCAACCTCCGCTGGCCGTTCACTGTACGCGAGCGGGATGGTTCAGAGCAAGTAACCGACGTTGAAGCCATAGAGAAAATGCGATTCGGCTATCGAGCCTTCTGTACTTCCATCTGGGAAAAAGGCCGCCCCGCGGAATGTCTCAAGTGACAAATCCAGACCAACCTGGAGGCTCTTGAAGATATAAGCTAGGTTCATTTCAAAAAAGAGAGCACTTGGATTGGTGACCTTTGCATCGATCGGTGAACTTGATTTTGCAGCATCCTTGATGCGGTTATCGATAATGTATTTAGGACTAAGCAGCATGCCGCCGTTCATTCGCGTTCTGAAGGAATTCACGGGTTGAAACTGTGCCCCTCCCAGCACGTAAACACCCGATAAACGGAGGTCACGCAGCGGCGAGAGTTCGAGCGGTGTCTCTGTTGAGCCTGCCGGCGCTTCGAATTTATTGACAACACTTGTGAAAGCGGTGCTGTAATAACCTGAGCGTAAATCCCCAAACAAGCGTCCTGCCCACAGAGGAATTCGGAGCGCAGCACCTGCACGCAGTTCAGAACGCTTAACAGCAACTGCGAGTTTGTTCTCTCCACCCGACAGATTTGCAGGTGTGGTCACTTCAACGTCTGAACTCGATGAAACTCTCCGATACAGCCCTTCGACCCCAATCGACTGCAGCGGACTTTTGTTTCCGGAAGTGAACGCGAAAGGATAAAGTTCTGCCTCTATATTGAGTGCCGTTAAAACCAGTGGGTAGTCCTCTAAGACCGACTCACGCGCCACACCTTTGAGCGTGGTGTTCGACAGGGCAGGACCAACGGCCACGGACATTTTTGTAAGTGGAGGCGGACCAGCTTTTTTGCCGCGCGAAGATGTCCGATTGCTGCGCGCAGTTGGAGCTCCCGCTTTCGAGACATAGGCCTGAAAAAATTTGCGGCAATCACCTTGAGCCCCCACGACGGCTCCAAAGAGCCGAGTGTCGGTGATGCGCACAATCCGAACTTCTCCGACAACTGCACCCTGCCCCTGAGGACGGCGGGTTGCCGTGAGCACATCTCCCACGGAGGCGTCGAGTGGACCCCGGATGAGAGTTTTGCAGCGTGCTTCGCGAATGATCTGACCTGCATCAGATGCGAGCGCATGCGGAGCAATAAAAAAAGACACGCTAAAGGCAATTACGATGCGAACAAATGCATAAAAAAGACCCAACCAATGGAGCCGGGCACGCGCCACAGGCCGCTTAATTCTTTTCACTCAACCACACCCAATTTCCAGGTCACTCCCAACATCCACTCCGACCAGCGATCGCCGTCGTCGAGAATGCGCCATTGTACACCCAGACCTTTTGGAGCCATTCCCGGATGAACATCCAGTCCAAATTCATAACCAAAAGCTCCCGCCAGCAGACCAGTCATTGAAGGTTTGAATTCACCTTCAAGCGTCCATCCGCCATCAAAACTACGATTCGTTGATGCAACCCCAAACAGCTCCAAAGCATCAAGTGTTTTTTTGCTTTTTGAGCTTGTCACAGTTCCCGAACTCGCCTGACCTTCAACTCCCCAACGCAAAGGAAGTTCCGGCATGGCAAGAACAGCGCCCGAGGCCATCATCCCAATCCGACCAGTGATACGGCTTCCCTCAGCATCACCTGTAAAAGACACGTACTCAGCACCGTAGTTAACATCCCATTCAGGCGAATAGCGGAATCCATCGCGCACAGAAATTTGGTTAATGATTGTCGATGGGAATCCAGAACTCACAGGCCCCTTGCTGAGTTCAAGAGTTCCTTTGGCAGTCGCTGCACCAATCTTAATTGAGGCTCCTGGTGCCGAAGCGTCGCGTTGCGCCAACGATGCTCCTCCGAAAGGAGAGATACCACTCGTCATAGCAACTTGTGCCGGCTGAGAAGACGCCTCAGGCAAACGTTCTGCGGAAGTTGCAGCCGACGATGCTGCAGGTGTCCGAACAGGAGAAGAAGCAGCTAAATTTTCCCGCGCTGCAAAGCCCATACCCGCGGCATCGACACGTCCCTCATTGCGCGCAGCTTGCCACGACGGATCCGGCTTAAAGCCATCTTGGCGCCAAACAAGCAGTGGTAACTTTCTCTCGGCACCGGTTCCAAATTGGGCTTCTGCTTGCTTCATGAGATCCGGATTGAACTGCACCTTACGGCAAAGAGAAGCTCCCTGCTTGGCATCAACGACCTCAAGAGTCATCAGCGTGACCCTCTGATAACGCATGACTTCGCCCGTCTGCGGATGATTTGCTGCCTGCAAAACAAGCCCAACCTGGAGCTTCTGTCCGTTGGCAACTCCGCGCTCGGTACCAAAGTCAACTCCAATGAGTCCGTTGTTCTCAAAAACAACCCGACCATCATGACCAACCGTGTCACTCATGCGACCAATTGTCTGCGCAAAAGCGTTGGTCAATGTGTCCCAGTCGGCTCCGAAGGGCAGAAGAATATCTTCGCGCGCAATGACGTTGTTGCCACTTGTACCGACGATAGCCAAACGAACGGCCGTATGGTCAGCGGTGAAGTATATTTCCGTTTTCAGCCAAGCGTCCAGATCGTATTCCGAGACAAGCTGCGCTTTCTGAAAATTTGAGAGTTCACTCTGTGCAGCACCGCGTCCAGCAACCATTTCACCCGCAATTGCATCCATCGTCCAGAAGCGTCCGGATGCGTCGGCAACCGCCTTCAGCTGAGTATTGAGACGCAGCGCAAATTCCTCGGGACTCAGAGGCTGTGCAAGCAAACCGCGGAGGGTTGTCTGATCGCTCAGAGATTTTCTTGCATCTGGAATATTGTGCGCAACGGGCAAAACTCCGAGTCTGCGCAGAGGCACCATAGCTGAGCGTTTGTCCGCGCGCGCAGAGCCAGACCAAAGGGTCGAAGCCTCAGCTTGTGCAGGCACTCCCATTCCACACAATGCGCTCAAAACTGCCACCGCTGTCAGAGACAAAAGAGCTTTCTGTGGAACGCCCCTGGTTGTGGCGCGCCCCGCGTGCAATTTACTGCGTCTCATGGAATGAGCCTCCGGTTTATCAACACTTCAAAAATACCATCACCTCGGGCAAGACCGCTATTTTTGACGAGCCGACGCAAAATTGGCAGGATAACCCCCAGGCACGAGGGCATCCGCTTGAAAGCAAAATGGGGCATCACAACACTGACACTTTTTGCTGTGGTTTTTCCCGTTTTTAGCTTGGCACTCACAAATGCTCTGGTTCTTGCCGGTGTGCCACTCCACAGCTCGCCCCCACCTCTCCCCGCTTCAGCCTCGCCAAACGGCGCCGAAGAAACGACACTCATCGTGTTGGGTGCAGGGGTGCACCGCCAGGAACTTTCGGGAATGCTGAAATGCCGCATGCACAAAGCTATCGACCTGTTTGCGCGTGAACGCGGCAAAAAAATCCTACTCTCGGGGGATGGCACCGATCCCCATTACAATGAGACGAAAGCCATGAAGAGCTATGCGCTCCAAAATGGACTCACACAGGACAATCTTCTGAGCGATCCGCTGGGATATTCAACTTACGACTCTTTGCGCCGAGCGATTGAAGTCTTCGGAATCCGCAAAGGTGTTATTGTGACCCAGGATTTCCACCTCAAGCGTGCCCTTTGGCTTGCACACAGCTTCGGGATTGCAGCGCAGGGGGTCTCTTGTGACAATGGGAACTCTTCAATCTTTTATGACCTGCGGGAAATCCCTGCGCGTGCCAAAGATGTGTTTCTGCGCTGGTTCGATTTCGAGCCACGCAGCAGCCGAGACCAAATCTTCTGACTTCTTGGCTCTCGATTAAAGCGCTTTACCCGATCCAGACGTTGCTGATTTGGCCATTGCATTGCGAGCTGCTTCGCGCTTGTAGAATTCTTGAGACACTTTCACAGCTTTTACAACATCGGGCAGCACACGAGTTTTGCGGACGCGACCATTCCAATGCGTAATCCGCGCACGCACCGGCTGCCCCTCTTCCCCTGAAGTCACGACGGCCAAAGCCGCGAGTTCCGAAAGGCGAGTGTCACCTGGCGTTGCACTCTGCTGAAAGAGTGCAAGAGGAGTTGAATCACGCAAACCAAAACTCACCATGCTCGGAAATGAAATTTCTACAAAATCACCACCCTGCTTGAGGATATGCGCTTCGAACGGAAAGGAATCGAGGAAGTTTTGAAAAAACTGACGCGAAATTCGCTCCGGAAGCGCGGTTCCGTCTTTGCCGAAGTGAGACTCCTTTTCAAAAAAAATCCGACCATCGGGACTTGAGGCTGCCAATCTCAGGCTCTGTTCACTGTCGTTGTAATCAATTGAGAGCGCAAAATCCCATTCGCCCGCAAGATGAGTTTGCTGCCAACCGCGCACCACCAAATCCGTTGCACTCTCACCCGCAGCTGAAATCCGCGCTTGCACCTCTCCTGAGACCACTGTTTTAATGCTCGACTGCTGCATCAAGCGTGCCATAAAATCGCGCCGCCAACGGCGTAGACTCGAGGACTTCAATACACCCTGAAAGGAACGCCCCTCGTTCTTTTCCAACAGAGCCAGTGCAGGCAAATAAGGTTCTTCCGCAGCCACCAAAAAATTCATCGGTCTGCTCTGGAGACCCGGGATATCGTCGGGGCGAACAAAAAATTCCGCAGGTCTTGCCTTACGCACAACGACCTTGGAAGGCTGCTGTTCAGGGGTTTTCGTGGTGTTGTACATGGCAAATCCATCTTGCCCAGAGACTGCCAACTTGCCTAGATTCGAAGAAATCTCAAACTGCGGAATTTTGCGCAAATAACCATAAGCTTCCTGCTGAACCAGAACACCCACGCCCGTGCCACTTTGCAGGTCGAGACGCAGCCTTGGTTCGCCACCAACTCGCGAGAGCTTCGCAGGAAAACTGCGAGGCGCACAGCAGTCATGAAAGACCGTAACGGTTTCACCCCAAAACTCTGCAGGAATCTTCGCCTGCAGCGAGCCATCTGCGCGGGTCTCACCGAGCTCTCGAACTCTGTTATCCTTGAGACGGCTCGTGTAGACAACTGCACCCTGCAAGGGCTTCCCTTCAAAGAAGGTCTCGATGCGCAGGGGTTTGTCCACCGCCAATCCACCTGAGGGCTCGACCGATGTGCGCGTTTCAACAACAGTCACACTCTCTGGACGCTTGGCTTCCAATTCAGTCTCGCGGATTTGCCCCAAGGATATTTGCTTTTGCTCGAGCTGGTCGGACTGAATCGTTTCTGACTCTGCAAGACGAATCAAGGGAACTCTATTCTGAAGCACTGAAGCTTGGCACACACTGTCGGAGAAGCCTGCCACGATGCACGTCCAGACTGATGTGCGCCCTTGTTCGAGGCTCTTCGACAAAGAAACCCATTGATTCGGATTGAGTCCGAAAGTCGCAGCAGCAGAGACATCCAGAAGCTCTTCCTCATTGAGCCCCGTGACTTCGGGCAAGAGAGGAGCAGTGACCGTGGGTAAGTCGATGGAAAAATCCTGGCGTGTAGCTGAATCAGAAATTTCCGACTCTGAAGCAACTGGTTCAGCATTTGGGGATGGGATGATCGGCAGCATAATCTTCATCTCATTGCCACGCACCCAAGGAACCCAGGACACCTCTGCGCGCAGAGTTTTTGAAAGATGAGCGGGCTCAAGTCTGGGATCTGTCACGGTGAGCAGAGCAGAATCAAGCGCATAGCGACGCCCTGTGAAGACAACCGTTCCCTTTTCATCAGTGACCACAACGTCACGCTCACCGAGCGCAACCCAAGCCCCGGATAAAACTCCCTGAGCATCCACAACGCGCACGCGGAGCTGATAAGGGGTGCGCGCCACAACTACGGCACCTGCGGCAACAGCCGTGAAAACAACCGCTGCGCTTCCCAATCTCAACATCCATTTGGCGTCATTCATCGATGTGAATCCCCTTCCCACTCATTGTACGCAAAGAGCATGCATTTGTGCGTATAGGTGTGGCAATTATGACTCCCTCGAAGAGCGTTGCCAAACCCCGATAAAGCGTGCAATAGTTGAGATTTCTTGGGCTAAATAGACGAGGAAAGTATGACTCCATCAAATCAACGCCCTGTTCGGGTGCGCATTGCCCCCAGTCCCACGGGCGATCCTCATATTGGAACCGCCTACATTGCCTTATTCAACTATGCTTTCGCCAAAAAACACGGCGGAAAATTCATCGTCCGGATTGAGGACACCGACCAAACCCGTTTTCGCAAAGACAGCGAAGCCATGATTCTCGAAAGTCTGCGCTGGGTTGGCCTACCCTGGGACGAAGGTCCCGACGTTGGCGGTCCACATGCACCCTACCGTCAAAGTGAGCGCACGCAGCTCTACCGCGAGTACGCTCAAGTTTTACTCGACAAAGGACACGCCTACCGCTGTTTCTGTTCAGGAGAGCGTCTTGAATCAGTGCGCAAGGAACGCATGGCTCAGAAATTGCAGGGCGGATACGACCGCCAGTGCCGCAACTTATCTGCGGAAGAATCTGCGCTACGAGCCAAGAACGGGGAGTCGTTCACTATTCGCATGAAAATGCCCCTGACCGGCAAGACCATTTTCAACGATGGCCTGCGCGGTGATCTCGAATTCGAAAATGATGGCATCGACGATCAAGTTCTTCTAAAGTCTGATGGATTCCCAACCTATCACCTTGCCAATGTGGTTGATGACCACGAAATGCAAATCTCTCACGTCATTCGCGGCGAAGAGTGGATCTCATCCACCCCCAAGCACGTTGTTCTGTACGATATGTTTGGCTGGCAGCGTCCAGAATTTACTCATCTGCCCTTGTTGCGCAACGCAGACAAAAGCAAAATCTCGAAGCGTAAACAACCAACCAGTATCAATTACTATCGCCGCAAGGGCATCCTTCCTGATGCACTGCGCAACTACCTTGCGTTGATGGGTTGGTCATATGGTGAAGACAAGGAAATTTTTTCAACCTCTGAAATGGTCGAACATTTCGAGCTCCAGCGCATGACGCTCGGTGGACCAGTGTTCGACCTCGAGAAGCTCGCATGGCTCAACGGCCACTACATGCGAGCAATGAGCACATCCGATTACGTTCATTTTCTTCAAAGAGAGCTTTTCTCAACAGAGCATCTTCAGAGAATTGTTCCGCTCATCCGCGACCGTATCGAGAAGTTTGAAGACTTCATTGGTGCAACACACTTCTTTTTCTCAGGTGATTTGAAATTCGATGCAGCTTTGCTGCTTCCAAAAGGCCGCTCGCCAGCTGACACAGCTCAGGCTCTTGCAGATGCACTCGATGCGCTCGAGACAATTGAAGCTTGGACAGTCGCTGAAATCACCAATGCTATGGAACAATTTCTTGTCGCCAAGAATCTCAAGGCCAAAGATATCTATATGCCACTGCGCGTAGCCACGACTGGCGCAAAGGAAACTCCACCGCTGTTCGAATCACTTGAAGTTATCGGAAAAGAGATGGTGCGACGCCGCGTGCGTTGCGCCATCGGAGCGCTAAACGCACTGGCCGCTAGTTCACCCTGAACCTGCGATTCGTGCACAGTTTATTTTTTGTCTGAGACCCGCATTAGCCCGAACTGCAAGGAGCGCATTCACATGTCTCTCACCTCATTCACTGCATCTGGTTCACGGAGCACAGAAGGTGTGCATCAGCGCTACCTTGCAAATGGCTGCGAGATTTACCTCGAACAAGTTGATTTCGCTCCGCTTGTCACTCTTCAGCTGTGGGTCAAAACGGGAAGCATAGACGAATCGCCCTCCGAATTCGGAATGGCACATGTACTTGAGCACATGCTCTTCAAAGGCACCGAACGTTTTCCACGCACGGGTGATGTTGCTCGTTTGGTTGAAGCTGCTGGTGGAGAAATCAACGCCTACACAACATTCGATCACACGGTATTTTACATCAATGCACCACGCGAATTTGCTTACCAAGGCGCTGAACTGCTGTTTGATGTGGTGTGCTCCAGCCTTCTCGATCAACAAGAGCTCGAGCGTGAACTGGAAGTCGTGATCGAAGAAATCCGACGCAGCCGCGACAATCCGTCGGCGCGCCTCAGTCACTCACTGTTTGGAAAAGTGTTTGCCGACTTTCCCATGGGACGTCCGGTCATAGGATTCGAAGAGGTCGTCAAGACCTTCAACCGAGAAAATCTACGCGAGTTTTATAAGCGCTGGTATATTCCTAACAACATGTTTTTCATTGCCGCAGGCGATTTTCACATCGGCGAAATGAATGCTCGCCTTGATTCTTTGGCAAACAATTTTCCACCGCACGGTTTGCCACAACGCACCTGGGTGCGACAACACACCTGGCCGAAAGGCGATGGCCCGCAGTGCGAAGTCATTCATGGCCCATACCAAGAAACCCGACTGCAATTCGCAACACCGGCACCCAGCCTCGAGGACGATACAACTCCTGCGTGGGAAATGTTTGCAAGCATTCTTGGCCATGGTGATTCATCGAGACTCTCGCACAGCGTCAAAGACGAGGCTCAGCTCGTTACAGCCATCGATGCCTCACTTTACACGCCGCGTTTCCCCTATGGATTCTCGGGTTTCGCCTTCTATGGCAGAAGTGAAAACGCACATTCAGCGATTCATTCAGCCGTCGCAGAAATCGCGCGCCTCGCAAAAGAAGGCCCCACTCCTGCTGAGCTGCAACGCGTTCTCACAGCTGCCAAGGCTGAAAAAATATACGGCCGAGAAAGTATCGAAGGCCTCGTTCGCAATGTCGGCAGCAACCTACTCACAACCGCACGGCTTGAGTTCGATACCCTTTTCCTCCAGAAACTTGCCCAGGTGAGCCTGGCTCAGGTGCAAGAGTGTGCGCGCGCTGTTTGTGAGAACATAATTGCAGGAAAAGTTGTGTGTTTGGCTGCAAGCAATCAAGAACACGCAGACGTAATTGATTCCGCGAATCTCCGCACCACAGTCCTTGCCTGCGCGGAGTCCATCAAAAAGGAACTTCACGCCCAGGAACAAAAAACTCTCCGCAGCACTGTTTCATTGAAGTCAAACGTCATCGCCTCGCAGCGAAATCCCGCCATACTGCACACCGAGGTTGACCTTGGCCACTCTGCGCGCCTGCACTTCAACACACGCTTGGCCAAACGCTTACCGGTCGCAAGCCACGTTCTTGTGTGGAAATGGGGACAACATGAAGAGCCTACAGAAAAGATCGGTGTGAATGCATTTCTCGCTCAAATGCTCACTCGCGGCACAACACGCCAATCCTACCGTGCATTCGTCACTGAGCTCGAAGATATGGGCGCCTCAATCAGCGCCTTCTCCGGAAGAGATCTTTTTGGTCTACGGCTAGATTCTCTCACCGAAGTGCAACCACGCGCCCTGAAAATGATGCTCGACTGCCTGGCACGTCCCGCAATGGAAAGCGAACAATTTGAACGCGTCATGCGTGAAACCGAGGAAGTTCTTGTGGCGCAAAAGGACAGCCCAGGTTCACGCCTTGGTCGCCTCAATGGGTCTTTACTTTACGGTGAACACGTCTACGCCCACCCTCCCTTGGGAACATTGGAAACCCTGAAGAATATCACTCTCGAGGACATTCGGACGCAATGGCAACGCCTTCTGCTCACCGACTCTTTCGTGCTGTCCGGAGCTGGTGAGTTTTCGAGCGACGAAACTCTCGAGGCGGTTGCCGCAGAGCTGAGTAGCATTGCTGCTCAACGTGCGCTCCGCAGTCAATCACTGCCTGCGCTTAGAACGCCGCAAGCCGCACCGAAAATGCCGGCACAAGCGCGCATTGGCTTTGATGCACTTGAGCGCGAGCAAGCACACGTCAGTTTGTCGCTCAGAGCCTATCCGCTCTCAGACAAACGCCGCACAGCTCTCGAGGTTGCCTGCAGCGTACTTGGTGGCCAGGGTGGACGCCTATTCATGGATCTGCGTGATGCTCAGTCGTTGGCCTACAGTGTAGGCTGCTCACAAACGCCATCTTTGTTTGGGGGCTCGCTGAACACTTACATCGGTACAGCAGCTGCAAAAACCCAACAGGCGCTGTTGGGCTTGAAATCGCACCTCGAGAAAATTGCCACCGAGCCCCCGGCACAAGACGAACTCGACCGTGCTAAGAACTCTTTGTTGGGTGCTCAGAGTCTCGACAGTCAGCATCATCACTACCAGTCTTCTCAGCTCGCCATGAGTGATATTTACGGCCTTGGGTTCGACAATTTCCTGGGATTCAAAGAACGTGTGGAGGCTGTGACGCAGGAAAGTGTCTCTGCCGCAGTGCATGAGCTGCTTAAGAGCGAATCTCCCTGCGTTGCTATCATTGGCCCAAACGGAACATGGGTTCCGGAGAGTCAGGACAAACGTATTGGCGAGTGGGAAATCTGAAATTCTATTTAGTCGATGCGTGAGCTCGCAGTCAGAGCAATGGCTGACAAACCCATCAGCGTGACCTGAGCCACGCCACCGCGCACCTCGATACGCGCACCTTTGCACCCTGGTTCCGAGTTCTTTTTGCCGCCATCAAGGATGTTGCAATAGCTCCCGTCAGCGAGGGATGTGGGGAGTGTGACCGCCACTGGCTTGGATTCAATATTCAACGCAAACCATCCCTTTTCGCCCCGCGAAAACGCGATTTGTCCGCCAGAAGAGCTGCTCCACCAGCGCCCCAAAGGTGCTCCATCCACCTCTTTGCGAAAACCAACCATTGCGAGAAGACCCGGGGCACGGTGCTCACAAATCCACGAGCCTTTCCCGCAGCGAGACCCTCCCATCTCTGTGTACACGGGCAGAGTTTCACCGGTGGATGTTGCAGGTGGGCCATCTGAGTCACGCACAAAGTCGTAGCTACTCATGAGGCCAACGGTTCCGTAATTGAAGGCCAGAAGGAACATGTTTGCCAGTGTGTGCAGTGCACCATCGCGGTAGGTGAGCACCCAACCGCCACCACCATGTCCCCGCTGATTGTCATGGTTGTCAGTGAAAACAACCGACTGCCTTGAAGGCAAGAAGCCCCAAGATTCACCCATGGACTCAAGCACGGAGAGGTTGCCTCGGCGAAACAAAGAGGCCAAAGCGAGCCCAACGCGGAACTCAGTAACCGAACCGGCGCTGAGGTACTCCGAGGAGGAGATAGGCTCACCACCCTGATCGATGACTTCCTGAAAGATATAAACAGATTTATCGAGCTTGTTGACGATTGCCGAAACGTCGCTTGCGAGCATGTGTTTGGCAGCATCGATGCGGAACCCGTTGATGCCGATGCGGACTTGTTCGTTTAGGAAACCCGCGATTTTGTTACGAACAGATTCCGACCCTGTGTTCAAGTCGGCCAGACCAAGCAATTCACAGTTCTGAACTTCCCACCGATCTTGATAGTTGCGAATCACGTTGTCAGAGTAGCGACCGCAGTGGTGAAAGTCGGGATACGTAAACAAACCTGGGTAAAAATAGCGCGAGTAGGTTGTTCCCGCGGAACCAGTTTCGCTCTGGTTGAAGGGAAGAGTTTGCGCCATGTGGTTGATGACAGCGTCGGAAATGACATCCACACCAGCGCGATGACAACGCTCAACCATTTCCACGAACTCAGCGCGAGTGCCGCTGCGACTCTCAAGTTTGTAACTGACAGGCTGGTATCTTTGGAACCAGGGACTCCCTGGCATGATGCGATGCTCTTGTGGGGGTGAAATCTGAACCGCATCGATTCCGGCCGGGCCGAGAACCTTTTCGCACTCAAGGGCGATGTCTTTCCAAGTCCATTCAAACAGGTGAACGTAGGCCGAATGAGAAGGTACCGCGCGCACGCGCGCCATGCTGGTGCGCTCTGTAAGCTGCGCATCTGAAGGCACAGCCAAACGCGAGCAGCCCATAAGCAGCCCGCATGCAACAAGACTTCCAAGCAATGTCGAGGCGATATTTGATAATCGTGTAAACGACAAAGCCAGCTCCCCCACTACGCTTCCCTGGTAGCCAAATGTCAGCGTGACACTAGATCAATTTTGGACTGACGGCCAGTCCTCTTCTCAAATTTTTATCGATATGGGTAATAAATTAACTTTATTGACATTTATTTGTACACAAAATCAACAAAATTGTTGTCTAAGGAGAAATGCTCGGGAGTCCAGCAGGCTGTGTCGACCGCCCAATCACATCTCTCCTTGGCATTCCAGGTGCGCTGGCGTCGGACATACTGCCAAGTCAGCGTTGCAACCCGCTCTGTGAGGTCGTGGGCACTGGCGCGCCTCAATTCTCCGAGGCTGTCCGGAAGAGGAGCGGCTGAAGTCTCAAAAGCCGAGAGCCACGCCCAAATTTCCCGATAACCAATTGCCTTGAGAGCCTGACTATTCAAGATTAATTCAGCGAATTGAGCTTGCAGCGCAACGACTTCTTCAACCCAACCGTGGCTGAACATTTCCTCAATTCGTCCGCTGATGCGACTTTTTAGAATGGAGTCTTCGCAATCGACGTGGATTACAAAGGTCTCGCCAAGACGCTGCTGCTCACTGAGTTTCTCTGATTTTGTGAATAATGATTGGGTAGAAACGCCTTCGGGAAGCTGAAAAATAATTTCCAAAGCGCGTTCAATACGTGTTTTATCGTTCGGGTGAAGTTGTGCCGCACGCTCCGAATCAAGCGCTGTCAGCCAACGGTGCAGCTCGGGCCAGCCCCACGCCTCTGCGGCAGAGCGGAACATCTTTCGCAACTCATCGTTTCGAGGAGGAAGCGGATCGAGGCCATGCAGAACAGAGCGCAGGTACAGGCCACTTCCACCAACGCACACGGGGAGATGACTGCGCGCAGCAATTTCTCTGCACTTCTGCCAGACAAATTCGGCATAACGCACGGCATCCATAGTTTCGAGAGGATCAAGAATGTCTATACCATGATAGCGAAATCGCACCCGCTCTGCAGGTGAAGGCTTCGCTGTTCCTGCTGTGACACCCCGATAGAATTGAAATGCATCTATGTTCACGAGCTCGCACGTCTGCCCTTGTGCCTCCAGACGCTCTGCGAGCAGATGGGCAAGTGCAGTTTTTCCGGTTGCCGTTGCACCCACGACGAAAACGGCTTTTTCGAATTTACGCATCACAGTGTCCTCAGATTCGCGAAAACCACTGAGCAACATCGTGAGCAGACCAGCGGCGCCAAACAGGTCGACCGTGAGGACAATGAGCAAAGAAGTCCACTTCGGCGCCGCGCAAGAGAAGCCGGCGCACGAGTTCTGGGTTCATAGGGTCACCGCTACGCACAGCGCTATGACAAGCCACTGTTGCCAGATGCAAATGAAAAAGTTCTTTGCGGCTGAGGTTGGCCGGCCGCACACCAACCTCGAGCCACTCTTGGGCTTGCCTTCGCGCTCGCTGAACCAATGGATGCGCCTCAGCAGAAGCAAAACCTTTTATAGCCAACAACCGTGCAACTACGTCATCGAAAAGTGCTGCTGCACGATTAAAGTCGACCTGCGTGGGGGTGGAGTGAACCGCGATACTGCGGTTGGCGAGAACCTCAATTTCAAAGCCAAGGTGAGCAAGGTTCCTTTCTTCCTCCTGGAGAATCTCAGTGAGAACTGGCGGCACAGGAACAATAAGCGGCGCCAGAAGCGATTGCCGAGCCAATCCTTGACCGCCCTCGAGTTGCAGACTCAATTCTTCAAATAACACACGCTCATGAAAAGCATGCTGATCGACAACCAACAAATCACCTTGAGCCTCAAAAAGCAGGTAACAATTCTTATATTGTCCAAGGTAATCTGCGCGCGAAAGCGGATGTCCGGAATTGGCATCTTGTCCGGAAAAAATTTCAGGCTCTGCCATTCGCTCAGTTACGCCCGAAAAGAGCGAAGCAGATTCCTGTGCGGTGGAAACTCCCCCGCCAGTGTTCCCCGCGAGCATGGTGTGGGTATTGCGCACTTGTGCCGGAATTTGAGAGTGCAGGCGCGGAACATTTTGGCCAGAAAATTGAGGCGCGCTTGGGAGCGGGTTTTGAGTGGGGAGCGGGGTTCGGCTCTGAGCAAATTTGTCGTCGAGCCAGTTTTCACGTCGCATCTCTGGCTGAACCCGCACAATGGTTTCTGCCGTGGGCAACGTACTGAGCATTTGATTTTGTGTGGTACGACGCAGGTCAGACTGCAATGCAATGGTCACTAAATCCTGCACCAGCGGTGCATCGTTGAAGCGAATCTCTGTCTTGTTGGGATGTGCATTGACATCCACCAAAGCCGGATCCACTGTAACAAAAAGAACACACGCAGGTACCAATCCTTTCATGGTCAGCCCCGTGTATCCAGACAGAACGCCATTGCGAACAATGCGATCTTTTACCAGTCGACCATTGACAAAGGTTGTAAAGTAGCGCGGAACCGGTCGCGCAAGATCGGGCTTTTGAACGAATCCCTCAAGCCTGAATGCACCTTTCTCAAAGTTCACTGGAACGTACTCGGCAGCCTCGGGTCCGAGAATCGATTTAAAGCGTTCTGCGAGACTTTCTGCAGGAGCAAAATTCAAAATTTCTCGGCCATTGTGACTCAGACGCAAACCAACTCGAAAATAGGCGAATGCCATCGCCTGCACAGTCTCAAGAATATGTCCCAATTCAGTGGCTGTTGCCCTCAAAAACTTTTTGCGGGCAGGAACGTTAATAAACAGATCACGCACGACAATCTCGGTTCCAACCGGCATGCCGCACATCCGCGGGGGCGCTTTGACACCATCACGCACTTGAATTTCAAGCCCGGTTGAATCGCAGCTCCGCCGTGTTCGCAGGGTAAAATCCGAGACGGCAGCGATACTGGGCAGTGCTTCACCGCGAAAACCGAAGGTCGATAGATTGTTGAGGTCATCGACGTGGGCAAGCTTGCTGGTTGCATGTCTCTCGAGTGCCAACTCTGCATCATCGGGAGACATTCCTGTTCCATTATCAACGATTCGAACAAGCTGTCGGCCACCATCAAGAAGCTCTATTTCTATTTCCTGCGCCTGTGCGTCGAGTGCATTTTCCAGCAACTCTTTCACCACACTTGCAGGACGCTCTACAACCTCACCTGCCTTGATCTGATTGATGACGTGCTCGGGCAATTTGCGAACAACAGACATGACAATTCCTCAGCTTTGCGGGACGCTCAGGCTTTGATAACCTGTTGGCACCGAAAACTGAAGCCCCAATGGAAGGAGCCTCGCCCCATGACGCAATCGAATGCTGCATCCCCTTATGTGAACAAGCCCTGGCTTTCCGCGTATGCAAAGGGTGTAAAGCCCGAAATTCCGAACATTCCGTATGAAAACATCGGCGCCATGATCTCGAGCTCCGCGCAACGCTTTTCCGCAAGGACAGCGTTTTATACCTGCCTCCCCAATGGCATGCAGGGTCACGTCAGCTTTGCGGAAGTTGAAAGCTACTCCAACCAGTTTGCTGCATTTCTAATCAAAGAGCTTCAGCTGCAGAAGGGCGACCGCGTTGCCATCCAGATGCCTAACTGCATTGCCTACCCGATTGCTCTGTTTGGAATCCTCAAGGCCGGATGCGTCGTGGTGAACGTCAACCCACTCTACACCGACCGCGAGATGGAGCACGCCTTCAACGACAGCGGCGCAACAGTGCTCATCATCATTGACATGTTTGCCGACAAACTTCCGCGCGTCCTTCCGAAAACAGGAATCAAACACGTCATCACCGTGAGCCTTGCCGACTTTTTTCCGGTTCACCTCAAGTTGCTTATCAAAACCCTCTTAAAGCTAAAGAAACAGGTTCCTATCTGCACTGTTCCACACCTGCCCTTCCCGGCAGCTCTGGCCGCAGGCCAGACCCGAATGGCGCAGACCGAAACTGCATGGGCACGCGCAGGCGCACAGGGTGGCCAAAAAGCACTCACGCTCCCGAGTGTCACGCTCGACGACCTGGCAGCCTTGCAATACACCGGCGGCACCACAGGAGTCAGTAAAGGTGCGATGCTTACGCACCGCAACCTGCTGTCGAACGTCTACCAGATCCTTGAATTCGCAAAAACCACAATCACGACCGGTGAAGAAACAATCATCACAGCGCTGCCGCTATACCACATATTTGCTTTCTCAGTGAACTGCTTGTCCTTCTTCGAAGAGGGTGCAACAAACGTTCTGATTCCAAGTCCACGTCCAATGAGCAATCTCAAAAAGCCATTCGAAAAACACCAAATCACTTGGATGACAGGTGTGAACACATTGTTCAACGCACTCACCAACGAGCCATGGTTCGTGCAAAATCCTCCCAAGAAAATGAAAATGTCCATTGCGGGTGGTGCAGCGCTGCTCTCATCGACGGCAGAAAAGTGGGCAAAAACAGTCGGCACGGCCGTTGTCGAAGGCTATGGACTCACCGAATCAAGTCCTGTGCTTACATTCAACCCGATTGGCGGCAAGGTGAAAAAAGACGGTATCGGCGTGCCAATGCCCTCAACTGAAATTCGTCTTGTAGATGACAACGGCAAAGAGGTTGGAATTGGCGAGCCAGGGGAACTGATTGCGCGTGGTCCGCAGATTATGGCTGGCTACTGGAAACGTGCCGAGGAAACCGCGAAGACCATCAAAGATGGTTGGCTCTGCACCGGTGACGTTGCCGTAATGGATGCAGATGGCTTCTTCAAGATCGTTGACCGCAAGAAAGACATGATTCTCGTTTCCGGTTTCAACGTTTATCCGAACGAAGTCGAAGATTGTATTGCAAAACATCCAGAAGTGGTTGAAGTGGCTGTTATCGGTATTCCCGATGGTCAGTCAGGAGAAGCAGTGAAAGCATACGTTGTTCCGCGCTCGCCGAACCTCACACAAGACGCTCTGCGTGCGCACTGCAAAGAAATGCTCACGGCCTACAAAGTCCCACGTGTTGTCGAGTTCCGCAAAGAACTGCCCAAAACGCCGATCGGCAAAATCCTGCGCAAGGATCTTCGCGCAGAATTCCTGGCTCAACAACAAGGTAAAAACGTCTAATCATGTTCAAGTCGTTCCATGCGCAAGGCTTTCTGCTCGCTGAACACGCAGTATACGAAAACCTTGCGCGGGAACTCCTCGATGGGCTTGAACAGCAACGCCCACAGCGCTGGACAATCGTCTGCGAGCGCAAGGAAGATCTTCTTTCGATCCGCACCCAAATATTTAGCCTACTCAGAAAAATCCAAGGTGAGCGAACCTCTGGCATGCAAAGCATTGAGGCGTGGGCGGGCGTGAGCCTGTACACTCCCGACACTTTGGTGCGTAACTTCGCACTCACACTATCTCACAACAGCATCCAACAGCTCGGTGCTGAAGCGCACCGGCTGCTCAATTCACCTTTCCTCGATATCGTTGAACAAGAACGACTCACACGAATTCTATTGCTTCAGCTTGGCTACAGCGGGAGTGACGTCGCTCCTTTGGCAAAACAAATTCTGACACTTGCGGATACTGAATTGCCCCGCGATGAAAATTTTCTTTCCATTCTGCTCGAGGTGCAGCAGTCAGCTAGCACAATAAAAACGCTTGCCGAGATCCCTGATATTTCCCTGCGCACAATCTGTGTTGCATATCAGCTTCTCCAGAAAATAAATTCTCACTTCTGTCGACTTCAATCTTTTGTTCGCGAATATTGGCTACCGCATTTTCCTGGCCAGCTCCGTGCTATTCTGGAGAGCGACTCGGGTTTTGAAAATTTTGTTTTACCACGCAGGTTTCTTTCCGAATCACTCTTGTGGGTCGCAGCACCTGAATACACGCGCGAAGAGCAACAGGGGAGCAGTCTAAACACCTACCGTCCGGGTAACTTCCAGGCACATTGGGTAGACGCCCTCCGCGAGAATCTCTTTAACGCGCGTGAGCTTATGCAAAATGCAAAGAATCACCGCGCGGCACAGACTTGGTGGGCACGCACAATCATTCCAACTGAAGTTCTAACGCCAGCAGCCCGGAGTGCTGAAGTTCAAATTCTCGGCACGCACGCAGCGCTTGAATCCCAGATCGATAGTCTTGAGCAGAGCTCGCAAGGGCATGTTCAATTTCTCTTGGGTGACACCGACTCCAAAGCGTGGAATGTCAACAACTCAGACGGTGCAGGAACACATTCACTGACTCCACATGATTTCGCCGTACACCTCGAACGCCTTGCTGCAGCCAAAAACCATCCACAGTCCGACTCTCAGCAAGCAAGTTCTGAATCTGCCCGCGAGGATGAATCCCAGTGGAGCAACCCCGCAGCGCAGCGCGTCGCTGATCTGCACCAAGAGTTCAAAAAAGACTGGAATCGGCTGGAAGATTTTATTCCACTGGTGCAGGAAGCTCTCGTTCGCTACGAACTGAGTCCAGCGATCAGAAAGCAGGGTATTTCCCAGGACCTTCTGCTGCATCGTTTTTTCGATTCAGACGTGTTCAACATCGGACAGCCAGGAAAGCCAGCATTGCTGCCTCCAGCACTATCACTGCTTCCTGGCCTCAAAACAGCCGATAAATTTGTCGTTGTCGGTGCGCCACACTCGCCAACCACTCCAAGCTTCCACCTGCGCATTCTTAATGCCGTCTTCCATGCGCTACGAAGCAAACAAATAGCCATCGAGCCGATTGCATCTGAGCAATCGTACCGCGGTTACTGGCAGGCATTTTTGCGCAGAACACAAAAAATAACGTTTGTTTTACGCGACCTTCAGGAGTTCGAAAACTTTCCAGCCTACTCCAAAGACTGGTGCAAAACACCTGTGCTTTGGCAAAATTTATCTCGCCCCAAGCACGAGGTACCCGCATTTCGAAGCTGGCTCAACGCCCCCTGTGCAATTGAAGACAAACATTGGTCGCGCCTGCTTGAGGGCAATTCTGTCAACGGAAGCATACGGATGGCTGTAACCGCCTTCGCTGACTACATCGAATGCCCGCTGAGGCATTACTGGACAAAACTCCACCCCATTGAGGCAACAGAGCTCACGCCGCTTCGCCCTGATCGCCTCGCGCTCGGCCACCGCGTTCATGCTTTGGCGGAAAATTTTTTGCGCACGGTTCGACATGTTTCATTGCTCGAATCCGATCCTAAGCAGCAAAATGATCTCTGGCTAAATATTTTCTCTGCCGTCGACGAACACTTTTTGAACTCAGACGCGTTTCTCTTCACCCATCCCGAGCACTGGACGAAGGCTTTTTTAAAAGCCATGACGTCTTGTCATTTGAATCAAACTCAAATGATACATATGGAAAGGATGGCTCACGAACTGAAGTCATTTATGTTCGGCTCGACGAGCGAAACGCAGCATCACTTGAAATCTTCATCAGCTGATGCCAATCTCAAAAACCAACTCACACGCGAAAGTGTGCGGCGAGCGATGAAAAAGCTGGTGCAGTGCGAACGGCAGATGGCAGCCGAGCAGAACGACACCGGCAGCGAGTCAATTCAGTTGCGCATCCGTGCCGCTTTCCTGGAACAGCCTGTGCTTCTACCACTCAACAACACCATCACACTTTCAGGGCGAATCGACCGTGTGGATTCGCACCCCGACGGTGATTTCATAATCGACTACAAGACGTCCAAAGTTCCAAAAAACGACACAGATCTTGTCATCCTCCCATCACAGATGAACTCAACCAACAAATTGAGCGTTCAGGGGGCAGTCTACAGCCTCGCGTGGGCGCTCCAGCAGGGAGAAAACGATTTCGGCCGAACTCGCGGAGTACGACGATTCAGCCTGATGCGTCTCAAAACCCTCGATCTCACGCGCAATCCAGAACTCAGCTTCGATTTTTCCGAGCCACTGCAGAAGTCATCTGAAGGTTTCGAGCAGCTTCAATCAGAGTACCTGCGCTTCGCCGACCAGCTTTCCAAGGGTGTTTTTCCCGCTCAACCCCTGCTCAAAGATACCTGCAAGAGCTGCGCATTGAACTCGTTTTGTCCTACTGCGGAGCTCAATTTGGGAGGTCAAGCGTGAGTGCACCACGACTGACCGAAAGCCAACAAGAGGCTGTGTTTTTTCCACTTGTGCCAGCAACAGGCGAGAATCGTCCGGTCCCTTTCCGTCATCTTGTCATCGAGGCCGGTGCGGGTGCAGGTAAAACGACGCTTCTCACTGAGCGCGTCCATTGGCGGCTGAATGCCGCTCCACGTGGATTTAGAATTGAACCTCAGGATCTCATTCTTGTCACTTTTTCACGTGCAGCCGACGAGGAACTGCGTTCGCGCGTTGAGAAACGCATTACCAAATCGGGGTTGCCACAGGAAACAAGCGAACGCATCCTCGGACGTCTGCATATTTCAACCATCGATAGTTTATTTATGCAGCTATCGAACAACCTTTTCCCCACATGGTGGGAGGACAAGCGCAGCTCTTTACCCGCGCATCTCATTGAGGACTGGGGACTCACGCAACAACTCTTCCCTCCCCCAGTCACTTTGGTCTCTGAAGACGAATTACATGCTGAACTTGCAGAGAGCCTCATACGCGCTCTGAATACAGCTGCTCAGGATCCGGAAAAGGAAATTGCACTGCTCGATTTTATCCTCGCTGGAGCCTTCGAAGGGCAATTTTTTGCATCAACTTCGCAGTCTGGCAATCGCCACCAGAGCCTCACGCGCATTCTCTCAGCCATGCTGCATGAGAATTTATTACGGGAAGATGCACCACCGTTGCAGTTCGCTTTGGAAAAAATTCATCCGTCATCACTTACTGCACTGGAGTCATTAAAGAAATTGGCTCGGGCTCATTTTCAGCGGCGCCTGATGCAAGGACGTATGACCCACAATGACCGCATGCTTTTCCTGCACCATCTGCTCGTTGCACAGGACACACTGAATTCTGATTCATTTTTTAAAGTCCAAACAAAACCATACTTGCCGGTTCAGTGCAAAGAATTGATCGTCGACGAATACCAAGACACCAACGAAATCCAACACAATATCCTTACCTCTTTGCTGCACCCGGCAGAAGGCCGGATGGTTGTTGTGGGCGATCCTAAGCAAAGTATTTATGGCTTCCGCAGTGCTCATGTCGGCGTTTTTCAACGCCTAAAGATCGATCCGAATTGGAGATTGATTGAACTCACTCAGAACTTTCGATCACATCCAGATCTGCTTCCGTGGATCAACTATCTTTCTGACCTTAGTTTTTCATATAAAAACAATAAAATTCCGGAACAATTCCTTGGAACAACCTTTTCATTGGCAGCGCAGCAAACATTCGTTGCTTCTCGGGCTCTCGATGCAGGACGTCCAGCAGACGTGTCGCACGACAACACACAGTATCCGCGAGTTCTGCTGCTGGGAGCGTCCCTCTCCAAAGATAGATGCACATCTGGAGCAATAGAGCCTGGGCACGATCAGCACAGTTTCACATGCTGGGCATTGGCTCGCGAACTACGCATCCTCATCGAGCAAAAGCACTTTACATGGAAGGACATTGTGGTGCTTTGCGAAACCAACGATTCGGCGCTCAAAACCCACCAACAATTTCAGAAACTAGGACTCCCTTCGGTCGCCAAAACCACGCGTTTTGCCGAGAGCGAAGCTGCCTTTCGGATGCGCTGCGAAAACTTAGGCCTTCTGCTTGCAAAGTGGATCTGTGAGCCGCTCGATATTCTTGAGTTTGCTCAACTCATCTGGGCAGGCTGGATTGAACTCACCCTCTCTGAAGCATCAAATCTTTTATCTGCGGCAAGCCGGGGAAAATTGGGAAGAGAATTTGTCCGAACATCGATCACACCCGATGCTCACGCCGCCCCTGGAGAGCCTCCTCCTGTTTTGCCGAACGCTTGGTCTGCTCTTCAAACACATCTGTCATCTTGCCGTGCACTCGCTCAGAAACATTTTTTCTCTGCCTGGCAAGTGCTGCGCTGGGGCTTGGACGGGCACGGCACGGCAGTGCGCAAAGACATGAACGTTGAGATGGAGAACGTCGCCATCGCGCTGCACCATACTTTGGAAATCTGGTCGGTGCGCAAAGATCTGGAGCAGGCCGCATCTGTGCTGCAAACTCGGTGCAACCAGGGCTCACAAATCAACATCAGTGCAACATCCGAGCTTTCAATCGGAGTTTGGCCACAGGAACTTCTCCAAAACCGGATGCGCCAATTGCGCCTTAAATCAGTACAAGGCGATCCAAATGCAGATGCTATTTCGGTGTGTACAATTCACGGTGCAAAAGGCTTGGAATGGCCTGTTGTGGTTTTTTGGCCGAGCAGCAAGAGAGAACGTGCTCCCGAAAATTTTGTAATGAAAAGCGGCGCGGATGCAACCCAAATCAAATGGCTGGCAGAGGATACCCAATCAGCTTCTCTTTTACATTGGATTGCCAACCCGAACCCGCCAAAAGACATTGTGTCGATTGCCGTGCAGGGAAGTTCGGGCGAGCAGGCCGTGCGCTGGAGTGCAGACTTGCAAGATAGACTCGAGCAGGACTTCGAACGGCAGCGTGTGTTTTATACAGCCTACACACGTGCACGGGAAATGTTGATCTTGGTCTCACCCGCAACGAGTGGTCGTGCACAAAAGAATCTTCGAGATAAACTCTCTACTTTAAAAGTGGGTGACGAGTTCGACCCACTCAAGCTTAAACTCAATTCTCTCGAATCCACCATCATGGCTCTTTTCGCAGACACGTTTTTTGACCTGCGAAAAGAAGAAAAACGCGGCAGCCGTCCCAAAACACCCTGGCTGGGGCGGGCACAGGATGCGACAGTCCGTCACCAGGATTGGCAGGGTATCCTTGCTCTGCGTGACTATGGGCCTGACTGGCTTTCCGACGTACCGTTGGATGCTGGCCCACTGGAATTGCAGGAGACCACAAACCCTTACCATCTCGATCAAAATTGGCGCGAGAATTGGGCCGAAAGCCGCTTCACTCGTGCGCGCTCAACTCCGTGGCAGAGGCAGACCAACTCAGCGGAGCAGCCTCCGGCCGAATTACAAAACCCAGCAGTTAGAACACTCAAAAGCAATCAAGATTATGAAAAAACGGGCGAATCGAGCGTGGAAAGAGGGGCGGATAATATCGCACCGAACGAAGCCGGGCTCCGGTTCCATGCACTGATGGAACATGGTGGCACTGCTCTTCCCTCGGAGCGGAACTTTCTCTCCAAACTTTTTTCACGCATGATTGTGCGGGAACATGAACTCGAACTCTGGGGAGCGTTCGACACAAATGAAAGCGAGCCACGAGTTGCGCACGGACTCTACCGCACACAGCGGCGTATTCTTGATTTATTCTGTGTTCTACCAGCCTCAAAGTGGCCAAAAGAATTGTGGCAGATTCCCTGCCTTCAGCCGGAACAGCAGGCCTCTTTGAGTCTGCAGAAAGTTTTGGAAGATCCACTGAAATTTGATCCCCACCTCCATCTGGTTATCGACTTCAAGACAGGCCGGTTCGATCCCGAACACCTTCAGCAAATGCGCCAGTACCTGAAGTGGATCAAACACATCCTTGCCACCCAGCCGGCGCTGCTTGTCAGTGATTTGTCTGGGGCGACACTGTTTGCAGGGAGCGACAAACCGTTAGTGGGCATTTTGTATTACACCTCGGCAAACTTCGCCGAGAATCACTCCTTCTTTGCCTCCTGCAGTGTCCAGGTCGACAAAAACACGTCACTTCTTTTTGTCAGCGCTGAATAATTCCATCTTCTGCCGAAACGCCATCGAATAAATAATTGTGGGTGGAACAGACCCCACAGATGGGATGGAAGATGTTGTCTCGCTTGAAAACGAGCTTGCTCTTGGCAACTGCACTCATTGGTACCGCTGATGCGAGCGAACCCTTGCCGCAGCGGTATACGAAAGATGCATCTCAATTCTGTTTCCCCAAACTCAGCGCCGATGATCAGGTAAAGTACTATTCACGCATTATGAATATCGGTGCGAGTTACACACATGGCTGCATGGGTTGCGATCAGAACGACAACCTCCGAGCATACACAGACCTAACGGGGGACAACCTCTGGTTCCGCAGAAACTATCTGCTCCACTTTCTTTCCGAAGTGCAGTGGAAGAAACCCGATTACGGCAAGGCCGACAAGATTGCTATCCTCGAAAATGACCCTAAGAACCGACCAAAGGGGTTGATTCCGGCTTGGTCTCTCAAGCGCGATGGCTATACCGGCGAATGGCTCTACGACCCGAAGCGTGACGTAGCAAACCTCACCGATCCTGAGTTCTCCGAGTGGATGAAAAAGAACACACACTATGGCGAATCGATTGCGCTGGTGGGCGGCATCGAAAATGTGCGTGACCTCAGCAAACCTCGCAATACAGCGCGCAAAGGTATCCTGTTTCAAACCCTACAGAGCAATCTTCCTCAAGATCCGAATGCGCCTCGTGTGATCGACCTTGCTATAGACGGCGGTCGTATGCACGATTTCTTTGCCGCATACGTGAGTCCCTCCATCATTGAACCCTTACAGCGTTCGAAATGGACGGATCCTGTGCTGCGGCGCCGCGCTATCACAGAGGCTGTAAAATATGTAAAAACAATCAATCCAAGTATTATCATGGGCATCGACATGATGTTCTGGGATTCGGTTTCTCAGGCCATGGCCTACATGCGCCAAAGCAAACCGAAAAGCTTTATTGTCCGCACGGTGCTGAACTTCCTGGCACTAACCGACAAAAACGGAATGACCTTTGACGAAACCCGTCGCTTCAACGTTTCGGAGGACTTTTTCAAAGTTCTCGAAGGCATTTCACAAGAGAACGAGCATGGACCGGCCATCCCCGTGTTGTTTGCAAGATTGGTCAACAATCCACTCGAGGTTTTTGCCAAGAACAACTACGAGCCTGTGTTAGGTGCCGTATTCGGACAATACTTCGAGACGCTCACTGGTCTCAATTTCGCACAACAGCTCGCCATATGGCTCCGACGCATTTCATACGCAGACAACGCAAACGTTCAGCTCACAGCAATCGAGCCTGGATGGAATCCAAATCACTCTCTTGGAACATTCGCATCGCAACGTGTAGAACGCACCGGTGGGTACTACGACGAAGAAACCGAGACCTACTATAGCACCGCAGAAGTTGAAGAAGCTCGCGCATCATACGAAGAGTTTGAACGTTCCCTAAACACCGCTCTAAACGAGCAAGGGCTGCTTTCGCGCTCGCCCTCAACCAGTAAGTCTCAGGAAGATGCGACCATGCGTGCCAAAAAGCTGAATGCACTGGTCAGTGGGCTTGCAAATTGGCTCGTGATGAAGGCAATTAAAGATCTTCCTCTGCTTATGACATCGCTCGAGAAAGCAATGCAATATCAAAATCGTGGAACACGTGCATTCACCTCCCTGCAGACCAACAACACACATATCGTCAACGTCGATAAATTTTTCGAACACTTCCCGATTTTTATCAAACCTGAAATCATGCACCCCTCAGTGTTTGGAGCTCGTCAGATGGCAGGCATGATCAACAAAGCAGTTTGTCATAGCGTGGGTGCACAATGAACACGTCAGGCAAATATATCATCATCGCAGCGACCCTGCTCGGCATTTTCACATCACAAAACGCCGAAGCATTTTTCTCGAAGGAAAAACAAAAGAGGGATTTCAATTCGCACGGCGAAGCGCTAACGGCTCTGGGGATTGTCGATGTCTACCCTTTCGAGGAAAAGCACCGCGCCTTGCGCTGCACCGCGTTTCACCTTGGTGATGGGTATGTTGCGACTGCAGGACACTGTTTCCTCGGTGCTCAGGACTGCAACGGAGCTCTCGTACGTTGGCACAACAGCAACGTTACTTCTAAATGCCAAAAGATGCTTTACAGCAATGCGAGTGAATCATTCGCACGGGGCAATGAATTCTCGAACGACCTCAGTGTTTTTGAGGTCGATGTGGCACCAGCGCAAAAGTTTTTGGTCACTTCAGAGCGTCCCTTTTCAGACACGTTATCTCGCGAGAACGTGCGTCTATTGCGTGCGCAGCTGCGCTCCGGAAAAGTCGAAGCGAGCTACAGCGAAACCTGTCAGCTTGTCACAGGTCGGATCACCAACATTTTTGGACAGCCAAAAGCGCAAGACACTGCAGTACACACATGTACCTATGGCGATTTTGCAGATGGTTCTCCGCTCATTGATATCAACACAAAGACACTCCTAGCTCTGCATCAGGGAACAAGTCTTTTGCCTGCGTTCGACTCCACATCCGATGAAACTGCAGCGCTGAAATCCATTAATTTTGCAAAAACCATCTCCGAACTCGACATCCTGCGCATCATAAACAGCAAAGATGTGCGGCGCACACAAATCCGCATCGGTGGATTTTCGAGCGAAGTTTTCTCGACCGGCCTCTATGAAAAAATTTCAATGAAAGTCGCTACCCTGAATGCATTTCCAGATTCCGAGACTGTGTCGTTTTCGGCTCACAACGGAATCGACTCCCAGCTTGAAATTTCCGGTGCCGATGGTGCCAAAATGATCTTCGCAGGCCCAAGGCGTGCAGGCTATGAGCAGCGCTTTCAGTTCAAGGCTCCGGTGCAAATTGTGCTGAAGAGTGCCCATACCGGTATTGCCCCCTCGGCCTGGATTGAGAACATTCAGAGCCCCTGAAGTGCGTGGGCTTTCGACAGAGAGCTGTCGAACAGTTTAAAACTCTGAAATCAATGAACAAAATTCAACTTGTGTTTGCCTGTAGTTTTCAGGACAACCGCCGCTGTGCATTGCCCGTGAGGGAGGACACAGATCCGTTCCTTTGCGGCCGCACAACGAGAGGGCTGTCCAATGCAAGAAACACAGACCAACGCAGTCAACAACAGCGCAACCCTGCCTGAGGTGCTTGCGCCTGTCGGTGGGCGTGAACAATTTTTTGCCGCTCTCAACTCCGGTGCGGATGCTGTTTTTCTCGGATTGAAGAATTTTAATGCTCGAGCGCGGGCTGAGAACTTCAGTCTCGACGACTTGCGTGAGCTCATACCGGTTGCCCACAGCCATGGCATGCGGGTTCTCGTTACCATGAATATCCTTATCAAGAACGTTGAGCTCCAACCTCTCCTTGAGGTGCTTTCAGCTCTCGAAGAAATCGAAGTAGACGCCATCATTGTGCAAGACCTTGGGCTTGCACGCCTGTGCCGTGAATATTTCCCGCAGCTGCGTTTGCACGCTTCGACACAGATGGCAGTGCACAATCTCGATGGAGTGCTTGAAGCCATGCGCTGCGGCTTTAAGCGAGTTGTCTTGGCGCGCGAGCTCACTGCACTGGAAATCAAAAAAATTCGAGCTGCCGTGCCGCGTGAGCAAGTTGAACTCGAGGCCTTTTGCCATGGCAGCTTGTGCTACTCATACAGCGGGCTGTGTTTTTTCTCAGGCGCGGAAGATGCCCGCAGCGGCAACCGCGGCGAATGCGCCTATACGTGCCGCAAGCCATACAAAATCCTCAATGAGCCAGGACATGGCTTTCTTTTCAGCATGAAAGACTTCAACACAGTTGAGACGCTGAATTTGCTTGTCGATGCTGGTGTCGACACCCTGAAAATCGAAGGTCGAAAGAAGGATGCGCAATACGTATCAACGGTCGTCCGCGCCTACCGGCAGCGACTCGATGAAATCTTTGGGCGCACAACCCTGCGTCGCAATGCGCCCGCTTTGGCGCATGAACTTAATCAGGCTCAGGCTGCAAGCAAGGAGCGTCTCCGGGAAGATCTCAGCCTGACCTTCCAACGCGGCAGCACCTCTTTTTTCCTAAAGGGCCGCTATCACGAGAATGTGATTGATTTGAACAATCCAACCCACAAAGGTCAGGCCGTGGGAGAAGTGCTTACGGTACGTGGTCGTAAAATTGAGATACTCGCCCAGTGTTCGCTCGAAAAATTCGACGGGCTACGTATCGACCCCGCAGAAGAACTCTACCATGCAAAGCCACAACATGGAGAGAGTCAACGCAGTGCTCTCGGAGACGTCAGCAAAAAGTATCAAAACGAGGTGTGCCATTTCTCGCTGAGATCCTTCTGGGTCGAGGGAAAATCCGTCACTGCAGCGGCGGCAGGCAGCAGAGTGAGTATCGATCTTCCTCAAGAGGTACCCTTGCCCCAGGTCGGCGACCGCGTTGTACGCACACGCTCAGATGCTCTACGTCAAGAAATCGAAAAGCGCGTGCGCCCGCCTGCTGACACACGTTTGCGCCCTTTCAGAAAAGTAGAAATCACCTTCAAACTGAGTCAGGATGGAGACGAGCTTCGGCTCTGTGCTGAGGTCAGTAAACTTTCTGTCCCAGTGTTGAGTGTTACACATCGCGTTGCTGCCGTGCGTCCCCAGGCTGAAGGCTCAGGGCTGGAAAAGAGCATCAAAGACCTTTTCACGCTGTTTGGGAATATTGGCTTCAAAGCAGAGCCGCTGTCCGTGGAAGGCGACGAGCACTGGTTTGTTGCCCGGAGCGTGCTGAAGGAACTCAAGCGAGAAATCGAGGAGAAGCTTCCCGGAGCCTATTCTGCGTTCGTCAATGAGCGTTTGACCGTGGCGAGCGAGAAAACACGATCCGCCGGACGCTCCCTGACACCGAGGCGCACGGGTCAGTCGAGCTTGGCTATTAAAATCGATCGGCTCGAATATCTCCCCTGGATTGAGGAGTTTCACACCGCTGAGATTTCAGCGGCAAACCTCACAATCGAAGAGGTTGTTTTCGAGCCAAAACGCACGTTTCTTCCTCAAAATAATTTCGGTGAAGTCATCCAGTCCCTCCTCCATCTCAAACAGCGCACAGGTCTTCGCCTTCGCCTTGCCTTCCCCACAGTTCTGAGAGCTTGGGATGAGCCCCTCATGAAGCGTTGGACTCAACTGTTCTTAGACAATGGAATCACAGATATCGAAATTGGAAACCTGGGAGTGCTGTCGATGATTGAACGCTGGGGGATGCGTCAACACGTCACATCGATCCGTTCCGACTTCACGCTCTATACGCTCAATACAGCGGCAGCTGCGCATTGGGGTGAACGGGGAATAGACTCAGTTGCTTTGTCGGTTGAAGATGACTTCAACAACATCAAGGACAGCTGCAAGCATTGGCCTGAAGAAATCACCCCCCAAGCTATTCTCTTCAAAGATACACCCTTATTCATCGCCGAAAGCTGCAGCCTTACAGCTCTCCACAATGGTTGCCCAACCAACGCTGTATGCGGCTATCGCACGCTGGAAATCCAAAACGATGCCGGTGAGCAATTCTTTGTCGCACATGAAACCTGTAAATCAATTGTCTTCGACAAACGCTCCTATTCAATTACCCACAAACGCCATCAACTCGAGGAAATTGGGCTCACCCACTTCCGAGCAGACTTCCTGACCCGCGCCTACGATGAAAATCGTTTCAAAGATGTGCTCCGTGCAATCGTTGCAAGAGAGGCAGTCAGCGACACTCATGGAGCGAATTTCGACAGGACACTGCTGTGAACAAAGTCGATGCGAAAGCAGCACTGTCAATTGCAGAACTGCGCACGCAGGTCGATATTATCGACCTGCAACTTCTTGAGAGCATCAAGAAGCGCGCTACTCTTGCACGACAGATGGGAGTGATTAAAAAAGACGCGGGTGCACCACTGAGGGATACAGCCCGCGAAAGCACAATTCTCGAGAAAATTATCCAGGAAAACAGATGCAGTGAGCCTCGCCTACCTGACTCTGACCTCGAGAATCTCTACCGCTGTCTGATGCAGATCTGCCTCAAGATCCAGGAATCAGAAAACGCCAGCTTCAACGGTTGATGTCACCCGCTGCACAATTGAAAGACAGCGTCTGCTGCATCAGTGTCGTGTAGAACAGCAACATGGTTTGTTGAGCCGGTGTGAACGCTGGCGGAGGCTCTCCCTGACTTCCATCGAGCGTCGACATTATAGAAGCAATCGATTGGTACACAGACCAAGGCACTTTTACCTGCTTTGTGCAGACATCGCCTTTGCGCAAGACAGTGGTCTGGTATGAGTTGGAATCATCCAAATAAATCACAGGAGAGTTTACAACAACTGGCCTGTCAACGGCACTGTCCATCTGGATACTCACTTCAAAAATCACACACTGCCCATCCGGATGACATTGCTGCCCACCCTTTTCAGGCTGTTTCAGATTTGCACTCGCCATAGAACTCAAACTCAAGGCGAGCACAAAGGGAGCAATCTTTTTTAACATAAGCATCTCCTTTCTTGCGGTTTATCTCAATTGGAACATTGAAAATTCATCGTCTGTTGCATGATCGTGTTGTAGTAGAGCAACATCGTCTGTTCGGCTGGGGTCAGACTCGCAGGTAGTGCGTTCTGATCGCCTCGTGCTAAAACAGATCGAAACATTTGAGTGACTGCATCAAAGACAACTCTCGGAACTCGCACCTCCTTTCGACATGTTTTCTTCGCGCTCAATGTGCTCATAGGCATGGGCTTAAAACCATCGGAATCAATCGTGCCCACCATCACTCCACCGGAGCCCGAAGGGCTCTTCTGCGCAACCTCATGTTCAACGCGGATCAATGAGCAGAAGCCATCAGCCGCGCAGCTTCCCGGAGTCCAATATCCACCCTCACCGGCAAAAACTTGTGTTGAGCAACTCAAGAGAGTCAGTATCAAAACTCGTGGGATCCATTCTTTTCTCATCTGCATGAGTCACGCCTCCTGTCTCGTTGGATCTTCATATAGCTCCTCTTTGTTGAGCTGCGTCTATTTCGGATTTTCACGTTTCAGGAAGATTGAATGGCCAGGGTTCGACAGAGAGATTTCGGAATTTTATCCTCCGAACCGTTCTTGGAGTTCTATTTTTAAAGGGGAGAATGACGTATGATGAATCGTTACTTTAGCCTTGGTTTACTTGGCATTTGCGCTTTTCAAGGAACTGCATCAGTAACAGCCTTTGCACAGCAAAACACAGGCACGGTAAACACTCCCGGCGCATGTCAGGATCTCGTAATCGTCATGAAGGATGACTCACCCGATGCTGTAAACAGCAAAAAAATGACCGTCTTTTTGGATTGCCATGAAAATGCGGGCAATCTCCCCTCGGCAACAACAATGAACTTCTTCATTTTTGACCAAGGACGCCTTTGCCATGTGAACTTCAGGGAAGGCTTGAATCGGCCAGCGCGGTGCACCTTCGCCCATGTCGATTGAAAGTGGAGTTTCATCTGCGGAAGATTCAATCGAAAATCGCAGAGCACCCGAACCAAGAGGCCTGAGCAACGTACTCCGCCCAGACGCATCTCCTGAAATATAAAATCCCGAATATGCAAATATATCCGAGGGCTCAAGCTCGAGTCGGGCAAAGTTATCCTTATTGGTGCATTCAGGATTAATTTCATAACGAACAGTAAATGCCGAGTTCGGATTTATCCTAAAGTAACAGAGACCGCCCCGGGCAATCACTTCATAATTGTCCACCGGGAAAACCTCACAGGCAGGATGCTCACCCGCGGGCGAAATTCCTGCAGCGTCTCGTATTCTAAATTGAACACAGGCATTCAATTGCCGTGTTTGCAATTGATACAAACTCTGTTTGCTGTCCCATGTTCTCAGTGCCATAGGAAATGGAACATCTTGGACACTACATTTGTCGGGGTTCAATTTTCCTGTGAAGGCCGCAGAGTGGCCACCGAGAAGATTCACAAACTCGGGTCCCGTAGCCAACGTCAACCAACGGTTAAAATCGTCAGCTGGAAAGCCAGAAAACGAAGCGACGGGCAGGATTGTGCCGACACTCCCGGCCCAGCCGCTCTGCGGTGCAATGTGCAGGTGCACCGCCTCTGGAACCGAGCGCAAGAGATCACCCTGGGCAGAAACAGACGCGACTCCCAGACAAACAACACTTAAGAGACTCAGGTTCAGTGTTTTCATATGCGCTCAGTTCCTTTTCTTCTTATGGCAGAACTGGAGTGTAGGAGACGTTGTTTACGTGCAAGTCGATTGTGAAGTTGGCACTGTTCAGATCCCACTTGCGCTTAGCAATTGCCTGCTCGCGGAAGATGTAACGGAGCACGCAAAATTTAGCCGGAGCTTCGAGAGGAACCTCGTGTGGGCTCGCAATTGAGCCAAACACGTTCTGCGCGGTTCCGTTGAAATCGTTTGCGGTTGTCAGGTGTGTTTGCGAAAGAGGCACCCCATCGAGCCCCAAAAGACCTATGGCAAAGAGATCGTTAATGGTCGTTGTCGACCAGTTTTCGCTGCCTGAGGAGCTTCTTTCCTCACACACCAACTTGCCCTGCACTTCCAAGTCCGCATCTGTTAGGTAAGTTCCTGCGCCGAGGTCGGTTGCGGAAACCACATCGCGAACATGGTATTCATACTCGCCCGGGGGATAAGGAAGTTGAGAACCGCGGAAGCAGAAATCAACAAAGTACCGCGCACCATAGTAATCCGAAGCCAGATTGAACGTCAGCTGGCCTGCAGAAGTCCCGGCATTAGAGTTAGCAATGACCGTGTTAAGGCGGTCAATGACAGGTGTTGTGAACCCTGGATAGCCTGAGGGATAGGCCACCGTGTGGAATCCAGGCGGGGGTGGAAGAATCGTATTGCTTTGAATCATGAGATCGTTCCAAATAGAAATCGGATTACCGTTGTTGTATGCGCCAACACGCGCCTGGATATTGCTTTGTGCAGCCGATCCGCGCACCCCAATGGGGAGCAAAAAGAGAGGATCATAAATACCTGCATCACAGGCATAGAGGTCTGAGCCAGAGCTGTTCACAAGAAAATTAAAGTTAATATCGGCTGCTTGAGCCGCATTCAAAAAACTAAATCCCGCTGCTATCGTCGCAAATATACCATAATAATACTTCATAAAAATCTCCTTCAAAAATTAAATAATTCCTGTGGCCAAAGAACCAGGAACAATCAGTCTGGACGGGACGTAGGATGGAATTAAAAGTGCGTGAAAATTTTCTCAAGCTTCAAGGAAAGAAGCTGATGTGCTGATAAGAAGGTTTTCTGTGGAGAAAGAAAACTAAAATTTTACTCTTCGTCGCTTAGCCAATATTCACTCGAAGTCGCAAAGACGTTCCCCAGACGGCGGGCAAGTTCGGGGGTGATCTTTTGTCCACCGCGTATGAGGGCGTGAGCCTCTGCGGCCGGCACGCCAATCTGCTCGGCCAAATCTCGAGCGGTCCAACCGCGCCCTTCCGTTTCGCGTGCCAACTTCGATCTCTTTCCCGAGGCAACGAGTGTCGAGGGCTGCGCAGGGAGCTGGTCAGGTGGCAGGCGTCCTTTCAACTCACGGCGGGCAAGCTCAATGAGGAGATTTTCGTCCAAAAAGAGATCTTTCAGATCTGGTTCTTTAGCCATATGCCCTCACCCCCACCGTCTGAGTCCGAATCAATTCACCAACCTTGGCCATTTCTTTAGCACTCTGTCGAACCCGAGGCTATCGGAGTCCACCCCAATCTGGCACAATACGCATTTAAACCGGCAAACATGCCACCTGACAAAACAGATAATTCATGAACACCGCAAAGATTTCTGATTCCAACTTGGCGCGGCAGACCCTTAAAAATCTGCCCTGGCTGCCTGTTGCCCTTTCCCTCATTGCTCTTGGGATGCTCATTTTAACCGAGGCCGACTCGACTCAGGCTGTTTTTGCATTTGAACTCGGAGGCTCCAGCCTCAAATCCCAACTTGCTTTCGATACCAGTGCACCCCTGAAGGGATTCGCAATCCCGGTGCTGACCTCGTTCTTTGTGCACGAGAACCCCAGCCATCTTTTTTCAAATCTCCCTTGGCTCATTATCGCAGGGATAGCGCTGCAAAAATACTGTTCGATCGGCTGGATTATAGCCGTGCTGTTGGTGGGTCACAGCACAGCACTTCTCGGAGCAGTTGCCGCGCATCACCTTACTTCGGCACCTCCGCTGGCTCTGGGTATGAGCGGTGGAGTTTTTGCTTTACTGTTTACCTGGCTTTTCTATCGCTTCAAATTTTGGAGCTGGGCTGCTCTGCTCACCGTCGTGTTCCTGCTGCACGCAACACATCTCGCATTGTTGCTCAGTCATGCTCCTGCGTTGTTCAGCGGCTGGCTCTGTGGAAATCTTCTTCTTCGCTCAAAAATCAAAAGCGCCTAGACTTTGCAAACCCGCTCTGCCGCATTCACCGGAACAGTGCAGCAGTTCCTTTTCCGTCGACCACGACAAACTCACGCCCTGATATTGTGATTGGAGCATAGATGATTTTGTGGTCTGGCAATTGACTCCTGAAAAGAACATTTCCCGAAGCGCGATCGAGCAGATAAATACCATCCATCATCGACGCGTAAACCAACGCATCGCGCTCCTGGAAGTACACCGGTGAAGCAAAATTTACGCCTTTTGATTTCTCCACCTTTTTGCACCAGCGTACTTCGCGCGCAACCAAATTGAGTGCACAGACTGTACCCTTGGTGTCAGTGGTGAAAAGCTCATCGCCGATAACGAGCGGTAAGGTTGTTTGTGGTGACGCTAGATTGAAGGTCAGCGTAGGCAGACCGGTGTCTTGCCTAAAACACTGCACTCCTCCAAGCCCTGATTCAAAATAGATTTCGCCATAAACAAAACAAACATGTTCCCGCCAGACCACTGGATTCATCCAACTCGATGCCGGCAACTCCATTTTCCAGATTTTTTCACCGCTCTAAAAATCATATGCAACGGCATAAGATCGGTTTTTCTCCGTGTCTCCCTTTTCTCGCCCGGTACCTGCAAATACCCGACCATTCATAACACGCACAGAGGAGTCAATGTAACCATCGTTGGCCGTCCACTTCGCCTTGAACGTCTGGGGATCGACCGCATGAATGCCATCCGAGCCAGCCACCACGAACATCAATTTTTGCCACTGATGCTCTGCCATCACGGGCTGTCCCTCGGTGTGACCTTTAGTCGAGTATGCCCCCTTGAGGCGCCCTGTGCGTAAATCAAACGCATAAATTCGTGCCGAATGCGTATCGTGTACACCTTCACCCACATACAGAACGCCATCATCGATCATCAGTTCAGGGGTGACAGGAGTACCAACGAAAAAGCTGCGCAGAATCGCACCCGATTCAGCATCGAGTTCGTAAACGAACCCATCAAAACTACCGACAAAGACACTGCCACCGGAAAAAATAGGCGAGCGGAAGGAACCTTTGGGTAATTTCTGACTCCAGCCAGCTTTGAACTCTTGTTGTCGAGGTTGTCCAGCAACACCTGCTCCCACAGAATGTTCGCCCGGCACGGAGTGATAATTCTCATAAGATCTATCGGAAGGTTTGGCCTTGTCACGAGCCTCTTTCTCAATACGCCACAGCATCGTGGGTCGATTCTTAATGTGGGTGTAGAGCTGTATTCCTCCAAGAACTAAAATGTTGAGCACAAGCGCAGACAAAAGCACCTTGGGTTTAAGCAGCACTTCAAGCAGACGCCGAGGTCCCTCGCTCTTCAGGCGGATGCCGAAAAGTCCTGCGATAAATGAAGCAAGCATAGAGAGGGCAACCATGACTGCCGTCAGCGGAATCATCACGGTTGGAATGATTAAACTCTGATAATTGACAAGTGTTTCAGGATTCAAGTGAGACACGTCCATTGTTACCATCCAACCAAATTTTTGCTCCGGTCTTCAACACGCGGTGGCATTGCCGGATACCACTCACTGCTGGAATACTCATTTCACGAGCGACGATCGCACAGTGCGAAAGCACTCCTCCTTTGTCGACAATCACGCCTCGTGCATGCGAAAAAAGAGGCGTCCAACCAGAATCGGTTGCTTCTGCAACCAGAATTGCATTTTCAGGCCAGGCTGCAGGATTTACAGCATGAGGATCCTCAACAACGACGACTTCACCAAAGACAATTCCAGGGCTCAGCGCCTGCCCATCCAAATGCCCCTGACCGACCTCGAGTTCGCCATGAATAATGGATTCTACTTCACTGATGGTTACAAACTGAGGAAAAGAGAATTGCCGAAAGGCCTCAAATCTCACTTTCCGCTCTTCAATTCTGGCACGCAGTAGGGAAAGTTTTTCAGCCGAGGAATCACGCGCCAACTCCTGCAGTTCGCTTAAACGCAACCAATGCACATCGCGTTTCAGACCAAGCCGCTCGCCAAACTCTTCCACCATAAAGCGGATTTGCGCATAGGGCTTGAGCAGCTCCATTTTCCAGTGCTCACGTAACTCGAGCATCGCTTTGAGGAGCTTCCACTCATGCAAGAGAATGTCACGTTTGAAGGTACTGAGACTTGCGATTTCTTCCTCAACGGTCTGATGCGGTGCAGAGGAATTTTGCTTTCTGTCTCCCCCAATACGCGCACCAGAACCAAGAAAAGCAGTGTCGCCCATTTCCATCCAACGAGGGTTCGCCAAATCCAACTCACCCGGTCCGCGATGACCATACTGCGCCAAAAAGAATGGGTGCTTTAACGGGTCACCACACGATTCTTGATACTTTCTGGTCATCTCTGCTGTGACTGTCTGCAGTCCGAGCCCCATCCAGCGTCTGAGCATCTTCTCAGCATCATTCTTCCCCACCAGAGTTGTAAGAATGGAGGTTAGAGTTTGCATGGATGATTCACTCAGAACGATGAGAACCAGTGGCCAGTGCAAAGTGCTGCGGAAGAACTTTTCACACTCTGCAAACAGAGTCTCTGCGAGCTTTGGTGTCTCCCAATTACGGAGGCTCCCCGCTTCAACTGCAGAAGAGTTCGAATTGCGAAAATCATTGAGTTCAAGACGGCAACGGGTCAGCCACGCCGATCGGCGGGTGCTCAAACTCCAGCCGACCATCAGCATATTGAGAATAGCAAAGGGGGCGTTCAGAAATACCCTCAGGCTCATTTTGCGCAATGAGAACTTCGGATGCGGTCTCGGCTTTGCAACCATGGTGAAGGGAATTGGACCAAAGTACAGCGTTGAGAGCTTTTCAAGGTTCACATAGGCGCGACCAAACACACGTTCAAGCAGAGAATCTTTGCGAGAATCAGAGGATACATCGGCAAAACTACGGTAGCCAAGAGTGCGCAATGCGTTGCCGAAAGCATTGCGGGGCGAGAACGCGTTACGCCAGAGACTGAATGTGAAATAACTTGGAAATCCAGTCCACTCCGAAAAAGTCTGACCATCCCAAACGGGATTGTCAGGATACATCTTCTTGAGGCGCAGAGCTCGCCCTCTACCAATTTCGCCTGCGTGGAAAGGCTGCGCAACGCTGTTACGGGACGCGCTTGGAGCAGACGAACGTCGAGGTTTTGATCGAGCGCCCATTCCATGTCGACTTCATAGCCGAGAATCTCACGCACTCGTGCTCCCAAAGCCAGCACCTTCTCAAAATTGAATGTGTCGAGACCTGGTACGGTGATTCCCGCACGATTTTCTGCCGTGATGAACACTGGGGTTTTACGACCAGAAACGAGGTCTTCACCGAGACCCTCAATTAACTCTATAATCCATGTTTTTTCTTTGCCGCGAGGGTCTTTTGAGAAGTAGACACCCGAGAACTTAGGATCAACCATTTCCTGCAGCACAACATTCATGTCGTCATCGTGCACCTGGCTCTGCGAAAAGAAATGTCGGTAGGTCTTACTCGACTCTCCATGAATGGACTCAAAACAGCGCCGAATACACTCCCGCAATTGCGTTTCATCGCGCACATTCAAGAAAGATTGATTTTACCCGGCGTAGCTCAACTCATGGGAATCTTCACCCAAGGCTGAACTGCGCACTGCGAGCGGCGGATGGCCAGCACTGCCCCACCAGGAGGTGATCTGTTGCCATTCATCTTCAGAGCGGGGAGTGCGCGTCAGAATGCCACCACTCGGAACAGGGAAGCCCTGCCCTGCAAGCAGACCCAACACTGCCCCCTTTCCGCCCAATTTCCCCTGAAACTGTGACACCTGCTGGAACGGAACAAAAAACACAGCTCATAACCTCCACAAGAACCCAGAATCGATAACGGGAGCCGGTCGATAACCGTGATAACTCCGAATCAGGCTCTGGTCATCAGACTGACCATCCGTCCCACCATGGCGTGAGCAGCCTCAATCTCTTCAACGATCACCTCAGTGGCACCCAGCTTCAAAAGGCGCTCGCGATCGGACACATAGTGGGTACGTACCAAAATCGGGACTTTGCTGTTCTCTCGCCGCACCGCATCAATGATGCGCAAAACGGCCTGTGGGTCGTTGATCATCAATAGAACTAGCCGGGCGCTATTGAGGTGTGCATGCCTGAGTGCCTCAACACTCGACGCGTCGCCATAATAAATGGGCAAATTCATTGCCCGCCCGACGCGGACATTGTTGGCATTGAGCTCGATCCCCAAAAAGGGCAGCTTTCTCTCGGAGAGTTCACGCGCGCACTGCTGCCCCGCCACTCCAAAGCCTATCATGACGACATGTTCTTTCAGTGTTTCCTTGGGCGCCCGCATGGAATCAATGCCCTTCACTCCGAGGAGCCTTTCAAGCGGTGCAAGGATCCGTTCACCTGCCGTCATGTGCGGGGCAGCCATCAACAATAAAGGCGTGAGACAAACGCTCAGCACGCCCGCGGTCAGCACCGGTTCGACCTCAGGTGAGGTCACAACACCTTCAGCCAAAGCCACTTGCGTCAACACGAATCCGAATTCGCCGAACTGCGCCAAACCCACGCCAGAGAGCCAAGCCACACGTGCAGGAAAACGCAGCAGCAATGCTGAGAGCGTTGCGAGAAATCCCTTCAGAAACAAAAATCCACAAAGGAGCAGAGCCACGCTCAGCGGCTTTTCAAGAAGCAACGCACTATTAAAAAACATTCCAAGCGAGACAAAAAACAAACTGAGAAAAACATCACGCAGCGGGAGAATATCCCCCATTGCGCGATGACCATATTCAGTATCGGCAACAATCACACCTGCGAGGAATGCCCCCAATGCGAGAGACAACCCCACTTGAGCTGTGAGCCAAGCTGTGCCCAGGCAAAGGCTAATAACCGCAAGAAGAAAGATTTCGCGGCTTTGAGTTGCATCAACCCATTTGAAAAGGATTGGCACGACAGTGCGCGAGAGAAAAAAAGTACCAACGATGACAGCCGAGGCTTTGCCGAGAGCCATGAGAATTTCAAATGAGCTTGAGAGAAAGGACTGTGTGGAAGCCAGCAACGGGATTATCAGAACCATAGGAACAACACAAAGATCTTGGAATATCAAGGTTCCCAAAATAAATCGTCCGTGCGGCGCATCACTCTCGCCACGTTCAGAGAGCAAGCGCAAAACCACAGCAGTGCTCGAAAGTGCAAACACAAATCCGTAAAAAATAGCCTGAGGCGATGACACACCCAATTCGCGCGAGATCACATAGGCGACTACAATCGTGAGAATCATCTGTGCGGAGCCACCAATGGCAGCTTGCTTGAATACATCGCGCAACCGCGCCAGCGAGAACTCAAGGCCAATTGTAAAGAGAAGTAGAACAACTCCAACATCCGCAAGCCGTTCAATGAAGTCGTTGCTTTTGACAAGAGCAAACCCATGCGGACCTAAAAGTGCGCCTGCACAAAGAAATCCTGCGATGGTGGGAATCTTAAGACGACGCAGCACCAAAGCTACACCAGCAGCAATGGTTGCAACGAGGACGAGGTCTCCGAGGAAAGGGATGGTGGTCATCAGTCGATTCTCCCCTCAAAGGATAAATGAATCTTGTAAAACCTCAATCCTCTGAAAAAAAAGAAGACACGCAATTGCGTGTATTCATAAAAACTCAAGGGGGAATGAAAAGACGATCGTTTGCTTGTATTTGCTTAGTCGCAGCGCGAATTGGAAGAACTGAGCAGCTCACGCGCCTTCAGAACTGGGGCGTAGCAAATCAAAGCGCTTTTTTCTGTTGCTGCGAATGAAAAGTCAGATGAAATTGTGACAGCCAAACCAACGCCCTTGCCGTCGTACTGAACCTCTAGGATTCCTTTTTTCTCGGTACTGACTTTCAATGCCTCTGAACAGAAATCTTCCTGACAGGCAGCGTAACCCTTAGCCTTCAGTTCAGCATTCTGCTCGCGGCAGGTCTTGGACAGCTCGAGTGCAAGTTGCGCCTCTGGGGAGATCTTGCCACTACACTTCACAACCAAACGTCGTGCCATTTCATGATCGCCGTGAAGCGATTGAGCCGAAGAGCTCGCTTGATTATCGACACCACAGGCAGCAGCGCCTGCGAAAAGGAGTGCGGCGAGCGAAAGTGTCTTGAACAGTTTTGTGGTCTTCATGGCAAATCCTCCTGATTGGAATGTACAAAGACGAGAGCAACCGCCATGCCAACACAGACTCCCAGAATCACTAACTTTTTTCGGAATCCAAGTGTTCAAGGTTTGAACATTGCCGTTCAAGTGACAGACTGCCAGTCAATCTGACCTCGCCCCGCAGACTTGAGGAATTCGTTAGCTTTTGAAAAGTGGCCGCAACCCAGAAAACCGCGGTGAGCCGACAATGGAGAAGGATGCGGCGCGCGCAACACCAAATGCCGAGAATCATCGACCAGAGCCGCCTTTTCCTGTGCCGGTGCCCCCCACAACATGAAAACGAGCGGCTGCGGGTGAAGGTTGAGAACTGAGATAACTTTTTCGGTAAAACGCTCCCAACCGCGGTTCCGATGTGAGAAAGCCTCATCCTCCCGAACACTGAGGACAGTATTCAGCAACAATACGCCTTGACGAGCCCATCCCAGCAGAGAGCTATCCTGCGGCAGAGGACATCCCAGATCACTGCTTATCTCCTTAAAAATGTTGCGCAGTGATGGCGGAATTTTCAACCCAGACTGAACAGCGAAGGCGAGCCCATTGGCTTGACCCGCGCCGTGGTAGGGGTCTTGTCCCAGAACGACAACCCGCACATCGAGGAATGATATTAACTGTAGCGCTCTAAATAGAACGTCCTGCGGCGGAAACACTGTCTTTCCCGACACGAGCTCATTTGAGAGAAATTCACATAACTGTTCAATATAGGGCTCCGAAAACTCAGCAGCCAGCAAAGGCTGCCAACTCGGATGCAAGGATTCTGGACGCATGACAAAAGAATGAGTTCGGTTCATGGGTGCCTGGATATCTGGGACACCAAAAGTTTGTCAAATTGCAAACTTGGCCCCTCGAAGAATTAAACCTGGACGCTATACGTCAAAGCAAATATACCTTATGACCCATGGGGAGGCTCACATATGAAAAAGACTGCCATGCTCGCATCTGCTCTGATTTCTGCGAATTCTGCCTATGCCGTGAATCTCGACGGTGTTCACAACCTCGAACCCAGCCGATTCGTCGGAGCCTGGTACCAAATCCAAAGCACGAATCCGTTCTTCCAACGGGGCTGCAAATGCGCAAAGGCTGAATATGAACAGCTGGATGCAAAAACCATCAAAGTAGTGAACACCTGTCTCGATGAACGAGATAGAGTTTCTACCGTGGTCGGAAAAGCCACCATCAAAGATCCGAGCAAACCAAGTCGACTCGCTGTCGCCTTCGGACCCATATCGTTCGGAAGAGTTAACTACGTGGTTACAGAACTTGGAGAAGAGTACGAGTACGCCGTGATTGTCAGCCCAGGCAATTCACCCATCTGGATTCTTGCGCGGGAAAAGGAGCTCCCGGAAGATGTCTTGGCGGGCATTCGCTTGCGTCTCACCCAAGCAGGTGTGCGCGTCGCAGACCTGAAGAACACTGATCCAACCCAATGCGGCGACTTCTGAAGCAGTTAAAGCATTCCAATAGAAAAGCGCGGAATCAGAGATTCTCGCGCTTTTTTTATAAACCGATACGCCTCAAAGGGCTGGAGCGAGCAGATTACTGGGTGCAAAATGTTTGCGAAAAACCTGAGAATACAAACCCCTCAACCTGCTTTCCACCACATTGCGCCTTCACCCGCGCCCAATAGCCTTCTTTGCCGAGCAGCTCTGCTCGCGTTCCATTGGGCAGCATACACAAAACATTTCCTTGAGGCGCCGCGCGCAGATTCACACCATTGGGATCCGACGGGTCGCTGATTTTCACGCTCGTACATGCTGACTTCGGAGGAGCAACCACTCCCGAGTTAAAGCTTTGCACGTTACCCTTTCCATCCGTAATAACACCCTTGTTTGCTTTGACCTCGTTGAGGATCTCCGCAGGAATGGTCAAAGTCACATAGTAGTTTGTTGGGTCGAGATCGTCGATCTCTGGGAGACGCACTTGAATATCTTGAGGCGCACCGGATGTGTCTCGGTTTAGGTAAATCCAGGGCGTGTGCATCCACTTACGACGAAAACCCTTATTGTACCAATCCATCGGAATCATGTGCTGAAACCATTGCCGCTGAGGATTGTTGTCTGGCCGATACCAGTTGTTGTGATAAATTTTTATGTAGCCAGAGTCGTCGATATCGCCCACAAGAGCAATATGACCATCGCCTGCCTGACCGGAACAATCAGGACGTAAACAACCACTCACAAATGAACCGACGGGAATTCTTCCATTAAAGACAGTCTTAATTTTTTGGGCAATTTCTGCGCGGTTCCTGGGCAGCTCCATCACTAAACCGCCGCGCTTGCGTACCGCGTTTACCATAGTCATCAGGAGTGGTGAGCTGTAGGATTTAATGCCAGCCATCTCCAAGACTCTCGATGCGTTGGTCGCACACATTGCAGGCTGCGCATAATACTTAGCTTCAGCCACTTGACCTGTTTCCCAGGTTTTCATTGCAGCAAAGATTTTTTCGCCCGTCGGGGTGATCAGATGAAATCGATTTTTCTGAAGCATCTCAGAAGGATCATTCCCGACAGGAGCCATCTCGACGGGAACACCCGCTGCACCGAGCGTCTCAGTAGCGCTCTCCGGAGCCTGACTTAACTGAGCTCCACAGCCAGTCATTGCCGACAAAATAACAGAAAGACGCAGTGCCGAAAGAAACAAAGCTTTCATGGAAAACCTCGCCAACTGGAGTGTACCCCATCGAAGACACTTTCGTGTCCGGACGATTCCACAGTCCAGCAGCAAGACTCGATCCAGCCCAGAGATATCCACAAACTGCTCGCTAGTTTAAATTTAACACAATAATTACTGATGCTTTTAAACACACTTCACCGAACTGTGAGTGATTCTGTAGACACTGTCGAAGTTCTCGACACCCCAAAAAGAAATTCAAGAGATCCAAAAAATTTCCTTGTCTCGCAATCAAAAAAAAGCAAATAAAGTGCTCTCGGCGTCCCAAATCCAAATGGTCGCGCGTGACAAATGAGTCTTACAACTCTGACTGGGAGATTGAACGACAATGAATATTTCCCAATTCTTATTGGCTGGAGTCGTTTCGTTGAGCTGCATCAGCATCAATGCTCTGGGGCAATCAGAGAGCTACGTGTGTGTTGCGGGAACTCTCTACGGGCCAAACGCTCAGGAAACATACGTTGGCATGTCCGGCTGCGACGACGCCAAGATCTTTGGACGAGTCGCATGTGTGGCTGGCACTGTTTACCTCGCAAGCGGCCAAATCGCTTACGTCGGACAAGGTGCATGCGCACAAGCCAAGGTGAGCCCATCGTTCGTGTGCGTCAATACTGTTTTGTATCACTGGACAGGTTGGAGTCAGAGCGCGGGTAGCGGATGCGCACAGGCTGTTCTCATGTTCGATGCCGCATGCGTCAATGGGATGCTTTACAGAGCCGACGGTTCTTCGTCCTACGTTGGCCAACAGGGCTGTGCAGGATTTCGCCCACGCTAAGTGTTGACTCGAGTGGGTTTGCTTTTCTCAAAACGAATGACTGCTCTCAGCGACTTCCTTCAAGACACTGATATGGATACTTCTCCGATTGGCACTTGAAATAAATATTTTTATAACGCACGCGCTCACTTTCAAGGGCGTTGAATTTAATTTGAGACCTCTGCTTGCTGCGCTCGCAAACCTGAAGAGTTGCCTGTGAAAGTGATACATTCTGGCTCTTGGCAGCCTGAGGGGGCAAAATCAGGGACTTGTTCTGGTATTTTTTCACACCCGTGAATGTGAGCAGGAGAGGCAGATTGGGGCTGATGTTTTCAAAAAACTGCGGCTCGACCCCGGACGCGAGATCAGAACGTCCTGCCATTGCGCTCGGAGCAACTGCGGATGCGTCTTTAAAGGCTGAACGCGGCATGAACATGTCACTCTCACAAACCCGTCGCATCAGCGTATCCTTGAACATGGCGTAGGTGGCCACATCCCCTGAACCAGCTTGCAGCTCCTTAAAGCTCGCCTCAATAATCTTCTCGATCCCATTGATGGGACTGAACAGCAGTTCATGCACGGGTGTGATCACTGCGATGTTTGTTTTGAGGCGATTGGCCTCCTGCGACAAATGCTTACCATATTGACTCAGCAAACTGACTTTCGCAAAGTCTCCACTCAAACAGCTTTGAACAAAAACCAAAGACTCGTCGACTCCAAGACTCGCAATCTGCTGTGCTAGTTCTCTACCGGTGAAAAAGTCGTTCGGATTTGTGTAATCCTCCGCTGCATTGTTCACGACCATAATATACTCTTCGCTGCTGTACTGGCTCAGTGCAGCACGACCAAAACCATGCCCCGTGAGCCCCAACACAAGCATAGTGGGAGCACTCGGATTCCTTTCTTTGTAGGTTCGAATATTCTCTTTAAGGCGGACAAACTGCTCAAGCACTTGTGACTTCGTTGGAGTCACACCACTTTTGTCATCCACATGGAATCCCCGTTGGTAGTTGCCTCCCTCAACGCTTCCGAAAGTCTGTTTCAAAACATTCGCAAGAAAGAGCGTCTCCCTCGGAGCAATAGCGCCACCAATAGATATTGTTGCGAGCCATTTTCCTGCGGGCTCATCCTTCAACGTAATCGATCTCTCAACCGCTTCAGTTGTTCTTTGAGGCTTGCAGGACAACAAAATGAAAACAAACAAAAACAGTGGCAGGAGCAATTTCATGGCTCTCTCCCCAATCTTTGGCGCCAAGGAGGGTGTCGGAGTTATTCGGGAATGTCTTGAGAAAAAGAAAACTATGAATGGCTTACATTCAGCGGCCGCCCATGCGGTTGATCCCCCCCCCCCCCCCGCATGTGTTTTTTTCGCGCATT
>VGHE01000004.1 GCA_016868315.1 Betaproteobacteria bacterium
TGACGTTCATTTGGTTAAAACCGCGCGTCCGTTACAAACTTCTCCAAGCATTGCTGCTCGAATCACTCTGTCGCTTCGCACGGCTCTTCCCGCACTCTGTGACTTCTTTCTTCTCTTTTCAAAGAACACCGCATTTCTGCGTGAGGGGCGTGTTTAGCCATGTGAGGTGGAGGTGTCAAGACCAGTTTCTAATTTTTTTTTGAGCGCAAGAAGTGCAATGTTTTTCGCCATTTTCAATTGAATCTTTCCTCAATTGGAGTTAATCGGGGGTATTGAAGTTCCTTATATCACTCCCCTCAAAGCTGTCTGGAGGACTTCGTGACCATCGATTTTTCATCCAAGATGAAACTGCGCGGACTTACTTTTGACGATGTTTTATTGATTCCGGATGCATCTGAGATTCTCCCGTCCGAAGTCAATCTAGCCACACAGCTTGCACCAGATTTTCATCTTTCATTGCCACTTTTATCGGCAGCGATGGACACCGTGACCGAGTCGAAGCTTGCAGCACAACTCGCTCGACTGGGTGGAATAGGCATCGTTCATAAAAACATGCCCTCGGCTGAACAGGCAGCGCATGTGAGCGCAGTGAAAAGGAGTGAGGCCGGAATTGTGAGCGAACCTCACTCTCTTCCTGAGAGCTGCAAGGTCGCAGATGCGAAAAGACTGATGCTTGAAAAGCAAATTTCTGGATTGCCCATCCTGAGCGGAACGCGTCTCATGGGTCTTCTGACTTCGCGCGACCTCAGAAGCGCCTTGAATGATGACCAACCCGTCAGCGAACTTATGACACCCCTGGGCAGACTCGTGGCGCTGCAGGTTCCTAACCGCGTTGAACAGGTGACCGAGTCCCTCGCAACAGAAGCCGCTCGCCTTATGCACCAGCATCGCATTGAAAAACTTCCGCTCGTCGACCAGCTCGGCAACCTCCAAGGCTTAATGACTCTGCGCGACTTGCGTAATCGGCGCGAGTATCCGCATGCAACGAAGGATGCACGCGGTCGGCTGCGGGTCGGTGCTGCGGTTGGCGTAAGTTCCATTGAAGTGGAAGAACGTGTCCCAGCTCTGCTCTCCGCCGGAGTGGATTTGATAGTTGTCGACACTGCACATGGCCACAGTAAAGGGGTAATAGATGCCGTTCGTGCGATCAAACAAAAATGTGGCTCGGCAGTAACACTCGTCGCAGGGAATATTGCCACCGGCGAAGCTGCCTTGGCACTTGCATCAGCCGGAGTTGATGCTGTCAAAGTAGGAATTGGGCCAGGCTCTATCTGCACCACACGTGTGGTTGCGGGAGTCGGTGTTCCGCAGGTCTCTGCTGTCATGAATGTCGCGGCGGCACTGCAGGGAACACAAGTTAAAATTATTGCTGACGGTGGGCTGCGCTACAGCGGTGATGTCTGCAAGGCCATTGCCGCTGGGGCACACGCTGTCATGGTGGGAAGCCTTTTTGCCGGCACCGACGAGGCGCCCGGCGACAGAACGCTCTATCAGGGGAAGGTGTTCAAAAAATACAGGGGAATGGGCTCGATTGGCGCGATGAAGTTGGGATCAAAAGACCGTTATTTTCAGGGAACGATCACCGATAAAAAATTGGTTCCAGAGGGTATTGAAGGACAGGTTCCTTACAAAGGCCCACTAGCGGATGTTGTCCATCAACTCACGGGCGGACTGCGCGCCGGCATGGGATATGTCGGTGCTGCATCAATTGATGAACTGCGGTCAAAGTCTAAGTTTGTCGAGATCACTGGAGCGGGATTACGTGAGAGCCACGTCCACAACGTTCAAATCACCGAAGAGGCTCCAAACTACTCGACACGTCCGTTTTGATAGCTTTGACCCCGACCAGCACCAGAGTGCATCTGTCCGAAAACCTCCTCTTTTTCTTGGAGAAATGCGATGATTCTGATTGTTGATTTTGGCTCGCAGTACACTGAAGTTCTTCACCGGGTCGTGCGCGAAACAGGAATCAAGGTGCAAGTTGCGCTGCCAGACGAAGTTAACAACTTCCAAACTCTCTCAAACGCGAACATCCGCGGTGTCATCCTCTCCGGGGGACCCCACAGTGTTTATGGGGTGGGTGCGCCCACGCTCGATAAGCAATTTCTTGATGGCCGATTTCCAGTTTTGGGCATCTGCTACGGCATGCAACTTATGGCGCATCTGCTGGGGGGACGCGTTTCTCGAGGCCACCAAGCTGAATACGGCCCTGCTAAACTCAACATGTCTTCAAGAAATGCAAATCTTGTTCCTGATGAGCTTCTTCAAGAACACGTTTGGATGAGTCATGGAGACCATGTTGACGCACTTCCTGAAGGCTTTGATTGCATCGCAAAAACTTCCGACAACCTCAATGCCGTTATCGCGCATAAGGATAAGAAGCTCCTGGGACTGCAGTTTCATCCTGAGGTCGTGCACACGACGCGCGGACAAAGTTTGATCCGCCATTTCGTTTTCAACATATGCGGAAATGAAGCAGGGCAGCAGCTTCAATCCTTTAAACCCAAAGCCATCGAACTGCTCGACAAACAACTTGCCTCGCTGGAACCCAATTGTGATGTCCTCTGCGCATTGAGTGGCGGTGTTGATTCCACCGTCGCAGCGACCTTGCTCTCTGAACAAATTGGCCAAAGGCTGCAGTGCGTTTTTGTCGACACAGGCTTGCTGCGCAAGAATGAGTTCAATGCCACCCTCGCTCTTTATAGAGAAAAATTGCAGTTGAATGTCCATGCGGTGAATTCGGCTGAATTGTTCCTGCAACGCCTGCAAGGGATCACCGATCCGGAACAAAAGAGAAAAATCATCGGCAAGACGTTCATCGACGTCTTCGAAGCTGAGAGCAAAAAATTCACGCGCTGCCGGGCTCTGGTACAGGGCACCATTGCGAGTGACGTTATTGAATCCTCGCATTCCTCTGCGCATGCTCAGGTCATCAAGAGCCACCACAACGTGGGCGGATTGCCAGAGAAAATGAACATGAGCCTGGTCGAACCCCTGCGCCACCTCTTCAAGGATGAGGTCAGAGCACTTGGACGGGAATTGGGTATTCCGGAGGACTTCATTCGCCGCCATCCTTTTCCCGGACCAGGCTTAGCTCTGCGTGTATTGGGCGAAATCACTCCTGAGCGACTCGCTCTTTTGCGCGAGGTCGATGCGGTTTTGATAGACCAGCTGCACCGCGACGGGCTCTATGACGCTGTATGGCAAGCATTTGCAGTGCTGCTTCCTGTGAAGTCGGTTGGAGTCAAAGGCGATGGACGCAGCTATGACTCAGTCGTTGCCCTGCGTTGCGTTGGATCAAAAGATGGAATGACGGCCGATTGGTCAAAACTTCCGCTCGAGTTTTTGGCGACTATTTCACGACGAATTACCAACGAGGTCGCTGGGATAAGTCGTGTCGTTTACGATATTACCTCGAAGCCACCCGCAACCATCGAGTGGGAATAAGTCATCCATTTTGTCGGCGAAACTGAGAGCAATAGCTTGAGCAATGGTTTGCTTTCAGATAGTTTCGCTCCGCTTTGACTCGTTTTAGTACAATCATCAAGGAGCGCGCTGTGGACTATAAAGTAAAAGACATCAGCCTTGCCACTCAGGGTCGTCGTGAAATCGAAATTGCTGAAAAAGACATGCCCGGCCTGATGATTCTTCGCGAAAAATACGGAAAGACAAAACCGCTTAAGGGGGCGCGTGTTGCTGGCTGTCTGCACATGACAGTTCAAACAGCAGTTTTGATTGAAACCCTGATCGAGCTCGGCGCCGAAGTGCGTTGGTCAAGCTGCAACATCTTCTCCACTCAAGACACTGCTGCTGCAGCCATCGCCAAGGCCGGAATTCCTGTCTTTGCTTGGCGAGGCGAGACCGAAGAAGAATACTGGTGGTGCGTTGAGCAAACCATCAAATTCGCAGGCGGCAAGGGTCCAAACATGATTCTCGACGACGGTGGTGACCTCACCTCCTACGTCCACAAGAAGTTCCCCGCCATGCTTTCTGAAATCCGTGGCATCTCCGAAGAAACAACGACAGGCGTGCACCACCTGCACATGATGCTCAAACATGGCGAACTGAAGGTTCCTGCCATCAATGTGAACGACGCAGTTACGAAGAGTAAGTTCGACAACCTCTATGGTTGCCGCGAGTCGCTCGTGGACGGCATCAAACGTGCTACAGACGTGATGGTTGCCGGAAAAACAGTTGTGGTCGCTGGCTTTGGTGATGTGGGCAAAGGCTCTGCACGCTCGATGCGCGGAATGGGCGCACGCGTGATCGTCACTGAAATCGATCCGATCAATGCTTTGCAGGCAGTCATGGAAGGTTATGAAGTGCGCACGCTTGAAGAGGCACTTCCAGAAGCTCATGTCTTCGTTACCGCCACCGGATGCTGCGACGTCATCAAGGCAGAGCACATGGCGAAAATGAAAGATCAGGCCATCGTGTGCAACATTGGCCACTTCGATGTTGAAATCGATGTTGCTGGATTGAAGTCTTACCCAGGTGTTCAGCACACCAACGTCAAGCCCCAGGTGGACAAATACAAGTTCCCCACAGGCAATGAAATTATCCTTCTCGCAGAAGGACGCTTGGTAAACCTTGGATGTGCAAACGGCCATCCTTCGTTCGTGATGAGCACAAGCTTTACCAACCAGGTTCTCGCGCAGATCGAGCTCTGGACTAACTCAAAGAGCTATCCTGTTGGAGTGTACACACTTCCCAAGAAGCTTGACGAAGAAGTCGCACGCCTCCATCTTGCGAAGCTTGGCGTCAGCTTGACACAGCTCAGCTCAAAACAGTCTGAGTACTTGAACATTCCTGTCGACGGTCCTTACAAGCCAGAGATGTATCGCTACTGAAAAAAAGGGAGCCCTGGTGGCTCCCTCAATTTCTATTTCGGCAAAGACGACCCGGGTTCTTCCCGGGTTTTTTATTTAGGAGTCAGTTGAGAACGGTGGAAGAGCTCGACTGATCAGCGGTCAGCAATTCCTGTGCAAGCTGCCTCAGTCTTGCGACCTCAACATTGAAATTCTTGTTGCAGTAATGGCAACGAACCTCCGCAGGCTTGCCTTCATCTGCCATGGTGACCAACTCGTCGTGACCCAGCTTTTTCAGCATGGACTCGACTGACTCTTTTGAACATGTGCAGCCCCAACTGGGGTTCATGCTGTTGATGGCGCGCACCTGATGCGGAATGAGCTTCGCAGAAACCTGATCGGGGTCATGCGTCCCTTCGCCGAAAAGTTCGCGGAAGGGCGGAAGGGCTTCAACATGCTGCCACAGCTGTTGCGAAATTTCGGGTTTGAGATTTGGAAGTTCAAGATAGATAACACCCGCAGCATACAGCTGGCCATCTTTTGGACTGTGCCAACAGTCGACGCGTACCTGGGTTTTCATCTGGTAGCTGGTTTCGAGATGGGCGTTCACCGCAACTTCGAGAGAGTGCGTCTCCGTACCTGAAATGCCCTCAAACAGCTGGCTCGTTCCAGACCGCGAACGCAACGAACGCACAACCCAGGGCAGAACCGGGGAGCGTCCCTCTTTTAACTGACGAACAAGTGCCGACTCAGCATTTGTTTCAAGATATCCACGCGTAACAGCATGACGGGTCGTCTCCACACCCATTGTGCAGTTGTTGCCGGAATGAAAGCGCAAATTGATACGCTCCTCGTCTTCCAGAATCGAAGCCAACAACACACCTGACAATAGCCCTTGGCCAAGCAATTCGGCCTCTGCCCCCACGAGCCCATGCATCGCCTGAGCCTGCCTCACAAGAGAGGTCAAATGCAGCATTCTGAAAGCGTAACGTGTCTCGACATCGGTGCCATAAAACAGGTAGTCTTGGAACATCGGAATATCCTTTGCGGGCGGTCATGCACTGCCACATCGGTCGCGTAACATAGGAAGACACGGGAGTGAAGCGTGAAAGTCTTGGTCACCGGTGGAGCCGGATATATTGGGAGCACTGTCTGCTCGGCGCTTCTTGATTCTGGTCATATGCCCGTCATCCTGGATTCTCTTGTGACGGGTCAGGAGGTCTTCACTCAGGGGCGGATCTTCTACAAAGGTGACATCGCGGACGCTGCCTTGGTTGGACGCTTGTTCGATGAACACCCGGATATCCAAGTCGTAGTCCATTGTGCGGCACTGATCGTCGTTCCAGAGTCGATGGAAAAACCCTACGAGTATTATCGCGAGAATGTTTCCAAATCTACGGAATTCTTCAAAATTCTTGTCGACCGAGGTATCTCGGGAGTTGTGTTCAGTTCGTCGGCGTCGATCTACTCCGTTGTTGAAAATTTCAAAGTCACCGAAGACTCACCCCTTGCACCGCAGAGCCCCTATGCGCGCACAAAATTCATGATGGAAATGGTACTTAAGGACTTTGCTACAGCGTATGGACTGAGAGGAATTGCTTTACGTTATTTCAATCCTATTGGTGCTGACCCGAAACTGCGCAGCGGCATACACGTGCGCGAGCCTTCACACGTCGTAGGAAAATTGGTTGACTGCGCCCGCGGTAAACTCCCTAAGTTCGAAGTCACTGGCGTAAACTGGCCGACGCGCGATGGTAGCGGATTGAGAGATTACATCCACGTCTGGGATTTGGCTCGGGCGCATGTTGCTGCAGTGGAAAAATTCAATGGCATCTTCCACAGCAAGCCAAACAATGAACGATATGAGGTAATTAATCTCGGCACCGGCCAAGGCGTGACCGTCAAAGAGCTCCTGGCGTCGTTTGAGCGCGTGTTCGGAAAAGCCCTCAACAAAGGTGAGGCACCTCCACGTCCCGGCGACAACGCAGGCTCCTACGCGAGCTGCGAAAAAGCTCAGGACTTATTGCTCTGGAAGGCCGAAAAATCCATCGACGAAGGAATCAGGGATGCATTGCGTTGGGGTGAAATGCGTCGGACAGTTTTGGGATATGACTGAATATCAGGCCAACTGATCGAATATTTTTGGGCTGCATGCATCCTTATTTCGAATCTTTAGAGCCTCTGGCATCGACGTTGTGATGACCGGAGGTTTCCATATGAGAAAACTGAAGATTATATTTTTTGCTCTCTGTGCAACGTCTATCTGTGGCTGCGACAACATCTTTCAGGAAAAAGATGACCCGGAGCTTTCCCAACAGACTCCTTCACCGAACACTGAGCCCTACCCAGATTCTCAGCCGCAGGAAGACAAAACGCCTTCCTCACGCAGTCCCAATGACGCGAATCCAGAGGGAAGTGAGGCGTTGCCAGCAAATGACCTCGAGCCCATTTATGAACTGACTCTGAGTGAAACCAAAGATGAAACGAACTTTTCAGCGTGGTTGAACACTGCCGAGGGAACTGCTCTGATCGCTCAAGTCGGAAAATACAAGCACAATGAAAATGAATTAAATCTGCATCGCGATACGCTCATTAGTTACAGCACATTTGCACATGAGCGTCCTCTCCGTATCAGAACTCATGGCCATCACCTCACCTTAGTGGGGCATTCCATGTCCAATCTCTTTGTTGAGACCCACGCTGAGGGCAAGCCGTCAGGCAACGTCATCGTCTACTTAACAAGTTCCGATCTGCCCACAATCAATGCGGAGGGAAAGGATGGAAGCTCTGGAGCGAATGCAGAGTGTTCAGGATCGAAGAACACATGCGTTGCAGTTTCGGATCGCACAACCCGACGGACACAGCTCCATGAGCGATTCGAATGGCGTGAGGAATTGCGCGAGCAACGCTTTGGATGGAATGACAGCAGCGTGCATCCCGACTTCCGCACAGCAATTCAAAAGCATGTTGCAGGCAGTTCGCCTGATGTCGTTAGAAATAGTATCTGTGAGACAGGCACAACAATCAACATGTACATTTCAGAACCTGAGCTCTCCGGTGAACTCACCCTTCACCAAACAATTCGCTTTCCGGTTCCGCAGTCACCTTTGCAAGAAGACCTTGCTCCAGATGCTCAGCTTGTTGCGGGCGGTGACGGAGAAGATGGTCAGAATGCGGGAAACGTGCGTATTTTCCAACTTTCAAATGAAGCGCGCATACGAGAAAGTATCGTGAGGGGAGGGCGACCGGGACGCGGAGGAATGAATCTCAAAATACCCGCAGCAAAAGAAGCGGAGGAAATTGTTTTGGATAGTGAGGTAATCTCTGAAGCTTTCTCGCTCCAAAACCTGGTTGCGAAACGCAACGTGGTTGCAACCTGTGCCAGTGAAATTGGAGGGAATCCCAGAAAGGTTTTTAGAGTTATCACTGAGGCTTTCAAATCTCCGTTTGTCCACATCAAAACGAGCATACAACTCGACAAACACACTCTAAAAATACTTGCGCGTGCTGCAGGAGAAGATATCGATCCTCAGAGTCCGGAGATGGCTCTGTCGGGTGCTGAAGGAAAAAGTGCCTTTGCAAAATGGAGTTCAGTGGCATCGTGGGCTGCCTGGCGGAAACTCATCCCCAACGACATCTTACTTCCCATAGAGGCCATCAATCAGTCGGCAAACAGCATTTCGCCCGAGAGATTTTCGGGCGCGGTATTCGGGCTCAGAACGCTGCCGTTGTAGTACTGCGAAATGTCAAATTCCATAGTCGGCTCACCACTCGCATCAACTGACGCATAACGTCCAGCGCCATCCGCAGTAAAGTCTGCACCGCGCAATGCACTCGAGAGTTTTGCCGGGTTGTTGCCGCCTGCTTTGTATTGCGCTGTGCGCGTCAGCAAAAGGCTGTCGAATGATTGTCTTTCAAAATCAAGAGCGTTCTCGCCCGCTGCGAGCTCACGCCTCAAATAGCCAAGAAAAGCGCCGGGACGTTGCACGGGAACACGTGCACCATTGAGAAACTGATCGGCAATGGAGGTTCGCCCGCCCGCTTCTTGCCAGGTACGATCACCAAGGAAGCGAATGCTGCGCGCCTCGTAAAAGGCAAATGTGTTCGCAATCAGGCGCACCCGGTCGAGAGAGTCCGGGACGAAGAGTGCGTTGAAGGGGACAAACGCGGGCGCCTTGATCTGAGCAGGGTCAAACTTTCTTTTCTCTGCAGCGGCTTTTCTCCGTGCATCAGCAACCAACTTGGCATATTCGGGGCCGCGGTACTTGCCGTCTTGTGGTCCGAGCAGTGCGCGCGCGGGTTCCTGGAAGAGTTCCGTCGACTCGTCGATGTACTCGACCTTTTGAATCTGAAGCCCTTCTTCTTTGCACACTGCTTCAAAAGCCTTGGCCATCTCCACACCGTAACCATCAGAGGGCGACATGATTGAAACCACTTTGCGGTTCTTCTGCTTTAAGTAGGCGACCTGCGCACGTGCCTGAGAACTCGCGAGCGTACCCATACGCACAACAAAAGCTGAGTCAAACTCCTGCGCAGCGGTCACAGGGCCAAGTGTGAACAATGGAACACCGTAAAATGCCGCAACGGTGGCAGCACCAATGGCTTGGGCGCCATGAAACGGGCCAATAATGATGTGCACCTTGTCTCTGAGTATGAGCTGATTTGCAGCCTCCTCAGCAGCACCAGCATCGTTACCGACAGTTTTCACAAACGCACGATAATCTACTTCCTTCGACGCCCTCGAATTAAAGAACGCAGAAATCCCCTTGAGTGCCTTGAGCTGCAAACGCATGAAGACACCGCTTCCAAGAGGAAGCAAAACACCGACACGAATTTGCCTCGGGTCATCTTTGAGAAGCTGCTCGACTCGGTCACGAACCAAATCAAGTGGAATTTCCGGATTCAGCCGCAGCAACATCGGTGCAGCACCGTCCTTCAAGTCCATCAAGGCATTTTGAATCTGTCCTGAACGCAAATTCCTGAACACAGCCAGAAGATCTTGACGACCATCCGCCGCAGGCGTTGCCGCCGAACCAGAAACTTGATTCGACCCTGCAGTCGAATTCAACTTGCTCGGCTTTTCTCCCAAAACGGAATTGGATGCTGGTACGGAAGCCTGTTCAAGACTCTGCGGTGCGGTGGCAGGCTGACTCGCGGCGACGTTTTCAGATTTATTTTTGAGTGATTCACCCAGACGCTTCTTCACGTCATCGCGGGTAATAACCCATTCTCCGAGAATCCGCAGGTCGACTTTGTCTATCCCCGCAATGTCCATCACACGGCCAAGCCGCTCAAGCTGACTGATCTCAAACGCAACTTCCTTTAGCTGCTTGCCGATTTCAGTACCCAATGCATGCACACGCGCTTTGTAGATGGCAGGGAAAGCTGGGTCAGGATATTTCTTGATAAGATCCCGAGCTTCAACATAGGATTTGTCGATGACGTAGATTTGCACAAGCGCATAAAAGCAAAGCGCAGAGACACTCGGCGACAGTGCATCAGAACTCAAAGAGAGCTCGAGATGACTGCGTGCCTGCTTTTGATCGTCCCTTATGCTGTAAATGATACCCAAACGGCAGCGCGCGAGTGCGAGGTCGCCAGGTGCTGCGAGCGGGTCGGCTTGAACCTCTTTGAATTTGATAAAAGCGCCATCAAAATTTCGAAGCTGGAACTCATGTTCGGCTTGCTTCACAGTCTCGCTGGATGCAAACGCAACATTGAGTGAGGCAAAGTAAAGAAACACGGCGACGCACACGCCTGACGCCAGGCGCGTCCAAGCGTCGCGAAAAAAATCAGTCCGGACTCGCCACGCGCACCATGGCCGTGCGCAAGATCCGCTCACCGATGCGATAGCCAGATACAAATTCATCAACGACCATTTCCTGCTGGAGAGTCGCATCTAATGTCTTTGCAATGGCGTTGTGGAAGTTCGGATTGAAGGCCTCGCCTTTTCCTGGAAGCTTCTCAACGCCATGCTTCTTGAGGGTATCGGCCAGCACCTTTGAAACGAGCTGAACACCCTCGACAATCGACGCAACTTGTTTGCCCTCTTCAGTGTCCACGTTCAGGGTCAACTGCTCAATAGCCGTCATTGCCTTGTCGAAGGAATCAATGACAGGCAACAGGTCGCGCGCAAATTCTGAGATACAGTAGGTTTTAAGGTCGCCCTTTTCCTTTTCCCAACGCTTCCGAGAATTCTCGAATTCAGCGGCGATACGATACATGCGATCGTTGGTTTCCGCATATTTAGCAGTTATTTCAGAAAGTTGCTCTTGAAGCTTCGCCGCTGAATCGGATGTTTCAGCACGCTCAGTTTCCGGCTTGCCTTCACCTGGAGCGCCGCTGTCCTGTGCCGAAGCGCCACCCTGCGTGGATTCGGGTTCACCGCCGGTGGGTGATTCAGAAGAAAAAATAATGTTGTTAGACCGGGTGATGGAAAACATCGGTAGACCTCCTGCAAGGATCCAGAGCCTGAAGCCCGCACAGTGTAAGCAGGAACCCGAATCGGTCAACCGTTTCCTGCGGGAAAAATTGTATCCCACGCTTGCAAAGGACAAGCCCGAGGATAAACAATATATGCTCTGGAACACCAACGAAACCGCGAAGGACTCACTCGCATGCTCGATCCAAAATATGTCCGTGACAATCTTTCGGTCATTAGCCACGCTGCTCAGCTAAAGCGAATCCCTTTTGATTCGGAGAAATTCGCTGCTATTTACGACGCCCGTCTGGCGGCTCTCGAGGAAACCGAAACTCTCCGCCGGCAACGCAATGAAGGCTCGGACAACGTCAAGAAAGCGAAAGATCCCGCAGAGCGCGAGTCCCTCCTGAATTCGATGCGGGAAGTGGGTCAGCGGCTCACCCAAGCCGAAGCAAAACTGCGCGATGTTGAGGCGGAATTTGAAGCTATGCAGAGCACTGTGCCCAATCCGCCCAGTGCCGACACTCCCGTAGGAGCAACCGACGCAGACAACGTTGAGTGGCGCAAAGAAGGAACACCACCGGTGTTCAATTTCAAACCGCTCGACCACATCGAACTCGGTCAGAAACTTGGCCTAATTGATTTTAACAGAGGCGCCAACGTTGCGGGTTCACGCAGCTACTTTCTGGTTGGCGCAGGTGCTGAGCTCGAGCGCGCGGTTCACAATTTGGCCGTAGATTTGCTCACTCAACGCGGCTTCACTCTCATGAGCGTGCCGGTTCTTGTCAGGTCATCGGCCATGCAGGGAACAGGATATCTCCCCGGCGGCGCAGACCAAGCCTACTTTGTTGAGAAAGACGACATGTGGCTGGTGGGAACATCAGAGGTCAGCCTAGCGAGCTACCATGCCGGTGAAATTCTTGATGCCGCTCAACTGCCTGTGAAAATCTGCGCCCACTCAAGCTGTTTTCGCCGTGAAGCCGGTGCACATGGCAAAGACACCAAAGGACTCTATCGAGTTCATCAGTTTCAAAAAATCGAGCAGGTTGTGTTGTGCAAGCCCGACAAGGAAGAATCCGATCGCCTGCACATGGAACTGCTCACCAATGCTGAAGATCTTCTGAAGATGCTTGAACTGCCCTACCGCGTGGTGAAGGTCTGCACCGGTGACCTCGGACAAGGACAAGTGAAGAAACACGACATCGAAACATGGATGCCGAGTCGCAGCGCATACGGCGAAACACACAGCTGCTCGAGTTTCTACGATTACCAGGCTCGACGCCTCAAAATCAGAACAAAAGATGCAGCAGGTAAGAATCAGTTTGTATTTACTCTCAACAACACCGAGGTCGCGACACCGCGCGTCTTGATTCCGTTGATGGAAAATCACCAGACCGCAGACGGTCGTATCCGGATACCGCAGGCCTTGAGAAAATACATGAACGGAAAAGAATACATCGGCTAAAACTTCTTCTTTGGAGAAAAAACGATGCCTGAATCGTGTCTCGTGCCCTGCACATCCTGCGGCGCACTCAATCGTGTTCCTGATCACATCGAGCAGGGCAAAGCAAAATGTGGCAAATGTTCAACCGTATTGAACCACAAAGATCCCGTTCACGAAGTGAACGGAGCGGTGCTCGCAAAAGCTGTCCTCAACTCGCCCATTCCAGTCGTTGTTGATTTTTGGGCGCCGTGGTGTGGGCCGTGTGTCGGCTTTGCGCCCACATTTAAACAATATGCGACCGCCCAAAGAGGGAAAGCACTTTTTCTCAAGTGCGACACAGAGGCACACCAGGATGCCGGTAATCGATTCGGCATCCGCAGTATTCCCACCCTGATTGTCTTTGAAAATGAAAAGGAAAAGGCTCGCCAGAGCGGGGCACTTTCGTACCCCCATCTGGAGAAGTGGGTGGCAGGTCAGGTCACGCTCAATCCTTGAACTTGTAGGTCAGCTTCAGCTCGCGCGCTGCCTTGGTCTCATCCACGCGCTCACGGAAAACACGCGTCGGCGCCTGCTCAACTTCAGGCGTGCGAATGATCTCCTTGAGCGCATTCACAAAACGATCCATCTCTGACCGGCTTTCAGTTTCCGTAGGCTCAATCATGATGGCGTTCTTCACACACAATGGGAAGTGCACAGTCATTGGGTGCATGCCGTAATCGATGAGACGCTTAGCCATTTTCGTGGTGTCGAGATTCACGTCACGCTGGTTGCGATCATTGAATACAACTTCGTGCAACGTAGGTGCATTGACTGGCATATGTAAAACATCTTTAAGCTGCGAGCGCATGTAATTCGCATTGATAATCGCGTTCTCGGAGACAGCACGCAAACCCTGACCACCCAAGGCACGAATATAACACCATGCACGTATGAACATGCCATAGTTTCCGAAGAAAGCCTTCACCCGGCCAATAGTCTGCGGAGCGTTGTCCACGAGAACAATTTTCTCGCCGTGTTTCTCGAGGCGCGGAACAGGCAGGAAAGGCACAAGCTTATCTGAAACCGCAATCGGACCTGAACCTGGACCACCGCCACCATGAGGTGTCGAGAAGGTCTTGTGCAGGTTGAATTGAATAACGTCTGCACCGAAATCACCCGGACGGCTCAGACCCAGAACGGCGTTGAGGTTGGCTCCATCGATGTACAGCAGAGCGTCTTTTTCATGAAGCATGTTGGCAACGGTCTGGATGTTCTTCTCGAAAATTCCAAGCGTGTTTGGATTTGTGGTCATGAGAGCTGCAACATCGTCGTTGAGCACGGCCGCCAATGCTTCCGGATGGATAACACCGTCTTCGCCAGTTGCAATCTGGACAATTTGAAAACCGGCCAGAGCAGCGGATGCCGGATTGGTTCCATGCGCCGTATCGGCAGTCAGGATTGTTTTGCGCTGACGCCCTTTCGACTTGTGATACGCCGATACCAGCATCAGACCTGTCAATTCACCGTGCGCACCTGCAGCGGGCTGAAGTGACACTCCAGGCATGCCAGTAACACCTTTGAGATCCTCAGTAAGTTCCCACATCACACGCAAATGGCCCTGAGACCATTCAATAGGATCGTAGGGATGAGCCTCGCTGAGCTCACCACTGCGCGCGATCTCTTCGTTGAGGCGCGGATTGTACTTCATGGTGCAGGAACCCAACGGATAGATTCCCAGGTCGATGGCGTAATTCCAGGTCGACATGCGCGTGAAGTGGCGAATAACCTCAGGCTCGCTCAACTCTGGCAACCGCGCCTTTCGTACTCGCACTTTCTTGAATACGGACTTGGGCTCAACGCGCGGAACATCGAGTGTCGGCAGATCGGTACCCACTGCTCCCGGACGTGAAGTTTCAAAACTCGGTGGTTCTTCGAGAACCACGGCATGACCTGTACTTTTCTTCAAAAAATCCATGGTGATTCTCCTCAGGCCAGATCGCGCAGAAGTTGTGCGAGGTGATCAATATCGTCGCGTGATTTCTTTTCCGTGACACACACAAGCAGACCTGTGTTATCGTTTGAATCAAAACGACTGAGTGCAACTCCAGGTGCAACACCCTGAGCTGCAGCTTTATTTGCGAAGTCTTTGGCGGAGCAACTCAACTCAATGACAAATTCATTGAAGGTACTCTGCGTAGGGTAACGCAACTTAGCCTTGCCAGTCTTCAGAAGAACATCTTTGGCATATTCCGCTTTAGAGAGATTCTGCACGGCAAGTTCGTGAAAGCCTTCTTTGCCCATCATGGTGAGCCAGATTGTTGCCCACAGCGCCATCAGGTTTTGGTTGGTGCAGATGTTAGAGGTTGCCTTATCGCGACGGATGTGTTGTTCGCGCGTCGAGAGAGTCAATGTGTACGAGCGGCGCCCCTGCGCATCAATGGTTTCTCCGCACAGACGACCCGGCATTTGCCGAACGTGTTCCATCTTCGATGTAAACAAACCAACAAACGGCCCGCCGAAACTTTGCGGAACTCCAAAGCTCTGACCTTCACCCGTTGCGATGTCGGCACCACAATCACCGGGTGATGGAAGCACTCCAAGGCTCAGTGTTTCAGGCGTGCTAACAATAAAAAGTGCATCCTTTGCCTTTGCAGCGGCAGCAAGAGATTCGAGATCCTCAACGCATCCGTAGAAGTTTGGACTTTGCACAATTACGCCCATCACGTTTTCGCTGAGCAGACTCTTAAGTGAATTGAGCGAGGTCACTCCACTCTCGAGCGGAACGAATGCAAGTTCAACACCTAGATTGGCAAGATAGGTTCTTAAGACTTGAACGTACTCAGGGTGCACAGAAGAAGACACAAGCAAACGGTTTTTATTCTTGTTGATGCGCAAGGCCATGAGCGCAGCTTCAGCGAGTGAAGTTGAGCCGTCGTAGTGCGACGCATTCGAGACTTCCATACCGAAAAGCTCGGAGACCATAGTTTGAAATTCAAACAGAGCCTGCAACGTGCCTTGGGTCATTTCTGGCTGGTAGGGCGTATACGAAGTCAGATACTCGCCGCGCAGCGTGAGTTGGTTCACTGCAGCCGGGCACATGTGGTCGTAGATTCCAGCACCAATGAAGCTCAGTGCGTTTTTTGCATACCGACCATCTTTCATCAGTGTTCTAATGCGGCGACGAATTTCCAACTCCGACTGTGCTGGACCGCTGGGCAGCTCGCCCTTGAAGCGCACGTTGTCGGGGATTCCCTTGAGAAGATCTTCAACAGAACTGACTCCACAGGCTTGAAGCAGCTCTGCGCGGTCTGTTGCAGTGGTCGGGAGAAAACGATGTTGAACGGTCATGATCGCACTCTCGTCTGGTGTTGATAGAAATCAGAAGGGGCGTCATTGACGCCCCTGTCCACTCTCAGTGATTCGCAGCGTCTGCGATGTATTTGGTGTACTGGTCGGCAGTCATCAGATTAGCCGGAGTTCCCTCGAGCGTCACTTTAACGAGCCAATTTTTACCATGAGGATCATTAGCGATATCTTCGGGAGCAGAGGTGAGCGCAGAGTTTACTTCTGCGACTGTGCCAGCAACAGGCATGTACAAGTCAGATACGGTTTTTGTTGACTCAATTGTGCCGAACGATTCGCCTGCTTTGAACTTGCTTCCAGCTTTGGGCAAATCAAGGTGCACAACATCACCCAGCTGCTCGATGGCAAACGCTGTGATGCCGACTATTCCCGTGTTGCCCTCAACGCGGATCCACTCATGCTCTTTGGTGTATTGCAGATTGTTTGGATAGTTGCTCATGAGAAAGGCTCCTGGTTTTTAGAGTTGTGCTGTTCCGTTTGTGTAAAATGGTTTCTTGCAGACCCGCGCCAATTTACGTTCGCCGCGAATTTCAACAAAGATTTCCTGACCGATGCTCGAAAACTCGGGGGGCAGATAAGCCATACCCACATTAAGATTCAGAGACGGAGCGACTGTACCGCTGGTGACCCAACCCAACTCGCGCCCACCTTCGGCATGCGAGAAGATTTTGTAGCCGTGCCGGGCAATGGCCTTGTCGAGCATTTGGATTCCGACCATCTGCTTGCCGAGGCCACGCTCCTTCTGCAATGCAAGCGCTTTTGATCCAACAAATTCGCCCTTGGTGAATTTGGTGACCCAGCCCAGGCCGCACTCGAGCGCATTGATGCCTTCATCCATGTCGTTGCCATAGAGAAGATATCCCATCTCAAGGCGCAAGGTGTCGCGCGCTCCAAGACCACAAGGCTTGCCACCTAATTTCGCTACCGCTTCGACCAAAGCAGACCAGATGCGTGGTGAAGCATCGGCAGGAACATAAAGTTCGAAACCAAGCTCACCTGTGTAACCCGTACGTGCGATGATGGAAGGTTGTCCGAGCACTTTGCCCTCGGAAAACCAGTAATACTTAAGATTGGCAATATTGATATCAACAACCTGTTGCACGAGCTCGCGAGCCTTCGGACCCTGCACAGCAATCTGTGCATAGGCTTCGGATTGATTCTCAAGAATTACGCCCGACGCAGGAAGATGCGCGCGCAGCCACTGCTCGTCTTTTTCGGTGTTGGAAGCATTCACACAAACAAGAAAGCTATCGATGCCACGGCGGTAAACAATGATGTCATCGATGACACAGCCATCTTCTTTGCACAAAGCAGAATACTGAGCTTGACCAATCGCAATCTTAGTGACGTCGTTGGTGGTCATGCGTTGAAGAAAATCGTTGGCTCCGCGACCCGAGACCATCAACTCTCCCATGTGGCTCACGTCGAAAAGACCCACGGAGGAACGCACCACTTTATGCTCGTCGATGACTCCTGAATATTGAACAGGCATATCCCAACCGCCGAAGTCAACCATGCGGGCGCCCAGCTTGCGGTGCTCTGCGTTCAGGGGTGTACGTTTCAGGTTTTGAGAAACCACAATTTTTCCCCTTTTATTTTCCAACTAACTTATTCAAATTTGCCTTGTAGAACTCACATGCTTTTTCGACGACTTTCTCCGCCTCAGCGCGCTGCAACCAGGCACCGACTTCAACAACCTTCTTCTCAAGAGCCTTGTATGAGCGGAAGAACTGCTCGACTTCTTTGAGTGTATGAGGGTTCACTTCAGACAATTCAGTAATGTGTTTGTATTGGGGATCGTCAGCGTGAACGGCGATGACTTTGTCATCTTCCTCTCCGCCATCGATGACCTTGAGACAGCCCACAACCCGTGCGTTCATGATACACAGCGGAACCGCGGGATCTTGGCCAAGGACAAGAATATCGAGAGCATCACCATCGTCGCAGTAGGTCTGGGGAATGAAGCCGTAGTTGGTCGGATACACCACAGAACTCGACATCACGCGATCCATAAGCAGCATGCCGGAATCTTTGTCGATCTCGTATTTGCTTTTGGATCCGCGAGGGATTTCGATGATGGCGTGAACGATAGAAGGAGCCTTCTTGCCGACAGCAACAGAATGCCACGGATGCCAGGGATTAACGCTCATGTTGATGACCTCTTGGGACGCTGAAGTTTTCAAGGACGGCTGGTTTTAACCCCGAGCCGGCCATTCAGCAAGAGATCAGGTGCGCCAAACCTCAGATTTGATGCGACTCAATAACGCCTTCATGAACAAGGGCATCAACCGACGCGGGCTCTACCTCTTCGCTGGTATCGATGGCATCGCCCTCATTTGCGGGTGCAAGAAGTTTAAGCAAATCTTCGCGAGAGAGGTTTTTAAAGATCTCCGCATCCTCTTCAACAAAACGTTCAAATATCAGCTTTTTACGATTGATGATCTCGTCGATGCGCTCTTCCAGGGTGCCCTTGGTGACAAGCTTGTAGACCTGAACGTTCTTCTGCTGACCAATGCGATGAATACGGTCGGTCGCCTGGTTCTCCTTGGCCGCGTTCCACCACCGGTCATAGTGGATGACCACGCTGGCCGCCGTCAGGTCGATACCTGTTCCTCCCGCGAGGAGAGAACCCAAGAAGACTTTAACTTCATTATCTTCCTGGAACTGCCGAACGAGCTGACCGCGCTGGGCGGTTTGACCCGTTAGGCACACGTGCTTCACCCCGCGTTGGGTGAGCTTCTCGCTCAGTCGGTTGATCATCTTTGCGTACTGGGAAAACACCACAACCTTCTGATCGCTCGCAAGAGCCTCACTGAGAATTTCCTCAAACAGAGCAAGTTTGCCACTACCCACGGCTTCGTACCGAGGATCGAGGAGCGCTGGGTCATTACAAATCTGCTTGAGAAAGGAAATGACCGAGAAAATGTGAACGTATGGAATGGCTGCCTGGTCGCTCTCGAGCGCCTCAACAAGTTCACGACCCTTCAACGCAAGGGCTTCGTTGTAGAGCTCAACCTGGCGCTTGTTGAGATTGCAGTGCCGGATGTCCTCGACCTTGTCTGGCAAATCGGTCAAGACATCGCGCTTGTTTCTGCGCAGTTTGAAGGGATGAATAAGCCTCTGTAGCTCCAAATCGGCAAGAGCACTGGAGCGTCTGTCGGACATATACTTTTTCTTGAACTCGGAATCTGTACCGAGATAGTTCGGTGCGATGTAGTCAAACAAATTCTTTAGCTCGAGAAGATCGTTCTCAAGTGGTGTACCCGTCAAGCAAAGACGCATCCGGCTGCCCAAACGCACTGCAGCACGGTAGGTACGAGTCGACTGGTTCTTAACAAGATGTGCCTCGTCAAGAATGACAAGCTCAGTCGGACAACGCATTAGAAATTCGTAGTCACGCAAAAGAATGCCATAGCTCGTAACCAAAATGACGTGCTGTGTAGGTCTCTTGAGTGCTTCCTGCTTACGCTGAGCACCGTGGTAGCAAATGACACGCACACCAGGTACGAATTGATTGAGTTTGTCCAGCCAGTGATCGATCACACTCGTTGGGCAAACAACCAGACTGATTTTTCGTGGTTCACGGTCTGCAACCGAAGATAAGAGAGCCATGGTCTGGTGTGTCTTACCCAGACCCATTTCATCTGCCAGCAAACCACCCAGCCCGTTTGAGTACAGCCACCAGAGCCACTTAAAACCCTCTTGCTGGTACGGACGCAAGGTCAGATGCGTAGCGCGCAGACTCGGAAGTTCTAGGTCGTTCATACCCAACAGGCCTGAACGCAAACGAGCAATCACATCACCCGTTCCGACAATTTCACTCTCGGATGCAAACTGCTCGCGGAATTTTATGAGTTCAAGCGTGCTGAGTTTGATTTTACCGTCGTTCTGAACCCGCTGAGCCAGCCAGTCGAGTTCCTCCGGAAGACGCAGCCATCCCTGCTTGGTGCTCAGAAATTTCCGCCCCTCCGCGCGAGCCTTGAGAATCGAAACAAGAAGATTTGAATGGGAAAACCCAGACGAGATCGTCGCTTCCGAAGCTGCCTCAACCGACAATGCTACAGAAGCATCAGTTCCCTCTTCTGCGGCCTCTTTCTTCTCAGGTGCTTCGCCCAGCAATCCGCGAAATGTGGGCTCAACGAAGAAACCGCCATCGTGTGTGGTCTTGAGCTTCAACTCGGGAATCGTGAACTTGGAGAAAACCTTAACTTTGGCTAACTCCGGCGCCACTTTTACTTGGGCCGTCTCTCGGAGTCTCTCAAAATTAGTTTCTATCAGAAGTGCTGCAGTATCACTGTCGAGCATGGCCACCCGCGGATATTCATCCCAGCGTGCCACCTGTGCCTGATTCATTTTATCCTGATAAGAGATAATGCCAGACTTGGAAACATAAACTCCAAGGCGCCCGACACTGCGCACGGGCGCCGATTCCAGTTCAATGGTCTTCCTGATGCGTCCGATGGAATCTCGAATCACGACCGTACGAACAATCTGGATGGCGGATGCACCTTGTTTTCTGCACTCAAAAAATCGCTCTGCAATAAGCGCATTATTGATTATTGACAAAGTTTTTTTGGGAATCTGGCCTTTGACTTCAGTCGAATTCAGAATTCTGAGCGCATCGTCGATACCCAGCGAGTAGGTCAGCATTTTTTTCGGACCATAATCAACCGTCAGTTGAAGAGCGTACTCCCCTTCATTCCAAACAGAATCAACGATCTTGGCTTTGCCCTCGGTGAGAATGATTCCAAGACCACGTGATGCGTCGGCACCAGCTTTTGAACCCGACGCAGATGAATCGGCAGAAGATGACTGCGCGTCGCTAAGCAAAACATTCTCGAATGATGACTCTTTTTTGAAAAGGTGTTTGTCGGCACCCTGCCCTGACAAGCCAAATCTCTCGAGGGTCTGCGCATTTTCCTGGTCAAGAACCAAACACAACGCAGCGATGTGCGAGCACTTCTCGCCCTTGCGACGATTCGCCTGACAGGTGCATTCCATCCACTGCACACCCTTCCCTTGGGAGTGCAGCTTGAGGCGCACGTCATAGTTCTCACCTATTCCGGCTCGAACCCGCGCGCTCACGAGCTCGCCATAAAAAGATAATTTACCCACACTGCCGGAGCGGAACAGCGAAACGCCGCCCTGCCAATGATTCCCGCTGAACTGCGGAAACACAATATCAATAAACGAGAGACCGGCCATGCATTCTCCAGAAGACGCCGCGAAAGCCGTCTGATTTACTGCGTCACTTTATAAAATTTGTAACGATCCTGTCGCTCAATTTTCAGGTATTGAGCTAAGCTGATTTGAGCGAGCGAGCTGGCACGGACAACCCAATTTTTGGGGCTGGCAACAAGTGTTCCAATGGCAACGTTCTGCGGCGACTCCAAAGGAGCAATTCCACTAAACCATGTGTAAAGAGTTCCTCTTTCCTCGGCATCGGAAAGGGTTCCCGTTTTCCCGCCAATCTCAAACCGATCCCCAGCCGTACCCTTGCGCCGGAAGTATCTTCGGCTTGTTCCAGAAAGCACAGTTTCCTGCATCAATCTTTGCATTTTATCAGCCGTACGCTTGGTAAATATCCGCGAAATTTCCAACGGCGAGCCTGTGTAAATTTGTTTGCCCGAAGTGTCGTAAGCAGCCTCAACCAGATAGGGCGCCATCATCACGCCCGCGTTTCCGGCAGCGGCAGAGAGCATTGCTGCATGAACCGGGGAGATTTTGCTGGAGCCGAAACCGGCGCCCGCTTCACCCACTTCAAGTGCAGTAGCCATCTCGAGAGCAGGAATCAATGCAGCACTTGTCTCGATGCGCAGGTCACTTGGGATTGGTCTATTGAACAAATACTTTTCGGCGTATTGACGCAACGATGCAAGCCCAGTTTCGTACAATGCAAGCCTTGCAAACACAGTGTTACAGCTGATTCCGAAAGCATGTGAAAAGGTCATACGCTGACGGTCAGACTGCACATCGCGTAACCAGTTCCTGTTGCGCAGCGTTCCGCACCCACCATGATATGGAATTTCTTGATCGGGATCGAGATTGTTCTTTTCAATGCTCGCCGTTGCGGTGACGATCTTCATCAGGCTCGCTGCAGGAGCGCGCGCCGACGTCAAAATGGAGTCCTCGTTGACGAGCGGACTATGGATATTCGCCTTCGATTCAGCCATCGCAAGAATACGACCGGTGCGCGATTCAAGAATAACCACAGCACCTGCAATGTTCCGCTGAGCCGCGAGAGTCTTTTCGAGTGCCATTTGCAGATCAGGCTGAATAGTCAGCTTGAGTGTCATTCCCTTGTAATTCACGAAAGTAAATTTATCGCGGTAGCTGAGGCGCTTGTCGACATCTTTCCAGACAATCTGGCCAAAAGGAGTCTTGAGGGCGTGACGCTCATTGGTCAACTCTTCACGTGGATCCTTGTAGCCCTGTTTTTGGAAACTTCCCCCAATCTTCTGAGAGGCATTTTGCGAGTTTGGGTCGACCGCATCTTCGTCCCCTTGATTCCTGGAATCGCTTATTGCAGCGGCTTTTTCATTGGTTGTTTTGGGGTCGTTTTCGAACGCCTGCACGAGGAGTCCAGCACCAATACACGCAAAACCTGTCACCAGACGGACGAACATCTGCTGGTGTGTTGTGTTCTTGCGACGAAAACCTGCTCTCATTGGCAAACACTCTCACCCGATAACCTCCGGATAGGAAGCTCAAGTGTCCTTTCGCGTTATAGTGTAGGTTGTAAAACGCCGGTACGCCATGTCACCACACTGCCGCCATTCGGGTACGAAGCGTTCCCGCAAAAGCTCAACCTCGAGATCTGGAAGCTGACTGCGGACGACCTCAACCTCAGCTGTTGGGCGACCGTTGCTTTCTGGCACTGAAAGATTGAGGTGAGAATACTCCGGGTTACGCTGCAGTATTTCGGTGACCAGTGCGTGTCGGGAGCGCACGAGCGCCCATTGGCGAGTGGCGTCAGTACTCTGACAGATTTTGAATTTGAGCTCAGCCCCACCCAGTTTCTCCCACTGCTCAAGGGTTCTTGGTTCTTCAAGAATCGCTGACTCCTCTGAGAAAAACTGACCGTCCACAAAATCAAGTTCGATGACTTCTCCCCAAGAAAAGATTCCGCCGTTTGGCTGCAGCAGAAGCCAGCCCTGGGGAAGAAGCCGGCAGGGCGTGGACAATAGAACCTGCCGCACGGGCTCAATAGGCTGAACGACCCCCCAGACGACGGCGCGGTCAGATGGCGATGGAAACCTCGACTCTTTACTGCAGCCGCATGATTTTGAGGCGCGTCTTGCGGTGCCATGCATCTTCTCGATGTGACGCAGCCGGAGAAGCGTCACCGGTGCGAAGGCAAGCGAACGGCTCAGCCAATCGCCCGGGAAATTCCCCAAACTCGAATCAGGTGTCACCGGATTGTCTTGGGACACTTCTTTCACCTCCCTTCGACCTCAGGAGCAGTAAACTCACCTTGAGGTCTGTCGACAGAACAGAATTCATTTTGCAGGAGTCTGGCGTGTTTTCAAAGAAGCAAACATCTGAGAACACAATTACTCGACAAGCAGAGACAACCACGACAAAGTCTCGTACTCGTGGTATCTCCATGCTTGCTGATGGTTGCAGCTTCCAAGGAAAAATGTTCCTTCAGGGAGAATCTCGCGTGGGTGGTCACGTCGACGGCTCAGTCATTTGCGATGGAATTCTGACGGTCGAGGAATCGGCAGTCATTACAGGCGACCTCAACGGAGTCGTCGTTCTCTTCAATGGCCGAATTGATGGCAACCTTCGTGCATCCGATCTGCTCAGACTCAGCCCGACCGCTCGCGTTTACGGCGACCTCACCGCAAAAAGATTGGTAGTCGAAGATGGCGCAAGAATAGAGGGACGAGTCTCGTATCTGACACCCATGGAATCAGACTCTGAGCGGGACACAGACTCTACTGAGTCATCCCCAGACGAGCCTGTTCAACTCGCTGTGTGATGGACATGAGAGGTTTCAATGACATCAGCGGCTGATAAAAAGAAGACCATCAAGGAAATTTACAGAAACTCGAGTGAGCGGATTTCGCTTGCGCTGAAACTTTTTGGCCAACCAAAGCAAGATGAGCCACTGGTTTTTCAAAGCGAAAGGGATTTCGAAACAATTTCTTCACTGCTTGGCAACGCGGTTCAATCACAGCACCAAGAAGAGGCCAACGACTATCGATTGGCGATTCTCGATGTGGGCCAGTGGCTCGTTGGAGCGTATACGCGCGAATATCTGAGCACTTACAAAAACCAGCAACCAAACGTCTTGTACGTTGTTAAACGGGGTCTCGAAGTGCTGCATCTGATGCTGCATAGAGACCTGCGCCGACGCCAGCTTTCGCCCACCGAAAGTCAGGTTTTTCACGAATTCAAGAAATTAATTTCTGGACTTCCGCGCCCATCACAAAACACAGCAAGCAGTGTTGAGAATAACCTCGGACGGAAATCCTCCTGACAGCCAAGCTGTTGCTCACCAATAATCAGCGCTCACAATGACATCACCCTGTACCCGGCACAAACACGAAAGTCGTTGGGCGGGATCGATGCCTTGCCGTGATAGAGTTTCAGTTTCAAGATCGGTACGCGGGCTCAACTGCTTTTCATACTGCTCGTCGATTTGAACAGCACATTTTCCGCAGACACCAACCCCGGAACAAGATGACCCCACCGGAATCCCGAAGCGTCTGAGCGCCACCCATAGATTCGTACCTTTGCGCAAGCTTAACATCTGCAACAAAACACCGCTCTTGCGACGCAACTCAACCGTAATCTTCTCACTTTTCATGCCCACTTCACCAAACACCGGGATCATAGAAATACCCCTCAACGCCCGGAAGCGCGGAAGTCAGGTTTACGTTTTTCAACGAAAGCCGAGAGTCCTTCTTTGGATTCTGCACCCGAAAAACAAGAAGCAAAGAGCTGTGCTTCAAATTCATAGCCCAACTCCCCTCCCGAAGAATCTGCAGCTTGGGCTGCGCGCTTCGCGGCACGAATGGCTCTTGGACCCTGAGCGGCAATCGCATTGGCAATTGTCTCTACAGCAGAAGCAAGTTGCTCTGGTTCAACAACGCGGTTCACGAGTCCAAGCTCATAGGCGACCTGAGCTGTGTATTTCTCCGCGGAGGTTGTCCATTCGAGCGCCCGCGCAAGACCAAGACGTTTGACGAGTCTTTGTGTTCCGCCGAATCCGGGAATCAGCCCCAATCCAACTTCAGGCAGTCCAAATTTTGCTTTCTGCGAGGCCACAATAAAATCCGCTGCCAACGCAAGTTCAAGGCCTCCGCCCAGTGCAAAGCCCTGAACCTGAGCAATGACTATCTGGGGCAATTCGCTGATTGATTTGAAGATGGATTGCCCATGTCTTGAGAACTCGAAAGCTTGAGTAGGAGAAAAATCAAGCATCTCTTTGATATCAGCTCCAGCAACGAAGGCTTTGTCACCACTGCTTTTGAGGATGACAACACTCAGGTTCTGGTTGCGTGTGAGGGACGCAATATGTGCAGAGAGCTGCTGCAAAACCGACGTGTTGAGCGCATTGAGCGCATCGGGGCGAATGATTTCAAGTACACCCACACCCTTCTGAAGCTCGAAGAAATGGACAAGAGTTGTGGTCATAACGGCTCCCTGTGACGACAGTTTGATGATATCGCACAGAGCGTAACAAACGCCTGTCAACGACTCAATCCCATCCCGGCAGAGCAATTGGTTTGCTTAACTCTTTATTGCGCCGAGGTGGCTCGATCGAGATCAGTGGCGCTTTTTGATTTGGAAAATGAACACTGAGATTTTGTTTGAGTCCGGTTTGAGCATCGAGCACAAGCAGAGCCTGCCATCCTCCCTGTGGCGATGAAACACGCCAACCCCCACGCAGGACATCAGCATTGATGGACAGTGAGTTCGCTTTGGACGCCGGTAAAATAGCTAAGAAGTCTTTTGAACTGAGGAAGAGTTCAGAACGAGCGGATACAATTTTGATTTCGGCGAGTGCCGTACCTGTGCTCAACCAACGCTCACATTTCTGCAAATAGGGGCGAGCCTTAAGATCGGCACTTGGCTTTATGATTTGCCATTTCAGGGCAGTGTGCTTCTGACGTGCCCAGCTTTCAAGATTTGAAGGCCGACGTCCCAGAGACGACCTCAGCACCATGTGATTTTCACGAGCTGCAAGAAATGTGAAGTGACCAACAGAGCAGTGCTCTCCGGAAGCCAAAACTTGAAGGAGCACAACCTCCTCATTCCGCTTCAAGACGGGAATCGGCTGATCCATCACAGGGAGTGGAAGCAAAAGTAGGTTTTTAGGTCTCCAAGACGCGCCTTCCGGCACGCCGCGAGAACGAACGGATGTGCTTTCGCCGGATTCCCGAGTCGGGTTCAGCCTCGATGAAAAGCTGTTGCGAACCACGCGAAAAAGAGCCGTGGCAAGAATGGCGAGAGCCAAAAATGAAGAGAGCAATCGCATCAAAAAAAGCTCCGCAACTAGAAAACCATCGTTGGATGACTCAGTTGCGGAGCAATTTCAAACCACACCAAACCGGGTTGGTTTTTAGATCAACTTTTTAATCAGCTGCCTGATTTCTTAAGATACGTCCGACTCGGCTGAACACGCTGTTGATCAGCGACAGCCGCAGGTTGCAGAGCCTGCAGAGCGCTGAAGGCGACGCTCGGCGCCTGAACGGGACGTACGTTTGATGCAGCATGATTCGCACCCGCTGAGCTCGCAGCGTGGTTTCTGCTCTCCTCAAATCGGTTCATTCCAGATAACGGAATACTGCAAGACGAACGGTGCACCGGAGCCTGGACGCTCCGTCCGTTTTGATAAGAACTTTTAAGCATGGAGAACAACCGGTGGCCGGAATCGACCGATGCCGTGAGCCTATCTAGGTTGGACGCCACCTCACGCTCATCATTTGCCGATGCCGTGGAGATCAAACGACACATTTGTTGGTGATCTTCGAACCAGGTTTCGAGATCCTTTACGATGTCATCGCTCTCGGCGGCGGCGCCTGAGGGCGATACACTTACGAGTTGGATGCCGCGCACAGTTCACCTCCTTTCTTTGAATACACGAAGCGCATGACCTTCGGCAGATTATCCGAAGACTTTACTGCAAATCGAAGAGCGCTCCCTACCTCCTCTTTGCATCTTCGGCAGAGATTCTGACGGCTTGAACGATTTTGCAAAAACTAAAGCCTGAATTGAATCGGCTGAGAAATCGCTGTATTTCTCAGTATATAGCGAGACGCCAAAACCAGCTGGTCATGTTCGACAGTTGTTCTGCAAAGCACTGTCACGCGATCGTTCAAGCTCTCTTCCACAAGCCACACAAGAATTTCCTTCAAGATGAGCTCGATACGATCGGAAGGACGGAGGCGCAAATAGTCTCGGAGGCGGACGAAATTGCCCTGGGAAAGGCGCCAGCGCGCCAGCGCGGAGAAATAGACTTCGAGCATTTCTGTATCGGGGGCAAGAACAACCGTCGATGCACGCAAGTTCAGAACCCGGCGGAACATTTCCCGCAACATAACTGCAACGGCGTCAGAAATACCCTGACATTCGGAGATTTCCCTCAAACACCAGGGTGCAGGACCCGAGGATTGCTGGGGATTGATAAAGAAAGGATGAACCCCTGAGAGGATCCAACGGCGGATCGAGCGAACATCCATCACCTCGGAGCGACGCCTGAGAATTCTTGAGCGGCCACGGTCATCGGTGAAATCGTTTGCACCGAGAAAAATGGGGTCAGCCGAAAAAGGCAACATTGCCTCGCGGGCAATAGCCTTGAGCAAAGTGTCTTTCAAAAAAACAGGCGACACAGAGAGTGTTATGCCGTTTGGTTGGGCACTCGCCGCCGGCTGAGTCGCGAAAAAACCAAGTCCAAGAACGGATTCAGGCAACTCACCGTTGCGCGCCATCTCGCTCAGAAACATGTTCAATCGTTGTTCCGTCTTGAACAGATAAAGTTCGCGCTGCACAGCTCCCAGACCCCTCGATTTTCTTTACCGATTCTTCATGGAGTGTTGTTTCGGGAGGCAATTGTGCGCGCCAAAGCATCGAGAACTCCGTTAATGAAGCCGCCTGATGCCGTGGAGCCAAACTGCTTGCCCAGCTCTACACCCTCAAAGATGATAACATCTTTGGGTATTTCAGTGCGCGTCAGCAATTCAGCAGTGCAAATTCTGAGGATGGCTAAATCGACTTTGGCTATGCGGGAGAGCTTCCAGTTCAATGCGCTCTTTTCGATGAGCGCGTCTATCTGTTGCTGCTCTTGAACCACACACTCAGAAATTATTCTTATGAAATCATAAAGTTCTGGCAAAACTTCATTCTGTACCAGAAACGTACTGAGGATTGTGTCACTCAAAAAGGTCTGCTGCGCAGCTTCGAGTTGATAGACAAGTTGAACCGCGAAACGCCGCGCTTCGCGCAGTTGGGCTGGCTTCAAAGCCATGGCTGCGCGCGTCAGGGGGGAGATCATTCGTGTCCCCCCGCCCGATTCAATCCTCTTTTCATTTCAATCATCTCGAGGACTGTCTCGGCCGTTTCAGCCCCTTTGTTACCAGCCTTACCACCAGCACGATCAAGCGCCTGCTCCATCGTGTCGCAGGTCAGAATTCCGAAGCCCACAGGCAGACTGCGTGCAAGCTGCACATTCATGAGTCCACTTGCGGCGGCAGAGCAAACGTACTGGTAGTGGTCGGTTGAACCACGGATAACGGCTCCGAGAACGACCACGCCGTCGACCTTATGGGTCTCGGCCAGCCATTGGGCAGCCAGTGGTGCCTCATAGGCTCCCGGAACTTCGACCTCAACGATCTGCTCGAGCTTGATGCCACGGCGCTTCAAGAGTGCCTGCGCACCCTCCGCAAGACGACGGGTTATCAATTCGTTGAAACGACAAACGACCAGTCCTAATTTTATCGGCTTTTGCGCCACAGCCATTTCAGTTCTCCCAAGCAGCCAAAATACGATTCACCCTGCCGGCTCTACTCCAGGTTCATTGCTCAAGTAAATGGCGGGCGATGATCAATCTTTGAATCTGGGAGGTTCCCTCGTAGATTTGGAAGATCTTTGCGTCACGCATCAGCATCTCAACCGGATACTCACGGTTATAGCCATAACCTCCAAAAATCTGGACAGCATCTGTCGTAATGCGCATGCATGAGTCGGCGGCAAGCAACTTAGCGATCGAGGCCGTGAATGTGTTCCTCTGACCCGCGTCAATCTCGTTCGCTGCCTTCCACACGAGCAAACGGCTGGCCTCAATATCACGAGCCATTTCGGCAATCATGAATGCGACGGCCTGGTGTTCAGCAATCGGCTTGCCGAAGGTTGTACGCTGCTTGGCGTAATCGATCGCACACAACATCGCGCGCTCTGCCAAACCTACAGCACCACTGGCCACCACAGGACGAGTGCGATCAAACGCACCCATTGCGAGGCGGAATCCATCACCCTCTTTTCCGAGCATGTAGCGCGCCGGAACTTCAACGTTCTCGAAAGTGAGTCCGCGCGTATCTGAACAGCGCTGGCCCATATTGTCTTCTTTTTTGCCCATGATGATTCCCGGGCTGTTGGCCGGAACGACAAAGCCCGTCATCCCTTTATGACCTGCCGCAGGATCGGTTTTAGCCAGGACGAAAAACCATTTTGCGTGGCCGGCATTGGTGATCCACATTTTGGATCCGTTCAAAATGAATTTGTCCCCCGCCTTCTTTGCGGTTGTTTTGAGGGATGCCACATCGGAGCCCGCACCTGGTTCTGTCACACAATAGGCGGCCATATGAGGCTCATCGACCATCGGTGCAAGAAACTCTTTGTAGATTGCTTCATTGCCACCCAGAATGACGGGAACTGCAGCCAGCTCGTTTGCCAGCGCCGCTGTGCAGAAGCCCGCGCTGCCCAGGGAAAGTGCTTCGCCAATCAACGAGTGAGCAAACACGCCCAAGCCCAATCCACCGACTGATTCCGGAACGAAGGCGTTCAACAAACCCAATTGGTGCGCCTTTGCAAAGAGCTCAGAGGGAAAACGTGCGGTCTCATCGAGCTCACGCGCTTTCGGCCAAACTTCCTTGTTCGCAAAATCGCGCGCAAGTTCAAAGATCGCCTGATGTTCATCGCTCAGTTTAAACATGTTCATGGTCTTTAGCCTCCTTCAATTACCTCAGCAGTCTATCACCGTGGACAATGCAAAGCCTCGCACCATCCACAAAGGTTTGGCACGTCAATAGAGCCACAGCGCCATCAATATGATTTGCTCAGTGACCGCGGAACGGTGATACAATGGGATGGAATGTTTGCGAAAAAAAAATTAGAGGGAGCGACACCTATGGGTGGTACCAAAACCAGTTTCATGAAGAGTGTTTTTAGCGGCTCTATTCCAGAGTCACTTCTTCATCATTATCCGTTCTTCAACACGCCTCGTGAAGAAGAGTTTCGACTGGTTTCGCAATCCATTGGTGACTGGCTCAAAGAAAACGTCGACCCAATGAAGTTGGATGATGAGAAAAAGCTTCCCGAACATGTTCTCAATGGTCTGAAAGAAATGGGTCTGTTTGGACTTATAATTCCGGAAATCTACGGAGGATCAGAATTTACACAGACACTCTATACCCGAACCCTTGAACTTATGAACAAGCACGAGAGCTGTGTTACCTTGACGGTAGGTGCACACCAGTCCATCGGTCTCAAAGGCCTCTACCTGTTTGGTACCGATGAACAGAAGAAAAAGTACATGCCAAAGTTGGCGACCGGAGAAATGATCGCAGCTTTTGCACTCACCGAGCCCACTGCTGGCTCAGACGCAGCCGGCATTAAAGCGCGGCTCGTGCGCCAAGGTGATCACTACATTCTGAATGGCTCAAAGCTTTGGATCACCAACGGAGGGTTTGCTGACTTCTTCACTGTCTTTGCCAAAGAAAATGTCGACGGTGAAGACAAGATTACAGCCATCATGGTCACGCGCGACATGGGTGGAGTGAGTCACGGACCCGAAGAGCAAAAATTGGGAATCAAGGCATCAAGCACAGTGGAAGTCTATTTCAAAGACGTCAAAGTGCCCGCGTCCAATGTCCTAGGCAAACCGGGTGATGGCTTCAAGATTGCAATGGGCATTCTCAACCAAGGACGCCTCGGACTTTCTGGCGGCGCACTGGGAACGATCAAAGCGGTTCTCAACCAATCAGTCACCTACGCCAAAAACCGCAAGGCCTTCCAAAGTTCAATCTCTGAATTCGGTGTGATTCAAGACATGCTGACAGAGATGGCCTGCCATGCCTACGCTGTTGAATCGATGACCTACTTGACCACGTCTTTGGTCGATGCGGGCGACGTCGACTACTCCATCGAAGCTGCCATCTGTAAAATCTATGGCACCGAAGCATGCTGGCGTGTACTCAACCTTGGCATGCAGATCCACGGCGGCAATGGCTATATGAAAGACTATGGCCTCGAGCGGCGACTGCGCGATGGTCGCATCGGAATTATCTTCGAAGGTACGAATGAAATCTTGCGCATGTTCGTTGCCATGACAGGATTGAAAGAACCCGCGAGTGAATTCAAGAAGATTGGCAAGGAACTGCAGAGCTTGCAAAACATCCGCAACCTTGACTCACTCAACGATGCCATCGGAAAAATTGGTGTGATTTCGGAATTTGCAATCCAGCAAGTCAAGCAGTCCGTCGTGAGTGAGAAACTCGAGGGCTTCCATCCGGCTCTCGAAAAAGAAGTCACCCGGCTTGCGGATGCCTCGAAGGCCTTGGCCAACACGGCAAGCAAACTCATTCGGCAGTACGGACAAAAACTCGTGGACGAACAAATGCAGCTCTGCCGACTCGCAGACATCGCGGCCGATACTTTCATGATTGCTGCCGTGCTTTGTCGCGCCAATTCCATGCTCGAGAAGTGTGGTGGTCCCGAGAAGAACTCCACCGAGCTGTCGCTGGCTCAACTTGTTGTCAGGAACGCAAAAGCTCGCATTAATCAGAATGTTTATAGCATCAAGGCAAACCGCGACACTGAGGTAAAGTTGATTGCACAGCATCTGTGCGAGACCGAAAATTACCCATTTGAACTGAGCCGAATTTCCTAACCATCCCGCTGCTGTTGGAAATCCGACTGACACCGCTCAGGTTTACCCGCTGGCAGCCGAACCTCATTGCGCAGACAGGAGGTCTTGCGAATGGGTTCTGTGTCTTCAATCGGCATGATCTGGATGATCATGGTGGGCGTCCTGGCCACAAGCTTGGCCTATTTTATCGGATTTCTTTGGCAGACTTCTGCAAAAGTCCAATTCATCCGCAAGAAACGAAACTCGCTGCGTTCTTTGTTACGTTTACCGCGTGCCGGCCGGGGAAGCAGACTCAAACGTTTTGAGCAGATAGCAGTTGTTGTCGTGACAGACGTAGAGTCTGCCCTTCAGCCTCCGTTGTGTTCGCGCCATGCGCGTTCTTTCCTGCCTATTTTATCGGATGTGCGCAGGCGCGGACAGCTCCTATTAAGCCAACAAACAGGAGCTCACCGAGTGAGTGCTCCAGAGCGTGAACGCCATCTGTATTCGCTCGTCGACAAATTAGGCCAATTGGAAATTCAACTCAAAGCTCTTCCCAAACCGAATGTGACAGTTGAGGAAGTGTTGCTTGGAAAATTCGAGTAAGCGAGGTACGACCGAAATGTTCTTGAGGATGCAAAGAATGAATTTCAAAAGCGCACAGCCCCTGACCCTGGATCACGCTCAGGCGGCAAAACCTCGCCCGGCACGCAGACCGGATGAAGTCTGGCACTGTCGCGAATATTGGACTGGTGACTCGCGCGATGGGCAGTACACCAATGGCGATGGATACCACTATTTCGAGATGAAGGGATCAGGACTCATCACAAAAGCTCTCGAATACTATGAAACTGAAGATGGTGAAGAGCGTTCCACGGAAGTCCCGGAGCTCGTCGGCATCAATTGGTTTGAGTTCTTTGGGTTCGAAGACGACGAGCTTCTTGAGCAGGTTCCGGAGCATGAATTTACCTACGTCGAAGGCCTCATCAAAAAATCCTGAGCCAGAATCCCCCTCTGGAATTGCCATTGCAGGAATCCTGATTAAATTCTCCGGGACGTGGCCGTATGCCCGGGGAGACCTGCATGAATTACTATGACTTGCTCGGCGTGACCAAGACTGCGTCCGAGGATGAAATCAAAAAAGCCTATCGCAAGCTTGCGATGAAGTTTCACCCCGACCGCAACCCAGGAAACAAGCAGGCTGAAGAAAAATTCAAACAGATATCCGAAGCTTATGCGATCCTTTCAGACAAGGACAAAAAACGCCAGTACGACCTCTATGGCGACGCCGCCTTCCAGCAAGGCGGAGGCTTCCGCGAAGATGTCTTCAGGGGGGCAGACTTCAGCAGCATCTTCCGTGAAATGGGATTTGGAAATGTCGACTTCGAGACCATGTTTGGTGGAGTGGGTGGCATGGGCGGTATGGGTGGCGCTCAGGGACGCGGCGGCTCCTTTCGCGGCCAACGCGGCTACAGACCGGGAGGAGGAGCTGGTGGCGCGGGGTATCGAACACATCCAGGTTTCGACAGCCCCTTCGCAGATGAAAGCTCCTATGACATCGAGCGAGAACTCGATGTGGGCTTTATGGATGTTTACAATGGTGGCGAGCGGCAGGTCGTTTTTCGACTAACATCGGGTGAGAGTGTCAACGCGCGCATCAAGATTCCGGCCGGTATTGAAGACGGCAAGCTGCTACGCCTTAAGGGTCAGGGTGCAACCAAACCCAATGGCCACAGGGGCGACCTCTTTCTCAAAGTCAAAATGAGCGAGCACCCCGATTTCCACAGGACGGGTGCTGACGTCGAATGTGAGGTACAGATCCCATTCACAACTCTCGCCTTAGGCGGACAGGTGAATATCAACACCCCCCAGGGACCCAAACGCACTCATCTGAAAGCAGGCATGAAGAGCGGCGTAAAGATTCGCCTCAAAGGACTCGGTTTCGTAAAAGACAGTTCCGAGGAACGCGGTGACCTCTATGCGCGCCTGGTGGTTCAATCGCCGACCGAAGATCAGCTCACCCCCGAGCTGGTCGAGGCACTGGAAAAACTCAAACTTCTCGGATTCTAATTTTTGCCTGAAGTCCGCTGAGCTGTTATCTTTGTGAATATCAAATAAAGGGCCAAATCATGGGAATGTGCTGGACTTTCAGAAACACAAACACGGGCGACGCAAAAGCAACCTTGCAACGAGAACTTCAGGCAGCCGGCGTGCCCTCATTTGCCGACATTTCCTGGGAACAGGACACCATGTCGGTGCGCATCGAAAAGGGCGGAAAGAGTGAATTCAAACTGACACTCCAATCCAACGGCTCAGATGTGAAGTTTGTAGAAACCAAGCGCGACATCGCCTTTCTTCACAAGCCATTCGTCGGCAAAGTAGAAAGCTTTGTCGATTCCATTCTGTCCAAAGCGGGCGCTGCAAAGGCCTAACGTATGGCCCGGTGCAAGCTGCGTTCGACTGCTGCCTCTTCTCGAGTGCCGGTGCCAATTTCAGCCCTGGTACTGTTCCTCAATGCCTGCGTCAGCAGCACCCCGAGCCAGGTGGACAGCAGCACCGAACGACGCGCGCCCTTCACAGGCAACTCCCTCAGCCCCCTAGAGAACGAACTCTCAGAAAGATTGATTCAACGTCTTCCTGATGCGCTCTCTGCGGTGGACGATTTTGAAAAATCAGAACTTGGACAACGCATCACCACGACGCTTGGTCGCGGATTTTCCGATGCAAACAAGCAGACACTTGTTTCTTTGCGTGCCCTCTTGCTATCGCAGCGCGAGATTCGCGAGCAGCGCCCGGCTCAGGCACGCGAGCTCGGCAAAGCTGTGTTGGCTATGCCTAACCTATCTACAGAGGTTTATGTCTCGGCACTGCGCAAGGTTGCACTAGCAGATGTCATGTCTCTGTCGGGCGAACAAAACAACACAACAGTTGAACCAACGGCGCGTGATCCGCGGACTGAGTTCAATTCCTTCCAGAATTTACAATGCTCGGTTGCCTGCAAAGCAACAGGCTGGGAAGTGCTCTCACGCGAAGAGCCGAATCTCTTTAGCGCCAATGGATATCGCACCCGTCTTTTGTCTGAATCTCACTTTCGCCGCGCCGGACTCTCTATGCCTTCGTGGCTGAGAAATATTTGGAGCCAGTCGCTTCCGCGCAAGAAGGAAATTGTTGTCGAGGACGGACAAACAGAGGTCGATACTGCACTCAGCAGGGTTTTGAAGCTAAGAAATCTTGTTGACAACAGGCAGTGGGATATTGCCTCGACGCTCGCCAAAAAGGTGCTCAGTCAGAAGAAAACAAAAGCTGGAATTGTTGCACGCGGAAAAGCAAATTGCCCCGCAGACCAAATCTATGCGCAATATGTTTCAGCGCAGGTTTCGCGCATCCAACAAGACCGCAAGACGTTCGCTCAGTGGCAAAGCCAACTCATGAGTTCGCTCGAACAGACGTCGTGTCAGCCTGAGCACTTTGGTCTCGACAAGGAGCAATTCGATTCATTCCGGCTCGATGCTCGACTGTGGCTGGCGCGGCTTCAGTGGGAGCAGAATGAAAATCCGCAGGCCTTTCATTCTGCACGACTCGCTCTGAATGAAGCCACTGCGCTGCAATCTTGGGATCACTACGTTGATGCAGCAAAAATTCTGATCGGTAGAGTTGGTTTTGAAATGCTCAACCCAACCGAAAATATTGCTTTTCTCAATGCGCTCGAAAAGCAATCACACACCCTCGAGCTCGATGAATTCCCCGACTGGCTTGGAACACGCAAAGGCCTGATGCATTTTCTCGAGGGTGATTTTTCAAACTCTCAAAAAGAGTTCGAAAAGGTTATCGCTTCCACTTCCGATAACTTCACTCGTGCAATGGCATTCTATTGGATGGGAAGAACCACAAAAGCTAAAAACGACTCCGTGGTGAGTGAGAACTCATTCCTTTCCTCTGGCCGCACAGATCCTCTGAGCATCTATGACATCTTCTCAGGCCAAATCCTGTCGCGTGAATCTGGACGCGCATCCACTGATGCCAAAAGGGCGTTTATCAGCAGCTGGCGCGAGGTTCATGATTCTTGGATGTTGATCCCAAGAGACAGGTCACTCCGCATTCTGAATACAGCCATACCTCGCAGTTCCACCAATCTAAAGTCAGATGCTGCCAAGGAGATCGCACTTTCTCAGCAGCAATTTGATCTATCTTTGGAAAGTGCACTTCTTATACTCGCAACGCTCCGCTCCACCGAGCCAAACCTTTCACATGATGAGTTCCTTGCGAAAATCAGAAAAAGTGAGGAGCTGCTCGTGCAGCTGCTGCGCTCGGAAACATCGAGTCTCCGCAGCTCATTTGCACGGCTGAATACGCTTTACACCGAAGTTCTTCCACGAGCGCACCAGATTGCATGGTTGTCTCACGCACTGGGTGACTACCCTAATTCAATTTTATTCGTTGGACGTTTGCGTGATTCCATTGGCTGGGACACTGACTATTTGCCGTTTCTGTACTTTATTTTCTACCCGCGCCCCTATCTCAACGAATTCCAGGCCGCGGCAAATCGTTGCGCAGTGGATATCGACGTACTTTATTCGGTAGCGCGCCAGGAAAGCCTTTTTCAGGCGTCAGTGAAAAGTCCTGTCGGTGCAGTTGGGCTCATGCAGCTTATGCCCACAACAGCCAACCGCATTCTCAAGCAGCTCCCAGAATTTCAAAACGGTCAGAAATTTGATCTCACCGACCCCGCAACAAACACACTTGCAGGCGCATGTTACCTACGAGATCTCCTGGGCAGGTATCAGAACAATTTGGCTCATGCTGTGGCGGCATACAACGCAGGTGAAGCTGCGGTAGACAAATGGCTCGCGCGCCGTCAGAAGATCGAAGACGTGCCGTTCTTCATCGAGTTCATCCCGTTTGCCGAGACAAAAACCTACGTGCAGCGCGTTTTGCGAAATTATTACAACATCAAGTGGATTTATCAGGATCCCGGGGCGAAGTGACCGCTGCAGCAACATCGACGTGATTATCTGCGAGCTGACCCCGAGCAAGCGCACCTTGCGCCGGACGAACCTGAGGCGCGGAAGCCGCTTCTCGCTCGGACGAATCAAAAATTGTGTTCTCGCTCAGTGATTCTACGTGGGAAGCCTGGCCTTCTGCACCCTCTGTGAGAGCCTCAGAAGCGGTGTTGGAGCTCAGAGTCGCAGCAGCTGTAGAATCTTCTGCCGGAGCCTCGCTCTGCTGGCCTTGTTCTGCGGGTTGTGTGGATGAACGTTCGGTGAGGATATCCCGCGTGACTTGATCGCGCACATCCAACCAACCCTTCTGCAGATCGTTGGTGACACCTCGGAAGTCATTCCAAGCTTTCATGAACTTGCGCATGTTCTTCGGCAAATCATCGGTACCGAAGAGAAGCAACGCGACAAGCGCAATGACCAGAATTTCCCCACCACCTACACCAAACATGCAGACCTGTACTCCGTCGCGGCCGGATTATTTCTTGGCGAGCTCTTCATCAATCAAGCGGGAAAACTCGGCCTCATTGACTGCGCCGCCCAGCTTTCTGCCGTTGACAAAATATGCAGGTGTACCATTGATTCCCAGATTCTGTCCTTCCTGGGCATCCTTAAGAACTTCGTTTTCCTGTTTCGGATCTTTCATGCAAGTTTCAAACTTGCCTGCATCGACACCGATTTTGCTTGCGAGATCTTTGTACAGCTGCGCACCGAGGGTTTGATAGTTTTCAAAAAGAGCATGATGCATTTCGAAATACTTGCCCTGCTCACCGGCGCAATTTGCAGCCACGGCTGCTGGAAGTGCCTCGGGATGAATCTCGCGCAGCGGGAAGTCACGGTAAACCCAGCGCACCTTACCTTCGTATTTCTTTACGATTTGATTGAGCGTTGGCACCATCCGCGCACAGAACGGACACTGAAAGTCCGCAAATTCCACAATTGTAACCTTGGCATCTTTGGGGCCAACGAAGAAGTTGCCACCATCATCGACCTCAAGCTTCGGCTCCTTCGGGCGGCGGACAGCTACACGAATTGCACCTGAGGCCTTTGCTTCATCGATAAGTTCGCGGAACGCACCCTCACGCGCACGACCCTCAAGGTAATTCTTAACCTGTGGTCCACGCTGATCTTGAGGAATGCGCTGGAGTGCAGGATTGTCTTTGTTCGCCTCGAGAAAGTCTTTCACTTCGGCTTCGGAAACTTTTACTTTATCCGCGAAGTACGCAGCTTGGGCCTCATCCGCTGAAGCAAGCTTGCGCTCGGCCTTCATCTTCTCGAAGAAGTCCATCACATAACGCTGCACGAGAATCTGTTCTGCAGCAGTGTAGACTTGCATTTCTGCTTCATAGAGCTTTTGAGCTTCACTGCCATTCAGGGTGTTCATCTGGACTTGCTTTCCGCCGAAAGAGCCCAAGAGACCCGAATCACCTGACACAGGTGCAGCGGCAGCTTCCGTTGTGCCTTGCGAGACAAACGAAGCACGTCCTGCAAGCCGATCTTTGTCGAGTGTGAAAAGGGGAACCAGTCCCAGCAAACCACCCAGGACAAACGCTGCACCGATCAAAACCTTGCTTTTCGACATTGAAACCCTCTCTTGAGTTCTTAACGGAACTTGTTCTCAAGCTCAGAAATATCTTTACGATACGCTGCCTCTTCAGCAACTCCAACCACGTCGGGCAAGGATCTTGCATACTCGAGAGTCTTCAGAGCTTCTGCCTTGGATTGAATCTTGGCCTGAACCTCAGCCATGTAGACGTGGTTCAGCTTGCTCTCCGGCGCGAGCGAAATAGCCTTGCGCAAATCATCAGCTGCCTTTTGGTTGTCGCCAAAAGAAATCAACCCGGGAATCTTGTTGTAGAGCCGACCACGAATGCGGTACGGACCAGCATGATGATACTTGGGATCAATTTTAATGGCTTCAGTGAGTGCATCGCGCATGGGAGTCGCTGAACTGAGGGCCTTAATTATACCCTTTGCGATGCCCCATCCCCCGAGAGTCACGGCATACCAATAATGACCTTCGACTCGACTGGGTTCGAGCTTGCGTGCTTTGTCGCCCGCCTCGCTACCCACAAGGAAAACGGCCATTTTATCTTCGCTCGATGCATCTTTCGGAAGGGCAAAAAAGCCGCCGTAATAAGACAGCCGCGACATGCGCCAAAGCACCTCGTAGTTGTCCTGCAGAGCCTGTTTTTTCTTCAAAAACTCGAGGATCTGGGGGTGAACTTCGTGGCGCGCCGCCCAGATAGCATCGAGTGACTTAACGGTTGGCTCAAAAACGAGTGCAGCAGCACTCGCTGTGGGACTCGCTGCGGGAGCAGCAGAAGTGCCGGAGGCTGGCTGCGGTGCAGAGGTCGCGGGAGAGGCCAACGCCTCGCCTTTGAAAACGGGCGCAGGGCTCAGAGAAGAGATCGACAAACAACAACCGACAGCAACGAGGCTTGCAATAAAGCGAAAGAACATATCCTTGATCTCCTTTAGCAGAGATCAAAGATATTGCTTGAGTGCCTCCACCTTGTCGAGTTTTTCCCAGGGAAACTGGGAACGGCCGAAATGGCCGTAGGCGGCAGTTTCGCAATAGCTGAACCCGTTGCGCGATGGATGCTTGAGGTCGAACTGAGCGATAATATCTGCAGGTTTCATGCGGAAAGTCTCGCGCACTGCGGTCTCGATGCGAGTGCGAGAAACCTTCTCGGTTCCAAATGTCTGAACATTGACGCTCACAGGATCTGCAACGCCAATTGCATAAGCAATTTGCACAAGTGCACGGTCAGCGAGACCAGCAGCGACCACATTCTTGGCAATGTAGCGCCCCAGGTACGCCGCAGAACGGTCGACCTTGCTTGGATCTTTGCCCGAGAATGCACCACCGCCGTGCGCACCGTGTCCGCCATAGGTGTCGACGATGATCTTACGTCCGGTCAGACCGCAGTCTCCCTGTGGACCACCCGTCACAAAGCGACCTGTGGGGTTAATGAAATAGCGGGTCTTACCGTCGAGCAAGTGCGCAGGAATAGTCTTCTTGATGACTTCCTCAACAACGAACTCGTGCAACTTCTCAAGCGAAACTTCGGGAGTATGCATTGTGCTGACAACAACCGTGTCGACACGCTTGATGACGCCGTTGTGATACTCGACTGTGACCTGAGACTTCGCGTCTGGACGCAGGAAAGCAACTTTCTCGACCTTACGCTTATCGGCGAGCTTGCGCAGAATGTTCTGAGCATATTGGAGTGTCGCTGGCATGAGCTCAGGGGTTTCATTGATGGCGTATCCGAACATCATGCCCTGGTCGCCTGCGCCCATTTCCTTGTGCAGACCTTCGCCCTCGTTCACTCCGACGGCGATATCGTGTGATTGGGCATCGACTGCAACGATAACGCCGCAGCTGCGGTAATCGAATCCATTTTCAGGATCGTCATAGCCAATTGCCTTGATGGTTTCACGCGCGATGTCTGCGTACTTGCGCGCTTTCATCTTGCACTCATCGCTTGTAGTGATCTCACCAGCAATGACCACGAGACCGGTTTTAACAAGAGTTTCACAAGCCACGCGCGCATGCGGATCGTACTTCAAGAGCTCATCAAGAATAGCGTCGGAGACCTGATCCGCAACCTTGTCTGGATGGCCTTCTGAAACGCTTTCAGAGGTGAAGTAAGTAATTTCGGGCTGCGAAGATTGAAAAGCTGTGGACTTGAGAAACATGAAGCACCTCTCAGGGGTGAACTGGAAAAAATCTCCGTATCAAAAAAAGCGAGGAGAACCTGTAAGCCGGATTCTGTCGACGACTACAATTTCTCTTGCTCCTACCGTTGCCGGAGGAGTCTTTGCAACCAACCCGAGCGTTCAGCGGATCGAGCCAATCCTCCGCCCCTATTTGGTTTTGCTTCGAGTGGGGTTTGCCAAGCGCCGTGTCACCACGGACACCCGTGAGCTCTTACCTCACGATTTCACCATTGCCGGGTTTGCACCTTAGGCTTTGTCTTTTCTGTTGCACTTTCCATCGGGTTACCCCGCCTGGTCGTTAACCAGCACTCCGCTCTATGAAGTCCGGACTTTCCTCACTCATGAACAATAAAGTCCACGGCGCTGTAGCCCAGTTCTCCTCGCGAGGGACACATAGCCCAGCACCCCCCTGACTTCAAGCGGCAAATATCAACTGACCTGGGGTGCTGCTGGACGGCTGAACACCGAACGCAGCTGTCCGGCACTGACTCTCAAGAATAAAAGACCGAGAACGGTGTTGATGAAGAGTCCCAATGCGCTCTGGAGAACCCCCGCCGACGCCACCACCGACGGCGAGACCGCGAAAATTCCAAACACAGTCGCCATGATGAGCTGATAGCCTCCAATTCCGGCGAAACCCAAAGGCAGCAACGAAGCCACTGAAATGATCGGAAAGACACAGACAATCTGAAAGAAGTCGAGGTGCACCGAAAGGGCACGCGCCGCCAGATACAACACCGCACTCGCTGCAAGAAGATTGGCAATGCTTAAAAGGATGGGCCAGAACAATCGGGACGGATGCCGTGTCCCAGCCTCGATGTCATGGCGCAAGGGTTCGAGTTGGCGGAGGACAGCAAAGAACAAGCGGCCAGCTCGCTGCTCGGGGGCGCGAGGTCTGTCGAGCCATTTCCGGCAGAACAGTCGGACGGCCTTCCAACGCACGAGGAGGGGCAGAGCGGCAAGCGCTAAGGCGCCAAGACCAGATGTGACCATGAGAAAGACGACCCCGGTGAGCTCAGACCCACCGGTGGAGATAACCTGCGAGAGTAAATAACCGGAGAAAACAAAGCCCATCAGCAAGATTCCGAGAAATCCAACCAACCTATCGACCAACGAGACAATCGCTAATTTCGCCTTCAAACCCGCCCCACTTCCGGTGGACTCCAGCGGGCGCTGAGGGTCATTACCGAACATGAGACCAATCCGCAGAACTTCGACAACGGCCAGTGAACCCGGAAACCATTGTCCCAAAGCTGTTGACACAAAAGTCGCCGCAGACGCCTGAACCAATGGTGTGTTTACACCGAATAGATTGAGGAGTTTCCAATAGCGGATCATCATGATGACGGCACAGAAAGCCTGAGTGAGACAAACTCCGACGATTGTTTTGGGGTGTGCCGCAAAGGCAGCAACGATATCAGACCAGCGCAGAAGTCCAAGCCGTTGCATAATAGCAAGAAAAGCAACCGCGAGAAGTAAAAGAAATAATGAACGGACGAGAGCTTTCACTCTGACTCCTCCCCAGACTCCCCACGCCTGTCGAGCTCGGGATCGATGCCATACGTCTTCAATTTTCTGTACAAATGACTGCGCTCAAGTCCGATGCTCTCTGCTGTTCTTGAAACATTAAACTCATACTGTTTGAGCTTCTGCAAAATAAATAACTTCTCAAATTCTGCGCGTGCGTCGCGAATTCGCTCATAGTGAAAGGGCACACTGTTTTCGTGCTCAGGTGTTCGTTTGGTTCCGCCAATCTCAGCAGGAAGATGACTCTCTTCAATGATGTCATCGCGCACAAGAATACTGAGCCGCTCCATGATGTTTTTTAATTCACGGATATTTCCCGGCCAATGATAAGCCATAAGCGCTCGCTGCGCCGAGGCTGAAAATGATTTCGATTTTACACCCTCTTCTGAACTGAATGCACTGAGGTAATGATTAGCTATGGAAAGAACATCGTCTCCACGCTCTCGCAAAGGCGGCAAAAGAATGGGGATGACGTTTAGGCGGTAAAACAAATCCTCTCTGAATCCGCCCTTCTTTATGGCCTCTTCAAGATTTTTGTTTGTTGCGGCAATCACGCGCACATCCACATCAACGGTTTCATCACTTCCAATGCGCTCGAAGCGCTGCTCCTGCAATACCCGTAACACCTTACTTTGCACCTTGAGCGACATGTCGCCAATCTCATCAAGAAACAAAGTTCCTGTGTGTGCCTGCTCAAACTTGCCGCGCTTGCTCTGCAGAGCTCCCGTGAATGAGCCCTTCTCAAAACCAAACAGCTCGGACTCAATCAACTCTTCGGGTATTGCAGCACAGTTGATGGCAATAAAGGGCTTACGACTGCGCTGACTTCTTTCATGAATGAGGCGCGCTACATTTTCTTTCCCGGTGCCATTTTCGCCTGTAATGAGAACGGTTGAATTCTTCCCAGCAACGACATCGATTGTGTCGCGTACTTGAAGCATAGCCTTGGACTCACCAATTAGCTTGTACCGCTTTTCCATGCGCATTCGCAGCTGCGCATTTTCAGCACGCAACTGCCGCAAGCGCAGCGCGTTCTCGACGCTCATCACAAGTTTCTCAAGACTCAGTGGTTTCTCAAGAAAATCGACAGCTCCAAGACGGGTGGCCTTCACGGCAGTCTCGATATTTGCATGGCCAGAGATCATCACCACACAAACATCACTGCCCAGATTTTTGACCTTCTCTAGCAACGCAAGTCCGTCTTGATCAGGAAGCCAGACATCAAGAAGGCAGACCTCTGGCATTTCTTTTGTCAGAAGTCTCAGACCATTGGCAGCATCGTGCGCAACACTGACCCGATGCCCTTCATCGCGCAAAATATCTGCCATAGCTTTGCAGATATCACGTTCATCATCGATGATGAGAATCTTTCCCGTATGCGCGCCCACAAGATCGCTCGCAGAGCTGTTCATTGAGACTCCAAACCTTTCAGGTCGACAAACTCATGGTGAACACACTACCACGAGGCTGATTGGGGGCTACCCTCAACTGTCCACCATGCTCGTGGACAATTTGCTGCACAATCACAAGCCCCAGCCCCGTTCCTGTGCGTTTGGTGCTGAAATAGGGTTCAAAAATCCTATCGCGCACTGACTCTGGAACTCCTGAGCCCCAGTCGAGCACAGAAATCTCTAATGTCCCAGACTCGAGCGCCGCAGAACCGGCACGGATGACAACCTCGCGAGCATCTGCAACAGCAGCGGACGCAGAGATCGCATTCGAGAGGAGATTAATGAGGGCACGACCAATCTGTTCCGGATCGAATTTCACAAGGAAAGATTCAATAAGTCGACCTGGAATGAGGGTTTGATAGGAACCTTGTTCTCTATCCCAGTATTCGATTGCGATTGAAACCTGTTCGGGATTTTCAGAGAATGCAGCGGCCGCAAAGCGGAGCGTGTCAAGGATATTAGCTTGCTGCATGCGTGCACCAGGCATACGTGCCACCGAGACAAACTCATCTACGAGACGCTTGATCGTGTCAGAGGACTGCACAATAACTCCCAGGCTCTCTTTCAAGACATCACGATCCTGACCCTCCATGCGCCCGAGGAGACGCCTTTCAAGACGCTGTGCGCCAAGCTTGATGGGGGTCAGTGGATTTTTGATCTCGTGTGCAACCTTGCGAGCTACCTCACGCCACGCAGCCGAGCGCTGGGCTCGTGCAATATGTGTGACGTCTTCGGCAATGACCAAAATAGCTCTTTCGCCGTTGGGTTTAGTGAGCGCAATTGCAGCGACAACCAGCTGAAAGTCAGCGAGACCAAGGCGGCCGGAATATTCTCCCTCCACGCGTCGCTCTCCCCTCTCAAGGAGCGGCATAAGTAGAGGCTTGAGCCAGCGAAGATAAAAATCCGAGGGCAACACTTCTGCCAATGTCAGCCCCTGGGTGTCTGCCGCCCGGAATGAAAACAAACGCTCTGCTGCCGGATTGCACGACTCAAGTTTAAGCTCATTGTCCATCGAGAAGACAGCTGCCTGAATCTCCTTCAAGACAGATGCATAGTAATCTGTCTTCTCGGACAACTGTGCAGCTTTGAATTCAAGCTCAGCCGCCGAAGCACGAGCGCGCCCCTGGGCGTCGCGCAAATCACCGACCATCGATCTGAAACTCCGCGCCAACTGACCCAGTTCATCATCGGAGACGACGTCATCGATGTTCACATCATAATTGCCCTGAGCGACAGAATTGGTTGCATGCGCAAGGGTCTGCAAAGGTCCTGTGAGTTCCCGTGCGATGGTTACGCCCAACCAGAGCGCAGAGAAGATGAGCAAAACTGTGAGAGCTCCCAACAAAATATAGTAGCTCAGGCGTACAAGTTCGACTCCCGGATGCGCTTCCGCAAGTTCTTGGTTGAGCAGAGCCCACTGAGCTTGAAACGACGGTGGAGACACGTGTCCAACAAAATAATCTCCTTGGCGCGCAGCGAACACATGCCGATCGGGACTCAAGCGCAGCGCCACAGCTGTCGCCGAAAGACCGCCAGACTCCGCATCGAGACGGGCGTGAATCTGGCTTTTCAGAGCAACGTGCTCCTGCTTGATCTGTGATTTGTCGCGAGCCGTGCGTTCAACGGGTACAACGAAGTCAAAGTTGCTTGGAGTGTCCAAGCTGCGCACCTGATGATTGAGCAGCTCAATCATTTTGTCGCGATAAACATTTTCTGACTTAAAGCTCTGAGCTGCAGTTTCAGCGATGCTGGGTGGCATCCAGTTCTCAAATCGAACATTCACAAACTTGGTGGAGATATAGAGAAGAATCAGGGTCGGAACGAGCGAGAAAAACAGAAACAAGGTCACAAGTCGAGTGCGCAGGGAACTCCCGAAAACTGCCCGCTGCCTTTCGACAACAAGCTTCACTGCATTCCTGAAGCTCAAAAAGATGAGGACAAAGGCCAAAACGGCATTGAGGTTGACGATACTGAAAAACAAAATCACCGAAAGAAAAGTTTGATTTTGCAGAATGTGAGTCAGGCCATCAAAGATTTTGGTTTCAAGCCAGGTTCCAACAACAAACAATGCGAGAACAAAAAATAACCCCGTTGCAAGACCAATCACACGAGCCCGGTTTTTCATACGTGCACTCCGTGGCCTTCAGTTGTTTTCCTACGCAAACGGAAGCAGACGCACGTCGGTGAACTCAGGTCGCTGAGCCAAGATCTCAGCGCTTGGGCAACCCGATGCAGCCCGCAGAGGTTCGGGAAGGTTGATGGGGCGCGCATCTCTAAGATCAACGGCCACGAGCCGCAGCTGTGCAAAGAAACAAGCGCGGCCTGCTGTAGTAAAAAAGTCCTGTTCGACGGTGAGATTATCTTGCGCCGGCGGCTCGACGACGATCTTCTGAAAAACCTTGAGACTGCTTTTTCTCAGGGCGACCAAACGTGTCAAAACAAAGACTCTCTGTCCAAACACAAGTGGCCGCAGATATTTTGAATTCAACTCTGCCACCACAAATGCAACGCCATCTTTCAGACACTGTTCGAATGGAACGCCAATTTCACGCATAGCCTGACATCGTGCACGCTCCAAATATCTGAGATAGTTGGGGTGGTGAACGACACCTCCCCCATCGATGTCCTCAAACTGGACGTCTACGGCGAACTGGGATGTGAAGTTCCAACGCATGAGTGGTTCCTTGTTCGGGGCAATGACAATGAATTTTGTAAAGGCATTGGAGTGCTTACTACCAGTCGTCGACGCCGTCCATGCGCGCTGGGTGACCGACCGTGATGCGATGCACGCAAATCACAGCGCACATCCTGAAGCACCGCGCGTCACCTGCACAAAAGGTTGCGGCGCCTGCTGCCATTTCCCCGTGATCCCGGCAACCGCCGGGGAGGCATTTATTGTCCTGGCGCGATTGCTTGCCGAGGGCGAGAGTCTCGAAAACCTGCGGAGCAAATTCATACCCTATGCAAGCCGATATCTTGAGCACGCGCGCCGCAACGGATCATTACCACTCACCGACGAGCAACAACGCCTTTTCCTGAGCGAAAAGCTCCCTTGCCCCCTGTTCGTTTCGACACCTGAAGCTGGTCCTCTCGGTGGGCACTGCGGCATTTTTAATGCGAGACCTTTCATTTGCGATTTCTATCATAGCCTTGAATCGCCTGAGCTTTGTCTGCTCAAAAGACCGCACGCGTCCTACTCCGACATCACGGAGCGCGGACATGAGGCGCTCGATACCCTCCGCCACGAGGAACGCCGCATTTTCGGCAGAAGCACGCTGGGGCATCTGCCTTTGCTCCTTGCCGCGCTGCTCACGGAGGATGGCATGAACACCTTTCTCACCGTCGTTAAGCCCTCTGCAGAAGAGGAAAATATTCAAGATATTGAGGATTTCGGTCTCTACATGGAGCTCATTGGCTGCCTCGGTTACCGCTGGGGTGAAGGAGAATGGGACTCGCTTGCCAAAGCGCAGTCTGAAGTGCTTTAGTCCTGGATACATTTGCTTTGGAAGGAGCAGACAATATGGGTCATAAACAGACGGTCACACTGATTCCCGGCGACGGAATTGGACCTGAAATCAGCGCAGCGGTCACGAAAATACTTGCAGCTAGCGGCGCTGAAATCGATTGGGATACACATGAAGGTGGTGAGGCAAGCGCGCTGGCTGGCAAGGGCGTAATGCCCGATGCGACTATCCAGTCAATAGCAACAAACAAGATCTCGCTCAAAGGACCAACGACGACTCCCACAGGCGGGGGGCACCAGAGTGCGAACGTGACGCTGCGAAAGCGGCTTGACCTCTATGCAAACGTGCGCCCAGCGAAGAGTCTTCCTGGCTACAAAACACGTTTCGACAATATCGATATGATTATCGTTCGCGAGAACACGGAAGACACATACGCAGGTGTGGAACACATGGTTGCACCCAACGTGGCACAGTGCCTGAAAGTCATTACCTGGGAGGGCAGCGAGCGCGTCGCGAAGTGCGCTTTTGAGATGGCTCGTAAGCTCAAAAGAAAACGGGTGACGTGTGTGCACAAAGCCAACATCCATAAGCTCAGCGACGGGCTGTTCCTCAAGGCGCATGAACATGTCGCAAAGGAATTTCCAGATCTGACCTTCGATAGCATCATTGTGGATAACCTGTGTATGCAGCTTGTCACACGCCCAGAAGAATTCGATGTCTTGGTTTTGCCCAATTTGTATGGAGATATCGTTTCCGACTTGTGCGCTGGTCTTGTTGGCGGACTTGGTGTTGCTCCGGGAGCGAACATCGGTTCAACGGGCGCTGTGTTTGAGGCCGTTCACGGTTCTGCACCCGACATTGCGGGAAAAGGTCTGGCGAATCCCACAGCACTTCTTTTGTCTGCAGTGATGATGTTACAGCACATGGGCGAACTCCAGAAAGCTGAGCGGATTGAAAAGGCCCTGCATGCTGTTCTTGCTGAAGGAAAACATCTGACCCGCGATCTCAAGGGAGCAGCAAGTACGATGCAATTCGCCGACGCAATCATCGCAAAAATGAACTGAACACAGAAGGAGTGAGACAATGAGCTCAACCACAGACAATCGTCTTCTGGCTGGAATTGATATTTTCGTTGAAGCACCTTTCAGCGTTCAACTTCCGAAACAAATTGGAACAATGAAACTGGAACACATCGCAAGTCGTGGCACCAAACTGAAGGGCAGTGAACTCGAGAAAAGAATACTCGATGTCCATTGGCTCTGCGCACGCTACGTCTTTGAAGGCCAGCGCCCCCTCAACACTGAGACGGAAGCAAATATCCTTCAGGTTATCCAGAGCATCGGCAGTCAATACAAATGGTCAAGCGTGATCAAGCTCTATACGCTTGACGGTAAACCACAGTATTCCTGAGCATAAGCTCCGAAACAGAAACAGGCTCACGGTCATGATGAACACGACCGTGAGCCTGTTTCTGTTTGCGGTTTCAATTACATGTGTGCGCAGATCGCTTTGGCAAACTCGCTGCACTTGACTTCTTTGGCTCCTGCAAGCTGACGAGCAAAATCGTAGGTCACGACTTTGTCTTGAAGAGTCGCCTCAAATGCCTTTTCGATCAGAGTACAGACTTCCTTCCAGCCCATGTACTCAAACATCATAACACCGCTGAGGATAACACTTCCGGGATTTACTTTGTCTTGGCCTGCATACTTTGGTGCTGTCCCGTGTGTTGCTTCAAAGACCGCGAAGCCGTCGCCGATATTTGCACCCGGGGCAATACCCAAACCACCCACCTGAGCAGCAAGAGCATCGGAGAGGTAATCACCGTTGAGATTGGTTGTGGCCAAAACATCGTATTCATCCGGACGAAGCAACGCCTGCTGGAACATGTTGTCAGCAATGGCATCCTTGATCAGAATTTTTCCGGGTGGCACCTGGCCCTGGCACTCGTCCCAGGTAACGCAGAAGTCACGGAACTCTTCCTTTGCCACTGCATAGCCCCAATCACGGAAGGCACCTTCGGTGAATTTCATGATGTTGCCCTTGTGCACGAGAGTCACGCTCTTGCGTTTGTTCTCAATCGCATACTGGATAGCTGCGCGCACAAGACGCTTCGAACCAAATTCACTGACAGGCTTAATTCCCAATCCGGAATCTTCACGGACAGTTTTGTTGAAAGCCGTTTTCAAGAAATCTCTGAGCTTGAGTGCTTCTGGAGTTCCAGATTTGAATTCGATTCCGGCGTAAATGTCTTCCGTGTTTTCGCGAAAGATAACCATGTTGACTTTGTTGGGTTCACGCACAGGAGCAGGCACATTCGGATACCATTTGACCGGGCGCACGCATTGATAAAGATCGAGTGTCTGGCGCAGAGTTACATTAAGGCTGCGAATGCCTCCACCGACAGGCGTGGTCAGGGGTCCTTTTATTGAAACCCGAAAATCGCGCAGAGCATCGACGGTCTCCTGGGGCAACCAGTCGTTGTATTTCTGGAACGAGGCCTCGCCTGCGGGAACCTCCATCCAATGCACCTTGCGCTTGCCACCATAAGCCTTTGCCACTGCAGCATCGAAGACCATTTGGCTTGCAGCCCAGATATCAGGACCAGTGCCGTCGCCACGGATGAAGGGAATGATTGGCTCAGAGGGGACGGTCAGCTGTCCTTTGCTGTCCGCAGTGATTTTCTGACCCTGTGTGGGAACGCTAATCAACTTATAGGTCATTGGATGCCCCTTCCTGTTCGAGGAGATGTAAACATGCGCCAAAATCCTCAGGGAATGGCGCTTCAAAAACAAACGTCTGCCCGTCGGTATCGACCCACGACAAACTGACGGCATGAAGCATATGGCGCGTAGCGGCCTGCGCAAGGGGGTGGCCCACAACATTTGTGGCATATGTTTTGTCGCCCAACAAAGGCACGCCCAAAGCCTGCAAATGCACACGGATTTGATGGGTACGTCCGGTTTCCGGATGACACTCGATATGAGAGGATCGGCTCTTTGGAAATGTTTTCAAAACCTGAAAAAGGGTGCGAGCACTCTTGGCATCCTGCCCTCCACGTGGAGCGCGGCCGGTGCTGCCAACAACCGCAAAATAGGTATTCGTCCGTGTGGGGTCTTTCCGAATAGGCCAGTCAAGCACGCCGTGCAGCGACTTGGGAATTCCAAAACACAGTGCATGGTAGACCTTCTTCATTTTCCTTTCGAGGAAGAGTTTTTCAAGCCGCTGCTGTGCCGTTTTGGATTTTGCAATCAACATTACACCCGAGGTGTCTTTGTCGAGGCGATGAACCAGCATCAACTCAGTCTCGGAAAACTGTTCTGGGTATTGCGCTTTCAAAGCATGGAGCACAGTTTCATCGCTGCTGGTTAGAGTTGCCTGAGAAGGAATTCCAGCGGGCTTGTTGATGACGACGAAATCCGACTGATGCGAGATAATCTGAACTGGTATCTTTTTAACCGAGCGCTCAGACAGCGACCTTGCCTCATCCCAGAACAGCTCGATGATGTCACCTGTTCGAACTTCCTTTTTGGCCAGAGTCACTCGGCGTTTGTTCAGATAAGCGCCACCCCGGTCGATAACAGATTTTATTTTTTTCCGCGATAAGCCGTCAAAGAGCGCAGCTGCTGCAACGTCAAATCGGGCTCCGTTGAGAGAGCCGGGTACCTGTGCTTTAATTTGCTCAACCATCTCAACGTCATCCTTATCGGTGGAGTACGGCTATGCTGATGAAAAACAGGAACGCTCGCACCCTCTTCTGGATATTGAGCGTCGCATCGCTGCCCTCATCCATCGCCTGCGCCAGTTGGACTTCTACCACTTACCCTGGACCAAAACTCGATGGAAGTGAAGGTGTCACCTATTTTCTCGACAGCACCTTCAGTAATAAACGCGTGCACGTGCTCAAAATCGATCTGACTCACCGGGGAGTTAAACTCCGCGGTTCTGCAATGTCCGAGAAGGGTCTAACGCCTTCGGAGTTCAGCAAGAAGACGGGCTCAGTTGCTGCCATCAATGGCGACTTCTTCGATGGTCTACTTCAACCTATTGGTCTCGCTGCAGGTACGGGTGAAGTGTGGCCAAAATCTGCGGACACAAATGAATGGTCGTTTCTAGCCTGCACGGATGACAACGACTGTATCATCGAAGAACACAACCGCGTTACCCCATGGCGGAAGGACTGGAGCACAGTGGTGGGCGGCTGGCAGATCTTGCTCGATCCAAATTTCGAGTGGACGTCGGCCTACGACAAGTCATGTGGCGACTTCTGCACTATAGCTCATCCCCGAACAGCCGTTGGCCTCAGTGAAGACCGCAAAACAATGTGGTGGGTCATGGTTGAAGGGCGACAGGGAACACTCACAGGTCTGACTCTCTCTGACACAGCCGGTGTCTTTAAACGCCTGGGTGCAGAATGGGCTCTCAATCTCGATGGTGGCGGTAGCTCGGGACTCATTCTGAATGGTAAGCGCATCAATGGCCGGCCACTAAATGAGCCTTTGGAAAGACGCGTTGCGAATTGTTTGGGCGTGCTCTTCACAGGTGAATCGAACCAACCTTAAATCAGGGCGGCTCAGCCACGAGTGATTTAAGCTCCTTCGCATAGGAAGTCTTCTGATAGAAATCAGTTTGAGTCCCCGTGTCACCCTTAACCGCAATCTCGAGAAGCGCATTTTCAGTCGGATTAGCCACAAGCAATTTCTTATTGGTGCGCGCAATCATTCCGAATGGAATGAACCCCAGCACATCCTTGCTTGAGAAAATTGTTTTGGCGTTCGTGAGAGTCGAGCCATCGAAGTCATAGCGGACGATTTTGGGCGTCCGGTTCGCCTCATCACCCGTGGAGTGCTGATAGAGTACAAAGATTTTGCCATCGGGCATCTGCACAAGATTGACTGGTTTGTGGTCTGAAGTCGTTTCGCCCGCGCCGTAATCAAATGCCTTGCACGTGACGTTGCCAGCGCTGCTCGAAAGCACGAGCAGTTGTGCCTGCGTTCCGAAGGCCAGTGCTATAATCTGACTCTGCCCTCCCGCCTGAACCAAATACATGCCGCTCAGTTTCCCGCTCAAGCAGCCCTGTGGAAGTGTAAAGTCCTGCCCACTCAGACCGCCTTCTTGATTAAACCGAATCGTCCTAATTCCAGTCTCAACCTGTGCATGCAGCACTCCGTTCTGAAATCCGCTCAGCATACTGCCAACGGGTGCATCTTTGAATTTATCGCGAATCGTACTCTGCGATCCCCAAGCTCGGTTCTTAACAAGACCCGTCTTGATATCGAGCGTGCCGAAGATCTCTTTGCCCGAACCTGGATTCACAAAATAAAGAAGTGTCGAGGCGTCTAGAAAGTGGAGAGCGGTGATTGGACCATAATCTACACCAGAAGAAACAAGATCGACCTGCAGACTCTGTCGACCCGCAGAGTCGAAACGCACGGCTACAGGCCCTGCGCCAGAGTCACGTGTAAGCCAAAAAGCAACAGGTGCCGACTCGGGTTGTTCGGTCACTGTGGGTGTGTGGGTCGGAGTCGCTGCAGTGTCTTTGCTTTCTTCTGAAGACTTGCCACACGACAAACCAACACTTAACAATCCCAGCGCACACAGCGTGGGTAAAAGAGTTCGCGCAATGCTGAAATCAGAAAGCATCTTCATGTGGCTCCTAAAGGGCTGGTTCCTGAAGCTCGGCGCCACGGCCCATATCAGAGTCAGGTTTGTCTTTCGAAAAGATCTTCCATGCCGAAAGCACACAGACAGCTGAGAAGATCATGACAACCAGAAAGAAAAGAGGATGCAGGAACAGCGAGAGCGCTAAACTCACTAAAGCCAGCGATCCGCAGACAACCAAGTTGGTCATCACCTTATCGGTATTTGAGAGAGGTAATTCGGCATCAAGCACAGCAAGCGTATGGCCTTGAACCAACAGGCGCCGCTCCCGAGCGGTTGTCATGAAACGAAATGGGCTCTTAGGAGCAAAGGAGTACCTCACCACCCAAAAGGGCAGATGAACGAGGTGAATACCGACAATTTCAATTTCAGTGCGATGTTCGTACAGAGTGCCGACTTTAGTCTTGGCAATGCGACGATGATATTCCTGAATTTGATCTTTCGCGCGCGCGATGGCCGAGCTCTCTTTCACCTGCACACCGGAAATAGTAAGCCCGTTGGCATGATCAAACTTAAAGTTCTGACGCGCGTCGTAAACGGTACCGCTGCTTCCGCCCTTTGCAACTCCAAGCGTTTCATCAAGCGGAAAGCCATCCCAGTCGACCATCAAAGTCTCTTTGGGTGTGTGCAGTCGTTCAAGACCCCAATGCTCTTTCGGAGATTTACGGGCGAGAATAGACCACCGATATCTGCGGCTGAAGCGCCCATCCTCTTTGAGGAACTTGGCACCATATTCTGCAGACTGGCCTGTATACTGATTTGCCTTCTGGCTGTGACCACTCCAGAAAGTATGCGCCTCCACGGAGATCACCCAATAGGGCAAGCTGATTCCGTATGAGCCAAGGATTTTAAACTCGCTTTTAACCCGCTCAGGGCGATGATAACGCTGAGTAATCCATTCGTAGAAGATCCCTTCAACCTGTTCGCGATCGAGACGATTAGGTATGATGAAATGATCACCAATGATGTCCTTCGCGCCTTCCTCCAAATCCAAAATGAATCCGGTGGAACAATAAGGACAGAGATGAATGTAGTCTTCAATGTTGTATTCGAAGGACGCATTACACGCCGCACATGAAACCTGAAACATCCACACACCTCGAGCGGGAATGAAGCTGTCTCTAGGTTAACGCCATTGGGGACGCGTCACGATGTCAATGACTCTTCGGATGAAAAAACTGCCTCAGGTCTTCGAGAAGCTCGAGAGCCCGACGCGGAACCTCGTCGACCGAACCCGTATTTTCAAAGACAAAATTCGACCTCGAGCGGCGCACGTGGTCACTGACCTGAGCGGCAAAGATTGCCGAGATGACATCGTCGGAAAGACCACGCGATGCCTTGAGACGCATGCGACGCTCATTCTCAGGCGTCAGAACCGAAACCACGGCATCGAAATGAGATTCCCGACCAGCTTCAAAGATGAGAGCGGCTTCATAAAAAACCCACACACCACCCGCGAGTGAATCAAGCCTGCGGCAAATATCTTCGAAGTTTGAAAATAAAGCTGGATGGATGATGGACTCAAGGCTTTTACGCTTCTGTTCGTCTGAAAATACCTGGTCACGCACCCATCCACGCTGGTAGATGTCCTGCCCATGCTCATCAACAGCATAAGCTTCCGAACCTAACAGTGCTTCAATCTTTGCTCGGATGTCTGGCTGCAGAACGGCTTCGGCAGCGAGCCTGTCGGCATCGAAAACGGCATATCCTAATTGGGACAACGCACGAACGAGGGTCGACTTTCCCGACCCAATTCCACCGGTCACGGCTACGCGTTTCAGTGGATGCCTATGACGACTCATTTGCCGTTGCGTTGCTTATTCTTGAAATTGTTGTTCTGGCGATTGCGACCTTGAAAGTGGTTGCCACCACGGTTGTTCTGATTGAAGCGGCGATTGTTGTGGCCGTTGTGATTGCCACGGTTGTTGCCCTGCATACCGTGATGGCTGAGCTGTGGCTGCTGTACGTTGCCATTGGCGTCTGGAGCAACATAGCCTGTCCGAGTCATCAGATGGCTCGGAGCGGGTCTCTGCGCATCTTCAAACACGCGCCGCGCAACACCCTCAGCAACAAGTTCAATCAAGATATCTTCGGGCAGCACGCCCTCCATACGCGCAGTCTGGCGCACCTGGTTCATTAGAGAATAACTGAGCGTGAGAACGATTTGGTTCTGCGCGTATTGCCCAGCCTCTTGGCCGGAATATCCATCTTCTTCGTAGTAGCCATCGCCTTCCTGCACATAGCCATCCTGGGGATAGGTTCCCTCACTTCCCCGATAGTCCTGCTGCGACTGTTGCCACTGCGATTCTTCATGGACTTGATTCATAGCTTGAGGCTCCTGTGCTGGGGAAGTCATATCGGAATCGATTTGCAAAGAAGGTGCAATGGCCGCGCTCGACGTGTCCTCGTCGATGACGCACACATCGTTCTCCTCAGAGTCGTTCGTGCGGGTGCGCCGTTTTGTTTGCGCTTTTGCCCCCGCATCGCTGGGAGAACTCTTGCGCGCGGTTGATTTTTTTCCACGCGCCGACGAAGCCGCAGACGGGCTGTCTTCCATAAAAACGGTTGGTTCAAATATCACTGATGAAAAACTCCGAGAAATCCAAGAATGCGTCCCACGAGTCCGGAGCGTTAGCCGGGTTCAATGCAGAGGGACATCGAAATAAAAAACAGGGACACGAAATTCAGCTGAGAGCGGCTACAGAGCGCGAATCAGCAGCCCAAGTGAGAAGGTGACAACGGGGAGCATAGCCCCAAGGACTCTTTCTCTGCCTGTGAGACTGACACAGAGCGCAGGCAAACTCAAGCCGTATCATTCTTCCATTTTATCAAGACCAGCATATTCCGCCAGAAGACTGTCAGAATCGATCCAATTCGACTGCACCTTGACAAATAATTCAAGATGCACCTGGCGTTCAAGATGCTTCTCGAGCGACATGCGCGCAGCCTGACCGATGGCCTTGATCCTAGCTCCGCGCGCTCCAATAACCATTGCCTTGTGATTATCCTTGTGCACAATCACGCTCGCCTGAATCACGGCCAAGCGACCACGATTCTCAAAACGCTCAACCTTTACAGCCGCCGAGTAAGGAAGCTCCTGACCCAACTGCCGAAACAGTTGCTCGCGAATCAACTCACCACACACAAACTGCTGCGGTCGATCGGTCAAATCATCTGCATCAAAAAGCCAAGGACTGGTGGGCATATGTGACGCTAGAAACAGTCTGAACTTCTGAACTTCCTCGGGGCGTTTTGCAGACAAAACATAAGGCGTATTTGAAAAAAGTGTAACCGCTTTCGTCTTCTCACCAGCTACTGTCTCGGTTGCAAGCTGTTCATTCACTTCAGTCCTGCAGAGAGCAATCTTCTCAGACATCCCCTGTACATTAACATCAACGACGTCAGCCTTAGTTTTGTCGGATTTTGTAGCAACAACCACGACCGGCACAGCGGCAAGAGCCAGTAGTTTTTTGAAGAAGACCGAATCTTCTTCCGTCCATCCCTCAATTGCATCGACAAGATAGCAGACGAGATTTGCATCAGCCACAACAGCCCACGCTGCCGAGGTCATCTTAACATTAAGCTTCGGCAGACCGTTGGTTTTGTGAATTCCAGGGGTGTCGAGAAACAACACCTGTGTATCGTCAATAGGGCAAATGCCCAGGATACGGTTGCGGGTTGTCTGTGGCTTGGCGCTTACCACCGCGAGCTTGGTTCCAAGACAGGCATTCATCAAAGTGCTTTTGCCTGCATTCGGGCGACCCAACAACGCAACGTATCCACATTTCTTATTTTGCATTTCATCAACCTTCTGAGTTTTCCGCTATGGCGGAGCAATAGAGACGCACCTGTTCTTCTGTCAGCTGACCGCTGTCAGCGAGTTTCTGCATACGGGCAGCGACTGCCTTGCTTGCATCTCTCTTGTTCGCTGCGCTTGCACGCGCGATTTCTGTTTGACCCAAAAATCCAGCCACAACGAATTGAGTGTCCTGGGGTGTGGCGATGGTTTTAACGAGTTTGTAGACCGGCGCCTTCCCACAAATCGACTGTGTCCATTGCTGAAAGCGGGTTTTGACATCGAAATCGGTGAGTGTTTGATGTGCAGTCAGGAGATCCGCGGCAAACATGGACTCAAGCCAGTCCCAAGTCTTCTGTTCACCCGCATCAACCAGCAGTGCAGCGGTGATAGCCTCGAAGGCATCGGCAAGAATATTTTGCCGCTTGTCATCACGAAAACCACCCTTAGCAATTTCACCACGACCGAACATCAACAGATTCTGAAGACAAAGTTTTCTCGACTTCTCGGCAAGATTCTCGGTTCCCACCAATGCCGCACGCAGCTTCGAGAGCTGACCTTCAGACATCTCAAAAAACTCAGACATAGCGCGACAACCAACGAAGAAATTGAGATATGAGTCTCCCAAAAACTCGAGTCGTTCATTACTGAAAATCTGAGACTTGTCGTGAGGCCAATACACGAGAGCGCTACGATGAATAAGAGCAACCGAAGCGATGCTCCTACTCCTGTAACTGTGGCTTTGAATTCTCTCGAGCTCAGCAATCCTGGAATCAAGATCCGGAAAAAATTTCCTCAGACGCTTCTCGTCAAGGCGCGCTGACCATTCCTGAATTGAATGTGCTGAGTGAGCAAAACTCATGGGAGGGCGATCCGATCAATGAAACCACCACCCAAAACCTCATCACCACGGTAGAGCACGGCAATCTGGCCTGGGGTAATAGAACGCTGTGGCTCTCCAAAAACAACGCCCGGAACCCTGGATCCGTTCTGTTCTTTCTCAATATCAACCAAACGACCCGCTGCAGGTGCCGAACGGTAGCGGATTTTAACTTCAAAATCGGCAGTCAAATCGGTTTCGCGAACCATGTGAAACTTTTCAAAGACAAATGCAGAATGCTTCAGATGTGACTCATCACCCACATACACAGTTCCTGTTTCCGGCAAAATGCGAGTCACGTACACGGGCTTCTCGAGCGCGATGCCAATTCCGCGCCGCTGACCAACTGTGAACTTATGGATGCCATCGTGCTGCCCGAGCAATTCGCCGTTCTCATGGCGAATTTCACCGCGGACTATTTTTGAACTGTCGGCATGCTTCTCAATAAATTTCGCGTAGTCGTTGTTGGGGATGAAGCAAATTTCCATACTCTCTTTTTTTCGCGCATTCACCAAACCGAATCGCTCTGCGTGAGCACGCACTTCAGCCTTAGTCATTTCACCCAACGGAAAAACAATTTTTGCGAGGCGCTCTTGAGTCATTGAATACAGGAAATAGCTTTGATCCTTCTGAGCGTCGACACCCTTGAGTAAACGGTAGTGACCCGCATCCTCATCATGGCTGATGCGCGCGTAATGCCCGGTAGCAACCGCATCACATCCCAAACGCACGGCGCGCTCTAACAAATGATCGAATTTCAAAAAGGTATTGCACGCAACACAAGGGTTGGGTGTACGGCCGCGCAGGTACTCGGAAGTGAAATAATCAACGACGTTTTCCTGGAAATCATCCTGGTAATCGAGCGCATAAAAAGGGATTCCCAGTTTTTGCGCCACAGCTCGGGCATCCGCTACGTCGTCATGACTGCAGCATGTATCGAACTTAGCATTCGGATCACAGCTGGTTTCATTCTTTGAATAATCCCAGAGCTGCATAGTAACGCCAATGACATCGTGCCCCTGCTCCTGCAGCAGAGCAGCAGCGACACTGCTGTCGACTCCTCCAGACATGGCAACAAGGATTCTTTTGCGGCGATTCATTGATTTATCCATTTCGGATTGTCACAGATCTTCGGAGATAGGTTCGAATTCATGGTCTCCATGGCCATGCTTACGGAACAGCTCATCTGCCTGTTCTTCGAGAGTGCGGTTGCGCACGAAGCCACGAATGAAGAACGGCACTCCTTCACACTCATGCTTGCTCCATGCGAGCGGCACAAACACATCGCGTCCTTCGTGCAGGTACTCCTGCCAATAGACGTCAATGTAGTCGAGCATCAGAGAGGCAATCTCCTCAACTCCTGGCATCCCCTGCTCATCGTGATTCTCGACGACGTGAATGAGTTCAATCGGGTAAAAAACGCTCTTGTCATCGCGTTCGAGCGTCACCTTAATTTGAACCTGCTGTTCGTTGAACCCTGATTCCACTGAAAATTTTTCGTTTTCGAGGAGGGTTTTGTATTTGAGATTCATCAGCGCAGAAATTTTCCGTGTTTCGGACTCATTCCACACGTTTTTGACCTGATTAGAGCTCCGATAGATGAGCTTTTCCATTTATTCCTCCTGACCCGGGCGACCGACGAGAGACTTAAGCCGTGCAAGAAAACCTTTCGTTATTTCGGTCTCTTGAAGGGTTTCGTAGGGTTTCACATCGGTTTTTCCCCGTGTCACGCCGTTTTCCTCCAACAATATGATCGGAAAAACGGGCAAACGATTAACGGTTGAAAGCAAGACATGCTCAAGCGCAGCGTTCTCTTCGAGGGTATCGCGGAGCCATTTTCGAACCTCACGGTAGCGTCCTGCCTTGAGCAAATCCAAAACCGGCAGCTTTAAAGTTTGGCCCTCGGCGAGGGTGATTGTGTACTCTGGCTCGCAGCCGTCTTGTTTTTTTCCGGCGATTTCCGCGCTTTCCACGACCATTTCGAGAGCTACTTTTGCAAGCTCCTGAAGAGATTGCCAGCCGACTTGAAAAAGCGTCTCGGGACCAATTGAGCGCACCAAGGCAACCGCTGACGGTGTGATGTCCTCCGCCTCGTCGGTCGAAAAATTCACTGCATCGAAATCCAGCCCGAAGGATTTTGGCTCTGACAGCAACTTTTCTAGGCCGATGTTCAGACAGCCACGGACGACGCTCAGGACTCTGCCCAATTCGTTTGAATCATTGGCAGCGCCAAGTGCAGCGGATGCGGCGTTGGTCGTGCGCGCCAAGCGTGTCTTCCAGCTCAAAGCGAGAGCTGGCTCATGCTCGGCAATTTCAGCCATGGCAAAGTCGAACAACAACTTGGTACGTTTCGCGTTGACTTTAAGTTGCTTAGCATTGTGTGCCTCAAGGCGCACGAGGAGCGTATTGATGTCGGAGCTGAGTTTTTCGACAAAGCTTTCAATGACGTGTTCGTCTTGAACCAATTGCTCGGGTTGCATTTGCGCTGTGCCAATCAAACGAATGAGATCATCCTCGGGCATGATGCTTCGGATTTCCTCGCTCAAATGGTCTGCATCCAAACTGTTCACCATGGAGCGCAGTTTCTCGAGAGTTTCCTCATCAGTCACCTGCACTGCTGGCGCGGTATTCAAAACTGTGGCTCCAGGCTTACTCTGATCCTGCAAACTCTGTTCGCGCCGCAGAGCAAGCTTTACCATGTCGGACAGCCGCTTTTGCGTTCTAGGAAGCAACAAAGACCGAGCCTCATCGGAGGGAACGTAGCCTTGATCTTCAAGACGACCCTGACGCCAGCGTCGTGCCTCTTCCAAAGACTCATCGCGGATAAGCATCGCAGAATATGAGAGAACTTTCTGCGCCAGACGAACATCTTTTCTGTACAGTGAATGAACAAGTCCATGCACTATTTCAAAATCAGCCTCGTTTGTTGTTTTGATTTTTAGGCCAAATTTATTGTCTGGAGTCATCCAATAGTCGTCGGATAGCTCCTCTTGCATGCGGTTGAGACCAACGGGAATAATTTCGCATGCCGCGGTCAGTGAACCGATGATCACTTCTTCATCAAGCTCAAGTAAACGCTCGGCTGCGAAGTCAGGAGAAATTTCATTCCAAAGCTTCACCCATTGAATAAATCTCTCTGCTGAAAGATCTTCATCGGGACTCAAAAACTTGTCGCCAGCTCCCGGAACTGCCCAGAGCTCATAGTCCATGAGGCGCACAAGTGCCTCGCCTCGGATGGTCTCAATCACTTCAAGAGAATCTTCGAGGCCATGTGCCTGTAGACTCCGTTGCAGGAGTTGTGTCGGAAGAGCCTGAACGAGATAAGGTAACAATGGCTGTGAAATCAACCAATCAATATCGAGATGCGGGAGGACAACTGATTCGTTCGCATCAGAAATCTTCCAAGGCTGGCTCTTCAATCCGAGAGCATCGATCGCATCGAGCTCGCGTTGCCATTTTTGAACAACACCGGACTCTGTGGAGACACCGTCGGAAGTCTTTCCGACTGGGTTTTCGAAAGATGAATGCGTTGTCAATTTTCCCTCTTCTTTCGGGTCACTGCAGCTCGACCCGTGGGGTGCATATCCGTCAAAATTCCCCCAACGCAACAGGTTTTTGGACGCTCGAGCAAAAAAGGGCAAAAGAAATGGGAACCCCCGCCGATATCAAGGAAACCGTTTGGGGGTTCTTCGGGTGGCTCAGCCGATTTCACGGAAATCGTTGGTAGAAAAGGAGGCGGGAGAACGTCCTCAGGCTGGCCAGCTGCACGTCACTTTTTGGGGCGTCCGCGGAACGCTTCCGTCGCCCGGCCCTGATTTCGTTGAATATGGGGGCAATACCTCGTGTGTCGAGGTTTCTACTCCCGCGAGCTCGGGAGCCTCGGGAACGTCGTTGGTTCTTGACGCAGGAACCGGCTTAGTGGCCTACGGCGAAGCCGCACTTGCACGGAATCAAAAGGTTTTCCACATTTTGCTGAGCCACTTTCACTACGATCACATTATTGGTCTCACGCGCTTCACGCCCATGTTCCGTTCGGACGTTGAACTGCACTTCTACGGCCAAGCCAAAGGGGGGCTGGAGCTCCACCAAGTCGTCGAGAGGATATTCTCTTATCCCTTCTTCCCGGTTGAGTACAGGCATCTCCCTAGCCGCAACAACATGAATTTCCATCCGGTTGTGCCTGGCTCGCCCTTCGAGGTGGGCTCGCTTGTTATCGTGGCTCATGAGTTGAACCACCCCCAGCAGGCAATAGCGTATCGGGTTTGGGACAAGGATCTCTCGACAAGCGTCGTGTACGCGACCGACCATGAGCACGGCACCGACTCTGACCTGTCACTCGCGGCCTTTGCACGGAATTCGAACTTACTCTTGTTTGATACCACTTACACCGACGAAATTTACGAGGCCGGAAAGAAGAACTGGGGCCATGCAACTGCCCGAAGTGGTGCGGAAATTGCTGCCATGGCGGAGGTTAAGGCGTTTGGCCTATTTCACCACGATCCCGACTCCACCGATGCGATTTTACAGAGCAAACTTCTGCCAGAGGCGCTAGCATATTTCCCATTATCCTTTCTTTGCAAAGAGGGTCAGACGATCAGCCTAGCGAGTCAGATGCCCGATGAGCAGCTACCGATGGTCGTGGGTGGTGGCAGCCCGATCCGCAGAACTCTCCTCAGCAAACGCAGGAAAATCAGCGGTTGACCCTATCGAGAGATTATGGGAAGCGTCACGGTGGTCTGAACCCCATCGTGATGAGGATTTTGCGCATTGACCATCGACCATGAGCGGCATCGCCCCAAAGCACTGGAACAACAGCGGCGCCATCCGGGAGTCCGTCCATCGGAACGCAGACCCTTACAGTCACCAACACCCTTGACTCTGCGTCCGGCATGGCTCAGCCGCGCACCCAAAAACGTTCAATTTGTATTCTTCGATCTTGAGACCACTGGGGGCAACCCTAGTAACAGCGAGGTCATCGAGATTGCTGCTATCAAAGAACGCGATGGACAGGAGATTGGCCGCTTTCAGACTCTCGTTAATCCACGTCGCCATATCCCACGCCCCGTAAGAGAGATCACTGGAATCGACCAGTCGATGGTCAAAGATGCTCCTGTGATTGAAGACGTGATAGATGACCTTCTCAACTTCATCGGCGACAGTGTGCTCGTATCGCATGGTGTGCTCAACGACTTCTCGTTTGTCGCGCATTACGCGCGTAAGCTGAGAGCAAAAGAGCTACCGAACTTCTATGTTTGTACACACCTTTTGGTTTCGAACTATCTTCCCAATGTGCCGGTCAAGAGTCTCTCGGGGGTCGCCAACTACTTTGGGTTGCCCGTCGGTAATGCACACCGTGCTATGGCCGATGCTGAGATGACACGAGATGTCTTTTGGGAAATCAACAACGTGTGCGAGAAGAACGGCTTCAAGTCTGTTGAAGACCTTCTCAAGATTCAGGCAGACAACCAAACGCTCAACCGACTCGGACCTGGCCTGCTCTCACATCACGTCGACAAAGCACCTAGCACACCAGGTCTTCTGTATTTGTTCAATTCCTCGCGTGAAGTCACCTACATGTCGGCAACGCCGAACATGCGAAAGTCGCTTATGAATGTCACTGAGTTGAGTGATGAACGCGATTTCAATCGACTTCTTGTCGATGTCACCGACTACAAATTCGAACGCACGGCACATTTTTTGGGTGCACTGCTGCAAGAGAAAAAGGAACTCAAGAAGCTCGAACTCGCTGTTGACCCGCGCAAATTCGAAGGCCGAGCCGACAACACAATTCAAATTCTGATTCCCGATGACCTGCTCGAGTATTGGGAAAACAATCCGTCGGCACTGCCGTTCGCTCTCCCACACCACTCGCAACGTGTCATGGATCAGGGCTTTTTGCTGCCTGCAGCGGAAGATGCGGAAGAGAACTCAAGCGCCGACAAAAACCGGCTTCCCGAGCATGAACGAAATCAGTACGTCTACGCTCATCTGCACAGTCAGCCGAGCGAGAATCTAAAAGTCCCGATCCGCAAGACCAAGCGCCTGGTCAATGCGGTAAAAAATCCGAAGTACAAGCTCAACCGATTTGCCGAAGCAAAAAAATCGTGTGTCCATATGGGTCACCTTATTGCGGGAACAGGTTGGTTCCTAGGTCCGGTGGAGCAACCCAAACTGACCAAGCGGCGGCTAGACGACCTCATTACACTTTGGCCATTCCACGATCAGTCCCTGGCTCTCGACCAACGTGCCGAACTTCTGTCGCATTTTATGTGCGCCTTATTAGGAAAGTATGATGAGGAAATCGAGCGCCTCGTTAAACAGAAAAATGCGGTCAAGAACATTTTCAATCCATTGGTGCGTCACAGACTCAACCAGAAAATCGATCTGATGAAGGCTCTGCGCGCCGAACAGTATGCGCTACCGCAACAAAACCTGCCGAAAACAGGACTTGCGGTGGTGACCAACACCGACACCAAAGAACTCGATGTCGCAGTGGTTGTGCATGGACGCATCCGCCTGCAACTCAAACTGCCTGTCGAAGACGGGGATAAACTCCGTTCCAGCCGTTTCTTTACCCGCCTTATGGCTCCCTACCACACCGAACTCAAGCGCGATGACCAGTGCATTGAATTTACTGAAGACGTTTGCAACGATTTGGAATTGTTTTCTCATTGGTTCAGCCGTCGTAGAGGCGAAGGTGATTGGGTTGATTTCGCGCTGCTTGAGCCGCTGTACAACCCGCAAGTCTCAGAATAGACTCCCCCCCGATGTCGCGCAGAACACAGTCCACGATCGTTCTGCGGGTTGAAAGGGGCACCCATGCAAATCATCCATTCCTCAAGAATCGCTCTTTTTTCCCTCTGGCTTGCCCTTCTCGCGCCGATGACTGCCTTTGATTCAGCTCAGGCCGAGTCTATTCTGACCAGGAACCCGGCACAGTTGGGCGCTCTCACAAGCAATGTGAAGCCGAAGGCAGAGCAGATTATGAACACCAACACCATCGACGGCATCATCGTCACGGTGGCTGACGAAGCTGTGCTCCTCAGTGAGCTGCAGAGTGCCGTAGCGAGCGAATCCATGCGCATCAAACGCAAGCTGACCCAAGTCATTCCACAGGGCAAGCTTGTCGGTGGAGACCTGAGCGTTGAAGAAGCAGAAAATATTCTCGACCAACTCATCAATCAGAAAATTCTCTCGATCCGCATCCGCGAGCTTGGCCTGAATGTCGCAGACGATGAGCTCGACGGTGAAGTAAAATCCTACCTTCAATCTGAAGGAATAACTGAGGCGCGTTTCCCTGAAATGCTCAAATCTTCAGGACTCACGGAAAACTCTTTCCGCGAAGATTTTCGGAGGCGGATTGAAACGCAACGCTTCATTGGTCGTATCATTCGCCCACTTGTATCAGTCACAGAAGACCAAGTCCGCGGATATTACCTCGCAAAGAATGCTGACAAAAGCAAAGCGATGCTTGTCAAATTGCGCAGCCTTATGATTGAGATTCCAGCAGGTCTTTCCAACGAAGAGCGTCAGGCCAAAAAGAGAAACATTGAGACGGTTCGAAAGGAACTCGATGCTGGGCGACCTTTTGTTGAGCTCGTGCGGATGTACTCCGACGCAAAGGATGCCATCAAGACCGAGGGTCTGCTGCCCCCCCGCCCTCTCAGCGAACTGCCTCCAAAACTCAGCGCGTTGCTGAAGGGTAAGACCGCTCCGCTCGTGATTGGTCCCATTGAAATTGGTTTGACCTTTTTCTTCTTTGAATATCTCGGAAACGAAATGGGTGACCAAAAGCAGTATGAAAAAGAGCGCTCGCGTTACGAAGCGGAGCTGCTCGATTTCAAGTTTAAAGAAAGACTCGATGAGTACCTCAAGAACGAGCGCCTGAAATTCAAGGTGAATCGGCGCAACTTCAACATCTCGCGCTGAATAAAAGCAAATCTATGAGCTGCGCTGCTTGTCCTTGGAAGAATCTTCGGGGTCAGCGTCTTCATCTTCGTGTTTGGAAATAATCTTCCACTGTTGCCGAAGGGCTGATGGCGCAGAGTTCTCGTCAACGACCTGACTCAAAGGGATACTCTGCGGTGGTGACGAAAGGTCGCTTTCTAAGAATGCTGGCTCTACAAAATCCGACGCATTGCTTTTGTTTGCTTGCTGCTGAGCATCAAAGAGAATCTGCGGCACCTCGCTCTTTGGATGCGCAGACTCATCAAAATCGAGCGCACCAGAAGCTGAATCGTACTGGCTTGAAGGAGCCGTGCTGAGCTGCGACGCAGGAATGCGCTTGCGCCGTACTGGAGAGAACTCGTCACGCTGTGAGCGGCGCATTCTCGCTACAAGCCCAACCAACGCGCCCGCCACAATGACACCCACCCCCCACAGCAACAGGTCTTTTGATAGACCAGCTAAGAGGTCTTTGCTCGGTGGTACCTGAAATGCAATCGAGACCATGTACGGATAGTAGAGCTCGAGATTGCGATCGAAATTGACTTTGTGATCGGAGAGCGTAATGCGATACCGTGCTCCCTGATGACCTGTCATGAGAACTGCCTGTGCCACTTCCGCAGCATCAGTTTTAAAGGAAATATAATAAAGAAGTCCTTTGCGTCCGCTCGACAAGTCCTCAACAATATTCTTTTGAAAAATTTGAAAATTGGTACCAGAACCATTTGCCTTGATGAAGCGGTCTTCGATCTCTGCAGCATTCTTTTCCAGGCTGGTGTTATCAAACTCTATTGGCTTTTTTGAGGCGGCGATCGTGATGGTTGGGTCAGCAACCATCCCTCCGGGCAGTTTGAGACGCGGCGCCTTAGTCGAGGGCTTCAGCACGGCTGCATATCCAGCCGTACCCTCTTCCACGACCCACAGTGGAGGAACCTGAATCGTGAACTCGAGTCCGGGCTCACCGAAACTGAATTGACCGGGCGCGACAGCGCTACTGCTGCGTCCGGCCGAATTCTGTGCTTGGGCGGTTGTCAAAAACAAGTTGAAAAGAGCCACAATAAGGATGCGGCTCAAGACAATTTTTGACATTGTAAGTTCAAACGGCATGCTGGTCAGCCTCGAAGGGTCGAACCAATCTGAGTGAGCGCTCTACTGCACGTACCACCTCTTCGCTGGTCTTGGGGTCAGCGTCCAAAAAGAAGACGGGTGACTGCGCAGAAAAATTCTCACAACCATAGAAATCAAGCATTGCTGTGGTTTCTCGACCAAGTTGCAAATCAAGAGGAGTCTCGAGCTCCTGGAATCGACCAACGCAAACGGCATATCCATAGCGAGCATCGGGCGTCACATCACTCAATGCGCCCATCACGCCAACGATCTGCTGCTGTCCCTCACGCCAATCGTTGCTTCCAAAACGACGCGCGACAAGAACAAGATCACCCTTGCGCACAGTACCCGGGCTTCTCATCAACAGTGTTGAGTGCTTCTTGAGGTGACCCACGTCGTTGTCATCGAGTGAGAGAATCCAAGCCCGTGGGCTGGGCGTTTGCAAGGTCTTGTCGGAGCTCGAAAGATCGCGCGCCTTCACGGAGCGTTTTTCTGCGAAATGCTTCTGCGCTCCGAGTTCACTCAAAGCGACATGCAACGATGCTTCGGAGAGACCCAACTTCTGAGCAGAGGCAACGGCCTGAGCAAAGCTTCTAATGGCCTCATCACGATACTCGTCCATACCATAGCGAGCGTAAAGGCTCTTGTTGAGGGTACCAAGAGTTGCACTGAAGTCGTAGTCATTCTCCTCGAATAATTCCCGCGAGGAGGTTAGGATATCGCGCGCTGCGAGCAGATCTCCGGTTTTTTCCATGCAACTCGCCAGAGCGATGAGGGCATCGGTGTTGTCCGGATGATCGGCAACGAGCTCTTGAAGAACCCGCACTGCTTCGCTCCAATGCCCGTGCGCAACTGCGAGTCGAGCGGCGCCCCAGTAGGGCTCAGGGCATCGGGGAAAACGATCGTGAATGAGTTCGAATGCGCGTGAAGCCTCTTCGAGATAGTCATTTTCCAGCGAGTACACCAAATAGTTTCGCGCAAGAAAGTAGTTGGCCTTGTTGTTTACATTGAGTGCCTGCAGATACTGCAAGCCCTTTTCCCGACGATCGCGGCGAGGAGACTCGGCACAATAAACTGCAAATGCTTCAACATGTGTAATCGATTTGCGAACACTCTTTGCGTTCATGGATTTCAGAATCAGAGCACTGAAGCGTCGCTCACCTGTATACGCAAGAGCCATAGCTGCAAGTGGAAGAAACTGGGCAGAGGAGTGACGCAGGGAGAGTAGATGTCTTCCGACCCATTTGAGGCCACTGAAGTTGTACTCCGAACGAAGAGCTTCCATCCAGAAGCGGTAAAGCCGAAATGTGGCTCGGTAGCCACAGCCAGTCGCAATGACCTGCGAGGCGAGGTCTTGAACCTGTGCCCAGTCGCCCTTCCAGTAGAGAAGCTCGCAACACCTGAGAGCCGCCTTGATCTCGACAACACTGAGGTTGCCTCTTGCGATGCCCTGACCGGTGGTCTCACGCAGCTTGCGAATCTCAGGATTAAAAGTTCCTGAGTCGCTCAGGTTTGCATGAGGATAAAATCTGTTGCCGCGACGCTCACCCATGTTACCACTCCTTCCGGCTGCCTTCTCAAAATAACAACCGTGGGTGGGTATCGGTGAGAGACAAAACTTCACTGAGCAGGCTCACGTCAAAGCGCAGTGTGGGCGGAAAATCGGGGTCGGCAAAAACTTTCGCTTAAAACTCAACAACCTGATCTGCAAAGCGAAGGAACTCTTCTCGGTTCTCAAGCAGGACAAAGCTTGCACCCCGCGAAACCATCATCCGCAACAAACGACCTAGCGTTGCAATGTCAGGGGTGTGCAATCCTGTGCCTGGATGCATCAGTAGGAACCATGCTCCTTCCAGCTGAGACCTGCGCAGCTCAAGGGTCAAGGTGAGCCTCTGCAGTTCGCCGCCGCTCAATGAATCCATGCCCTGTCCGAGGGTGATATAACCGAGACCAAACTCCAGTGCCGATGCCAGCCGATTTTCAATCAAACGCACATGCGCAAAAAATTGGTGTGCCTCGTCAAGAGAGAGGTTCATAATTTCTGCAAGATTGAGACCCTTGAAGCGTGGTACAAGACTGCGTTGCGAAAGCTTTGTGCCAAGACACTCCTCGCAACTGACCTCAACTGGCGGACCGAAGCGTTGAGGAATCTCGATATATCCTCTTCCTTCACAGCTAGGACAGCGCCCCTGCTTTGAGTTCCAAGAGAAGTGCGATGGCGTCAGACCCATAATTTGACTCTGCGGCAACTGGGCAAAAATCTCCCGAATGGGCACAAGAATATCGAGTGCCGCAGCCACTGTGCGGCGTGAGGTACGCACAAGACTTCCGGGACGCACATCGTGCAGCGAATTGACCGTGACGTGTCCTTCTGGGCGGACGCGACAAAAAGGAAAAGATCGGGTCGCAATCCGTTCCTCTTCAATGAAATGCTCCAGTGACGGCCAGATACAATGCTCAATGAAAGAGCCCTTACCATGACCGGCGTTGCCCCTCACAATGGTGAGACTCGCCTGTGGAATTCGCAGCGATGGTATCTTCAAATTTCTGACCTCAACGCCCTCAAAAATCAGCGCACCTGGCTTTGCTGGGGTTTCGGTTGCATCGGCTTCCGGTGTGTTCTTGCGCCGACGTGGCAGTCTGTCTGCTGCAGGAAGACCCTTTGTGCGGGTCAAGGGCATCATCTGCTTTTCAAGCAGTGCTGCCTCTTTAGCCAACAGCATTGTGGCAACCTGTGCACTGCCTGTGAAGCGCTCAACGACCTGCCCTCCGAGTCGTCCTGCACCTGGCCCCATCAGAAAAACGTCGTCACATTCCCTGAGAAATTCTGGATGATGTTCTACAACGACAACCGAAGAGCCTCGTTGAACGAGTTCACGCAGAACACCAACAAGTCGTCTTACCTCTGAGCCAGTGAGTCCTTGGCAGGGCTCATCCATGATGTAGAGTGCACCACGCAGCTGGTTGGAGATCATTGAGGCCAAACGAATACGCTGCAGATCTCCTGGCGCAAGACTCGCGCCCGAGCGATTCAGATTCAAATGCTCGAGTCCAAGTTTACACATCGTTTCAACCAAGCGCAGCGCCTCGGACAAAACTTGTGTGCGTGCACGCAGCTGTCCCGCATCAGGAACAAAACTGGTGCGCAGATGATGAAGCAACTCTGACATGGGAACGCGATGGAGAATTTCGAAGGTCAGTGTTTGAACACGGACAATGGGGCGGTTGCTTGTGAGCCGTGTACCCGAACACTTCTTGCATGGGTAGAGGTCAGATGGGAGATCTTCATCCTCTGCACCAGTTCCATTGCAGTGGGTGCACTGTGCAAGCGATGAATGACTAAAGTAACGCGGATCAAGGCGTGGCGCGCTCTCGCCGCACTGGGGACAGGCCGATTTTGTGTTGAATTTCTGCTGCCCGCTTTTCTCTTCAATTTTAATGACGCCCTGCCCGTATTCCAAGGCCTGCCCGAGCGCACGCTCAAGACGTGCACGACGTTCGGGTTGGATTTGGACGACATCGACAAGCACTTCAATTGTGTTGAGCTTCTTTGCATCAATTACAATTTTTTCATTCTCATCCTGCAACGAATAGGAGTCGCCATTGACCCGAATCTTCGAAAAACCAAGCTGACGAAATTTCTCAATCTCGTCTTTGAAACCACCTTTGCGCTTCTCGACGATGGGAGCCACGATGGTGATTTTCTGACCTGTATAACTCTGCTCTATCTGCTCTAGAAGTTCGCGAAATGGCGTAGCGCGCAGGGGGATGTCGCAGTGGCGACAATGCACATCACCAAATGCTGCGAAGTATACTCGCAGGAGATCGCTCACACCAGAAATCGTTCCCACGGTTGAAAGTTTGCCAGCCACGCCTTGCCTCTGGGACAAACCCAGTGCGGGAGGCAAACCTCGGATGGACTGAAATTTTGGACGTGCAGTGCGCGACCAGAAGGAATGCCCCATCAGCTGAACCGGGGCGTGACTGGCATCTGCGAAGCGGCGAAACGCCTCAACATAAAGCGTATCGAAGATGAGGCTCGATTTGCCCGAGCCGCTGACTCCGGTGAAGGCCACCAATTTGTTCTTTGGGATGTCGACATCCACAGACTGCAAATTGTGCTCATGTGCACCTTTTACCTGGATCGTCTGCATTTTGCCCCATTCCTTCTGAGTGTGAACTTTGACGCGATGCGCACTATATCAGAGTCAGGTACGATTGGATCGGCTTTTACTCCGATTTCGGCATGAATCGTTGACTTGCTTACGGGGCAGGTCAACTCTAGGCGGATGTTTGCTATGATGAACAAAGAATCTGGGATGGTGAGTCCTGACGTGAACCCTCAAATCAACTTTCAGGCACTAATACAAGCATACGAGAGCGGAGTTGCGTCGAGCGAAGGAACACTTTCGCTGATTGCCGGAGATGCCAGTGATCGCAAGTTCTACCGCCTGGAGTCGCCAAAACTGAACGCCATCTGCATGAAGTTCCCGAAGTGGGAAGGTGGCTACGGTGGTGATCCGATGAGCTGGCTCGGTATGCAGTCGGCTCTCGTGGGCATCGGTATCCCTGTGCCGCGTATTCTATTTGTTGATGAGAAAAACTCTTGTATTTGGACTGAAGATTTTGGTGATAATTTCCTCAATTTTAGACTGGGAAATCGCACCCTCGACGAGAATGATCCCGAGTGTAAAACAACTCTGAATCTGTACCGGGATGCGCTCGAGCTTCTTGTGCAGGTGCAATATCCGCGCTCGCACCTGCTCAACCATCCTGCTCAAGACAGAGCCTTTGATTTTGAGAAGCTCTTTTTTGAAATGAACTTTTTTGTTACCCACTTCATCAAGGGGTGGTTGGCACTTCCATTTTCGCAGGAAGACAAACTGTGCCAGGAAATCGTGCGAGAGCTGGAATCACTCTGCACTCTTCTGCATGGTTGTGAGAGAGTCCTTTGCCACCGTGACTACCATGTGCGCAATGTTATGGTTGTTGGTGGAAACGTGCGCTGGATTGATTTCCAAGATGCTCGCATGGGACCTCACACCTACGATGTAGTCAGCTTGTTAAGAGACAGCTACATACGCATCACACCAGGCACGCGTGATTCTCTTTTGAAGTTTTACGGTGGCAAACTTAATGAAGTCCGGAAACGGGAAGGGAAAGCCCCCTGGAGCAACGAAGCACTCTTCCATGAGGCATCCTTGATGGGATTGCAGCGCAACATCAAAGCGCTGGGAAGCTTTGGTTACTTGGCAACTCAAAAACAAAAAACGGGGTACTTAAAATACGTGCGGCACACGATTGACACGATTCTCGCCGATGATTTTGCACGCGCATCTGGGATGCGCATTGCCGATGCCTTTCCTGCCACAATCAGCTTCCTGAAAGATCTTGTTGAAGGTGGAGGCCAGGACAAACTGACGTCCAGACTCCGTGCATTCGGGGTGCTGGACGCATTTTGATGACGCTTGAGGATGCTGATTTTCAGCGGCTCAGCTGCTGAATGGAAACGGTTTCGTAGCGTCCTTGTTCACGATCGATGAGAATGGTTACAGTCCCTGATAGTCTATCGACCATGTAGGGATACTCAGCTCGCTCCGTGCCGAAGCGAGAGTCCAGCCAAAGCTTCACCCGTGCACTGACTTGAAGATCGGTTTCAGTCAGTTCCGTTTCGAACGTTTGTCCGTCTTCGACGATGCTTAGCTTCTTGGGCTGAGGCTGGGGTGGATTGTTGATCACGATACTTCCAGCAAAGGCAGAAAGACTCACGGCTCCCTGCAAAACAACGAGGCTAAGCAACACGACGCGGGGCAAAAATTTATGCTTTGTCATGACGCGTGATCCTCCCAGAAATAACAAGATCAAAGGCGGTGTGTTCTTGACCCGGCTCCGCCGCTCCCGGATTTTCTGCATGCTTCAAAATCAGTTGACGGATGGCATCGAGCAGAGATTCCGACGCGCGCACATTCTCACCCAGGCCGTGGTAATAGCAGTACAAGCTGTTCTGAGAGTCATCCTTGATAGATGCAACTTTCGACAAAGCCATAGCCCGGTCGGCAGCCACCTGTGCGGCCGACAACGAGTCGTGCCCCGAAAAGTCGAGTCCGGAATAAAGAGCTTCGTAACCACATTTTGATTTTTGAGAGGTCTTCACTGCCTCATGCTGAAGCAAAAGTGGGAGGTGAAGATTCTCGATGTAGAGTTGCACGATCTCAGGTTCGCCGGACTGAGCCAGCAAAACACCGGTGCACAAAGGACGATCCGCAACGATATTGTGAAAAACCTCGATGAGCTCAGGATGGTGCCGCAAAAATCGGTAGAGTTGCGGGTGCGCCTTTTCGTTCACGAGCATTCTTGGCAAGCTGGTTGTCACACGTCCCCCCATGCATCCGGGCGATTAATTGGCCGGTCGACCAAACATGTAACACGGACAATTTGGCGCTGCAAGTTTTGCCTCCAAAGTTTTGGACGAGGCTTCAGCGGCGCATCAAATCGAAGTGGGTGAAGTAGTGCTTGAGCAGCTCTCGCAAGCGTTCGATAATCTGGTGTGACTGCGGATCTTCACCCTTGAGCTTCTTGAAGTCGATGTAATCCTCGAGGACTTGGCGCTCGAAACGCAGCCTTGAATCGTAGGGCAGCTGACAAAGAAGTGCACCGAGGCGCACCCACCAGCGCACACGCCGAGGCATCAGCGGTTCTTGGGTTTCATCGGTCCGACGCCCACTCAGCTGCCGCGCCCTCTCATCTGGAAGTGTTGGATTTTCAAGTACTTGAAGAAACAGGTCGCGCTCTTCAATAGACAGCTCGGAAAAATGCATCAGCACTTTCTCCTGCCAGGGTTCGAGTCCCACTCCCAACTCAGCCGGGGTGCCACCTCGGATTCTGCCGAGGAAGCCTGGCAAGTCGAGGTTCTCTAGATCCGCGATTTTGAGCAGGAGATCGAGTGCCACGCCCTTGGAGTTGTCGGTCGTGTTTTGCTCGTATTCACGGTAGCGGTTCAAAGACAGCCCGAGGCGAATAGCCATTTCATTTTGTGTGAGACCTTCACGCGCCCGAAAACTCGACAAGAACCGCGCCACACCCTCGAGGTACTCGGCCAACAGTGGATGTGAGGTGGATGACGACATGGGTTCTCTTCTCGAAGAAAGACTCTCGATTCAATGCATTGATCTCTGACAGGTTTAATCATGCACATTCTGTACTGTCCAGCAAGACTCTCGTAGTCTTGATTAGGCATGCTTTGGCTCGACGGGGCGCAAGACTCAGCCTTCCGGGGGAGACTTTCATTGGTGTTGACGCAAAAAATGAATGGTTTGGTTCTTTGTGCGGGCTTCGGAACTCGACTGCGCCCACTGACAAGCGTCATCCCCAAGCCTGCCGTGCCTGTCGGTGCGCTTCCTGCGGCACTTCGTAACGTCGAACAACTCCTCGATGCTGGCTTTGAGCGCATCCACTGCAACACGCATTACCTAGCAGACGAGCTCGAACGGCAAATGCGGGCAGCGGCCCAGTCGCGAGGTTGGCCCCTGGAAAGGATCTGCTTCTGGAATGAACCCGAAATCCTCGAAACGGGGGGCGGCATCGCGCGGATTGTCAAAGCTCACAGCGCTGCGCTCGGTCTCTCAAACATCTGGGATACCTTGGTTGTCTCAGGCGACATAGTGGCTGACATTCCCTTAAAACCGATGTTGGCCAGCTGGGCTCAGCGGAGTCCGGACGAGACTTCATTGATGGCTAGCCTGCCTCTCAAAACGGCTCGGAAAGATGTGACCTGGGTCGACCCGACACTGAAATATGTTCAGGGATTCGGTGCCGACGCGAGCTCCGAAAGCGCTGCGGCGCAGGGTTGGCATGCTCGTATTTTTTCGAACCACCAAATCCTCGCAGGTCAGGTTCTCGAGCGCTGCACTATCGAAAAGCGCTCGAGTATCGACCTTTTCTACAGGCATGCACTGAAGCAACAGGAGAAAATTCTTCACATCGCACTGGATGACTCCGACGTGTGGTTTGATATTGGAACTCCTGATTCTTACTTCGACTGCTTAGGCAAACTTGATCTGCGCAGCCCGCAGCGCTCAGAGTGGTCACAATCTGTTCTGAATATTTGTCTAGGCACTCACCCCATGGACGCTCCGCCTGATCACCTGAGCGCAAGCGTGACTCATCATGATCAATCAAACACAAACAAAGACGATCAGGTACAGGCTTGCCTGAACACAATTCTCTCTTCGCATTGGTGTTGGCTGGGGCATCTGCATGCCTTTCCAGAAGCTCTGCAGCAGCGCCTCGTTGAACTCATTTCGGTCTTGGAAAAAAATAAAGGCCTGCTCGAACAAAGTTCAGGGCTAACAATTGAAAGGCTGGAGGGTACTTTCCTTGCCAGTTCCCATCTGCCATCCGCAGATGCTTCCTCGGCACTCGGCGCCACTTCAAGCGCTCGGAGAGGCTACATCGATGTTCCTCTCCCTCATCATCTCGGGTCTCATCCCCTCTGCCAAAGGCCGCTTCTCATCTCACTCGGCCTTTTACTCGATTCCACTTCCACTCAGGCCTCTTCGCCCGAAGACCCATTCTGGTTTCTTCTCACTCGACCGCAGCCGTAAGAACCTCAACAGATTCTTCGTCCTGGTCGTTACTCACAGATTCATCGGTTGAGACTTCGAGTTCTGCTTCTTCGTCATCCTTGAGAGCGACTTTGTTTGCAGCACGGTAGGTCAGGGTCATGCCAACACGGATGCGGTCGGGGTTGAGAACCTGGGGATTCTCCTTCCAGAGAATGCGCCACGCACCCTGTGTACCGTAAAACTTCGCAGCGATTCCTGAGAGTGTGTCGCCTTTGCTGACCGTGTAAGCCTGGCGGTCACCCTTCTCATATTTCTCAGCGAATGCTTTAGAGGCTTCGCTCAGAGTGTAGTAAATCACGTCGCCAGGATAAATCTTGTTAGCATCGGCCAAACCATTTTCAGCCTGGAGTGACTTCCATCGGCCACGTGATCCGTAGATCTTTTGTGAAATTCCGCCGAGGGTATCGCCACGCATCACGTAGTAGGCCATCTTGGAGCCCATTTCAGGAAGTGAAGTGGGACCGCTAACAACTGCAGTTGAACCTTCGCCTTCCTCTGCACCTGCATCGGGAGCTGGCGCTGGAGCGGCGTTCGCAGGGGGAGCATCCGAATCACCGAGTGCAGGAGCTGCGCCCGCGTCAGGAGCAGGTGCGGCATTGGCACCAGCGGCAAAAGGATTTGTCGTGTTTGCATCGGTCGCGCCTGCGACAGGGGCAGCAGCAGCATCGGGAGCCGGAGCAGCGCCTTCCATTGCAAGAGCGTTCAGCGCATTGCCAGAGCCATCAGCATTGAGAGCGCCCGCATCAGCGGCGCCTCCATTTTCTTCTGGAGCTGTGTTGGCATTGTTCGCTGCAGCAGCCTGCGTTCCAGCTGCATCAGCGCCTTCTCCACCAATAGCGTTGTTCAGCTCATTGCCAATCGGATTGTTGCTCGCAGCGGCCTCGCCTTCAGGCTTGGCTGTGTTTGCGGACTCCGTGTTTGCATTGGCGTTGGCATTCTCGCCCGCTGCAGCATTGTTGCTGGCTGCGTTGTTCGCCGCATTCCCATTCTCGGATGCTTCGCCCGAGGCAGCAGCATCAAGAGCGGGGGTAGGTTCGCCCTCGCCTGTCGAGCTACAAGCAATTGGCCCGACAGCAAGGACAATTGCCGCAACTGCGGGAAGCAGATAACTTCTCAACATAGAGAACGAACGGTTACGCATCATCGCTGGAGACCCTCAAGCAGGAAATCCAATTTGAGACCTGAATCTCAATTCACTGACGTTGAATCGGAGCTGCTCTCAAAAGCTTTAAACGGCTTGCGTAATTTTTTGGCACATCAAATTGCAGCTGCGTCAAAAGGATGACATCTGCTTCGAGGGAACTGCATGACGACCTTTGCTCACACCACTGTTCTTCTCAACGAAACAGTGGAACTCACACTCCGCGGAGTGTCTCGTCATCCCGGTGCGAACCGCTACACTTTTGCCGACTGCACGCTTGGAGGAGCGGGTCACTCGCTCCATCTTCTCGAAACCTTCAGCACCCAAATGCATCAATCCGGCAGAACAGACTTCATTTTCGAAATCCTCTGCTGCGATCAAGATCCAGTTGCTCTCGGTGTTGCACGCGAGCGCCTGAGCAATTGGAAAATGCAACGCGAACAGACTCGAGAAAATTTCGAGCTGACACTCCTGCCCATCAATTTTCGAGAGCTTCCCGAGTGGTTGAAAACAAATCGCCCACAAACGCGCCTGTGTGGCCTATTAGCTGACCTCGGTGTGAGCTCACCCCAGCTCGATGAAGCTGACAGAGGATTTTCATTTCTCCGCGAGGGTCCTCTCGACATGCGTATGAACCAACACGACGGACTGACAGCACGAGACCTGTTGCTCAACATGAGCGAGAAAGAGCTTGCCACCATTTTCCACGAATACGGCGAAGAGCCTCGCGCCCGCGTGTTGGCAAAAGCCATTGTCAAAGATCGCCAAAATCAGACGCTCCCACTGTCAAATACAACGGCATTTGCGCAATACGCCGCGCGTGTCCTGGGCTATCATCAGAGTCGAGTGCACCCGGCCACACGAGTTTTTCAGGCACTCCGCATAGCCGTCAACGAAGAGCTCGGTGCCATTGAAGAACTGCTCCAAGGTCTTCCGGAAATCATGGACGAAGACAGCTGGGCGGCAGTCATAAGCTTCCATTCTTTGGAAGACCGGCTGGTGAAACGATACTTTAGAGCCTGGGAGTCCGGCAGTATGAATCCTGACCAGAAGAAAGCAAATGACAAGCAACAGTGGCTTGAATTGCAAATGGGACTTATGGGCAACGCAACATCAACAAAGACCTCATTGGGACACGAAGATCCGCGCGGAGGGACAACTGCCAGCGAGGAAGAAATCAAAAGCAACCCACGTTCACGTTCGGCGAGGCTGCGTGGATTTCACTTTGAAAGAAGGCAGTGAGACACAAAACTGATTCGGTTTTGATCACATGTTCACGGGAGAGGATTTCGACTCATGAATATAAAAAGGATCGATGCCAGTCTGCTGTGCTTCGCACTCGTTGTCATTGCTGCAATTCCTGTAGCTGCACTGCGCACAAAGACCTATGCTATCGGATATGAACTCGGGCGTCTTAAATCAGAGGAACGCCAGTTGCGACAAAAGAATACGGAACTGCAAGGGCAACTTGCTTCCGTCCAACGGTCGGTGCGCGATGCGAAATTGAAAAATACAAACAATGAAAATGAGGCGCAGCTCAAGCTCCCAGCGAAGACAAACGTCCTTCGACCACAAAATGTTTCCGATGGATTGGAGAACACTGGCGTTGAAAAGAATCCTTAAGACAAAAAGGAACCATGGATGGTTCACCTTGAGGTCGCAAAATGACATCCGGTTTCGGATCAACGTCTTTGCGGGCGCTATTGCTATTGCTGGCACTATCATGATCATGCGCTACGCGCAGCTTGCCGTTTTTCCCACTCAACTGAATGAAAAGCTGCGAAACCAAGCAAGCCGACAATTCGAATCTGAAGTGAAGCTCCTTCCACCACGTGCAAAAATTGTTGACCGCAGCGGTAGAACGTTAGCCGTCAGCGTGCTTCATCCGAGTATATTTGCGATTCCAAAGCGACTCCCAAAGGACAATGAGACTCTCGATAAAATCGCCAAGACGCTCAAGATTCCAAAGCAGATTCTTCTCGATATGCGTAAGACTCGAAAAGGATTTGCCTGGCTTCGTCGGCATATTCCACCGAGCGAATTTGCACACATGGGTGACCTACAGCAGTGGCGCGAGTTCATCGGCGTGGCGGAAGAACCCAAGCGCATATATCCGGAGAAAGAGGCTGCAGCGCATCTGATTGGATTTGTGGGGCGTGACAACATTGGTCTCGAAGGTGTCGAATCCGTTTTCAACTCCGTGCTCAACGGTACACCTCAGGTCGCCAAGGTCACCCGCGATGCGCGCGGGCACATTACGCTCATCACACCAAATGGAGCAGTCCAGCCGGAGCATGAAAGCGCACCCCTGCAGCTTTCCATTGATCTCTCCATTCAAGCCACGGCAGAGTCTGCTCTTCGAGATGGTATCCTCAAATCCAAGGCACGGGCAGGTTCTGCGGTTGTCATGGACGTACAAACCGGAGAACTGTTGGCAATTGCAAGCTACCCAACCTATGACCTCAACACCCCACCCTCCAATCAACCTGAGGCACGGCGCTTCCGGCCACTCATGGATGCACTCGAACTGGGGTCAGTTGTAAAGCCACTGTTCATTGCACGCGCCATCGACAAAAAGAAAATCAATCCGAATGAAAAGTTCAATTGCGAAAACGGTTCCATGCCGGTACCGGGGGGGAAAATTCGCGATACACATCCTCACGGTATGATCGACTCATCTGAGATCATCAAAGTCAGCAGTAATATTTGCACCTATAAAATCGCTCAGCGACTGGGGCGCACGGGACTTTACGATGCCCTCGGTGCGTTTGGTTTGATTCGTCCACCCGGCACGGGACTTCCTGGTGAATGGGGCGGACGTGTGGCGCGGCCGGACAGCTGGAAGGAGATGCGCTTTGCCAACATCTCTTTTGGCCAGGGGATTGCCATCAGTACGCTGCAAATGACGCGAGCGATGGCCATTCTCACGGGCAACGGAACAGACCCTGGCATTCGAGTTCTCGCCCTCGGAGAAGAACGGGACTCCCTGCAGCCAGAACTTCCCCCGCTCCGTGTCATCTCGGAGGACACGAGCCGATTAGTAACGAATATGATGCGGGGCGTTGTCGAAGAAGAGGGTGGAACGGGACGACTCGCCTCAATCTCCGGTCTGACTGTCGCAGGAAAAACAGGAACGGCTCAGAAATATGACCCGAAGACACGCTCTTACAGCGAGCGTATCGCAACATTTACCGGAGTAGTGCCTGCAGAAAAGCCAAGACTCGCAATCACAGTTGTGATTGACGAACCACAAGTCAGACCCGCCTACGGTGGTGTTCTCGCAGGACCCGTTTTCTCAGAGATCGGACAAAAGGCAATCAACTATCTCAATTCGCGTGGTCTCATTCAGCTCGACTCAACACAGAGCCCTCCACCGCTTTCGCCTTTGGCAAAGCGTGGCGGAAACGGAGACAAGGCGCATGATAGGCACTGAGCTCGACCAAAATTTCTACATCCAACCCGGCAAGGCTTTGCTTCTGCTCGAGGTAGAAAGTCTTCTTGCCGAGACTCCCCCTGAGGCTTCGCCACTGCGCAGAACTGATACAAACCAGGATCTACCGTTGGTCTGGGACAGCCGAAGACTTTCTGAGCACACTGGCTTGGTCGTTTTTATTGCCCGTAAAACCTCTCGGCACGACACACACAATCTGGTTGAGCAGCTTCTCAGTGCAGGACATGTTGTTGTTGCCGAGGAGCAATCTCTGGAAAAATTAGCTTATGAGTTGCACGGTGCAAAAGCGGCATGGTTCGATGAAATAAAAAAACATCCTCACCTTATTCTCTGCACAAACTCTGAGCGAGCCCGTGATCTTCTCGTCAAGGACTGTAGCAAGCTGAATACCGAACAATGGACAACCATTGCCATCACCGGAACCAATGGGAAGACAAGCACAACACAAATGACGGCGACATTACTTGAGGAACTCAGTCGGCAGCCTGTGTTGCGGCTGGGAACTTTAGGCATACAAGTAGGCTCGCATATGTGGGATAACCCTTTTCCCACCATGCCTGACTATCCTGGCCTTCTCTCGGCGCTACGCGCTGCAAAGAACGATTTTGAGTGCCGCCAAGTTGTGATGGAGGCAACGAGTATTGGTCTAGATGAAAACCGACTCGGTGACTGGCCAGTGCACTGTGCTGCGTATCTGAATTTGAGCCAGGATCATCTCGACTATCACGGCACGATGGAGCTCTATCTTGAGGCCAAACTGAATCTCTTCAAACGCTGTCTAAGCCACGATGGACAGGCGATCATCAATTGCATGGACGCCTATTGGCAGAGTGCAGTTGCCGCTGCAAAAGGAAAGAATCGATTTTGTGTCGGTTTCGGGACTGCTGCCGAGAAAAACAATTTCTTCCGCGAGGCGCGGCCGCATTTCGCAGGCTGCAGATTTCTTGAGGTCAGCCACCGCCGCAGCACAACATCCGGAATTTCTGGTCAATGGACACTTTGGCTCGATCCGCACAACCATTCCGGAGAGTGTCAGTATCACGTCCAGCTGCTCGGCGAAGTGCAGCACGAAAATCTCGCTGCATCGGCTGCCATGATGATCTCTCTTGGCTATCCCCTCTCTCAGATTTCGCAGGTCACCGGAAGCGTGCGTTCCATCCCTGGCCGCCTCGAACCCGTGGCTTCCGCGGGAGTCGGAACGAACCTACCCTGTGTCTTGGTTGACTATGCTCACTCTCCTGATGCGCTTGAGAAGACAATTAAAACCTGTCGTGCACTTTTGCCCCCGGAGGGCAAACTCATTTGTGTCTTCGGATGTGGCGGTGACAGGGATCCAGGCAAACGCCCCAAGATGGGACAAATAGCGTCCAACCTTGCCGACAAGGTCTGGTGCACCTCAGACAATCCGCGTACGGAGGATCCCGAGAGAATCCTCCGCGATATTGAGCTCGGAGTCCTGCCCGCCCGCAAGGCGATTTGCAACACCCAGGTCGACCGCGCACAAGCCATCTCCGAAGCCATCAGCGCGGCACAGCCACAGGATCTTGTTCTTGTTGCAGGAAAAGGTCACGAGGATTACCAGATTATCGGAACAACAAAGTATCCGTTCTCTGACTCCGAGGTTGCTCGACGAGCTCTAGCAGCAAAAAATAGAAATTGAGATCATAAAGAGGGCCAGCGTCACATGCTTTTGCTTCTGATCCATCACCTGACACAGTTTGAGCGAAAGCTAAACGCTCTTTCATATTTGTCGAGCCGAGCCATTCTGGCTCTCATGACCTCCATTTTAATTTCGCTCATACTTTACCCGCCGTTAATTCGGCGCCTGCGTGCTCTCAAACTGGGTCAGCCGATCCGCGAATTAGGACCGGAAACTCACTTTGAAAAAAAAGGCACACCGACAATGGGTGGTGTGGTGATCATATTCGCAACACTGCTGAGTGCCTTTCTTTGGATGGATCTCAATAACCATCACCTCTGGACTCTCACGCTCGTGACGTTGACCTTCGGCGGCGTTGGCTTTTTAGATGACTATCTTAAAATATCGAAGAAGAATCCGAAGGGCTTGGCGAGTCGCTACAAGTATCTCGGTCTATCGGTTGGAGCGTGCATTGCGCTAGCGTGGCATCTTAATCAGTCGGGAGTGCCGGGCCCTGGTGGCGCGATAGGTTCATCGCTCACAAACGTTCAAATACCTTTTCTCAAAGAGGCTGCTCTCAATCTGGGGTGGCTTTATCTTCCGTTCGCCTATTTCGTGCTCGTGGGCTCGAGTAACGCAGTGAACCTGACCGATGGTCTTGATGGTCTCGTTATTGGTCCAGTGATCACATGCTCTATTGCACTTTTGGTTTTGAGCTACGTCACTGGGAACGTCGTTGTGGCCAAATATCTCTACTATCATACAGTGCCTGGTTCCGGCGAGATTACCGTATTTCTTGCCGCGCTCATCGGAAGTTCGATTGGCTTCCTCTGGTACAATGCATGGCCCGCGCAGGTTTTCATGGGCGACTCAGGTGCTCTCCCGCTGGGAGGAATCCTAGGTGCAGTGGCCATGATCACTGGTCACGAAATTCTTCTCGTGATCATGGGTGGCGTTTTTGTTGTGGAAGCACTGTCGGTGATCATCCAAGTCGGGTCATTCAAGATGCGCCAGAAACGAGTGTTCCGGATGGCTCCGATTCACCATCATTTCGAAAAAGGTGGTTGGCCTGAACAGAAAATCACCGTGCGTGCCTGGATTATCAGTTTCATGCTCGCACTTCTCAGCATTCTGAGCCTCAAGTTGAGGTAAGCTAAATGGAAGTCAAAGGAAAAAAGATCTGGATCGTCGGCGCTGCAAAAAGCGGAGTCGCTGCTGCTCAACTCCTTCATGCGCAGGGCGCGAGGTTGTTTGTCACAGATGCTGCAGAAATCGAGTCCTCTTCAAAAGCCGTTCTCAATGGCTTGGGCATTGAATTCGAAGAAGGCGGGCATTCGATTGAGAAATTATTGTCCGACGCAGATTTTGTTGTGCTCTCACCTAGCATTCCGCTCGACAAACCACTTCCCATGTCCGCACGCCAGGCAGGAATTCCCATGGTCAGCGAAATCGAGGTTGCGAGCTGGTTCCTTCCTGAATCCTCATTCGTTGTTGGCATTACCGGGACAAACGGCAAAAGCACGACCACGCACTATGCTGCACAACTGCTGACTTTGGGTCAGCTCACCGCGGTTCCCTGCGGCAACTACGGGCGCGCGTTTTGCGACACGTTGCTCGATCCGGCGAAATTCAACGCCTATGCCGTCGAAGTGAGCAGCTATCAACTCGAGACAACACTCACCTTTCGACCAAACGTCAGTGTGTTCCTGAATCTGCAGAACGATCACCTTGCACGCTATGGAACCCTGGATGAATACCTCAAGGCCAAATGGCGGCTCGTGTTGTTGACCCAAAGAAGTGGTCTTGCCGTTGTCGACAACAACGTCTTCCTTCATGCGCTGCGTCTGGGTCTTGCGCTGCCCGAGTGTCCCGTCGTGATCAGTTATGGATTCCTCAGCAAGAGCGAAGCAACGGTGGTTATGGACACACACAAAGCCGTTGTTACAAAGAGGAAAAGTTTAGGCCTTTGCTCAGACCAAAGTCTACCACAAGCGAGTTATGGAGCGTTGGCAAGCCTAGCACTGCCAGTGCTCTCTGAACACAAAATGGCACACGTCTGGTGCACCCGCGGTGACGACGACGAGGGCTCGTTTGAAGTGCACATCCTTTCTGGGGAAGGTGTACTCAAGGATATAACCTTCAACATCAACGAGCCGGTGTTGCCAGGCGACCACAATCAGCTGAATATTCTGGCGGCATCACTTGCGGCTCTGCATCTCGGCATGCATCCGAATATCATACGTGCACAATGGCAAAGTAAAACAAGTGTGTATCGGCACCTTGCGCATAGGCTCGAAGATGTCGCCAAGCACCAAACTCTTCGAGCTTCATCCGGCCGGTCGGTACATGCGCGCATTGTTAACGACTCAAAAGCCACTAATGTTGAAAGCATGCTCGTGGCAGTGCGCAGCTTCCCACAAGGCTTAAGGCTATTGCTTGGGGGGGAGCCCAAAGGTGACTCGTACGCGGTTTTGGCGCCATTTATCGGAAGCAATGTGATCAAAGTCTATCCCTTTGGCAAGGCCGCCCCACTCATCTGCCAGCAACTTGCAGGCCTCGGAGATGCGATTGCTAAACCATCTAGGTCAATGCTCGACGCCGCTCAATTGGCGCTCGATGAGTGCAGCGATGGCGATGTGGTTCTATTGAGTCCTGCATGTGCCAGTTTTGATGAGTTCAAAAACTTCGAGCACCGCGGCGATTCATTTCGCAACTGGGCTTTGCAAAGAGTGATCAACATCTGAAACAATGGTGTTGTGGTTGATGATGAACGACGCAGGAGTCATGGATGACGGGCGATCAAAAATCGAATGCGACAGCAACAATAAGCGGCTTTGATGCATACGGTGGCCAAACCCTCTGGTTTCCCGTGGTCGCGCTGCTTTCGTTCGGTCTTCTTTTTGTTTACAGCGCTTCGAGCGTCTATGCAGGGCAAAAATACGGCGACGAATTTCTCTTTGCCAAAAAGCAATTGCTCTACATTCTTCCGGGAGCTCTGGCAGCCGTTGCAGGAGCGAAGATACCACTTGAAAAAATCCAACGCTGGTCTATTTGGCTGATGTTGGGTGCACTGGCTCTTATGACACTCACCTTGACACCTTTCCTGGGTAAGAAAATTCTCGGTGCTTCACGCTGGATTTCACTCCACGGTTTCCAATTTCAACCAAGTGAATTTCTCAAGGTCGCCACCGTCATCCACCTCTCTGCATGCCTTTCAGAAAAGAAAGTGCAGTGGAAGAAGATTCTTCCCATCGGTTTCGGATTCGCTATTCTGCTGCGACAGCCAGACTTTGGTACTGTCGTTATCTTGCTTGTGGGACTCTCCTCCATTCTCTTTTTTCACGGCATACCCAAGAGATATTTCTTAGGGGGACTCGCCGCTCTGCTCCCTCTGTTGGCAATACTAGCAATTGCTGCGCCCTACAGGCTCAAGCGTATTGTGACGTTTCTCGATCCGTTTGCGGATCCACTCGGCTCAGGGTTTCAGGTCATTCAATCTTTTGTGGCTATTGCGAGCGGCGGGTTCTTTGGCAAAGGTCTAGGTGGAAGTCAGCAAAAGTTATTTTTTCTCCCGGAAGCACACACCGACTTTATTCTCTCGGTGATCGGAGAAGAGATGGGATTTGTTGGAATTCTAATCATCTTCCTGATTTACATCATGCTTTTCTATTCCCTTTTGCAGCTTCTTGTCGCTGTAACTGAACCTTTCCACAGAATGGTGACGGCCGGCTTGTTAGCCATGCTGGCCGCCTCGACACTCGTCAACATGGGTGTGTGTGCGGGTATGCTTCCCACGAAAGGCCTCACCCTGCCCTTTATTTCATCTGGTGGTTCATCGCTTGTCGCAAATCTTTTTGCCATGGGACTGCTGGCACAAATTCACGCCAGGGCATACATCCGCCAGACAGGAGGCTCTGCGGGACATGTTCAAGGCAATTGACAGTATTCACTTCATTGGAGTTGGTGGGAGCGGGATGTCCGGTCTCGCAGAGGTCTTGCTCAATCTGGGATACAAGGTGAGCGGCAGCGACATCAAACGCTCTGCAACCATCGAACGGCTCGAAAAACTAGGCGCTAGGATCTTTCCTTTTCACGAGGCAGAGAACATTGTCGGAGTGCAGGTTGTTGTCGTGAGTAGCGCAATTCAGAGCCACAATCCCGAAATTAAAGCAGCGCAGTCCGCTCGTATTCCTATCATTCACCGCTCCGAAATGCTCGCCGAACTGATGCGTCTTAAGTATGGGGTGGTGGTTGCCGGCACACACGGTAAGACAACAACGACAAGCATCCTGGCTCATGTCCTGCACGCAGCCCAGCTCGATCCCACTGTGGTTATTGGTGGCATTCTCAATTCAACCGATTCAAATGCCCAGCTTGGGCGGGGAGATTGGTTTCTCGCTGAGGCCGACGAAAGCGATGGAAGCTTCCTCAGGCTGAGCCCAACGATCGCAGTTGTGACCAACATCGACAAAGATCACATGGATCACTATTCGAGTTACGATGAAATCCTCGATGCATTCCGCTCATTTCTCGACAAAGTCCCATTTTATGGCGCCATTTGTGCTTGCATTGATGACCCTGGAGTGCGTCGCGTTCTTCCCGACGTGCGCCGCAAGTGCATTACTTTTGGACTCTCTGCAGAGGCTGACGTGACGGCTGTGGACATCAAGCCCAACGGCCCAACCACGCAATTCACACCGGTCATCTTTGGGGAAAAAGGAACTCCCATAACCTTGAAGATGCCGGGTCGCTACAATGTTCAAAACGCCCTGGCGAGTGTTGCGGTCGGTGTGATTCTCGAATTGAAGGAACAGAATGTAAGCAACGCTATCTCGGGCTTTCAGGGCGTGCTGCACCGCTTCACAGCGCTCGGTACTGTGAAGCGGATAACGGTTGTCGATGACTACGCCCATAACCCCAAAAAAATCAGCACCGTGCTTAATGGTATTCGAGAGAGCTGGCCAAACCACAAGGTCTGTGCCGTGTTTCAGCCCCACCGTTACAGCCGCGTCAAGCATTTGGCGGACGAGTTCTCGGAGTCGTTTGCCAGTGCTGATTGTGTCATCGTGACGCCCGTTTACTCTGCGGGTGAAAAACCCATGGAAGGCTGTGATCACGAGAGTTTGGCCGCCCTCATCAGAAGCCGACACCCAAACCACGACAGTGCCGCAATTCTGACCTGTCAAAACCTCGAACAGGCCGTATCCCTCGCCAAAGCGTTCGCGTGCAAACATGATGGAGATGCAAAAGGTTGCACCGGCGTACTGGTCATCACCCTCGGCGCAGGAGATGTTCAGCGCGTCGGCACTCACCTTTTGGATGCATTACAAACGCCATAAGGGGATCTATGTCCCAACTCAAAAAACAGGATGTGGTCGGACGTAAACCCGTTCGACGCAAAGCACCAACGAGCTCGTCTGCTGCGAAGCCCAAAAGCGCTTCGTTGTGGGGCACGGGTCTACGCGCCTGCAGGACTGCCTTTCATTGGATTTCGGTTCCATTCCAGATGTCGCTCAAGCGCTGGCCCAAGGCAACGCTTATCGTGACTCTTGGTGCCTCGGCGACCGCTGCTTTGGGTTATGGAATTTTTCTCGCTATGGATTCGCTCACAAGCGCTCTGCCAGAGCGTCTCGAAATCAACAGTCCCCGCCCCGATCTCCACGCCGCAATTTCCACATTGGCCTCGGATACTCTCCAGACTGCACGCCGTGAGCAGTGGACACGTTCCGCACTGACCGACAAACTCCTCTCACGCATCTCGATGGTGGACGGAGTCGATGAAGTCTCGGTGCGTGCTGGAATCGATCGCAAGATGCGCATCAATGTTGTTGCTCAAGCGCCACTTCTTGTGCTCGAAGGCAAAGGTAATGAGCGAATTCTTATCGGAAGCAAGTTTAAGATTATTGCTCGTGGACTTGGAGCAACCGACTACGCTCATCTACCTCAACTTGAGGCTCCTGAGCTGAATTTGAACATCCGCGCTTCGCGTGAAAAGAAGAAAACACAAACTGGTCTCTTTCTGAAACCAAATTCCTTTTCGAGTGCAAACGTGCGCTGGCTTAGTCAGCAATCAATTCGTATAAATTCGCTTTTTGAGAGCGAAAAAATTCCCGTTGACGTTGAGAAAATTCTTTACCGCAACGGCTCGGGATTTTCTGCGCTGGTCAAGCACCGCGAGACGTTGGGGCAAGTCGTTGCCGAGCCTGTTCAAACAAATCCACGTGCTGCAACTGCACCGACAGCCGTGAGCACGACTCCCAATGTTCACAAATTCACAATCATTTTGGGTGAGAATCAATTTCAAGAAAAGTTTTCTAGGCTTCAACAAATCATCCAGGATCTCCGGCTAAAGAGATCACCTGTGGATCAAATTGACCTCGCTTTTTCGGACAAAGCCATCATCCGCATGAGCGAGCAATTGACTGATGTCAAACGAGGAGGTTTGCAATGATCGATCAAAACGAACCACCCAAATTCACCGTGGGTTTGAACATCGGTGGTTCGCAGACGCGCATTGTGGTCGGACATGCGAATCTCGACAAAAGCGATATTCTCTCGGGTTTTTCTCAGCATGGCGGATACGCCTTCGCCGATGAGGAAGATCCTGCCGCTGGCCACCATTCGAACAGATCATTCCACATCCTAGCTGCAGCACAGACACCCCACAATGGTGTGCGCCGCGGCGCGATCGTCGACCTTGAATCTATCAGTCAGTCTATCCAGGAAGCTGTGGACGAGGTTGAACGCCAGTCCGGTTTGGAACTGAGTTCTGCGCGCGTCAGTTTTTCGAGCATCAATGCATTATCTGAAAATTTCACTGAATCGATTGCGCTGAAGTCAACTGAAATTCGTTCTCTCGACCGCGACAAACTGCAAAGCCTAGCCAAGGCACATGTGCTGCAGGCCGGTTTTGAGCAGATTGCGACACTCACGGGTCATTATCTCGTCGATGGACGGCCGGGAATTTTAAATCCTGTGGGTATGTATGGAAACTCACTCGGCGCATTGTTTCACCGCATTGCTGCGCCTGAGGCAGAACTTCAAAATGTTATTCGTGCTGTGAATCATGCCGGATTGCGCGTTGAAACCGTTGGCTTTGAAAGCCTTGCAGCAGCGGAGTCTGTGCTCGATTTCGATGAGAGAGAAATGGGCTCGGTGTGCATCAATTTCGGGACGTATCTGACACATGTTGTTGTTTATTCATCTGGCACACCGATCTTCAGTAAAGACTTTCCTTTTGGTTCCAACCACATCACCAAAGATATTGCCATCGGGCTGCGAACAACCCAGACTGAGGCTGAGAAAATCAAGAGAGATTTCGCGCAAGCCTATTTCAACACACAGGATGCGCACGAATCATTCACCGTTCAAACTGCGGAACATTTGGGTGGACATCGGCAGTTCACACGCGGTCAGCTCATGCATATTGTTGAACCTCGCGTGCGTGAGATCTTTGGCTTCATTCACAGCGAGCTCAAGCGCCTTAAGGTCACTCAGTTCATTACCAAAGGTGTTATCCTGACTGGCGGCGGCTCTTTGATGCCCGGACTGTGTTGGGTTGCCGAGGATGTCTTCGGAACCAGCGCCCGAGTCGGTTATCCGCTCAATCTCACGGGTGTAACCGAGGGACTCAGGTCACCGCTCTGCACGACCGCAGTGGGTCTGCTTTCCCCCCTCTTCGACAGCCCAGAGGATCAGGAATCGTCCTCATGGCGCTTGCCGCAAGGAGGCCTCGTGGCTTGGGCACGTTCGGTTTGGGATCGACTCAAGGAACCCAACGAAATCTGAGGGATTTAAACTTTTTTTGGGGAGCGCCGATAAGAAGGGGTCTCTCCGGAGTCGGGTCGGGCTATTGCTTTAGCTCGACTTTTTTTTCGCCAGAAAATTGACGGAGTCAAATTTCACACCTCTTTGCCAAGGTTTACAGAGGCAAACTTTACACACCAATTCAGCCCCTTCTATACTTCAAGACATTCCGCTGAAACAGACGTCACGCCTTCACGGCACAAGGGAGCGAACCACCATGGTTGAACGTGAAAAATTCTCTTCAAATGCAGTCATCAAAGTCATTGGTGTCGGTGGAGCCGGAGGCAACGCAATCAACACGATGATCGAGCAAGGATTGTCGGGTGTGGAATTTATTGCTGCCAATACCGACGTTCAGGCACTGCAGTCAAACCTCGCTCCGGTGAAAATTCAACTCGGACGCGAACTGACAAAGGGTCTCGGTGCAGGTGCAAATCCAGAAGTCGGTCGTGATGCCGCTCTCGAAGACAAAGCTATTATCCAAGAAGTTCTCTCGGGTGCTGACATGGTTTTTGTGACCGCGGGAACGGGCGGCGGTACAGGTACAGGTGCAGCGCCAATCATTGCACAGGTCGCACGCGAGCTGGGTGCGTTGACAGTGGGTGTAGTCACAAAGCCTTTTTCATTCGAGGGCAAGCGCCGCAAGATTCATTCCGAGCAGGGAATTCAGTCTCTCAAGGCAAGCGTTGACACCCTGATCACTATCCCGAACCAACGCCTCCTGAGCATTGCACCGCCGCAAATGTCTATGCTCGACGGTTTCAAACTGGCTGATGAAGTTCTCCTGAATGCTGTCAAAGGCATTTCCGACATCATCAACATTCCAGGCCGAGTCAACGTCGACTTTGCTGACGTGCGCACCATCATGTCAGAAATGGGAATGGCGCTTATGGGAATCGGAACCGCATCCGGACAAAACCGTGCAGTGGAAGCTGCACGTGCAGCCATCAACTCGCCGCTGCTCGAAGATGTTGACATCGAAGGTGCAACCGGAATTCTTATCAACATCACCGGCAGCAGTGAAATGACGCTTCATGAAATCAGTGAAGCATCCACTCTGATTCAGGAAGCCGTGCATGAAGATGCCAACATCATCTTTGGGTCGGTTGTCGACGAGAGCATGGGCGATACTCTGCGCGTGACGGTCATTGCCACAGGCTTTGATCACGCACGCGTCTCGCTCCCTGAGTCACATTCGAAAATGTATCCGACAGCCGGAAGTGGTTACGGTTATCAGACCCCTGCCAGCGTCAACACGAACAACAACCCAGGTTATGGGCTCGGAAACCAAGGCATGGGTCAGCGTAATGCACCCAACAACTTCGGTTATGGACAACCCACACAAGACCCTCGTGCACACAACAACGGCGGCATGAACCAAAATATGCGTCAGGATATGGGAATGAACCGGAGCATGAACAACCAGGCTTCACAGGCACCTGTGGCTGCTGGCTTATCGCTCCGTCCTTCGCACGAGGTGGGACAGCCCATCACCAATGCTCGCCGTGCAGAAGGCCATTTCGCCGAAGCCAACGCACAAATGCAGCTGCGCAACATGCAGGCAAACAATCCTAACAACCACCCTCAAGCGGGATTTGGCGGCGGATACAACACACAACCTAGCCATGGGAACTTTGGTACCGCGCGCACGGCCTCGATCCCAAACACGAGTCAATCTAACAACGCTGGCGTTCACACAAGCCAACTCGACAATGATGCGGCCCTTGAGAACCAAATGCGTACGCAGGCTCTGAGCTCCAAGAACGAATTCGAGGAGTTGACCCAGTGGACGTTGGAACTCTCACGTCAGTCAAACAACACAGCCGGAGAGCAAAGCACTGACACCTTGGAAACAGAGGACGTATCTACGCTCGCAGGATTGAACGGTTCCAACCTGGCCTCGGACGAATCCGAGAACGAAAAAGCGCTCCGCTTGGCACGTGAGTTGGCTGACATCACACCCGATGAAGGAGACTTTGAAACGCCTGCGTTTCTGCGCCGCAAGGATGAGGCCTCCAACCGCCTCATGTAATCCATAGGTTCGGATCAACTTTCCGAACCCAAGAAAAAGAGGAGGCGCAGAAACACTGCACCTCCTCTTTTTTTCGCTTTTAGGGCTCAGCCCGAAAAAAAATCACTCAACTCATCACGGTTTCGTCGAGGTTATCATGAGTAACGGGCTGATAAATGGAAGGGAAAGTGGACTGCGCAGCTGAGGTTTGGCCGCGCTTGATTTGACCCTGCGGTGCGCTCTGTTCGAGTGTGCCAAGCAGATGCAGCCAGGCCGCGGCTTCAGGCGATGGAAAGTTCATAACGCCCGTCCGGCTCTGGGCTGCCGGAGGAATAGCCCAGAAAGGTCGTTTTCCAGCCTCCAGGCGCACGTAACGATCCCACCTACACGACATAGTCAGCAGACCCTGTTCGAGCGATGGTGTACGGCTTTGAACGCCCGCTGCAATCAGCTCGGGTGACAACCGTGCAAATGAACTGCGCCCCTCGCCTTGGGGTTGAACAGGGCCATAAAGAATATCCGCATCCACAGGACAAACCCAAGGAGCAACGCCATCACGGTCGACCTTCTCCCCCGGAGCAGGGATTGGCAGATTCAAAAAGCTGAGTACCTCATGGGTCAATTTGGCAACACTCGTGAAACGAGCCGCCTGATTTCGACACTCCTTGGGCAAAAGATGAATTCCCAAGACCTTGCGCGGTGCGAGGCCCACCTGTCCGGTCACGAGCTCCATAAGTTCGAATGTTGGCGCAGACTGCACGCAATAGATCTCTGGACCATCGGTGTTCCAAAGAACCTCGAAAGCACCGACAAGGCGATTGGAAAAGAAATTCATCTCTTGCCGCAAGGAGCGAGACAACCCCATAGAAACGGGTGATTCTTCCCACTGACCTAGCCACGTTTTCGGCATTAAAATAAGAGTGCGGCGCGCAAGATTGAACGCAGGGCGAAGATCCTGCATCAGCTTCAAGACATTTTCAGCAAACAAAAAGCCCCACAAATCGAGAACCAACAACGCAGGCTCGCGCCGCTCTACAAGCTTTCTCTCGAGCGCATCAAAGCTGAACGCATTTTCACGGATCACTTCATCGAGGTAAGGCGAGCTGAATTCAGTCGCCTTCACGGCAGGATCAACCTGAATACAAATCTGCAGCTTGCGCGTCCCGTTGCTCAATTCATTCACAACCGACTCAACAACTTTAGGTAGCATCCTGCCCCAGAAAATCACTCTCATGATTGAGATTCTCCCACGGCCGCAACCTCTTCCTGTTTAGGACGAAACAGCGTGTTGAGAAGACTTTCTGCTGCTCTGCCCCATCGGAAATCCTGTCCACCGCCGCGCTGACAGATGAAAGCACGCGGATGAACTGCGAGATGCATCTCATCGAAGAAACCATCGAGGCCGGAACGATTACGCAGAACACCAAGAAGGGCATTGCGCCATTCACCCGGAGAATCGGAATCGATCCTTTGCCAGAATTGCGGGTGAAAGGAGTGACCTTGAAAATGCCCGTCAACGGCTGTGCCGGCGCGGAAAATCACAGGCAGTCCCGAAAGTGCAGCCTCAACGGGCGGGAAGCCAAAACCTTCGGCCTGGCTCGGATGAACAAGCACATCTGAGCAGCGATACAGCTGAGCCAAAAGATCGTCAGCGAGCGACTCGATATTCATGGAACCTGAATTGTTCAGTCGTACCAACAACTGCTGCGCAGACGAACCAACCTGCTGAGTCGACCTCGAGGAACGCTGTGCAGACTGAGAGTGACTGCTTTGTCCATCCTCATCGCCTCCGATGCGAATGAAGACCACTCCTTCGGACAGGTCGCTATTGAGTTGCTGGACTGCCTCTTCTGCAACTTCCCAACCTTTGTATTTTTGAGAACGCCCCACACCGACAACCCATCGTTTGCGGGTCAGAGCATCCATCTCCTCCGAACTCAACTGAGCAAAGCCGCTTTCACTTTCGGATATGGCTTGGGAACGCAGTCGGTCGAGAAATTGGTGCCTTGCGGATGCCAATTCAGAAACAGATCGAAAGCGCGGCAGCGCACCAAAAATAGATTCAATTCCGCTTGGCAGAATGTGAATCGGGAGGGTTCGACGCGGCGCAAGCTTTGACAAACGTGCAGCAGAGTCTTCAGAAACTGTGAATACAAATGGGAGACGTGCAAGCGTACGCCGCACCAAAATCGAAAACTGCATCCGGAATAAGAAGCCCATCGAACGCGAATGATCGAGGGGAATAGTATCGTGAATAACCTGCACAATGTTTGAACGGAGAGCTCTTGGCAAAAGGAAAGCACTCAACACTGGCCGATCAAAATTCCCAGGAGCAATCCAGAAAAAACGTCCCCCTGACCATCTCATAATCCAACGCAGCACTCTGCTGGACCAAAGATATTGAGGCTTGTCCCAGGACTGATGAAGAGCTCCCGGGCCACCACTCCAGAAGGAAATGAGCGCAGGGTATTCCTGAATTAATTCAATTGCCCATTTGGGTGGCTCTGACTTCGCCACGAGCAAGACTTTGACGTTTTCTGTCTGCGGGTCATTTTGCGAGCGACGCGCAGAGAGCGCCTCTCCCAGAGCCTGCGATAGGCCGATGACGAATCGCGCCAAACCGGAGTACCTATCCGAAGCAGCACTGCGGATGTCGACCACCAACCAAAACGGACGAACTTCAGAGCTCGCCATAAACGTGCACTCCCAGCAAAAAAGGGGGGGGATTTCATTCCCCCCCAGTTTAGCACAGAGATTCAGATTTTAACCGACAGACTGTCAGCGGCCAGCCGAATGCAGCGTTGCTGCCTCAATTCGCGCCAAAGCGCGGTTTTCGGCTGACATAGCTTCGTGCACATCATCAACCGACTTGATTTCACCCTTGCCTACAAGGCGCTCACGCGCACGCTCCAAAGCACGCTGCGCGCGCGCTACGTCGATACTCGCAGCCTCCTCAGCAACGTCAGCCAACAACGTCACGGACTTGCCCGTGACCTGTGCAACGCCCCCAGAGATGGTCAAAAAAGTTGTGGTGTTATCAGTGTCAAAATAAACAATACCGGTTCCGAGAGCACACACGAGGTCGGCATGATCGGGCAAAATGCCAAGAATGCCGCGGCTGCTGGGAAAATGCACAGCCTTGCATCCGACACCATCAATCAGACGCCGTGTCGGAGTCAGAACGGTGAGCCGCAAAGGATGTTGGTTTGTCGTCTGCATGAACTAATCCTTTTCCAACAAGCAATTTCAGTTCGAAGCCTGCAAGCGCTTAGCCTTCTCAACAGCTTCCTCGATGGTGCCGACCATATGGAACGACGATTCTGGGAGGTGATCCCATTTGCCTTCACAAATCTCTTTGAAGCCCCGAATTGTATCTTCGACTTGAACGTAACGGCCGACGTTACCCGTAAACTGCTCTGCCACATGGAAAGGCTGCGACAGGAAGCGCTCAATACGACGTGCACGTGCCACGGTCAGCTTGTCTTCTTCGCTCAACTCGTCCATGCCGAGAATTGCGATGATATCTTGAAGCTCACGATAGCGTTGCAAAATCTGCTGCACACGTCGAGCAACGGTATAGTGTTCCTGGCCAACAATAAGTGGGTCAAGAATACGGCTTGTCGAGTTGAGCGGGTGCACCGCGGGGTAGATCCCCTTCTCGGAAATCGAACGGTCGAGGTTCGTTGTTGCATCAAGGTGCGCAAACGCTGTTGCAGGCGCAGGGTCGGTGTAGTCATCCGCGGGAACATAAACAGCCTGAACCGAGGTAATCGAACCAGTGTTTGTCGAAGTAATGCGCTCTTGGAGCTCACCCATTTCGGTTGCCAAGTTAGGCTGGTAACCCACGGCCGACGGAATACGACCAAGAAGAGCTGACACTTCGGCACCCGCCTGGGTGAAGCGGAAGATGTTGTCAACAAAGAACAACACGTCTTGGTTTTGTTCATCGCGGAAATACTCAGCGACAGACAAACCCGTCAGCGCAACACGGGAGCGTGCGCCAGGTGGCTCGTTCATCTGTCCGTAGACCAGCGCAACCTTGTTCAAAACGTCCGAGTCTTTCATCTCGTGATAGAGGTCGTTTCCTTCACGAGTACGCTCTCCCACGCCCGCGAACACGGAATATCCACCGTGCTTCTTAGCGATGTTGTTGATGAGCTCCATAATCAAAACTGTTTTACCCACGCCGGCTCCGCCGAACAAACCAATCTTTCCACCCTTTTGGTATGGCGCGAGAAGGTCGACGACCTTGATGCCCGTTTCGAGCATTTCAACTTTGGTGCTCTGGCGTGTGAACTCAGGAGCGGATCTGTGAATCGGATAACGCTTTTCCGATTGCACCGCACCCTCACCGTCAACAGGATCGCCTGTCACGTTGAGAATGCGACCCAAAACGTTGTTGCCCACCGGCACTGTGATTTGCTCACCCGTATCGACCACAGCTTCACCACGCGCGAGACCGTCGGTGGAGTCCATAGCAATTGCGCGCACAACGTTCTCACCGAGATGCTGAGCAACTTCGAGAACGAGGTTGTTTTTGTCTTTGTTGATCTGAACGTTCGTTGTCTTGAGGGCGTTATAGATCGCCGGCAGATGACCTTTTTCGAACTCAACATCGACAACCGGTCCCATAACCTGAACAATGCGTCCCATTTTCATATCGTCACACTCCTATTTCGGCCGCTCTCAAAGAGCCTCGGCGCCGCTGATGATCTCAATAAGTTCACGTGTAATTGCTGCCTGACGAGCACGTTGATAAGTGATCTGCAGACGGCGCTCCATGTCTTTTGCATTGCGAGTTGCGTTGTCCATGGCGGTCATGCGTGCGCCGTGCTCGCTGGCAATAGCTTCCAGGGTCAACTGATAGAATCGAGTCGCCAGGTAACGAGGAAGCACTGCGTTGGCCAGTTCAGACCACGATGGCTCAAGAATAACGTCTGCACCAGCTTCAACTTCGTCCGCCCCAGAAGAGAGTGGTAACAACTTCTCAAAAACTGGGATTTGGGTCATTGCCGACTGGAATTGGTTATAGACGCAATGGACTTCACCCACGGCACCTGCACCGAATGCTGTCTCAACTGCGCTCGCGATCGACTGAGCGAACTCAAAATTAGGTCGATCGAAAACCACACCCAGTTGAACAACACCATTGGCATTTTCGCTTAAAAACTTTGCGGGGTTGCTTGTGAACTCTTGCAACGAGACCTGCTTGTTACCTTTTACACCACCAGGCAAGGGCTTGCGCGAGAGCACTTGAAATGCCTTCTTACCGACGCAAAGTACAACTGGCTTTTTTCCTGCTGCAACAAGTTCATCGACCGCACGCACAGCGGCTTTGATTGTGTTGGAGTTGTATCCACCACAGAGCCCACGCTCAGAGGAAATAACAAGCAGCAACGCTGTGTCGTTTTCCTTAGCCTGAAGCAAAGCGTGCGTATCTGATTCGCGACTCGTGCGCACCAGGTTCAGAACAAGCTTCTCAAGCGCACGCGCATAAGGGCGTGCCTGCAGAACGTTGTTCTGCGCTCGACCGAACTTGGCAGCTGACACAAGCTTCATTGCCTTGGTGATCTGCTGCGTGTTCTTGACACTTTTTATACGTGTCCGAAGGTCTTTGAGGTTAGCCGGCATTTGGATCGAACCTCTTCGCAAATGTCTCAAGACCAGATTTAACCTTGGTCTGGAGATCGTTGCTCATCTTCTTGCCGTTGCCGATTTCGTCGAGCTCAGCACGGTGATTCTTTTCAAAGTACTCAAGCATTTGGGTTTCAAATTTACCCACGCTGCGGACTTCAACTTCATCCATGTAACCATTCGTTGCAGCGAAAATCACGAGAATTTGCTTTTCAACGGACATAGGATTGTACTGAGCCTGCTTGAGCAACTCCATGAGCCGCTGTCCGCGGTTCAACTGACGCTTGGTTACAGCATCCAGGTCGGAACCGAACTGAGCAAACGCCGCAAGCTCGCGGTACTGGGCAAGTTCAAGACGCAGACTACCCGCCACTTGCTTCATCGCACCAATCTGTGCCGAACCACCCACGCGCGATACCGAAAGACCGGCGTTCACAGCCGGGCGCAGACCCGAGTTGAACAGGTCGGCTTCAAGGTAGATTTGACCGTCAGTAATCGAAATCACGTTGGTCGGAATGTAGGCTGAAACGTCACCCGCCTGGGTCTCGATGATGGGGAATGCAGTCAAACTGCCTGCACCGAGATCATCGTTCAGCTTACAAGCGCGCTCGAGTAGACGGCTGTGGAGATAGAATACGTCACCAGGATAAGCCTCGCGGCCTGGGGGACGACGGAGCAGCAGTGACAATTCGCGGTAAGCCTGCGCGTGTTTGGTCAAGTCATCATAGAAGATAACGGCGTGCTGACCGTTGTCACGGAAGTATTCACCCATCGTGCAGCCGGAGTATGGCGCGAGGAACTGTAGTGGCGCAGGATCGGAGGCACCGGCAACCACAACGATGGTGTACTCGAGAGCGCCGGACTTGCGGAGCTTCTCAACCACCTGAGCAACCGTCGAGGCCTTTTGGCCAATAGCAACGTAAATACAGACAACACCCTTGCCCTTTTGGTTGATGATGGTGTCGATGGCAACAGCGGTTTTGCCGGTCTGACGGTCGCCAATGATGAGCTCGCGCTGACCGCGACCAATTGGAATCATCGCATCAATAGACTTCAAGCCAGTCTGGAGTGGTTCATGAACGCTCTTACGAGCCATGATGCCGGGAGCCTTCACTTCAACAACCGATGTAGCTTCTGACTTAATTGCACCAAGGCCATCGATTGCCTCGCCCATAGCGTTAACAACGCGTCCGAGAAGGCCACGGCCGACAGGAACGCGATTGATTTCGCTGGTGCGCTTGACGGTCATACCTTCGCGAATCTTGTCAGCTTCACCGAAGATCGCCACACCAACGTTGTCTTCTTCGAGGTTCAAAACCAAACCTTTGGTACCGTTTTCGAAAACAACCGTCTCCGAGGTCATGGCTTTATCAAGGCCATAAACACGGGCAATACCGTCAGCAACAGAGACGACCGTGCCTGTTTCGGATACTTCAGCAGACTGCCCCAGTGCCTGGATTTTTTGTTTGAGCAGCTGGCTGATCTCATCAATGCGGATCTGTTCCATGTTTTAAACTCCCTGACTCAAGAATTCTTTAAGGTTTGAAAGACGTGTTTTAAGACTCGAGTCGATTTGGCGAGTCCCAATTTTTACAACCATGCCGGCACGCAATTGCGGATCGGTTTCACATTCAACAACAACGGATTGTCCGGTTGTCTGCGACAACATTTTCTCGAGTTCAGACAAATCGGCTGGATTCAGAGTGGTCGCTGTTTTGACCTGAGCGCGCAGCACCTTCTTGTGTGCGTCGGACAGCGCCAAAACCTTCTTGAAGATAGGCTTGATGTGGTGCAGGCGATTGTTCTGCGACATGAGCTGTAGGGCACGCGCTGTTTGCTCAGAGAGTTTGATCTTTTCAATCAAGAGAGCAACAACCTGATCCTTTTCGGTCGTCGTGCGTGCCTGACTTGCAAAGAACTGTTCTAACTCCGGCGTGATGACGCTCAGTAGCGCTTCGGATTCGCGTGCAAGAGCGTCGGTAGTCTTGGACTCAACCGCACTCTCAAAAAGTGCTGTGGCATATCGCCGAGCCAATTGTCCTGTGCTGACTTTCATATTTTCCTCTTTACCTCAGGTCAGTGAGTCGGAGTTTGTTGAGCAGAGGTCTTCAATCCTGCAAGGGCACTTTTCTTCAAGGCATCATCAACCTTGCCAAGGGTCTCGCCCTTGAGCTTTTGGTCGAGGGTCGCGAGAACCTGCTCGAAGATTTCACGCTTGAGTTCCGCGCGGCTCTCGAAAATGAGCTGCTGACCTACTCGCTCGCTGTCACGCATAATTTGCGATGCTGTGTTCTTTGCCTCAGTAATCAATTTATCGCGTTGCAACACACCATCCTCAGCGTATTCGCGTCGCAGAGCGTCAAGCTCAGTCTGAAGATTTTTTAGCTTTGCCTCGTACTCATCGGTGCGACGCTGAGCAAGAAGAGTGGCCTCACGCGCTTCAGAGAGGCGGGTGCGAAGAGCGTCGCGACGTCCATCGAGCATCTTCGTTATAGGTTTTCGCGCAAAGAATGTGAGCGCAGCAACGAACACAATAAACTGGAAGTAAGGCCAGAGGATTCCATACATTGGATCCACAGCGCCATCAGCTGCGTGCGCATCAGCGAAAAAAATTGAACCGAAAGCAGTTCCGACGAGCAATGCTGCACGTGTCAGCTTTGAGAGAACAGCGTCCGACAATTCACCAACGAGAGTTGGTATTTTCGCTCGGTCATCCGCCATTTGTGTTGTCAGCTTCTCGCGCGCCTCGCTCAACTTATTCTTCGCTTGCTCATTCGCGGTGCTAAGAATACTTTGCGCCTCGGCCTGACCCGCAAGAATTTCCGCGTTACGGAGATCGCGAGCTTCACTCACAGCAGATGCAAGCGCGGTTGTGTAGGATTTTTCAAGTTTCTCAATCTTTGCTTCCATGTCCCTGGCGGAATCAACCGCCCCCGCAGTGCGCTTGCGCCGCTCCGCGGTCAAACCAAGTAACGGTTTAATCAAAAGAAAATGCGCGCTTGCAAGTGCAGCGAGGTAGAAGCCCCCTTGGATGACCATTGGGAGCAATTCTGGTTTTAGCTTTAATTCCGCCATGATAATTCCCTATCCAAATGGGACGGATCCACCGCGGGTCTTGAACCCGGAAGGCCAACGCGGGCTTTACTTACTGTTAAGTTTTGGAGAGTGCAAGGGTGCTCCGGGTATAGTGAATTGAATAGTTTTCGCGATTTTTATGGACGGATGGCCAGTTCTGGAGATGGGTCAGGCGTGCGCCCTGACCGTTCCAAAATAGGCTGCGACTTTGAGGCGTTCAGCGAGTTGTAGGTGAGACTGCAGGGTAGATCGCGAGACCTTCAAGATCCGACTCGCCTCAGCCTGGGTCACGCGGCGACGGTGGAAAACGTAGTGTGCGAGTGCGGCTTTGAGAGTGTCATGCGGGTCAGGTAATTCAATCAGTTGCTCAAATAGTTTCTCTAAAGATGTCGGCGTCTTCTGTTCACGCTCGGAATTTTGTGCGGGCGTGTCTGGCTGCTTCGCAAGGATGCTTTCAAGGTAGACCGTTGCATGCTGGTCGTCTCCCCGAAATCCGACGATATAAGCCACTTGAATAACGGCATCAAAGAAGTCGTCGATACCCCGTCTCTCAATGACACGCTTGAGCTGGGTCAACTTCTGTGAGTCAAAAGCATCAATAAAGCGATCCAGGCCAACCGCTTCGAGAAGCATGGTTATCATTGTTGCCGCTCCGGGGAGCAGCGCCTCAAGTTGCTGGAGCTCGAAGACCACCGCCGCACACCCCCGAGGCAGGTGTTGTGCTGTGACGTAGATGACTCGCTCATGGGTCGCAGAGATATCGCCCTTGCGACCCGAAAGAGGCAACCCTTGGAGTGTGTTCTCGGCTCCGTAAGGTAGGTCGGGTGTTGGGGATATGATTCGAACATGGGCTTGCAGGTGGGGCTGTGAGCTGAGGTAATCAGCCACGAGCCCTTGGAGTTCCAGGGTCGGGCAGAGAATAAGAACATCAAAGTTTTGCTTCAACGCACCTTTCCAACTTTGAATCTCCAGTTCAAACCTGCGTTTTAAGAGTTGACCAAGAATCGCGCGGCGTTTTTCTAGCATTTTGTGCCTCCTTGGAACGGAGGTTAAAGTGCGGCGCATAGGAATTCGAGGGACATTTTTGACTGAAATATGGTCAAGAAATTGAAATGTTTCACGTGAAACAAGATCTGCATAATCGCTGAGCGTTTCACGTGGAACACTGTCAACCTTTTGTCTGGAACCGCGACGGGATAAAAAGTCGACCAGAGGCCACTCGCCCCTTGCGGCAGACACGACGTCCGATGTAAGACGAGCAGAGTAGTCGAACAAGAATCTTTACTCATCAATGCCAAATGCCAAGCGGGCGACAGGGAGACCACCACATGGCAGAATCACGCATTATCGCATTCTCGAACCAGAAGGGCGGAGTCGGTAAAACCACCTCGGCAGTCAACATGGCTGCGTCACTCGCAGCCGCCGAATACCGGGTTTTACTGGTGGACTTCGACCCTCAGGGAAACGCCTCGAGTGCACTTGGAATAGAATCACGCGACCAGAAGCCCAGCAGCTACGAGATGCTTATTCAGGAAGCTCAGCCGGCAGACTGCATAGTCAAGACTGAACTTAGCTATCTGAATCTAATCCCCGCCAATCAAGAACTAATTGGAGCCGAGATCGAACTTGTCTCGGCACTCGGACGCGAGCATAGGCTAAAAGATGCTCTCAATCTTGTAAAAAAAGATTACGACTACATTCTCATTGATTGCCCACCCGCACTCGGACTGTTGACCGTCAACGCCCTTGTCGCTGCGCATGGCGTCTTGGTTCCCCTGCAGTGCGAGTATTTCGCACTCGAAGGACTCTCGCAGCTCATGAAAACAGTGGATCTGGTTAAAAAGTTCCTCAACCCCCAACTCGAGATCGAGGGAATCTTGCTGACCATGTTCGACCGGCGCAACAATCTCTCTCACCAGGTCGAAACTGATGTACGCGAACACTTCAAAGAACTCGTCTTGAGCAGTAAAATCCCAAGAAATGTGAAACTCGGAGAGGCTCCCTCACACGGCAAGCCCATCATTCTCTATGATATCTCGAGTCCCGGCGCCCTGGCTTACATGGAAGCTGCACAGGAACTGCTGGCACGCACACAGCTCAAACAGCCCACGAAACAACACAACAGACTGTCAACGCACTCAACAACTGAAGCACATCCATAACCAGGGAGGTGATGTATGCAAAAGAAACCGAATGGACTCGGCCGAGGACTCGGAGCACTCCTCAACCCTGAGTTGCTCAACACACAACCAGCAGCGGTAAACACCGCCGCACTCAACGACCAGAGCGCAAAGCAAGACGAAACAACATTGAGGCCAATTCTTAAAAGTCCGAACCTGCACCGGCCGCCGGAAAGCAGAAAAGCAGCTGCCGCCCCCGCAGCAGCCCTACCCACACTGGACAATCTCAAAACACAGGATCTAGTCGTCCAAGACACACATCCTGAGCAAAGAGTGTTGAACCTCAACGTAACTAACCTGCGTCCGCTGCGTGACCAGCCTCGTACGGAATTTTACAGCAGCACTCTCGACGAACTTGCAACGAGCATTAAGAATTATGGTATTTTGCAGCCCCTCGTGGTGACTCAAACCGAGCCAGGAGGCCACTACACAATCATCGCAGGCGAACGCCGCTGGCGTGCGGCACAGATCGCAGGTCTTGAAACTGTGCCGTGCGTTATGCGTCAGCCACGCGAGCACAGTGCATTGGAACTGGCACTCATTGAGAACATACAGCGCGAAGAACTCAGCGCTCTCGACGAAGCCCGCGCTTTCTCACGCTTGCTCGATGAATACTCGTATACGCAAGACACTCTCGCATCGAAGGTCGGCAAAGATCGCGCGACAATCGCGAACAGCCTGCGCCTCTTGAGTCTTCCCCCTGAAATTCTCGCAGATATTCAGTCCAGAGCTATAACCGCCGGACACGCGCGCGCGCTCTGTTCACTGGATGAGAAAAAATTGCAGCTCAAAGTTCGCGACATGATTGTTTCAAAGAAACTTTCTGTCCGGCAAACTGAAGACATAGTGAAAGAACTCAAAAAAGATCGAGATGCGGCCGACGCTCCTGCGAAAACACAATTGTCCCCTGACCTGCGTTATCTCTGTGACCAGTTCAAAGGACACTTGGGAACAAAAGTTCGCATTACGGGCGACGCCGATCGCGGGAAAATTGAGATCTCCTACTATACGTTTGAAGACTTGGAGCGCATTGCGGAGCTCATGTTGTCGAAGGGATTGAACCCGAGACGCCCCGTGGGTTGAGGCAACTCTCCGCAAACGACACGAGCGAGCAGAGTAGAGGCGGACCTTCATGAAAAAAGCCGAGCCGAGCTACAACGACCGCGAAATCAGAGCCTTCCTCGAAGAGGGTTGTGAATTCGACGGAAAACTCAATTTCTCAGGTGTTGTTCGCCTGAACGGTCGATTTCACGGCGACATCGATTCGGAAGACACTCTGATTATCGGCGAAACCGCGACCATTGAAGGAAATATTCGGGTTGGATTTGCCATAGTTGGTGGCAAAGTTATCGGCGACATCATGACAAAACACTGCACCGAGATCCTGGCAACAGGAATCATCGAAGGCTCTGTCACATCCCCCGCTCTTATTAGCCACGAGGGCGCACAACTTCACGGCCACATGAACGTGCGCCGTGAAATGCCCAATCTCAGCCTTGTTGCTTCAGCTAATGGGAACCAGTCCGTTAGCCTGTAAATGAAGAGACGAGACTTTCAGGGCACAAAGTAAAGCAACAGAGCTGCCACAATAATTCTATAATAAGCAAAGATCGTCAGAGGAAAGCGACGAAGAAAGACAAGAAAAGACTTCACGCAGACGTAGGCCGTAAACCAGGCCACAACAATTCCCACGAGCAACTGATTGCGCAGCTGCTCATCGATGAGTTGCCAAGACTCCTTCATCTCGTAGAGCGCCGTTCCGCAGAGCGTTGGAAGACCCACAAGAAAGCTCACCTCAGCCGCTGCAGTTCTCGAAAAGCCACGCCATCGACCAACAATTATGGTCGCGGCAGAACGGCTGAAACCAGGCCACAGAGCACAACATTGACCTAAACCCACAACCACTGCGTCTAGAAACCCAAACGACTCAAGAGAGCGCTCCTTGCCGCGTCGCCGACGAGACAAAAACCACTCATCAACCAGGATCAGCAGTCCGCCTGCAAGAAGCGCGTACGCAACGACACGAACGTCAAAAAGAGACTTAATAAAATCTCGGTTGAAATATCCAACAACCGCGAACGGAATAACAGAAAAAGCAAAAAACAAAGACTGAGCTCTATCAGCAATAACGGATGCGTGGCTGCGCTCACGCTGCCCAGGCATCACAAAAGCAAACCAAGCTCTCGCCCAACGGAAGAACGTAGGCCAAAACACAGTCAACACCGCGAGAATGGCACCGGCCTGAACAATCACAAGAAAAGCCTTGACCGCCTCACTCTCCTCAATCCCAAGAAAATGCTGGGTGAGAATCATGTGTCCCGTGGAACTCACGGGCAAAAACTCAGTCACGCCCTCAACGACGGAAAGCAAAATAGAATCGAGAAAATCCATGAATCAGCGCTCCATTGGTCAGCCAACTTCGCTCACAAAAGATTGGCAGCGATGGTTGCAAGTGCCGAGCGCTCGCCCTTGACCAGAGTCACATGACCACCGATAGCTTCACGACGGAAACGTTCAACGACGTAGGTCAAGCCATTGGATGAAGCATCCACATAGGGATTGTCGATCTGGTAGGGGTCACCCGTGAGAATGACCTTGGTGTTGTCACCCGCACGCGTCAGAATCGTTTTGATTTCGTGGGGAGTCAGGTTCTGAGCCTCATCGACGATGAAAAACTGATTGGGAATCGAACGACCACGAATATACGTGAGCGGCTCGACCTCGAGAATCCCCTGAGAAATGAGCTCATGGTAGCTCTGGGACAATCTCTTGCCCCGACCTTGGCCATGACCGCCCAGCAACAATTCCAGATTATCAAAGATGGGCTGCATCCATGGGTTCAACTTTTCTTCAAGTGTGCCGGGCAAAAAGCCCACATCCCGCCCCAGCGGGAAGATAGGACGACTCACCAACAACTTCTGATAACGAGCCTCATCAGTCGTCTTTTCAAGCCCAGCAGCAATCGCAAGAAGTGTCTTGCCGGTACCCGCGGTTCCCACTAGAGTGACCATCTTGATCTCATCATCAAGAAGAAGATCGAGCGCAAAACTCTGCTCAAGATTGCGCGGATAAATGCCCCACACGTAATCCTTGCCGCCGAAACTCAATGGTCGCAAACTTCCGGTAACATGATCGAACTTACCATATACAAACTGAGCTGACTGCTCGGCATCACGCAGAATGACGTACTGATTCGGCATCAATTCGTAGCCGTCGAGAGAAACGGAACCGTTTGCGAGAAAATCACGCAACAATCTTCCATCAACCTCAAACTCCGCGATACCGGTATAGAGTTCGTCAATGTTGACTTTATCTGCCTCGAAGTCCTCAACAGCCACACCCAACGCATCGGCCTTGATGCGCAAGTTGGAATCCTTAGTGATAAGAACAACAGGAAGGGTCGACTTTGACTTCAACATCAAAGCGACTGAGAGAATCAGGTTGTCTGCTTTTCGCTCAAAATAAGACGGCAACAACGCCATGTCAGAATCGAGAGTCACAAAAACATGACCACTGTCAGCTCGATCGGGAAAAAGAGGAATCCCAGTGCTCAACGAACCGCGCGAGCGCAAATCATCCATAATCCTTGAAAGATGTCTGGCGTTTCTACCAGTCTCGCTCAAACCCTTCTTGAACGTGTCGAGCTCCTCGATCACGGATATGGGAATGTAAACATCATTGTCCTCAAATGAGAAAATCGCATTTGGATTGGACAACAAAACGTTGGTGTCGAGCACAAACTTCTTTTTCAAATTCCAACACCTCGTATCAGCTCGTTTGGCACTATGCGCTTACCTTGCCGAAGATAATAAACTATCATCCACAGAGAACAAGAGAGCGGCGCAAGACTTTCACAGCTAGGACTCAATCATGGCAAAAACCACCTCCTCGAGAGAACTCCTCGAAACGATGACCACCGAATCGAAACGAGATTTCAAGGAGAAGAACTTTCTCCTCTCGTTTGAGGAATATCTCGACCTCGTGCAGCAAAAGCCCAACAAAATGCTCCGCTCGGCTGCACAATATATGAAGGATATGATTGACTCTTTTGGGATTGAAGAGATCGAAATCGGTCACGAAGGAAAGCGCCGTCACTTCAGCCTATTCGAAAGATACCGCGGCAAGCATCGGCCACCGATTGTCGGCCAACACGAAGCACATGAACAAATCTATCGAATCCTCGAACAGTTTGTGAGGCAAGGCCGCGTTGACAAACTCATTCTGCTGCACGGACCCAATGGATCCTCAAAATCCTCAACAGCCGAAGCGCTTGCTCAAGCTCTAGAAGAGTATTCACGCACTGACGATGGTGCAATCTACCGCTTCAATTGGGTCTTCCCCAACGACAAAATTGGCCACGAGGGACTCAGCAACACCGATACAGCAAAGAAAATTGGCTTTGGTGATTATCAAGGTCAACGCAACTCCAAGGGCAGCTTCGCACACCTCACAGACGATGAGCTGCTGTGCAAGATTGTGAGTGAACTGAAAGAGAACCCGATCTTTCTGTTGCCCCCCACGAAGCGGAACAACATCATCAAAGATTTCCTGCACACCAAAGAAAACGAACTCCCGAGCTCCCTGACCGAGAGTGACCTGAGCACTAAAAACAAGAAAATTTTTGAGGCACTTCTGATTGCATACCATGGTGATCTCGAAAAAGTCATGCGCCATGTTCAAGTTGAACGGTTTTTCTTCAGCTCGCGCTACAGAAACGGAATTGCCACTGTAGAACCCCAGATGACAATCGATGCTCAAGACAAGCAGATCACCATGGAACGACACATGCAGAACATTCCACCGGTGTTGCAGAACATCCGCTTCTTCGAACCATCAGGTGACCTGGTGGATGCCAGCAGAGGTTTCATTGAATTCGCAGATCTTCTCAAACGACCACTCGAGGCATTCAAATACCTTCTCACAACTGTTGAAAAGATGAGTATCAACCTCTCATCAGGCATGGCAGACTTGGATCTCATCATGATGGCAAGCGCCAATGAAAAGCACCTCGATGCCTTCAAAGCATCGCCCGACTGGCCATCGTTCAAAGGCCGATTTGAACTCGTGCGCGTTCCCTACCTGCTTTCTTCGCAACAAGAGGCAAAGATCTACGAAGAAGACGTGAAAACCATTTCGCGCAACCGACCCATTGCTCCACATGCATTAGACCTTCTCGCGAAATGGGCGGTGCTGACACGGCTCCGTCCACCCGATCCGGAATTCTTCGACTTCAACTGCCGCAATCTGATTGCACGAATCGATCCTTTTGAGAAATTGGCGCTTTACGATGGTCTTGAACCCGCCCTGCATTTCTCGGATGCGGAAAAAAGCCAACTAAAAAAACTGGTTCGCGAGATTCGCCGCGAATCACAATCATCACATTTCTACGAAGGAAGGTTTGGTGCATCACCGCGCGAAATGAAGATGCTCCTCTACTTCGCCTCACAACACCCCACGCGCGATCAAGTCAGCGCCCTTGCGATCTTCGATGAAATCGAAAATCTGATGCGCGACCGCTCGGTCTACGACTATCTTCAATTCGAGCCAAGGAACGGCTACCACGACTTTCGTGAATTCCATAAATACATCCGCGTAACGTATGCGCAGATGTTCCAGCGCGAATTCCTCATCTCGCTTAACCTCTTCGATGAAAATCAATACGACCGCGCCTTCCAGAACTATCTCAAACACGTGGTCGCCTTCATTAAAAAGGAAAGCGTCCAAAACGAGATCACCCAGAAGCTCGAATCCCCGAACGAAAACGTCATGGACGAAATGGAAAACCTGCTCGGTCTCTCGGGCGACAAGCGCGAAATTCGTGAGTCTTTGGTCGCCAAAATAGCGTCTTGGAGAGTTGAGAATCCGGGCGAGGAATTGAATATCAAACGTGTTTTCAAAACTGAGCTTGAGATGGTGGAACAGCGCATCTACGACAGCAAGCGCGACGTCATTGAGAAAATCAAATCTGCAATGGTCACATACGGGACAGAGGACTACGCCAAACTGCCCAGCGATGTGCACAAAGCCTGCGAGCAAACTTTTGAGAATCTCAGGACTCGATTCAACTACTCAGCAAACACCACCTGGGAGAGCTTGGTCTTTTTGCGTTCTCAAGGTATTTAATTCCCAAACTTGGGAGAAATACCATGAAGAAGCTGCACGCGGGTAGGCGACTTCCCGTTATTCTGTCTGTTGCCTTTTGCCAAATTCCCTCTTTTTCATTTGCTCAGGATGTGACCAATGCAGACTTCGTTGCCCAGCAACGAATGATCCTAAACGTCCCAAAGCCCGGCTATCTCAACATTGCGAACCATCCGGCCAACGGAGCTGCCCGACTTCTCGTGTCCAGCTTCAAAATGTTTGGCGAGGATAGTCTCTTAGCCATCTCAAACTGGCATCAGGGAGTACAAGCCCCCCAACAACTGCACACAGAGCAACTGACCGAAAACATCACCTGGCCCAATGAAGCGCGCAGCGTTTCGCGTGAACTCTTTAATGAAGAGGGAATCCTTGTTTCTGGGGGATTCCTGGTTCCAGGAAAGTCAACGGGAGCCATCACGTTTGTGCCCTGGTCGAATCCTAAAAATCAACAGGAACTCACAACTCCACGCAAAGGATGGTTCTACCACCGCACAGAAGAATGGGATGTGAATGGTGATGGATATCTCGACATCATCACAGCCCGCGCATACAAGCCGATGATAGGACGCCACGACGGTGAGCTTCTCTGGCTTGAAAATCCAGGTCATGCTCTGCAGTCAGGAAAAGCCTGGAAGGAGCACCTCATTGGTCGTGGGCCGGATGTGCACTTCCGCATTCTACCCAGCAGCCCGTCATATCCGCTGACAATCATCTCAACCGAATTCTCAGCCAAGAAGATGAGCGCCTACCGCCTTAATAAGAGCGGAGAGTTTGACTACACCGTTCTCGACGACAGTTTGGGATCTGCCTTTGATGTTCAAATCGACGATCTCAACCGCGATGGTCAATTGGATTTGCTCGTCACCAACCACGAGGGCGACCTGAAAGCCTCGGTATTTGCCTACGAGTTTGACCCCATCAGCCTCAAAATCCATATGAGACACACGCTATTGACTGGAATTGAAACCCGTCAGAAGGCAATCAAATCAGCATCACCCGGTCCCGTGATGACCTTTTATCCAAGCACAACAGAGGGACTCACACCCCACAAGCCCTGGATCCTCGTCTCCGGAGATGGCTCACAGAAAGCACACATCCTCGTTCCCCGTGCAGACAGGGATTCCAAAGACTGGCAATATCAGGAACACGTGCTGTGGAATCCGACCTCAACGGTTGGACAAAGTGCAGTGGCAGACATCGATGGCGATGGCCGCGTCGAGATTTTCATTCCCGCCTATGATGCCAACCAAGTTTCAGTGTTTACACTCGAGCCTAAGCTCTAAATCACCCTTCACGGCGTGCGCGCGTTCACCAAGGAACAAGCGGAATGTCGCGCAGCTCATCTTGCGTGCGCATTGGAAACACGCCCTCGTCATTGACCCAAAGCAAAGGCGCAGAGGCGAGAACATCCCCCGAGGCTGTACGCACCACACCCCCCACAATGCCGGCAAAACCAAGCCCTGACTGCATCACAGGGCTCAATTTCAATTCCGTCTCACCGATATACTGGCCTTCTGAAAGACGCTGCAGCGGGACAACATCAGAGACCACCTTCAATCGCGAATCCATAAGCGGTGCAATGAGCACTTCAAACCCCCGAAGCGCAGAGGCAGCGCTGCCTCCTCCACCCTGTCCTTCAGCCAAAACATCGGACGCGCGAGAAAACTGGATCTGAAGAAAATTTTGGCCACCTCGGGCAATCAAATGTCCCTCAAGCTTGCCGTGTCGCCGCGCAAGGGGGGGAATATGCAATGTACCCAAATTCAACCCATCATCGCGTAATCGCCATTTCACCTGCCCCACCACCGTCGGTTGGTAACCCATGGTTCCAACACCCGAGAGATACGTTCGCACAGCCTTTGGCAGGACTACCGAGGCGACCAACAGGCCATCACTCGCCCTGACAAACCGTGCAGGCAACCAAACCGTAGGTCCATCGTGCAAATCATCCAAACGCAAGCCCAAAAGGGCGGAAGGCAAAGCACTCTTACCACCAGCCTTCAAATCATTCGCAGCGACCGAGAGCATCAGTTGGAGATCGGACGGCCATGCAAAAATAGATTTCGCGGACATCGACACACGACCGGTCGGTGCCTGCGAGCCCTTGCTCTCTGCCGGATTCGCAATCCCAAACCAGCTCAGGAAATCACGCAGTCCCCCAATGTTTGATAGAGCCTCGCGCCTGCCGACCAAAACATCACCATTCGACCACGAAAGATTCATACGGCTGCGACCCAACGCAGGCGCGGCTTTCTCATCCATGCCCAAAGAATCAAAGAATGATCTAAAAACGCTTAGCCCAGGAGATTTATCGAACGAATCATAGGCCTCGCGGAAATACTGAACCTCATTATCGGAAATTTTTCTATGAGCATCTTTCAACTGACGCTCACTAAAGACAAACGATGACGTTCTGTTCCCATAAAGCAAAGTACCGAGATTGATACCAACACGCGCAACAGGGTCATCCTCAAGGCGCAGGAGGGCTTGTGTGTTGTCTCCAAGTGGATATGCGAAATGAATTGGTCTGAGTGCATCGATAACGTTACCCTCAGGCCGCAAGTATGCCCACATGGTTGTCGACAAATGACTGAAGGCATCGAGCAAACTCATCTTTCCCTTGGTTGGGTTGGAGAGATGAGAGGTTAGGTGTTCCTCACGATCAATCTCACTGCTCCCAGACATCCAAAGATACCCATCGCGTGGCTGAACCAATTTAATATTCACATGTGGCTCAACACCAATTCCCTGAAGACTACGACCTCGAGGTGTGAAATAATGCGCGACCGTCAGCTTCAATGCAGTGCCTGTGGAGAGCTCAAATAAACTCTGCACACTGCCCTTACCGAACGTACGCTCGCCCACAAGCAAAGCACGCCCATGATCTTTGAGCGCACCCGCAACAATCTCACTCGCACTCGCCGAGGATGAATTCATGAGCACAACAACGGGGAGATCGATTTTAACACCGCGTGTCGCCTGCTCAATCTGCTCTTCGTAACGCGACCGCGTAGACACAATTTGTCCGCTTTTCAAAAAAAGATCGCTCAGCTGAATCGCCTGATCGAGCAAACCGCCGGGGTTGCCACGCAAATCAAGCACAAAGAGCCGCAACCGACCACGTGCGAGTAATTGCGCACTTTCATAAAGAGAATAGACATCTTCAGCCGTGTGATTAGAGAAGCCCGTGACCCGCACATGAAGCACATCGGGACGACCAGCCACTGTTCGCAATTCGGCACTGCGGGTCGGAATTTCCTCACGCGCGAGAAAAGCACGATAAACTCTACGGCTCATGGGACGATAAAACCAAACGGGGGTGGCCGAATCCACTGAAAGCTCGCGGATGGTGCGCAGAACCGTGTCCAACGGATGAAATGCACACAAGCGCTGGCCAACCTTGAGCAGCACGTCTCCCGGACGGACGCCCGCCATGTGCGCAGGACTGTTGGGTACGACTTCACGAATCACAGGAAGCTCCTGTGATTCATCGATCACAATACCCACTCCGCCAAACTGACCGCGGGTACCGCTCCGCAACTCGCGGTACTCTTCTTGCGTCATGTATGAACTGTGCGGATCAAGCTCATCAAGAAGACCATTGAGATAGCTGTGTGTTACCTGACTCAGTGGTTGACGCTTAAAACGAGCGTATTCTGCAAGGATGAAACGACCCACCAGATCGAGAGCCCTCAGGCTGCCATCATTAGACATGGGCACGGAAAAGACCCTGAGCCCCACGCGCACTAAAGCAACGCTGCTGGCCAGGCCCTGTCGCGCAAGCGAAGTAACCAGAGCGGGGTCAGAACAGAGCTCGGCCTGTGGGTGTTGTGCTGCAGGACAAAGCCGCACCGTTCGCTGCGACATGAGCGCCTGTGCGAGAGCTGGATCGTTCTGCAAGAACACAACCTGAAGGTCGCCTCCAAAATCACGCGCTACACTCCGAAGACCTGCCTCAAGCATTTTGCCAAGACGAAGTTTCTCTTTCTGAACATAATGCTGCTCGATAATACGAAGTGCATGACGCACGACATCGGAATCAGGATCGGTCTGCAATCCGGCGAAAATCTCCTCAACCGGAACGTGCATGTAGCCATCAGTAAAATCACCCTTAGGGTGCAGACCCAAAGCCAATAAGTTCCGCGAAAAATCGATTGACGTTGGAGCTAGAGAAAACGCAAGCACGAGAACGCAAACCAGAGCACGTCTGTTCTGCTGTGCGAATGCAACAATTCTTTTTAGGATCTGCAAGCGACTCAAGCGTCGTCTCCCCCAAGGGAAAGACTAACAGAGGGGCTCTCTTGCCAAACGACAATAGGACGGGTGCATGGGCAAGACTTACCGGGAAATGAGCAATAAGCTCACTCGACGGTCACGCTCTTGGCGAGATTCCGGGGCTGGTCAACATCCGTGCCCTTGCGCACCGCAATCCAGTAAGCCAACAGATGCAGCGGCACAGCGGTCACGAACGGTAGAACGGTCTCAGAACACTCAGGAATTCCAATAAAATCATCGGCAAGTTGCAGCAGCTGGGAATCATTTTCCTGCCCCACGGCAAGGATACGCCCACCACGCGCTTTAATTTCCTCGATGTTTGAGAGGGTCTTCTCATAGTACGCATCGCGTGGCGCAAGGCACACCACGTGCATGTTTTCATCAATCAGCGCAATTGGCCCATGCTTCAGCTCACCCGCTGCGTAGGCCTCAGCGTGGATATAAGACAATTCCTTCAACTTGAGTGAACCCTCAAGTGCAATGGGCCACTGTGGGCCGCGTCCAATGAAAAGCAAACTTGAAAGATGATGATAACGATTTGCCAAACGCTCGATGGAATCCGAAAGACCCAAAGACCTTTCGACAAGACTCGGAATCTTCACCAACTCATCGACATAAAAGCGCAGCTGGGCGTCATTGAGGCTCTGCCGCTCTTGAGCCAATGCAAGACCCAATAAATAAAGCGCGGTAAGCTGTGCAGCAAAGGCCTTGGTGCTGGCCACTCCAATTTCAGGCCCCGCCTTGGTGAGAGATTCCGCGTGGCACATGTGCGCAATTGTACTACCCGGCACATTGACCACAGCTAGAGTCTGCGCACCATTCGCACGCGCCGCTTTAATGGCTTGCAGCGTATCAGCTGTCTCGCCGCTTTGTGAAACAGCAACGACGAGCGTCTTTGAATCCACCGTCGAAGCGCGGTACCGATATTCGCTCGCAAGATCGACTTCCACTGGAATACGAGCCGTAGCCTCAATAAAATACTTACTCAAACAAGCCGCGTAGTAACTGGTACCGCAGGCAATAATTTGCAATCGGCTCAGCGTCTTCAAGGGAAGCTTTGCAACACCCAAATCAGTGAGATTGATGGTGCCAGAATCACGCTGAACACGACCGTTGAGTGTCTGCGCAATAGCAATGGGATGCTCGTGAATTTCTTTGAGCATAAAATGCCGGTAGCCACCTTTTTCCATCATGGCGACCGACCACTCCACGCGCTGAAAAGGCCGCGTGACAGGCTGGCCGTCGAAGGTTTCAATTTCAACACTCTCGGGCTTGAGAACAACAATCTCATGATCTTCAACAACCATGAACTGCCGAGTGTGCTCGACCAAAGCAGTGATTCCCGAAGCCATGAAGGTTTCACCCTCAGCCTGACCAACAACCAGCGGACTGCCCAGCTTCGCAGAATAGAGAACTTCGGGAGTATCGAGACACAGAATACCGAACGCAAACGCACCCTTGAGCTGACCCACAACTGAACGCAACGCAGAGCGCATACGCGCTTCAGGTGTTCCACTGGTCAACTTCTTGTACTCGTCGTGCAGAAGGTGTGCTGCAACTTCGGTATCGGTTTCACTCAAAAACTGATAGCCCCGAGCCACCAGTCTTTCCTTCAACTGTCGATAGTTTTCGATGATGCCATTGTGGAGCAGCACAATAGGCCCTGAACGATGAGGATGCGCGTTGTTCTCGGTGGGCTTGCCATGCGTCGCCCAGCGGGTGTGTCCAATGCCGACTTTGGCTTTTGCGGGCAGTTGATCGAGCTTGCGTTCGAGCTGTGAGAGCTTGCCTTCGGCGCGCTGAATCGCAACCCCATCTGCAGTCAGCATAGCGATTCCGGCAGAGTCGTATCCGCGGTATTCAAGACGACGCAGTGCGTTGAGAAAAAACGAGGGAGATGCTCCTGCACCAACATAACCAATGACACCGCACATATCTGCCCCCTTTTATAAACGAACGTCGGCTTGTTTTGTCCAACGGGAAAATGCTGGAACCCTCGCCTCATCGGGAATCTGCAACTGACCCGCGAGTGAAACAAAGGGTTCGACGATCACGTTCTGCCCAAAAACGACAGAGTCCTCAATATAAACGTGTTCGGGATTCAATATCTGCACCCCGGCCGCCATGAGTTGCTGCACAATTCTGCGTTGCATGCGCGCAGCTACATCCGCAAGCTGGTGTTGTGAGTTGATCCCCAAAACGGTTTCTTCCGGAACCCCTTCGTATGCAGTAACCCTACGCCCCGCTCCTGTCAGAAGCACGGGAAGATCTGTTAGGTAGAATTCACGGGCTGCATTTTCTGGCTTTATTTGCGGCAGAAAATCACACAAAGTCTGAAAATCTCCTGCAAAAAAACCACTGTTACAGGAGCGAATGAGACGCTGTTCTGCAGAGCAATCCTTCTCCTCTTGAATCCGATAGACCTGGCCATCCATGGTTTTCAAAACACGGCCATAGCCAGTCGGATTTTCGGCATCAAAAGCAAGAACAGTCAGGGCGCCGCGATCGGTCTCTAGACGTGTGAGAAGACCATCGAGGATCTCGGGCAGAACACCGGGAACATCACCGAGTCCGATAAGAGCAGTGCCGGTTCTCACACCCTGCGATTCCAATGCGCGTACACCACACAAAGCAGCATGCCCCGTGCCCAAGGCAACATCCTGAAAGACGTGCCGCACGCGGCAACGGTTGGCCACTTTTTGAGCAAACCTCTCGACTATCGCATGCACATCGGGCTGTGAAGGAGAGACAACGACGCTGAGATCAGCAACTCCAGCATCAACAAAATGGCTCATCGACCACTCAATCAGAGGACGCCCAAGAAGGGTGTGTGCAACCTTGGGACGGGTGGTCTTCATGCGCTTGCCCTGACCCGCCGCTAAAATTATCCCGACCACATCTTGCTTTTTCATGTGCTTCTCTGACACTCATAACCTCTGTAGTATGTCGAAACCGTAAAGAGCAGTACACCTATCCGAAAGGACAAACCATGGCAGGAACGTCCTCAGTTGCGGCACCCTTGGCCAGCTGCACCGCCCAAGCTCCCACCCGTATTGATATGGCCGGGGGCACCTTAGACATTTGGCCTTTGGCTGCAATTCTACAGGAAAAATTCGACCTGTGGAACGCTCCCATTGAAACCGTCAACCTGGCGATTGAACTCCGTGCCGAGGCTAAGGTGAGCCTCCGTCCGGCACAAAGCTTCTCCTGGGAATTCGAAGATAAATCGCTTGGACGCAGCACTGCTGGCACAACCCTTCTACAAAACGACGCCGCCGATTTTGTTCTCCACCGCGCTGTCGCAAGGCTATACAAAAACGAATTGCTGAACAAAGGTTATGGACACGTTACTATCGAGACCAATGCCAAAGCACCCCGTGGCTCAGGTCTCGGTGGTTCGAGCTCGCTGGTTATCGCCCTGCTTGCAGCCTTCAATAAACTGCTGGGCAAACAGGTCGAAGGCACTGAATTGTGCCGCACAGCACAAACACTCGAAGCGGGAATTTTGGGTAACCTCGCAGGCAACCAAGATCACTTCGCAGCCTTCTTTGGTGGATTGCGAAGCGTTCACCATACGGCCTTTGGCAGCACGACCACTCAGGTGAGCAGTGACCTAGACACCCTCGCCAAGCATCTTGTACTCGCTCACAGCGGACAACAGCACTTCAGTGCATTCAACAATTGGTTGGTGCTCGAGAAAGTTCTTACCTCCGACACCGCCGTTCTCGAGCGCTGTGCGGCAATTGCCAAAATCGTCCCTGATATGAAACGCGAACTGCAAAACAAAAACTGGCACGCCGTTGCCCGTCTCCTCAGCGCGGAATGGGATATCCGCCGCACGCTCGCACCTGGAATAGTCACACCTATGCTCGAGTCACTCTACGCCACCGCAATCAAAGCTGGAGCAACAGGTGGAAAAGTCTGTGGCGCAGGTGGTGGCGGCGTTCTTGTGATGATGGTGGATAACCCCGCACAAAAGAGCGCTGTTGAAGTCGCGCTGCGTTCTGCTGGTGGAGAAGTTCTGGATTGCCAGCCCGCACACCGTGGTGTCGTTTATTCCTGAATAGTTTTCTTGCGCCGTGCTCTGAAAAAACTCTTAAGTTGCTCGCGCGCGGGTTCTTCGAGAACCCCGCGTGTCCATTCGCAACGATGATTCAGCCGCTCGTCACTCAGCAGATTTGCCAAACTCTCACATGCGCCGGCTTTTGCATCAGTGGCTGCGTAAACAACACGCCTCACACGCGCATTCACAAGCGCGCCGGCACACATAAAACAAGGCTCCAGAGTTACATAAATCGTACAGTCGGAGAGACGCCAACGGCGCAGATTTTGCGACGCTTGCCGCAAGGCGAGTACTTCAGCATGAGCCGTTGGATCTTGCTCTGCCTCACGCTTGTTGTAGGCGGAGGCCACCAGACCAAGCTCCGGATGCACAACAACACAACCCACAGGCACATCGCCCTCCAGCTCAGCCCGTTGCGCAGCCTCGAGTGCTTTGAACATCCAACGTTCATCGTCAGGCAAAAGAGTGTGTGAGCTCATGGAAGGAAGTGAACCACTGGCTAAAAGACAAAAAAAATTGCGGAGCCCTCTCGCGAGTGACTCCGCAATGGTGGCGGAGCGAGAGGGATTCGAACCCTCGGTAGAGTTACCCCTACGCATCCTTAGCAAGGATGTGGTTTCAGCCACTCACCCATCGCTCCAGCGCGGCTCGAAACAGCTTACCGAATATTCAGCAAAAAAAAAATGGCGCGCGGTAAGCGATTCGAACGCCTGACCGCCAGATTCGTAGTCTGGTGCTCTATCCAGCTGAGCTAACCGCGCACACCCAGACCGCAAGGATGACCTTGGATTTGGTGAAACGTGGACTAGCCTAGCCCTCCTAGCGAGTCAAGCCCTTTTCCAAAAAAAGCCTCTCGACCAGAGCCTCTGGAAAGGTTTCACGCCGATCCTCTACAAAAACCATCCGGCCGTGCTCCATGCCGCACCAACAATCAACCAAGTCGCCGACTTCAGTAATGCGATGGAGAGCCACCACAACAGTTGCGCCGCGGCTCATACGCTGAGCCAAAGCCGCCCAAAGAACCTTTCGCCAGGCCGCATCGAGTGCCGTATCTGGCTCGTCCAGGAGGAGCAGCGTTGCCTCACGCCCGAGCGCGCGAGCAAGCCGAACACGCTGCCATTGGCCCCCGCTCAGAGCTGACAAGCGCCGATCCAAGAGCGGGATCACTCCAAACTCGTCCGCAGCCGCCGGCACGTCCTCCCCAGGTTGGCTGCGCAGCTGTTGAACGACCGACTGCAATGCGAGGAATTCACGAACAGTGAGATCCTCAGAAAACCCTAGGCTTTGAGGTAACCAGCTGAGCGATACGCGCGCCTCTTCGTGTGCGTTGGAATGAATCTGCAGCAGCCCGAATTTTTCCCAAGGCGGCTGCAACACACCAGCCATGGCTTTCAACAGAGATGATTTACCGGCGCCGTTGCCGCCGAGCACGACACAAAAAGAACCCCGCCGCACACTCAACGAGACATTGCGCAGAACCCACTGCGACCCGCCCCACAGTGAAAAACTCCCAAGCGATACCAGAGTGTCTGCGCACAGAGAGGATCTCACTTGGCAACCCCCGACCGCACCATCACTAACAACAGGAAAGGCGATGCTAGGAGTGCTGTGTAGACCCCCACGGGAAGCTCGAGTGGTGAGGTGAGCGTGCGCGATGCAAAATCTGCAACAACAACGAGAACAGCACCAGCAATGGCATTCAACCAAGGTCTCGCACCCGCCAATGCATCGGCGCCGAAAAAACGACGCGTGAAGTGGGGAACAAGCAAGCCAACGAAACCAACCGACCCTGCGGCACAGACCGTGCTCGCGCTGAGAAACATAAGACTCAAAAGCAAAATCCGGCGCACACGCACAACATCCACCCGTTCGGCCGAGGCAAACTCCGCGCCAAATGAAAGGAGTTTCAATGATGCGTCCAGACGAATGAGCTGCACTCCAGCACCAACCATGAGTGGCACGAGCAAAGCTGTTGCGGTCAGACTATGTCCTTGAATTGCACCAAGCGTCCAAGCCTGCACCTGGCTCAACGCCGCCGGACTCAGCCGCGCAAAAATAACCATCAACGCCGCAGCGCAGACAGCATTGACAAGCAAACCCACAAGCGCAAGCGATGCAACGCCCCAGCGCCGCAATGTAGTTCGATAAAGAAATTGAAGAACCACAAGAGAAAGAACCGCGCCCAGAAATGCGGGTATCCACACGGAGGGAACAACATCAAACAAATAAGAGTTCGCAAACTCGGGGAAAAATAAGAACGACACCAGCACAGCTGAAGTGCTGCCAGCGGACAAACCCGTCACATGCGGATCCGCGAGTGGATTTTGCAAATAGAGCTGCATAGCACGCCCACCGCTGGCGAGAGCAAACCCCACAGCCACGGCCAGTAAAACATGAACGAGCCGCAACTCAAAAACAGCTGCATTCTGAACCCAAAAATCCTCAGCCGCCACAGAACCCATGAGAACTTGAGCGACATCTGACCACGGCGTTGCGGGTCCAGACAACAACGACAGTGCGCAAAGCGAGGTCAGCAGCAAGGATAAAAACAACACCGCCCTCACAACCCTAGACTCCGCAGCTGAGCCAACGCTTCGAGCAATCGAGGGCCAGGACGCTGAAAAACGTCAGCAGAAACGACGCGAATATCAGGCTGCCAACGACGCGAAAATCTCTGGCTCAACAAAAGAAGCCTGTTCCTCTGACTCGCTTTCATAGGCTCGCTCTCACCAAATCCAAACCAAATCTGCGCATCAATCTGCGCGAGTACCTCGAGGGAAACACGCGGGAAGGCATCCCTGGCACGCGCATCAGTGAATGCATTCTCAAAACCAGACAACTTAAACAGGTCACTTAGCCATTGTGAATGACCAACAAGATAAACGGGGTCAACACTGACAAACATTAACGATCGCCGCGGCTTAATTTTTGATTTCAAAACTTCTTGAGAGCTCAATTGAGCGGCAGCGCGAAATTTCTCACTCCAACTTTCTGCGGCCTGTGGCACACCGAGGGCAACTCCCAATTCACGAATACGCATTGGAAAATCATCGAAGCGCTGAGGTGCAAATACATGCACACGCACGCCAGCCGCTTCAAGGCGGCGCCTCAATATTTCTGGTAGAGCATCTGCAGTCACCACATCAGTCGCACGCAGCGCAAGAATTCGCTCGAAACTTGCGCGCATATACGAACCAACTTTTTGTCGATTGCGAATGTGGGGAGGAAAATCACACTGCTCAGTGATACCTTGAAGGCGCCCCTCAAGACCCAACGCGACAATCCACTCCGTCGCACTAGGAGCAAGGCTGACTAAGCGTCGCTCTTGCTGACCAGGTTGTGTTGCAAATGACACTGCGCCCCAAAAGCACAAACACAACGCCAAAACCACCAAGCGCAATACCGACAAAGAAAAACACTCAGCCCTCATCGATTCCAGCTTCCTCAAGACGCTCACGAATCTTGCGCACAACTCTTGCCTCAAGCTGTCGCGCTCGCTCGCGGGTGATTCCAAATTTATCACCAACATCCTGAAGGGTGATGGGCTCTTCTGCTAAAATACGATTGCGGAAAATGTAGAGATCACGCTCGTTCAATTCTTTTTCAATCAGCTCGGCCTGCTCCCGGAGGATTGCCAAAAGCTGCTCATGAGCCATCCGCTCATCAACAGCAAGGTCTTCATCTTCCAACAAATCAACCTGACGCGTTCCTGCCTGATCATCGTAGACAGGTGCATCGAGAGAGACATCGCCCTTCGAGAGACGCTGATTCATCTCGACCACCTCAGATTCCTTGACGCCAATTTTCTCGGCCAAGAGACGTGCATCAAACCGCTGCGTGAGGGCGTACATCTTCTCGGCTTCGGCACGCAGGCGGAAAAACAGCTTACGCTGCGCGTCAGTTGTGCCAATACGCACCAGGCTCTTATTGTCCATGAGGAATTTGAGAATATAGGCGCGGATCCACCATGCGCTGTAGGTCGACAATTTTACACCACGGTACGGGTTGAAGCGATTGACCGCTTGCACCAGACCCGCGTTCCCCTCCTGAATGAGATCCAGCATCTGCGCATAGGCACGCCTGTACTCCATCGCAATTTTAACGACGAGGCGTAGGTTCGCTGTCACGAGACGCTGGCGCGCTTCAACACTGTCTTTTTCATAGGCTTCGGTCGCAAGACGGCGCTCTTCTTCAATGGTCAGAAGTGGATAGCGACGCAGCTCAGCGAGATAACGCGACAACGCTGAAGAGGGAACAAGGCTGGTTGACGAATCGAGATCAAAGGCATCGGCATCGTAATCATCTTCGACTTCAGCCTCAGAGCCCGTGTACGGCTTGAGTGCCTGCGACGGCTCTGCATCAGTCCACCCTCCGTCGATTGGATCGGAATCGAGAACTTCAACCGATCGCTCGGAGTCGGAATCATCAACGACTTCAGCATCAAGAACCTCCGGCTCGTGTGCCTCACCAGCGGGGTGTTTCTGTGTGGGCTTGCTCTTGGAGCGTGCAATACGCACAAAAGACTTCTTCTTTTGAGCGCGGTTCTCCGGATCGCTTGCTTTCGCATTGCTTGGTGGCAAACTCTCACCGCGACGACCCATGACTTTCACCCCAAACGGAACACTCTTGCATGCCAGGATTAGGAATCATTTCCAACCCGTTCGCGAAGATAAATAAGCGCGATCCAGAGCACAATACCCTGATGTGGTACATTCTTGGCAACCGTGGCCAATTCGAAGTGACCAATTCACTCCATGATCTTTCACGCGTTTGCGAAGAATTTTGTGCTCGCGGACTCGACACTGTGGGCGTGGTTGGGGGCGACGGCACAATCAGCCTCACCCTCTCCGCACTCGCGCAGGCTTATCCACCCGACAAACTCCCACGGATTCTCATCCTGCGCGGCGGCACGGTCAATGTTTTAGCGTCGAATTTGGGGATTTTTGGCAGTCCCAAGGATGTCTTTGCAGACGCCCTTGAGGCCTATCACACACCCAATGGCCTCGCCGAAATGTCGTTGCAAACACTCAAGGTCAATGGCCGGCTAGGCTTCATTTTCGCAGACGGAGTGGCAGCTCGGTTTCTCAGCGAATTTTACAAAAACAAGTCGTCGACTTTCGGGGCAGGACTTTTTCTTGGAAAAGTGCTTGCCGATGGTGCAGCGGGAGGGCGCTTGGGGGGTGCCTACCGGAATCTTTACTTACGCGAAAAGGTTAAAATCGATTGTCTGCCGCGCCCTTGGCCACACGCCAACCCCATTGAACCCGTGATGCTGGTAGCCTCGACCATTCCTAAAATGCCCTTTGGAATTCGCCTCTTCAAAGCGCTCAACACGCACCACCAAGAGGGCGAAATTCTAGCCATTTCAGCGAGCGAAAAGGCTCTCCCATTCGAAGTCTTGCGCACACTCCTGACCGGTGGGCGTGGCAGCAGCGCGGTCATCCAAAGACACATTTTCGAAGATGTTGTTTTGCATCCTTCAACCGAAATTGAATATTCCCTCGATGGCGACCTTATCGGTTCAACATGCGAGCCCATTCACATTTGCCTCGGACCACGCTTTGTTTTCTGCTCACCCTATGGCAACGTGCTGTGAATTCTAGAGCCCCATAACGCAGGGTTGGGCATGGTCGGTGCATTCGATGAAATCCTTCTCAATCACGATGACGGCGACATCACCGTTGAACATGGGATTTTGTCACTTGATGCCGATATCGCCGGACACATAAATTTTCTCTCTAGCGCCCTGCCCGCATTCAACACAGGAAAAGCGGGCGGAAAGCAGCTCCTGGTTAGCCATGAAGCACACAGAATTCTTGCGGGTAAAATGCCAAAATCGGCATTTCTGCCCTGCACCTACTTTCGACCCATTAGCCTCGGACACCTGCAGGTGGAATTGCTTCCTAGCGGACACAGCCCCGGCTCAAGTTTTTTGCGCGTCGAGAAAAAGAACGACTCACTTCTCTACGCATCACACTGGTCTAACCGCCCAACCACAATGCTTCGCCGTGCAGCATTTCGCCCAGCGAACACCCTGTTGCTGAAATTGCATAAAGATCCTTCTGCTCTTTTTGCCACTTCTGCGCGCAGAGAGCAGGAGCGCCTCGGTGAATTCTGCGGAAAATTATTGCGGGCGGGAGAACGCGTGATCGTCGTAGCCGACTCTGCCGGCACAGCACACCACATCGTCGGTCTGCTCACCGAGCTGCGACTGCCTGTTGCACTCGACAAACACCTTCAAATTCTTATGGAAACTGAGTCGGAGCTGCACCCATCGGTTGCTGCTATCCAGGTGGGCAGCACCACCTCGCAACCTCCCAGCGGACGCTGGAACCAAGGTGCACGCACTCAGTGGGTTGATCCGCAGTCCACCCAGCCTGCGGTTCTAATTCTTTCCAAAGACCATCTTCTTGCACGTCGACAACGCAGCCTTCCACAGGGGATTTGGGTCTGGACGGGTCTTGATGCTCACTTGATTAGCCAGTGTGCCTGGCTTGCACACCTGACTTTTGCAGAACACTTCGCCATTCAATTTGCACCAGATCTGAGCGAAGTTGAAGAACTCGTGCGCGACACGCAGCCACGCCATGTGCTGGTCTGCGGCGAAGGAGCGCAAACCTGTGTCCACCATCTGACACGGAGGGGGATTGACGCGCAGGTCTTTGCACCCCCACGATTGGAGACATTGTTTTAATACCACGAATTCTGGTCGACCGGCTGGGCCAGGATTCCGCTGCTGCGGGAGAGCTCGTTCGCTTATGGCTCAAGACAAACGCGACAACAATTCACTTCAGATGAGTGCCCAACGCCGTTCGTTTAGTGTCCGCACCATGGAGATCGAAGATCTCGCTGAGGTCTACCAACTCGGTGCGATGAATTTCAAAGCCGACCTCTGGCCGATGCTTTACCGCAGCTGGGACGAATACGAAGTCACAACCTTGTTCAACACCGATGGCGATTACTGTCTCGTTGCTGAGAACGACGACTGGGTTTCCGGATCAAAAGACCAGAGAATTGTTGGCTTTGTACTAGGGACTGTGATCTCCAAACCCGGATCAGCCTGGAGTTATGGTTACGTCCTGTGGCTCTGCTCGCACGATGATTGGGCGCGAGAAGGTGTGGCGGGTAAGCTCGTGGACAAACTCGTGGAAATCATGGTCGAAGAAGATGGCATCCGCATCATTATGGCCGACACCGATCCTGACAATCACCGTGCCGTGCGCTTCTTCGCAAAAAAAGGTTTCACCGACACCAAACCACACCTTTACCTGAGCAGCAATTTGGAGCACAACCCACACTACGCTCCTCTTCTGAAAAAATCCCGTGCCGCCGCGCAGACGGCTGAGCGCAAAAAGAAGAAGAAACGAAGGGACGCTCCGGCGCGATTGAGCAGCATGGGAACCGATGAAAAGAAGCGGCTGAAAAAGAAAAAACTAAAGAAGCGCAAAAAGAAAAAGAAAAAATCAGGAAAAGTATAAGCCATGACTGACGCCCGCATCGACTCCACCGCCCGACTCAATCCAGCTCAACAAACGGCGGTCGAGACCCTTGCAGGGCCCTTGGTTGTTTATGCCGGCGCTGGAAGTGGCAAAACCCGTGTGATTTGTCACCGCATTGCAGCGCTTATCGATCGTGGTGTCCCACCAAGCTCAATTCTCGCGGTGACGTTCACAAATAAAGCAGCAAAAGAAATGCGTGAGCGTGTTGAGCATATTGTGGGCGGACGAGCCCGCAGCATGGTTGTCTCAACCTTCCACTCTGCCTGTGCGCGCTTTCTGCGAATCTTTGCAAGAGAGGCTGGTTACAACGAATCGTTCAGCATTCTCGATGACGACGACCAAAAAGCACTCATCAAAGAAGTTTCGCAGTCTCTGAATGTTCCCGACAAACTGCTGAGCGTTGCGACAATCAAAAACAAGATCGACAGACTCAAAAACGCAGGCATCTCGCCTGACGATTACGCCAAACAAATCCGCGACCTTGCCATCGACGCTTTACATGCAGCACGTGAGCGGCTGCGCAGATATGGTGAAGATGAAAACGCAGAACTCATCCAAAAATGTTATGCGCTTTACCAGTATCGTCTGAAGTCCCAGAATGCCATGGACTTTAACGACCTTTTGCTCGTGATGGTTAATCTTCTGCAATCCAACAAAGGTGTGCTGCAACAGCTCCAAAATCGCTTTCAATATTTTCTGGTCGACGAGTTCCAGGACACAAACCCAATCCAATTCCGGCTCATCCAGACACTTGCATCACACACCGAAAATCTTTGCATTGTGGGCGATGATGATCAATCAATTTACTCGTGGCGCGGCGCGGAGCCATCGTTCATTCTGGACTTTCAGAAATATTACCCGCAGGCTCAAATCATCAAACTCGAGCAGAATTACCGAAGCTCAGGAAACATTGTTAAGGCGGCAACTCATCTGATTGCGCACAACCTGCGTCGAGCACCCAAGACCCTCTGGACAGACGCACAAGCAGGCGACGACGTTACATGCCGCAGCGCAACCGACCCCTACGAAGAGGCGCAGTACATTTGTTCTGAACTGCTCAAAAAGTACGAACAAAGAAAACGCTTTGCAGACTTTGCAATACTCTACAGAACCAACGCGCAAAGCCGTGTTCTCGAGGATGAGCTGCGGCGCCGCATGCTGCCTTATATCATTTACGGATCGGTGCGATTCTATGAGCGTGCGGAAATCAAAACGCTATTGTCTTACCTCAGACTCATTGTGAATCCCGACGACAACAGTGCGTTCTCACGCGCCATTGGCACACCACGTCGAGGCTTCGGCGACAAAGCCCTCGAAAAACTTAAAGAGGTTGCCGCGCAGAAAAATCAGTCTCTCTTGCGTGTGGCTTGCGCACTTGCGCGCAATGAATACACCGCTGATATTGGCCGCGGTCTCTCAGCGCTCAAAACTTTCGAACGCCTCTATTCTAAAGCGCGCAGCTCACTCGATTTAACAGGCAGACCCTCGGCCGTGCTGCGTGATATCCTCAGTGAAATTCAATTCGAAGATTTCCTACGCAGCGCTTATCCCGAGGATTTCGACGACCGCTGGCTTAACGTTGTAGAACTTCAAAACGCTCTCGTAGAAACCGAGAATCGTCCTGAAGATGCAAATCTGGATGAACTTGAAATGGCTCTGCGTGCACCCACGGATATCTTCAGCGGCAGCAGCGCCGACAGTCCGGGCGCTAAAATCTTGAGCCGCTTTCTTGAGCAGGCTCTGCTCACTGTTGAGCCCACAGTTCAAAGCGTTCAAGCAGGACAATCCGATGCAATAACGCTCATGACCATCCACTCATCTAAGGGACTTGAGTTTCCTGCTGTGTTCATTTGCGGCCTAGAGGAGGGAATTCTCCCGCACAACAACAGCCTCGACAGCGAACCCGCCATCGAGGAAGAGCGCAGGCTTCTTTACGTCGCAATGACGCGCGCACGCGAATCGCTCACACTCACAAACATTCGCCGCAATCGCTTCAGACCCGATCTTCCAGCTGAGGCCAGCCGCTTTTTGGCTGAGCTGCCAAGCGATGGGGTGCAGCACGAACGACGCCGTTCGAGTGGTTCGGGCTGGGGTCTAAATTCAGCAACTACAGCTTTGTATGCCGATGACGAGGTGAGGAGTTTTCGAACAACAACAGCAACTCGCCCGCAAGACGAGTCGCTCAACAAAATCCGCAAAGACGTTTTTTCATTCATGAAATCAGCCGACACTCTGAGTCAAGACAACAGCGGTGCCGACGGAACATCGACCAGAGAAACCGAAAGCGCTACATGGTTCGAAGGTCAGCGCGTCAAGCACAAGCTGTTTGGAACGGGCATTGTGCAGCGCATAGAAAAAAGTCTCGATGGCTTTCGGCTGGAGATTCGTTTTCCTGTGGTTGGAGTGAAGAAACTTCTGCACACCTACGTGCAACCTGAGTGACATGAATTCGATGAAACAGGGAGATGACTGCGTGACGGCTCAGAACATCAACAATGTAATTAAAATTGCCCCGTCTATTGCTGCGGGTCGCCTGCTCCATCTCGGTGATGAAATCAAACGGCTCGAAGAAGCGGGCGTCGATGCCATCCATTTCGACGTCATGGATGGGCACTTTGTTCCTTTGCTGACCATTGGCGTACCCTTTCTTGAGCAAGTACGGGAGGCAACAAACCTCCACCTCGACGTGCATATTATGGTGACAAATCCCGACGACGTCGTGGATGACTACCTGAAGGCTGGTGCAGACACCCTCAGTTTTCACATCGAGGCTGCGCGTCACGCACACCGTTTATGCACCCGAATCAAGCAAGCTGGTCGACGCGCGGGCATCGCACTCAACCCCGCAACCCACTGGCAGAACATTGAATTTTTACTGCCGGAGCTCGACCAAGTGACCATCATGACAGTCAATCCGGGGTACTCGAGACAGCAGCACCTCACCAGCATGCACCCGAAAATACGTGAGTTTGCCAACTTTTGCCGCGCCCAGAACTATGCGATAGACATTTGCGTCGATGGCGGGGTCAACCTCGGGAATGCTGGTACTCTCGCGCAATTGGGAGCCACAATCCTGGTCGCTGGCGGAGCCGTCTTCAACGGTGGCAGCACAGTTGACGCCGTTCAAGCGCTGCGCCTGGCCGCAGCGACGCCTCCGGCTTGAAGCTATGAACCAGCATCACCAGTAAAGTGAAAAGATCTTCATGCAAGAATTTATCACAGCAACCAAACCGGAACTCACCGCCCTCGAGCCCCTCTTGGTTGAGTATTTGCTAACTCCCAACGAACCTACGAATGATGTGCTAGGGCACATTTTTAAAGCCGGCGGTAAACGCGTTCGTCCTGGTCTCTTTTTGCTTGTATCCGAACTCATTGGCTACAACGGAAATCACAAACAACCCATCGCAGCCGTATGCGAGTACATCCACACGGCCAGCCTGCTGCACGACGACGTTATCGACAATTCAACACTCCGGCGTGGCAAACCCACAGTAAACTCCATCTGGGGCGACGAAACAGCTGTTCTCGCTGGCGACCTCATTTACTCTGCAGCATGCCGCCTGATGGTCAAAACCCGCAGCCTCGACCTTATCGACACGTTTGCGGAGTGCATACGCTTCATGAGCGAGAGTGAACTTTTTCAACTGGAGCTGCTCTGGAAGAGCGACTTGACCCAGCAACAATATGAGCGCGTTGTCCGGGGCAAAACCGCAATTTTATTTGAAGCAAGCTGCAAAACTCCTGGATTTCTGGCCAATCTTCCTGAAGCGGCGTGTCAACTGCTCGGAGATTATGGGAATCACCTGGGCTTCGTTTTCCAATTTGCAGACGACATCCTCGACTACACGGGCGACGCCAAACAGATCGGCAAATCGGTGTCCGCAGATCTGCGCGCCGGGAAAATTACCCTGCCGGTTCTCTGCGCTCTCGAGAACGAACGTGCGAAAAACGAGACACTCCTTTCTGGTCTTGTCGCAGAAGCTCTGCACAGCGGTGAATGCACAGATGCGACTCTTGAAAAGATCATTGCCTTGGTTCACTCCACGGGCGGAATTGCGAGTGCCATTGCACAAGGCAAAGCCCGAGTTACTGCAGCACAAAGCGCACTGAAGAAAGCGGCTGAAATGCTACCGCCAACCGCCCAAACCTTAAAAACATTCGAGTTGCTCCTGGCTTTGCCAGAATCGCTTCTGCACAGGAGTCACTGAAAAATGAATTCCAACCAAAAATTAAACGTTGTCACGCTCGCCAACGGACTGCGCTTTATCCATGCTAAAGGCAGTGAAACAGCGAGTTTTGAACTCTCGGTTCACATCGACACCGGCTCGCGTGATGAAACCACCCACACGAATGGCGTGTCGCATTTCCTCGAGCACATGATGTTTCGCGGTTCCGAGCGATTGCCCAATTCGGTCGCGCTCGCAGCAGCAATGGAATCGTTCGGCGGCGAAGCCAACGCAATGACTTCTATTGAAAACACTGTTTATTGGCTCAGGGGTTCGGCTCGGCGCCTTGAAGAGGCTTTCGAAATTTTCTCAGAATTCTTTCTACGACCGAATTTTGCCGATCTTGAAACAGAGCGAGACATCATTCTCCAAGAACTCGCCAACGACTACAACGAGGCAGGCGACAACATCGACTGTGAAACACTCGCCATGGGTAGCATGTTTCCCGGCCAGTCGATTGGACTGCCGATTATTGGCACCGAGGAAAGCATTCAGCGTTTGACTCTTGCCGAACTGCGACAAAAACATTCCGAATACTATACGCCCAAGAGCTGCATTTTGACTCTGGTTTCACCGTTTGACACCGAAATTGTAACTCGTTTTGCCGAGAAAACTTTTGGTCAACCCTGGACACATGCACGAAACACGACACCAACGCGAGCGATGTTGCCGGAAGATTATTTCAACCAAAGCAAACCCAAGCGCACCCTCGTCTTGCAAAACAACTCCGACAACCAATATGTTTTCAAATTGATGTTGCCAGGTGCGGGCGGACTCAACGAAAAAGTCGTACACGATATTATCGTCGAAAGACTTCTCGACGACGGAATATCCTCGCGCCTTCCGGCCACCATTCGCGAAAAACATGGACTTGTGTACGACATCAGCGCCGATGCACAATCCTACGCCGACGTGGGAACCTTCAGCATCGATGCCACGATTTCGCAGAACTGTATGCAGCGCCTCCTCGACGCCCTGCTTATAGAGCTTGTACGCATTTGCCAGGAGCCTCCAAGTCCCGAGGAGCTACAACGCCTGAAATTTAGATACCTTTTTGACCTCGAAGTGATGGGGGAAAACCACAGCCGACTCATCACCCGTGAAGTCACGCAGATGTTTCTGAATATTAAGCTTCCCTTGGGTCATGAATCAGAAATTGTGCAGAGCATAACGCCGGAATCAGTCCAGCAGACGGCGAAGAAAATTCTCACACATCCGCGTCAAACCGTGGTATTGGTTGGCCCGCGCGCGCGTAAGTTCAGAAGTTCGATAGAGAAGTTCCTCGATCAATTGACCCGATGCGGAGGCTGAAGACCATGCGATTTACCAAGCCACAGAAAGTGTCCACTCTCGACATCCGTGCATTCACCGAAGGCGACCCAGCCGACCAAAACAACTTTATCCACGAACTAGGCACCGGACTGCGCGAATACGGCTTTGTCATTATTGAAGGCCACGGAATTCCCACCGAGCTAATTCAATCCTGTTACAACAAGGCAAAGGCATTCTTCCAGTTGCCCACAGCCACCAAACAAAGCTTCAACGTTTCCGGCGGAGGTGGACAGCGCGGCTACACATCCATGGGTCAGGAACACGCCAAGGATAGCAAACATCCGGACATCAAAGAATTCTGGCACGTTGGTCGCGAAACCTTCACGCACAAAGAAAACGAGCAACGCTACCCAAAAAACATTTGGCCCGACACCCACGTTGCGGGGTTTAAGGATAATTTTGCGAGCCTCTACAGCCGCCTCGAAGGCATGGCCAGCACGCTGCTTCAGGCCACCGCACTTCACCTCCAGCTGCCACGCAATACCCTTTCAAACATGATTGTCGACGGCAACAGCATCATCCGCGCGCTACACTATCCACCACTTGCCGACGACCAATTCAAAAGCGGCGCCGTGCGCGCAGCAGCACACGAAGACATCAACTTCATAACAATTCTCTGCGAAGCCACCGAATCCGGCCTTGAACTGCTCACCCACGATAGAAAATGGTTGGCCGTGGAATCAGGTCCTGGACAAATGGTGGTCGATTCTGGCGATATGCTCAGTCGCATCTGCAATGACATTATTCCATCAACGACACACCGCGTGGTTAACCCACCCAACAGCAAAAACGTCGCACGCTACTCCATGCCATTTTTTGTGCACCCGCACTCTCAATGCCCACTTGAGGTGCTTCCGGCATGTGTGAATGCGCAATCGCCTGCCAAATACGCTCCCATCATTGCAGATGAGTTCCTCCACCAGAGGCTCCGGGAAATTGGCCTGGTAAACAAGTAAAAAAGAAAGCAATGCAGAATGACCAACTCCCAGCCAACAAGCACAGGTAACGAAACGACGATGAACCAAAATGCTTCAACCGAAGAAACCAAATTCCTGCTCGAGGTCAAAGATCTCGTCACCAGCTTCAAAATCGGAAGCCGAGAATTTAATGCTGTCGACTCATGTTCATTCTCTGTCCGACGCGGAAAAACTCTTGGCATCGTAGGTGAATCGGGTTGCGGGAAATCAGTAACAAGTCTGTCAATCATGCGACTCATTCCATCACCGCCGGGAATGATCAAGGCGGGACGAATTAACTTTGAAGGTCGAAATCTTCTTGAGCTCAGCGAAGAAGAAATGCGCAAGATGCGTGGCAACAAGATCTCGATGATCTTTCAAGAGCCCATGACGAGCTTGAATCCTGTATTCACAGTTGGCGACCAGATCTCGGAAGTCTTCCGCGTTCACCAGAACAAATCCAAAAAAGAGGCGCGCGAGTTATCAATAGAGATGCTGCGTAAAGTGCGCATCCCATCTCCCGAAGTGCGCATCGATGAATATCCGCATCAGCTCTCGGGCGGTATGCGGCAACGTGTGATGATTGCGATTGCTCTGGCGTGCAAACCCAAACTTCTCATCGCCGATGAGCCAACAACGGCTCTCGATGTAACTATCCAGGCACAGATTCTTGCCCTGATGAATGATCTTCAAAAAGAAAACGACATGTCGACAATTCTAATCACCCACGATCTTGGCGTGGTTGCCGAAACCTGCGACGACGTGGTGGTGATGTATGGTGGTAAAATTGTTGAACGAGCAACTGCTGAGCAGCTCTTCAACCGACCAAAACACCCTTACACGCTCGGGTTACTTGAATCTATCCCGCGCCTCGGGGAGCGTAAAAACCGACTCAAAACCATTCCAGGTATTGTTCCAAGTCTAGGCAAATTCCCACCCGGATGTCGTTTTCAGGATCGCTGTCCCTTTGTGACTTCCGAGTGCAGAACAGAAGAGCCCCAACTGCGTCGCCTCTCCGATGGAACTGAAGTGGCCTGCTTCCATTCGTCGGACTCCGGTATGCCCGCCAAAGGAAATTAACCATGAGCACATCAGACGTTCTACTTGAGGTCAAAGACCTTCAAAAATACTTCCCCGTACAGGGTGGATTGCTTGGACGCGTTGTCGGCAAAGTGCACGCAGTGGATGCGGTTTCTTTCACCGTGCAGCGCGGCAAAACCCTCGGGCTGGTGGGTGAATCGGGCTGCGGCAAGTCGACACTGGGTCGCACGCTGTTGCGCTTGACCGAACCCTCAGGCGGTAATGTTATTTACGAAGGCCGTGACATTACCAAACTTTCCGCAAATGATTTGCGCGCGTTGCGCAAAGAGCTTCAGATCATCTTCCAAGACCCGTTTGCCAGCCTCAATCCACGCATGTCCATTCGTGAAATTCTGTCTGAGCCATTCGAAATTCACGGCATGTACAAAGACCCCGCAGAGAGACGTGCCAAGGTCATCGAATTGCTGAACGAAGTTGGGCTCAACCCGGAAGCTGCGGATCGCTACCCACACGAATTCTCGGGCGGCCAAAGACAACGCATCGGCATTGCCCGCGCGCTTGCTCTCAAGCCCAAGCTCATCGTCGCCGACGAGCCTGTCAGTGCGTTGGACGTTTCTATTCAGAGCCAAATTTTGAACTTAATGATGGATCTGCGCGATAAATATGGCCTGAGCTACATATTTATTGCCCACGACCTTGCAGTTATTGAACACATCTCCGATGAAATCGCGGTCATGTATCTTGGTAAAATCGTAGAACACACCACTTCTACAGAGCTTTACAGCCGCCCCTTACATCCTTACACTCAGGCACTGATTTCAAGCATCCCTGAGCCAAAAATTGGAGCGAAGAAGGAACGCAAGGTACTGCAAGGAGACGTACCCAGCCCCCTCAATCCACCCAGTGGATGCCGCTTCCACACACGTTGCCCCTATGCACAAGATCGCTGCCGGAGCGAGGAGCCAGCTCTCAGAAATCTTGGCTCCACAGCAGCTCCACACCTGGTCGCATGCCACTTTGCAGGCGAGCTAACGCAGTGATACAAGCCCCCGTGAGAACCGGTCTTGTTTATCACTTTGTTGCTGAAGCGGAGTCTAAAATGTCATCACATCTCGGCCTCGTCGGTTACCACTCGATTCAATTTTTTGTGAAAGACCTCGAACGCGCTGTTCGCTGGCACAAAGAAAAATTCGACTTCCGTGAGGTTGCGCGCTCAACCAGAGATTCCGAGAAGCGTCATGGCATGCGTAGCATTGTCCTACGGGGTGCGGGGCAAATTGGCTGGATCTTTACCCAGCCAATCGAAGACGCTTCGACCGCCGGTAAATATCTGAAGTGCCATCCTGAGGGTGTGGGTTTTCTCAATTTTGAAGTTAAAAATATTGAGAAAACTTGCGAATTTCTCGCTGAGCGGAAGGCTCCCTTCCTCTACGACATTCAAATCGACAAAGGTGCGAATGGACAATGGCGCGAGACAGCAATCGCAACTCCACTCTCTGATGCTGGCTTTCGCTTCATTGAAAAATCGAACTACGCATCGTTTGCGCCGGGCTTCGAGTGGACTGCAGATTGGAACACTGTCGGTGGCAACAAATATAAATTCTCAGATATCGATCACGTGACTTGCAACATGCGCGCCATGATCGGACTGACCGAGTTTTACCGCCATTGCCTCGGCTTTGAGCGCTACTGGGGAATCGACTTCCACACGGCACACCACAACCCCACGGGTGGAACGGGCTCTGGGCTTGAAAGTATCGTGATGTGGGATCCCCACAGTGGCATCAAGTTTGCAACAAACCAGCCGCTCGCGCCCTACTTCAACAATTCACAAATCCAAATCTACATCGAAGACAACGGTGGGGGTGGAATTCAACACTTTGCACTCTCGGTTCCCGAAATCATCCCCGTTGTGCGAGATCTCCGCAAAGACGGATGCCGCTTCCTCGATGCTCCGGGCAAATATTACGAGCAACTCCCTAAACGCATTGAAGAAAATCAAATCGGTACAATCAAAGAACCGATGGATCAAATCCGTAAAGAGGGGATCTTGGTTGACGGCCGCGAGAACAAATACCTGCTCCAACTCTTTATGAAGGAAATGTGCGAGCAATTCGGCGACACCCGGGGCGGACCGTTCTTCTACGAAATTATTCAGCGCGCAGGCGACCCGGGCTTCGGTGACGGCAATTTCAAGGCTCTGTTTGATTCCATCGAGCAGGGTCAAGTGGCTCACAGCCGCCAAGAAATGCGTGACCGCATCGACTGCTTGTTCTAACAAACCGTCCAGGTGTTGCAGGCTCGAAAGTTGTCTGCTAACTGGCTTAGACCCTGGACTGAGGTCCAAACGAGGAGATGCACATCATGGGAAAGAAAGACAACCGCCGTACGCGTAAAATGCTCCGTAAAAAGGGCCAGGCGAAGAAAAAGGCTGCTCGTGCACGCAGAATCAAGGGCAGAGCCGCTGCAGCTGCCACAGCTAAGAAGGCCGCAGCTCCAGCTGCTAAAGCCACCAAGACCAGCACGAAAAAATCCGCACAGTAATCCCTTTGATTTCTGTTGGTTTGCATAGGAGAGATGGCCGAGTGGCTTAAGGCGGCGGTCTTGAAAACCGTTGTAGGAGCAATCCTACCGGGGGTTCGAATCCCTCTCTCTCCGCCACGCATCTCTAAAGCCCGGGTCAACCCTGGGCTTTTTCTTTACCCTGGAAACAGCAACTTGAGTTGCGACGCAAATTTCCAGATCGCACCGCCAAATTTCAAGACAATAAAATCACAGATCTTTATCTGTTGCTGTAGAATTAAGTAAACTCAGAACGGTCGCAGACGATGCAATATTCAGGAGAGTGCGACATGACACAAGACGTCAATGTTCAACCCACGGTTGTGATTTTGTCCGGACAAGCCGATCAGGCCACTCTAGCCAAAGGCACGTCACGCGCAGGCTTTGGGGTCGTTTGTGTGAACAACAACAAAGAACTCTCCGAGGCTCTCGCAAAGCAACCTTGGGGGCTTGTGCATAACTTGCGTGCGTTCGACACACGCCATAACTACGTTTTGCAACAGCGCCTCGCGCGCAACAAAAACCTGGCCTCGATTGTACGCTTCATCATCGCACCCGAAATCAACACGCCGGCGTTAGCCTTGGTGGCCGACTGCGCCATTCGCCAAGCTTTCAATTTATCGGCCGCACTGAGTGGCAATTTGGGAGAACAGCTCAACGTACTCAAGCAAACAGACAATACGCGCAGCGAGGCGCAAAAGATTGTTCACATCCAGCGCATTTTTCAATCTCAAAATCCAAGCAAGGAATATCTCGTCGCAGTCCAAGAGGCGTATCAGGCCTACCCGCACGATCCAATTGTACGGCTTGAATATGCGACCACTCGCTTGCATTTGGGAGAAGCCAACGATGCGGGGCTTCTAGCAAAGCGGCTGTTGCAGGTCGAATCCCACAACGTACGAGCCATGAATTTGCTCGCGCAGGTGCAGTTCAAAGCGGGAGACCTCGACGGATCTCTAAAAATTTTGGAAGTTGCGAACAAACTCTGTCCAAGCAATCCTGAACGACTCACACTTATGGGAGATGTTCAGGTCAAAAAGGGCAATCTCACAGCAGCCAAAAAAGCTTACCTTGAAGCGCTCGACGTTTATCCACCGATCCAGGGCGCGCGGGACAGTCTCGTGCAAATTCCGCTCGATGCAGCGGAAGTTGAAACCGCTGTTCAGGTTATGCGCGGCGTGATGTCCGAAAAAGACAGGGCGGCACTGCTGAACAAAGCCGCCATCACAGCCGTTAACGCGCGCAAATACCCCGATGCCATTCGAATCTATGGGTATGCGCTGCAACACCTTCAAGAAGATGACCTGAAGGCCTCCATTTTCTATAATCTCGGGCTGGCCTATAAAAAAATGGGCAACTTGGCTCTCGCACTTGTTAATTTCAAAGAATGTCTGCGGATGGCTCCAGCGCATCCGAACGTCCACGAACACATCACCGAAATCGAATCAAAACAGATGATTTAAGTCAAAGCATATTGACCAAGCGCATAAGTTAAGACCTCGTCGGGACGAGAAAAATCCCTGATGTTAATTTTCACTCCCAAACGAGCAAGAGCCTGCGTGAGATTTTCGAGCGGAGAGGTTTCAGCAAGGGCGCGTGCGGACGTGCTCTTGCTGAGCTTCTCACCAGACTTCTCGAGGACGAGGGGTATATGCGCATACACAGGCGTTGGGTAGCCCAATGCCCGCTGCAAAAGAATATGGCGGCCAGTCAAGGGCAGAATATCCGAACCTCGAACAACCCGAGTCACGCCTTGTAAAAAATCATCGACCACAACCGCAAGGTGATAAGTGAAACAGCCGTCGGCGCGTCTGAGCACCAGGTCACCAGCCTCCTGAAGGACGTGCCCAGACTGAGCGCCTGCGAGCAGGTCGACAAACTCATAGTCATCGTTCCGGATAAGAAAACGACAGGCCGCGTTATTCGAAGCCGGCCGACCAAATGCCAGAACTGAAGCCTCCGGCCTGCAAAATCCAGGATAAATAAGCTCTCCCTGTGCGTTCTCTTTGCAACCACGGCTTTTTAAATTTTGTCGTGAACAAAAACAAGGATAGAGCAGATGCTCCACTTCAAGCTGAGCCAGAGCCTGAATATAGAACTCGGTACGTTCGCTCTGACGAACAACAGAACCATCCCAGAACAGCCCGTGCCGCTCGAGCTCGCGCAATATCTCGGACTCATACACCCGACGCGCACGAATTGTATCGACGTCTTCAATCCGAACGAGCCACTCTCCACCGTGCCTGCGCGCATCCAAAAAACTGGCCAGCGCGGCAACGAGAGAGCCCATATGAAGTAAACCAGAAGGTGTTGGGGCGAAGCGACCACGTTCCATTCAAAGCCACATCACAGAAAAAAGAGCAAAAAAAAACCGCCAAACGGCGGCTTTGGGGAGATGGTGAAGGGTCGGGGGCTCGAACCCCGGACCAAGAGATTAAGAGTCTCTTGCTCTACCAACTGAGCTAACCCTCCACACGGCAGCTGGATTATCCAGCACACCCCAAAAAGTCAAGAGAAATGCCCATCACATTTCTTTTGTTACTTCGTTGCCAAAAGGATCGCGATAATGAAGGCCATGATCGTCTGGAACTCGATCAGAGCAAGGCCGAGAATCAAGGGTGTGAAGAGCTTCTCAGCCGACTGAGGATTGCGGCCGATTCCTTCGTTTGCAGCAGCTGCCGCGCGGCCCTGAGCACTTGCACCACCGATAACAGCCAGACCGATAGCGAGAGCAGCGGCAATAGCGCGGATTTCACCACCCCAAGCGCCTGGAGTAGCAGCGGCTGCGTCCTGAGCGAATGCAGGAGCAGAAGCGAGAAGGCTTGCAGCGATCATAGCGAAACGTGAAAATTTCATAACAACACCTTTAATAAAACAGTCTCCACCCTCACCCATCACCGGCCAGTTCTGATCCTCAGAACCTGGGTGACAACAAAAGCACACAACAAATGTGGCTTCTGTTCCTCGTTTGCCTCACTCGAAGCAAAACCAACGCGCTGTATGCAACTCTGGCCAACCGACGAGGGCCGATAGACTGGCGGAAGCTGCGCGCAAAAACACAAAAACGGTTCAGAGCGCTCTCTCAGTGATCGTGATGGGCCGTATCAAGAGAGAGACGCACATAAACCGAGCTCAGTGTCATGAAAATGAATGCCTGCAAGCATGCAACCAGTAGACCGAAGGTCAACAGCGCACCGGGCACAGGCAAGAAAGGAACGTGAAAATCACGCATCAAGGTTGAAAACACATTGAAGACCATGTGGTCACCCGAAACGTTGCCGTAAAGACGCAGGCTCAAGGAAACAGGACGCGCCAGTAAAGCAATTAACTCAATGCTGAACATCAGCGGCGCGAGCAACAGCACGGGGCCGCACAGATGTTTTATGTAATTCCAGCCACCATGCTTCAAGCCAACGTAGTTGAACGCCAAGAAGATAATGAGCGCCATAGCGGCATTTTGACTGATGTACTCTGTTGCGGGAGGGAATCCGGGAACAAGACCCGAAAGGTTCGCACAAATGATGAAGAAGAATGTGCCGCCGAGCAGGGTTGCATAATGCGTCCAAGCTTTGTCGCCTACAATTTTCTCCAGCGTGCTGCCGATGACAGCCCAGCACAGCTCTACAAATGCCTTTACGCCAAAGGACTTCGGTGGAAGAAGATCATCGTCGCTCATTGCCGTTGGCTTAAGGCGATAGAAGCCTGCGGCCAAGCCAACAACGGTGACAACAATGAAAGCTCCGGCAGAAGAAACCAATTCCTTCAGCACAGCCGTTTCCAGCCCGATTCCAAATATTTCGCGCAGATGTTCGGCAATAACCGCGTACCAAGACACGATTTGCAGACCACCGCCGCCACCAGCCAAAGCGGGCAGACTCACTGCAGCGACAAAAAAAGCAACCAATGATTTGAGCCACGTGCACACGAAGCGACTCATGACTTCTCCCTTGAGGCGGAGGTTGAAAACGGCTCTAAAAACAGCGTTGGGTTCCTAACGCAGAAGCTTGCCACGCGCAAGGGTGAGCAAAACAAGGAAAACACCGAGAGATATGAAAAAAGTGAGGATCAAAGACACTAAATTCTGGCGACCTTCCGAGATTGCCCACAAGAAACCCCCAACACCAAGAAATTTATAAAGAATTCCCTGGAAAGTGGGCTTCTGTTTGACGACCGCTGCCGTATGACGAAACAAACCCCACGCAACCACAAAGCCCGAAACAATGCATGCTGCTAGCAAAACCCATAAAGCCATCAGTGACTTCCGTCCTGTTCGCGCTTCGAAGCATCGCGCTCTGCGGATTTTCGAGCCAACGATAGGTTCCGAAAACTCGTTAACGTAGCCGTTCCCATGACCACCACATCAATCACGAGCAACACACCGCGACAGCTCGTCAGACCCATTCCGAAGCTCTGACAAAACTGTTGCCCCTCCGCCTGTTTAGTCCACCAAACAATAAGAACAGCAAGTCCAACCATAGCAACAAGGTTGCTGTAAAGAATTCCAAACCAGATAAGAAGTTTTCCCATTTGGACTTGACCTCCAAGCAGACCCTCTGCACAATCCGGCCCTCACAGCCCCGAACAGATTCAGACAGTCGAGTACGAGTACACTATGGCGACAATCGAAAAATCGGAAGTCTTCTTTGAAAAGCTCAAATCAAGACTCAAGTCGCTTGGTCTCGGAGACAGCGTTGCCCACTCCATTGCGAACCAAGTTGTTCCGGTTAAATTCGACGGTCAAACAATCATTGCAGACTGCAAAAGCCAATTTCACGGAAATCTGATCATCAGCGCCAAAATGAACGAGATCATTGAGGTTGCGAAAGATGTTTGGGGACCTAACATCGAATTTTATGTCCGCTCGGAGCCAGACACACTCGCGCAGCAACCACGAAAAGCTAAATCCGTGAAATCTGCAAGCTCCATGTCGTTGTTCGACACGAATGATGAACCTGGTAAAAAAGCACAAGCGAATCAATCAAAGAAGAACGACAAAAAAACAGAATCAAAATCCACCCTAAATACAGAGAACTTGGTCGCAAAGTCAGAGAAAGGTGAGACGTCTGAGATTGCACCGAAGCCAAAAATATCAACACTGCAAGCAACGAAAAACATCAATCAGATTTCAACCCAAATGACCATCACACCCATTGCTTTGGTGGATGACTTCGAAGGAAAAACACCTTCCACCTCTGATACGTCGCGCTCATTGAACCCGGAATTAACCTTCGCAAATTTTGTGCGCGGGCAAAGTAACTTAATTGCTTATTCAGCGTGTGAATCGATTGCAAAAAACCCTGGAAATCTGACCAACCCCGTGTTCATCTACGGTGCGACAGGACTTGGTAAAACACATTTGCTGCATTCAGTGGGCAACGAAATTCTAAGACAAAACCCGACCTGGAATATCAAATACGTGACCAGTGTCGACTACATGAACGAGCTCATTCAGGCGATTCGCTTTTATAAGCAAGAAGCTTTCCGCAACAAGTATAACCACGTCGATGTTTTGCTTGTTGATGACATCCAATTCCTTGAAAGCAAAGATTCAACGCAGCTTGAATTCTTTCACACCTTCAACGATCTCTTTCAAAAGAGAAAGCAGATTGTAATTACAAGCGACAAATACCCAAAAGACATCCCCAACATTGAAGAGCGCTTGAAAAGCCGTTTCCTCCAGGGATTAATTGCAGACATTGAACCACCTGGGTTTGAAGACCGAGTTGCAATTATTGAGACGAAAGCAAAAGCCCTGAATCTGAAACTCACCCGCGATGTCATTTTGCACATTGCAACTCACGTGAAATCGAACGTGCGTGAAATTCAAGGCATCCTCAACAATCTGGCAATGACTCAGTCAATGACCGGTGCACCCCCGACAATTGAATCCACGAATTCACATTTACGCCGCATGATACGCATTCCCACACAATCTCTCGACCTCAATGCGATTCAAAAAGCAGTGGCTGCTCACTTTGGTATTAAGTTAACCGAACTCTTAGCTCAGGATCGCTCGCAGCGACTGGTCATTCCGCGACATATTGCGATGTATCTCAGCCGCGAACTCTTGGGCTCAGCAACGACAGAAATCGCAGAAGCATTTGGCCGCAAAAACCATACAACGGTCATGCACGCTGTCGAAAAAGTGAAAGAGCTTATTGAAAAAGATGCATCAACCCGAGCGATCGTGAATGAACTCAAACGAAAACTCGATCAGAATCTGGTCTGATCGTAATATTTTGGTTTCGCCCTGAAGCTGCGCGATAAATCCTGTCTGCAACAGCCAAGAAAATTTCATCTTCGAGCAATCCTGAAGCCATGCGCGGGTTAAACAGCCAAACCTGCCAATCGGGTCTGCCAAGGGCAACATCCTCAGCCCAGCGCAACGCTGAGAACAAATCGTGTGCTAATACTTTGGGGTCGCCCACCTCGGATAAATCCCTATAAGCACCCACCAGTGAAGCTAATCTTTCCAGCTGCCTATTGAAATCGATGACAATAATCTTTTTGAGTCGCTCGTGCTCCAACGCGGCCGCACTATCAACAGGCTCAGAGACTGTCGCGCTGACCAGCGTCGTAAAAACGTTGGGCGCATAATGAACGAGCAACTGTCCGGGTGATGCAAGCTGGCTCATATCAGTTTGTGATTTTACGTATCGCTCGACAACACGCACCCGCGCTGCGCCAAGTTCGTTCCGTGGGAGAAGGCCTGCATCGCACAGGGAACCCAGAATCTGCTCCCGCCCCACTCCTCCTCGACGCAAGACATCCACCGTTTCATCTCCGTTGAGTCTCACAACCGTAGATTCAATCCCAAAGCCGCAGGCTCCTCCATCAACAATCCACAAGTTATCCACAGAGGGAAAATCATCGTGAACGTGCTGCGCAAGGGTTGGACTCACATGGCCGAAAAGGTTTGCGCTCGGCGCCGCCACAGGAACATCACACAATTCAAGAAATCGCTGAGCTACGGGATGTGCTGGGCAACGGAGTCCGACCCAACCTGTCCCAGCCGACACAGACGGAACAATGAGTGACGAATGGCAGGGCAAGATTAAGGTCAACGGCCCAGGCCAAAAACAACTCCCCAAATTTTCGTGTGCACGACGTTGCCATCCAGTGACAGCCGAAGACAGGTACTGTTTGGTGTGAGCGAGTCCCGCACAATGAACGATGAGCGGATCTTGCGCCGGACGACCCTTTATCTCAAAAATCCGAGACACTGCGCGTTCGAGCCCAGCATGGGCGCCCAATCCATAAACGGTCTCGGTTGGAAATGCGACCACGTCGCCCGCACGCAGCCGTGCAGCGACACTTCTCAGTGCTGATTCAGACAAATCTGTAAGAATCTGGGTCAAGCCCCATCCCCTCCCGCAAACAATCCGCTGTATCCACAGGTTATCCACAAGATGTCAACATAATTAGAAAACGATTCTCTTGCTCTTCCGAGCATCTTCGGTGAGTTATCCACTTCAATTGAAATCAAAAAAATCGAATAAAAGTGACATGATAACGAAATGTTAAATGGAATAATGAGGTTGTCCACAAGTTATCCACAACCACCGAACTTTGCCCCTAGGACACTGCTAAAAAATGATCCAAGGAAACAGGGCTGACCGGGTCTGTGGAGAACCTGTGGACGACCTGTGGATGATCAGTGGACAACTTTGGGTGCTAAAAAATAAAGCATTAAGTTGTACACAGAGATTGGCAATCATGAACAGAATATGCACGTGTCCATCCACAGGTTATCCACAGCTCACATTTCAAAAAAACCCCATCATTATCAATTCTTAAAGCCGTACGGAGAGGTTTTCAACAAAAAAACCCTCCCCTACTACTTCAACTACATAAACACACTCAATTTATTCTGAATAAGAGGAGAAGAAGAGCGTGTGGATGAATCAACCTGGAAGCTTGTACCTGCGTCTTTACTCATGTAGACCAGAGCAGCAAAAGAAAAGCCATCAAAGGAGTTGAGACATGCTCTACAACTGCATGCGCACTTGCAGTCATGGAAATGATGTTTCCAGTGATAAAGTGTCATCCATTCGTGCTGTCATTGATCGCGACAAGCTTGCCGGCGCACTTGCGGCCGTCACAGCGGCTCAAGCAGATGGCGATGTCGGTTGGGTTCAATTTCAATTCGCGGGCAACGGCCAAGTTGTGGTCAGCGCTCTGAGTCACAATCTCTCTATTCGCTACAGCTTCGCGGCTGATTACGAAGGCGAAGGGGTGTTGAAGGTCTCTGGAAAGCAACTGAACGAATACGTGCGTCAGTTGCCCCCAGAAAAAATCACTCTCACGGCTGAGTTGCCGCAACGTCTTGTGGTCAAATGTGGCCGCTCATCGGCCAAACTCCAGCTCGTTCAAGATCAAACACAAACAGACGTTGTTGTTCCACAGGATGGAACATCGGTTGTCGTTAAAGGCGACTACCTCGAGCGCTGGGTCAACTCATTCCGTGATTTCGTCTCCACCGATGACACTCGTTTTTACGCCAACGGTGCACTGATTTGGGCTGATACGGCACAGGGATTGAATCTTCAGGCTGTCGCATCCGATGCATATCGGCTGGCAAAGGCACAACTCAAAGATGGATTGCGTGCAGAGCACGTCGAGGACAGCGCTGTTCTCGTTCCAAAAAAGGCACTCGATGAATTGCGTCGTTTGTGCGCAGCAAATCCAGAAATGGATTATCGCTTGCGTTGGCACGCTGAACGTCTGTTCTTTGCCGTTGAAACAGAAAATTATCTGATGGTTTCGAAGTGTATTCCAGGGAAATATCCTCCCTACACCTCTGCGATTCCACAGAAGGTCAACTTCTCGGTGAACATCGGCTTATCCCCACTTCTTGAAAGTGTGAAACGCGTTCTTTTGTTTGCCGACAAAAATCGCATCATCAAGCTCGGCTTCGATGGTCCAGTCCTCGACGTCCAAAGCTTCACTCCTGGCCTCAAAGAAGGCGAAGAAGTGGTTGAATTGGCAGCACCTGTCGAACAGCCCTTTGTCGTGAATTACAACGGAACGCTCCTAATCGGGATTCTCAATGTCCTGTCGGGAGCGAGCCTTAAGTTTTCCTGGGAGAACGTCAATCGTCCCGTAATGATTACCGGTGAAGCTGAGAAAGGGCTGGATGTCTTTTATTTGCTGGTGCCGACTCGTTTTTGATCAGGTCGTTTGAGTCGATTGGCTGTCGGCTCTTTTTGACGTATGTTTTGCGTTCTGAAACGCACTTTCCACAGACCTTTCACATGAACTTCCGAAACTCCGGAAGACAGGGGATTTTGCGAATATGTTCTTCCTCTCCCAACCTCATCATGCGACCTCCTCCCAAGATCCATCTCAGTACGGAGCAGGTCAAATTCAAATCCTTGAAGGTCTCGAAGCTGTCCGCAAGCGTCCTGGTATGTATATCGGCGACACGGCGGTGAACGGTCTGCACCATCTTGTTTATGAGCTCGTCGACAACTGTATCGACGAATATCTTGCCGGACACGGCAACACCATTGAAATCACTTTGCATGTGGATGGCAGCGTCACGGTTGCCGACAACGCGCGTGGTATCCCAGTCGATATCCACTCTGAAGGCCGTACCGCGCTCGAAGTGGTGATGACCGTGCTTCATGCTGGCGGTAAATTTGATAACAGTGTTTATAAAGTTTCAGGCGGTCTGCATGGCGTTGGTGCGTCGGTTGTTAACGCATTGTCCTCGTACTGTCGCGTTGAAGTGCGTAAGCATGGAAAGGTTCATGTTCAGGAGTATCGCTGCGGCATTCCGCAAGGACCCGTGCAGGTGATCGGCACAACCGATCAAAATGGTACCCGAACCACATTCAAGCCCGATGGCACCATCTTCGAAACCACTGAGATGAGTTTTGATCACCTCCAAGGTAGATTGCGTGAGTTGTCCTTCCTAAACAAGGGCATCTGCATAAAGCTGATCGACGAAGTGACCGACAAATCAGCTGAGTTCAAAGCAGAAGGCGGATTGCTGTCTTTCGTTGAATTTTTAAACCGTTCCAAAACCGCAATCCACCCTAAGCCACTTTATGTTCAAACCGAAAAAGACAACTGCGCTGTCGAAGTGGCACTGCAATGGAATGATGGCTACTCTGAGTCTGTTTTCTCCTACACAAACAACATCAATACTGTTGAGGGTGGTACTCACCTCACAGGCTTCCGCTCTGCCCTCACCCGTGTGGTCAACTCTCTTGCTACCGATGACAAGGGCGCACAGAGCCTGAAGGAAGGTCTTTCAGCCGACGATATCCGTGAAGGACTCACGGCAGTTCTATCTGTGAAGATTCCCGATCCTCAGTTTGAAGGGCAAACCAAGAGCAAACTTGGCAACTCTCGTGTGCGCACGGTTGTTGAGAGCATCCTGAATGAAAAACTGACCGAATATTTCCATGAAAACCCTGACGTCGCGAAGCGAATCGTCTCCAAAATTGTTGACGCTGCTCGTGCTCGAATTGCAGCACGTAAGGCGCGAGAACTGACTCGCCGTAAAGGAGCTCTGGATTTTTCGGGCTTGCCCGGCAAAATTGCCGACTGCCAGGAAAAAGATCCGGCACTGTGCGAATTGTTCATTGTTGAGGGCGACTCAGCGGGCGGTTCCGCAAAACAAGGCCGTGACCGTAAGTTGCAGGCTGTTCTTCCCCTGAAGGGAAAGATCCTCAACGTTGAAAAAGCCTCAGCGGATAAGATGGTCGCAAACCAAGAAATTCGCATGCTGGTTCAGGCACTCGGAACTGGCATTGGGCGCAATGATTTCGATATTTCGAAAATCCGCTACCACAAGATTGTCATCATGACCGACGCTGACGTCGATGGTGCGCACATCCGTACACTCCTTCTGACTTTCTTCTATCGCCAGATGCGTGAAATCATCGAGCGTGGATATCTCTATATTGCTCAGCCTCCGCTCTATAAATATAAAAAGGGCAAGACTGAAAAATATATCAAAGATGAAACCGACCTTGAGGCATTCTTGCTCGAGAATTCCTTGTCCGAAGCACAAATCGTGGACTCCTCGGGAACACAGATTGAAAAAACACATGTGCGTAACATGCTCACCTGTGTCGAGCGTTACAATCGCATCTTCAACATTCTTGCACGTCGCCGCACAGCGCCCGTTGTAGAGTTTTTTGCATCATACAGGGGACTCAATGCGGGCTGTTTCTTCGATCGGAACAAGCTTGCACAGGTGATCACCGACTTGACCGATTTTGTTTCCAAGATGGGTCATATTCAAACCAACATTGATTTTGATAACGAACACAATCGTTACTATGCGCTGGTCGCACTCCAGATTTCTGGCAAGCCGGTTCGGTTCCGTCTTGATACAGAGTTTGTTGAGTCAAATGAGTTTGCCGAGTTGCGCAGACTTCACGAACAGCTTGAAGAAGGTCAATCACTGCCTCTCAAATATGTGGTCGAAAAGAAGACCAAAGAGCTTACCAACTGGATTGCGCTGCAGCAGTACCTTCTGGTTGAGGGTCGTCACGGCGCCTACATCCAGCGCTACAAGGGGCTCGGTGAAATGAATGCTGAGCAGCTTTGGGAAACAACCATGAACCCTGATTTCCGCCAGCTGCTGCGGGTTGAAATTGAAGATGCAATTGCAGCAGACGATCTGTTCTCAATGCTGATGGGCGATGAAGTTCCACCGCGGAAGGAATTCATCGAAACCAACGCACTCAATGTTCGCAACTTGGACTTCTGAAAAAAGGCTGGGTAAAGAGATATGTCACAGATTCAAAGCCAAGGCGTCGTAGGCATCAATATTAACGAAGAAATGAAGAACGCGTATCTCGATTACGCCATGAGCGTTATCGTTAGCCGTGCTCTTCCCGATGTCCGTGACGGCATGAAGCCCGTGCACAGACGCGTTCTGTATGCAATGTATGAGCACAACAACGTTTACAACAAGCCCTACAAAAAATCCGCGCGTATTGTCGGTGATGTTATGGGTAAATATCACCCTCATGGTGACTCGGCGATTTATGATGCACTTGTGCGTATGGCACAAGACTTCTCAATGCGTTATCCGCTCATTGACGGCCAGGGGAACTTCGGAAGTATCGACGGTGACAGCCCAGCCGCGATGCGCTACACAGAAGTGCGTCTCGCGAAAATCTCCGAAGCGTTGATGCAATCTCTCGACGAAGACACCGTTGATTTCGGTCCTAACTACGACAACAGTGAGCGTGAGCCACGCGTGCTCCCAACACTCTTTCCGCAGTTGTTGGTCAATGGCCAGTCCGGAATTGCCGTTGGTATGGCCACAAATATTCCCCCTCACAACCTCACCGAAGTTCTCGATGCGCTCATTCATCTTGTTGACAATGAAAATGCATCCATCGATCAACTGATGGGATTCGTGAAGGGTCCTGATTTCCCTACTGCAGGTATGATCTGTGGGTTGAAGGGTATCCATGATGCGTATCGCACAGGCCGCGGCTCTATCTCGGTGCGTGGCCGTGCCAGCGTCGAGCAGGTTAAAGGCGGGCGCGAACAAATTATCATCACGGAGCTGCCCTATCAGGTCAACAAGGCAACCCTTATTGAGCGTATCGCTGAGCTGGTTAAAGATGAGGAAATTACAGGAATTTCCGACATCCGTGACGAGTCCAATAAGGAAGGTATTCGTATCGTTATTGAAGTGAAGAAGGGTGAGAACGGTGAAATCCTGCTCAACCATCTCTACAAACGTACGCGTCTCCAAGACTCGTTTGGCGTCAACATGGTGTGTATTGTTCGCGGAATTCCTAAGCTCGTGAACCTTAAGGAAGCACTGTCACACTTCGTTGACCACCGCTATGAAGTCATCACTCGCCGCACGAGTTTCCGCTTGAGGAAGGCGGAAGAGCGCCTGCATATTTTGGAAGGTTTGAAGATTGCGGTCGACAACCTCGATGAGACCATTGACCTTATCCGCAAGGCTCCCAGCCCTGATGAGGCTAAAGAAAAGCTCATTGCGCGGTTCTCTTTGAGCGAACGCCAGGCAACAGCAATTCTGGAGATGCGTTTGTCACGCATCACCGGCCTTGAACGCGACAAGATTGTTGCGGAGCATGCCGAAATCCTTGTGACGATTGCTGACCTCAAAGATATTCTCGCTAAACCTGCGCGTGTAGCGGCAATTGCGCGAGAAGAGTTCGTTGCTCTGCGCGAATCACATGGCGATAATCGTCGCACTGAAATCACAACCGATGCAGGCGACGTTGATCTCGAGTCACTGGTTCCCCCTGCTGATGTCTTCGTGACTTTCTCGCAAGGTGGTTACATCAAGCGCGTGCTCCAAGATGAATTCCGTTCACAGCACCGCGCTGGTAAAGGTAAAACCGGAGCCGCGTTAAAAGACTCCGACTTCGTCAAAGTAACCTTCCGTGCTCACACGCACGACAACGTTTTGATGTTCTCCAACTTCGGCAAGGTCTATTGCTTCAAGGTCTATGAACTCCCGGAAGCTCCAGCTAATGGTCGTGGGAAGTCTATTGCTCAGATCCTGACTCTCCAGTCGGGCGAGCAAATCACAACCATGCTTCCTGTGAACGAGTTCTCCGAGAACATGTGCGTGTTCATGTGTACATCGCAAGGTACGGTCAAGAAGACTGAGCTCTCTGCGTTCGCAAACATTCGTGCGACCGGCTTGCGTGCTGTGACGCTCGATGACGGCGATGCCCTTGTTGCCGTGCGCATTACAAACGGCAAAAACCAAATGATCCTTACGAGCGCTAACGGGAAGGCGATTCGCTTCAACGAAGACGAAGTGCGCTCGATGGGACGCACGGCTCGTGGTGTAACGGGAATTAATCTCGAAGATGGCGACTCTGTCGTTGCTGCCGAGGCGGTCGATGCAGGAGCAAGCGATAAGCTTCTGGTTGTTACTGAATTTGGCTACGGCAAGCGCAGTGAACTTGAAGAATACCGTCTCACCGGTCGTGCGGGCAAAGGCGTAAACGCCATTCGAGTGACCGAACGGAACGGCAAAGTTGTAGCCTTGCTATCGGTGTCTGATGCGGCTGACCTCATGCTCACGACCAACACCGGTCGCGTTCTGCGTATCCACACCAAGAGCGTCAAGGTCATCGGTCGTCTCACACAGGGCGTATGCTTGATGAGAATTCTCGATGGTGAACGCGTCGTTTCTGTGTCTAAGCCGAGTGAGTTTGACGAAACTCCAGTGACTCAGCTCGAGGCTGCCGAGGAGATTGAATAATGAAGTTCGGGAGAATGAACCGTTCCCTGACGTCTCTGCGTTATCCTTTCGTTCTCCTGGCTCTCTCGCTCTCATGCGTTGTGTCTGCGCTCTCGGGTTGCTCGAGTGCCCAGCGCAGCGCTATTGGTGCGAACGTTGATTCTCCCGTCGCCATCGCAAGTCACCCGACTTTGCCTGTTTCGTACGTGCTCAATGCAGTCCTCGGGGGCGAATTCGACACGGGTTCCCTACAGTCATTCGAGGTCACGGCGGGACGAGACATCAGGTTGCTTGGAACAAATGAAGCGCCACGCTTAGGAACCGCACTCGCGGTAGCTCAAACGGGTGGTTTTCTGGTGGCTGGTTTTTCTGGTTCGGTTGCGGAACTTCGGGTTTTTCAAATCGACGCACAGGGCAGAGCGACCCTGTCAACCCAGCCCTCTGATCGCGTGATTTTGCCTGCCGGCCGCATCGGGGAAGTCAAACTCTTCCAGCCCGCCGGGCAGCAAGATTGGTTGGTGGTGGTCTCTCAGGCAGATCGCAGCTTTGAGGCAAAAGTTTTCGTTTATCGTTATTCCTCGTCCAAGGGATTTCAAAAGCTCTTGAGCGCCCCTGAGGACTTCTATTCACCGTCTCGTGATAGCCCGCTGGGTTCCTACACGATGGCTTGGGGCTCTCCTATTGTATTTGAAAGCCTCGGATTAATGGTCGCTTTCCCCTACGGAACCTTGGGTTATTTGGGTGTTCGACCCTCTGTGCTTGACTGGGTGACAGGAAAAACTGATTCGCCGAACACGTCTGCTGACTTCAGAATCGTTTCAGCAATGGTTGTCGATCTGAACCGACTCAGCTCAGGTGCGACTGTTCCCTCGGCCTTGGGCTTTGTCCCGCTTGCATTCAACGCTGAAGGCAAAGCGGGCAATGCGCAGAATGTGGACGCTCCGGAAAATAAAACCGTTGAGTTTCGCACGTCTTACCAGTCAGCACTGGCTATCGATAGCACTGGCTCTGTGTGTCAGCCCAATGCGCCCGCAACCGCACTGGCCGCCAATACGGCAGTCGTGACGCTCAACAATCGGGTGGCTGATTTGGTGGCTCTGGGTGGGTTCAACACAGTCGCCTCTGAATTGCGCGCGCGGCTCGAACAGGGTCAGAAACAACCTGTCTTGGGTAATCTGTTGCAGCCCCGGCCCTTGTACGTCACGCCCTCTCTCATAGGCTCTGCCGAGGCGGACACGTTTATTCCTGCATTGAAGCTCGTACGTTCTGCGAATCTTTGCACTCTCATGTGGTTAAGGGTCGAGCGCGGCCGCAGTATTCTCGGCGAAGAACGCAGTCAATTTCAAATCATGACGGCTGCGGTTGGCGGCGAGCAAACCAAACTCAGCTCACCTCTGTTGGGTATGGCAGCATTTGCGGTAAATGGTTCGGTTGTGTTGGGTGGTTCGTTTGGAGCCAACCAGCTACAACAGTTCAATTTCGATGGTTCAAACTTACAAGCGGGAGGGCTTTTCAAGTGAAGTTTTTTTTGGACAGCGCGGATCTCAATGAAATTCGGCAAATGGCAGACCTTGGTATTTGTGATGGTGTGACGACCAATCCGTCGCTTGTTGCCAAGTCAGGAATGGACTTCAAGTCGCTGCTCAACGAGATCGTCCGTCTTATTCCCGGCCCCATTTCCGCCGAAGTGGTGGGAACGACCGCCTCTGAGATGCTGACTGAGGCTGAAGTGCTCTCAAAAATTCACCCGAATATCGTTATCAAGCTGCCGCTGACACCGGAAGGTCTAAAAGCCTGTAAGGCTCTCTCGGCTCGTCATATTAAAACCAACGTGACGTTGTGTTTTCAGGCAGGTCAGGCACTCCTCGCTGCAAAATGTGGAGCCACCTATATTTCGCCATTCATTGGTCGACTCGATGATATCAGCCAAGATGGTATGGCTCTGATTCGCGAAATCCGAACCATTTATAACAACTACGGCTACAAAACAGAGATACTTGCCGCGAGTATTCGTCATCCGCAGCACGTGATTCAGTCGGCTCTTTCGGGTGCAGATGTCGTAACCTGTCCGATGAAGGTTCTGACAGCTTTGTATCAACATCCATTGACTGATAAAGGCCTTGTGAGCTTCATGGAAGACTGGAAAAAGGCAAACCAGAAGCCGATTGCCTGATTTTTATTCCGCCTCGGTTGCCTTAAAAAGGTCTATGAAATCCGATTCAGCACAGCGCTGCGTCGGATTTTTGTTTTTTGGGGTTAAAAATTGGTCAAAATTAAAAAACACGAGAAAAAACAAACAATTTTGAAAAGGCAAACAGATAGGAAAAATTTATGCTGCAAAAAAGTGCTTTTTCTGGTTTTTTCCGACCCCCTTTTTAGGGCTTTATTTTTCAGATGAACAATGAAATTTTGGCAAACCACAAAATCCAGCGAGGGCACATAAATGAAGCGTGTTTTTGTTCCTACAAGCAATGCGGGAAAACTCCGAGAATTTGAACATGCATTGTCCTTGCAGGGTCTGGGTTGTTTGGGAATAAATGCAGCTGCGCAGGAATGTGGTGATGCGTTCTCTTGGAAAACACCCGACGAAGATCGTGAGACTTTTACAGGTAATAATTGCAAAAAATTATTTGCTGGGTTGAAGGTCTTGCCAGTTCTCGGTGAATACGGAGTGGATTCTGTTGTGGTAGATGATTCGGGACTGTGTGTTCCGCGCTTGAATTTTCTCCCTGGCGTGCACTCTGCGACCTTTGGGGGTCTTCCCAGAGACGATGCAAAAAATAGACACGCTCTTATTGCGGCACTTGGGAAAGAGCTCGGAATAAAGGGATCTGAGTTGGAGCCTGGATTTTTTGTGTGCTCATTGCTTATGGCCGGCGAAGCAGAACTAGTGCATGGCAGGGTTGGAAAAGTTGTGAGTGAAGACGATTTGATTCCGCACTTAGAGGAAATTGAGAGCCAAATTATGGCGCGCGTGAAAAACCGACTTGTGCAGACAAAATCTATGGCCTATGGCTACAAAAGTACCATCGCATATGCGGGGAAAAAGTATCAGTTACAGCTTGTGATGGGGTTTTGTGTGGGGCGTATTGGCTCGTTTGAACAACAGCTTCTTGAAGGTGAGGGGCACGGCTATGACTCTATGTTCTTTCCCAATGCCGTGCCTCATCTGTCTTTCGCAAGTATCCCACTGCACGAAAAGAATCAGATGAGTCACCGCTCCGAGGCACTCCGTGGACTTAGCGCAATGGCGCAATCTCATACTGCTCAAGATGGAATTCTTGAGCTGTTTTGAGCATCAGTTTCTTCGAGAATCTTTCGCGCACATCTTGAACAAACTCGGCGTCTTCCTCACAAAGGCGGTCGATGACTTGTGGGTGAGCTTTCAACACAAATGTCTCCGAAGGAATCTTGGAAAACTCGCGCACAAGCTCACGAATGATGTCGTAGGAGACAGTCGCTGGACTCTTCACTTCACCTTTACCCCCACAGTAGGGGCATGGCGTGCAGAGCTTTTGTGACAGGCTCTCTTCGGTTCGCTTCCGGGTCATCTGCACGAGGCCCATTTCAGAGATTCGAAGAGCCGATGTTTTGGATTTGTCTTTCTTCAGTTCCTCGGCCAAAGCATTGAAGACGCGGTCACGGTCATCTGCTCTGTCCATGTCGATGAAGTCGAGAATAATGATCCCACCAATATTTCTGAGGCGCAGCTGAAGCACGATTTCTTTGACCGCCTCCATATTCGTGCGGACAATGGTGTCGCCAAGCGACTTTCCACCAACAAATCGCCCTGTGTTTACATCGATAGCCGTGAGTGCTTCCGTTCTCTCGATAATCAGATATCCACCTGATTTGAGCCAGACCTTCGAACCAAGGGCGCGTGCGACCTCAAGTTCGATGCCATAGGCATCAAAAATAGCTGTGTCGCTTTGGTAGAGCTGGACCTGAGCACCGAGCTTGACTGAAAATCGATTGAGGAATCGAACAACGTCTTCATAAACGTCTTTGTTGTCGACGACGATCCGTTCTAGGTCACGCGATATAAGGTCGCGTGTTGCACGGAAAACGAGGTTGAGATCTTCGTGAACCAAGCTTGGAGCCTTGGCGCGTGAGGCTTTCGCCTTAACATTTTCCCAGAGTTTGAGCAGAAAATCGATGTCCGCAGTGAGCTTTTCTTCCGGAACACCTTCACTCGCGGTGCGAACAATGATTCCCATTCCATCCGGTCGGACTCGCTGCACGATTCCTCTGAGGCGCTCGCGTTCATCCTCATTCATGATGCGGCGGCTAATGCCAATGTGGTTGATGTTGGGCATGAGCACAACATAACGCCCCGGGAAACTCAGGTATGTGGTGATGCGGGCTCCCTTGGTTCCAATCGAGTCCTTCGCGACTTGAACGAGAACCTCTTGCCCCTCCTTAACCAGGTCAGCGATCTTGAAGAAACGTTGCGGTCTGTGCGGAATGGGGGGCGAAATGGAGCTACCGTCGGAGCCACCGAGATGCGAGTCATCGGTTGTCGCGACGAGCGCAGTTTTGTCGTCTTCTTCAATAAATTCGGGGAGTTCATTGGTGGGGCCGCCGGGCGGTTGGATGTCTCCGCCATAGAGAAATGCGGAGCGCTCGAGCCCGATATCCACAAAGGCACTTTGCATGCCCGGCAGAACCCTCAGCACGCGTCCTTTGAAAATGCTCCCAACGATTCCCCGGTCTTTTTGTCGTTCGATATAATATTCGGCAACGTGTCCGCCTTCAATCAGCGCGACACGAGTCTCAAACGCCGAAGCGTTGATGATCAATTGTTTGGCAACCATGTCGTAAATCTTTCAAAATAAGTTCAAACCTGTGACATAAGTCAGGTGGTCTCCAGTTTGTCTTGCGCTGCAAGAGTGCGGCAGACGACCTCACTTGTGTCGGGCAGTGAACCAAACAACTCCTGGGCATTTTCGAGTGTCTTTTGAAGGTTTTGACTCCAGCCCAGATCCTCTTCTCCCAGCTTCTTCACGCTACTCCACCGTAACAGAAATTGAAACAATTCATTTGGATTTGCAAAACCGATGGCAGCCTTGCGATCGAGGACAAGGCGTGCTTCTGGTGCTCGCTCAAATTGGTCTCCATAGAGCGTAAGAATCGGGTATGCTACAGGTTCGAGCACGTTATGGAGTTGTCCATCAAAGCCCCCACCGATGATGGCGAGATCCGCATAGCGGTAAGCCTCTGCTAAATAGCCAAACCCATCAAGAATCAAGACGCGCTTGGAATCGCCACCATGGGCAAGTGTGTGGAGTGTTTCTCGAGTCTCGCCACTCAGGAGCACAATCTTGGCTCCTGTTTTCTGCAGCCTGCTCTGTAGCTGGCGAACACTGTGTTCATCGACCTCTGCCGGAGCCACAATGACCAAGTCATTATCCAGAAATTGATTCAAGCAAAGTTCAAGAGTGCGGAGCTCTTCCTCGTGTGGAGAGCCAAACACGATAACCCTTTCGAACGAGCGTTGCGCGGATGAGTTGAAGAGGGTTGAGAGCTTTTTCAAAGCAGAGTTCAGGTTGTCATTTTTGGCCTGAGATGCGCGTTCTTTGGCGCGCAACCATTTCGCGTCACCGGCAACATGCAGTTTCTCAGGGGTAACATTGAGAGAGATAAGCTCCTGTCTGTCTTTTCCCGACACCAGAAAAATGAGATCGGTGCATTCAAACCAAAAGCAGCGCAGCCTCTTCTGCAGGAATGAGGGCAGCGGCGAGCGTGCTTTGTTTAGGGTGGCAGCAAGTACAGCAACGGGTGTTTGGGCTTTCTCTGCCGCGAACATCAGCGCCGGCCAGAAGTCATAGCGCACAAGGAGAATCCTGCGGATCTTTAGATCTTTGATGATCATGGAGTAGGCGAACCCATCTTCCGCAGGAAGACTCGTTGCAGCGAGAAGGCCAGGACAGTTTTTGACGAAACTCCGCGCGCTTGGTGAAAAGTAGGTTAAAAAGAAAAAAATTTGATGCTGTTCATGCAGTGCGCGGAGCACGGGGATAGCCTGTTCGAGCTCGCCCGCGCTGGCAACATGAATCCAATAGATATTTGGAATTGAACTCGATTGCGCAGCAGACATGTTGTGCAAGACCTGCCCGGCTTCTGAGACTTTTAAGCGAAGAAATGCTTGTCGCCGTTCGTGTAAAAAGATCTTTGTTTTTTCCGAGGACAACCACCCTGCAGGTGTGTAGCTGAAGGCACGCAGTGGAAGGTGTAAAATTGAACTGAAAAAGGCCAGCAGACGCAAAATCATGGATTTCGATCTTTGAGGGATGCGAATTTCAAATCAACAGGCCCCGTGTAAAGCGAAAGTGGACGGTACAAGCGGTTGTTTTGGCGCAGTTCGAGAATATGCGCACACCAACCTACGATACGCGCTGCAGCGAAGATCGCAGGAAAAAGAATAGGCTGAATTCCGAGCCTCCGGTAGACAGCGCCGCTCCAGAAGTCAACATTCACGTGAATGGGTTGTTGCCTTGATTCGAAGTGAGCGCGTGCACGTTGAGCAACTCGGCTCAGAATTTTAAGATCTTTCGGGTCTCTCTCTCCTTGAGTCATCTCTTCGAGAAGATCCTCGAAAACGACTGCGCGGGGATCTGTTTGTTTGTAAACACGGTGTCCCATGCCCATGACTTTTCCACCCTGTGCGAACAGATGGTCGAGATAGGCGTCGACGTCTCCCCAATCTTCAATTTCATCGAGCATCTCCACCACAAGTTCGCTCGCACCTCCGTGGAGTGGTCCACTGAGCGCCCCAACAGCTGCACTTGTCGCCGCATAGATGTTGGTGAGTGTTGAGGCGACAGCGCGCGCGGTGAAGGTTGAGGAATTGAAACCATGATCCATCTGAAGGATGAGGGCGATTTCCATGGCGTGTGCATCTTTGGGATCGGGAACGCGGCCGGAGAGCATGTAAAGAAAATTTTCAGCATGACTCAGGTCATCTCGGGCTGAGAGAATGCACGCGCCTTGGTTGAGTCGGTAGAAGGACGCGAGGATGATGGGTGTTTGGACAATAATGCGCATGGCTAAACCAAGGAGATTTTCTTCCTCGGATGTTTTTTGCGTAGGATCGGTGCACCCGAGCGCGGCCAGGGCGGTCTGCAATGCGGATAGCGGTGCCGTTTGACGCGGTAGCTCCTGTAGGATTCGAATAATTTTCTCTGGAGTGTGGGATAACTGTCGGAGCTTCCAAGTGAAGGCGAGCAGTTGTTGTTCGGAGGGCAGTTCGCCACACAGAAGCAAATAAGCAATTTCCTCAAAAGTCGCCTTTTTTGCCAACTCTTCAATGCGATAGCCGCGGTAATAAAGACGTCCACGTTGGCCATCAACCCAGCTCACGGCAGTGGTGTCCACAACAAGGTCATCCATGCCGCGTCTGACAGTTTGATTTTGTGCCAATGGGTCTTGTGCCACCCGTACCCCCTCGTTTTTTTGACCGCCCCTCCCTGATTTGTTACCACGTCGACACGGAAACTGAGAAACAGCCACACGAAAGAGAGGACAGTGTCATGGAGGTTTTACCCCTCGAGCGTCCCTTACTTGAACTCAGCAACCGCATCGCAGAGCTGCGTGCGCACGCCCGTCAATCCCAGTTGACGGGAAAGAATGAAAAAGAACTGCAGACCGAAATCCGCACGCTTGAGGAGCAGTTCGAGATTCTCGCGAAGCAAATTTTTGCGAATTTGACCCCCTATGAGATCACCCAACTGAGCCGGCACCCGCATCGGCCCTACACTCTCGACATCGTCAAGCAGTTATCCGATGACTTCATCGAGCTTCAGGGCGACAGAAACTTCATGGACGACCCATCCATTGTGGGTGGCTTGGCCACCTTCCGCGGCCACAGGGTGGTTTTTGTCGGGCATCAAAAAGGGCGCGGCACAAAAGAGAACATGAAACGCAATTTCGGAATGCCGCGGCCAGAAGGATACCGCAAAGCTCTGCGCCTTATGACCCTCGCAGAGCGTTTCAAGCTCCCCATCATTACGTTTATCGACACCCCTGGTGCATATCCAGGAATTGATGCTGAAGAGCGCGGTCAGAGCGAGGCGATCGCCAAAAATATCATGGTTATGTTCAAGCTCGGCGTCCCCATCATCTCGGTTGTTGTTGGCGAAGGCGGCAGCGGCGGGGCGTTGGCCATTGGCGTGGGGAACCGCGTTCTAATGCTCCAGTATGGAACTTATAGTGTCATTTCTCCCGAGGGCTGTGCATCCATTCTTTGGAAAGATGGCGCACAGGCTGACCGTGCGGCAGCAGCCTTGGGTGTGACAGCAGAGCATGCGAAGAAATTGGGCGTGGTGGATGAAATCATTCCCGAGCCCTTGGGTGGAGCGCATTGGAAGCCCGCCGAGGCCATTGGCAGGTTGGGCGATGTGCTGGAAAAACACTTGCTCGAGCTGGGCAAAATGACCTCCGAGCAACTTAAGAAAAACCGGTATCAGAAATTTGCGGCCATGGGTCGGGTGGAGGCCAGAGAGCCCGTCTCTCCGTTCCGTACCGATGTTGCCCCCGATCCTGCATGGGCTCAATCCTGGGATCAACTCGCAACATCTGCCGCATCCGGAGAATCGATCCAGCCATGATCACCACCGTTGCACCTGAGCAGCCTCCGAAGGTCATCACCATCGACGGGCCGGCCGGTTCGGGCAAGAGCACGGTTTCGCGCATGCTGGCTCACCGTCTGGGTTGGATTTATGTCACCACGGGTGCCATTTATCGGACACTTGCATTGATGCTTTTTGAGGCAGGAACCGGTGTACAGGATCGTGGCTCAATTGAACGGTTCGTTGCTTTCCTGTCCGAAAGGTACCGTCAGGATCCGCGTAGTGGCCGCGTTTTTCTTGGTGATCGTGAAATCACCCACGAAATCAGAACGCCCTTTGTCTCCGAACAAGCGAGCCTCGTTGCCCAGGACGAGCTTGTGCGCCGTCGCCTTCTTCCAGTGCAACGGAAAGTTGTTTTGGATTGCAATGGGGCCGTTGTGGACGGTCGTGACATGGGGACAGTTGTATTTCCTGACGCTCCGCTGAAAATATTCCTGACAGCTTCTCCGGAGCAAAGGGCTCAGCGGCGGATGGACGAGTTGCGCGCCCAGAACTTGGAGCCGAGCTTGGACGAACTGATCCGTGAAATTCACGAGCGTGATGCGCGTGATTCCAACCGACTGGTTGCGCCCATGCGTGCTGCAGAGGATGCTGTTCTTTTGGATTCCACCGAGCTTGAACCCAATGCGGTTGTGAAAGCCATTCTGCGGTTGTGTGTTGATCGCGGCTTGGTGCCTGGTTTGGAGGAATCCTGAGCGACTTAACTTCTGCAAGGAAGAGTGAGGAACAGCGATGGGTGACCAAACCAATCTTGACTCGATGAACTGGCTTTCTGTTCTGACCAATGGCGGTCCGGTGGGGATTGCAATTTTAATCCTCCTTGTGCTTCTCTCCGTTGCAACCTGGGCAGTGATTTTTGAACGTTGGCGAGCACTGCGTCATCTTCAAATCATGTCGGATGATTTCATGCAGGAGTTCTGGGACTCGAAGAGCCTTTCTGACCTCAATGGTAAGTTGAAAGATCTCGACTACAGCCCTGCGCGAGAAGTTTTCCGCTCCGGTTACAATGAAATGGTGCGCGTTCTGCAGGTGCGTGAGAAGCGAGGCTTGTCTTCAACGGCTCCTGTTTCCATCGATACTGTGCGTCGTGCATTAGGCAAGGCTCGTCAGCTGGAGGAGGTTCAGCTCTCGCGCAACATGACTTTTCTCGCCGTGTCTGCCTCTGCCTGCCCATTTATCGGCTTGTTCGGAACGGTGGTAGGAATCATTCGTGCATTTCATGACATCGGCGCGACCGGCTCGTCGAGTCTCGCTGCTGTTGCTCCGGGTATCTCCGAGGCTCTGATTGCCACGGCTCTGGGTCTTGCGGCTGCTATTCCCGCGGTGATCGCCTTCAACTTTTTTAACGGCAAGGCTCGTCAACACGTGCTCATTCTGGAAGGTTTTTCCACAGACTTCCTCAATATTCTTGAAAGACACTTCAATCTGGGACGCACAGGTGATTCCCTCGCATCCCAGACCGCCAACGGTTCAGCTCTGAATTCAATCGCAGAATCGTGATCATTTCGCAGCAGACGAAAGTGAGGAAGGTCGCATGGGAATGAAAGCCGGTGACGGTGAAGGTGGGGACAGCCAATTCGCGCGTGCGTCCATGTTGGCTGACATCAACATCACCCCGTTTGTAGATGTTATGCTTGTTTTGCTTATCATCTTTATGGTGACTGCACCGTTCGCAGTCTCGGGGGTTGACATTCAGCTACCCCGTTCGAGAGCCAAAACGTTGAGTCTTGGAAACGATCCTGTGGTGGTCTCCGTTTCAACACAGGGCGAGTTTTTTCTGGGTAAAAAAGCTGTGCGACGCGATGAACTGGTTGGAAAAATCCAGACTGCGATTGCCGGACAGGAATTGCCCACGGTGTTCATCCGCGCTGATCGTGATGTCGTTTACGCCAAGGTGATGGAAGCCATGGCAGCTGCGCAAACTGCAGGCGCTAAGAAAATCGGAATGATGGGCGAGAGTTCCGGCGCGGAGGCGAAGGCAAACTGACGTATGGAAAACACTGCGCAGGAAAACATTTCAACGCTGTTCAGGGTGCCAGATGTCGATGGCGACGTCATGATATGGATGCTTCAGAACCAGACCAAATCCGCGCTCAGGGAGCCAGAGTTTGCTCAGTCAACGCAGAGTGTTGAACTGATCGTGCGCGAGCCCGATCTCGACATACCTTTTTCTGCACGTTTTATGCTCGATGCCGAACCGCGTATCGATGAGCAAGCGTTCTCAGCACGACTGCGCGTGGACACCCTCGATGACGAAGGCATAGGTCCCTGGCCACTTGGCTTTTCAATCTTATGGCACGCTGTGCTCGTGGGTTTGATTTTTGGTTTTGTGCAGTTTTCGTCTGAGGTCATCAGCCCATTCGAAAAATCTGTATCCGAGCCGATTGAGGTGAGTCTTGGATTTACGTTGGAATCAACTCAAGCACTGCCCGAGGGCAAGACAGCCGAGAAATTGGTCGACACCGCGGCCACCAAAACAGAGCAGCAGTTGCCGCAATTGCCCAAGCTCTTGAGTGTAGACGCCGCAACGCCCCCACCCGTCGATACATCGATGGCATTGCCAGGAGCAGCAGCGGTCGCGACCCCTCAGCCAACGTCCGCGCCAACGGCGACGCCGACTCCCAAGGTTGTCGCCACACCGTCGCCCACTCCGGCTCCGGTGGTTCAGCAGCAGCCTGATCCTGCTGCAACCAAAAAGTTAAAGCTTGAGGAGCTTGCCAAGCGCCTTGAAAAAGAACAGCGCGCGGTTGGTGCAAAGGAAAAGGCTGGTACTCAAAAGGGAGCAGTCAACAACGATTTATTCAAACGACCCAAGGACATTCCCATTTCTCCTTTGGGCAAAGACATTCCGAAGGCTCCCAGCGTTCTTGGACAGACTGGAACTTTGACAGGGAAAGTTGGCGCCCAGGTAAAGAATGAATATGCACAGGCTGCTGCTTTGCATATGAAAAAGAACTGGAGCTTGCCTGATGTGCTGTCATTTGAGTCGCAGCTCGAGGTTGTGCTCGGCTTCGACATCAATACTTCTGGGCAAATTATGGGTAGAATCCGTGTTGTGCGGGGAAGCGGCAATGCTCGCTTTGATGAGGAAGCCATGCGGGCACTCGAGGCTGCTGGCCCGTTTCCCGATCTTCCCAGAGAGATGGGAACGAAGCTTTCGATGCGCATGAAATTTTCTCCACAGAGCATCAACTTTTAGGGATGTCGTATGAGAAGAATTGCTGAACTCAAGTTTAAGACCCTGTGGCTCAGCGTGTGCCTGGCTGCCTTGGGTATTTCGTTCCCGGTGTTCAGCAGCCAACCTCCCGCAGCCAGCCCTGCCCCAACGGATACGGAGTTGTTCATTGACGTTGGGCGCGCTGGAGTGCGCAAACTTAAAATGGCAATACCCGTTTTCGGTGCGGAACCGGGTGCAGTTGTTTCGGAGTCCGACAAAGAATTTGCGGCCGACAGACTCTCTGAGATCTTTGCCTTCACAAATTCTTTTGAGTTTGTGCCGGCGTCGAGTTTCATTGCCAAAGGCAGCATAGCTTCTAAACCGATTCAATACGACGAGTGGACTCCCATTCAGACAGAGGCGGTGATTTTCGGGAAGTTTATTCCAGGCTCAAGCGCTGGAAAATATACGCTCGACCTGCGGTTTTACGACATTAAACGCAGACAGCAGTTGCACGGCGTCAGGTATTCAGATTTTGAAGTCGGTGATCTCGAAAGAGTCTTGCGCCGATTCGCCGACAAGTGCATCGAGAAGCTCACCAAAGAGAAGGGGATTTTTTCAACAAAGCTGGCGTTTGCGGGTGCACGCAAGTCGGGTGAATTGAGACAAATCTATATCGCTAATTTCGATGGTTCTGGTTTGCGTCAAATCACAAACAACGGCTCGATCAACATGAGTCCATCGTGGTCTCCCGATGGTACGAAGATCACCTACACATCCTTCCGCGAAGGCAAAGCGGATATTTATGTGTACAATCTATTGACCCAAAAAACAGCGAAGTTGACCACTGGATTTGGGAACAACTCAGGTGCAAATTGGCATCCAGACGGCCGAAAAATCGCATTTTCGGGAAGCCACTCGGGTTTGACGAGTATCTTCACAGTAAATTCTTTTGACGGCAGCGAGCGAAAAAGTTTCATTGCCGGAAGTGGATTAGAGGTTGAGCCCGCATATGCTCCTGATGGTCAGAAAGTGGCTTTCGTGAGTGGTCGGTTCGGGAATCCTCATCTGTTTATCCGTGATCTGAGAAGCAACGCCGATACCCGAATCACCTATGCGGGATGGTACAATTCATCTCCATCGTGGCGTCGCGATGGCCGCAAACTTGCTTTTGCAGGATACGATCGTGATATTGATCGTTACGATATTTTCACTGTGAATCCGGATGGCCGGCAAATGGAGCGTCTGACTTTGGATCAGGGTGATAATGAGAAACCATCGTGGTCGCCGGATGGTCGCTACCTTGTGTTTCAGTCGAACCGGCTGCAGAAGGGTCGTGGTAAGGCCAATAACTACAAGCTCTACATCATGACCCGCGATGGTGGGAACGTAAAGCAGCTCAATATTCCCCTGCATGATGTTGTCATGCCCGTTTGGAGTCCGTACCTCGACTCCGTGGATTGAGGATTCAAATGCGCATTACTCGCGTTTATACAAAGACAGGCGACAAGGGTACAACCAGCCTCGCTGACGGCTCGCGCGTCTCCAAAACTGATATGCGGCTGGAAACGTATGGCACCGTGGATGAATTGAATGCGCTCGTCGGCCTGTGTCGTGCTTCTCTGGGTGAAATGCCCAAGCTACCTGCTTCGACGCGCAACTCCCTCGATGAGTGGCTAGAGCGTATTCAAAACGACTTATTCAACCTCGGTGGCGACCTAGCCACACCGATTGCCTCGCGCTGGGAATCGATGGTTGTTGTGGGTGAGCCCGAGACCACTCACCTCGAGCAGATGATTGATTTAATGCAGCGCGACCTGCCGCCACTGAGCGAATTTGTTTTGCCGGGTGGGACTCGATTGAATGCTGAATTGCATCAGGCACGCACTGTGTGCAGACGAGCAGAAAGAATCGCTGTTCAATTGCAGGATCAGGCAGAAATTAATCCTCAGGCCGTGCCGTTTTTGAATCGGCTCTCGGATTTCTTTTTCGTGGCATCGCGGTGGATTCAGTTCGCTGTTGGTGCTCCCGAAACCACGTGGAAGAAATCAGGTGGTTTGCGCGACCTTAAACTGCCTCCGTCCACCTGACGTTATACACCAATTTACTGAAGCGGAGCTGAGCTGTTTGGCCAACACTCACGGGTCCGACCCCGACAGGGGTACCTGTAAAAAATACATCGCCTGCGCAAATGGGGATGAACTGAGACGCGTACGCAAGACACTCGGCAGGAGAATGGCTCATCTGTTTGGCACGTGCGTGTTGCTTGAGAACGCCATCGAGCGTGAGTGAAAATTCCTCGTCCGCCAAATTCGGCAAGTTGCTCAATTCTATCCAGGGGCCAACGACTGCGGCATCGGGGAAGACCTTCCCCGTTGTCCAAGGTGTGCCTTTGTTCTTCGCCTCTTGCTGAAGATCGCGCAGGGTTATGTCGAGGCCGACAGTGACTGCGCCCATGGCACGTTCTGCCTGTTCAACGGTCATTCGAAATCCGCCGTGGTCGATGCGGAAAACGAGCTCAACCTCATGGTGCACCTGCTTCGAGTGTGATGGAAGTGAGAGCTCGATGGTTTCGTTGCTGTTAAAAACGCGCCTCAGCACGCTCGGTGGTTTAATAAAAAGCACCGGCTTCTCGGGATGGACGTCACCCAGCTCGGCAGAGTGGTCGGCATAATTCTTCCCAACGCAGATGATTTTATCCATGGAGAACCTCCAGAACATTGACTTCACCGCGGCACTCTAGGAGGGGGCGTGGGTCTTGTCCAGTCACCAAGTCTGACATCTCCGGTATTTGGCGTTGAAACTTTTTTATGGAAATGCGACCACCTTAGTCTCGCTTTTTGATTGGGATGGCTCTTCATGCAATATCGAAACAATCGTGGTTCAAGCTATCGTCCCAAGCCACCGCGTGGGCCGGTAAAATTATCTTTTGGCTTGTTGCCCTCTGCTCAGCCAGCCGAGGCACCACCACCGATTCCTGTGCGCAAGCCCGAGGAGCCTGTGTTTACGCGCCAGGAGATTGTTGGAACACTCGATTTGAAACGTATTCCCTATCACCAGAGCAAGCCACTCTCGCCAGAATATCTCGAGAGGATTCGAAAGAATCTCAAGAAAATATATTTGGCAGGAATCACCAGTTCTGGCCGTTCGGTGATCGACTACGTCGATGGTGAATTGCACGTCATGTTTCCCTACGAGCAAAACTCGGTCGAGCGCATGAAGGGTCTCGACCGCAACGAACGAGCTTGGGATCCCGATCAAAAATTGTGGCGCGTTTTTATCGGTTCATTTGACTCAGTTTTCGAAACAATGGGTCGTGGCTTCAAGCTGACGGATTCGGCCTATAAGGCCATAAATGAATTCGTTGCATCGAATTATTACGCACACTTTGAAATGGGCTTTCTTGGAAAGTTGACCCTGCGAGAGAAGTGGTTCGAAGAGCTAGAGAATCTCTCGACGCAGCGCGTGAAGTTCGGCAGTTCATTCGCGCAGCTCCAGAAAATGCAAGCAGACCACTTCGATAACGAGGTTCAGCGCGCGGTTGTGCGTTGGCGGGCCGCGTTGGAAAAATATTCCTTTGGTCGCAAGCCTTATCATCACCAGCGCACGGGTATTGAATTTCTTTTGGCCAATCCGGCCGCCGCACTTTTGGATGAAATGGGTTGCGGTAAGACCTTCCAGATTGCATCTGCCTTGGGAGTTCTTTTTCAGGAAACCGATATTGACCGCGCTCTTATTGTGGTGCCGATGTCTTTGCTCAAGACCTGGCAAGAAGAGCTCAAGCTCTCCATTAGCATACCCTTTCAGGTTATCGGCGGAACACCGGCACAGCGTGCTAAGGGTCTCAATAGTTCAGCTCCTATCTTTCTCGTGCACTACGAAGGATTGCGCCTTGAGGAAGAAAAACTCCGTGAGTGGATGGAGAATGGTCGCTGCGCGATGGTCTTCGATGAAAGCCAGCGTATCAAGAATCTTCAGGCACAAACCACACAAGCTGCGTTACGTCTGCGTCCGGTTGCACAGCGTTGTATTATCGCAACGGGTACTCCGATTGCTAACCGCCCACTCGACCTCTTTTCGCAGTATCAGGTCATGGACAAGGGCGAGACGTTCGGCAAGAGCTTTCCTGCATTCAAGAACACTTTCTGTGAGATGGAAGTTCAGAAAATCAATGTTGGTCGCAAGACCATTCGTGTTGAGAAGTTTATCGGAACTCGCAATCCGGATGAGTTGCAGGCGAGTATCTTGCGCACAAGTTTGCGTCGCCTAAAGAACGAAGTGCTCGACCTTCCGCCTGTTGTTTTCAAAGACTTTATTGTTGAGTTGAAGGCCGAGCAGAAGCACGTGTATGCCCAAATGCGCGATCACCTGAAGGTCGAGATTGGCAACATGTCTGAAAAAGAGATTACTGCGAATGCTTCAAATCTGGTTGTGAAGCTGTTGCGCTTGTCTCAGATTTCGTCCAACCCCTTGTTGTTGAGTCCTGAATACAAAGGCTCTAACGCAAAGCTCTCCGAACTTGAAGATCTGCTTGAGGACACCTTTTCAGACGATACGAAGAAGGTCATTCTGTGGTCGCATTACGTCGACAACGTCCGCCATCTGCAGACGCTCTATGCCGAGAAATATGGAGCCGTTGCGCATACGGGTGAGATGACCGTTGAAGAGCGGCAGGCAAGCGTTAAAAACTTCCAGGACAATCCTGCGTGTCGCTTGTTTATTGCCACACCCCAGTCTGCCAAAGAAGGCCTCACGCTTCTGCCTCGCGATGGAAAAATGGTCGCTGATACCATGGTCTATCTTGATTTGAGCTTCGACAGCGCATCATATGTACAGTCGCAGGCGCGGTTCCACCGTATCGGCCAGCAAGCAGTGCGCTGTTTGGTGATTCATCTGATTGCCGAGAGCACGGTGGATGAATACATCCGGAATACTGTTCTTGAAAAACTCAAAACTGCAACCCAGGTTTTGGATGCGGGCTTGGGCGAAGGAACGCTGGCAGAGAACGTTATTGAAAGCAAAGTTCAGCTCAACAAAAAAGAATTGCTCGAGGCACTGCTCTGAAAGCTTACTCAGAGGCACGAGCCCGAAGGACAGTTGAGAAACAATTCGCAGCCCGCAATTATCCCATCGCCGGCAACGGCTGTTGCCCCACCTGTTGCCGCAATCGTGTCGTTGAGGCACGACGGAAGTGTGTAGGTTCCAATTTTTTGGTTGGCCGGAATTGTGCAGCCCTTGTCAGCGTTCGTGCGGAGTTTGCTGACCTGCTGACTCACTGTGTTGAGTGAATCTTTGCCCTCAGAGCTTGGAAAGCACTCCGATACGGTTGTCATTGCAGAGCTAAAGTCGCTTGAAATAGTGCCTAGGTTGTTGATGCTTGCCGAGACTTCTTCGGCGGTGGTGTTGATGGTCGATGTGGAAGCGCTGCAGGTAGTTCCGGCACCGCTGCCGAGTTTACTTGGAAGGCCGTTCAGTGTTGTTTGAACCGTGGTGATGCTCTGTTGCAGATTCTTGAGAGTCGGTACGGTGTATATGCCCGCGGTCAGGCACCGTTGGAAGATGATGCCCGAAGCGCGTTTGTCTGGCGCCTTATCGAGTATTTCAATCGATTTTTTGATGCGTGAGAGTTGTGCGGCGGTGAAATTAGGCAGTGCATTTGAAAGCGAATTGAAAACGCTGTTTCCTGCAGAGTTTGCCTGTGTGCCGGTTGAGGTGGTCGTTGATGCTGACTTAATCGAGTTGACCGTGAGGTCGAAGAGTCCAATGCCTGCGGTGCTCGCAAGGGCAATGGCGTAGAGGCTAGCGCTCTCATTGCTTGCTTCTTTGCCCCATAATTTTTCTGCCGATAAGACTGCGTCTTCATAATCGCCACCGTTCAGCAGCATGATTGTCTGCTCTTTGAGCGCGGCTGCCGTTTCTTTGCTTGATATCGGACGGTAGAGACTCGTTCCGCATGAGTTCAATACGCTTGTTGCTGCGCACATCATTACAACAGTGAGGCTGTTGAATGTCATGATGAGCTCACTTTCTTGGGTGGTGTGGCTCCAGTGAATAGGTTGTAGTTGCGCGTTGCATTCGGATGCAGCTTGATGAAGTTGGGAATGTTATGTTGGAGTCCCATGAAGTACATCATCCGTGCAAGTGCTTCGGCAGCAATATCTTTGTGGGTCGCATCGTGTTGCATACTGTCGAGAAGTCTTGCGGCTTCATCGAGTTGTTCGAGCTCGATATGCAGTGTGACCTGATCCCAGATTTTAAAGGAAAGCTCTGGATGCAGGCTCTGAATTCGTTGGTAGCACTTGAGCGTGTTGAAGTAGAGCGCGTTTTTCTTGAGAAACTCTGCATATTCAGAAAGTACACGGAGATCGCGCGGACGGTCTCGGAGTAGGTGTCGAAAGCGTTCGTTTGCTTTCGACATTAGACCCTGCGCCATCTCTACTCGCAGCAATGCGATTTCGGCATGGCGTTTGTATTGTGGAATGTCGCGCAGGCGATTCAGTTGCGCTTCAATCGTTCCAAAGTGTCCTTGCAGCATGGCCTTTGAAACCTGATGTGCCAGCTTCACCGCAGGGTCGTTGGGTTGCGGTATGACTGCACGCACAATTTTTTCGGCGTTCGATGACTGAATTGGTTTCTTGATGAGTCCGACCGCTCCGATACTTTGATAGAAGGAGTCGAAGAGTTGATTATCCGAGGGCGCTGTGAAGACGAAGGGTAACAACTGATGCCCCAGGATTTTGTAGATCCCCTCAAACAGCTGCATTCCATCGTTTGCACCGTCGGAGTGGTCGATGAACACAATCGGCCAGTGGCTGGTATGAATAAGATTCGAAACTTCGAGAGGATTTGTGGTGACAATGGTTTGTCTGAATCCCATCTTGAAGAGAAATTCTCTTAGGATCTGGACAAATCCAGAGGCGCGGTCGTCGGCAAATATGATGGCGCGCGGTTGCAGTGACACCTGCTTTTCATCTCCTTGTGCACGATCCCATGACCGTTCAAATTCCAGTGTATTTTAGGCCAGTTTTGTTGGGCAGGAAAAAATTTTGCATTTGGCTAGAGTTCTGGCGATCGGCTGGTCTGCATTTCTTGCGTTCTGCGGCCGATATCAGCTGTATGGGGGAGCAATTGTGAAGTGCGTTTGGTTCAGATGTCTTGTTTGGAGCAGCGGATGTCTTGCCGGATTGAACTTCGGCGGGGCTGCTTTGGCTGCGGAGCTCTTGCCACCCGAACGCCAGGTGCGTGGCATGCGGTCTCTTGGACTAGGAGTCTCACCCGTGGCTCTTTCGGGGGGCACATCCCAAGGTGAGGCGATGTACAACAACCCGGCCTGGGTCGGCGTTGATAGCAAGGAATCTCAGAAGAATATTTTGCGTGGTCTTTATTTCCCGGGGCTGACGGTAGGCGCCAATGGAACGACCCGGGCTTTGGCGCGGGCGTATTTCAATGGAAATGGTTCCACCCAACGGTCAATCGAGAATTTTCTTAAGGCAGCACAAAACGAGCAGACTCCATACGGTTACTTTGAGATGGCTCCAAGCCTGACCCTTCTGCGCTTGCAGTGGGGGTTGTTCGCCCGCGCCCAGGTTGAGGGATATGTGCTGCTTCCCACAGAGACGACCACTGCGAGTTCCGATGCGCCGGGAGCAGGACGGATATCCACCGATGTTTTTGCCCTGACCAGCTCAGCTCCGCAGATGAACGTCAGCGCTCTCCTGGAGCGCGGAACGGCTCTTTCGTTTTCTGTTCCCTACAAGAACACGGGCGTGAATTTAGGTGTGACTGTGCGCCCGACGTGGCGTACCGAGTATTCAGGTCAGGTCAGTCTCTCGGAGCCCTTGGCCGAGGCAACTGCAAAGGATCTGCGCGCGAAATTTAATGAAACGCGCGGCGTGCCAGTCGATTTTGGGGTGAGTGTGCGATTGCCCCGCTTTAGGATGCGCCCAACCTTTGGTTTGAAGGTCGAGGATGTTGGTGACACCTATTATCGGGCAGTCAGCGCGGCACACCGTGATGTGTTTCAAAAAAGCAACCTGAGTGTGGGCTTTGCAGGTTGGATTTTTCAGGAAAAAAACCTGGCTTCGCAGTGCTCTTTGGCGGGGCATCATTTGAACGACGGACGCTTTGCGCTAAAGTCAGTCTTGGGTTTGGGATGTGAGATTCACGTTAAAGGCCAGGTTGAGGGCGATATGGTCGTGGGTGCGCCGCTCGTGGCTCGTGTGGGGTACAACTCGCTTGGTTTGGCCTACGGCTTGAGTTGGGAGACTCCGATTGCTGCGGTGGAGATTGCGAGTCAGGGAGCCCTTATTCAGGCTCCTGAGGGTGCTCAGGACCGCACCGACAGAAGATACTTCTTGCGCCTGAGCGTTGATGCTAGCCGCGAGTGATTTGCACGCTGCCTAGGCTTCGTCTATAGAGTGAGGCTCGGGTTTGAATGAAACCCAGTTTTGCGGACGTGGCGAAATTGGTAGACGCACTGGTCTTAGAAGCCAGCGCCGAGAGGCATGTGAGTTCGAGTCTCACCGTCCGCACCAACCTTTTTTTGAATCAGCGCGCGCGTTGTTGCGATGAGAGCAAGTTTTTTCTGAATGAGTTGAGCAGATTTAAAACTGCCGGCTGTTGTGCATCCTGGCAGGCCTGGAGATACCCCATCAGAACACAGGCAGCTTTGCGCATAATATCTTCATTTGCAGTTGTGTCCTGTGATGCTGCCCCCGAGGAATTGTTTTTTGCTTCAGAGGAAACAAAAGTGAGCAGCTTTCCAGACCGGAGCTCTGCAGTTCGATATGAATCTTTTTCTCTGTAGGTAATAACAGCTTCATCGACCGTGTTAGGTGTAGATTTGCTCATGTGCATGACCACGTCAGTCGGGCCATCACCACGGAAGCACATCCATTCAGGTGAATCATAAGGTGGCTTGAGGACACTGCGGTCGAGCGGATTAAGGTGTTCTCCCATGCGCATGAATTCGATGAATCGACGCAGGAAAATCAGAACACTCGCAGTGTCATGGCAGAACGCATAGCCGAGGCGTTGTTTGCTTTCAAAAACGCGGACAGCACGACCAGAGGTGCTCACGCCTAGGATGACCACTTCAACATCGGTCGTTTTGGGAAGTGTGTCACACAGGGATTCATGTTCAGGCTTGTCGATGGCAACTGAAAATCCACCGTAGCTAATGTCCATGAGAGGTAACATGATGGATTTTTCAAAGACCGCGTGTCCACTCGCCGTATCATGAGAGAGAGCGTACCGCTGTGAGACTCGGCGTTCAGATAATTTTGGTGCAGCCATGCGAAACATCTCCCAAAGGGGCTTCGATTCGGATTGAACCGTCTTGAACGGCACACCGAACCAACGCTCCCATTAGGTTAGCACCCTGCGCTTCTCGACACACAGACGGGGGGTGTCAAAGTCTCCCCCCGCAATTATAAATCAAATTAATTTGGAGTGTTTGAGGGTTTCACAGTCCTCAAATTTCACCGATCTCAATGACTTCGTAGTCGGCCGAGATGATTTCAATGTTTTGCCATGCAGCAAAGCAGCTGCCATCGATCAGTGTTCCGATGAACGTCCCGTCCGCATCCACGATGCGACAGAGAGATTTGATTTCGGTCTGTTGTGCCGTGATTTGTCGCTGACCCCCAAAAAGCACGTTGTCGCCTTCGGGTTGCGACAGCACAAAAGGGTATCTCGTATTTCCAGAAACCCAGCGCGGTTGGAGATCGCCACCGAGAAGGTCGAAACCTATCCCGATGCTGTGTCCGCGTCCGAGAGCGCGTGAGTAGTAGTGGCAGGTTCCCAGGTGAAATCCACCATAGTTCCAACCGCCGAGATTGTCGGACAACCGGCAGATGCGAATGTCCGAGCGGCCGTAGTCGGTTGAGTTCCACCAACCTCCGATGATGATACTTGGAGGGGGATTGATGAAGCCGGGGCGTGGCATCCGAGGCGACCAGGGTTGCCAATAGAGGGGCTGTGCCCAAGCCGAGGCCAGAGGTGCTGCCAGAGTCGCAAGAAGCAAAGATGAGGCAAGGAATTTCCGCAGATTGAATTTCATTTCTGGCTCCTTTGCTGTGTTTTTCACGTTGAGTTGCACGCGGCAACTTGAGCTCACCATGGCGTGAGAATCGCATGGCGGCCAGTGTGGAGCCTTCGGATTGAGGAATGGTTCAGTGTGTCGTTTGAGATCCGCAGAGGCCAGACAAACAGCGACCGAGCGCGAGTTGGCATTGGAGCAGATCGTCCTGCATGCAACCTGTGCTTTGGAATTTACGCAGCGGGGTGAAGTTCTTGATGGTCAAGCCCTGTTGGGTGAAGCACCGTGCGAGAAAAGCACGAGCAGTGCGCCGATTGCCATCCATGAAGGGGCGAATGGTCATGAGACGCAGCCAGAGGCGCGCGCTCGCCTGGATCAAAGTGGGTGCGGTGGGATCTTTGTCGAGCACCCGATAAAAATCACGCAGGCACCTCTTGAGTTCTTCACACACCCGATCGCCCGCCGGACTTCTGTAAGACCACCCCCGACAATCAGCGGTTGTAACAACCCGCGTCCGAACCGAGGGGACACCTTTCAGACCCCGGATTCGACCATTGAGAAGCCGCAGGTCGTATATCCATGCGTCTTCGCGTTGAGCATGATTGAGATGAGCCACGAATTACACTCCCTGGAAACTCGCTTGCTGTGAAACGTCAGTGGGCGGCAGGGATGCACTAATTCGTCCGACCAATCAAGTGGAAACTCAGCTTCTCGGGCTTTTAAATATATCCAGCAAGTCTAATGGCTTATGTGCAACATATTGTGGTGCTGGGGCATTTGGCGCCTGGCTCAGGTAGCCCCATGCACACCAAACTGTCGCAACGCCACAAGCTGCGCCTGCCACGGCATCACCCTGGCTGTCGCCGACCATGAAAACCTCATCCGACTCGACCGAGCCACCGAGAGCATTTAGAGCGTGGCGCAAGGGGACGGGGCTGGGTTTGGCCTCTGAGCAGGTGTCACCGCCCACGACGAGGTGAACGCAGTCGGCCACACCCAGCGCCTCGAGAAGCTGTTTTGAGAGAGCCTCTGGCTTGTTTGTGATGACTGCAACACGCCCCGTTTGGCAAGTTTTCTGCAGAACCTCTTTGATGCCAGCGTATAGGGCTGTGTGAACAGCAATATTTTTGCTGTAGTTTTCCACGTAGAGTGATTCAACCTGAGCTAATTTCTCGGCTGAGAGATGTCCGCCTGGCAAAAGCACGTGGTCGTCGAAACAATTGATGTAGAGTTCCTGCATGCCGCGATTTACATGCGGCACAAGTGTTTCATAATCGCGTTGAGAAAGATTTAATTGTTTGCGAACAGCCTGCGCGGCAACCACCATGTCTTTGCGGCTGTCTTCGAGTGTGCCGTCGAGGTCAAAAAAGAAAAATTTCATCGGAAAGCTCATTTCTGTTGTTGCAGATTCTCAAGACTACCCTTGCCATCGCCCAGTTCCGTGACCGAACGCACACCCGAAGTTGAGCCTTTGTAGGCCGTAAATGGCTTGTCGTTGTGGGTTTGTACGGCGTGAGGAATTCCGCCTGGGATGAGAAGAATATCGCCCGCTTCAATGGTCACAGGACCCGCATCGAAATGGAAGGTCGTGACTCCTGCAACTGCACCCCGGATTTCATCATAGTCGTGTGCGTGGCGAGAGCGTTCAAACCAAGGTGGAATGGTTTGTAGATCGTAGACTTTGTAGCCAAGACGTTCCATTTCGCGCGCAACGCTCTCTTCGGTGGGCGCTTCTTTGTGTGGCCACTTGAAGATTTTTACAGTTTCGAAAAGATTATTCATTTCCGTAAATTCCTTGATCCGCGCGGTTCAGTTTCAGAAACGATCTCGAAATGATCTGACGTAGCTGAATGTGTCAAGATCATCATGCGTGTCAATGGCTTTTTGCAGTGTGGCAACATCCCAGCGCAGGAATGGATTGGTGGCTTTCTCTTCCTCGAGGCTGAGTGGTAAAGTCACCCATTCATGGGGTTCAAGGGCTTCTTCTGCCAGACGGTCTTCGAGCTCTGCAAGGCGCGCCTGTTGAAGGGGATTGTTTTCCTGCAGCAATCTCGCCACACGCAGGTTCTTGATTGTGTACTCATGCGCACACCAAGCACGCACAGCATCGGGCAAGGCGCGCAGGGCTTTGAGGGCTTCGAGCATCTGTGGGTGTGTCCCCTCAAAGAGTCCACCGCAACCTGCACCGAAAAGGGAATCACCGACAAAAACATCGCTTCCTTGTGCCCGCGGAGAGTCTTTGAGCAAGAAGGCGATGTGGTCGAGGGTGTGACCGCGCACATCGATGGCCTGAATCGCACGTGACCACAAAGGAAAGTGAGCACCCGGAGTGAGCCGTGTGAGACGAGCCGGCTTCCACTCGGGCTTTACCTCGAGCCAAGGCGAGCAAACGAGCTCGGTCTTATTCCAACGTTCTAGGAGAGTTTGCACACCGCCGGAGTGATCGCGGTGATGGTGAGTGAGAAAGATGAACTCGGGCTTGAGGCCATAGGTTTCGATTGTATGAACCAGTGGCTCCGCATCACCAGGATCAATAAAAGCAGCTTTTGAGCTGCCTTTTTCGACGAGAATATAAAGATAGTTATCCTTGAATGCTGGAACGACGTGGACAGCCAGAGAGTCGGAGATTGGAAAAATAAACGCAGCGCGGCGCATTACTTTTGCCCTGTGCTGGTGTCCCAATATTTTCCGTATAGGGGCCAAAGTGCACGACGTGTTTCAGCAGGAATCAGCTCGGGTGAGGTCATGATTGCGAACTGTGCTGCATTAAAAATGGGATTGCGTGAACTCATGGGAAGCGCTTCAAGCACGCTCCGAACGATACGTTTTGAAGTGTCGACGTTCTTTTTCAGTACGGCCAAAACCGCTTCCACAGACACCGCCTCTTCGTTTTCACGCCAACAATCATAGTCAGTCACAAAGGCCAGCGTGCAGTATGGAATTTCCGCTTCACGCGCGAGTGCGGCTTCGGGCATGGCTGTCATGCCGATGATCCCGCATCCTTCGGAGCGGAAAGCGTGACTTTCTGAACGTGAAGAGAAGCGCGGCCCTTCAACACAGACATAGGTTCCTTCGTGGAAAACGCTGGCACCTTCACTTTTGCAAGAGTTGAAAACGGCCTTTTGGAATTCCGGACAGTAGGGATCAGCAAGACTAACGTGTCCTACAACTCCCTTTCCAAAAAATGTGCGCTCACGCAGGCCGACAGTTTTGTCGAGAATCTGCTTGGGAATCACGACTGTGCCGGGTGCATATTGTTCTTGCAGACTTCCCACCGCACTGACACTCAGAATGTGGGTCACGCCAAGTGACTTGAGGGCAAAAATATTTGCGCGATAGTTCACTTCCGAGGGTGTAAATCGATGTCCTTTGCCGTGACGTGGAAGAAAGGCAATAGGTCGACCGTTGAGTTCGCCCGCGATGATTGTATCGCTGGGCTGACCAAACGGCGTGGAGAGAGACTTCTCTTTGATGTTTGAAAGCCCGGGCAAGTCGTAGAGCCCCGAACCACCAATCACTCCTAAGAACGTCTTCTTTTCCACGATGCTCTCTCCCACTGCAAAGGATTACAATTCAAGTTCTACAGGCGCTTGTTGTTAAACTTATTGAGCAGATCCTGCAACGACGCAGGACCCGAAGGCTGTGGTGCTGGGTTGCGCTCGGGGCGTCGTGTGGGTGTGCCACCGCTCGAGGCTTGAGGACGATTGCCTGCATTCGCGCTAGAAGCGTTGCGGGAAGCTGATGGGCCTTGTCCAGACGATGCTCCAGCACGCGGTGCCGGACGCTGCCCCGCCACTCCGCCAACACCCTCTTCAACCGCCCGGCGGCTGAGACTGATGCGTTTTCTTTCTTTGTCGACGCCAATGACTTTCACCTTCACCTGATCGCCCACCGCGATAGCTTGTGATGCATCTTTGACAAACTGGCTCGAGAGTTCGCTGATGTGAATCAGACCATCTTGATGAACGCCGATGTCCACAAATGCACCGAAGTTGGTGACGTTGGTGACCGTGCCCTGAAGAACCATTCCCTCTTGGAGACTGTTGAGGTCGCGGACTTCGCGGTTGTAGGTATGCTTTACACCGTCTTCACGCGGGTCACGTCCGGGCTTGAGAAGTTCTTTGATGATGTCCTGCAGCGTTGGAACACCGATGTCTTCGGTGACGTAACGCTTCAGGTCGAGCGTGTTGAGAACATCGCGCAGGCCAATCAATTCTCCAACAGATTTGTTCAGGTCGCCAGCGATCTTTTCAACAACCCGGTAGGCTTCGGGGTGGACTGCTGTGTTGTCGAGGGGATTGCCCGCTTCTGGAATACGGAGGAAGCCTGCTGCCTGTTCGAATGCCTTTGGTCCAAAACCCATGACTTCAAAAAGCGCGTTGCGGTCTTTGAAGATGCCCTTTTGTTCGCGATGCTTAACGATGTTTTTTGCAAGCGTCGGGCCAATACCAGCCACGTAGGAAAGCAGGCTGGGGCTTGCTGTATTGAGGTTGACACCCACATAGTTCACGCAGCTCTCAACCACTTCGTCGAGTTGTTTTTTGAGGCGGCTTTGGTTCACATCGTGCTGATATTGGCCCACGCCAATGCTCTTTGGCTCAATTTTAACGAGCTCAGCGAGAGGATCTTGTAGGCGGCGAGCAATGCTCACTGCACCACGGTAGGTGAGGTCGAGATCAGGAAATTCATCGCGTGCAACATCGCTGGCAGAATAGACGCTTGCTCCAGCCTCATTGACCACCAGAATTTTCACACCCAGTGATTTGTTCGCCTCAAGAAGCTGGTGGAAGAAATCGTCGAGCTCGCGACCGGCCGTACCGTTGCCGATACTCACGTATTCAACTTTGTACTTGGTAATGAAATCAACTGCTTTTTCCGCGGCATTGCGGTTCTTTGGGGCTGTTGCTGGAGATTCGAGATCGGGGAAAATGGTGCTGTGATCGAGCAGCTTTCCCGTCTCGTCTACAACCACAAGCTTACTTCCAGTTCGGATTCCGGGGTCGACACCCAACACGATTTTCTTGGGGATCGGCGGGAGCAGCAATAGAGACCGCAAGTTTTTCGCGAAGACTGTGATAGCCTCTTCTTCGGCACGATTTTTGGTTTCGAGTCGTAGTTCGGTTTCAATGCTTGTTGCGAGCAGGCGGCTGAAGGCATCCTTCACGCAGTCGGCCATCAGTGTTTTCACCGGAGTGGTTGCACGACCATCAATAGCGCGGTCAGAGACGAGAGCCATTGCAGTATCGGCATCGTAATCTATTGTGACCTTGATGATCTCTTCTTTTTCGCCGCGGCGGAGAGCCATCAGGCGGTGCGCCGCAATTGAACTCACAGGCTCGCGGAAATCATAGTAGTTATTGTATTTGGTTTTTTTGTCTTTGTGTTCATCGCGCGCAACCGAAACGAAAGTTGCGTTGTCGAAAATCCACTGGCGCAATTCGCCGCGGATTTCTGCACGCTCAGAGATGTGTTCGGCGATGTAATCTTTGGCGCCTTGGATGGCGACCTCAAGTGTGGTGACTTCTGGGTGTTGCCCGACGTAGGAAACACACAGGGAAACCAGATCCTCAAGAGCGGGCTCTTGTTTGAGGATCTCGAGCGCAAGGGGCTCGAGTCCGCGCTCTTTCGCGATTTGTCCGCGGGTGCGCTTCTTGGGTTTGAAGGGAAGATAGAGGTCTTCAAGTTCTGCTTTAACTTTGCAGGACTTGATTCTGGTTTCCAGCGCAGGCGTCAGCTTGCCCTGCTCATGGATGGACTTGAGAATGGTTTCTTTCCGCTCGGAAAGAGCGACAAGATACTCAAAGCGGTCGCGGATATCGCGAATTTGGACTTCATCAAGACCGCCTGTGGCCTCTTTGCGGTAGCGCGCGATGAAGGGAACGGTGCAGTCGTCCAGGATCAGTTTGAGGGTGTTCTCAACCGGAGCTTTTCCCAAGCTCAATTCTGTAGAAATGTCGTTCACAATCTCTGGCGTGAGCAAAATATCCTTGTTGGCCATGAGCGTCTCTCTTGTGTGAAATTCAAAAACAAAGGAGGGGCTTCAAGCCACCCCTCCCCTCTGAACCGCTTCTGCGGAAGGTGCCGCAGCACAACAGTTTACGTCAGCGAGCGCGATTGACAAGCTCGGTTCCCGAGAAGAAAAAGCCCAATTCAATTGTGGCATTTTCTTTGGAGTCTGACCCGTGAACGGTGTTTTCACCGATACTCAACGAGTGTGTTGCGCGGATGGTGCCCTTGTCGGCTTTCTTCGGATCGGTTGCACCCATGAGTTCGCGGTACTTTACAACTGCGTTGGGAGCCTCAAGGGCGGACACAACAACAGGACCGGAGCACATGAACTCAACGAGTTCGCCGAAGAAAGGGCGCTCTTTGTGCACAGCATAAAATTGCTCCGCTTCGCGACGTGACATGTGAATCATTTTGGTTGCAACGATGCGCAGTCCAGCGGATTCAATCATTCCCAGAATGTTACCAACGAGGTTGCGGCGCACGCCATCGGGCTTGATGATCGAAAAAGTCATTTCCATGGTGGATTCCTTTCGTATGTACCGACCCAATATCAGGCACCAGGCCGAGTTTGAAAAACGCAGTATTGTCAAAGCCAGAGCCCCTGTCAATTTCTCACAGCGACACTTTCTTGTGCGTCGAAGATCTCTGATTTTCAGGAGAATTCCGGTTCAAGTCCGTAACTCTGGTCACTCGGGAGAGTCGATGGCAGGCGTGCCGGCGCATTGAAGAAGGAGTCGAAGTTGGGTTTGGCTTTGCGCCCTTCGAGAATTTCAGCCAAAATTTTGAGGTCGATTTTGTAATGTGGGTTTTGGTTCTGGAGGTCGCGAATCGTTTCTTTCAAAACCCGCATCAGCAGACAGAGCTCAAAAAGATTTTCAACGTCAGCAGCTTTTTCGGGAAGCAATTCAACACCCGTTGGATTTTCTGCAATGGTCAACAGATAGGAACGAACCAGGGTGTTTTCAAGCTCTGCAAGAGAGGGTTTATAGCGCGCTGGTTTAACTACATTCTCGATGCGTTTGAGAAGGCGTTTGCCAAATTCATTTTCGGATCCGAGGATCTCTTGAAAGATTGGAAGTTCCTCATTGCGTTCGGTTCTGAGCCATGCAAATTGCAAGCTTAATAGCATTGCCGCAAGATCTTTCAGGCAGGTCTGCTTTTCCAGCCGATATTCTTCGTCGTCGAGACTGTCTGTTTCATAGTTCACAAGATAGAGCCCATCCTCTGCAACCAGCACTTGCCCCAAGTGCACGTGTCCATGGATGCGAATGAGCAGACCAAGATGTTCAGACGTTTTCACTTTATCGAAAAGCTGCAGTGCAAATTCGGGTAAGACTGCAAAGCTTTTGTCTAGACCGTGGATGGAGTCGGTTAAGCTGCGAAAAATGTAAATACGCTCGTTGAGTTTGTGGCGTGTTGTTTCGAGCCAGCGCTCCCGAGCAGCTCCCGCATTCGCTTCTGGGTTAATGAGGGGATTTTGTCGAGACTGGGTCATCGCCACATGAAAGTCCCCGAGCATCCGGCCGAGTCGGTTAACTGTTTCGAGAATGGATTGCCAAGCCAGGCTTGAAGCACGTTCACGCATTGATTCGGGATAGCGCGCATGGTGAATTTTGCTTGTCAGTTCGCGCCAGAGCTTGGTGTTACTTTGGATGTAGCGTGTGACAATTGCGACAGGAAGTTTTGCATCCGAATAAGCAGGTGAAAAATCGTAGCGCGTGGTGATTTCGGGGTGCTGAAGGAAATGGTTCTGTGAGTTGAGATACTCGAGCGTTTCCGCTTCCACTGAGTGTGGTTGCTGTGGATTTAAGACCCTGAAGATTTTGCACAGGTGCTGCGTTTCAACTCGCGTACAGGCGTTTTTGTTGTCGGTCCACAGGTTGATGATGTTGAAACTCGATTGAGCTTCAAATTGTCGACACAGCAGCACCCCTCCGCGCAACGTAGAAATATTTCCGCTGCTCGCCACGGCTTGTTTCCAGGTCGAGTAAAAGAGAGCGTCGGTCGTCGCCTCGCGCAGGCTCCAGGGTGGCATTACAATCAAGTCACCGTCTTCGCTGTAGCGGGCAATGCGGAACGGAAAGGTCATGAGTTCGGTTTGGCCAGGACAGCGCAGCCAGGCCATGCCAATGGCACCGTTGGCGTCCTGATGAAAGACGCAAGCGTCGAAAAGTTCTATTGTGCCCGCGGGTCCCTTTTCGAAGGGATAAAAACGCTGCCGCAGCCATGCGGCCGGTTCCAGGGCGGTCACGAGTTGTTCAAGGATTCTCAGAAAAGCATTCAATGTGTCGTTCCCATCCTTGGGGCAGCGGTCTGGCCTGCCGTGGCCGCACTTCGGTTCTCGCCGGAACCTTTCGTGTGCTGGTTAGGATGGGCCACTCACAACGACATCGTCAAGGTCTGGGAATTCTTCGAGGATGTAGTTTGCTATCGATTCCGATGTGTAGGCCTGCACATTGCAACTTCCGCAGGCACCCGACAGGCTAATCGTCAAAATGCCGTTTTCGAGTCCTTCAATCAGGACGTCTCCCCCGTGAGATTGGACTCCGGGTGCAATCTTTTCATCGATGAAACGCTGTATTGCTTGACGCTGGGTGGAGGGGTTGACGCCAGTGACACTCATTTTCAGTCCTCGGAAAATAATGACTTCGATAAACTCGTTTTAGAGCCGATATCTTCTATGCGCGGGAGAGAGTGTGACGCCTATTGACGGTAATCCCTTGAATAAGTCTTCTTCGCATGGTGGAATTGGTCAATTCCACGGAGCGCTTCAGGGGAGACCGGGCACGCAGCTCAGCCGACCAACAGCCTGGTCTTTTACTCGGGTCTGTGGAGTGTGAAAAGGAGAATTTGATGCGATTTGAGGCCCACACTCAGCGGGGTACGACTACACCGGGTCGGTTGAGCACGCCCGGCGGGTTCTTCTCTGTCAAAGGGCACAAACTCCCATTGAAAATTGCGCTTGTTGGAGCTGCTCTGGCTGCATTTGCGGCCTCGACCATGCAGGCTCAGGCTCGGGACGTCTATTTTCCATTCACAGATGGCAAGGCAGCTTCAGCCGCGCCTGTTATCGGTGACCGGACTGCGGATTTGGGTTCGGCTCCTGTCTCGATGATGGCAAAACCGCTTGATTTGACGGCTTCGGCACAGTCCGAACGGTCAATCATGACCGAATTTCGCTTCCTCAGCCGTCGGCTTTTTGGTCTCGACAACATGGTGGGCATCTCGGTTTTCGACGCCATTGGCTCTGCCGATGCAGTGCGCAAAGGCCAGCGCATCCGCGAACTCTGCGCACGAGTGGATGAGCGCTACCGTACCTTGGGGTGGAACCGTAGCCCCTGCAATTCCTTGCCCTGGACGTACGATCGGGTCTCAGAGCGGGGCTATCCTCTAATATATTGGGACTATTCAGGGTTAACCTGGGGGCGCGGGGAACCGCCGCCCGATGAAAGTACGATGGTGTTGGGTGGTGTGCATCCGGATGAGCTGACCCCCATCAACTTGGCATTTCGCTTTGCTGAGGCACTGAACAAAGATCCTGGCTTGTTCGTTCAACATCGTGTTGTTGTTGCTCCATTGGTTAATCCCGATGGCTTTTTCATGTTTCCTGCACGCCGCACCAATGCCAATGGCGTGGATTTAAACCGTAACTTTGCAACACGTGATTGGTGGGGCACGGCAACGGCTTGGTGGAAGCAGCGCAGAAACTCAGACCCGCGTCACTTTCCCGGGATTGCTCCTGAGACTGAAGAGGGAACGCGGTTCCAGGTTGACCTGATGAATCACTTTCAGCCTGATAAAGTGGTTTCCATTCACGCGCCTTTGGGTTTCCTCGACTACGATGGACCGGGTGATAACAAACGCCAGAACCTCTCCGACTTCGAGAAAAAAGCTCGGGACTTGGCTTACATTGTTTCGCGCAACTCGAACAATTACAGGGTGCTCGATTTTGCTTTCTACCCCGGTTCGCTGGGCAACTATGCAGGCAATGAAAGACATGTGCCAACCGTCACTCTGGAGCTCTCCAGCACCAACCCGCGCTTTGCCGAGAAATATTGGCGTGAGTTCTTCCCTGGGTTGCGCGCTGCGGTCAAATACGAGTTTAAGCGGAGTGCGTTAGCTCGCCTTGAAACACTGTCTTGGCAATCGCAGTCGGGAACGACCGCAAACACCTGCTGCCTCGAATCTCCTTGATTTTCATCTCTCCCTTGAGTTTAAGCTCCTCTGAAATATCGGGGAGCGAGACGCGTGGCTTTTTCTTTTAAGCTTTTAAACACAGACAATAAAACCTCGGCACGGCGTGGAGTGGTCAGCACGAGCCACGGTACGATTCAAACACCTGTCTTCATGTCTGTGGGCACGTTTGGTTCGGTGCGTGCACTTGACCATGTTGACCTGGAATCCATCGGCGTACAGATCATTCTCGGAAATACCTATCATTTATACCTGCGCCCGGGGGCTTCGATTTTAACGGAGCGGGGCGGATATCATCAACTGATTCATTGGAATGCTCCGATTCTAACCGACAGCGGTGGGTTCCAGATCTTTTCGCTACCACATCAGCGTGTGATCACCGAGCAGGGAGTTGAGTTCAAAAGTTATCTCGATCAAGCGGCGCGATTCTTCAGTCCTGAAAGTAATATTGAATTTCAGGAAACGATTGGTTCGGACATCATGATGGTGCTCGATGTTTGTGTGCCTTCAACGAGTGCGCGCGATATTGCAGCGCGTGCAATGGAACGCACGCACCGTTGGGCGCGTCGCTGCAAAGTTGCGCAGCGTAATCATGAAAACGCTTTGTTTGGAATTGTGCAGGGAGCAATTTTTGAAGATTTACGTAAAGAAAGTGCCGCAGCGTTGCGTGAGCTCGATTTTCCCGGATATGCCATTGGTGGTCTTGCAGTGGGTGAAACCGACGACGAACGAGAGCATTTCACTCAGTTCACTGCAGCTTTACTCCCGACCGAGAAGCCACGTTATTTAATGGGGGTCGGCACGCCGCATGATCTCGTGCGCAGTATCCGCGCCGGCGTGGATATGTTCGACTGTATTATTCCGACCAATCACGCACGCCAGGGCGTGGCCTACACTTTCAACGGCAAAGTGAAGCTCCGGCGCGCGGTTTTCGCCACCTCGACAGAAGCCATTGATTCCGATTGCGGGTGTTTTGTTTGTCGCAGGTATTCGCGTTCGTACCTGCACCAGCTCATCAAGTGCGATGAACCAACCGGTTGGCGGCTCATTAGTTATCACAACACATGGTTTTACGAGAGACTCATGGAGCGTTGTCGCGAGGAGATCGTGAGGGGAACGTTCGATGAGTTTAGCCGTTGGTTCCTCGCACATGCTGAGGACTAAAAAAAACCACCCGAACTTCGGGTGGTTTTTTTGCGCTTGATTCACGCTGCAGGCTTAGAGGGGCAGAAGAATGTGGTTGAGCTCGGTTTCCACAGAGCAGCGATCGAGGTTCTTGGCCGCCGAGATTTCGGAAACGATCATCGCTCGTGCGCGTTCGAGCATTTTCTTTTCTCCAAAGGAGAGGTCTTTGTCGTGACGGAGGCTCGACAAGTCACGGAGAACTTCAGCTATTTCGACAAGATTTCCCGTGTTGAGCTTTTCGTTCAGGGCGCGGAAACGGCGATTCCAGGTCGCTGTCGACTTTTTCGACGGTGACTTCAAAATATCATATATCTTTTCAACTTCGCGTGGAGAAATAACCGCCCGTAATCCCACGGTTTGTGCTGCGCGGGTCGGTACCATGACCTTTGCCCCTGTTGCATGGATCTTGAGGACATAGAAGTCCTGCTTGGTTCCTGCAATTTCGCAGCTTTCAATATTTTCAATGGTTCCGACGCCGTGGCAGGGATAAACTGCCTTTTCGCCGACGCCAAACATCACGCGTTCTGAACTCATTTCTCTAGCCCTCCAGGAGAAGTGGTTCGTGGTTGGTTGGGTGCATCCACCCACCTGACCGCCAAAAGCAAAACCCTTGCCAGAGGATCCAGAGTTTTCGGTTTTTTCCGTTCAAGCGAGAAGTGACCCGTGACGGCCGGATACGACGGCGTCTTTTGTGGGGTAAACTTCGATCTTTTTGTTGAACTAGCCCGAAAAGTAAGAGGACCCCTTTCGCAAAGGTAAAGGGTTGGGTAACACGTCACTGGTCTGCATGTCAATTGTTTTTGCTTTCCTGTGCAGCACATGCGGAAAAGCCCTTGCCTGGTCGGATGATTTTGACCATCGCTTTTCTAGCCATGTGCCACTGTTTCAGAGCGCATTGAGCCCACAGGTGAAATCCCATTATGGAAAATTCCATGCTTCCTCGGTCACTCATGTTCGTCGGCAAAGTGCGCGATCCGTTGCACGACACGATTTCCTTCACGCATGTTGAGAAACTTGTCATTGACTCACCCGAGTTTCAGCGGTTGCGGCGCATACAGCAGACAGCCTTTATTAAGTATGTGTTTCCAGGCGCAACCCACACTCGTTTCGTGCACGCCTTGGGTGTAATGCACATGGCAGGAGTGCTTCTCAACTCATTAGTTTCCAATCAGGAACGCATCCTCGAGGCACTTGAGAACTCTTTAACTCAGCTGCCATTGACGGTTCAGAAGTCACACTCCATGACCGAAATTCATCATGGTAGCCTGACGGCGACACGTGAGGCCATCGAATGGTTGAAGAAGCCCGATGTGGCAGAAGTTCTTCGCCTTGCGGCGTTGTTGCATGATGTTGGTCATGCCCCTTTCAGTCATAGCCTTGAACGTTTCATGCCGACCTGGAATGAACTTCTGGCAGCTTTGCCACAGTTGTCGTTACCAGAGTATTTGGTCGATTCTTTTCAGAAAAAGGTTGAGAAACAAAGAGCGAAGCGTGCTGATGCACTTGATGCGCGTATTCGTCATGAAATTTACACTTTAATGATCGTGGCTCGGATTTTTTCTGGAGAGATTCCCGAGCTGACGCAGCAGATGGGTCGCGACGTGTGTTCCGTTTTGGATCTCGACGTTCAACCTGCTGAGGCTGGTGTTGTTGCGCGGAGCCAATTGCAGACGCTCCTTCACGAGGTGGTGAGCGGAGAGATTGATGTTGATCGCATGGACTACCTGCTGCGTGATTCGCGCGAGTGCGGGGTGGTTTATGGTCTCTTTGATGCAGGTCGAATCCTGGATTCTGCGAGCTTCTATAAAGATACTCAAACGTCGAACTATCACCTGGCTATTCGTCGCAGCGGCGTGGCTGCATTTGAAGACTACTTGCGTGCACGTTGGAGTATGTATCAACAGGTTTACTTTCATAAGACCGCGACAGCATGTGAGGCCATGCTTGAGGCGGCGCACAAAGCACTTGGCCGATTCTCTTTGCCGTTGCAGCTCGATGAGTTTCTTGCGCTCGATGATTCCTCATTTCTTGATTACGCGCGAGGCAAGGCCAGCGATTCCAAAAATCGTGGGCTGAAACTTCTCAACGATCTTTTGTTTGGTCGTCGGCTTTGGAAGCGAGTGTATGAAGAGAACGTTACAGTTGCTCAGATCGCATCGTCACCCTCGCTGTGTCCGGCGACTCTCAAGATGCTGCGTGCTGAGGGTATTCCAAGTGAAATGTTGGAAAGCAGCACAAGCCTGACACGTTTTTCTCCCAAAGGAAGAGAGAGACAATCGCGCAACAAACTTAAGGTGGTTGTGAAAGATGTTCATGGGCTGAGATTCCTTGAGCCGATTGAAATGCATTCGCGACTCGTCAATCGACTCGACGAGGAAGTGGTCATACGCCGGATTTTTGTGGCTCGTGAAAATGATGAGGGACTACCCATCGATGCCAAAGCTGTGCAGCAGCGTGTGTCATCCGAGGTTGTTATTCCACGTCCAAGTGAAGATGTGTAAAGCCCCGAAAGTGAGCCTCTGATGATTGATTACATCCGTTCCGGGTGGAGTTTTTTCTTTCGTTGGCCTGTTGCCAACGCACAAACCTACCGTGCAGTTGGGATTTTTCTCGGTCCACTGCTGCAGACGTTGGTTTATCTCTGCTTTGCATTTGCTGCTTTCGTTCTTCTTAATTCCAAATTCGACGTTCTCGCTCCTTTGGTGGGTTGGATGGGATTGTCGATGCTCACTGGATTTTTTCATGAAGACGGTCTCGCTGATACCGCTGATTCATTGGGTGTATCGAAGTTTGATTCTCGAGCTTCGCTCGAGCGCATTCATTCAACGTTTAAGGATCCGCGCTTGGGAACCTTTGGTGTGAGTGCGTTGGTGTTGTTCTGGTTGTTTCGCTACGTCGCTGCCGTTGAGCTTGAACAGCAGATTTTGATTTTTGCATTGGTCTGTTTAGTTTCACGCACATGCTCTCTTGGTTTGGGCTTGTTATTTTATCCCCGCGTGAATCAGGCGCGCTCTGCGAGTTCATCGCATGTGATGCAGCAGGTCGATTCCCTTGCAGGTGTTGCATTTCTTTTGATTGGATTTCTTACCGGCTGTGCGTTTGTCTTTGGATTGAGCGAGTTACTGCAAGCACACGTCAGCCCTGGAGGCCTGCTCGCCGTTTCGCCGCAGCTGTTGCGCTTTGGTCTCTCCGCTTGCATGACTTTCCTCCTCTCTGGGGTGATCCTTTTTGGCCTTGTGCGCCGCACTGAGGCACTTAATGGTGACCTCCTGGGGGCAACGGTTTGCCTTTCTGAGGTTATTTTAACAATCTGTTTTTTCATGATTTTTTGAAAGTTAGGTTAAGTTTGCCTAGAGCTCGGCCGAACTCTCTGAAGATTCGGAGGAAGGAACATGGCTGTTCGACTTTCATTTGCAAGTGACAGGAATCCTCAAGCAAGAGGGATCGACAGGCAAAGTGCGTTGCTCGGACGCAGGGTGTTGGTTGTCGACGACAGTGCTTCACAGCGTCGCAGAATGAGCGATATTTATGAAAGCCTTGGAATGCAGGTTGTGGGTGAGGCGACCAACGGACTTGAGTGTCTCGCGATGGTGGATCGCCTTCAGCCCGACATCATTTCTCTCGATGTTATTATGCCTGTGATGCACGGAGTGGAAACGCTCGCTTATCTTCGTGAGAAGAAGACACGTTCGGTGATTGTGTATGTGAGCGCTCTGGGTGCAGTGGAGGCGATGTCCGATGTTAAATCCCCGGGCGGTCATCTTCCCGATGCCGTGTTCTCGAAGAAAGATACCCGCGAAACTTTTGCAGATGTTCTCACCGCAGTGATTGTGGGTGAAGATGATTCTGCGAGCCAATCAACGCGACAGGGCAGCGAAGACCAGCCGAGTGCGACGCGCGCAGGCTGAGCCCGGAACCGCTGTCGTTCATCTTTAAGAGCATCTTTCTTGCAGGGGAGTTCGCCTCGGGTGAAACTCCCCTCAGCATTTTTGCGCCCCCCGGGCTGTTCTCTTGGATTTGGGGTGTGAAACTGCCAAATAATTTGAATTGACTGACTTATATGATTATCAGTCCAGTTCTCGAGTGCACTTTTACTGGGGGGACTACCTCTTGGAAAAAATCGACTGTGTGTCGTTCCCACATCTGAAGGGGTCTTTTGTGGAATTTGAATCGAACGTTCAGGATAAACCAGCTCCGACTGTCTTCACCGTATCCGATGGAACCGGCGAGACAGCCATGAGCATTGTTCGTGCTGTTCGTGTTCAGTTCGAAAACGCCGAGATACAAATTGAACGGTTTAATAAGGTCAGAACGCGTGAGGTGCTTGAGCATCTTTTGCAACGCGCGTTGAAGGAAAAGGCAACCGTCGTTGCAACGATCGTTGATCCAGAATTGCGCGTGTATCTGATTTCTCGGGGCATGCAGCTTGGTGTGCATATTGTCGACGTGCTTTTTCCGTTGTTGGAAACCTTGTCAACGCAGCTTGGGCGGCGTCCGAGTGCTATTCCCGGACTTTTGCGGCAGCTTGACCAGGATTATTTCCGTCGCGTTTGGGCTGTTGAATACACGGTGCGTCACGATGATGGAGTTGCGCTGCACGACCTCAACGATGCCGATATCGTTCTCGTTGGAATCTCTCGCACATCAAAAACACCGCTGAGTATGTATCTGGGTCACAAGGGCTACAAGGTTGCCAATGTGCCACTGGTTCCCGGCGCCGAATTGCCTGCCGAGATTTTTGCGGTTGACCAAAACAAAGTGATTGGCCTTGTCATCGACCCTCTCCGTCTGACCGAGATCCGCACTGCGCGTATCGAGGCTTTGGGGAGCTCAAGTCAGGGCGATTATGCCAACTCAGCAAAAATCTTCGACGAGCTGGAGTGGTCGCGTGAGATCTTCAAGCGCAACAAGCGTTGGCCTGTTCTCGATGTAACGGGCAAGGCACTTGAAGAAACAGCAGTTGAGATCGAGCGCATTATTCTTTCGCGGTTCCCACATTTGCAGGAAGCGGGATTTTGATTTTTCAAATCCGGAGAAATTAAAAAACCCTCGAGCAGTGCTCGGGGGTTTTTGTTTTGCTTCGGAGATGGCGGGCCGTAAGGGATTCGAACCCCTGACCAACGGTTTCGAAGACCGTTGCTCTATCCAGCTGAGCTAACGACCCGCTCTGCTTCGCAGTGTGCCGCTGAACGCGCCATTTTTCAAGGTCAGTGGTTTAAATCTGCAACGTCCAGCGTGTGCCACGGGGTGTGTCTTGGATCACAACACCTTGCGAAAGAAGTTCGTCCCGGATGAGATCGGCCGCCTTCCAATCTTTGGCTGCTCGAGCTGTTTGTCTGTCACCCAATTTACGTTCGATGTCGTCGGGACTGAGTTGTCCGCCCAAGCGGTACTGTGCAAGGTTTGCAAAAAATTCTGCGGGTGTGCTCTGCACAAGACCAAGTGTTTGTGTGAGCCAAGCCTTGGCGACCGGCCAGGTTTGATTGAGACGTTTTTTGTCGGTCGGGTGCAGCGACTTTCCTGCTTTTTCATTTGCTGCAAGGCCGCTGTTGATGGCACGAACCGTTTCAAAAAAGACTCCCATGGCTGCTGCGCTGTTGAGGTCATCAGAGAGTGCATCGCGCATCTTTTGGGTGAGATGCTCCAACGACGAGAGAACCTCAATGCTGCTAGCGTTGGTTTCTGAATCTTCCTCATGCGCATAGCGGTCGAGTAGCTCAACGAAACGGTAAATCTTGGCAAGTTTTTTGAAGTTTTCTTCGGCTAATTCCATGGTGAAGTCGAGTGGCTGCGCATACGAAACCGACAAAAATGTGAGGCGCAGAACCTCCTGCGGATACTTTTCAAGGAAGTCTGCAATCGATACAAAGTGGTTTGTGCTCTTGGACATTTTCTCGCCATAGAGCGTAACCATGCCGGCGTGCAGCCAGAAGGAAGCAAAATTTTTGCCGGTGGCACCCTCGGATTGGGCAATCTCTGCTTCATGGTGTGGGAAGATCAGATCGCGGCCACCCATGTGAATATCTATGCTTTCACCAAACAGAGCATGGATCATGGCAGAACACTCAATGTGCCAGCCGGGGCGTCCATCGCCCCAGGGGCTCTGCCATTTGATTTCGCCCGGTTTTGCAAATTTCCAGAGGGCAAAATCGAGAGGATCTTCTTTGGATTCGTCGACCTCAATACGCACGCCCTTTTGGAGGTCATCGATGTTGTTCTTGCTGAGTTTGCCGTAGCCTGAGAATTTACGCACTCGATAATAAACACCACTCGATGAGACGTATGCGTATTCCCGGTTGATGAGGGTTTGAATCATGTCGACGATGTTTTGAATATTCTCGGTCACCTTGGGTTCATGTTGAGGGCGATGCAAGTTGAAGTGCTTGAGCATTTCATCTTGTTCACCCACATAGCGGTTAACGATATCTTCACAACTCACGCCCTCATCGTTTGCCTTTTTAATGATTTTATCGTCGACGTCGGTGATATTGCGCGCCCATTGAACATCGTAATTTTGATCGACGAGCGTGCGATAAAGCAAATCGTATGAAAAGAATGTGCGGCTATGACCAATGTGAGTGTTGCTGTAGGGAGTGACGCCGCAGCAGTACATTTTGACCTGACGGCTGGCGGTGCGAAAGGGTTCTTTACGGCCTGTCAGGGTATTGTAAAATTGCAAAGCCATGCGTGTGATTCCCCGTGTAACTGCGAATTGAAATCAAAAAAAACCAGAGCAGCAGCTCTGGTTGATGCGTTCTCGGATGAGAGTTTATCCGAAAATTCGGTCAAAGAAACCGCTCCCCTGCCCTTTGACGGCCTCACCATGTTTTTCGGCGAAGGCGCGCAAATGATCCTCGGCATCCTTTGATATTTTAGTAGGAATTTCGACTGAAATCTCGATTATCAGATCGCCTTTGCCGCGTCCGTATTTTTCAAGTTTCGGCACACCCGCGCCCTGAATGATAAGGCGCTGGTTGGGTTGGACTCCTGCCGGGATGTCGATTCTGCGCGGCTCTTCTTCAAAGCAATCCACCAATATTTCGGTTCCCAGAATGGCTTGCGCAACTCCGAGCTTCAACGGATAGACGAGGTCAAACTCTTCGCGCTTGAGCTTGGCATCTTCGGCAACATCAATGAATACGTAAAGATCACCCGAGGGACCACCGTTGGCTCCCGCTTCGCCCTCACCCGCAACGCGCAAGCGCATACCTGAGTCGATGCCGGGAGGGATTTTAACTGTAATGGTGCTGGTTTTGGTGATGTGACCGGTGCCGCGGCAGTCACCGCAGGGGGTTGCAATCTTTTTGCCACTGCCGTTGCAGTCTGGGCAGGTGCTTGCGTAGCTGAAGAACCCTTGTTGGATCACGACCTGACCCTGTCCGCGACACGTGTTGCAGGACACTGGCTTTGTGCCCTTTGCGGCGCCGGTTCCTTCGCACGATGTGCATTGTGCACGGCGTGGGATTTCAATTTTCTTTTCTGTTCCCAGAACCGCTTCCTTGAAGGGAATCTGGAGATCGTAACGCAAATCAGCACCGCGTCGGGCGCGGTTGCCACCACCGCGGCGCCGCCCCGCTCCACCCTGCATGCCTCCGAAGCCAAAAATATCCTCAAAAATCGAACCGAAGTGTTCAAAAATGTCGTCCACATTGTTGAAGCCACCCGCTCCACCGGCACCCTGCACGCCGGCGTGACCAAATTGGTCGTAGCGTCGGCGTTTATCGGTATCACTGAGAACTTCGTAGGCTTCAGCAGCCTCTTTGAATTTTTCCTCGGCAGCCTTATCGCCCGGGTTTTTGTCGGGATGGAACTGCAGGGCAAGCTTGCGGTAGGCGCGCTTTACTTCGTCTGCCGCTGCAGAACGGGCAACGCCAAGAATTTCATAGTAGTCGCGCTTTTGCTGAGCCATGGTTGATCCTCATACACGTGCCGGCTTCGGTCTGCCCGCGAGCATGAGAAAACTATGCCAGAGCTGCGCCATGTCAAGCGCAATCAGCAATGTTGTTTGTGCGATTTTTTAGCCGCTGACCAGGGAGAGACGCGAGAAGTCTGGAATTTCCGCTAGGCTGCTGGGGAAATCGAGGAGGCGCACCAGCGGATGCGGTGCTCTGCGTGCAGAGAAGGTGCGCAGTTCCACCGCCTCCGATGCATCGGAAAGTGCTTTTGCTAGTGCCGTATGCAGATCGTGCCCTGCCCTGTGGGCGATGATGTGTCCAATGACTGGAGTCCCAAGCAACGCGAGGTCGCCAATACAGTCGAGGATTTTGTGGCGCACGAATTCGTCTGGGGCGCGGAGTCCAGCTGAGTTGAGAAGCCCCTCTGTTCGACTCACCACAATAGCGTTTTCAAGGCTTCCGCCCTGGGCAAGCCCGCGCGAACGCATGAACTCGACCTCTTCCGCTGTGCAGAAGGTGCGCGCATGCGACAGAGTTTCGCAAAAACTGCGTCCGGTGAGGGACAAAGTCAGGCTCTGCGAGCCGATAAGTGCATTGTTTTTAAAGTCGATGGAGTAGGTGATGCGCGGTTGCTTGCTTGGTTCAATCCGGATGAATCGGTTCGGGTCGCGAGGGTCGACGACTTCCACTGGCTTCTTGATGACTCGAACCGCACGGGGGATACCCAGATCCTCCACTCCGGCCTCATCGAGAAGAATGAGCCATGGTACTGCCGAACCATCGACAATCGGCATCTCTGGCGCATTCACACAGATGCGTGCGTTGTCGATACCGAGTCCAAAGAGAGCTGCCATCAGGTGTTCAATGGTTGAAACGTAGGCTTCAGGTGAGCCGATGCGAGTTGCCAGAGCGGTATCGAATACAGCTTGGGGCTGTGCTTTGATTTCAACGTTGGGTTTGAGGTCGGTGCGCACAAAGCAAATACCGGAGTTTGCCGCGGCGGGATGAATTTCAAGCCGAATCTGATGGCCCGAATGAAGACCAATACCTCTGTGGCGGATTGTGCGTGCCACTGTACGTTGGTTCAATTTAGACTCCCCTCGCCGGTGAGGTCGAACACTTGCGTTTGGTCAAGGGCTCGGCCGATCCGTTTGCTTACCAGCCGGATGTTTTGGCAGCAAGCAAAACCATCCTGTTGTCGGTCAGTTCTTTACGAAGTTTAGCTTGAACCCGGACAAAGGGGGAGCCCCCTTTACCCCCTGTCAAGTCTCTGACATTGCTCAGATCGAGTTTTTTACTCCGTGACCGCCTCCCGGTCTGCTCAGGAGGCTCTAGTTGACCCTGACCCAGATGCGATTTAAGCGTGCATTTAGAACTTGAGCAGGAGACAGTGCGTATGCAGGGTGTGAACAAGGTGATTTTGATTGGTCGATTGGGACAAGATCCGGAAGTGCGTATGACCCCGAACGGACAAGCTGTCTGCAGCCTCCGCTTGGCCACCAGCGAAAGCTGGATGAAAGATGGCAACAAGGAAGAGCGCACGGAATGGCATCGCATTGTGGTTTGGGGCCGTCAGGCGGAACTTGCAGGGAAGTACCTTAAGAAAGGCCGCTCTTGTTTCATCGAGGGAAAGCTTCAAACGCGGAGCTGGGACGATCAGCAGTCCGGCCAGAAGCGCTATTCCACAGAAATCGTGGCCAGTAATATCCAGTTCCTCGATTCCGGTACGGGTCGCGGCGCGGAATCCTCCTCAGGAGCAGATTTTGGTGGAGACACGGGCTCTGACAATCCTTTCTTCGGCGGTGGACCGTCATACGACAACGGTGGTGGAAATCGTGCGGCAGCCAATGGTCAGAATTCTCGCGCAGTCGATCTCGACGACGACGTTCCATTCTGAATCTTTGCAGCAAATCCGAGTTCAACAACCTTGTCATTGAAGTGACAAGGTTTTTTTGTTGTTCTCGGTAAATATAGAGGGTCGTGGGCGATGAAAATCTTGGTTGCAGGTGGAACGGGACTGGTTGGTACTGAGCTTCTGAAGATTCTCGCGCAGCGTTCGAACCTTCACGTCACAGCATTGGTTCGGCGCCATCCTTCGCCTGAGCTGTGTTTAGAACACATTCACTACCTTCCGTTCAATTACGAGAATGAACAAGACTTTGATAAGCTCGTTTCAGAATCGTTTGATGTTGTCTTTTGTGCGCTCGGTACAACTCGTAAAAAGGCTGGCTCCGCGCAACAGTTTGTCAAGGTGGATTTCGAATACCCGAGACGATTGATCGATGCTCTCGTATCAACATTGCCTCTTTTGTGCGTTGTTTCTTCGGTGGGGGCTGATCGTCCGAGCGGGTTATACCTGCGCACCAAAGCTGCTCTCGAGCAGCATATTATGCAAAGTGGGATGCGTTACGTTATTTTGCGCCCTTCGTTGCTCTTGGGTGCGCGTCGGGAATTCCGCTTGCGTGAATGGCTTGCGGCGAAGTGTTCTCGCCCCCTTCAAAAAATATTGCGCTCGTCACTAGGAGGAAAATCAGCGATTTATGCACCAATCGACGCTGCTGAAGTCGCGCGTGCTATGGTGATCGCTGCTCTCGATCACCCTCCGCACTCGGGGGGAGTTATTCTCCAGGGACGCGACCTGCTTAAGCATTGAGAAAGCACCAGTGGTTGTTGATAAGATGTTTTGACTCTCAGCTTTCAGGTCTCTGCTTTTGTGTTGCTATGCTGCTCGCATTCTAACATGTGGAGTGGCGAGATGACATCGCAGCGGAAAGCGCTCGTTCTTTTCTTTCATCCGAACCATAAATCCTCGCGCGTAGGAAAAGCACTGGCAGAGGCAGCACATGGACTCGAAAATGTCACTGTGCGCGACATGTATTCAATTTATCCTGATTACCTAATTGATTTGAAAGCAGAGCAAAAGGTTTTGCTTGAACACGATCTGATTGTCTTTCAGCACCCTGTGTACTGGTATTCGTGCCCACCTTTATTGAAATTGTGGATCGATGAGGTCTTCGAGTACGGATGGGCTTACGGTACCAGCAGCAATCATCTTCAGGGTAAGCATCTTCTCAGTGTGCTGACAACCGGGGGTTCGAGCGGTGCCTATGCGCCTGAAGGCTCGAACCGCGACACGATTCACACTTTTTTCTCGCCATTTGCTCAGACCGCTCACTTGTGTGGCATGGCCTATGCCACTCCGTGGGTTGTTTATGGTGCACGCGGGATGAGTGATGGTGAGCTGCACGCGGCGTGCGCAGCATACCGAGGTGTTCTTACAAATTATGTTGCGTCAGGAGTATTGCCATGAGCGGACAAGGTCTTCTGGGCACAGTGGCGGTGCTGCTCGCTGCAGGTGTTGTCAGTGTTCCCTTGGCAAAACGGCTGGGGCTGGGGAGTGTTTTGGGGTACCTGGTCGCGGGTGCGCTGATTGGTCCATTTGGATTGAAACTTCTGAACAACTCTGTCGAAGTGATGCATGTCGCTGAGTTTGGAGTTGTTATGCTCCTGTTTTTGGTGGGACTTGAGCTCAACCGCAATCGTTCTGCAAATTCTCTCAGAGCGCGGACTCTCCCAGTCCTCTGTTGGTCAAGATTCTTTTTCCGTTCTGTTGTTTCAGGATTTAGCGATCATTCCTATCCTCGCACTGATTCCTCTCTTGGGACATGAGCAAGCCGTTTCGGCGAGTTCTCCGGTTGAGATGTCTCCTGCGCTTCGTACCGTTCTTGCTCTTGCCATTATTATGGCTCTTGTGTGTGGCAGTCGCACAGTAGTCAACCCTCTTTTCCGTTGGATTGCTGTCACCCGTCAAAAAGAAATTTTCACGGCAGCGGCATTGTTGATTGTTGTGGGTGTTGCCCTTCTCATGGACAGTGTTGGACTTTCGATGGCTCTGGGAACCTTTCTTGCTGGTGTGGTGCTTGCTGACTGTGAGTACAGACACGAACTTGAAAGCAACATCGAACCTTTCAAGGGTTTGCTGCTTGGTATCTTTTTTACAGCCGTGGGCAGCTCCATGGATTTCTCCCTGCTCTCTGCGGAACCCCTGCGGATTCTTGCGCTTGTTCTGCTTTTGCTTGCCTGTAAGATATTCGTTTTGAACCTGTGTGCACGCCTCTTTAACCACGACAGTCGAAATGGTTGGCTCTTTTCCGTTTTGCTTTCGCAAGGAGGAGAGTTTGCCTTTGTCCTCTTTACGACTGCACAGGGCTTTGGTGCACTCACGGCGAGGCAGTCCTCAGAGCTCACCCTGATTGTCGCGTTATCAATGTTCACAACTCCGTTTTTGCTCAAGGCAGTTGAAAAGCTCATTGCTCAAGAGAATCGAAAGCCTGCTGTGACGGAAGAGAAGATTGAATCCGATCACAACGCGGTCATTATTGCTGGAATGGGACGATTTGGTCAGATTGTGGCTCGATTGCTCCATACAAATGGGATGTCAGCCACGATTGTCGATTACAGTCCGGATATACTCGACCGTGTTCGCGCATTTGGATTCAAGGTTTACTATGGAGATGCAACTGAATTGTCATTGCTCGAATCAGCTGGCCTTGAGCATGCAAAAGTGGTTGTTCTGGCAATTGATGATCGCGACGCGTGTTTGCGTGCCGCCGAGCAAATCAAGAAGCACTATCCGAAGGTACGGATTATGGCGCGAGCATTCGACATGATGCATGCCTATGAGCTGATGGATATCGGGGTTCAAGATTTTCAGCGTGAGACCTTTGATTCTGCTGTGGGTCTGGGTGAGCGTGTACTTGTTGAGTTAGGCGTGCATCCACATGCTGCTCGGAGGCATGCAAAAGTTTTTCATCGTTATGACAACAGGGTGCTTCACGAGCTTCACTCACTGCACAAGCAGCGCAATGAGTTCATTTCCAGCAGCAAGGCGGCGCGCGAGGAGCTGGGTCGGCTCTTTTCGGTGGATGAGGAAAACTTGCGGCAAGGTCATGCCGATGCAGCATGGGTCAAGTCATAATCTATTCCCTTACTGCACCGCGTCTCATATCAGAGGCTTTTCAGTTCTTTGCCGTTGGGGCAACAAAGGCGCTTTCCGGCAAAGCATAGCGTCCAAGGTTGCTCTTGTTGAGTTTCAATTCCTTGAGTTCAATGGTCACTTCATAGACCACACCTTCCATGGATTCCTTGATGCTGCGGCTGAAGTCTTCAGTTTTGGGATCCGGAAAATCTTTGATCAGGCGGCGAAGATCAAAGCTCGCCTGCGGATAATCTGCTGTGACCTCTTCGAGTGTTGTTATGCGCATGGGATAAACCGGGTCGGTTCCGACGCGTTCAAAAACCAGACCTTCATCAATGAGAAGAGTCACATGGGCGATGTCGGATTTTGCACCTGTTTCTCGAGCCATCTGCTTGTCACGAACAATAATGAATTCACCAAAAACGACACCTCTAGTGGCAAACTGATTGTTGATTTGAGATGCGCTTTGTCCGCTCAAAAGAGTCTGGGTGAGTTGGGGATCTGTAAAGCGCAGATCGACTTCCTGTGGGAGTAAATTATGAATTGTGTACGAAGGTGAAGCGCCCGATGTTCTGCGCAGAACTTCATATGCAGTAGACCAGCAGTTGGTTTCAGCACTTTTCGAAACCAGCATTTCACCGCCCGCAGAGATGCCATACTGCTTTCTTTCGTCTTGGGTCAGAGGACGACTGCTTTCTGTTTTCTCGGGAATGAAGGTGTGACGGAGAGTGGCTTGCATCACAGGTGTGAGGAAATCATCGATCAAAAAAACCTTCTTGCCATCAGCAAGATTGCAATCGACTCCACTGAGATTGTCCTTCCAACCATCGGCATAAACCTTGCGCGCAACTTCACACTGTTCGCGTGTCAGAGTACCGAGCGAAATTGACAGATGCTTGCGTTGAGAATCTCTGTTTGTTTCTGTGGCGAGAAGAGTTTGATTGGCTACAATTTTTGCTGCCGGAAGTTTTGCAGCCTTGAGTGCTCTCTGCAAATTCGGGAGTGAGATTTCTACAGATTGTTGGTTTGAATCATCGAATCGTTTGAATTCTTTCGTCGTCGTTTTCGGCGTGACACTGCAGGCAAGTGTCAGTCCCACGAGCGCAAGGGAAGCTGTCGCGAGTGTCTTCAGACTTTGTTTGGGAGGTGTTTTCTTCATAGCAATCCCCTTCGGTTCGTCCTTCGTAAGCGGGATGTGTGCCAAATTAAGTTATTCAAAATATCAGAAAATATTCCGTAGCAGGTGTCTTTCGCCTTGACGATGTCTTTGGAATTTACAGCTGGTGTTGTCAGGTTTTTGGCTACGGCGACCTTCCTGCAGCTATCTTTCAAATGAGATCCTTTTAAAGTTAATGGGTGCTTTTGTTCCCGTTTCTCATAAGGAGGTTTCATGAATCGTTTTGTTGCTCTTGCTGTGTCTGTTGTGTTTAGTTGCGTTGCGTTTGCTGCACAGAAGGCGCCCGAGAAGGTCGATCTGACTGGCACTTGGACGAGTGAAAAATGCGAGTCCATGCCCAACGGCCAAGGTGGTGAAACCTACTTCACACGCACATTTCCGATGACAAACAAAGAGTGGAAGATCGATTTCACTGTGTTCGGCGATAAAGATTGCACGCAAGCGCTTTTTACACTGGATGTTGCTGGAGACTGGGAACTGCGTGGCAAGTCCAAAGCTGTTAAGGGTGCTCACAATGCTTTCTTCGGTTTCAAAACCCGCACACTGACTGCGAAAGCTGATGGTGCAGTTCAGTTTATGAACCAGGCCGGTTTTTGCGGCAAGAAAGATTGGAAGGTGGGTGAGGCTGTTGATATCAACTCAACAGGTTGTGCGCAGATCGGTGCAAAGCCCATTACGGATTGTAAAGGTGAGCATGACCTCGTGAAAGTAGACGAGGGTAAGGTCTTCTTGGGCGATCGTGGTGGCGACATGTGCAAGAAGCGCAACTATCCGAAGAAGCTTTATCCTGTTGCGCTCATTAAGAAGCCCTAAGTCAGAGACCTGTGGAATTGACGGGAGCCTGCTCTGCTGTCTCCCAGGGAAGATCCGGCCACCACTTCTTGAAAAGTGATTCCTGAAGTGCACCCGGGTCAACACTTTCGCCTGGCCTGGGCAACACGAGAGGAACGTTGAGCTGCTTGGCTCTCACCATCAAGCGTTCACCAGGTTCAGTCCAACTGTGTGTCGACAGGTTGAAGGTCGCCCAATGTATGGGAAGGTAGATGTTTCCTTTGACATCGAGGCAAGCTTGGATGGCTTGTTCGGGGCCTATGTGAACGTCAGGCCAAGCTGAATTGTAGGCTGCTGATTCAATGGCGGCGATATCAAATGGCCCATACTTTTCGCCGATGCTTTTAAAGCCGGGAGAGTAGGCCGTGTCACCACTGAAATAGAAGCGTCTGCTCTTTCCAACAAATGCCCAGCCGCACCAGAGTGTTGAGTTGCGATCAAAAGGAGTCCGTCCTGAAAAGTGCCTTGCTGGCACGCAGGCAAGAGTGACTTCTCCAATTTTTATTTCCTCCCACCAGTCACATTCGCTGATGCGAGTATGGTGCACCCCAAACTCTTCAAGGCGATCTCCGAGACCAAGCGGTACAACGAATTGAACGTTGCGTTTTGCGAGCGCTTCAAGTGTTGATTTGCAAAAGTGATCATAGTGGTCATGTGAAAGAATGACTGCGTCGATCTCTGGAAGTTCTTCGAGTGACAAGGGTGCAGGAAAAAATCTTTTTGGTCCGACAAAAGATAAAGGCGATGCGCGCTCACCCCAGACCGGATCCGTAAGAAAGCGTTTGCCCTCTATTTCAAGGAGGAGTGTTGAGTGGCCAATCCAGGTCACCCGCAAACCCGAAGCGGGCGGAGTATTGAAGTCAGCCCTTTGCTTGCCGACAGTTGGAATGGGAGTGGTTGGCGTGGTTTGGCGAGCACCCAGCATTTTGCCAAAGGCTTCAGTGAAGTTGGTTGTTTCGGGGAGCCCGTTGCGGAATTTGCCATCGTGCCACTGGGGAGAGGCAATTTTCTTTGCGTGGCGAGCAGCACGCGCTGCTTTGGCGGCCTCTGCATCCGAATGTGCATTGAACATGGGTGAGCTCTCCGCTGTAGAGGGCAATAACGCGACGTGTTTGAAAAGTGTGGCCGCCATCATCAGCGAGGAAGTTCTTATGAAATTGCGTCGGCTTGGAGAAAGACTTTTTGCGCAAGGATCAAGTTCTTGTTCATCCATTGTGCACCTGCTGAATCAATATGAAACGAGCCTAATGGATGCAGGCCGGTGCACAAGAGATCGTCTGGAATCACAGAGCCATCGGGTTGACTCCCGAAACAGTCCCCGTCTGGCTCTGAGGTCAGCGCGGTATCAAGGAGCTCTCAGCACGAGTCCCTGCCAGGTGCATGTGCGCAGTGGGTTAGTCGCTTCAAGTGAGGCGCAGGCATCCCGACAGCCTTGCGGTTGGGTCAGCGCGTTGAAGTGCACCTTTCCACCGCTTCCCACAATAAGGCATTGTGCTGTCGGAGTTTGCCGGAAAATAATTCCATTGTACGAGCATTCTCTAAATGGGTTGGTCGCATCAATACTTGAACATGTTAAATGGCATGCTGCTTCACTTGTTGAAGGGTTGAAGTAGACGCGTTCGCGTGCCCCACTCAAGATCTCGCAAAATCCAGGCTGTGGAATCACGACAGGTGCAGGTACTGGTGCTGCTGGTGCAGGCGCCGCCTTTCCGACGAGCGCTTTGGCGGGCGCTGCTGGTGTTTTCCCAGCGGCCTTTCTGAAGTCCTCAGATTCGCTCGCCGTTTCTGTAGCCGTGCTGGATTTCTGTTCCACTTGTGTCTGCTGCGTGCTTGGGTTTTTCTTGACTTCGCTCTTTGCCGCGTTCACCTCAGAGGCACCGCGCGCCAGCAGTTCATTCGCTGTTCCGCAACCGACAACAACAGAGCTCAGAAGCACTGCCCCGCAGAGCAGTGAGTAAGATTTCGTCATCCATTCCCCCTAGGAATTCAATTTAAAAACAAAGAAAAATTGATATCGCAGCTGCATTTTTTGTATCGGAAGTCTTTTAGAGAAAGATTATCTTTCGCAGTATAAACCCGATATTGCTTAGGATTTTAGACTTCAAGTAGACTCAATTGGTTTGAGTTTAATGCGGTTATCAGGAATGACTGCAACAAAAAAAGTGCCCCCAGGATGGGAGCACTTCGGTCAGATGGCTTGAGTTTCTTTTTCAGCGAAGCGCTTTTTTAAGTGTGTCGCCGATTTCGCCAGCACTCAGCACAGTATGGATACCGCACTCGCGCATCGCTTCATATTTCTCGGCAGCCGTTCCCTTACCACCTGAGATGATAGCTCCGGCGTGGCCCATGCGTTTGCCCTTCGGAGCGGTTTGGCCTGCGACAAAACCGACCACTGGCTTTTTCATGTTGGCCTTAATCCACTCAGCGGCCTGAATTTCAGAGGCACCGCCAATTTCGCCGATCATAATGACTGCATCAGTGTCGTTGTCCTTGTTGAACAGGTCGAGAACGTCGATGAAGCTTGTGCCGTGCAAAGGGTCGCCACCGATGCCGACGCAGGAACTTTGACCAATGCCCAAAGCAGTGAGCTGGCCCACAGCTTCGTAGGTCAGTGTGCCTGATTTGGAGACCACACCCACTCGGCCGGGTTTATGGATATGGCCGGGCATGATTCCAATTTTGCATGCACCTGGAGTGATAACACCAGGGCAGTTGGGGCCAATGAGGCGGCTGCGGCCTTGAGCGTGTCCAAGAGCTTTCTTCACGCGCAACATGTCGAGCACAGGAATGCCTTCAGTGATGGCCACAATGAGCTCAATACCCGCATCGATGGCTTCCAAAATAGCATCCGCTGCAAACGGAGGTGGAACAAAGATCATGGTTGCGTTTGCATCCACTTCTTTGCGCGCTTCATAGACAGTGTTGAAGATGGGGCGGTCGAGGGTTTTTGTTCCGCCTTTACCGGGCGTCACGCCACCCACCAGATTTGTACCGTATTCAGCGCACTTTTCAGCGTGAAAGTGTCCAGCGCTACCTGTGATGCCTTGGCAGATGAGGCGAGTGTTTTTGCCAACCAGAATACTCATGTGAGGTGTCCTCTTAATTCAAAGTCAAAAGTAGCAAGCCCAAGGTTTCAGCGAGATGTTCAGCGCACAGCGTGAACGATCTTCTCTGCACCGTCACTCATCGAGTTGGCGGCAATGATGTTCAAACCAGAGTCGTTGAGAATCTTTTTGCCAAGTTCGACGTTTGTTCCCTCGAGGCGAACCACGAGCGGAACTTTGAGTCCAAGTTCTTTAGCTGCCGAAACAATACCGTTGGCAATCACATCGCACTTCATGATGCCACCGAAGATATTCACAAAGATTCCACGCACGGCAGCATCTTTGAGAATGATGCGGAAGGCTTGGGTCACTGTCTCTTGGTTTGCACCACCACCCACATCGAGGAAGTTCGCGGGCTGACCGCCCTTCTGCTTGATGATGTCCATTGTGGCCATCGCGAGGCCTGCGCCATTCACAAGGCAGCCAATGTTGCCTTCGAGCGAAACGTAGCTCAGACCAAATTTGGAGGCTTCGAGTTCGCGTGCATCTTCTTCTTCGTAGTCGCGCAGATCTTGGATCTCGGGATGACGGAACAGAGCGTTTTCATCGAAGGCCATTTTGCAGTCCAGGATTTGCATTTGGCCATCTTTGGTGACTGCGAGTGGGTTGATTTCGATCATCGAGCAGTCGTACGCCACGAAAGCGTTGAACAGTCCGCGGATGGTTTTGTCGAATTCTTTCGCCAGAGGACCGGTGAAGCCAAGGCGTGCGCACATCATACGGACGGTGAAGGGCATGAGACCAACGGTTGGGTCGATGTTGGCGGTGACAATCTTCTCGGGGTGTTTTTCTGCAACCTCCTCGATGTCCATGCCACCTTCGGTCGAGGCCATGACGCCGATAGAATCAGCTTCGCGGTTGACAACCAAGCTCAGGTAGTACTCTTTAGCGATGTCCGAGCCTTGAGCTACAAGGACTTTGTGAACCTTTTTTCCTTGGTGTCCGGTTTGGGGTGTGACGAGCTGCATGCCAATAATCTTGCGCGCCCACTCGTTTGCTTCCTCGGGGGTGCGAGCCAATTTCACACCACCACCCTTGCCACGGCCACCTGCGTGGATCTGCGCCTTAACAACGCTCAGTGCATCAAGCCCAAACGATCGTGCTGCCCATTCGGCTTCAGTCGCCGTATAGCAGAGCTTTCCTTTGGGGATGTTCAGACCGAATTTGGCGAGCAGCTCCTTGGCCTGATACTCATGAACGTTCATGTCTGACTCCTCAATGACAAAGGCGCTTGGCCGTTCGTAGATGACCTGTAGGGATTGTCGCAGAAAACCTTACACAAAAAACAATAGCCTCGCTATCGCGAGGCTACGGTAAAATCAACGACTGTAAGGGGCTTACGCCCCTTTTAAGCGGGGGCAACTTACATCATCCCGCCATATCCTGCGCCAGCGCCCGGCATAGGAGCAGCTTTGTCTTCCTTCGGACGCTCTGCAATCATGCACTCGGTTGTGAGGAGCAGTGATGCGACTGAAGCAGCGTTTTGGAGCGCAGAGCGGGTGACTTTGGTTGGGTCGATGATGCCAGCGGCAACCATGTCTTCGTAACGCTCGTCTTTGGCATTGAAGCCAAAAGTCGTTGTGGTGTTTTCGCGCACTTTTTGAAGAACAACCGATGGCTCTTGGCCAGCATTGTTGGTGATTTGGCGCAGAGGCTCTTCGACAGCGCGGAAGACGATGTCTACGCCAAAGCGCTCGTCACCAGCGACCTTCTCGCGCAGTGCGGGAAGAACCTTCTGAGCACGGATGAGCGCAACACCGCCGCCAGGAACGATGCCTTCTTCTACGGCAGCACGGGTCGCGTTCAGTGCGTCTTCAACGCGAGCCTTCTTTTCCTTCATCTCGGTTTCTGTTGCAGCACCAACGCGGATCACAGCAACGCCACCCGCAAGCTTCGCGAGGCGCTCTTGCAGTTTCTCGCGGTCGTAGTCGCTGCTGGTGTCTTCAACCTGCTTACGCAGCTGCTTGATGCGAGCTTCGATGTCTTTCTTTGCACCCTGGCCATCGATGATGGTGGTGTTGTCTTTGTCGATGCGGACACGCTTTGCAACGCCGAGCTGTTCGAGCGTGGTGCTCTCGAGGCGCATGCCCATCTCTTCAGAGATGACAACGCCGCCGGTCAGGATAGCGATGTCTTCAAGCATTGCTTTACGGCGATCGCCGAAGCCGGGAGCCTTGACAGCAACCAGTTTCAAGTTGCCACGCAGACGGTTGAGCACGAGAGCTGCGAGAGCTTCGCCTTCGACGTCTTCAGCGACCATGAGAAGTGGCTTGCCGGTGCGAACAACTTTCTCGAGAATTGGAACAAGATCTTTAAGGCTGGAGAGCTTCTTGTCGAACAGAAGAACGTATGCGTCTTCGTAGTTGACTTCCATACGCTCTGGGTCGTTGACGAAGTAGTTGGACAGGTAGCCACGGTCGAATTGCATACCTTCAACAACTTCAAGAGTGGTGTCCATGCCTTTGGCATCTTCCACTTGAATGACGCCTTCCTTGCCCACTTTTTCCATTGCATCGGCAATGATGTTGCCAATGGCAGTGTCAGAGTTTGCAGAAATTGTACCAACTTGTGCGATTTCAGTGCGGCTGTTGGTTTTCTTGCTCAGATTCTTGAGCTCCGTAACGACTTCGGTGACAGCCTTGTCGATGCCGCGCTTGAGATCCATCGGGTTGTGACCCGCTGCAACAAGCTTAACGCCTTCACGGTAAATAGCCTGTGCGAGAACAGTTGCGGTTGTGGTTCCGTCGCCGGCAACATCCGAGGTTTTGGAAGCAACTTCCTTAACCATCTGCGCGCCCATGTTTTCGAACTTGTCTTCGAGTTCGATTTCTTTGGCGACAGTCACGCCGTCTTTGGTGACGTTTGGCGAACCGAAGGATTTGTCGATTGCGACGTTGCGGCCACGTGGTCCCATGGTGATTTTAACGGCATCTGCGAGGATGTTGACACCAGTGAGAATTTTCTTGCGAGCGTCTTCGCCGAAGTTGATCATTTTAGCTGACATATTTCATCTCCGTATGAACAAAAAACAGATGTAAATTTTGAGAATCAGTTGTTGACGATGCCCAGGATGTCGTCTTCGCGCAGAATGAGGTGCTCTGTGCCTTCGAGCTTGATTTCTGTTCCGCTGTATTTGCTAAACAGAACGCGGTCGCCGACCTTGATTTCCATGGGACGCACTTTGCCATCGGTTAGAACTTTGCCCGTGCCAACGGCAACGACAGAGCCTTCCATGGGTTTCTCTTTTGCATTGTCGGGAATGAGGATTCCGCCTGCGGTTTTGGTTTCTTCCTCAACGCGTTTGACCAGAATGCGGTCTGCCAAAGGGCGAATTTTCATAGATACCTCCTATAGACGTGGTTGTTTCCCATACCAAAAACTCGGGGGGGTGCACAATAAGCAACCAATCCGATTGTTGTCGGTTCATGAGCTATTTCGAGCCAAGCAGGAAGCTAAGCGGCAATCGAGGTGTGTCAAGGCCGGGGCAGTCTGAGGAGACGTTGTGCCAACAGACCGCGCCTGGTTGACCCGCGGGCACCGCGGAGGGTGCCGTCGAATTTAGAGCACAACGTTCTCTTTATATTCCCCAAAGACCTCGCGCAGGGTGTTACAAATTTCACCAACGCTCCCATAACAGCGCACAGCTTCGAGGATGTGGGGCATCAAATTGTCCTGCCCCTGTGCGGCAGTTTTGAGTGTCTTGAGGGCAGATTGAAGGCGTAAAGAGTCTCGCTGCGCTCTAATTTGTTGCAGTTTGCGAATCTGATTCTCTTCGACGGTTTTTGAAATTTTCAGCAGACCTTTGGGCGGGGGTTCATTGATGGTGAACTTGTTTACGCCAACTATAATGCGTTTTTGTTTCTCAATATCATCTTGGTATGTGAATGCTGAGCGCTGGATGCTGGCCTGAATAAATCCTTGTTCAATGGCAGGAATCACGCCCCCGAGGTCATCAATCTTTTGAATAAATGCCGCGGCCTCATGTTCGATGCGGGCTGTTGTGGCCTCCACATAGTAAGACCCAGCAAGGGGGTCGACCGTCTCCGCAACACCTGACTCGTGGGCAATGATCTGCTGTGTGCGCAGGGCAATACGGGCAGACTCTTCGCTCGGCAAAGCGAGCGCTTCGTCGCGAGAGTTGGTGTGCAGACTTTGGGTGCCGCCCAATACGGCTGCAAGAGCCTGAATTGTCACGCGGACGATGTTGTTGTCGGCCTGTTGTGCCGTTAGGGTTGAGCCCGCAGTCTGGGTGTGGAAGCGGAGCATCCAGCTCTTCGGGTTTTTTGCTCCGAAACGCTCACGCATGATTTTAGCCCACAGGCGCCGCGCAGCTCGGAATTTGCCCACCTCTTCGAGAAGATCAGTAAAAGAATTGAAAAAGAAGCTCAGGCGTGGTGCAAAATCATCGACGTCGAGACCAGCGTCCAGTGCTGCCTGAACATAGGCGATTCCATTGGCGAGTGTGAATCCAACCTCTTCGGCAGCCGTGCTTCCGGCTTCGCGGATGTGATATCCGCTAATGGAGATTGTGTTCCATTGCGGTACCTCTTTTTTACAGAAGGAGAAAATGTCGGTGATGATGCGCATCGACGGGCGTGGCGGAAAAATATAGGTGCCACGTGCAATATACTCTTTTAAAATATCGTTCTGAATTGTTCCACGCAGTTGGTTGGCCGAGATTCCCTGCTTCTCTGCAACTGCAATGTACATAGCGAGCAGCACGCTCGCCGATGCATTGATGGTCATCGAGGTGGAGATTTTATCGAGCGGAATATCGCGGAGAAGAATTTCCATGTCCGCGAGAGTGTCAATCGCAACACCAACTTTACCAACCTCTCCTGCAGCCTGCTCGGAATCGGAGTCGTAGCCTATTTGAGTTGGCAAATCGAAAGCCACACTCAATCCGGTTTGGCCTTGTTCAAGCAAATATTTATATCGGGAGTTCGACTCTTCTGCGGTCGCAAAACCGGCGTACTGACGCATTGTCCAGAATTGGCTGCGGTACATAGATGGGTGAACACCGCGCGTGAAGGGAAATTTTCCAGGTTCACCGAGGTCATTCAGAAAAGTTTCGAGCGTGCCGAGGTGATCGACATCGTAAAGCGGTTCGACTGGTGCATTGGAGGCAGTGACAAAGGCCTCGGAGCGCATTTTGGTCTGGTTATTTTTCTCGCTCACTTTTTTGTTCCTTCCTTGCTGGGCTGATTTTCTACTTTGGTGCGGCGGCCAGGAAACTCAGCCCAAAGGGGTTCAGAGAAGAGTTTGTCGAGCAGAGGATTGAGTTCTGGAAATTGCTTTAGACCTTGAGCAGACCCTGCCTGAATTTGCGTATCGCGCCCCCAGATGAGCCGCCCTGTGTTGGTGTCGATAAGGAGAAGACTGATGCCAACTTTAACAACGTAGGTGTTGTTGTCTGTGGATTTTTCAAGTGAGGTCAAAACAGGAATCAACATCGAGTCAGAATTGAGGACAGCTAAGGAAAATTGATTCAGAAGCTGTGTCCACCGACCTGAGGAGAGCATGCAGTGCTTGTAGAAATCTAGAAAGTTTTTTCGTTCTCTGCACTCTTTTGAGAGCAACAGAGTTTCTTTTGCGGAGCCACTATGAACGAGTTGCCCCATGTTCTTCAGCTCGGTATCAATATCCGCTGCAACACGTGGACTGTTCTTCAACAGACTGCGCACCGTTTGAAATGAAACGCCATTGACGTTCGGTTGGTTCTTGAAAGCTGCGAGAATTCTTGTTTCGATTGAGGCTTGAACCTGGGCTGTGATGACGGTGGCTGGATCGATGGATGTTTTGTTCACTGGGTGCGGCATCAAGACGGGTGCAAAAGCAGCAATTCTTGCCGGGTTCAATGCCAAAAATTCGCTCTGCAGACCCTCTCGTGTGGTGGGTGTGGTCGTGCAGCTGCCGAGAATTGTCGTCAGCATCGCCATCTTCACAAGATTCAAAGCATTTTTCATGTGTTAACCTCCCCAGGTTCGGATGGCATGTCCGGCGAGAACCATATCCACTTGATCCTTGTTTGTCATGTGATTGGCGGGAGGGAGTAGCCCCACCCCCTCCTATGACAAGATGAGCCTCAGTGGGTCGCACGTTGCGTCCCAGCCGCGGAGGCAGACCCCATGTGCACGTCTCAAACTGCATGCGAAGTCATTCGTTCGCGTTTTGTTTTGGGCTTGGCTTCTGTGCTGATAGGGGCAAGTGCTGGCGAGGCCTTTGCAGCCCAGGTGTTTTCAATCGCTGATGTGGTCGAGAGGGTTCTTCCTGGTGTTGTGAATATCCGCACCCGCGATAAAGTGGATTCTGTTAAAACAGAAAATGCAGGACGCGAAGTCCCTTCTGATGGCCGCGCACCGGCCATGTCAGACCCTTTTTTCAAGCTTTTTGTTTCCCCCTTGGAAGTCATTCAAAAGGAGATTCCCCGGTCGCGTGGGTCGGGATTCTTTTATCTTTCAAGTTCATTGGTGGTCACAAATTACCATGTTGTCAAAGATGCCCAGAGCATTGAAGTGGTTCCAGCGCATGAGCGCTGGGGTTTGAGCGCCAAGTTGATTGGTATGAATAAACAGGCGGATATTGCTCTTCTTAAGTTAGAAAATCCTTGGCCCAGGGCTCGTCCTTTGCGCTTTGCGTCGAGTGTCAAGGCGCGTATTGGAGATCCGGTTTTCGCAATTGGAAATCCTTTTGGCTATGGCCACACTGTGACATCTGGAATTCTCAGCGCAAAAGGCCGCACGATAGGCGAGGGTCCGTTCGATGATTTTCTTCAGACGGATGTGGCCATCAACCCTGGAAATTCGGGTGGGCCATTGTTCAATGTGCGCGGAGAAGTGATTGGAATCAACACTGCCCTGCTCACCGATGCGCGTGGAATCTCCTTTGCGATTCCAACTGAAGTGGCACGTCCTATTCTCGATGCACTGCGTAAGCCGGTTGGTTTGTCGCGGCTTGTGTGGTTGGGTCTGGGGCTGACACATGTGCGCCTTAAGAGTTCCGACGCCGATCCTGTCGGCCTCCTTGTAACACATGTCGTTCAAGGTTCTCCTGCTCAGAGTGCAGGGTTGCGTGTTGGCGATGTGATTGTCTCGACGAACAATAAGCGCGTGCATGAGATTGCAGATTTTCGCGACGTGATGAAGAAACTCTCGCCGGGTGCAAAAGTGAAAGTTTCTGTTTTCCGTGAAGGGCAGACCGAGCAGTTAGAAATAATGGTGGGTCGAATGCCACAGGAGTTTATTGCGGGTCGGGGACGTGCTGACGTCCATTGAGTTCCATGAGCTGATGAGCTGTTGCAGCAATCAGTGGTTCCGCGTCATTTCTGCGCTGCAACAAGATATCCGAGAGCGCCGCATTTCGTGTGGCATACAAAGCACACAGGGCGTTTCTAACAAGCCCACTGTATTTTGCACGCGTCATTGCTGTTCCACCGAACCATTTTTCGTATTCAGCCTGTGACATTTTTGCGACCTGTTCGAGCGTGATTTGCAGAAAGAAGTCGTGTTGCTTCTCAAAGCTTTTGATTGTTTGAAGCGGAGTTGTTCTCAGATTGTAGGGGCAAACATCCTGACAAATATCGCAACCATAAAACTGGGCACCGAGATGTGGAATGAACTCTGAAGGGATCTGCGCCCGGCTCTCGATGGTCAAGTACGACAAGCATTTATCAGATTGTAAATACATTGGCGCAATCAAAGCGCCGGTCGGACAGGCGTCGAGACATTTGCGGCATTCGCCACAAGATAATTCGGCGATGGCGTTTGCAGCCAAGGGTTTCTCAAGGTTCTCTGCAGCGAGAATCTCAAAAGGAGCATCGATGAGCGCGTGAGCAATGAAAAAAAAACTTCCCACACCCGGGCGAATGAGCATGGTGTTTTTTCCTACAAAACCCAATCCTGCAAGGCGTGCGTGAGCTCGGTCAAGAAACGGGAGTGAATCAGTGACGACACGCCACGATGTTGTCTGAGACAGGAGGTTCTGTGAGAGAGCGTCCTTCTGCCACGCATGCAGCACAGTATCGATTTCTCTTTTGAGGCTGCGGTGGTAGTCAGGCACGCGAGCATAGCGTGCAATTTTTGCGATGATCGCGTCACTCTGTGTTTCGTTTTTCTGCCCGCTGCCGCGCACAGAATGACCTTCTGCATATGGAATGATGAGGGAGATAATGCACTTGACACCGGCAAGAATTTTTCTCGCATCTTTGCGGGCGGCGAGGTTGTTCTGCAGGTAGGTCATATTCGCGTGACCCCCTTCACTGAGCCAGCGCTCGTAGAAGTTGAAATCGGTCTGGAGTTCAGCTGGTGTTGCTTGAACCTCCCAGAATTGTTCCCAGGAAGAAATGTCCAGCACCGAAGTCCACATCAAGCCTGCTTTGCGAAGATGTTGGTCCAGCAGCGTTTGAGGCTTGGAAAAATTCAAGTTGTTTCCTTGTTTTTTGGAATGGCGTGGAGCGTGCGGTGCAGTCCGGGCGCTGTGCGGACGCGTCCGTGATTTTCCTCTTCAGGGTCAGCATGCACGACGACATCGGCATCGAATCGTTCTTCGATTTTCTTTTCGATGTCTTCGGTAATTTCGTGAACAGTGCGGAAATCGAGATTTGCTGGAAGAGTGATATGAAAGTCAATGAAATATCTGTGTCCGCTGCGTCGACCCCGGAAGTTGTGGACATCGATAATGAGCTCATTGCTGTCGCTAATGAGCTTGAGCACATCTTCTTTCATGGATTCGGGCAGGTCGTGATCGAGTAGGTCATTGATGCTTGTGGACAGAAGTTTGAATCCTCCCCAGCCAATATTGATGGCGAAGACTCCTGCGAGGAGTGGGTCAAGCCAGGTTTTACCCGTGAATGCAATTGCAGCGAGAGAGAGTGCACTGGCAAGGTTAGCCATCACGTCGGTGCGATAGTGTTCGGAGTCAGCGGCTAATGCAGGGCTGTTGTATTTGCGCGATGCGTGTTTGAGTCCACCCGTAATGACCCAGCTCGCCAGTGCTGCAACGATGAAAAAGGCAGCTGTTGGCCAAGGGTGCTGCATCACAGTTGGTGCGCCTTGCAGATCTTCCCAGAGCTTTTGTCCGCTCGAAATCATGATGAGAACGCCGCCGCTAACAATCAGCGCTCCCTGCGCCAAGGCGGCCATTGATTCAGCTTTGCCATGACCGTAGGGGTGATTAGAGTCAGGGCTCTGTCGCGCAAAATGAATGACCTTCTGATTGAGTGCACTCACAAAGACATCGAGCGTGCTGTCCCAGGCTGACAGTGCAACAACCATAGAGCCGGTCATGAAAAAGAGAATGAGTTTGCAAAGTGCAAGGGCTCCGGCGCCCCATGCGGCATAGACAGCCGCACGTCGTGCACCTGAGGTTTTATCAGCGTGAGTAGAGATTTGTTGTGTCGCTGTTTGGAGCACGTTCATAGCCACCGTGGGTTTTTTCGACTGTGTGTGCCTTACCCACCGGCTGCCTGCGTTCACGACCGCGGGGGAGTGAAGACGCGACGATAGATGGGAAGATTTTTTCCAATGAAGAGTGCCTCAAAAACCGTTGTGTAGGGAAGAGGCTCGAGCCCACTCGGGACGACATCGGGTGCAGATTCACCCCAGTGGAGCGTGCGGCCGAGGTCCTGCACGCATTCAAAATAATCGAGGCTGTCGGTTTTGAACCAGAAAAATCCCTTCTGAGGCTCAAGTTTATCGGCCAACAGGCGGAGGAAGGGTTCCTGGACGAGGCGGTTTTTGCGTTGCTTCTTTTTAGGCCAGGGGTCGGGGAAAAATACACACAGCCCCGAAAGTGAGCCTGCGGGCAATTGAGAGATTGCCAGATGCGCATCACTGATGAGGATCTTGGCGTTGTCGAGCCCGAGATTTTTGATTTTTCGAGCGGCTTTGACCGTGCGTTTGTATGTGATGTCTATTCCTAGAACATTCCAGTCTGGATTGTTCTGTGCAAATTCCAGGACGTTCTTGCCCATGTAGCAGCCGGCCTCAATCAGCAACGGCTTGGTTGTGTCTTTAAACACATCGCGGTTACGTTCTGCCCATTCACTGGCTGTGAGCAGGATGCCCTGGTAGTCCATCGCTTCATACAAATACGGGTTGAAGTGTTTGTCGGGGGCCGCCTGTCCGTTTTTCATGCGCTCCACCAACATTCCCGCTTGTTTCATGGCCTGCTCCCTCCCCGACGCTCGGGTTCGTTTTTTTGAAGTCAAAACCTCCGTAAATGCTGAAAATTTTGCATTCCAACAGTAGAGGCCTGCGTACCGATACGCCTCGCAGAGCAAGACGCGCAGAGTGCGCATGGAAGGGGAGCCATAATGAGGCTTAACAACCGACTCAAGACCGGAATTGCACTTGTGCGAGGAAAGCCCATGGGCTGGCCACGCCGCCTGTTTAACACCTCATTATTACTGGTATCCCTCTTGGGCGCCGAGGCAGCCCTCGCGTCGGGAAAAGCCTGTTCGCAAGATGCCATGAGCGCCCTTCCCGACCAGCCTGTGGCTCTGACCCGTGTTGAAAAGGCGGAAGACGGTCGGGTTCGTGTGATGTGGCCACTGCGGCTTTCGTCTGACGAGGGCGAAGTGTCAGCAGCTCCAAGGCATCTTCAGGCGGGCGCTGAGTTCGATGTCCTGCGCTGTTTGCCTCCGGGGCGCTGGGTTTCCTTGGGTCATGGCGAGGTTGTTGCGCGCAATGGCGGTCTGGTTGAAGGAGCCTTGGAAGTGGCAGGTGAAAGTGTGTCCGTGGACAGCGGTGTTCAGGCAGAACTTGTCTCCACCGGAAATCTTCACCCGACCCCCATGGTAGGTGATTTGGTTGTGGTGCGTCAGAAAGAAATCTCACAGAAGCACGGCGTGAGCCCGCGTGTGACTCTTCCTGTCGATGAGCTTTTTGGTGGCACTGCCGAAGGCAGTCCGATTGAACTCACTCGATTCGGCCAGGATTCTTTGAAGCGTGTTCTGCTCAGTGCATTTGCTCAAGCGCGTGGCCGACTTCTCGTTGAGGTTCATGCGCGGCGCACCGGTTCACGCACAAAGCTGCGTGACGAGACAACTCAGAGAGCCAAGAACATCGAACGCTATTTGCGTTATGAATTCTCTCTCGACAAAGAGCAGGTTGTTTCTGTTGGTATGGGATCAGATACATATATTCCTGGAATGATCGATGCCGATGCTCCTGCTGATTTTGTTGTGTTGAGAATGTTGCCCGGAAAGTACTGACAGATAAATCTGAGTCAAAAAGAAGAAGTTTGCGCAAAAAAAGCGAGGTCACCTGAGAGTGGCCTCGCTTTTTTGCCTGTGTATTGTCAACTTCATTTAATGAGCGAGAGAGCTTCGTCTTCTGTGAGCTCTTTGCCCGATGGAATGGAATCCACTTGGGCAGAGGTCATGTCGGTGATGTTGACGCCCTGTTCGGAGAAACGCTGTTGAATGGCGATGGGCAGTTCCTTCAAAGGTCGTTTTTGGCAATTTGTGATGTAAAAAAGCTGAGAATAAAATGAAACAACTTTGTTGTTAAATTGTTTGCAGAGCTTTTTGCCATCGACTTTGGTTGTCTTGCCAGATGATTCGGGGAGTGCCTCAAGATCCTCTGCCGAGCGCACAGGTTTTGCCTTGCCGTCGGCACTTCCCAAAGGACTCAGGGCGGAGTCACCAACAATCCTGTAGAGCGCCCCGACTTCGCGATCGTAGCTGCCCTCAATAGTTTTACCTTCATCGAGTTTATCGAGCTGCTCCGGTGACACCGTGAGAACAGGTGCATTGCGCTTGTTGTGAGCCTGGAGTTCGACATAGCTCGAGAAAGCTCTTTTCTTGCAGTTTTCAATAACAAAATAGTCGGTGCCGGTGGAGGTTACGTAACGACCATTTAGCTCGCGGCAGACTTTAGAGGTTGTGAAATTTTGTTGTTGTTTTCCAACCCAAGGTTCCCCAAAGGGAATCAAGCGGTAGACGTGCGCAGGAACCTCGGCCACAGTTTTGCGCTGCTTGTATACGAGTTCATTCAGTAGGTCTACATCTTCGATCGGGCGCTGAACGCATCCTGAAACAAAAGAGGCTGTATCGTAGTACGTGACGACCTTGCCCTCGAGCAGCATACAAGCTTCTTGTTTGGTTTTGACAGCATCGAACTTCTGCACCGCTCTCAGTTCGAGTGGAACCTTTTGAAGCAGTTCGGAGCGTTTTTTCGTTTTTTGATCGGTTGCCTTGGCTGCTTCACTGTTGGTTTCTGGTTTGGCGAGTGCTGGAGCCTGGGGCAGCGGCAGGTCGATTTTCTCGCCCTTTTTTTCGGTTGTGTTGCCGGCCTTCGCGGCGGGTGTTGCCTCCGCCTTGGTGTCTTTGGCTGGCGGCGGAGCCTCCTTTTGTTGGGCTTGGGCAAAAGAGTGAGCTCGCTCCCAGCCCAAACCCAGGCACAAGAGTGTGCCCACGAATGGCGCAAATTTTGGGTTCTTTTCGCTCAATTCTTTCAGGAAGCTCACCTTCAACTCCTTCATGCTGCGTTCGCGCAGAGAATGGGTCGGTTGCATTGGCACTTGGCTTGAGGTCGAGAGACTCACATGTCAGACTTCAACGAGTCTTTCCCGATTTCACACCCGTGCGATGCATGCTTTTTCCGCGCAGGATGTCTGCTGATCGGTCTGGAGATCGTATGCAAGTCACCAAGGACGCCAGAACTATTGTTGATGTTGTGGATTTTCACAAGTCCTACGATGGTCGTTCAGTGCTGAGCGGTGTCAACCTGAGGGTTGAGCGGGGCGAGCATCTCTCGATTCTTGGGCCAGGTGGCTGTGGGAAAAGCACCTTGCTAAAGGGGCTTCTTGGTTTGGTGGCGCCCGACAAGGGGAGCGTTACGCTGTTTGGTAAGAATTTGCAGACTCTGGGAAGCGAAGAGCGCAATGCTCTGCTGCGTCGGGTCGGCATGGCATTTCAGTTGGGTGCGTTGTTTGATTTCATGACCGTGCGCGAAAATATTCTCTTTGCCATGGAGAACATGACCAGCCTTTCAGCCTATGACATGGAAGAGCGGGTTCATCGCATGCTTGCGAGCGTGAACCTCCCGGCCGCGGCACGGAAGTTGCCCAGTGAGCTCTCCGGCGGGATGCGTCGTCGCGTGGGGATTGTGCGCGCGTTGGCCACATCACCCGACCTCGCGCTTCTCGATGAGCCGACGGCTGGTCTCGATCCCGTGACGTCGGCCGTCGTGATTTCGATGATACATAAGCTAGCTGCTGAAATTGGCAGCAGTCTGGTGTGTGTAACCTCGAGCGTCGAGGTCGCCTTTACGTTTGCTCCAAGAGTGGCCATTCTGAACGAGGGGCGGCTCATCGCTAAAGGGACATGGGAAGAGTTGCATAATCTCCACGATCCGTGGATCACTCACTTCTTGGATGTGCGCGGGTATAAGCCCAACCAAAGCACCGAACAGGAAGCCTCAAACTATGCCTAGGTCGCCGACTTCGTCTTCACTCTCGGTCAGCAATGATTCCATTCATTGTGAAGGCGTTAAGACGCACAACCTCAAGAATCTGAAGCTCGATATTCCTCTCGGTAAGTGGGTTGCTGTCACGGGTGTGTCTGGAAGTGGTAAGAGCTCACTGGTCTTTGACACCATCTACGCCGAGGCGCAGCGCCGTTTTCTTGAAACCTTGGGCACCTACGAACGGCAATTTCTTCAGGGCTTGCCTGCCGGCGATTTCGAGGCCATTGAAAATGTTCCAGCCGCGGTTGCCTTGAAACAGACCAATCGCTCCACTGACCCACGTTCGGTGATTGGCACAAGCTCCGATGTCTTCGATCCGCTGCGGATTTCCTTTGTCACATTAATGGACGAGAGCTGCGCAAAATGTGGTTCTGCGGCTGAAACCCATTCTGTGAACGAACTGCTCGCGCACCTGAACGCTGCTTTTGCAAAGAGTTCAACAACAGAGAACTATAAAATCCTAGCCATCCCTTTCGCGCTGTCTGATGAACTGAAAGAGCGAAAAACTCTGTTTGAGAGTTTTCTGCTTGAGGGTTTTACCAAGATCATCGCAGATGGGGTCATTCTTGAAATCGAGGATATTCTCGCACAAAGCGGTCAGCTCCAAAAATTACCTTCCGACGTTTTGGTTGTGCTCGATCGTCTTTCGGCGGACTCCTCCTCCGACGAACTTCGCAATCGTGCCGATTCTGTATGGAGTCAGGTGCGTTTTTCGAATCGTTTTTCGACTCTCCAAATGCTGAATTACAATGCCGACACGGAGAAGGTCACGCACGAACAGCTGTTCCGTGTGCAGCCGTTTTGCCACAGCTGTAATCAGCCCACCGCCTTGATTCAAACGTCGGATCTCGATTGGCAAAGTGTTCTTGGCTCATGCCGGACGTGTCGTGGTCTTGGGAATGTTCCCATTCTCGATGAGGCTAAAATTATCCCTGACCCGCGCTTGAGCTTAAATCAGGGTGCAATCAAACCCTGGGCATCAGACGTTTTCGGGTGGATGAACGACGAACTCATTTCTGCCTGCCGTTCTCTTGGTATTCCCGTGGGAACGGCGTGGAATAAATTGAGCGAAGAACAACGAAAAGTAATTTGGTCAGGTGCTCCTCAGGGTACAGAGGGTGAAAAGGGAGCACGTCGCCCCTCAAAATTCGTTAGCATTGAGGAATTTTTTGCGGCGCTAGAGGCAGAGCGCTACAAACAACAATCGCGTATCCTTCTTGCCAAGTATCGGCGTTACGTCACTTGTGCCGATTGCTCTGGCTCGCGTCTTGGTTCAGCTGGCCGTCAGGCACGTTGTGGAACAACCCGCTATGGCGACTTGATGCATGGAGAAATTGCCTCTGTGCAGCGCTGGATGAACAGTGTCCGCGAGGAAAAAAAATACCAGCATCGGTTGGTGGGTTTAAAAGAGATTTGGGCTGAGTTGCAGCGCAAGATCGATCTTCTTGTACGTTTGGGTTTGGGATCAAGCACGCTCTCGCGCCGCTGTAAAACACTCAGTGGTGGCGAATATCAGCGCGTTCTCCTGACGCGCGTGATTGGTAATGGACTCACCGATGCACTTTATGTTTTGGATGAGCCGAGTGTTGGATTAGGGCGGGCTGAAATTCCTGAACTTGTCTCGTGTTTGAAGGATCTGCGCGACCTGGGCAATACGGTGCTGATGGTCGAGCACGACCCTGAGCTCGTGCAGCAGGCCGATGTTTGGATTGAACTCGGTCCGGGTGGCGGAAGCCGTGGTGGTGAGCTTATCACTCAGGCATCCACAGGCGAGCCTGAATCTGCGCGCATGGACGTCAAGACTCTTTCCCTTGAGCGCATTCGTCGCTGCGAGCAGCCTGTGCAATTTCAGCCGTCACAAAAAAAAACATCTTCAAAATCTCTGTGGCTCAAAGGATTTTCGATGCACAACTGCAGAGACATTGATCTGCAGATACCACTTGGTCAGCTGACGGTGGTTGGCGGTGCAAGCGGCGCGGGAAAGTCGACACTGATTCACTGTGGACTCGAGGCAGCTCTCGAATGGCTTACCGACAAAGGGTTGAGCTCAAACGATCGCGTTGATCCCGATGAGGGGCGTGGGCTTTGGAGTGAGCTTGCGGTGCCCGCTGACTTCTTCGATGCGCATGACATTGTCAGTGTCGAGCAGCGCGCTATGCACCGCTCGATTACGAGTGTGCCTGCAACTGTTCTGGGGCTGATGGACTTGCTCCGCAAGCAGTTTGCACAAACAGCTGAGGCAAAGCTCAACGATTTGATGCCGAGTGATTTTTCATTCAACGGTGCGGGTGCATGTGGAGAGTGTGGCGGCAAGGGCTTTATCCGTGAAGATTTATTCTTCCTGGGTGAAGTCGACAAGGAATGTCCAGAATGCCACGGCGGCCGTTACCGGCGCGACGTACTCAAGGTGCAATGGCGCGGCAAGAGCATTCAGCAGTGGTTGGAAACGAGTCTGGAAGATTGTCTTGTGGAATTGGGTCAGGAGACTGGTTTTCGTAAAAGTCTTGCGATTGCCGTGCGGCTGGGTTTGGGACACTTGCCTTTGGGTGTGCCCACCTCCTTCATTTCAGGGGGTGAGGCGCAGCGACTTCGCCTGTGCGCGGCTCTGACCAAGGGAACCAAAAAGCTATTTTGTATTTTGGATGAGCCGACGCGTGGACTGTCAGAAAAGGACATTGGTCAGCTGTTGAAGACCTTGCAGGATCTGACCCGCGAAGGGCATACCTTTGTTGTTGTAGAGCATCATCTTGCCTTCCACGAATACGCCGACCAGTTTGTGCTGCTCGGCCCAGGGAGCGGCCTTGAGGGTGGACGCATTGTAAAACGCGAAGTGAATTTGGAATCGGAGGGCTGAAAGTGGCTTTTTTGGGCAAGAGTGAGTTTCCCTTGTTGCGGATGCTGGGGGTCGAGTCTAAACAAATCAATGTCGTCGACCGCCGCAGCAACGAAAGTTTTGTGGAGAAGGTTTACGGCGATGATGTGATGAAAGTGTTTTACGGTCATCCCGCTGGATTGGCTGTGACCACAAAACTTCTCACCAACCGCGTGCTCAGCAATATTTATGGTGCCTACAACGACTCAGCTGCCAGCAAGCACAAGATTGAAGATTTTGTTGAGGCTCTTGGAATCGACATCACGGAGTGCAGCAAAGACCTTGTTGAATACGTGAGCTTCAATGACTTCTTTGCGCGTAAGCTCAGACCCGGTGCACGTGTTATTACAGAGGAAGATAAGGCGGTTGCTTCGCCCGGTGATGGCCGTCTGCTTGTTTTTCCGCAAATTGATGACGCAACAGTTTCGTACGTCAAGTGGGCTCCTATTTCGCTGTTCGACCTTTTCAATAAGAATCAGGAACTCGCTGATCGCTACCGCAATGGCGCATGTGCTGTGCTGCGTTTGTGTCCAGCGGATTATCACCGTTTTCACTTTCCGGTCGCAGGCAAGGTCGGGATCACCAAGACCGTTCCTGGGTTGTTGCACAGTGTGAGTCCGTATGCCCTTGAACAGGGACTGCCTGTGTATTGTTTGAACAAGCGCACTCTTTGTGAACTGAAGACCAACGAAATGGGTACGATTCTTCAAATGGAGATTGGTGCTTTGTTTGTGGGTTCGATTGTTCAGACCTATCGTGCCGGCACTCAGGTTCAGCGTGGCGATGAGAAAGGTTATTTCAAGTTCGGTGGGAGCACCTGCATTTTGTTCTTTGAAAAGGGCACCGTCCAGTTCGATGATGATCTTGTTCGTAATTCCCAAAATGGTCTCGAAACTCTCGTGAAGATGGGCGAGCGCCTCGCAATGTCGCTGCGGTGAGGGTGGAGGCGATGATTCATTTTGCATTCCATCGCCCTCCCTTAAACAACCCCCAGGTTGAAAAACTTCTTAATTCTGCGTTCTCAGTCGGTCACTATGCGGAAAATTTTCCGCATATTTTTTCTGCCAACTCCGGTGCATTCATAGCGACAGCAAGCACTGCTCAGGGTGAAATCAAAGGCCTATGTGCCGTGGACTCCGAGTTCTGGAGTGAGCCTGTGTTTATGCGCGGAGCGTGTATCGGAAGTGTTGCTGTTGACCCTTCGGCGCAGGGGCAAGGTCTTGGTCGAGCTCTGCTGGCCTGGGTGCTGGAGCAACTTGCTGAGGCGCAGCTGCATGACTTTGTTTACCTGTTTTCGCAGCCGCGTGAGTTCTATGGTGCACTCGGTTTTGTCGCTGCAGGTCGTGAAGGTCTTTTTAAATTCAACGCAACCCCTGAGCACATTTCTTTGCCTGCCGAGTTACGCTTTGTGCCACCGCGCGAAATTTCCCAGCTTGAGAGCGCGACGCGCCTGAGAGTTTGGAGCGCGCTTGAGCGTGGGCGAAGAGCGGGGGAAAGCCAATCGAGCTGGGTAAAGTTTGAGAGTCTTTGCAGTGTCTCTGGTCTGCTCTTGAGTTGGCTGGAAGGCGCAGATGGAGAAATTTTGGCTGGTGCATGCATCGGTAAGGGCATTGATTTTAAAGGAGTCATGCACACTTTCTTTGCTGAATCGGATGCTCTAGCGTCGGCTTTTCTCGATATTTTTTTTAAAGCTTACCCGACCGTCGCGAATGAGCTTTTGATTGCACCAGGACTATGGTCAGAGCCACTAAAGATGCAGCTCCTGCAAGATCAATCACAGACCTTGTGCCTTGTGCGCGGGTTTTCAAATTCCACCCGGCAGGTGGTTGACCTGTTTGCAAAGGGTAGGGTTTATCCGCGCTCATTGTTTAGTAGCTAGCTGCTTATCGACATGTTCGTTAAGTAAAGCCTGAACTTTTCGGTGGAAAGAACGTCCACCGTTTTTTCCGTCACGATGACATCAATGCTCACATCGTGTGTTTCCCTAGGAAGTGTGTTTGCGGCGAGTCGGAGTTCATGAGGCACACACGCCACGGAGAGAACGTGGTTTCCGTGTTCTTCAAGGAAGCGGTCGTAGTATCCCCCACCGTAGCCCAAGCGCGTACCCGCGAGATCAACCGCAAGGCAGGGTGTGATGACGAGTGTTAGAGAGCGATTTGATGGTAGAGCCCGGCTCAGCTGCACTGATGCGGGAGGCTGTGGCAACGAGCGTGCGTCTTTGGCCCAGAGCTCTATGCCGCTTTGCCACGGGTACCAGTTCAGCACACCATTGGGCAAAGCATGTGGTAGCCAGCAGTTTTCCATGGGGCAGTGACCGAGGAGCTGGAGCTCAGAACCCATGGGGACGTAAGCTGCCCAGGGCGTGTTCCAAAATTCCGGCGTTGCACCTGCGGATGAGGCGGCGCGCAGGAACTCCGAAAAGCGCAGGATGTGTGCCTTGCCCCAGTCCGTCTGGCCCAACACTGCGTTTTTTTTAAGGAACTCCCGCTGCCCGCGAAAATTCTTGCGCAACCGAGGTTTCGGCGCACGTTCTTGTCCCCCGGACTGTTCTACGCTAAGCCAGCAGCGCGATTGTAAACCGCGTAACGAAGGGAAAAAAGACATGGCAACACCTGCAGCTCTGGCCGATAAGGCATTCGGCAACGGCCAATATTATCTGATTGACGTTGAAACTGTTGTAACTGTGTACCGTGATGCGGGCTACGATGTCGACAACGAGGACGAGGAAGTGCCGAATGTTCTGACTGTGGATGGTCAGGAGTGTTTCTTTACGGGCGATCTCGTTAAGCGCAACAACACCTACTACGAGATTGTTATCGCTGCCAACGGCTTCAGCTGGGACGAAGTCGAGTCCGATGCTGACTTCGACGACGAAGAGTGATTCACTACCACCATGCGGTGGCACCACACGGTTGATTCAAGGGCTGAGGAGACCTCTGCATGCTTGAGCTGGTCTGGCCGGGTAAAGAATCAACGGCTCGGGATTGTGTGCTTCCTTCCGACAAAACTCTGAAGCTCTGGACGCCCCGCGCCAGACCCGAGCCACCTTCTTCTCTCCAAGAGCCCGCTGAGCATAGGATCATGGCTGGCGATAATCTTGATGCTCTCAAACTTCTGCGCGATGCTGGCGAGCGTTACGACGTCATCTACATTGACCCGCCCTACAATACGGGCAGTGCGCTCACCTACAAAGACAAAAGCGCATTTTCGGGTGCAAACGCATCAGCGCAATGGTTGAATGAAATATATCCGCGCATGATTCTTGCGCGAGATGTTCTTGCAGAAACCGGAGTCTTGTTCGTCAGCATTGATGACAACGAAGCCTGTCATTTGCTAACAATCATGCGTGAGATTTTTGGTCAGGAGAATCATCTCGGAACAATCAAATGGCGGCGTAAGCGAAAGCCAAGCTTTCTCGACAAACATCTCAGCGCAACGCTGGAATATATTCTTGTGTTTGCCCGCAATGCTGCTGTGTGTCCGCGATTGTTGGGCGCACAGACCGAGGAATCAACCCGTCCCGTTCTTAACGCATCTAACAAAGACGTAGAACGAAGAATTCCTGAGGGCATGTCTGCGCTTTGCCCGGAGGGTGAATATGCCCCTGGCGTTTATACCAACCGCTCGCTTGGCTTTAGGCTTCTCGACCCATTGGTTGTGCGGCAGGGAGCGGTCGAAAAAGGCGCACGCGTTGTCGGACCTTTTCGAATTCAGCAGGAGCTGTGGGCTCAGACCGGATTCATCACACGTTATTTTGGATTGCGGCGACGTGTTTTGGCATCCGAGCAGAAACGCAGACATGCCGAAGATAATGGCACACACTGGCCTACAAACGAGGATGCCCAGGCAGAACTCAAGGCCGTGTTTGACGGTGAGCGCGTGTTTGATTTTCCTAAGCCCGTGGGCCTACTTCAGGAGCTTTTGGCTATGGTGCCACGCGAGAGTCCTCAACCACCACAACGCTGTCTTGATTTCTATGCGGGCTCGGGAAGCTTTTTGATTGCTGCGCTCGAACAGAGCCGCCGCGACAGCATTGCGCGTCGGGTTGACCTCGTGCAGAGCCGCGAGGTCGTGCGTGGCCAGGTGGCTCATCAATTCGATGACATTGCGGAAATTTGTGCCTATCGGGTGATCACTGATAGCCGCAGACGCGGATTTGAACCCTCTTTCGCTTTTTCGGAACTCGCACAATAAGAATGGGTAAATGCTGCAGTAATTGAGCTTCTCTAGGCCTGCTAACCTGAGGTCAGCGGGATGAGGAATCTTTATGGGCAGTCATTTCGAAAAACGAATTTTTTCGGTCTTACTTGTGGGTCTGTTGCATGTTGGCAGCGCCCATGCGAGCGATGATCTTGTCATTCGTGGCGATCAGTCCAAGTCACTTTTGTCCGAAGTTCCTCTTCCCTTGAAGGCACTTCCCGATTGGTTTTTTGAAGAGTCACCAACAGACGCGGACGCGCAGTTGAAAAAACTTCTCGCAGATGTCGAGCTGTTTACGCGCACCCCTGCAACAACTGAGTCAAACCAAAACAGCAATAGCATTCCACCCAAAGACAAGCCGAATTCTACAGCAGCCGATGGAGCGACTCCATGATTCAGGAAATGTTTGAACTGTTCAGATCGCGCGAGCCTGTTCCCTATATTATTCTTGCGATTTTTGCGGTCGGATGGGTGATTGTTTTTGAGCGCTTCATTGCTCTGCAGCTGACCTACCGGGTGAACTTCAATAAGTTCAACGCAACCATTCGCCGCATGCTTTCCGCAGGCGATCTCGATCGAGCAAGGCAATACTGTGCAGCCTCGGGAAACACCGGTGTTCCGCTCATCACCGCCAAAGCCATTGAGGCCTACGAGAACGAGAATTTCCGTGTGCGCATGGTCGTCTCCGAAGAGACTCTGGCCTTTATGCCGCGTATCCGTCGGCGTATTTCGCAGCTTCCCAATCTTGCCGCTGTCGCTGTGTTGCTGGGAGCTCTCGCGGCAGTCAATGGCGTTTGGCAGAGCTTCCAAATGGTTGATGGACTCGAATTGGGTCTCAAAAGTTTTGCGTTCAGCCGCGGGTTGAGTCAGGCACTGACTCCAATTGCATTGGGTCTAGCCGCGTCGGTATTTCTCATGATTCCCTATGGCATTCTCGATGCAATGGCCAATCGCCTCGAGGGCGAAATCGAACACAGCTTAACTGTGGTTTTGAACTTGCTGGCTCCTGAAATGCAGCCAGTCTTTGCACAGCCTGTGGGAGTATCACAGGTTGTTTCAGGCGATACACAGAACAATGCCGCGACTCATGAAGATGACGGTCAGGTGAACAAGGGAGGCTACCAGGATGTCGCAAGTGCGGAGCGCTCAGACCCCGTTCCAGATGAGGAAGAGATCATTTGATCTCGCCTGGGGCGCTTGGGTTGGCATTCTCGCTGTAATGACCGCCGTTGGTGCAGCCCTGGCGGGTTCGCAGATCCTGTTGATGTACCCTCGCCCCGTGCAAATGATGGAATTCAAATATCCAAGTCTGCCCAAAGCTGATTCAGTTGCTGCGGTGCAACTCAACAGAGAAACGGTTGCTCTTTATTGGAGTGCCGAAGGGGTTATGCTTGGTCGTATCTCGGATCTTGCCGCCCCTTTGCGACCAGGCGAGCTTCTCCTCAAGCGTGGTCAATACGCAACAATTGGAACTTTGGGTGAAGAGATTCGTGAATGGTGCAAGAAGAATTTGAAGGCGCCTGTGATTCATCTCGCGCTCGGTCAATCTGTGAAACAACAAGGACTGACCATGACTCAGATTTCAGAGGTGGTCAGTGTTTTTCGTTCTGTGAACGAGAATCAGTTTGACACGACCAATGTTGCACCCGTGGTTATTCCATTTGAGCTTTTGAATCCGTTGTGAAGAGGGACTGATGTTTACCGAGGGCTCAAGACAATTTGGTGTTTGGCGCGGAGGTCACCCGAGCCTCAATCGTCACGCGGGTCGTCCAACCCAAGCATTGTTGTTGGCCTACGGACTCTGTGCATTTCTGACCTGGATGATTTTCATTCTCACACTCAAGATCCGCGGTGAATTCTTTCTTATTGAGAGTATGAACCTGCCTTTGCATGCTGTTTCCGGTGAGTCAGCGAAGCCGATGCCTATGCGCAGTGTCGGCTTATCTCTGGCAATCCGCTCCACAGCAGTCCAAGGACAATCAAGAGTCGTGCTTGATACGGGAGAGTCCTTCCTGATTCCTGAAGATAAGAAAGCTCTGCGTGAATTTCTAAATCAGCGTGTGGAAAGCATGGAGCTTTCAGCGATGATTCGTAAAAAGATTATGCCTGGACTCGGAACGGTCGTGCTTTGGGTTGATAAAGGGGTCACACTCGAAAGCATGCAACCCTTGGCAAAGGATTTGGTCAGTCTTGGTTTTGATACCCTTAACTATGCCGTTGACATTCATAAGCCCGCAGCAACGGAGAGGCGATGATGGTGAAGTCACGCTTCAAAAAAGTATTCTCTGCAAAGCAGGCCGAAACGGTTTATCTGAAGGTTCAAGTCTACCAGGGGCCTGCACTGCAGTGTGAATTTGAAGCACCGCTCAAGCGAACCTGTCGGGTGCGGCTCGGAAAATCACCAGCTGTGGAATTGCCCCTTCCGTTTTCGACTTTTCCAACCGACTTGACCCTATTTAGCATTGATAAATGGGGTGCTAAGGTTCACCTGGATCCGCGTATCGATGGGTTTGTCTCAGATGGACAGCGATTTGGAGAGGTGCGTGACTTCATTGCGCCGCGAGGTGCGTTGAAGGAACTTGCGACTGTGCTTGAGCCGCTTGAGGTTCCTATTCCACTGGGCAGTCGTGGGGCACTTGAGATCGGTGGTTATACGGCAGTATTTCGGGTGGAGAAGGCGAGACTCGCACCAAAGAAGGTGAAGGTCGAAGGTGCACCCAAGGCGCCTTTCGCACTTCCCGAGGCAAACTCAGGTCTTGAAAGATTTGGATTTTTGATTGGCATGGTGTTGGCCGTGATTGTGACAGTCCCGCTGGTACAATGGCTCAACAAATCAAAGATTCAGGACTTCAAGTCTTTGGCCGACATGTCGCCATTTCTTGCATCTGAGGTCATTCATCCCGATCACTTTCAAATTCTGCCTTGGGCTTTTGGTTCGGAGTATGAAGGGAAGAAGATTGTTACGCACGCGTTGGTTTGGGTCGACGAATTGCGTCGGAAGTGGAATGCCGAGGACTCGGGCTCACGGTATGATGCAACTCTTCCGCAATTGCGCGGCTTTTCCACGCCAGCTAATGTTCTAGAAAGACGCCGTTCACTGCAGAACGCACTTGAGGCTGAATGGTCGGAAGTGACTCAAAAGAGAAACGCTGCCGCACCGGGAACGTTCATGAAGGGCCAGGCGACTTACGCACCCTTCCGTGTTGTCGTCAGCGGTGGAGAGCGTGGTTCGTTGTCCGAGCGAGTGCGTGCGCGCATTGAAAAGCTCAACCAAACCCATGGCGCGATTGTGTCGCTGATTGAAACAGAGCATCAGTATCTCAAAGAACATTTCGCCACGATGAATGCGGAGATTCCTCAAATCTTCGAACCACCCAAGGAGCCTGGGATATTCTTTCGCCTCGCGGAGAAATCTTTTTCTGTTGAGCGAGATAACTTTCAGTCGGCTGAGAGCTTTGCAGCTTTGGCTCGACAGAAGCAGAATTCTTTGAAGGCATCTCTGGGTGATGAGCCCTCTGAGGCGATCGTTTGGTCGGATGAGTCTCTGACACTTCCGCACGTGCTGAGTTTAAGTCTTGCTGAGACTCTGGCTGGACGAGAGCAAGATCTGCTCAGAAACGCAAAACTATCGTTGGGCGTCATCGCGCCGCCGCCCGCTCCCAAGCCCGTGCCCAAGATCAACATGAAGGACGTGGAATCATTCATCCGCGGACGGAGCCCTGAAGTGAAGAGCTGCTATGACGTAGCCTTGGGGCGTAATCCTCGCCTGGGTGGAGCCGTTGTCTGGCAATGGACGATTGCAGAGAGCGGACGCGTTGTGCGTTCGGCTGTGAAGAGCTCAAGCATTAAAGATGGCGATTTTCTGAAGTGTCTCGATAAAAAAGTCAAAGGTTGGACTTTCCCCAAACCAGTGAACGGGGCTATTACAATTTCATTCCCGTTCCGATTTGTTGTTCGTGAGAATATGGACACACTCGAGCGGAACGCGCGATAGGCGAAGGATTTTAATGCGTAAAGTATTTCAGGTAATTCCGCTTGGGGGATGTGGTGAGATTGGGATGAATCTCACCCTGTGGTGTGTTGATGATTCCTATTATTTCGTTGATTGCGGAACACTCTTCGCAGATGAGCATCATCCCGGAATGGATCTGATTTTTCCCTCGCTCGACTGCCTGCGCGAACGCGGCATCAAGCCAACAGCTTGGCTCATCACGCATGGTCATGAAGATCACATTGGTGCTTTGCCTTATGTGTACGAGGAGTTTCCGGCACCGATTTATACAACCCTATTTACAGCTGAACTTATCAAGGAAAAATTTCGGGGTCTTGAGCGACCCGCGCCGGATATTCACGTCTGGCAGGTTTGGCAGCGCACTGCTTTCCGCAACGCAGCGGTCACTCCCTTTCCTGTCAATCACAGCATTCCAGATGCCTGTGGACTCTATTTCGAAACCAAGTACGGAAATCTGCTACACACAGGCGACTATCGAATCGATCGCTCCGCGCCAGAAGGTTCCATGACTCTGGACAATCTCACCCGCGTGACAGCCGGGCGTGAAACTTTACTGATGACGGCTGACTCGACGAACGTCTTCGTGCCAGGAACTGATCGGGAAGAGCAGCAGATAGCAACCAATTTGGTTAAGATCTTTGCCGACGTGCGCGGACGAGTTGTAGTCGCAACCTTTGCGAGCAATATCTGGCGTGTGAAAAGCGCATTTCACGCAGCCCGAGCATCGGGTAGAAAGGTCGTGTTGCTGGGACGCTCGCTGCTGCGCAATTACGACATTTCCAAGAAGCTTGGCCTCATGAGCGAATTTGAAGAGGGTTTGGTTGTTGGACAGGAAGAGCTGAAGCTTCTGCAGCCTTCTGAGGTGTGTGTGATTTGCACAGGCACGCAGGGAGAGGTTTTTTCTGGTGCGAATCGGCTTGCCTTTGGAAGTCTCGACAGTCTCCGCTTGGATGGCGACGATCTGGTGATTCTCTCAGCGCGTGCGATTCCTGGAAATGAAAAGTCGATCGGAATTCTCATCAACCAATTTTGGCGAATCGGTTGCCGGGTCATCACAGGCAAAGAGGCAGAGGTTCACGTGAGTGGGCACGGTTATGCTCAGGATCTGATGGACTCAATTGCGCTCGTGAAGCCCAAGTATTTTATGCCCCTGCATGGTGAGTTTAGAAATCTTGTTCACCACATCCGCTTGGCCAACAAAGCTGGCGTTCCACCAGAAAGCTGCCATCTCGTTGAAAATGGCGATGTTCTGACCATAGCGCCTGATGCTCTCGGTGTGATTGATCGTTGGGATGTTGGTCGTGATTTCGTTGGAAGCGACCGTGTGATTTCTGGGTCGGCCGATGTTCTCAGGAACCGCGTGATGCTGGCCAAGAATGGAATCGTTGAAATTTCCTTTGTGGTGGACAGCACGCTTTCGCGCATGCTCGATGAAGCCAAGATCGCCGTGCGAGGCGTTAATGTGAGCGCAGATAGGGTCAGCGATGCCCTGAAGTCATCGTTCCGGAGTTTGATGCGAGCTCAGCGCAAAGGAGCCTGGACTCCGGAGTCACTCTCCGAAGAGCTGAGGATCGCCGTACGGCGCGAGCTTGAAGCTGATGTCGGTTACAAGTGTGTTGTCAGCCTTTTCGTGCATCGCATTTAGGGTGTTTCAGAGGAAGGCTGTCAGGAAAGCTTCGACATTCATTCCGAGGCGCTCAACGAGATATCCACCCTCCTGAACGTGCATGGTTGGCTTTTTGAGGGAACGAATGGTTTCACCCAAAGCATGAAAGTGCTCGGGCAGAAGGCCAAAGTGTCCAAGGGGGTCTTTGTCGGCGACGTCAAAGCCGCACGAGCAGACCACATACTTTGGGTCAATTTTCTTGAGTGCGGTTTCAATTGAAGCGCGGAATGCGTCGAAGTATTCCTCGGGTCCACAGTGAGGCTCAAGTGGGCAATTGAGCGTGAATCCCGCACCGTCGTCGATGCCCGTTTCATGCACGTAGCCGGTGAAATAAGGGTACTCGATGGCGGGGTTACCATGCAGACTCAAATAGAAGACGTCTGAGTTGTCGTAAAAGATGGACTGCGTTCCGTTGCCGTGGTGGTAGTCGAAATCAATGAGCAGGACTTTTCCATATTGCGACAGATATTGCGCAGCGATGGCGGCGTTGTTGAGGTAGCAATAGCCGCCAAACAATGCCGATGCAGCATGATGCCCAGGTGGACGGGCAAGTGCATAGCAGACGTCACCCGTTTTCTTGAGGTGCTGTGCCGCAGCAAATGCACCCGAGGCTGCAGCGATGGCGGCCTGCCATGTATCACTCATGATGGGTGTGCCTACATCGAAGCAGTAATAACCCGCGGTGAACACCGTGACGGGCTCATAAACCGGGACACGCCGGTCGCAAGGAAAAACATAGGGCCAGATCACCTCTTCTTTCGAGAGCATCTGTGAGCTCTCGAGAAAGCGGATGTAGGCCTCGTCATGAACGGCAAGCACGGCTTCCATGGGCACGGGTTCAGGAATCACGAACTGGAATCGGCCATTGGCCTTGAGATGGCGACGAATGATATCGATACGTGCGCGGCGCTCGTGGTGGCGGAATCGTTTTCCGGCAATGATCTCATGCGAGAGCACATGAGTTTTTTGCACCGGGTCATAAAAAACTTTCATCGGCTCACCTGTATTGTGCACAAATGATGTGCATTTCATGCGCGGCGCAGCTGCTTGCTGCACCGTCATTATTCCGAAGCCTTTCCGCTGGGTCTATGACTTCAGGTCAAAAAAATTCGATCCCCCGTTTGTGGTCTGTTATAAGCAACTGGCTCGTTCTTGTTGCAAAATCATCTGCTGTTGGGGAGCACGTGCATGGATTCACGCCCAAGCCTTTGGTCGGCCTGCGCCCGTCTCGTTGTATTGTTTTTGCTGTTGCGAGGCTTTTTGTGCAGTACCGATGCACGTGCAGGTGTGGATATTCTTTGGCCCGCACAGGCTCCCGAGTGGGGTCTTTTGTTGGGTCCAGGAGCACAGCGCAAGCCTGAAGAGTACCGAATTTTGGCTCAGCGTATCCAAGATGAGTCGCCTGTGCCTCTGGCAGTCGGGATTGCAAGTTTTACGGCAAATTGGCCTGAGCCATTCCAAATGGTTTCTGCGCTAAAATCTTTTAAAAGTCAGGTTTCCGAGCGTGCAGCCGAACCACTTGCCGGTCAGCGCTTCCTTGTGGCCGGGCATTCTATGGCGGGGATTATTATTCAGGAGCTCCCTGCGCACCAAAGCATCGGTGGGGTCATTCTTTTAGGAGCCTACCCTTCCAACGATGTCCTGCGGCTCGGGCAGGGTTTGCGCAAAGCTGGAATTCCAACGTTGGTTGTTGCGGGTGAGTGGGATGGACTCACACGCATAACGCGCGTCCTCGACACGGTGCTTGAGTGCGAGGGGCTTTCACCCGGGGATCCAAACGAGAAGCGCTGTGCGAAACAACGTGTTGTCATTCTGCCTGGTGTCAATCATTCCGATTTTGCAAATGGTGTTTTGCAGGCTGGGGATCTTGAGGGCGAAGTTGATCTTGAGACGGCTCACACTGAAATTGCCAAAGCGATTGCTGGCTATTGGAGCGATGTGTTGTTGGATGTGCCGGGAAACTTCAACGCGATGCACGGCTCTCATCCATGGAAAAATTGGGTTGCCGATACTCAGGTTTGGGCACATGCATGGTCAGAAGCAATCGCAATGGATGAACGCGCCTGCCTCGAGGCGCAACGTAAACTTCTCCCACGCAGTACTTCTGTGCGCTGGGATGTGATGGTACGCACAATTGAATCTGTGCCTGGATTCATGCTTGCCAAGCCGTCGATTGAAAAAGTTTCGGACGATCATTTTCGAGTGACTGCGATCCAAAGCCAGGACAGACCCTTCAATCCACTCGATTTGTCTTTGCAGTCGAGAGCATTTACGCGACTTTCATGCAAGCTCAAAAGCGAAGAGGCCTTGCGAGCTGCGGCACAGCAGGATGTGCAACCGCGCTCAACTATCTCAACCTGTGGGACACTCAACCAAGAAATTTACAACGATGTAGTCTCTCGCATCTCGCTTGAACTCAAGCACCGCCTCCACAGGCGCGGACTCGAGCTTATCTTTGGTGAAGACCTGCCTCTGGGTGATGGACTGCGTTGGGCGACTCGAAAGCCGGAGCGCAGAGTTGAGCTCACTGAGCGGCGCGTGGTTGTGCGCTTGCCCCGGCTGCAAACGCCCGCAAATGCCGCGTTGCAATTAGACGGTCTGCATTACTGCCAGTTTGTTCCCCCCACCCAGCTGGCCGAATGGGTCTTTTTTGATGCATTTAAGCTGCTTGCTCCTGCACAGTAGTGCGCTCGGACTCAGCGGCTTAGGGATGGCCTTGAAAGGCTTGCATTAAGGACAGGTTTGCCCGATGCTCCGTGCAGTCGTTCGGTAAAAAAAATCCGAGACAGAACCCGGAGCACCTTTAATGCAAACCTTTTCTTCCCCCGAGGAAGGCTCGTTGAGCTTTCCGTCAGAGCGCATTGCGCGTTTCAGAAAACTCCTGCTTGAAGAGCGTCAGGCTTTTTTGTTCGATGGCGGCGTTGCGACGCAGCTGTATGAAAAAGGCATTTTCATCAATCGTTCTTTCGATGAAGTGAACCTCTCGCAGGCTGACCTCATCAGCAGCATTCACGGCCAGTACATCCAGGCGGGGGCACAAGTCATCACCACCAACACCTGGGGTGCGAATCGGTTCAAATTAAAAAACTATGGGCTCGACCAACAGCTCACCGAAATCAACCGACAAGGTGCGAAAATCGCACGTTCTGCAGCCGGTGATGTTGTTTGGGTTGCAGGATGCCTTGGGCCGTTGGGCGTGCGCATTGAACCCTGGGGGCCAACGTCTTTCGACGAAGCCAAAGACTTTTTTCTTGAACAAGCAACAGCCCTCCAGCAGGGTGGCGTCGATCTTTTCGTGTTGGAAGGGTTTGCAGATCTTAATGAAATCCACCAAGCGATACGCGCAGTAAAATCACTCGGCGATTATCCTGTCGTGGCCATGATGACCACCAACGACGAAGGTCAGACACTCTACGGCACCGAACCAGAGTGGTTTGTGCGCAAGCTCGATGAGTGGGGAGCCGATGCTGTGGGTGTAAATGGAGGCAATGGTCCAGCCCCCCTTCTTGAACTCGCTAAGCGCCTCAAGAGCTCCACAGAAAAACCGTTGATTCTCAAACCTAATGCTGGACTGCCACGTCAGGTCGATGGTCGCCTCATCTATATGGCGAGTCCGGAATATATGGGTGAGTTTGCACGCCAGGCGCTCTTGCAGGATGTGCGTATTCTTGGCGGCTGCAGTGGAACAACGCCACAGCACATTCGTGCCATGGCAGGTGCCGTGCGTCAGGGGGCTGCCTTTCGAGGAGGCGAAGCGTCGCGTGGAGCGACTATCGTCGATGACAAACACCCGTCCGTAATGGCAACAAATGGCGCTACAGCAACAGCATCCTCGTCGTCTACCTGGAGCCGTGGTCTAGCGTCTGGAAAGTTCGTGGTTTCGGTCGAGTTGCTGCCACCTAAAGGTCTCGAGACCGAAAAACTCATTGAGCGCTCTGCACAGTGCAAGAAGGCGGGAGTTGATGCCATCAATATCCCCGATGGTCCGCGCGCGAGTGCGCGCATGTCCGCACTGGCGGCAGCATGCTTGATTGAGCAGAAGGTTGGGATTGAAACAGTTCTTCATTATGCCTGTCGTGATCGCAACATTCTTGGCATTCAGAGCGACTTGATTGGAGCTGCTGGTTTGGGTTTGCGGAATATTCTGTGTGTCACGGGCGATCCACCCAAGCTTGGCCCCTACCCTACGGCGACGGCCGTATTCGACATCGATGCCATTGGCCTCGTCAACATGGCTTCGCGTCTCAATTCGGGCTTTGACTTGGGCGGAACCTCAATTGGTCGTGCTACCGGTTTTTCTATTGGTGTTGGTGCAAACCCGGTGGCACCTGACTTGCGCAAAGAGTTTGAACGCTTCCGATACAAGGTGGAAGCAGGTGCGCAGTGGGCAATCACGCAGCCTGTTTTCGACTCCGAGAGTCTGTTGCGGTTTTTGGACTTCTCATCGCAATTCCGTATTCCAATTATCGCAGGAATCTGGCCGCTCATGAGCTTGCGCAATGCGGAGTTCATGGCCAATGAGGTGCCAGGGGTTTACGTGCCGAGCTCTGTGCTCGAGCGTATGCGAGCCTGCAAAACAGCCGAGGATCAGCGCAAAGAGGGTGTTGAAATTGCCCATGAGCTTATCTCGGAAATCAAGAAGAATGTGCAGGGATTGCAGATCTCTGCACCGCTTGGGCAAGTTGAACTTGCACTCGCGTTGATTTGAGGTTGAAGCTCATGTCACAGCAAAGGCCACGAGTGAGTTTCCTGCTCGACGATCTTGAGGTGGATGTTCCACCGGGGACGCGGCTGATAGAGGTGGTGGATGTTGCTGGTGCAGACGTCACGTTCGGATGTCGCAATGGTACCTGCGGAACATGCCGCGTTCGCATTGTTGAAGGAATGGAGCATCTCTCCAAGCCGACACCCGAAGAGCGCGATTTTCTTGCTGCACTGCAAGCCCAACCGGATGAACGTCTCGGATGCCAATTCAGCGTCCACGGCGATGTGTGCATCGATTACATAGGAAGCTGAAAGCCCATGAGAAATATATCCTTGAGTGAGGCGCTGCAGGAGCGTGTGTTGCTCCTTGATGGTGCCATGGGGACGCAAATTTTTGCACACAAACCCACCGTCGATGACTATGGCGGCACAGATTACGAGGGTTGTGTAGAACTGCTCAATGAACGCCGCAGCGCATGGATTCAGGGCATTCACGAGAGCTACTTCAAAGCAGGATCCGATGCGGTTGAAACCAACACCTTTGGTTGCACACCGCTTGTTCTCGCAGAGTTTGGGTTGGCTCACCGAACGTTTGATCTGAACGTTCAGGCTGTGAAGATTGCGCGTGATGTTGCGGAGAGCTTCTCTGAGAAAAAGTGGGTCATTGGCAGTGTTGGGCCAGGTACAAAACTCCTTACGCTTTTGCATGTTGATTATCAGACCTTGTACGCGAGTTACCTCGAGCAAATGCGCGGCCTTATTGCTGGTGGTGCGGATGCTATTTTGATAGAAACCGGTCAAGATCTCGGGCAAATAAAATGTGCTGTGCGTGCTGCACGCACAGCAATGAAACTGCAGCAGAAGAAAGTTCCTATCTGGGTGCAGATTACCATTGAAACCACCGGCACCATGCTCGTGGGTTCTGATGTTCAGGCTGCGCTGGCTGCAATCGAAATGCTGGGCGTTGACGTGATTGGCATGAATTGCGCTACCGGCCCGGATGAAATGCGACCACATCTAGCCTATCTTTGTGAAGCTGCGCCCATGCAGGTGAGCTGTCTGCCGAACGCAGGTTTGCCCGAAAACAGAAATGGGCAAACGTACTATCCACTCGGGCCAGCAGCGTTTGCGCAGCGCGTGAAGGGTATCAGCAAAGATTTCGGACTTAATATTTTGGGTGGCTGTTGCGGAACCACGCCCGAGCACATCCGTGCACTTGCAGACATGCGTGGTGGGTTGAATGTGCCATTGCGCTCCGGGCGATACGAGCGTTCTGTCAGTTCACTTTACAATTCAGTTTCGCTCTCGCTTGAGCCGCGTCCGCTTTATGTTGGCGAACGCACCAATGCCAACGGCTCAAAGGCCTTCCGTGACGCGCTCGCCAAAGACGATTTCGACAGCATGGTGGAAATTGCCAAGGAGCAGGCCAAGGAAGGTGCGCACATTCTTGATGTTTGTGTCGCGTATGTGTCGCGCAATGAAACGCGCGATATGGTTGAGTTTCTGAAGCGCCTGGTGACTCAAGTCAATATCCCTCTGATGATTGACTCCACCGAGGTTCCCGTTATTGAAGCCGCTTTGCAGCATGCTCCCGGCAAATGCATCGTCAACTCTATTAACTTTGAGGACGGCGATGAAAAACCACGTCGCATTCTCGATTTGTGCCGGGAGTACGGCGCGTCCGTTGTAGCACTCACAATCGATGAACAAGGCATGGCGAAGAGCTGCGCCGAAAAGATGCGCATCGTGGATCGCTTGCATGCGTTAGTTGTGGATGAATATGGTTTCGCACCCGAAGACCTCATCATCGATCCGCTTACCTTTACGCTCGGGAGCGGTGAGGAGGAATGGAGAAATTCGGCGGTTGAAACTCTGAACGCTCTCGAAGCACTTCACAAGAAGTATCCACGCGTGCGTTCAATACTTGGTCTGAGCAATGTGAGCTTTGGATTGAAACCCTGGCCACGACAGATTTTGAATTCACTCATGCTTTATCACGCAGTTCAGCGTGGATTGAGCATGGCTATTTTGAATGCTTCTAAAATCCTTCCAGTCGCTCGAATTTCCGATGAGCACCGCGCGGTATTTGAGGCATTGCTCTTCAATGAGCGCAGCGCCATTGCCGACCCGCTGAAGCAGATTCTTTCATTGTTTGCTGATGCCAATGCAAAACAGCATGCTGTGGTCAATGATGATCACCTTGGCATTGACGAGAAACTTAAAAACGACATCATTGATGGTCGAAAAAATCAGATCGGAGCGCATGCGCTTGAGGCACTCAAGACCTATCCGGCTCTGACAGTTATCAACGATATTTTGTTGGCTGGAATGAAGGTTGTGGGAGAGCGTTTTGGCGCCGGACAAATGCAGTTACCATTTGTGCTCGAGAGTGCTGAAGCGATGAAATCCGCGGTCAAAGTTCTTGAGCCTTATATTGAGAAAAAAGACGGATACAAAAAGGGTAGAATTATTCTTGCAACCGTGAAGGGTGATGTGCACGACATTGGCAAGAATTTGGTTGAGATTATTCTCTCCAACAACGGTTTTGAGGTGCTCAACCTCGGTATCAAGCAACCTATTGAATCCATACTTGAGACCTATCGCAGCAAAGGTGCGGATGCGATTGGCATGTCAGGATTGCTCGTTAAGTCGACGGTCATTATGAAGGAAAATCTGGAATACATGGCAACGCATGGATTCACTCTACCGGTGATTCTTGGCGGTGCAGCGCTGACGCGAAATTTTGTTGAGCGCGAATGCCAGGAAGTCTATCCGGGTCCTGTTTTCTATGCCGAGGATGCTTTTGTTGGTCTGCACATCATGGAGAGGATCTCTTCAGGCGGACTTGATGCTCTTTTGACAGAACGCAATGCTCGTCTCAATGCAACTGGCGTAGGTTCCCCGGCCATTGCTGCGGGAGGTGTGGCGGCAGACAGCGCTGCATTAACGCAGTCACAGGGTATTGTTGTAGTTAAGCGGGGCGACAAGCGCGTTGAGCTCGATACCTATGGACAAAGCACCTGGGTGCGTCGTGATGCGGTGATTCCTGCTCCTCCGTTTTGGGGAGTGCGCAAAGTCGAACATGAGTTGGATGAGGTTTTTGAGTACCTCGATGAGTTTGCGCTTTTGCGCAGCCGATGGGGCTTCGCCCAAGGACAATTGTCCGACGCCGAGTTCGAAAAACTTCTCCAAGACAAAGCCTATCCAACTTTGCAACGTATCAGGGAGAAGGTGATTCGCGAGAAGTTGCTGCACCCCGCGGCCTTGTACGGCTATTTTCCGGCGTGCTCACGCGATGCAAATGAGGTTGTGGTTTATAATCCCGATGCGTGTGGCGCAGATCCACTCAAGCGCGAGGTGATTGCGCGCTTTGTTTTTCCGCGTCAGTCGCAGGGACGTCAGCTGTGTATTGCCGATTTCCTGGCACATGAGGAGAGCGGCCAAATCGATGTGCTGGGTCTGCAGCTTGTGACCATGGGACATGTGGCGAGCGAAAAGGCTCATTCCGCATATGCAGAGAATCAATTCAGTGAGTATTTCTTTTTGCATGGACTCTCTACCGAGTTAACTGAGGCCTATGCGGAGAAGATTCATGCCCAGATTAGGCGCGAATTGAATATTCACGGACGTGACGCTGCGTCGAGGCGGGCGTTGTTCAGCCAGGGATATCAGGGCTCGCGTTATTCGTTTGGATATCCTGCATGCCCCGACATGGAACTCAACGAGCCGCTGTTGAAGTTGTTGCGCGCAGAGCAAATCGGTGTGAGCCTGTCCGAAAGCCACCAGATGGTTCCTGAGCAAACCACTTCAGCGATTGTGGTTCACCATCCACAAGCACGTTATTTTGCGACTTGATCGATCTGCGGGCACAGGTCGTTCGCAGGCGACGGACGACCGTAAAGTTCGTTGAGTGCCCGCATCATCGCAACAGCTTCACAGGTTTCGTACTGCATGTAGATATCTGGTCGTGCTCCGCGCGAGGCCCACGCGAGCTCTTTCTTGCAACGGTTTTCAAGAACAGCATGCGGGCGTGTGGTCCGGCACAGATCTACGATGTCCTCAAGCAAAGGCTCGGGAACCACACGCACCATGAGCTGACTTCCCTCTATGCTTTTCTCTATGCGAAACTGAAGTTGTGAGTTGAGTTGCGCTGCCCATTCGTCTGCTTTGGCGCGGCTGAGGGAGTTGATGGACGGCACGGTTGGGAATTCCGGAGTGAATTCTGGGCGTGGAATGATGTAGTAGGTGCCATCGGGCTTCGAGAAGACCTTCCAGTACGCTCGCGCGCCTTGCGAGTTGGTCTTTGTTATTGAGGACGTCGTGGTCATGCAGCCCGGTATCCAGGCCCATGTTGCTGCGCCAATGAACGCCAACAGGGCTTTTGTGCACAATGACCTTCCCGGTTGCATCTACGAACCTCCACTAAACGAGCCATGCCGACCAGAATAGGCTTCATCGGCGAGATTGTCTCCTCGGTTCTCCGGCGAACAAAAGTCACGGTATGGACTTATGTTAAAATATTAAAATTACTGAGGTTAAATCCTCTCATATGAAAAGGATTGGCGTTTCTGACACCTGAGGAATGAGGTGGCCTACAGAATCCATCGGTTTTGGGCGAAAAGAATGTCTGAGGTTTTCGGGCTCGTGCCCGACACGAACTTTCGGGAGAATTGCGATGGCCAGCACGAACGATTCTACGCCTCGTCCGATATCCGTTGACGTTGACCCGAAAGACAGCCGTGAGGTTCAGGATTGGATTGCTTCGCTTGAAAATCTGATGCGCTCTGTTGAGCGCTCGCCCATGGACGCAGAGCGTAAGGCAGAAATCCTTGTTCATATGGAATTCATCCGCGCCGAACTTGCTGCAGGACGTTGGCCTGATTCAGGAATGTCGGGATCGCCTGTCAACCAGCTGGCTCAAGATGTGGGTGAAGTCGAGCGTATTGCACAGGATTGGCAGATTCTCTCCATGCGTCTGGCACAGTGGATCAAGGCTATCTCAGACTCTCTGGGCGTCCGGTAAGTTCAAATGGAGTGGTTCAGGAAATTCGCACGTTGGGAGCGGATACTTCCCGCTCTGCTGCTGAACGTCTTTTTCATCTTTTCAATCAGCGACGTTGGAGATGACTTTCGTTAAAGTGCCGTTGCGCCACTCGAATTTCGATTTCGCACCTGGGTTGGACAGGAGCCCGAGAAGCACCCAAAGCTAAAAGTCGTAATTTTCGGTGACCTTGCAAAGCGCGAACTTGGCATTCAGGAGCTCGTGCATCTCAATGTTTGGCAGCAGGTTTTGACCGATATTGCATCGCGAAAGCCGCGTGCCATTTATCTCGATAAATTTTTTAGTACGTACCGTGGTGACGCAGCTGATGTAAAAAATTTCAGGGAATCCCTGCGTGCAGCACAAGCACCTGTCATCGCTGCCGCTGCACTTGGAGCGGCACCCGACAAGGCCAGTGTCGCGCTCGAGGAGCTCTTCAAATCCTGGTCTTTAGCCGGTGATGCGCAGTTGCCTGAGGCGTCAATCTCAACGTTGATTGGCCCTCATGTTGACATCATAGATGCATTTTCCGGGTTGGGTCATATCCGAGTTGAAGACTCCACAACTGCGGTGGAACCTGCCTGGAGAGTCAGGCAGTCACAGCGACTCTTGCCGCAGCTATCGCTTGCGGGTTCGGAAAATGTTGCTCTCCACCGGGGAGCAATCATCATTGATGGAAAAGAGATAGTACTCGACCGGCATGGACGCATTCCCGTTAATTTTCTGGAGCGTAGAAAAATCTTCAGTGGCTCCGTTTCCTTCTTGAATCTTGTCACCCCCACTGTGCGCAGCTCACCTTTGGGCTTGGTTGAGGGTGGACTGTATCATGCATCACTGCTCAACTCCCTGACAGCTGATCTCTCTCTGCGTCCGCTTCTTCAGAACCCCTGGATGTGGTTCTTGGCGCTGCTGACAGCGGCTGTGGCATCCGCACTTGCAGCACTTTTGTTTTCCCAACGGGTATCTATAGTACTCGTGCTCGTTGGCTCTTTAGGCCTCATTGTTGTTGGCTTGAGTAGTTTTGCTTGGTCGCGTTTGCTGTTTGATTGGCACATCTTGTTTGCGCTGTTTTTTATAAATGGAACTCTGTCATTGCTTGTCCGCGCTCTCTGCAAGTCACATTGATGTTCGTCGATGTTGAAGGTTTTTCACTGCGCACCAAGAATCTCGGTGATGGTTTGCTCTGTTATTTTGGATACAACATCGCAGCAAATAACCTTTCTGAGCAGCAGAGTCCACAGAGCGCATCCACGAGCTGTCCACTCTGCTTCTGTCCCGCGTTTGACTTGGAATCTTGGAGAAAGCAAAGGTTTGATAAACGCATTTGTCGGCGGACGCTTTTTCTGCGAGCAGAAGGGGGAGCGAGGGAGTGTTTGATGAATGCTTTACGCAGTGATCTGCTCATGGGTCTTAAAATTTTGGTCGTGGATGATGCACCGGACAATCGACTCCTGGTCTCAAGATTTTTATCTTTGGCCGGTGCTTCAGTGGAAGTGTCCGATAACGCCGTCGATGGTATTGCCGCGGCACTGCAAGGGCATTTCGATCTTGTTCTTATGGATATTCAAATGCCCTCGATGGATGGTTACGAGGCAATTCAGCGTTTGCGCCGGCTGAACTACAAGGTGCCCGTGGTTGCACTGACTGCTCACGCTATGACCTCTGATCGCAGTCGATGTCTGGCTTCGGGATTCAATGCTTATCTTCCGAAGCCCATTGCGCACGCGCAGCTTGTTGCGACAGTTTACGAATGTGTTCGTGCTGGTCGAGCAAGCCAAGCTGATACTATTCCGACCGTAGGCACTCAGCCGGATCAAGTTTCGCAGCCCGAGACGCAGGAAGTGAACCAAAACCAAGTCCACACAACAGACTCAAGAATAGACCTGCAATAAGCCCAACGGGTGCAAAAACCCAACGAAACTCTTTGAGCATTGGTACGAAAAGGCTGACACACAGCGAGAAGAGATTGTTCACAAGAAGACCACAAACGACCGCAACCATTCCTGCAATGACACACAACAAAGATGCCTCGGTGAGGATATAGCTGCGGATGTGACCTTGGTTGGCTCCCAGGCTCTTCATCACTCCAATCTCACGTGTTCTTTCGGCAACCGTCACGAGCATCATGTTCATGATGCCAACACCACCGACGAATAAACATAGAAGTCCGATGAAACCAACAATGGTTTGCACTATCCGCAGAAACCCTCGTACTCGTTCAAGGATGTCCGCTGGCACCGAGCTTGCGAAAGTCAAACGCCCACCCGAACGTAGGCTGAGAAAGTTTGAAATTTCAGTGGCAAGATTTTTTGTGTCCACGCCTGGGTGGGGCAGGACGCTGAACCAGCGGTAAACCGTAGGTCCCATGCGAGCTAGTAGGGATTGATTCGGAACGTAGAGAACGTCGTTTGCATCGCGGTTTCCGAATGACGTGTCACGTTTTTTGAGCACGCCAATGACTGTAAAGGTGGCAAGCGTGTCGCAGTTATCGACCACGACCCTCTGTCCGACCGGAAAATTCCTCTCGCGGCGACGTGGGTCGGCTTTGGCGAAGAGTTGGTCGATTGTGTCTGAGCCAAGAATAGCAACGGCAGACTGTGCGCTGAATTCCTGGCGACCAGGCAGGCGTCCCACGCTCAAAGGTGTATCCATTTCAATGAATTCTTCCAGATCGGAAACACCGACGAGCCGGCTGCGGAATCCTCCACTCTCGGTTTTGATTTGACAGGTGCTGCTGCGCAAGAAGGGGCGCACGATGCCTTTCCTTTCGAACATCTGTGCTAATTTTGGAAATTCAGCTTCGGCATCTAAGCCTGCCCAACTGGAATTTCGGTGCCCATGTGGACCGGTGCGATCTTCATCATAATAGATATATGCCTTGCGCACGGAACTGGTAAAAAACAATTTGTTAAATGAGTTTTCCACGATCTCACCAAGACCGTCGATGACAATCAAACTCAAGATCCCCATGAACAGCCCGAGGCCGGTAAGAACACTGCGTGTACGGTTGGTTGCAAGACTGCGCCTGGCAAGCAGCACGCTGGTGCGCAACAGTCCCATAAAGCGCTGAACCGAGGGCGCTGCATGTTTCTCCGACTTTATTGAGTTGGTTGAAGATTGAGCGCGCTGGGGAGAAGGCTTCTGACCTATGCTTCCCGCCTTTGACTCGTCGGAGCTGATGTGTCCATCTCTGAGGCTCACAATACGTTGAGCTTGCTGTGCCACACCAGGATCGTGAGTGATGACAACAATCGTGCGTCCTTCGGCATTTAACTCTTTGAGGATGGACATGACCTCTTTGGAGCTCCTGGAATCGAGAGCTCCGGTGGGCTCATCGGCGAGCAGCATCATGGGGTCGAGAATGAGGGCACGGCAAAGAGCAACTCTCTGTTTCTGTCCGCCTGAGAGTTCGTTTGGAAAGCGTGCGGCGAGATCTTGAAGTCCAAAGCGCCCCAGCAGTGCGATAGCTTTCGCTTCCCAAAAACCGGGAGAGTGATTCTGCTCTGGCAAGAATGTCGTGGGAAGAAGGATGTTTTCAAGCACGGTGAGACGGCTAACGAGTGCGAAGCTCTGGAACACAAAACCAAGGGATGTATTCCTCAACTGTGCCAGTTGAATCTCGTCGAGTATGTCGAGTGTCTTTCCAAAAACGCTTTGTGTTCCTGAGGTCGGATGTGCCAGGAGTCCGAGGAGGTTCAAGAGTGTGGATTTCCCCGAGCCGGATGGTCCAATAATAGCGATGAATTCACCTGATGAGACGGAAAGGTTGATATCCCTCAGTGCGACAAATGAGCGCTCTGCAGTCTTGTATTCAAATGAAACCTGCTCGAGCTGCAGAAGTGGCGCGCTCATGGTTGAGCCGCCGAAGACGAATTCGGAGGGAGATTCCACAGTGTGCTCAGTCCCATCTCCGCGCGCAGCAGACTTTCTTCATTTGCAAGTGTCACAAGGAGTTTGCGGTCGCGATCGAGATCCTGTTGCGAGAGGATGAGACGATCGAGGGGGAGTTCCCCTGCTTCAAAAAGGCGCTGATTCTGTTCGCGGATTTTAGAGGTTGCCCCAACAAGCTTGGCCGTTACATTTTGGCGATCAACGACAATTCTCAACCTCTCGATTGAGCCCGTGAATGCAAGCGCAAGCTCTCGCTGCGTCTTTGTTTCAGTTTGCTTTGCTGTCATCAAACGCTGCAGTGCTTCATCAACCATCCCAAAGGTGATGGGTGGGTTTAATTGAAGCGATCCATTTAACGCTACCGACCACTGCTGTGTTCTGTCGGAGTTCTGAGTGTTGGCCGATAAAGATTGGGCTGCGCCGAGTTGCCTCGACTCTGAGAATCCTACCGACGCATCGATGCTTGGTGTGAGTCTTCCAGAGCGCGTCCTTCCAAGTTCTTGCTCAGCAATTTTCGTTTCTGTTTGAGCCAGCAGCCAGAGCAAGCTTTGTGGAGCCTGTGCATCAACAAGTTGTGTCGTTGGAATTGAGAGCACGTTATTCGAAACTCGGATGAGTGCCTCGAGTGCTTTGCTTTTGGCACCAACACTGTTGCGGACCCCATAGGTGAGAAAGCTTATTTGTGTGAGTTGACCGAGATTGCTTTTGTTGCGCTGCACCTCTTCAGAGGTTCTGAGCACTTCGCGCTCTGACTCAAGAAGTTCACGTTTGCCCAAAAAGCCACTTGCTGCCTTGCGTTTCGCCAATTGGTTGAGCTGTTGCGCCTGCTGGTGCGCTTCTTCAGAGAATTTGACAAGTTCCGTATGGAATTGAATTTGTATCGTATCGAGTATCCATTGCTTCACTGCGCTCTTCCAAGAAATCTGATGGCGCAGCTGAGCCGCAGTTTCGCTCAGCCGCAGTCCCTCACTTCTCTTGAGGTCAGTGCCTCCTGAGAAGAGATTCTGCTTTAAACTGACACCGTACTGTAGGTAAGTTTGCGGTGAGCCGCGGTTGATTTCGTTCTCGTTGGCCAGAGATTTTTTTTGGCTCCGATCAATGCCACTCTGCAGGGCGAGAACAGGGAGCCATCTTTGTGACTGAGCTTTGCGCGCCGCATCGGCTTCAAGTGTTCGTCCGTAGGCCGGATCGGCCGCAAGAAAATGCCTGTATACACCTTCAATTTCTTCTCGCAGTGGAAGGAGTTCTGCAGGCAGCTGAACCAGCTCCTGAGGAAGTGTTTCAGCTGCTAAGGCTCTTGCCGGGAGTGTCCAGCTTCCACAAACGAGTGCCAATGCGGAACACAGACGCAATGCAGAGATCATTTTTACTTTACTCCTGTTTAAGCGCATCAACAATTTGGAGATCTGCTGCACGGCGTGCGGGCCAAGTTCCAAAGACAAGGCCAGCGCCGAGGCTGACGACCAGCGCTGCCACGAGCGCAAAAGGTTCGATTCCGAATGTCAGTGATACAGCGCGGGGTAGCACTGATTTGGCTATCTGCAGCGCCACTGCACTCACTGCGATTCCAAAGACTATGCCGAGCAGGCCGCTCAGAAAGCAGAGACCCACAGACTCCAAGAGGAATTGCCTGCGGACGTCACGATTGCGAGCTCCGACAGCTTTGCGGATACCAATCTCTTGAATGCGTTCGTGGACATTGACGAGCATGATGTTCATGACCCCGATTCCACCAATCAGCGTGCAGAGTCCGCCAATAACAAGCGTTAGTCCGAGTAGAATTCCCATCATGAGATTGAACTTTTCCAGCTCTTGCTCGAATGAAAAGAAGCGTAGAGGGAATCGGTTGCCCGTCATCAGTTTGAGCTTATTGACGATGTATTGAGCGAACCAAGTCGGACTCATGTCTGGATGGGGGACGGCGACAAACCGGGTGTTGTAGACCCGGGCTCCACCCGAAATCAGCGTGGAGGTTGGGACGTAAAGGGAGCTGTTGATTTCGGGATTGAACAACGAATCCTGAGGTTCAAGAATTCCAATGATTTTGAGAATACCTTCGAACTCACAGCCTCTGATACGTACTGTTTGTCCTAGGATCAGGCTTGAACCCGCGGCAGAGTTGCGTGTAGATTTCGGAAAGAGTTTATTGACTGCATCACTCCCCAAGAGTGCAATGCGTGGCGCGGGAACAGCCTCATATTCGTGAGGTAATGGCATGCGGCCTAAAGAAATACGCAAAGCGTTTTCCTCGACTTCACGCAAAGAATTTATTCCAGTCAGGTTGCCTTGATAATTACCCTCAGGCGAAAGTATCGCGCACCCCGATGCATCGATTGTGGGATCGAGACGTCCATATTTGACAATCTGTTGGTTGATTCGTGGCAGGTCTTCCGTCACGTGAAGGCCTTGCCAGCGTGGTGCGCCGGTTCGTTCAGCCTGCCGCCAGTCAAAACTTACAAAAGATTTTCGTGCGCCTTGTGTCTCAAAGAACTCACGAAAGACATCTTGTACCTTGCCAGTGAGTGTTAGCATGATGAAGACACTCGCCACTCCGAGCAGAAGTCCCGTCATGGTCAGCAGTGTGCGCAAGCGTTGTGATTTTAGAGCCTGAAGAGTCGGCAGGAAAAACAGGCGCACATTGGCTTTCAAGAAATTCAAGGTTGCGTTTAAGAAACCCTGAGTCAATTCATGAGATGACGTCGAGCTCCCAGATTGTTCGAGCTTGCGCGGAGCTGCTGGCGAGTCAGAGCGACGCTCGTCGGAGACAATCACACCGTCTGCGATTTGGATTATGCGTTGTGCCCGGGCAGCGACCTCTGGGTCGTGGGTAATGACGACAACAGTGTGCCCTTGCTGATTCAGTGCAACAAGTGTGCCAAGCACCTCGGCTGCTGTCGCGCTATCGAGAGCACCCGTTGGCTCATCGCACATCAACACCTCGGGCCGCATGATCAGTGCACGACACATTGCCACGCGCTGACATTGTCCTCCAGAGAGCTGCGAAGGCCGTTTGTCTGCCTGCTCACTCAGGCCAAAACGTTGCATCAAATCCTGCGCTCGTTCGTTCCATTGTTGTAAACTTAAGCCAGAGCGTGCGTACTCCGTCGGGAGTAAAATATTTTCTCTGACAGTGAGCTGCGGAAGGAGAAAAAATTGTTGAAACAGGAAGCCAACAGATTTGTTTCTGCGTTCAGATTTTTCATTGACATCGAGGCGAGTGGAAGTTTCGCCTGTCATGCTAAGCGTTCCCGTGCCAGGGTCAGACATGAGCCCGAGCAGATGCATGAGAGTTGATTTGCCCGAGCCACTGGCACCAATAATGGCGACGAATTCGCCTTTCTCAATGCGCAGGTTGATACCACGCAGAGCTGTGTAGGGGGGTGCCTTAAGAGCCTGATAAGTGTAGCTCACATCATTCAGCTCATAGAGCGGCGGACGTGGCATAGCTACAGCACCTCACTTAGCGTGGATTGTCGGCACGTTGATTCTGGGGCGCAGCTTTTTCTCCGAGTTTGCCCTCTGCGAGGAGCTTGAGATCGAGTTTTGCAAAGTCGATTTCAAGCACAGCATCGCCCTCTTTTAACTCGTCGCCTGCAAGTTCAACCCATAGGTCGGTGACAAGCCCGGCTTTAACTTTTTCGAATCGTGGTGATTCCGAAGCGGAGGAACGCGGGCGTTCGACAACAGAGTGACCATTGAGAGTTGCTACTGCATTGGCGGGAAGTGAGAGGACGTTCTTGTTCTCTGCAACCACAAGCTCAATGCTGGCATTCATCTGTGCACGCACGTCACGGTCTGGATTTTGGATGAGGATATCGGTGACGAAGTAGGTGAAGCCGCCTGTTTTGTCTTCCACGCCTTGCTGGCTGATGCGATTGACGACGCCGTCGTAGTGCTTCTGTGGGAATGCATCAAGCTTGATGCGAACTGCTTGTCCGGTTTTTACAACTCCGAGGTCAGCTTCGAGGATACGCGATCGTACCATCATTTTTTCCGTGTCGGAGATAATCAAAACTTCACGCCCTGTCGCTTCAGCACTTTCCGCGGTCGCCATGACACTCTCACCCACAGCTTTGTTGAGAAAAGTGATAACCCCTTGCCTGGGGGCTTTGACAAAAATCATCGACAAGCGACCGTCTTGGGATTTTCTCTTGTCGATAGTCTTGCCCGTTTTTAGTCCCAGAGCTTCTTCGAGAAGGGAGAGTTGTTGACGCGCAGTTTCGTATGAAAGCTTGGCACGATAATAGTCGTTTTCTGCTTTTTCGTTTTCGGATTGCGAGAAGAGATCGCGTACGTTTTTTCGGCGGTCGAGATTCTCCTCGGCGGCCTGCATTTCGAGACGAGTACGTTGCACTTCGGCTTGTCTCGATTCGAGTTCCTTCTGGCCGGAGGAGTCCTGCAGCACAGCGAACAGCACCTGACTTTCCCTGACCGTTTGCCCCTCTTGGACGAGAACCTGGCGGAGTTGTCCGGATACAGGTGAATAAACCGCGATGGCGCTCGCAGGAAGAACCTTACCTGTGAGAAGCAGATCACGGCGCACGTCACGGCGCTCGACCTTGACAGTGCGCTTGGCTTGTTGGGCTTCAAATTTAATCGCGCGGTTGTATCTTGAAAATGAGATACCTCCGGCGATCAACAGCGCCGCAGCGCACGCAACAAGAAATCGGGACGTTTTGTAAAAGGGCTTATCCAACTTCATTGGTTTCGACGACCTCTTTGTCTGTGTTGACGTCGGGGGCGGACGCTAGCATGTCTTCAGTGCGACCATAAGGATTGTCCGGTGCTGCGACGGATGATTGCCAGGTCAGGTGGCGTGCGCAGGATGTTGCGGTTCCAGTAGCGGGTTGCAAGTCGAAAGTGCTCTGAACAAAGCGTGCAGGCATCTTGCCACGAGAGCGCCTGCCACTGTTGTTTGTCCGACATCGTGCGGTTTTTCTGCACCGGTGTGGTTGAAATCCAGCAGTCCGGCTGGTCGGTCGAATTATCCCAAAAGAAAAGAAGGCGCGGCACTGTTTGCGTGCCCACTGTGCTGCGTTCGGAAGTTCGATTTGTCAGCAGCACATGAAATTGTCCGTCTTCTGCAAACCACAGCGATGTACCGGAGTACCCGAGATGACCAAAGAACATGTTGTTGCGTTCGGGAGGCCACTTCTTCAGGCCTGCGGTAGATTCCGCGCTTGAGGGAGTGTCGAGTCCCCACGAAAACCGACCACGCTGCGAAGAAAACGCCTGCGGGCTGGCAAGAAGTTGTTGTTGGGTGGCAGAGAGTTCGGGAATTGTGCGGCTCACGTCCAACACGCTTCCAAACAACCCTGCATGCGAGGAGACCAGGGGTGCAACCCCGTGCGCTGACTTGAATTCACTCGCGAGAATATTGGCATTTGTATCGTGCACGCTGCCAAAGAAACCCGCGTGATTTTCAAGTTTTCTTTGCTCGTAGAGATGCGCAACGACCTGAGAATTCAAATAGGGGAAAAACGGAATGGCTGTGCCGCTGCGCTCGGGATCGATGGAGGCGTGCCAAAAGTCAGAGTTAAACTTCTGGTTGAGCGTATCCACAGCGTGTGCCCAACCGCGGAACGGACTGAGGCCAAGATGCTCGATGATTCGCGCCAGCAGGTAATAATTGAGGTCTGAATAAACGGTGTTTTCTGAGGGTTCTTGTGGAGCCCTTTCCAGTATTGAGCGGGTGAGATTGAACTGTGCAGCACGCGTCAGTGAGCCATCTTGGTCACGCGCCAAATCTCCCAGGCGACCGGTTGTGCGCGTCTTGCCACCCTTTTCACCAAAATTCCAAAGCGCACGTCCGAACCAGCACCAGGCTGGCAGACCGCTGCGGTGACTCAACACGTGCCCCAGGGTCAGCTTCGGCCGCTGCTCGGCCCAGATTTTGAGTGCCTGACCTTCTTCTGACCGTGGCTCGATGAGCGTTGCTAGAGGAGCTCCGGCAAGGATCAGTGGGTCAGCATTTAGAGCGTGCCGCAGCCAAAGGTTCGCTAAAAGCGGCTTTGTTAGACTTGCCAAGTCGAATGCGGGAAACCAGGGTTTTCTGCCATAGACCCCGCCCGAGGGGGTGTCGAGATCGAGAAGCCAATCGGGAGGGCACGCCTCGTCTGCATAAAGAGCGCACCAGTTTCCCTCCCGGTTCGCGCACGCCCAGGATGTAAAAGTTCCCCGCTCAACCTCCAGCTCGAGGCTGTTAATCAGGGAGGTGTGTGGTAGAGCCATAACTGAGTTTCTCCGCTGAGGCCGAGGGGCGCGCTCTTTGTCGATTTGTCACAATAGACGCCGTGCCGAGATTGTCCAGAAGCAGATCGAGGGAGCAGGGCAGTGAAGCAGGAAAAAAAACCAGAAAATGAACTGACTCGTACAAGCGTAGAGCGGCAGATCCTCAGTAGCCTCGGAATGACTCCCGCTCGCTTGCAGCGCGATGTGGATGCTTGGCTGGAAGAGGATTTTGGTGGTGGGGATCCGAGTGTCTGGACCCAGTCCGCACTGGGAACGCGCATGCGTGTTGAGATTGTCGCCAAGCAGGAGTTCATCTTGTGTGGCCTCCCATTCATGGCTCTGATTTTTCAAAAAACGCACGGCCATATTCCTGTTCAGTTGCACTCGACCTTCAATGACGGTGAGACCGTGCGGCGCGGCGACATTATTCTTTCCGGCGAGGGAGATGCAGCAGCTCTTCTGTTGGGAGAACGCGTGGCATTGAATTTGGCTGCACGCCTCAGCGGAATTGCAAACAAAACCCACGCCATGAAACTTTTGGTCGAGAGAGCCTCGGCCAGACAGAATTTGGGTGCACCGCAGCTCCTTGAAACCCGCAAGACCACTCCTGGTCTGCGCCTCTACGAAAAGTATGCAACCCGTGTCGGTGGTGCGCGCAACCATCGTCATGCACTCGATACCGGTCTTATGCTGAAGGAAAATCATTTGCGCAGTTTTGGCGGAGTGAGCGGCGCTCTTGGCAAGGCTCGTGCAAACGCACCCATTCTGACACGTGTAGAAATTGAAGTGTCCAACCTGCGTGAGTTTGCTGAAGCACTCGAAGGTGGAGCAGACGTCATCATGCTCGATAATTTTTCCGTGCAGGACATTCAATCTGCGGTTGAATTGCGGAAAGATCGCAGACGTTCAGTGGCGCTCGAGGTGAGTGGAAATTTAACAGAAGAAAACATTGCAGCAGTTGCTCAACTTGGCGTTGATTATTTGAGCTCGGGCGCTCTCATACACCAAGCTACGTGGGTTGACATGAGTCTGCAGCTCTATCCAATAGGCCAGAAATGAAAGCCCTTTTTCGAGATGAAACAACCTCCACCATGGACTGGGCACGTGAGTGTGTCACACAGGGCGGAGTGAGCGAACCCTTTGTGGTGATGGCTCGCATGCAGACAGCCGGACGTGGACGTGGCGGAAGCACCTGGGTGCAAGGTTCTGTGGGTGCACTCGAAAGTGAGCTCTCCTCTGCGGCTTATTTGGCTCATGCGAGTTTGCCAGACGCAGTTGCAGCGCACGGATGTTTTGGTCCGTGCACATTTGTTTTTCCGGCCAGCGCGATCCGAATTCCCTTGACCTGGATGAGTCTTGCTGTGGGCTGTGCGCTCTTGGATGCAATTGAATCTGTGCGTCGACGGCTCGAAAATCAACTCGGATTTGTGAAGCTCTTTCCGAGTAAAGATCTTTATGAACCTCGCATCAAATGGCCCAATGATCTGTGGGCTTGGCCAACATCCGGGCGCGCTTCCGACCAAAACCGCGGTCGAAAAATTGCAGGAGTGCTCTGTGAATCTTCTTTCCGTGGCGATGTTCTGCAGAACGTCACTGTCGGCATTGGTCTGAATACATTTTCAGCTCCTGCAACCGTTTTTCACTCCGGCTGCCTGCTTGATATGTGGGGAGTGTCTCCCAAATCGATTTCACCTGCGCAGGAGCGCCAGGTCGAAGTCTTATTGGCAGAGGAGATTGAACGAGAGTTGGCCGACTATCTCGGCGTACAGCGCTCGGTCGAACAACTTCAGTCCCTCGTGCTTGAACGCTCGCTCCCGCCTGGGACACTCATGAGTGTGAACAAAGGAGAGGTCAGCGGAGCTTTTGTTGGCCTTTCTGCTGAGGGCGGCCTTTTGCTCGAGGGATTCAAGGAGCCCGTTTTGTCGGGCGACGTTGGATTGCCACGCTTTGAGAATATGATTTCTGCCCTCCCAGCTTCCACATCTCGGGCTGTTCAGGCGCGTCTGTGTCTCGATTTTGGCAATAGCCATATTCATTGGCGCTGTGAATCGAGCCAGGGTGTTCTGCAAGGTCATCTGCCTTGGAATCTTGTCGAAAAGAAAACAGTTCAAGATCCACGTGCTTTTGCGCGCCTCGAATTTTCGCGTGAGGTTGCTGAGCACCTGAGGCAAAGTCTGCAGGTTGAGTTGGTTTGGTCTGCCGTATCGCATGCCGGGATGACTGCAAAGTTCGTTGCGGCCACGGAGAATTTACTTGTGGCGCATTCTCCTGGGCGCGAGATGGCGTTGCATCCTTTGCACGCCGACGAAATTCTTCAGGCCTGTGCGCTGGCTGCAGATTATGCGCCCGAGCAGATGGGTGTTGACCGAGCTTTGCAGGCCTGGATCGCTGCGCGCGAGGCGCGTGCTGCGGCATCGTCTGTGGCTGTGCTTTCTTCCGGCACCGCGCTCACGGGATTGGTGGTCAGTGCACATGGGCGCATTGTTGAAAGTTTTATTCTTCCGGGTGCCGTTCTTGGATTGGCTGCGCTTCACGAAAAGACCGCTCGTCTTCCGCATGTCTCTTTGCCACGCATGCTACCTGAGATACGCGAGGAACCACCCTTCAACACCCAGCAGTCGATGCTGCGGGGTTTAACTCTGCAGACGCTTGGGTTGGTCTCGAGTCTTGTGCAATTGCACGATGTCCGCACTCTCGTGCTCACCGGTGGCGGAGCTGAGACGCTCTCCCAGCTGATTGAAAAAGAGTTTCCCCTCACTGTTCGAACCGAACAGGATCTTGTTCTTAAGGCCATGTCGGATTTCATTGCGCACCAGAGCCAGACTCGTTTTCGGTTGATGGCTGATGACGGTGAGACTGACTCAGGTGTGCCCGAGAAGGTTCTCCAGAGCATGCTTCGAGCGCGTCTAAGCAAGCGCAGAAGCCAACGTGTTGCGCTTGATTTGGCGCACTTTCGGCGCCTGGGCGGTCGTCTTGAGCACCTGGGTGTGGGACTCCGGATCGACCGCCACCTTGCAGAAAAGTTCAAATTTCACACCCGCGATCTTTGGCGCGAGCGAGTTGATCTTGGTGAGGTGATGATCGAGCAGAATTCACCTAAAAATCACCTGACTGATTCCGCTCCTGCGGCACTTATCAACATCAAATCCACATACGTCTTAAAGCAGGGAGACCAGGTTTGGCTGTTCCATCCGCCGGAGTATGAGCCCGACATGGCAACCCATGTTGAAGTTGTGCACGACGATGGTGATGCAGCTGTTTTCTGCAAGCCAGGAAATTTGGTTGTGCATGCAGCCGGTTTGTACGGTAAAAACACGTTTATCGAAATTGCCAAGAAAATGGGATTTGCAGATGCCGCACCCGTGCACCGTATCGACCGCGAAACCTCGGGATTGCTTGTGTGTGCCCGTTCGACTCCTCTGCGGAGGGATCTCTCACTCAGTTTTCGTGATGCCTCGGTGAAGAAAATGTATCTTGCAGTGACCCGCGGTGGTCCAGAGGTTCCGCAACATTTTCGTGTAAATTTTCCTATCGGAAACGCCATAAACTCTCGGATTCGATTGAAGCTTTGGCACAACCCAGATGATGGACTTGATGCGCTGACTCATTGCGTGCGACTTTCGTGCTGGAACGATTACACACTGTTTGCCTGTCTTCCTCAAACGGGCCGCACCAACCAGATTCGAGTCCATCTTGCGGCCATTGGTCATTGGATTGTGGGCGATAAGATGTATCACCCCGATGAGGAGGTTTTTCTCAGGTTTTATGAAGAAGGTTATACTGATTTCGTTGCTGAGAATGCTTTGTTGCCGCGCCACTGGCTGCACAACACAGGGATTCAGTTTTTGGGTCAGCCAGAGTCACCCTTAGGTCGTGCACCGGTGATTGCGCCTCTCACAGAAGATCTTTTGGTGCACGCTCCGACGCGCGAACTCTTGCGTGTTGCTGGATTTCCGACCGAACCCGAAGCGCAAAAAAAGGCGTTTGCAAAACTTTTTGCGGAACTGGTTTCAATTGATTTCACAAGAACAGAATTCATTGCGCCTGAGGCTTGAAGATGTCTGGTTCAACTGCCTCATCAGCTTTCGCTCTCATCACTGACATTCATGGCAATGCCACTGCACTTGAGGCGGTGCTTGAAGATGTAAGGCAGATGCGTGCTCAGCACGGAACAGATTCGTTCGAGTTTGTTTGTTTGGGTGACAGCTTTGATGGTGGGCCAGACCCTCTCGCTGTTTTGCGGTCGTTGTCCGATCTTTCCTGTGTTCACCTGCGCGGCAATCATGAAGACTATCTGTTCCAGTACCAACTGAATCCTCATGCCGATAAATTTCGCCATCCGTTGTGGAAGTTCATTCCTTGGACGGTCGACAAGCTCGGCATTGAGCTCAATACGTTCCGCACAAAGATGAGTGAGCTCTGGGTTTCAGAAGTGTGGAATTTGGCAGGCGTGCATGCAAGTCGTTCAAACAACGGCCGTGTTCCAGACTTCTTTGCGCACCAGAATGAACTGTCCTCTGATTTTATTGAGCACCATGAGGTCGTTGCTGCGGAGAAGATTTTTTTCAACGGTCACAGCCATTACTTGGGTCGGCATCGGCATACGTCACTGCCCGAGATCTGGTTTAATTGTGGGAGTGTTGGATATCCCTTCGTAAGCAAGATCCCCGACTGCCTCGATGCACCGGTGGCAACTTGGGTGTGGGTGGAATGTTCACTGATTCAGAGCCAAAGGCACGTTCGAGTGTGCAACAGGCGTGTTCCATATTCGTCTGATGCCTTGCTGCGCCGTTACATTGACTCTGGCGCACTCGAACTTTGTGCGCCTTTTTCATTTGCCATTTTAGCTCAGAGTTTATTCAACACAGATGTTGTTTATCCTTTTTTTCAGCGGGTAAAAAAGAGCGACTACACCCCGGAAGAGATGGCACAGAGTTTGATCGCTGAGCTGCAGAAACAGAATGTTTTTGATCGGGTCAATGCCTTGTTGCGGCGTGCAGGTCTGCACGAAATTCGGGTTCGGGCATGAGTTTCTTTGCTCTTCTATTTGTTCTTATTCAAGCACTTTTTTTTCCATCGCTCGCCTCGGCTCAGACGCAGCCACAGCCCGAGTGCTCTGCTTTGCGCACTTTTCTGAACCTTCGCCGACCAACGGTTTCTCAGACTTTTATTATGGAGGAGCTGACGCTCACGGGGCTGAAACGAACATCGGAGGAGTTTGTACGTGATGAAATTGGCTTTGAAGCAGGCTGCGCACTGACCTTATCCGATGCTGAGGCGGCTGCGCAGCGCTTGCGCAATACTAATTTCTTTATCAGTGTTCAGCTTTATCACGAGCTCATCTCAGAAAGAGGCATTCGTCTGCATTTTATCTTTGAAGAGAAGTGGACACTCACGCCGGTTTTGCGGGGAGGCACAGGTGGTGGGGTGAGTTTTTTTGTGCTCGGCCTATATGATATCAATGCTCTTGGTGCAGGCATTGAACCAGGTGCCCAGTACGAGCAATACGCGGGCTCGCCTGGGTTTGTTGTCTGGTGGCGCGATCCGCATATTGGAACGCGAGACTGGCGTTTGTCGCTCGAGTTTGCGCATGTGACGCGACCTGCTTATTATTTGAATCCCGAGAATGATGAGTTCTACAAGCCACTCCTGCGCGCCACTCGGTTCTCGTTAATTGGCCTTAGGCGCGTGGGTCGTTGGGATATTGGGCTTGGTGTGGAGCCTTTAAAACGCACTCTTGAAGCCCAGGATCTGACCGCACCTTCGTTCTACCCTAATTTCACCGCGACTTCCGGTACGACCCTTGGGGTCAAGTCCAGCGTCCGGTACAATGGCGTCAATCTCGATGATTTTCGTCTGAACGGAATGCGGAGTGAGTGGACGTTGGATTGGCTTGTTCCGGCGCGTGCGCCGGGCAGCACGGATCCTGTTGTGAAGGTTTCAACGCAAAATCTTTTTTTCACGAATCTCGCCAACAGACATAATTTGGGTCTGCGTGTTCAAGGGGGCTAGGTTTCTTCGGGTGCACTTTTAGACTTGTTCCGCCTCGGGAGTCTCGATGGTGTCCGGGGACTTCTCGATGGTGAGCGTTCCGGACGGGTTATGTGGCTTGTGAACTCCGAATACCGTTATGCTAGTTATTTGAGTCATCAGCTGGCCGTGCAAAATGTTGCTTTTGTTGATTCGGGTAATGGTGGCGTGGATTTCAATCACTGGCCCTCGCCGGTTGCGGTTAGCGTGGGGACTGGCGTTCGTATTGGGTTTCGTCCTATAGCGAGATTGCGGGTGCGTGCAGATTATGCGCACGGTTTGCAGAAGCTTCGGCAAAGGCACAATGTTGTCGTCGGTATGCAACAGTATTTTTGATGCAGAGGGAGATTGTCGGTTATGAAGAACAGCACGACACAAGGTTCACACGGGATTGAAACAATCTGTGTACATGCAGGAGTAGAGCCTGAGCCAACCACGGGAGCCATCATGACTCCCATCTTCCAAACCTCAACGTACGTCCAATCTGCTCCTGGGGAGCACAAAGGTTACGATTATTCGCGGGGAGGTAACCCAACTCGCACAGCGCTCGAGTCCTCGCTTGCTGCACTTGAGAAGGCACGCCATGGGATTTCGTTCGCCTCCGGCCTGGCAGCGGTACATGCCGTGGCACAGCTTTTGAACCCTGGTGATCACGTTCTGGTGTGTGACGATGTTTATGGCGGTACAGGTCGGTTGTTTCGTAGTCTTTTTGCCAAATATGATATTCATTTTGATTTTGTTGATATGCGCAGCCCTGCTGATTTAAAGTCTCAGTTTCAGCCCAAGACGCGGCTTGTGTGGATCGAAACTCCGACAAACCCGTTGCTGCGTATCGTAGACATCCGCGCAGTCGCCGATCTCGCTCGTGCTCATGGAGCCCTCACGGTTGTCGACAACACGTTTGCTTCACCGGTGTTTCAGCAGCCGCTCGACATGGGTGCCGATATTTCTCTGCACAGCACGACAAAATACATTGGCGGTCATTCCGATCTCGTGGGTGGTGCGCTCATGACAAACGATGATGCACTTGCCGAGCAATTGCGTTTTATTCAGTTCGCAGGCGGCGCTGTGAATGCACCTCAGGAATGTTTTATTCTTTTGCGCAGCATCAAGACGCTTGCTCTGCGTATGCAGCGGCATCATGAAAACGCATGTCAGGTGGCAGAGGCACTGAGTCGCCAAGCGGCATTTTCGGACGTCATCTTTCCAGGGCTCGAATCACATCCGCAGCATGCACTCGCTCGTGCGCAGATGACCGGTTATTCGGGCATGGTGAGTGTGCGCCTCAAGGGTGGCTTTGACGATGTGAAGCGTTTTGTCAGTCGGCTCAAGATTTTCAGCCTGGCCGAGAGTCTGGGCGGGGTCGAGTCGCTTGTGAATCACCCCGAGACAATGACTCACGCCAGTGTACCCCCGGAGCATCGCAAAAAAATCGGTATTGATTCTGGTCTCTTGAGATTCTCCGTGGGCATCGAGACGGCGCAGGATTTGGTCGACGACATTCGGCAGGCGGTCAAATAACGTCAAATTTGTGGCTGTGGGTTTCGCCGCCACAAGATTTTGAGCCCGTGAGCCGATCTTCTTTTTAAAGGGAGGCGGCATGGACAGCTCAAAAGCAAATGGCGATCACGATCCCCGCAAGAAGAGGGCATTCCGCACCAACGATGATTTAGAGCTTATCCAAATCATTCTTGATGAAAACCCAGCTTTGCGGCAGCGTATTATCCGCACAATAGAAAAACAGTTGGGCAAGCAGAGGCTTTCGGCAAGCAAACCTCCGGCGAAAAAACCGGCCTGAGGACGCGCGAGTCTTATGGTCGACTCCGCTCACTGCTCGTGCCCTTCTCTGAAGCATGCCAGTGTGTGGAGCAAAGCCGATCGTGAAATCCCCTCGCCAGTTCGCTCATTTTCTTTCTCCCTCAGAATTCAATACTGACCTCCTGCGTGAAGAAATGCTCGGTAAACGAATGAGCCGCTGCAGTGCTGAAGATCCGGACGCCTGGGCACAGGCCATTTCGGGAAAGCATGTGCTTTTGGGTGTGCCTGACGACCGAGGTGTGGAGCTCAACCAAGGGTTCGTTGGTGCCAGCACAGGCCCACAGGCCTTTCGCAACGCATTTTATCGTCTTTACGATGTGCGGCATTCACAGGGCCAATGGGCGGGCGACGGTTGGGTGGACTGCGGAGATATCGCTCTGCAGTCCAGTATCGCCGACACCCATGCGGCGTTGGCTGATGTTGTGCACGCTCTGCTCGAGCTGGGTGCCAAACGTGTGCACGTGATTGGCGGGGGGCACGACTTCAGTTTCGGTTCCTACTGGGGACACGCGCGCGCCTGTTCAGGGATCTTACCCCTCATCAATTTCGATGCTCATTTTGATTTGCGGCCTGTTGAATCAGGTCTCATCAACAGCGGCACACCTTTTCGCCGCGTGATTGAAAATCTCGACGATCGCATTGCCGGTGGCCATGCTTTACTCGAGGTGGGAATCCAGCGCGAGCGCAATCCGCAAAGCCTCTGGGATTTTGCACAATCAAAAGGCGTATCAGTGGCTGAGTATACTGGAGCAGCTCAGCCTTGGATTTTTCATCGCCTTGCAGCTTTAAGTGAGTGCTCGCTGAATAAGCAGGTCGCTGCGTGGATCGAGAATTGGTCGCGCGCCAACGATACATCTGGGGCACTTCATCTTTCCATCGACCTCGATGTTTTTCCAGCATCATCTGCTCAGGGAACCAGCGCTTCAACTTCTTTTGGGGTGCCGGTTGAAACTCTGTGGCCATGCATGGAAGATATCTTGTCTCGAAACATTTGCCGCGTGGTCGATGTCGCCGAACTTTGTCCGGCGCGTGACGTGCATTCGCAAACGGCACGTCTGGCTGCGTCTTTGGTCTTTCGCGGGTCCCTCTCTCGGGATGCGTCCCCGCGTTAACTTGTTCGAGATCCGTTTATGGGTTAAGGCGAGTGCCGCACCCACGTTTTGACTTTTTTGGAGGCGTTGACCATGACAGCGTCAATCAACCCCTATTTTCCGATATTGATAGCTTTCGTTTTGGGATTGCTGATCGCGGGTGGCGCAACTGCGGCGTCGTTTTTGCTCGGCCCCAAGAAGCCGAATCCTGCCAAGCTCGATGTGTATGAGTGTGGTGTGCCGGTTGTGGGCACGGCGCGTCAGCGTCTGTCGGTCAAATTCTACCTGACCGCAATTCTCTTCATTCTTTTCGATATCGAAACCGTATTCTTGTACCTTTGGGCCGTTCTTTTCGACGAACTCCGGTGGTTTGGAATCATCGAAGTGGGTCTGTTCGTGGGAACGCTCGTGGTTGGTTACATCTATATCCTGCGTCGCGGCGCCTTGAACTGGGATTGAAAGGGACGACATGGAAGGTACAGTCGGAGTGGTCACTCAGTTTCTCGACAGCAACATTGGTCTTGTTGCTGCGCTCGGTAAAATCGCCCTGGCACTCGTCATCGCCTTGCAGGTTGCTCCCATCATGGTTTGGGTCGAGCGTCGTCAGGCAGCGTTCATTCAACGCCGCATCGGCCCCAACCGCGTCGGTCTTTTTGGTTTCAAACTTTTTGGTTTAGGTCAGCCGCTGGCTGATACTATTAAGCTTCTGTTCAAAGAAGATTTCGTGCCCAAGCAGGCAAATAAGTTTTTCTATATTCTTGCGCCCATTGTTACTGCCGTCATTGGTCTTGTGGCCATCCAAGGAATTCCCTTGGCCAAAGAAATTGTTGTGGGTGGTCACACAATCAATATGCAGCCCGTAAACTTGAACGCGGGTTTTCTCTACTTGTTTGCGATGTCGGCACTGGGTGTTTATGGGGTTGCGCTGGCGGGTTGGTCTTCCAACAACAAGTACGCGCTTCTTGGTGGCCTGCGTGCTTCAGCACAAATGATCTCGTACGAAATTGCCATGGGTCTGGCACTTCTGCCGATGGTCTTCATTTATGGAACTCTCGACCTTCAGACGATGATTGCTGCGCAGTCCGATTCACTGTTGTTCGGTGTTTTGCCCAACTGGGGTATTTTTCTTTCTCCTATCTCCTTCGTAATTTTCGTTATCACCATGTTCGCGGAAACCAACCGCTTGCCCTTTGACCTCGCTGAAGGTGAAGCCGAGCTCGTGGCTGGCTTTCTCGTCGAGTACGGGTCGATGCGCTGGTCTCTGTTCTTCCTGGGCGAGTACGCGATGATGTTCACGCTCTCGGCACTCACTACATGTGTTTTCTTGGGTGGCTATGAAATTCCCTGGTTGTCGCAAACAGAGCTGGTGGCGCTGTTGACCCCCATCTTTAGTGCTGAGCCTGCCACCTGGGTTGCGTCGCTCATCGGTCTGACTGTTCTGCTCGCTAAGACCGCCATCTTCATGTTCTTGTTTGTTCAGGCACGCTTCACGCTGCCGCGCTTCCGCTACGACCAGCTGATGCGCGTGGGCTGGGTGTACCTATTGCCTCTAGCTCTGGTGAACGTGGTTGTGTTGGCTTTGATTGTTGGAATCATGCGCCTGACTTGAGTTCTCGGGCAGGAACGCGGAGTAATGCAGATGGATTTGAACTTTATTGCTTTTGTTGTGATGGGACTCGCTGCCACCATCCTTTCGGGTGTGATGATCACCCGTCGCTGGCCTGTCAGTGCTGCCATGGTGCTGATTGCAGTCATGACCCTTCTGGCTGGCATGTTTGGTTTGCTTGAAGCTCACTTTGCGGCTGCGGCGCAAATTATTGTTTACGCAGGTGCCATTATGGTGGTGTTTGTGTTCGTTATGATGCTCCTCAACCTTCCGCCCGAGGAGTTGCGTTATGGCGGTGTGACCTGGGGCGAGATGGTGCTCATCAGTTTGGGTGTGCTTGTTGCTATCGTGCTTGGAACACAGGTCGGCCAAGGTTTGCTGACTCAAGGACTCGAGTCGATGGGATATGCGCCCGGACAAACTCCTGCACACGCTAAGTCACTTTATTTTGCAGCCGACGAAAACGTGAAAAACGTCGCTGCGACAATGTTCGTTGATTATCTTTGGGCTTTTGAACTTGTCAGCTTTCTGATTCTGGCTGCTGTCATCGGTTCAATCGTCATTGCCAAGAAGAGGAGCGCCGAAAATGCTAACGCTGCCTGAAATCGGGCTCTATTTTTCATTTCTGCTGTTCTTGGTTGGTCTTGCGGGTGTGATGTTTCGCAAGAACATCCTCTTCATGATGGTGAGCGTTGAAATCCTTCTCAATGCTGCGAATCTGGCGTTCGTGTCGGCAAGCAAAATCACCGGCACAATCGATGGTCAGGTCGTGATGTTCTTTGTGATGGCGGTCGCTGCATGTGAAGCGGCAGTAGGTCTGGCGCTGATTATTGCGCTCTACAGAACTAAGGCCTCCATCGAGGCGGATGACTTGAAAGCATTGAGGGGCTGAAAAAATGAATTATCAAGCAATGCTTGCCGCCGTTTTGCTGATACCGCTGCTTGGCTCAGTGCTAAACGGTTTCTTCCTTCGTAAGGCTCCCCGGTTGGTGACAGTCACTGTGGCAACTCTCGCCATAGCTCTGCCATTCGTGTTGTCGTGCGCACTGGTTTTTGGTCCGATTGCATCGGGGGAAGTGATTCGGACGGAGTTGTTCAAGTGGATTTCGGTTCCACTCGAGGGTGGTTGGCTCGAAATTCCCTTTGCACTCTCGCTCGACCGTCTCTCTGGAATCCTTCTGCTTATCATCACAGGTGTGGGCAGTCTTATTCACCTGTACGCAGGCGAATACATGCACCATGAAGAGGGTGTGTACCGCTTCTTCGCCTACTTGAATCTGTTTGTGTTTTCGATGTTGTCGTTGGTTCTTGGCGCCAATATGGTTGTGACCTTCCTTGGTTGGGAAGGCGTGGGCGTGTGCTCCTACTTGCTCATTGGTTACTGGTACTCCGACGAGGCTAATGCGCGCGCCGGCATGAAGGCATTCGTGGCTAACCGCGTTGGCGACCTCGGGTTCCTTCTTGCGATGTTCATGTCGGTCAAGCTCTTTGGCAGCGTCGACTATTCTGCAATTGCTGCGTCGTTGACCAACGAGCTCGCTTCTGAGAATGCCTCGATGATCACGGCCATTGGTCTGTGCATGCTTCTCGGCGTTGCCGGCAAATCTGCTCAGCTGCCTCTGTATATTTGGTTGCCCGATGCGATGGCTGGTCCCACGCCGGTGTCCGCACTGATTCATGCGGCAACGATGGTAACCTCGGGTATCTACCTGATGACCCGTATGAGCTTCCTGCTTGTCCACAGCTCAACCGCTATGACCACAATTGCGGTGATTGGCGCTGCAACGGCACTGTTTGCAGCAACAATCGGCCTCGTTCAAAACGACATCAAAAAAGTTCTTGCTTACTCGACCGTGAGTCAGCTTGGCTTCATGGCGCTCGGCTGTGGAGTCGGCGCATTCCAATACGGCGTCGCTCACCTCATGACTCACGCGTTCTTTAAAGCTCTTTTATTCCTTGGGGCAGGAAGTGTGATTCACGCCATGCACCACGAGCAGGACATTCGTAAAATGGGCGGCCTCATCAAGAAGATGCCCATCACAGGTTGGACGTTCGTTATTGGAACATTGGCCATTATTGGCTTCCCAGGTTTTTCGGGCTTCTTCTCTAAAGATGAAATTCTTTATTACGCCTGGAGCGGAACCTTTGGTCATCCGCTGCTGTGGGTGACCGGTGCACTGGCCGCTGCCTGCACCAGCTTCTACATGGTTCGTCTCACTTATCTTGTGTTCTTTGGTCAAAGCCGTGTCGAGCACGCACACCATCATGGACACGGTCATGATGACCACCATCACAGCCACGAGATCCACGAAAATCCATGGACAATGACTTTGCCCTTGGTTTTACTCGCTGTGTTCTCGATTGTAGGTGGCTATGTTTCAATTCCGCACGCTATCATGCACGTGCTTGGTCTTGAAGGCGACAATGCCATCACCCAGTGGCTCTACCCTGTGATTTCTTCAGCCAAGGAAGTCATGAAGGCGGTTCACGGTGACGCTCATGGCTCTGCTGCGCTTGAGTGGGGATTAATGGGCACATCGACCTTGGTGATGCTCATCATGAGTGGATTTGCTATCGCGCTTTACAAAGTTGGACCTCAGGGTGGCGATGCGTATGCCCAAGCCGCCGGTGGTCTTTACCGCCTCATTCTCGATAAGTGGCGTATCGATGAGCTTTATCAGGCGGTCATAATTGAGCCTCTCAAGAAGGTCGGTGATGGCTTCTTCAAGTTCGGTGATCGTGCCGTGATTGAGGGTGTCATCAATGAAGGACCGCGTGGGATTTATCTGGTGACTTCGGTTCTCAGTGACATTCAATCAGGACTTGTGCGCAATTACCTGAAACTGGTTTTCGTGGCCGTGGTTGCACTTGGGGCGTGGATTTTCATCTGACGCGCTGAGCTTTCGAAAGGAGAGTTTCTTTTTATGGTTTCGGTGATTTCGCAGTGGATTCTCACGCTGCTCATCTTCTTTCCTTTGCTGGGTGCGATTGTTGTCGGTCTCATGAAGGACGTGCAAACCGCTCGTCACGTTGCAGTTGCAATTGCGGTTCTGGAAATGATTTTCTCATTTCATCTGATCGCTCATTTCAACATCGACTCTGCTTCGATGCAGTTTGCGCAAGATCTTGCTTGGCTGCCGAGTGGCACGGGGATTCGTTATATCGTGGGCGTGGATGGTTTGAGCCTGATGCTGGTTCTGCTAACCACAATTCTTTGCCCTTTGATTTTGCTCTCGAGCTACTCATCTATTGAATCCAATGTGAAGTCGTTTCTTGCGCTGTTTCTGGTGCTTGAATCCGCTATGATTGGTGCGCTGGTCAGTCTCGACCTCGTTCTTTTCTATGTATTCTGGGAGGCCATGCTTATTCCGATGTATTTCATCATCGGCGTTTGGGGCGGAAAAGAACGCATTTATGCGACCACAAAGTTCTTCATTTATACGGTTGTGGGCAGCCTTTTGATGTTGGTGGCATTCGCCTACCTCTATTATCTCCACTATCAGCAGAATGGTGTGTTCAGCACGAATCTCATCGAGCTTTATCGCACCGCAGCAGGACTTCCTGCTGAAACTCAGCTGTGGTTGTTTGCGGCCACTGCACTTGCATTTGCGATTAAGGTTCCCTTGTTTCCGTTTCACACGTGGTTGCCCGATGCACACGTTCAGGCACCCACTCCCGGTTCGGTTATCCTCGCGGGCGTGCTGTTGAAGATGGGTACCTATGGCTTAATGCGGATGAGCATTCCAATGTTTCCTGAAGCAGCGCATCAGGCTGCTCCGGTCATGATCACGCTCTCGGTCATTGGAATTATCTACGGAGCTCTGATTGCATGGCGCCAGACAGACATCAAAAAGCTGGTGGCCTATTCGTCCGTAAGCCACCTTGGATTCGTGGTTGCAGGCATGTTCGCCTTCAATGAAATGGGATTCACGGGCGCTCTGTATCAGATGGTCAACCACGGTGTTTCGACTGGCGCGTTGTTCCTTTTGATTGGTGTCGTTTATGAACGCCGCCATACGCGTGAGATGAGCGAGTACGGTGGTCTTGCGAAGCAGATGCCGTGGTATGCCTTCTTCATGGTTGTTGCGACTCTGGGCTCCGTGGCACTTCCCGGCACAGGTGGCTTTATCGGTGAGTGGTTGATTCTCAACGGTGTCTTCCAAGTGCATCCGGTGATGGCAACGTTGGCTGGAACGGGAGTTATTCTCGGTGCGATTTATATGCTGTGGCTTGTTCTCAAGGTTGTTTGGGGTCCACTCAACAACGAGGAAAACAAAAAGCTGCCCGATTGTTCGCCACGCGAATCATTTGTGCTGGCAACGCTCTCGGTCTTCGTTTTTGCGACAGGGTTCCTGTCTGCACCGATTCTCGAGCACACAGTTCCTACTTTGAAGAAACTGCAGGAGAGCGTGAACAGCAAGTCGGCTTACAAAACCCAACTTGTTATTCCCGGTCGCTCGAATGAGCCCATGAAAGTGATGATGGAAAAGTGAGCGTTGCACAGACCCAGATCTGACTGCGACCCTGTCTCTCGCGGAGTGAATGATGAACGAAGCGCTTCAATCCAGTTTGAACTTGATTTTCCCATCTGCGGCATTCTATCTGCACGCGGCTCCTATCCTAGCAATGCTTGTGGGCGGCTTGGTGGCTTTGCTTGCAGGCGTTTTTCGCGGCAATCCCGACCGCCCCAGCATGGTTTCGTACCAGATTGGATTCATCAGCTGCTTTCCTTCAGTCATCGTTCCCCTGATTCTCCTCTCGGCGCCGGGCTCGTTTGGCATGAGTGTGAGTCAGCCTCCAGCATGGTTGGGTAGTGGCTTCCTCGCTGACCAAATCTCCCAGTTTACTTTCTTGGTGGTTGGTCTTGGAACAATGTTCACTCTGTTCATGGCTGAGATTTCCAATGCTGGCCGTCAGTTGTTGCGCCCTGAACTTGTATGCCTAATGCTCTTTGCTTCTGCGGGCATCATGATTATGGCTTCCGCAGGTGAGTTTATGGCCTTCTTTACGGGCCTCGAACTCATGAGCATCCCGCTTTACGTTCTCGTTGGCTATCAGCGTCACGACACACGCGGCCTCGAAGCGGCTGTGAAGTACTTCTTGATGGGTGCGACTGCCTCGGCCATCATTCTGATGGGCATGGCTCTTATCTATCTGAATATCGGCACGTTGCGTTGGTCGGATTTTGCACTTTTGAATGTTTCACTGTCGAATCCTTTTGGAGTGCTGGGTCTTCTTCTGTTTGTGGTCGGATTGTCTTTCAAGTTGGGAATCGCTCCGTTCCACACCTGGGGACCAGACGTCTATCAGGGTGCACACTCAACTCTCACAGGCTACATGTCGACGCTCGTCAAGGTGGGCATCGTCATGGTGGTTCTTCGTATTCTTGGAAACGGTTTTGCCGGCAACGACGGTGGAGTTTGGTTGGCGAAGATCTTTTGGGTTCTGGGAACTCTCTCGATTCTTGTGGGGTCTGTTTTTGGTCTCGTGCACAACAGCATTAAGCGCATGTTGGCCTACTCATCCATCGCCAACGCGGGATACTTCTGTCTTGCATTTGCGACGCTGGCACTTTCTCCCGCAAGTGCCGAAGCGCGTCAGGCGGTGCTTGCCTACACTGCTATCTACACCATTCTGAATCTCGGTGCGTTCGCTATTCTTGCTTGGCTTGAAGACGGTAGCCGTGAAGATCTCCTCAAGGAGGAGCTCGCAGGTTTGGGCAAGCGCGCACCGTTTGCATCCATTTGTCTGACTATTTTTATTCTTGGTCTCGCCGGTATTCCTCCAGCGGCTGGGTTTTTTGGCAAGTTCATGCTCATCAGTTCTGCGGTTTCGGTCGGACTCATTGGTTTGGCTGTGGTCATGGTTTTGCTCAGCTGCGTTGCACTCTTCTACTACCTCTCGCTGTTGGTTGAAATTTGGCTCAAGCCTGCGACTCGCAGTTCTGTGAATCCTCAGGACAATGAAGATTCACGCGACGTGCGCGTTCTTGTGGGAATCGTTGCTTTTGCGAGTTTGGTTGTTGGTATTGTTGGTCCGCGTTGGGTGGCTTCGATCAACCCAACCTTCGCACGCGAGAACAGAGCCCCTGCGCAGCCTTTGAAGACCGGGCAAACCAATCAGGACTCAGGAACAACAGGACAGCGGCAGGATCTTTGATTCGTAGGCTGTCCTTGTGAGGGTTGAAGGACGTCCATTATGAGACCAATCCTCTTTGAAATTTTTGGCTGGGAGGTTCCCTCCTGGCATTTTTTCTTTGTATTGGCTGCGCTCGTCGCCTATTTTTGTGCGCGCACTTGCGCTCAGAGCGCTGCTCGCGCCGAGCACCCTGCAGCACAACCCTTTCTCCATGCGCTGCCGAATATCTTTGTCATCTGTTACATCGCGGGCTGGTTTGGGGCACGCGCATTGAGCATCGTCGTAGAACAGCTTGAGGTGCGCACGCTTGCAGATTTCTTGGTTGCACTTTTTCAGATTGGTCCGATGACTTTCTATGGGGGTGCGTTTGCTGCGGTTTTGTGTGGCGCTTTATACTGCAAAATAAAGGGTATCTCGCTTCCTTTTGCCCTTGATTGCGGGATGGTCGGCGGTGTTTTTGCGCTCGGAGTTGGTCGTATCGGTTGTCATTTGAATGGTGACGATTTTGGCCTGCCAGTTCCCAATCAGCTTAATCCTGCTTGGTGGGCTGTTCGTTTTCCGAATTTGGAAGACGGTGGCTTGTTTCGCTATCCGGTGCAGCTTGAGGAAACCGCGGCATCGTTTTTGTTCGGTGGAATTGGACTTTTGATGTTTCGTCGTGCTTTCCAGCGCGCCCGAATAACCGTCTCTTCGGAAGGTTCCCTATTCACTGGCAGTAGCAGTTCCTGTGGTGCAGTGATGTTGGGGCGGATTGCTGCATGGATGGGACTTCTTTCGGCAGCGCACCGCTATCTCAATGAAATCTTCCGCGGAGATCCGCGCGGACTCTTCCCTGGAACTCAAATTTCGACATCCAGCGGAATTGCCCTGCTGATTGTCGTTTTTTGTGCTGTATGTTTGTCTCTGTTGCGACAGCACTTGAGATCGCACTCCAACACAGGAGTCAGTTCATGAGTCATATAACCCTCAAGGCATCCACACTGCTTGAAGCAACCTTGAAGTCTCTTTTGCCTGCCGCTGTTTCGGCACAGTGCACGCGCAACCATTTTTTAGGTGATCGGAGCGCTCTTCAGGCGGCATTAAAGAGTCTCTTTGGTTCGAGCACAGAGAATAGTGCAAGACTTTTGCTTGTGTCTGATGGTGTGCACAAGCTTTCGGGTGATGCACAGGCGAACGTGGATGATTTTTTCAAACAGCTGTGCACTGATTCCGAACTGCCTTTTGAATTTCTCGATATTTCAAGTGTCCTCTCCTGCCGCCCTGAGGAAGTGCATGCTTCGGTTGAAGCTGTTTCTGTGCTCAAAGGTAAATTACATCAACGTACGCCAGCTCCTGTGGTTGTCCTGGGCAGTGGCTCTCTCACAGATGTTGTGAAGCACACCCTGTTCGAGCTCGGCTGGTCGGGTGTGCCGTTCGTAGTGCTTCCTACGGCGCTGACAGTCACAGCATTCACATCTCATTTTGCTGTGCTTGAGGAATCTGGAGCAAAGCGGACGAGGCTCTCACGCACAGTGGATCACTGCTTGTGGTACGCACCTGTGTTGTCAGCTGCTCCGCAGGCCATGACGCGCGCAGGATATGGCGACCTTCTCGCGCGTTTTGTGGCTTATGGCGATTGGTATCTCGGTTGGAAGCTTGGAGTTGCAGAGCGCTACGATGAATTAGCCTTTCATTTGATGGAGCCTTTCAGCGGCCATCTGCGTCGCCATGCAGGTGCCTTGCAGCAGTGGCCTGTTTCGGCTGAGGCCATCGAAGATCTTGCTGCAATTCTTGCAATGGCGGGCATCGCCATGTCTGTGTCTGGTGAAACAACTCCTCTGAGTGGTTACGAGCACACAATCAGTCATGCGTTGGATTATCTGCACCTGACGTCTGGTCATGCGCTCTCTTGGCATGGCGAACAGGTTGCACTCGCAAGTTTGGCCAGTGCTGAATCGTACGATCAGCTTCTTTCACTTGAGAAGATTGATTTTCAAAACGTGCGTCCAGTGAGTGAAGAGCGAATTAAAAGAACAATCACTCAGCTGTTGCAGACAGCCCCTTATTTCGGCTTCGAGGAGTCTGAACTGACGCCTGAGCAGCGCAAGAGCCGATTGGAGGCACTCCAACCGGGCATTGCAAAAGCAACACTTCTTTTCACCGAAGACTATCGTAAGAAGCACGAGAAGTGGTTGCGTGCGCGAGAGAACATCACGTCATTTGAAGAGAACTGGATATCCATTCGCGAACATCTGCGCATGCTTGTGATTCCTGCTGCTGAGATGCAGTCCTTGATTGTGGCCGCTGGCCTCCCGCTCGTGCCCGAGCAGACTTCTCAGCCTACCAGTGCGTTGGAATACCGCTGGGCGCTCCGCTTTGCACCGTTTGTGCGCTCGCGTGTTTCACTTGCAGATTTTATTTTTTGGCTTGGAGAAGATCCCGCCCTTTGGGCAACTGTTTAGTTGGTTTTATTTTGCTTCAGGTGCACCAGGAGTCGGAGCTGCATCGCCAGCTTCAGCTGGATTGACCGGAGCAGGTGTTGGTGCAGCGGGCGGAGGTGTGATGTCGCGTGTCAAAGTCAGCCACGGACTGACACGCGCGTCCTGAGCACTGCTTGTGTGACTGCGTGGGAGTGTCACCAAGGTTCTCAGTTTAAGCATTTGTCGATTGGGACCCGTCCAGACCCGCAAACAGATTTTTCGACTACCCTCGACCCAAATGAATCCGAGGTGCGGAGTTTGGAAGCCACCGCAATATTCACGGATGAACTGGTTCCACTCGGGTCCTGATGTTGGTTTAGGCGAATAGGGAAGTTCGTCGCGGTTGGTCACGACAGTGAAAGGCACCGTGATTTGCTTCAGGGCACCCACGTTGAAGTCCTTCAGCAACGCGCCCAACCTCAAAAAGGAGGTTACTGCTGCAGGTGTATTGATATTCTGTTCCGAGCGGATGAGCTCAGTGAGTGCGGCTTCGGTTTTTGCCACCTCTTCATTTCCAGGCGGAGGTAGCAGGCTTGTGCGACCTTCGTTCTCGAGTGCATAGACCTGGATTTGCTTTTGCAGACTATCGAACTGAACAAAGTTTTCTCGACCATAACGTTCGTCGGGAAAAATGCGGCTCTTGAAATCGACTCCGCTCCAACCTCCACTCAGAATGGCGTAGCCATCGGTGGCAAAGTTGTGAGGCATCATGTTTTGAACGAGAACGTCTTGTTCAACTGAGACAACTTGCTTGCTTTTTGTACACGCCGAGAAATTCAACGCCGCGATGCCAATGCATGCAGCAATGAACGTGGGTCGTTTCGGCTGTGAATTGAAAGTCCGCAAAAGCTGATTCTCCCTCTTGACTCATTTTTCCTTGATTTTAGCACCTTTGAAAGGTCAAGAGTCAGATCATTGGCGGCGAGCGTCAGCTCCTTGACCGGTCGTTTTCAAGATGTACTCGATTTTAGAGAACACCTCCTCAGGTTTGATGCTGGTCAGGCAACGCATATTTTTGAAGCGACACTCACCCTGCCCGTGCCTGCTACAGGGGCTGCACGAGAGCTGGGCATGATGAAGATTCACGTGAGAGCCCTGCGGAGCAAAGCCCAGGAGCGGATGTGTGGCGCCAAACAGGACACTGGCGGGCGTTCCCAGCAGATCGGCGGCATGGCTTGCAAATGAGTCGCCGGTGACCACATAGGTGGCTGTGCGGATGAGCGCGAGTGTTTCGGCAAGAGTGGTTTTACCAATGTTGTTGATGATGCGCCCATGAGGTGGGAATGAAAGATACTCACCCACAGCGCGGTCTTCCGCTCCCCCGCAGAGCACCACCGACAGGTGGGTTTGTTCGAGAATCAACTTTTGCAGGGTGCGGTAATTTTCCTTTGGCCAACTCTTCAGGCGGAGACTCGCACCCACGAGAAAAACAACATGCCCCGCCGGTACCTGAGCGGGTGAGTGCGGAGCTATCAGAGGCATCGGTGCTGGGTTGAGCGACGCAGTCTCGAGCCGCGGCAAGCCCTCGAGCAATTCTTGTTGCAGCCGATGCACGGGTTTGAGCCGCCGCTGCAGCCATTGCGGTACACTGCGCTCTGCTTGCTGCCGCCGTGTTAGAAAACTCAAAAAGACCAGCAGCAATCTCCAGAAACTAAGTTTTGCCACTTTTCGCTTCTCGATGTTCAGGCCGGCGCGCGTGAGTCGTGCCTCGAGGTCTTGAATCGCGCGTCTGCTGCGGGCTGTGTTCTGCACATCGAGAAGAGGCAAGCGCAGATTGTTTTTATTCAGCTTTGAATCTGATTTTTGGAGTTGGTTCTTCAAGGCCGAGATGAACTCAGACTCACCGACGTCCTCCAGTCCTTCGCCTGTGCTCTTTCTCCACAGGAAAGTGGGCACTCCATCTGACACGAGCCAGGCGCCCTGCAAGAGCGGCATACAATTCAATAGAGATGCGTTGTTTTTGTGGGTGACAAGTACGGGCGAGTAGCCGCGTGTTTGCAGTTGTGCTTGCGCGCGTGCAGCAATGAGTGTGTCTCCGATCGCAGAGATACGTACGAGCAGAGCCGGAGTCTTGGAGAGAGCCTGTTGATTTTCAACGGGTGAAGAGTTTGCGGGAGATGGCTGATGAGGCGTCATTGGGGCTCAATCCATGTGGGAGTTCTTCGGCGCGCGGAACCGAGAAAAATGATTCCCCATAAACCGATGGCCAACAGATGAACAACTCCCCCCACGGCTGTCAGCGCGGCTGCCCAAGGGATCTCTCCACGTATCGGTGGATAAAAGGCCTCAAGGAGCATCCCCGCTCCAAAAACCACTGTTCCACCCAGGGCACTCACGGCACTGCAGACAAGTGTGCGTTCAGATGCTCTGCGACGCGCAGCCATGTAGGAAAGCCCGAGTGCAATAAGAGCCAAAGCCATGCTGTTCATGTGGGCGTGGGCGCTGCGCAGCAAAGAGCGCTGCAGGCCCTCGAGCCAGAGTTTGTCCTCGTTGATGATGGCTTGGTTCAGGCGTGCTCCCAAAAGCGCCCCGAAGGTGGCCCAGGCAGACATCCAAATAAATCCAAAACCCACGAGAGTTCGAGCAATTTTAGGCATTTTGATATGGCTCCAGACAACTTCGAGTTTGCCAGACACAGAGGCAATGCGTATCTTACCCGCAACTGTAAGGCTTGAGCAAAAAACATGTATCTGCGTCTTGAAAATTTTGATGGCCCACTCGACCTTCTGCTGCACCTCATCAAGCAGCAGGAAATCAATATTTTCAACATTCCTATTTCGCTTGTGGCTGAACAGTACGTCACCTACTTGCGCAATGTGCCCATGCTCGACTTTCATTCGGCGGGCGAGTTTCTCGCCATGGCTGCACAGCTGCTGGAAATTAAGGCGAATCTTCTCGTTCCTGCTCTGCAGAACAAGCTCGTCGATGCCCAATCTCTTGAGGACATTCCCGAGGACGACCCCCGCCGTCCGCTCGTCGAGAGCCTTCTTGAATTCGAAGCAATTCGTGAGGCGTGCGAGAAGCTCGATAAACTGAGTATTCTCGGCCGCGATGTCTTCCCCAGTGGCGAGTCGTCTCGGCGCGAAGACGAGATTGATAACCCGTTGGCGCCCATCAAAGGTGACGCCTTCTCATTGGTCATTGCTTTTGAGCGTATGCTGTTGCGCTATGCACAAAGTCAGGAAGCCCCCAAGGTGAAGGTGCGCGCGCAGAAAGTCACCATCCAAAGCCGAATGGTTGTGATCAAGCGGCGACTCGAAGTGACAAAAAACATTACGCTACGTGAATTGTTCGACGATTGTGAAACCCGCTACGACCTTATTGTGACCATTATGGCCACGCTCGAGTTGGCCAAGGCTCATCATGTTTTATTGCAGCAAGATGAGCTTTTCTCACCCGTGGTGATCTCAATTGGTGAGAAATTCTATGACCAGGCTCCTGAACTTGGCGACGAAGGATCCGATGCTGCTCAGAAGCCTAAACCCGCTGAGGCAGAGCTTTCTCAGTAATCTGCGCAATCCACTCTCGGTGTGCCACACTTAATGGAAAAGTTTCATCTGAATGGCGCACTTTCAGTCGCGCTTGTTTGAGATTCTCGCGGTTGATTCTCGGAAACAGCATCCAGATTTCATCGTCCATCAGCTCGGTCGCCGAGACATGGTTTTCTTGGCAATACGAGAGAAGTTTTTCTGCACAATTGACCGCGTCTTCGAATGCTTCGCCCTGTTGATGCAGGTTTCGTCGCATGCAGTCTGCATAAATGAAGTTCTCGACATCCAGAAGCCGAGCACGTTGTTTTGCACCACGCGCAATTTCGTTTTTACACCACTGTTCGAGTGTTTCACTGAACTGGGCGACGATGTTGTCCAAACAAAGAGCGAAGCCATGGAAATTTCTGTCAGCAACAAACTGTGTTGCTTCGTCTTCCCAGTGCATCGAAACAACCCGGTTGAATCGGCTTTTCAGCGCGCGGTTGTGTAATGTGTGGACTTTTTTATTCCTAAGCTTCTGCTTGTAGCCAACGCGGTGGAGTGAGTCAGGCTCTTCACCCGGTGCTTTTCCGAACAGACCCTCAACTCTCAAAAGAACCCGCTCGAGCTGTGCGAGTACCTGAACAAGGCGGCTCGAGAGATTCAAAAGTTCAAAGGCAGGCGTCGGACTCTTCGCTCGCACCAGGTCGCTCCAGGTCAGGGTCGGGCGGCTGAGCAGGTCGCCACAGGTGCGCGTCAGTGCGGCAAGGCGCTCGCTCTGGAATTTCTCCAGAGCCTCTCCCGCTGTCCCCCGGAAGGGCGAAGCGGCCAAAAGAGTTTCAATTTCTTGGGTGAGTCGGGTGGCTAGCGGTGGATCATCGGTAATGACGTTGAGCTCTTTGCGTGCTCTGGAAGCGAGTAATTCCAGGAGCTTGTCTTCCAGAACAGAGCTTCGCCAGGCGAGTGCGCACAGGGCGCTGAGTTGGCGTGCCTCGGTCAGCATCGGGCATTCCAGTTCGGTCAGGTAAACCTCGGCTTCCTGTGCGGGTGAGGCCTCGGTTTGCTCGAGAGCCAACAGCTGGGCGGCTGCGGTTTGCCCGCTTTCGAGCAGTTTGTGGGCAAAAAGCCGTCCGAGGCGAACAACGACGGTGTCCACCACCCCGGAAACCGGAAGAATTGAGGCCGCGTTTTTTGAGAGCAAATCAAGGTTGACCACAGCGTGTCCTCTCACTATAAGGGGCTGCCTGCGTCCAGTATGCCCGGTTTAGCCGGATGCGCAGAGGGTGCCTTTTACGTGTGTGTCAGATGACTGGCACGCGCATTCACTGCATCGGTTCGGTTCTTCCACAACCTGACCGCTGGAGTCTGCGTCATGGTCACGTTCACAGGTGCTGTCCATGCGCTGAAGCGGAAGATGTTACGTCTTTGTATTGAACTCTGCGTTGTGAGAACGCCCTTTAGTTCTGCAAGACTTGCATCAGAAAGTTCGGTGTGCGGTTGAGTTAAATTGTAATTTTTCAAGTGAAAAATTACGTGGAGTTTTGGAAATGAAAACCTACAGCGCAAAACCATCTGAAGTGAATAAAAAGTGGTTCATCGTCGATGCCGAAGGGCAAACATTGGGCCGTATCGCTTCGCAAATTGCTTATGTCCTGCGTGGCAAGCACAAAGCGATTTTCACACCTCACATTGATACCGGCGACAACATCATCGTCATCAATGCCGAGAAAGTGCGTCTGGCTGGCAACAAAGAAACAACGAAAATGTACTACCGTCACACAGGCTACTTCGGAGGACTCAAGTCCTTCACCGCTGGTGACATCCGTGCGAAACATCCTGAGCGCCTCATCGAGTTGGCTGTCAAAGGAATGCTTCCACACAATGTTTTGGGTCGTGAATTGTTCAGAAACCTGAAGGTTTATTGCGGTAGCGAGCATCCTCATGCCGCGCAGAAACCCGAGCCAATGCCTGCGCGCACGAAGGCTTGATTCACCCTCATTCTGACTAACAAAGGAAGGCTCACACAATGGCCAGCAAATACTTCACAGGTCTCGGCAAACGCAAACACGCTATCGCCCGCGTTTACATCAAGGAAGGCAAGGGAAAGATCACTGTTAATTCCCGCACCCTTGAAGACTACTTCAAGCGCCCAACCTCCCGCATGGTGGTTGAGCAGGCTCTCAAGCTCGTTGCTCTCAACGGCAAAATTGACATCAATGTGAACGTCATCGGCGGCGGCCTCTCTGGTCAAGCCGGTGCTATTCGCCACGGCCTCACACGCGCCCTCATGGAGTTCAATCCTGAGTTGCGTCCAGCTCTCAAGGCTGCAGGCTTCGTGACCCGCGACCCTCGCATCAAAGAGCGCAAAAAATACGGTCTCAAGTCCGCGCGCGCTCGCTTCCAGTTCTCGAAGCGTTAATCCGCTGCTTCTTCACGAGAGCTGCGCTTTCGGGAAGAGCAATCGAGCTGGCTTTGGGCACTCCTGGTGCCAAACGATCAAGCAAAAAATGGCTGCCCCAAAGGCAGTCATTTTTTTATGTGCATAACCACCCCTTCGGCTCTCTTTTGTCGCAGGAAACACAAGCGTTTTTTGGACAGCTGGCCATGTGGATAACTTGTGTATAACTCGAGTCAGTTGCGGCGCGTTGAAGCAGCCGACTGACCCGCCTGAAGACGAAGCAAAAAAAAGAGCCCGGGACGTCTCCCGAGCTCTTTTTTGCAGGCAGAGAGCCCTAGCGGGCTCCAACCTTACTTGCCACCGGTTCTCGCTGCGCGACGACGGCGGAGAAGACGACGCTTCTTACGACCGACTTTACGACGACCCTTGGGATGCTTTCTCTTGTGGCGTGAACCGTGCACGGGAACCTCCTAAAACATTCTGCAGAATTAAAAAAAACAATACTCTTCCTAGGAAAACAACTGAATTTTGAGCGTCAAAAGCCCAAAATGCCAGCACCGGAGCTGTGGCGTGTAGCACAGTCCGGTGCGGGGGGCAAGGATCTGGAGACAGATTTGAATATCTTGTTATTGTTTGTTGTCGAGGTCTGTGGGTGCACCGGGCACACCGGTGTTCGGGGCAACTGCGAGGGTCGCATCGCGCACTGCGGCGCATCCACCTGGCCCAAGTCCTCCGTCGGGAGAAGCTAACGAAAGACTGTTCGTAACGTCCGTCACCGAGCAGAGTGCTTTGTTCGTGTTAATCGCCCATTTATCAACCGCACCGCCCAAAAGAGGGCGTTTCGAGGCAGCGCCCCCCGTCCATCGCGAAACAGCTGGGACTGAGGTGACGCCGTAGCGGTACTTGTTGTCCGGGCGCGCAATGAAAGTGATCCGGTTGGCATTATCAGGACCACATCCCTGTGTCGCTGACTCAGCACACTGTCCTGCGATGTTTGGGAATTGGTCATTCGCTTCTTCGTAGGCGATCATCGCCAAGTACAGTGCGTGAAGGTTGGCTTTCGCTTCCGACTGCACACCCTTTGCGCGGAAAGATTGCACGCGTGGCCCAGCCACTGCTGCAAGAATTCCGATAATCGCGACCACGACCATGAGCTCTACGAGAGTAAAGCCCGCAACCGATGACCTGACTTTGGGATTCAATGT
>VGHE01000005.1 GCA_016868315.1 Betaproteobacteria bacterium
CCAGCTTGCCGCCGCTGGCCCAGGCCACAGCGCCGTGGATGGTGGTTTCGCTCACGCCGTTGCGGCGGTAGTCGACCAGCGGCTGCCAATCGACGTCGCGCCCGGTGGGAATGCCTGGAATACGCTCGCCGAGAGGATCTTTCGGATAGAGATGTGCGCCCGGCGACATCGTCTGTGGCGAAGCCTCAGTTAAATTTTTGTTCACACTCATATGCGCATTGTCCTCTGTGGTCTTTTCTTTCACACGCGTTCATACCCTCGAAGGGCACTTGAGAGCAATTGAGAGAGCCCGCTCGGGAGGGGAAACGCGGGCGAAGCACAAAACGATTTTTCTTTATTTTAAATTTAATATCTAATATTAGTATCTTACATATAAAATTCAGACATTAGAGCAAAGCCAGAATTCCAAGCGTAGAATGACTCCGCAAGTGCCTCTGAACCCACGTGTGCGGGCCTCCAAAGCGACGTTCCAGGAAAAGGAAACGGAAGATGAGACTTTACATTTTGATTGTCCTCGCAGCCCTCTTCTACAGGACAGAGACCATGGCGATTGAAGAACCAAAGTTTACCGACAAAGTTGAGTATAAGGATTTTGAGATCCGTTCGTACGCACCCATTCTTGCCGCGCAAACCGAAGTGAGCGAAAGCTTTGATGATGCAGGTAACAAGGCATTTCGAGTGCTTGCCGATTTTATTTTTGGCAACAACACGAGCCAAACGAAAATCAATATGACGGCTCCTGTCGTGCAAAAACCAGCGGCCTCGGAAAAAATCGCGATGACCGCACCGGTCACGCAAAGCAAGGGTAGCAAAGGCTACGTGATTCAATTTACGATGCCTGCAACATACACCCGCGACACCCTTCCCAAACCCAATGACCCGCGTGTTCAGATTGTTGAAATTCCCGCACGCCGCATGGCTGTTTATAGCTATTCGGGCTCGTGGTCGGAGAGCCGCTACAGCGAAAAACTTGCAACATTCCGAGCGGCCCTTGCGCGCGAGAAAATTGTCACCACCGGCGAGCCTACTTTCGCACGCTTTAATTCTCCCTGGCAGTTGCCGTTTTTTCGCCGCAACGAAATTTGGTTCGAGGTGGCAAACTTAAAAACACAGCTCACACCTGAGCAGTACCGTTGCACGCAAGAGAAAGGCACCGAGAAGCCGTTTGCCAACGCTTACTGGAACCACAAAGAAGATGGCATTTACGTCGATATTGTGAGCGGAGAACCGCTCTTTTCTTCGCGTGCGAAATTTGATTCCGGCAGCGGTTGGCCGAGCTTCACTGAGCCTCTCAACGCAGCAGCCGTGCGCACCTTCACCGACACGTCGCACGGCATGGTGCGGCTTGAAGTCCGTTCCAAACGCGCCAACTCACACCTCGGTCATGTGTTCGATGATGGCCCTGGCCCCACCCGCGCACGCTATTGCATCAACTCAGCCTCACTCCGCTTTGTTCCTCTGCTGGCGCTCAAACAAGAAGGCTTAGGAATGTATCTGTTCGACTTCGCCGAGAAGCTGAATCTGCAAGTTGCGACCCTTGCAGGAGGCTGCTTCTGGGGATTGGAAAAACTCTTAGGCGAAATTCCAGGCGTGTTTGAAACCCGCGTCGGCTACAGCGGCGGGCTCGATTTGCAGGCTGGTTATAATGATGTGCGCACGGGCAAAACTGGACACGCCGAAACGGTGCAGGTGCTTTTTGATCCTAAAAAAGTAAGCTACGAAAAACTCCTCAAAACTTTTTTTAGCATCCACGATCCCACCACAGTGAATCGGCAAGGCAACGACATTGGAACGCAATACCGTTCGGTGGTTTTCTACCACTCACCCGAGCAAAGAAAGACCGCCGAAAAGGTGATCGCACAAGTGGACGCAGCAAAGAAATGGCCTGGCAAGGTGGTCACACAGGTGGAGGGCTTTGCTGGCTTTGCGCTCGGCGAAGCCGAGCACCAGAAGTACCTGACGAAAAATCCAGATGGATATACGTGTCACTTCGATCGCAAGTTTGGCTTTTGAGGGTTAGGGCATCCGCACTTGGAAGTTCACAGCACTTCCGACCGTCTGCTCATCCGGCACGTCTTTTGCCTGCACAGCCAAGATCGTGTGAATTGTATTTGTTGCCAGTGCTGCTCCGGTCGCGTTGGGTGTGAAGCAGATGGAATCACCTGGCTCAAAAAGGGTCGCGCCAGTGGTAATGGCGGAGCAAGCGGCTCCATTCTTGCTTATTGTAACGCTACCATTGGTTATCGTCACTGAGGTAATGAGGAATTTCATCCGATCGACAGGTGTTTCGTTCACATCATGCGCATCCGCGTGCGAGCGGAACTGTGTATATGGGATCGAAACAGGAACATTCTCCGTCTTGGAGCCCAACAACACAGGCCCCATGTAGGAGAATGTTGGATCTTTTCCAGATGGATTGGTGCTCTTCAACGAGACACGAATTGATTTATCCGTAGCCGCAACACTCGTACTGTCGATCGCGGCGAACCTAAAGAGTTCTGTAGGTGTATTCAACGCGATTCCACCGGAGCTAAACGACTGATATGTCACAGTCTCACCTGGCGCAATAATCATCGTCGACGATGGAACGTAATTGTTATAGCTCTGGCCGAGAGTTCCAGCCCATGCCGCGAGGCTTGTGCTGTTCTTCGTAAAGGTACCATTGGTCGCGCTCACCAAGTTCGCATTGATGTTGGTTATGACAAGTGACACAGCAGAAGAATCTGTGTCATAGGCGCCTGACAAATTCTTCAGCTCTTCGTACGTCCAAGTGATTGTTCCAGCGCTTTTCACCACATTGTATGTAGGCGCCGATTCCGGATAGTTTCCAAAGTAAGCGGGCACAGCATCTGTACCAACGCTGATGGAAACCGAAACACGCGCTTGTGTTGTGCCCACGGCGTTGTCGTTGTCCAACACCGAGAGGCGCAACGCTGCATAACTTCCAACCACACCCGATGGCTGCACCCAGCAGAAGCTTTGACCGTTGGTGATTGTGGTGCCCGATGGATAGAATTCCGCAGCAGCTGGAACTGTGGCACAACTTCCTGAGGTTTGGCGGTAAACAGACTGACCACCCAACAATTCCTCGATACGGAATTTCAACAGTGAATCGCCGTTCTCAACATCTTCGGCATTGAGATTAGTTGCCAGAGATGAGTGCGTGATTTCAAAGAACTTCGCATTTGGATAGCGGGTTGCATTTGTATAAGTGTAGCTCGAGAGATTTGTTGGTGCCGTATTGTATGCTCCAACAATCACGCTCACCTGCACAGCCGAACTGTCTGTTGTCAGGTCGGTTGCTTTCACCATAAATGCATTCAAAGTACCAGCCGCATTGGCCTCAGGGCGCCAGACGAGCTCATCGCCAGGACCAACAACGGGTGGGGTTATAGCCGAGCCCGTCGTCAAGTAGGTAGTGCCTTTGTAGGTCACAGAACCCGAACTGACCTGCCAAATCTTAAACTTGATTGGATCATTCTCAGAGTCGCTCGCGCCCGAAAGTAAGAGGAGATTATCATATGTAATCAGCTGGGCTCCATTCTCGGAAATTCCTGGAGATACGGTGAAGCCAGACACTGAAGGCGCTGTGTTACCTGCCGTCACCTGGATGTTGATGTCGACAACCGTATTGGAGAAATCAGTACCGTCATACAAGCGCACTTTCATGATGGTATAGGTGCCCAAAGCATTCACCGGTGGAGTCCAGTTGAGTTGTGTCCAAGTGTTGGTGTTGTCAGCACCCGACTGCACCAAGTACTTCATTGTGGTTGGGTCGGTTGGCGTTGGGTTGATTGTTGTGCCTGTGTTGTTGACTGCACGGAGAGTTCCAGATGGAACACTCTCGATACGGAATTTGATTCCGTGAGCATCGTTGACTCCGGGTTTTACACTCGTATTGACGTCGTATTCGCGGAAGTCGATTGCGCCGAAGATATCGGCATAGGTCATCGATTTACCGCCGGCAACATTGCGTGCCACGCTTGTCAGAGTTCCGCTTGTTGAGATAGCAACGGGTGGAGTGTTGAGGGCAGAAACCGTTGCCTTCACGTCAATTTCACTGCTCGACGCTCCCTCGGCGTCAACCACTTTGAGCTTGAAGAGTTGGAACAGCGGAACGGTGTTGACGTTCACATGTGCAGGAGGTGTCCAAATCACTTGGTCACCAGGATACATCGTGTGAGGAGCAGTCACTGCTGTAGCGACACCATTCACATAACGCGTGAGAGTGGAGCCGGCAGTGATACCCGTGCTGACATCGGTAAGGCGATATCCAAGAATTCCTGTGGAATCATCCGCACTGGGGAAGGTTGTAAAGAGTTTGTCGTAGGTGATTGTGTAGGGCGTATTTTCCGGGACCCCGGAGATGATATTGGTTGAACTGGTGAAAGTTGGATCTTTGTTGATGTAGACCTTTACCTGAATAGGTGTGGCACTGGCAGCTGAGCCATCCCACGCCACAACTGTAAATGCATTTTGCAGACCCGTAACTCCCGCGGGTGGTACCCACTTATAATTTGTGTTGCTGACGATATCTTCATCAACAGTAATCGCATCTGCAGCAGCAGTTGTGCCATCACATGTCGCAGCAGAATTGAGACACAAATAAGAGCCGGCAGTGACACTCTTCACTCGGAATTGCAGTGTCTTATTCGCAATCACTTCTTCTGCATCGAATGCGTCTGTGCGCTCTGTTCCCTGAGACATCTGGCTTGGATTACCGCGCAAGCTGTCATAGCTGAAAGTAAATGCGGTATTCTTAGCCCCACCCGTGAAGTCTTTCACATAGGTGAGAACTGGAACCTGATTGAGTCCTGCCACAAATGTTGCTTGCAGGGTGACTTCATTTGCCGAGTAGGCGGTGCCATCCCAACCGCGCACGGTGGCAAGGGTCACGGCAGAACCTGTGGTTGTGCTGGTTGGGATGACAACCATACTCTCGCCCGGAACCAATTGCGACTCTGCCACAGGTGTGCCGAGGTTCGCACCGGCCATCGCGACCATTGTTGTGCCACCCTTCTTGATGCTGCCATTGGAAATCGAGGTCAATACAAACGTCACATACGTACTGTCGGTATCTGCTGGACTGAGCAAGGTTTGCAAAGTTGTGTAGCTCACCGTGAATGGCAACCTCACACCATAAGTGCTGCCCAATGAAATAGGTGTGGTTGCGGTGATGGTTGGTGCCGCATTCGAGCCCGTATCGATGTTCATACGCACGAGGCCTTGTGTCGGCGAGGACACATTGTTGCCATCGATCACTGTGAAACGAATGGCATCGACAATTCCTGTTTGATTGCTTGCAGGCAACCACCAGATGCTCTTACCCGTGATGACCTGTTTGTTTGAAGTGCTGTTGTAGTCGGTGGCACCTGCAAAGTTTCCGCTCGTGCCAATCTTCAACGATTGCCCGTTCGCCAACGATTCCACCTGCAAGATGAGTGCACTGTCGGCAGTTTCGTTGCCGTCTGTTGCTCCCAAACCAGTGCGCAAATCTGCGAACGTGACTTCCTTCCAAGCATTGCGGGTCACACTTGTCACAGTGAATGACCCAACGATGGTTGGTGCCGCATTGACAGATGTGACTGTGGCTCGCACCGTCACAACTTGAGCGTTATCAGCAGTTCCATCGCTTGCCTTCACCGTAAAGGCTGTTTGTGGGGTTGTTGCATCATTCAGTGCAGGACTCCAAACCATACTCTCTCCGGCGCTGAGATAGGTTGGATCTGGCAGTGTGCTTGCAGAGGTATAGGGCACTCCGCCAATGGTGAGAGTACCGCTGCTCACAGCTATAACCTTATATTTCACAACCTGGCCATCGGCATCGGTAGCAGGAGCTGCGCTATTCAATGCGCTGTAGCTAATCGGCAACGCACCACTCTCTGCTACCGCCGTTGCGAGCGTAACAATGTGAGACGCACTCGAAACGGTGGCAGACCATGTGGGTGCTGCGTTTGAACTGTTCACCGTTACAACAATGTCCCAAGCGGTGTTCGAGAAGTCGGTTCCATCGAATGGACGAACAGTCATCACCGTGAAGGTTCCTTCCCCATTCACTGGCGGTTCCCAATACACACTGGTCAATGGGTTTGTTTGGCTACCAACAGTGTTCACAAGTGTGTACATATTCGCGGTTGTTGTGGGGTTGATTTGGCTTGCAGCATTGTTACTGCCTGCAAAGAGCTTGCCCGACGCCACTCGTTCAATGCGATATGAAATAGCGCCCGACGTCGGTGTCCCACCAGCAAAGTCGAGGTCACTGATCTTACCGGAGAACAATCCATTGATTGTGCTGTAGCTATAGGTTTGTGCTGCATTCTTCGCAATGCTCGTGAGTGCAGAGGGTGCCGAGGTAACCACAGGGAGGTCGTTGACCGCGGTGATGATAATTTGAACCTGGGTTGCAGGATCCGCAGGGAATGCACCCAAATCATCAATTGGTTTCACCTTAAACGCTGACTTGGCTCCCACTTCATCCGCGGGCGGTGTCCATTCCAGACGGTCTGTGATTCCAAGCTGAGTCACACCTGCGGTGACCAAGTTGCCATTCATGCGCAATGTGCCCGTGTCGACTGCAGTGATCAGATACTTCACAGGACCAGACTGGTCATCGCTGTAGGGATAGTTGGTTCGCAACGTATCCCAAGTGATTGCATAAGGAATATCTTCCACGGCACCGGTCAGCGGTGTTGTGCTTGTAATGCTTGGTGTGAGGTTCGTTGCCTTCAACCAGACGTACACAGGGATGGTCGTGACACTTTCTGCCGCACCATCGTAAACCACAACATCGAATGCATTGGTTCGACCCACAGCATCTGTGGGTGGAACCCACTTCAAGCTTGTTCCGGATGCCAATTCATAACCCGCGGCAAGGTAATCACCAGCTACGTTACATGCTGCAGAGCTTAAACAAAGCTTCGCACTTGCATTGATAGCCTTGATGCGGAATTTGAGCGTCTTGTTCGCAATCACTTCCTCTGTATCGTACGCATCGCTGCGCTGTGTGCCGTTGCCAATGCTTGGGTTCCCGCGCAGATCGTCGTAGCTAAAAATGAAGTCTTGATTCTTCGTTCCTGTTGTAAAGTCACGCACATAGGTCAGCGCAGGCACTGCATTGGCCACTGTGAAGGTTGCTTTCACAGTCACTTCCTTCGCAGCGGGTGAGTAAATTTGGTCATCCCAAGCGCGGAATTTGAAGAGATCCTGCAGACTATTCAAGGTGATTCCGACCGATGGATACACCGTGATTGTTTCATTCGGTGAAACGAGGTTTGTTGCGAGTGGTGTCGGCGATGTATCGCTGGTCACAGTGACTGCACTCAACGAGCTTGTGCCCTTGGTTATTGTGGTCCCATTACTCAACGCTGTGATGACAAATGAAATTGCATCACCATCGGAATCTGTCGCATTCGCAGCTGTCTTCAACTGCTCATAGGTCACTTGGATAGGTAAGCCACGACCACGTGATCCCAAGTCAAAGGCATTGTTCGTCGCACTCAATGCAGGGGGGCTGTTTGCACCCGTATCGATATTCATGCGCACGGTTGCTTCTGTGCTCGAACTTACGTTGCCAGTGTCGACAACAACCACCTTGAAGGCATCCAAAATGACGCCGCTTTGATTCAACGGTGGGAGCCAGTAGATGCTCTGAGTGCTTGTCACAACCTTGTTAGACGATGGATTGTATGCATTTGCAGCTGCATAGTTGTTGGGAACCCCAATTCTGAGTTCTTGTCCGCTGATCTTACTTGTAATGTTGAATTTCAGGGTGTTCACATTGGTGTCCTCGAGGTCGCTGATGGACAGCGCCGAGGCCAATGCAGAGAAGGTGATCTCTTTTGCCGTGTTGCGGGTGACACTCGAAATTGTTGTTGTAGAGTTGGCAATTGTTGGTGCATTATTCACTGCAGTCACATTCACCAACACAGCCACGGCACCCGATTTTGCATTGGTATTCGGTGCAGAGAGGGAAAGCGGGTCAGCAGCCTTCACGGTAAATGCAGCTGTGCCATTTGCAGCGGTGTTGGCGACGGGTGTCCACACCAAGGATTGTCCAGGCGCCAACACAGGTTCAGAACCAGCTGAGATGCTTGTCACAGCAGCTGCACCATTCACAGAAACGGAACCCGACTCAATCGAAACAATCTGGTAACTGAGAGCATCGCCATCCAAATCAGTTGCATTGATTTGATTGTGCAGGTTCGCATAGCTGATGGGCAGCGGCGTGTTTTCCGCTGTGTTTGTTGCAAAGGTGATTGTGGTTGTTGCGCCCACCGATGGTGCTGCGTTCGATGCAGCTACGGTGACGTAAACATCTGTTGTTGTCGCAGCATAGTCTGTTCCATCATAAGCCCGCACGGTCATCAACTTAAATGTTCCAGATTCATTCGGAGCAACCCAGTAAATAGACGAAATGTTGCTCGAAGCTCCTGAGGGAGATTGCATGAGAGTGAACATTGAACTCGTGTTGGCAGACGGATTAATGGCTGCACCACCTGATGCACTTCCAGCCGTCAGAGTGCCAATGCCGCTGAACGATTCAATGCGGTAGCTGATCGTTCCAGCGGAGATAGGGCCCGTAATATCGGGATCAGTGAGTGTGAACAATCCATTGATCGTTGCATAGCTGAAGGCTGCCCCTGCCCGCTTAGCTGGGCCATTCAGTGCACCCGATATAGCCGTGATGGCTGGCTGATTATTCACTGCGGTTACTAGAACAGTTGCAATCGCTTCAGTTGTTTCCTGACCACTTTGGTCGCGACCGACAACCCTGAACGCTTCCAGTGAATTGTTTAAATAAGCTCCCGGCACCCACGTCAGCGTGTCGTTGATGCCGACCGTTGTTGTCGTGCCGGTGACCGCGCTATTCGAGTAATTCTTATAAAGCGTACCATTCGCATGAACGCTGGTGATTCTGTACTCAATTGGTGCCACTTGATCATCGGTTACGGGGATGCGGCTGCGCAAAGTGTCGTAGCTGATGTTGTAAGGAACATCCTCGTAGGCGCCCGTGAAGGTTGTCACCGCGCCAAGCACAGGAGTTGCATTGGTGTTGGCAACTTGCACATACACATCAATCGAAGTTGCGCTCTCCTGATTCTTCGCGTCGAGAGCCACAATACTGAAGGCCTTCAGTCGGCCAGTGAGTCCAGCCGCAGGTTTCCAGTAGAAGCCCGAGTTTGCACCAGAAGGTTCAATGAGTTGATTTGCAGATAAGAACGAGCTGGTGCACGCTGCATTAGAGCTGGCACAGAGCTTTCCGTTCACGCTGACTATTGCTTTAACTTTGAATCTCAGACTTTGCGTTGGCAACAATTCTTCTGCATCGAACGCATCGGTGCGTGCAGGTGTTCCACCACTGCGTAGGTCAGAATAAGAGAACGCAAATGACGCGTCTTTCACCGCGCCAGTGAAGTCACGCACATAAGTAAGCAGTGGGATGTTGTCATTCAAAGGATCCGTGAAGGATGCTTGGACGGAGCCTTTCTTGACGGTGTTACCCGCAGTTTGATTGACGTTATAAAGCTCACTATCATACGCCCGCACTTCAATCAGAGTTGTATTGGTTGCACCCGAAGCAGCCGAAGGAATCACGACCACCGATTCATCGGGAGCGATTGTATTCGCACTCGTTGGAACACCGGGATCTGCTCCAGAGAAGGACACCGCTGCCATGCTGGTACTGCCCTTCTTCACAACAGCGTTTGAAATCGAGGTGATGACAAAGCTGATGTAGGGGCTGTCGCTGTCTTGTGCGCTCAGCTGGTTTTGCAGTTGTTGATAGGTAACAGTAAACGGCGTCCCTTGTGCCATCGTTCCCTTGTTGAGAACCAAGGCGTTATCCGCCGCAGAAATTGTGGGTGACACATTGCTGCCGGTCACAGGAACGCTCACATTGGCGATGTTCGCGGTTGACAATCCACCACCATCCACAGCTGTAACACGGAAAGCCACAAAGGTGGCGTTGCTTTGGTTTGCAGGTGGCAACCACCAGATGCTTTGGGTGCTTGAAACCGTATTGTTGATAACACCACCAACAACGGTGTTGAGTGTGACTGCGGCAGCTTCATTTCCACTTGTGAGGCCAATCTTCAATTGCTGTCCACTCACAAGTTGCTCAACTCTAAATGTGACGGTGAGAGGAGTTTCTGCGTCGGCAACGCCCAGGCCTGTGATGAGGTCGGCGTGGTCGATCTTCTTCCATGCATTGCGTGTTGCGTTCGTTGCTGTGAAGGCAGAATTCATCGTTGGTGGCTGGTTGGGCGCAGTGATTGGCGTTACATCTGCTTTCACAGCCAACGCCGAGCCCGCACTCACATCGGTGCCATCATACAATTTCACTTGGAATGCACTGAGAGCGCTTGCACCCGTGCCTGAGGTGTTTCCTGGCTTCCACGTCAGGTTTTGACCCGGACCAAATGTGAGAGCCAAGCCCGACCCTGAGTACGTTGTACCATTGAGGATGATCTGGCCGGTTGTCACTTCCGTAATACGGAAGCTAATGGTTTCTTCCTCAGCGTCTGTTGCATTGCTGAGGTTCTTCAGTGTGTCATACGTAATCGGCAGTGCACCATTTTGATTGGTTGCAGATGCGAGCTTCAACTCGGTCACACCTGCGCCCCAAGCTGGTGCCGTATTCGCACCTGTGACAGTGACGTTGATCTCACGGGTTGTCGCTGAGGAACCAGTGCCATCATACGCAGCAACCACAAACGCAGTGAATGTGCCTGTTGCGTTCTTGGGTGGCTCCCAGAACACTTGGGTTGAACTGCTGGTTCCGTTACCGCCAGCATCCACAAGGACTGGAATACTCGCAGCCATGGTTGCCGAACTGGTATAATTCGGGAGAATTTGCGCTGCAGAATTATTGGCGCCCAGGTACAGCTTACCAGACGGAACACCCACAATACGGAAGCTCACCTGATTTACGTTACTCAATTCACCGGTTGATGTGTCGACATCGAAGTCCTTCGCAACCACGAGACCAGTGCCATTGAGCTTGAAGACGTCGGCGAATGAGATGAGTTTGCCCACGTTCTTCGATGTGGTCGGAGTTGCTCCAGATCCTGCACTCAATGTTGGCAAATTGTTTACCGGAGCAACAATGACCTGCACTGTCTTCGTTTCAGTCACGACGCCTGAGCCATTCTTGCTGGTTGCTCCCGAACCATCGACGAGTGCAACTGTAAACGCATTAATCGTTCCGCTCGTCAGTGCATTTGGAACCCAGGTCAATACATCGCCGGGATTTACGGTTGGATATGGCGCTGTCAATGCACCCACATACTCTGTCGCGCCTTTGTACAATCTACCGTTCGCGGCTACCGAGCGGATCTGATATGTCAGCGGTGTCGCTTGATCATCCAAGCCTGGATAATTCGAAGCGAGCAACGCATAGCTGATATTGTAAGGAACGTCTTCCGAAGCTCCTGGCAGAGCTGTTCCAGCGCTCGAGAATTCAGGTTCACGAGTCACATTGACGTGAACTGTGATTGTAGTTCCGCTGGTGGCACCAAGGGCATCGACAGCTTCCACTGTGAATGCGCTCAAGCGACCCGAAGCCGATGCAACAGGAGTCCACTTCCAGCTTTCATTGGCTGCCAACTCGGCGTAAGCATTGCCCACAATAATCGATTGAGTTGCACCCGTGACGTCTTCGAGCACACCGCTGCTAATCGCGGTAACCTTGAATTTTAACGTTTTGCTCACTGCCGGAGATTCTTCTGGGTCGAGGGCGTCGGTGCGTTGGCTGCCATCTTTGATGCTCGGATTACCGCGGAAGTCGTCGTAGGTGAAGGTCAGCGATCCACCCTTCGCCACGCCTGAGAAATCTTTCACGTAGGTGAGAACAGGGGCTTGGTTCACCACTGTTAAATTAACTTTTACGGTTCCTGTGTTCGTTGAATATTTCTCGCCATCCCAGGCTTGAACCACGAGAGTGGTCTGCAATCCGGTGAGTCCCACGGCTGGGAAGATGACAATAGATTCGTTCGGTGCAATCACCGCATTGGCGTTAGGCGCGAGATTTGTGGTTGTGTCAAACGACGCCATCGACTGTGAACCTTTCTTCACAGTACCGTTTGAGATCTCTTTGAGGACGAAATTGACAATCGTGCTATCGGAGTCTGTGAGAACGAACGACTGAGCAAGTTGGCTATAGCTAATAGTGACAGGCACATCCTGAGGAGAGTTCGCCAGAGTCATCACGCGCGATCCCGCATCGGCAGTAAACGCTGTGTTGCTCACAGTCGCACCCGTCAGAACAGGAGCAGCGCTTGAGGGTTCCAGATAGACACGAATTTCTTTCGTTCCGACAGAGCCACCGCCATCCGCGTCGAAGACACGTATGGTCATCACTGTCATGGTGCCGGTGCGATTGTTGCCAGGCTTCCAGAAGACTTCTGTCAGTGTTGTGCTTCCATCTGCACTTGCGCTCACAAGCGATGGCATTGTTGAGAGATCCGCCGTATTCGGGGCAATAACAGCGCCATTCTCAGTGGTTCCCTTGTAAAGGGTGCCCTCTCCCAGACTTTCAATGCGATAACGCAAGCTCGAGGATGCTGTTTCAGCACCATCAGTACCGAGGCTCGAAAGGTCAGAGAATTTGAGCTGGAATCCAGTATTCTTCGCCAGTGCGGTGCCGCCCGCTGTAACGAGCGCCCCGCTGCCGTTGGTTCCAACAAATGTGGTCGCTGCCGCGGATACGAACGTGGGTAGATCGTTGACCGCATCCACAACCATCGACACCTGTTGCTGGCCTCCGTCCACAGCTTCATTGCCACTCTTGAGACCCGCAGTATCTATGAGACGAATCTTAAACGCATTGATAGTCCCTGCCTGGTTGGCAGGTGGAATCCACGTCAGCGTCTCACCCGGCACAAGGGTTGCGGGTGAAGTGGTTGTGAGACCATTCAGCTGATTGGCTCCTTTAAACAAGGTACCAGTGGTAATGTTTGTGATTTGATATGTGAGTGGTGTGAGTTGGTCATCCTGACCCTGGTAATTCGCAGCCAATGCGCTGTATGAGATAACTACAGGCACATCTTCCTTCACAGCCGTAAAGGGAGTAACAGTAGTGAAGCTTGGCGCAGCATTTACCGGCGAGACAACGAACTTCACTTGAATTGCGTTTTCGCTCAGTGCTGCAGGCGTTGCGGTATCAACCGCACGCACACTGAAGCCCACCAAAGTACCCACCTGCCCGGCGGTTGGTTTCCAGCGGAATGTTTCACCGGGTTGGAGAGTGTATTCAGAAGCATCCGGCTCGCTACCACTGAGCTGTGTTTCAACACCACTCACCACCTTAAACAGTTGACCGCTGAGAATGCTCGTGACTCGGAAGCCAACATTCGCAGAATCTTCAGCATCGAATGCATCGGTGCGCTGGCTGCCGTCGGTGATTGCTGGATCACCGCGGAACTGACTGTAGGTGAAATCAACAGAACCGCCCGCCGCAATTCCGGTGAAGGGCTTCACGTAGGTCAAGAGCGGAACTTGGTTTTGTGCAATCAGGTTGACCTGAACAATTCCCAGGCCAGTTGTTCCATCTGAATATTTCTCGCCGTCGAACACGCGCACGCGGAAGAGCTCTGTGTTGTTGCCGGAAACAGCAGCTGCAGGAATGACAACAATCGATTCCGTATCGCCAATCACCGCTGTGTTCACAGGCGTGGTGCCTTCCGTTGCTATGGTTGCAGCAAGCTGCAGCGTGCCCTTTCTCAACGTTGCATTGGCTGTTGAAATATTGGTGATAACCAAAGGCAGGTAAGTGCCATCGGCATCCCGTGCATCGAATCCAGTTGCAGAGGCGAGATCGGAGTAGGTGATGATGAAGGGCACGCCTTGCGGCTTACTGCCGATATTCAAGGTCTTGTTGTTCGCACCAAGCGCCGTGTTGTTAATTATTGGAGCCGCATTCGAACCAGTGACCGTCACTTGCACAAGGCCAACAGTGGCGCTTGAAAGGTTTGCTGTATCCACAGCTGTCACACGGAAAGCATCAAAGGTGCCAATTTGGTTTGCCGGTGGCACCCAGAAGAGGTTCGTTGTGCTGCCAATGACGTTGTTTGCATCCGCGCCAGAAGTCACCAAAGCCACTGCATTGGCATAGGTTGTCGTAGAACCCACGCGGATTGCTTGTCCGGAGGCAATGCCTTCAATGCGGATGCGCAGTAAACTGCGATCGGTCGATGGAGCTTTGGCATCTTCGTTATCTTGGAATGCAAGTCCATTCACAATATCCGCAAAGCTGATCATGACGGGTGTATTGCGTTCGTCGCCTGCAGGGTTCACTGTCAGCGTTGCGTTGGTGATCGTCGGAGCCTGATTCACCGCCGACACATTCACCTTCACGCTCATGCTGGCAGTCGAGAGATTATCCGCTGCAGCCTGATCATACGCCTGCACAGCAAAAGCCAATACAGCATTCGCGCCGGTGCCGGTTACATTGCTGTTGGGAATCCAGGTGATGAACTCACCGGGTTTCACGTACACAGGGGCATTTGAGATGGTGTTGTTGTTGTAAACCGTACTTCCCACGCGGACTGTGCCTTTGTCGCTCACCGATGAGATGCGGAACCACAGCGGAGTTTGGTCAGCATCGGCTGCGCCGCTTTGACCCAACAATGTGTCATAGGTGATTGCCAGCTGACCATTTTGAGAGGTGCCTGTCGGTAGGGTCACACTTGCATTGGCAATCACGGGCTGAGCGTTGGCACCGGCGGTGACGTCCACCACTACGTTTGTGGTGGTTGCAGCGTAGTCGGTACCATCGTAGCCACGGATGGTAAACGCCACTTGTTCGCCCGTTGAACCGGGTGCAGGGCTCCAATATACCGTGTCGAGGGTTGAGTTGCCGTTGGCGCCCGTATTCACAATCAATGGCATCTGCACCGTGGGGTCGATCACCACACCGCCATCTGTTCGGCGCAGTGTGCCGGAAACCACGCGCTCAATGCGGTAGGAAATTTGTCCAGCCGCTAGCACGAAGGGCGATGCGATATCGTAATCTTTGTAAACAATCTTCGCCATGATGTTTGCATGGCTGATGGTTGCTACCGCTTTATTTGTTACGGAGGTTGCGAGCTTCAAGTTTGAATCGAGGAAAGGTGCATTGTTGATGGCATCTACATTCACCTGCACGGTGCGCGTCGATGCACTTACAGCAGTGTTGTCATCGATGGCCTCAATTGTGAAGGCGTTTTTCAATACTCCAGAATCATACAACTTGTGGGTATAGGTCAGAGTTTGCCCGAAGCCAAACTCAACATTCAGAGCAACGTTATCGAGGAGCTCTGTACCACCCAAGAACAGCTTGCAACCTTCGGACGACTTACAGTCTGCATGTTTCGCCGTAATGCGGTACTTCACAGGTCCATTTTGGTCGTCGCTCACAGGATAATTTTGTAATAGCAATTGGTAGGTGATGTTGAACGGAATATCTTCCTTCACCCCAGAAATCGCTGTTCCGGCCGTCGTGAAGGTCGGTGCAGTGTTCGGCTTGCTGTATTGGAAGTACACAGTCGCAGGTGTTGCACTCTCCAGCGTGCCATCCCACGCCACCACCGTGAAGGCCGCAAGACGGCCAACGGCATTAGCTGCAGGCGTCCAAGTGAATTTTCCGGCTGCATTATTTGAATCGTATTCAATGAACTCCCCAGCAACCATAGTATTGCCTGCTGGATTCTTCAGGGTACCGCTCAGGATCTGCTTGACTTTAAATTTCAGTGTCTTGTTCGCAACGGTTTCTTCCGCGTCAGAAGCATTGGTGCGTTGTGAGCCATCCGTAATCAGCGGATTGCCGCGGAATTGATCGTAGGTGAACTCAATTGCTGCGGGTGTTGCGCTTGAAACTCCACCGGTGAAATCTTTCACGTAGGTGAGGCCAGGCTGCTGATTCACGGCCGTAATATCCGCCGTCACAGCCGCTGAAGAAGGTGATCCGCTCGCGTACACTGAACCATCCCACGCCGTCACGGTCATGATGCTCTGCGTGTTACCCGTGACACTCGCGCCCGGATAAATCACCAAGCTCTCGCCCTGACCAAGAATTGAAGCAGGAGTTGGAGCAGCGGATTTATCAACCGTTGTCACCATAGTTGTGCCGCTCTTCTTGATGGTTGCATTGGTAATTGAGGTCAGCACCAAACTCATCATCGCACTGTCGGTATCCGAGGCGCCGACAAGCGCTTTCAATTGGTCGTAACTCACCACAATCGGTGCACCCTGCATGAGGGTCGAAAGTCCCGTAATGGTGTTGAGGCTTGGGCTTGCCTTAGTCAACACAGGTGCTGCATTGCTGCCAGCAATTTTCACTTTCACTGTGCCAACCACGGCGGTGGCGGCGTTGTTTTGGTCTACTGCAATCACTTTGAAGGCTGTAAACGTTCCATCCAATCCTGCAGGTGGAACCCAGAAGAGGTTCTTGCCAGAGCCAATGTAGGCACTTGGAGGGGAGATGAGCGAAGCACTTGCGGCATCGGTGCCCGTACCCACCGAGAGACCTTGACCCGATGTGATTTCGACAACCTGCAAGCGCATCAAGCTCTTGGTTGTTGAAGGCACATCTTCGAGGTCAGACACATTCAAGCCGTTGGTGGATCCCACACAGCTATCACCTGTGGTCGCTGTTGTTCCGTTGACGATGGTATCGAAGCTGATGCGAATCACCTGATTGCGTGAGTTCGCACCCGCATCGCAGAGCATTTCGTTGCTTGCAGCTGCAAAGGTTGGCAGCTGATTCACGGCCGACACGTTCGCTTGCACCGTTAGAACATCTGCGGTCAGCGTTGCTTCGACACTGTCACGCGCTTTGACGGTAAACGCAGGGGAGGCATTGCCCTTCACATTTGTACGAGGAGTCCAGACAACCGTATCGCTCGCCTTGATCAGCACTCCCGGTGCAGCGACACCTGCAATGTTGGTAGAGTTGTAACTCTGTCCATTGACCTTCAATGAGCTGCCTACCTCAATGCTCTCAACCTTAAACCAGATGGGATCATCATCTGCATCTGCAACGCCACTGAATGCCTTCAGGGTGTCGTAGGAGATGGGCAACTGACCATTTTGCGAAGTCCCTGCCGTTGGGCTGCCGCCCACCGTCGTGGTGCCAAGCACGAGAGTTTTGGCTGTCATCGTTGGTGTGCTGTTGGATGGCTTGATGGTGAGAACCACATTGACTGTCGAAGCAGAGAAATCGGTTCCATCGAAGCCGCGAATGGTCATGACGACTTGATCATTGACTGCATTGAGCGCGGGTGTCCAGTAAACACTCTCAAGCAAGGTGTCACCGTTCCCGCCTGTGCTCACAACACGTGGCATAGTGGTTGCATCGGTGTTCACTGGGGTAATCGCCGCACCACCAGCCGCCTTGCGCAGCGCACCCGAGCCCACACTTTCAATGCGGAACGAAATGTCGGTTGTGGGCGACAAGTTGCTATTGGCAGAGAAATCCAAATCTCTGAACTTAATCGCATCGTAAATCATTTGATGCGTGATTGTGACCGGCTGATTCTTAGCAAACTTGGTCGCATCTCCCGCCACGGGCAGAGGTGCAACAGCTGTAAGTTTATTAACATCGGCATTCGCAATGGTTGGGATGTCGTTTACAGGATCCACAACAATCTGAACATTCACGCTCGCACTTGCTACATTGGCATCGTCCACCGCTTCAAGCGTAAAGGCCTTGTAGAGGGTGGTTCCGGTTGCGCCTGAGTTGGCATTTGCAGCCGACGTCCAGATAACTGTATCGCCTGGGAGCAGCGTGAGTGGCGGAACCACAGCAACACCATTCTTTACCAACGTGCCATCAGAACTATTGCGATCCTTGATGCGGTAGCGCAACGTGCTCGTGTAATCGTCGGCAAAGACGTACCTCGCAGCAAGCATGTCATAGCTAATAATAAACGGCACATCTTCACGCGCACCGGTGAGTGCCGTTGAACTCACGAGTGTCGGTGCAGTGTTGGGTGCTGACACCACGAACTTCACAGGAAGCTGAGTTGTGCTTTCTGCGTTTGAAGAATCGTACGCCACCACACGGAAGCCTTCGATGATACCCGTTTGGCCGGCAGGTGGAGTCCAGCGGTATGTGTGTGTCGCAGATTCAGTGAAGCTGAACGTGTCCCCCACGCTCAATTCGGTCTCCGTGTTCGGCGCAGCAATCAGTACTTTGTGCAGAGCGCCGCTTGTCTTCGCCTTAATACGGAATCTCAGCGTCTTGTTCGCAACAACTTCCTCAGCATCCCAAGCGTCGGTGCGCCCGTTGCCTGTTGTAAGAGCTGGGTTGCCGCGCAGCTGGTCGTAAGTGAAGGTGAACGCGACGTCTTTTGTTGCACCTATGAAGTCACGTACGTAGGTGAGCGCAGGAATTTGGTTGGTCGCCGTGAGGACAGCAACAATAGAACCTTCGGTTGTGTCGAGCGAATAGTTCTCACCATCCCAACCGCGAACCTTGAAGAGAGTTGTTGTTCCGCTTGCGGTCACAAGTCCGGCAGTTGGGAAAACAACGAGGCTTTCGTTAGGTGCAATGATCGATGTATTGAGCGGCACGGGTGTTGTAGGTGTGCTCGCAGCAACTGTTTCCAAGGTCATGAGGGTTTGACCTTTGCGCACGATTGCATTTGGAGCTGCTGAGATCACGAATCCGCGGAAAGCTGAATCGGTGTCCTGCAAATTCATCGCTGCGCGCAGTTGTTCATAGGTCACAGTGAGAGGTTTACCTTGGGGCGATGAACCCAGGTCTAAGGTCGGAGTTGTGGCTGCGAGTACAGGCGGCACGTTGCTTCCGCTGCTAATATTCACCTTAACAAGTGCCATTGCAGGGCTTGCGAGTCCACCATTGTCGACTGCTGTCACCTTGTACGCATCATAGATACCGGTTTGATTCACTGGTGGCTTCCAGTAAACAAACTTGCCCACACCAATCAGGCGATTCGCATCACTGAGTGGGCTTGTGTTGCTCAAGATATTCGCCTCGGTGGACTCATCTGTTGAGCCGACACGAGCCTCGATCCCACCTGCGAGCTGCTCGATCCGAATCTTCATCACTGAACTTGTGAACACGTTGCTGTTTGCCGTGTTGTCTTCCACATCGCGGAGCTTCAATGCGGCTGCCAAATCAGCAAATGAGACTTTGTGATAGGTGTTGCGAACACCACCGGCCAGAGTCACCTCGGCTTCAACCATGCTCGGAGCCTGGTTGAGAGCATCCACTTTAACAGAAATAGTTGCTTCGTCAGACAACTGGGTGCCGTCAAAGGCCTTGACCTTAAAGGCAGGGCGCGTTGCACCAGCGTCATTTGCCTTAGGTCGCCACACCAGACTTTCACCCGGTCCTACATTGAGAGTTTGGCCAACGACGGATGTGTAAACCTGACCGCCAAAGGTGATGGAGGAATCGCCATCAACGCTCGTGATGCGGAATCTAATGACGTTTCCATCTGGATCGGTTGCGCCGGTTGTGCTCAACAGCGTGTCATAACTGACAGGCAGAGCGCCATTTTGCGAAGTTCCCGAAGTCCCTGCCGTTGTTCCTAGAGTAATGCTCGCGTTAGAGATGCTCGGAGCAGAGTCACCCGGATTCACCGAGATGCGCACATCACGCGTAGTTGCGGCACACTCGGTGGCATCGCACGCACGCACGGTCATGACCAAGAATTCGCCTTCACCATTGAGAGGCGGTGTCCAGTTCACAGCTGAAATATTGTTAATGCCATCAGCTCCGCTGGCAACAATCATCGGTTTGCTCACAGCAGGGTTAACAGCCTGACCCGCATTGGTCGAACCGCGAACAAGTGTTCCGCCACCGATGGTTTCAATGCGATACGAAACTGCATCTGTATCGAGATCGGTTGTAGGAATCTTGCTTGCCAACAGCGTGTGATCGATAGCCACACCACCGCTCACATTCTTCGCAACAGCACTGAATGCAACACTGTTCTGATAGGTAGGCGCGTCGTTCACAGCAGCGAGAGTCGATTCAACCGATTTGGTCGACGCCGATTCCAGAGCACCCGCACCAGTGCCGTCGAGGAGACTCAAATCAAAGAGCTTAAAGCGTGTTGTACCGGCAATGCCCGAGTTCTGATCTGCTGGAGGTGTCCACACCAAGTAATCGCCGGGCATCACAATCGCTTCGGTCGAGGGAACTCCACCCGCACCAGCGGTGAGAGTCGTGCCATTGAAGGCCAAGCTGCCCTGAAGACCAGTGAGTGATTTAACCTTGTAACCAAGCACGCTGGTGTTGTCGTCGAGGCCTGGATACGCGGTCGCCAGCATAGAGTATGTGATGACCAATGGGACATCTTCCTTCGCACCACTCAGGAAAGAATTGGTGAGGAATGTGGGCTGTTGATTGCTGTTGCTCACATTGATGTACACGGGAATTGCCACAGCACTCTGCTGATTCGCGGCATCCTCAGCTTTGATCTTGAAGGCAAGAATACGGCCGGTTGCACCCGTCGGTGGATTCCATTCTAAGTTCTCCGAAGGCGCAATCACGAGTCCTGGAGCAGCTCCTGTAAAGGTTGTACCGCTGCGCTTGAGATTCGCATTGGTTGCAATGTCGGTGACGCTGAACTTCAGAGTCTTGCTGATCGATGGATTTTCTTCTGCATCAAAGGCATCTGTTCTTTGGCTGCCATCATTGATGCTTGGGTTTCCGCGCAGGTCGTCGTAGCTGAAGAGGAATGCGGTGTCTTTCACAGCACCCATAAAGTCACGCACGCGTGTGAGAGTTGGGAACTGATTTACCGCTGCAAGGGTCACCGAAACCGTAGCCGGCTGTGATGAATAATTCACACCATCCCAACCGCGCACCTGCATAATCTGAGTGGTGCTGGTGAGGCCAGCGGTTGGCAGATAGGTGATGGTTTCGTATTTTTCGAAGCGATTCGTGGCGAGCGGTGTTCCCGAGGCTGGCCATGCCATCGCACTCAAAGTGCTACCACCCTTCATCAGCGTACCGCCCGAGATATTGGTGATGACAAAGCTCACCCAGGGGCTGTCGGAATCGGCCAAACCAAGTTCGGTCTTCAAGTCGTCGAACGTAATTGTGTACTTGGTGTCTTGCACACCATTCGCATAGGTCTTGCTTGCAGTGCTCAAGCTCGGTGGCACATTGCTGCCCGAGAGACTCATCTTCACTGTTGCAGTCATCGGGCTAGTCAGCGGTGTTGCATTGGTATCCACAACGACCACACGGAACGCATGCACGATTGTGTCGGTGGCATCTGCTGGTGGCTCCCAGAAGAACTTAGTTTGACCGGCAGTTGCGCTGATGATCGTGTTGGCATTGCTTGCAACATCCGTTTTCTTGCTCGCATCGAAGGAATCGCTCACATACAGGTTACCATAAAGAACCTGTGTGACCTTGAGTTTGACGTTGTTGTATCGCGAAGCCAGCAGCGCTCCAGGATCGACATTTTCGAGATCCTTCACTTGCAGAGCGTCCGCCAAATCAACAAAAGTCTTCTCGACCTTTGTATTGAGAGTGCCTGCAAAGGTTGTTGACGCATTCAAGCTCGGTGCTTGGTTTTCGGCCGTGACCTTCACGCTCACAACAGATTCGCTCGATGGCAAGACTCCATCGAAGGCACGCACTCGGAATGCCAGAACGTTATCCCCTGTGGCGTTCGCAGCTGGACGCCACACCAACCAGCCGCCAGGGCCAACGGTGGGAAGCGTACCTGGTACGCCCACGGCCGTGAGTGTCGTCGCGCCAGTGGTGAGGGTTCCGCTTTCGAGATACGAGATTTGGAAGGTCAGCGGATTGCCGTCAGCATCGGTCGCACCGGTCTTCGCTAGCAACGTGTCGTAGCTCACCACCGCCGCGCCGTTTTGAATGGCTGCATTGGTTCCACCGGTTCCATCGCTTGTGAATGCCGCGTTGGCCACTGCGGGGGCTGCATTGGTTGGATTTACGGAAATATTCACTTGAACTGCACTCGAAGCGTAATCAGAGCCATCGTAGGCACGGACAGTCATGACTGTGAAGTTGCCAAAACTGTTGTTATCGGGCTCCCAAGTGAGCGAGGTCACAGCGCCGGTTTTGCTCAGCAGAGGCATGCTGTTTGCGGTATTGATGAGGTTGCCCGCATTGATAGCTGAACCCGTGTACAGCTTACCCGCACCAACACTCTCAACCCGGTACTGAATTTGATCGGTTGTGCTTTCCTGGTCAAAAACCTGAATCTTATTCTTCAGCGTATCGAATGAAATCTGTAAACCACCCGCAGGGTTCTTATTGATAGCATCGAGCGCCAAGGTTGCCGTGTGGATTGGAATATCATTTACATTTGTGACATCGGCTCTCACAACCTGCTGGTCGTCACTGACCTTTCCATCACTGTCTTTGACCTTCACAGTCACCACGTCGAGTGCCGAACCGAATTGATTCGCCGGTGGTGTCCAAATAAGGCTTTCACCCGGAGCGAGTTCTTGCGGAAGATTGGCAGCAAGAACGCTGCTCAATGAGCCCGCTGCATTTTTCTTTTGATAGGTCGCACTGGTGGGTGGCAACGCGACAATCACATATTTCAGCACACTGCCTTCTGCGTCGGCACCCGGATAATTCGCACGGAGCATGTCATAGCTGATGCTAAATTGAATATCTTCATAGGCACCGGTCAACGTAGTTCCCGCTGCAAGCGTGGGTGTTGCATTTGCCTTGGTGAGATTGAAATGAACATTGATCGGAACGACACTTTCCCTTTCTGTTCCGCCGCCAGCATTCTCCATGTAGGCAACAACAGTGAAGCCCAAGACGCGACCAAACGCAGTTACCGGAGCATCGAAAGTGAATGAGTCACCGGGGCTCATGATGCCGTTGACACCAACCGCAACGCCGCCTTTTTTGAGCGAGCTTGCAGTTGTCTCAGCTTTCAGCCTAAACTTTAAGCGATTGCTTGGAGTTTCATCTACGCTTGCTGCGTCGCTCTTGTTTTTGAGATCTTCATAGGTGAATGTAAATGTTTGAGCTTGATTGAGTCCCGTAAAGTCGCTGATGCTTGTCAGCGTTGGAGTTGCGTACACACGCCCCAAATCCAAGCGCACAATGGCTTCGCTTGAATAATTTTCGCCATCCCAAGCTCGCACACGCAGAACCTCGAGATCCGTGCCAAACTTCGAGGCCTCAGGAATATAGAGGAATTCTTCACCCACTCCGAGAAGTTGATTCTTTGTGGCATCGGGAAGTGTGCCAGGTGCATTGAGTTGCGCCTCAACGGTTCCTGAACCTCGTCTGAGCGAACCATTGGATATTTTGGTAACAACATACGAGCGTGCCGCAGAATCCGTATCTTGAATGGGCAGAATGCTTTGCAGATTTTGATAGGTGATTCGGTACGGCTGGCCTTGCAAGCCTGCTGTCGCGAGTTTCACATCCGAGAGTGCCGTTCCTCCTGCAGTCAGAGCCATGAGTGGAGCGATATTTGCGCCCGACACGGTCACTGAAACCGTCGCAATTGAAGCGGTGCGCAAGCCTGCAACATCGACCGCACTCACCTTAAATGCCACTTGTTCGCCGGTGACGTTGAGATTGGGTGTCCAAACAAATTCATCAAGATTGCCGATCTCTTGACCAACGCTCGTCGACTGCGCAGCGCCGCCATTGGCCTTGTATTGAAGTGTTCCGCTCACTTTGTCTTCAATGCGGAACTTGAGTGCCGTTGTAGCATCGTCGACGTCCGCGAGCGAGAGCAAGCTTGCAAGGGAGGCGTGTGTGATGGTCAAAGCCTGATTGCGACCTGCTGTATATGCCACCGCACTTGCCATTGCTGGGGGCTGATTCACTTTATCGACCTTCACATGCACTGTTGCTGTGTTGAGCGAAACATCGGCGTTGTCATAGGCCACGAAGCGGAAGGCTGCGAGGCCTGTGTTATTCGAGTTGGTGTTTGTTGCCGGAGTCCACAGGATGAACTCACCCGGACTCAATGTGCGGTTGCTGTCGGTCAAACTGCCGACCGTTGAATACACAGTTCCATTCGGCATGGTCAGCGAGCCGCCATCCAGATGGGTGAAGCGCAAGTAGAGGGGCGTAAGGTCGCTGTCTTTCGCATTCGAAAGTGCCAGCAAATCGGTGTGCGAGATGCGCAAGGGTACGTTCTGTTGGGTGCCTGCGCTCACATTGGTGTTGGCAAAGGTTGCCACGCCCAACACAATATTAACATCCGACGCAGGCGTACCCGCAGGATTCGAGCTCAGTGTTGGGGCGGCGTTCGTGCCGTTGACAAAAATCTTCACTTCGCGGGAAGTCGGGCTACATGCCGTTGCATCACACGCACGCACGGTCATCATTAAAAATTCGCCTGTGACGTTCAGCGGTGGTGTCCAGTTCACTGAAGCGAGTCGGGTGTTGCCGTTGGCGCTCGCAGAAACAAGCCGTGGCATCAGGTCGGCATCTGTTGCAACAATGGTGTCGCCCACGGTGCCAGCGGAAACCTTCTTCAACACTCCGGAGCCAATGGATTCGATACGGAACTCAATCGCATTGTTTTCCAAATCTGTGGTTGGAATAGCTGCGAGAACATCGGCGTAAAGAATTTCCTGGCCGCCCGCCTTGTTCTTGGTTGTGCCTGTTGCGGACAACACACGGGTGGTACTCGCGCCATAATCGGGTGCATCATTCACACCAACAATATCAATCTTCACGAGCCGCGACTCACTGCTCACCGCACCGGCAGCATCCTTGAGTCTTACATCAAAGAGATCCTTCGCCAGCCCCTCCATATTGAGAGGTGGTGTCCATTGGATGTAATCGCCTGGGTTGAGGTCAACCGCCATCGCACCTGTGCTGAGTGTTGTTGTACCTGCACCGCTCACTTTCTTGTAAGCGCCATTCGATGCTGGAACATTAACAATCTGGTAAGTCAAAGCACCCGTCTCAGCATCAATGCCCGGATAATTTGCTGCGAGCTGGTTGTAGCTGAGCACAAAAGGCGTGTCTTCAATCGCAGACGCAATCGGAGTATCCGCGCCCGCCAAATTAACAAACTTCGGCTCGCCATTGACCCGGTTGGTATTGAAGTTAACCGCAACTCTGCTCACGCTTTCTTTCGAGTTTGCACCATTGTCTTGGTAGGCACTCACGGTAAAGCCGTAAACGCGTCCAAACGCACCCTTGTTCGGTGTCCAGCGAATCTCATCACCAGGCTTAATGAAGACGTCTGTTGCAAGCGATGTAACAGTGGCAAAGCTCACACCACCCGACGCTTTTCTTTCAATCAAAGAACCGACGAGCGCGCCGCCACTTTGTGCGTTGTAGCTGGGTTCAAGCGCAGTGACTTTGAACCACAGTTTGTTATCTGCTGTTTCATCCGCATTCGAAACCACCGCATTGTTGCGCAGGGTGTCGTAGCTGAAGGTATAGGGTTGATCTTGTGTGAGGCCACTGAGATCACCAATGCTCGTGAGAACCGGCGTCGTGTAAACGCGGTTGAAGGTCACATTAACAATCGATTCGCTCGAGAACGATATCCCGTCGTAGGCGCGCACTCGGAAAATTTCTGTGAGCCCAACCATTGAGGAATCGGGTTCGAAGAGCAACGATTCACCCACAGAGAGAATGTGGTTGAGTGCGGCGTCGGGTGCATTTCCAGGAGCAGTGAGGTGAGCAGTCACCTGCACTCCACCTTTGTAGAGTTTGCCAGATGCGTTGATCTTGGTAATCACAAACTGCTTGGTCGCTGAGTCGGCATCATCAATCGTCAGCGGCGAAGCGTTGGTTTGCAGCGTTGTGTAGGTCAACAACACAGGTTGGCGTTGATTGATGCCAGTGAAGTTTGTTGATGTATTTGCAAGTGTGGGCGGAATATTGTTGCCGGACACAAGCACCTTGACGTCCGCTATGGTCGCCGAGCGCAAGCCATCTTTGTCTTCCATGCTCACACGGAAGGCCACTTGTTCACCGGTCACATTGGTGGGTGGTGTCCAAACCAACTTTTCACCCGAGACCACGAAGTTCTGGGCTGAGTTGCCCACAACAATCGTCTTGTCCGCATTGGCGCTGGTTTTACCTTTGAGCGAGCCACTGACCACTTCCTCAACTCGCATCTTCATGCTGGCATTGTAAGTTTTTGCCCCGCTCACGGTTGTTACATCTTCAGCATCTACAACCGTCAATTGGTCAGCCAACGATTGGAATGTAACTTCCAGTGGCACGCTCAGAGCTGCACTCACGTAACGGCCAGTTGTGAGTGTCACACCTGAACTCAGACTTGGCGGCTGGTTCACAGCATCCACCTTCACTTTTACGGTGGCCACCTCAAGCGAATTATCCGCATTGTCGTAAGCCACGAAGCGGAATGCAGGAAGACCTGTCGCGTCGGAGTTTGTATTTGCTGCTGGAGTCCAAACAATTGCTTCGCCTGGGCTCAACAACCGGTTGGGTGAGAGCGTACCCACCGAGGATAGAGTTGTGCCGTTCGGCAGAGTGATTGTTCCACCATCGAGATGCGTCAGGTTAATGTACAATGGAGTGCCGTCGACGTCGGCTGCATTTGCGAGAGCCAAAAGGTCTGCTTGTGTGATGCGCAGAGGCACATTCTGTTTTGTTCCGAGGCTCATGCCGGAGACACCCAAAACAAGATTGACATTTGCAGCTGCACCGCCAAGCGTCGCGCTCAAAGTTGGCTTGTCGTTTGTGCCATCGACCTGAATCTTTATGTCACGTGTTTCAGAGCTACAATTATTGGCATCGCAAATCCGCACTTTCATCACTGTAAACAGGCCAATGGCGTTCGCAGGAGGAGTCCAATTGAAGGTGTCATACTTCTTATTGGGAACATCTGGCGCAGACGCAAAACGCGGCATGTCTTCAACATTCGCAAGAGAGGTGACAACCGTTCCTCCATTGCCCGCGCCCATGCGCAAAGTACCGGAGCCAACGCCTTCCACTCGATATTCGATATTATTGAGCTCAACATCGCTTCCTGGAACAGCCGTCGACAGCTGTGAGAAGAGAATATCGCGGCCGCCAATCACATTCTTTGCGGTATTCTGAGCCAACTGAAGCGATGCACCCGCGGTATACGTAGGTGCGTCGTTCAAAGCGGCGACATAAGCTTGCACCGATCGTGTTCCGGCGTTTCCACCATTATCAACGCTCGGTGAGCCCTCGGGATCTTTCAATCGAACCGTGAAAATGTCGACGGGCAAATTGCCAGAGCCGCTGGTGTTATTCGGACGTGTTGTTCCGTTCACATTCAGTGGTGGTGTCCAGATAATGCTATCTCCGGGCACGATATCCAATGGTAAATTACCCGAAGTGATGGTTTGGAGGCCGGCCAATCCACTCTTCTTGTATGTGCCCACATTCGGCATCGACATAATCTGGTATGTGACTGTTCCCGACTCAATGTCTTCGCCTGGATAGTTGGTCAATAGATTGTTGTAAGTAATGACATAAGGAACATCTTCAACCGCGTCGGCAAAAATAGTACCCGCAGCAGTAAATTGCGGAGCAGTGTTCACTTTGGTTGCGTTGAAAATCACGGGTACACTCGCAACACTTTCCTGAACATTCGCAGCATCAGGAGCTGAAGGAACGAAATAAGCTGTCACTGCAAAGCCTACAACTTTGCCGTAGGTACCGGCTGCAGGAATCCAAGCAATGCGATCGGTGGATTCAATGTAAGTATCTGAAGTTAAGACAGGGAGAGCTAATTCGGCTGCACCCGTTGTTCCCAAGGGAACCTTCTTCAAATCTCCACTCGCCGAGATGCTCTTGATCTTGAATTTAAGCTTATTGGTTGAGGTTTCGTCGGAATCTTCGGCATCAGTCTTTGTGCGAAGCTCGTCGTATGTGAAATAGAATGTTTGGCCTTGCGTTTGGCCGGTAAATTCATTGACTTTGGTGAGTGTTGGAATCTTATATTGAGCTTTCAGATCAATCGAAACTGTCGCTTCATCCGTGTATGCGCTGCCATCGTAACCACGCACCTTGAGGAACGGCACAACACCCTTGGTTGTCGATGTCGGAATAAAGAAGACTTCCTGACCTTCATCAATAACCTGCAATTCGCTCGTGGGAGCAAAAACCGGAGCGGTGCCGTGCGCAGTGACGGTTTGAGAGCCTTTGCGTAGAGTCCCGCCTGCAATTCCCGTAATTACAAACTGACGCACAGAAGAATCGGTATCACGCAAGCCAAGGCCAATATTTAGGTCGAGCGGATCTGTCAGGTCGGCAAATTGAATACGAACCGTCTCACCTTGTTTGTAATCAACCTCAACGCCCGAAACTTTACGATTCGGCAAAGGTAACGTGTACCGCGCTAGTGTCGGTGAAGCGTTGCTGCCACTGATTAACATGGTCACTGTTGCAATCGTCGAGGAAGACAGTCGTTTAATGGGATCAGAACTATCAGTTGCATAGGTCTTACCGCTGTCCTTCACACTTAACTTAAATGCAACTTGTGAGCCCACAACATTGGTTGGAGGAGTCCAAACAAAGCTTTCACCAGGTTTAACTTCTCCACCCACAGTGAGGCCAGACGTGTTGCCGCCCGAGAGAAGCTGAAGCTGGCCACTGACCACTTCTTCAATCACAAAAGCCATATTTGCATCATAAGTCTTTATGGTCGTGCCAGTGACGTCCTCAAGGTCAGCAACACTCAGCTGGCCCGCAAGACTTTCAAAAGTCACCGTTTTCGTCACGGGCGTAGGGCCGCTGTTGCGATTCGCGGTCAATGTGACAGCAGAGCTGAGTGTTGGAGCTTGGTTGCGGCCATTCACAACCACAGTCACAGTCGCCGTGAGATCAGATTGATCTTGGTTGTCGAAAGCTCGGAACTTGAATGCAGCCAAGCCCGTTGTAGCATTCGCACTCTTGGTATTTGTCGTTGGAGTCCATGTGAAATAATCACCAGGACCAATTAAGCGCGGCGTTGAAAGTACACCAAGCGAACTCACGACTGAACCATCGGCGAAGGTCAGCGAACCGCCATCCAAGCTTGTGATGTTGAATTTGGTTGGTGTTTGATCGACGTCCGAAACCTGCGAGGTTTTGAGCAACGTTTCGTGGTTAATGACCAAAGGAACATTCTGCTGCGTGCCCACAGAAGCAGTACCACCCGCTCCCAAAATTGTCGTTCCCAACGTGATGCTCGTTACATTCAGAATAGGCTTATCGTTGATACCATTGCGTTGAATCTTCACAAGCTGTGTGATCGGTGAACAATCTGTTGCATCACATGCACGAACTGTCATGACAGTGAGTTCGCCTGTCACATTCACAGGTGGAGTCCAGGTCAATGTATCGAATTTAGCACTTGCTCCCCCGGGAGTTTGCACAACTCGTGTGCTCAATGGAACAACCGGATTTGCACCACCGGTCAGTGTTCCTGAGCCAACGGATTCAATACGATATTCAACCGCATCATTATCAGCATCCGTCACAGGAAGAGCTGTTTTGACCTGCTCGTAAGTTACAGCCAACGTCGCAGTCTGCTTGTTCGTGGATGGCAAGTTCACGATCGGCGTACCATACAACGGCACATCATTCACAGCCGCAATATTTACCAGAACGTCGCGTGTCGCAGTGCTCACACCACCATTGTCGTCAATGAGCCGCACGGTGAACGCCACGGTTGCGGCAGCCCCGCCCGGCTTGTTGTTTAAGTTGCGATTCAGAGGTGGAGTCCAGAGAACACTTTCACCCGGACGAATCACAGTGAGACTTCCTGCGGTGATGGCTGTATTACCCTTAAACCACGATAGCCCATCGCCCAGGCCAACAATCTGATAGCCCAAAATTCCAGATTCAAGATCTGTACCGGCCAAACCTGCGCTGGCAAAGAGATCCTGATAAGAGATGTAGAATGGGCTGTCTTCCGAGGCACCGGAGAGGGTGTTGCCCGCGTTCAGGAAAGTCGGGAGGCTGTTCACAGGATTCACTTGCACACGCACGGTCAGAGGGGTCATGGAGACCGCATCGCTTGAGTCCAGTGCAACGATGTTAAACGCAGGCAGAAGACCGCTCTTGGTTCCAACTTCTTCCCATTGATACGTTTTGCCATGTTCAAGAACGCTATTTTCGACCAGGTTCGTTGGGTTGAAGGCTGAACATGCGGATGTCGTGCATTCTTTCAGAGTTCCATAAACATCGTTCGAACCAATCTTAACAATCTTAAATCTCAAACGCTTCGTTGTATCAGATGGCGCATTGGTTTCCTCAAAGTCAGCCGCGTTTGTCAGATTGCGCAGAGTGGTGAAATCAAATTTGAATGATGTATTGAGGCTTGCAGAACCCTGAGTTGCAGGGCCCAAATTCGACACACTCGTAAGAGTCGGAATTTGGTTCTGTGCATCGATCTTCACCTGAATGGTGCGTTCAGCAGAGTATGCCAACGCATCAAATGCCTGCACCCGAATGAATTCAACCGCGGTGCCGGTGACCGTGAGGTTGGGCAAGAACACAACCGTCTCGTTTGGATTGATGAGCGCCGAGCCGGAGGGCGAAACGGTCGGTGCCGTGGTATGCGCAACCATCGCAACCGAACCTTTGTACAAAGTCCCGTTCGCAATCGAAGTCACCATCAGCGGCACTGAATTTGCAGCGCCATCGGGATCCTGCGCACTCACTGCAGAACGCAGTTCTTCGTAGGTGAAGGCTTTGGGAGCACCCTGGGTCATCTTCAGCGCATCTGCCAACACAACCGGATTCGTTGCACCGATGGTGGGGGCCTGATTGCTTCCGGTGACCAACACGTAGACCTTCGCAACTTCGGCGCTTGCCAAGTAGGGTGATGCCACTTCAATCACTCGAACAGTGAAAGCTTCGAAGTTGTTGGTCGCATTAACAGGAGGATTCCACGTCAGTTTGTTGTTTGTTGAATTAAGAGTGTTGTTCGATGCTGACAGATTCGTTTGGGAACCCGTGGGGCCAATTTGAATTGCAGCGGAACCACTGAGCTGGGATTCAATCTTGAAAGACAAATTCTGATAGCGCGTCGTGAGGTCGGAAACCGCACCACTCACAGTTTCATCCGCAACACCGAGCTTGCTCATCAAATCGCCAAAGTCAATCGTCAACGCTGTGTTGCGATTGGTTGCATAAGTGTAGGAATCGTTCATCGTTGGCGCTTGGTTCGCCTGGCTCACATCCATTGTCAAAGTGATTTCTGAAGTGGAGTAATCGAGCCCGTCATAGGCTTTCACCTTCAGCACTTCAACCGCCGTGCCAGCGTCGGTGGGCGTGTAAACAAGCTGGCCACCAGGCGAGAGCACGGCCGAATTGTTCGGTGACGCGCTGCCGGTGTAAGGCACCACAGCATTCAATCCATTTTTCCAACTGCCTTTGGGAACAGCGGTGACGACATAGCTCACAACCGAGCTATCACTGTCGTTCAAAGAAGACTGCAGCAACGCATCGAGGTTTGTGTAGGTGAGAGTTACAGGTATGTTTTGTGTTGCCAGCACAGCCGCGGGACTTGCACCTGCAGTGGTCCAAGGAACCGTGATGCTTGCATTCGTTCCGAGGCTCGCTTTGAACAGAGGCTTGAAGTTTTCGCCATTGACAATTGATACAGACACAACCGCGGTGGTTGGGCTCACCAATTGCTCACTATCCACAACACTCACCTGGAATGCGGCAAAGGGTCCGCCTTTGGCATTGGTGGGAGGATACCAATACACTGTGTCGCCAGTTGAAATAGTCTTATTCACACTGTCAACAGGAATTGCGGAGGCTTCGCCGGTCGAGCCATACTTCAGGTTCTGACCAGACATGCGTGTGTCGATGCGCAGCTTCACAGCGTCGTAATAGGTTCCTGCAGCAGCGGCGGAAGCTGGCTTCGCACCCGTAATGTCCTCAACATCGGTCACGTTGAGGCTGTGCGCCAGCTCTTTAAAGGTCATGGCGAAGACTTGGTTGCGAGTTGCGCCCGTGAAGGTTGTTGCCGCATCGAGTGCCGGTGCTTGATTGACAGAGTCCACTTTTACCCGAAGGGTTGCAAACGAAGTCGATTCTTCCGCATTGTCCCACGCCACAAACTCAAAGGCCGAGAACACGCTGTCGGTTGCGGCAGCACTGTTCACGTTCGCCTCAGGGGTCCAAGTGAAGTACTCACCAGGGCTCAACACAACCGGCTGGATAAGATTGCCAACACCGTCCTTGGCACTTGCAGAATTCACTGTGCGACTACCGTAAATAACAGTACCACTCAGGATCTTCTTAATTCTGAAGTACAATGGAGTTTGATCGGTGTCGGCAGAACCCGATTTTTCAAGCAGCAAGCTGTGCGAGATCACGACTGGAGTGTTTTCCACTGTTCCAGTTGTTCCAGCCGTCACTCCGAGCGAAATCGTGCTGACAGCGAGAGTCGGTTTCGCATTATTACCACTCACCGTCGCACGCAATTCAACCGTGCTCACCGAGAAATCGGTGCCATCGAATGCGCGCAGGGTTGCAATGACAAAAGTTCCGGTGGCGTTCAGCGGTGGAACCCAGAAGAGGCTCTGACCACTGTAGGCCGAACTGCCTGTACCGCTCAGGCGAACGAATTGTTTTGGATTCAGCGCAGCACCTGAGTTAATGAGGGTCGCCACATTCGAGGCTGCCGCACTTGTTCCGAGGTACAGGGTACCTGAATTCACACTCTCAACTTGATATTGAAGGGCATCGTTCTCTTGGTCGGTGACCTGCACAAATCCATTGCTGGTGTTGTTCTTTAGCTGCGCCCAAGTGATCGTGATGCCCGCATTCGTGCCAGGGTTTTTGCTCGCTGCGAATTCTTGGGTTGCACCAAACACAGGTGCATCGTTCACAGCTGCTGTGAGCACTTTTACGGTCTTCTGTGTTGCATCGCCACTGGCAAGGCCGGCATCATCCACTAATTGAACCTTGAACGCCTCTAATCCGTTCGTGGCTTCGTTGGCATGCAATGCAGGTGTCCAGGTGATGTATTGACCCGGTTGCAGTACCTCAACAAACGTTCCGCTAGCACTTGTGTAAACAGTGCCAGATGAGGTTCGCAGCGAACCTGTCTGTACCTGTGTAATCTTGTAGCTCAGCACTCCACTTTCAACATCTGTGCCACCGTAGTTTGTGGTCAGCATTTGGTGAGAGATTACAAACGGAATATCTTCGCTCGCACCGGCGAGAGGTGTGTCGGTTGCAGCAAAGGTAGGAGCTGTGTTGGTCGGCGCAATTTGAACATACACTGGGATTGGAGCAACACTTTCCAAGGCAGGAGATCCAGCATCGACAGCCATAATACTAAACGCATTCAAGCGACCGCTGGCATTCACCGGAGCTTTCCATGTGATAGTTTCGCCAACCGCGATGTCGTAACCAATGGGAAGCGGGTCGAGTGCCGAAATTGCACCATCGACTTTACGTGCCAAAGTGCCCGAGGTAATCGCCTTTATGCGGAACTTCAATTGAGTTGTGCTGCCAGCGAGTGTTTCTTCAAAGTCAGACGCATCGGTCAGCGCACGCAAATTAGCGTAAGTGAATTCTTTGGTGACATTGTTTAAAGTGTTTTCAACGCCACCCGTGATGTCGTTTACATACGAAAGCAGTGGAATTTGGTTCTTCTTGGCAATCTTCACATTCACCGGAGCCGTGACTGTCGAATAGCCTGAGTTAGATGCATCGAGCGTGCCATCAAACGCACGGACATTGAACAATGCATAGGGCGTAGCATCATCTCCGACGTTTGCATTGGGAATAAAGACAACAGTCTCACCGGGGACTATGAGCGAAGATGATGGAGGCGCCGAGAGATCGGTGTAAGCCGTCATCGTCGTGGAGCCCTTCTTGAGAAGACCCTTCGATGTATCGATGCTGGTGACGACAAACGAGAAATAAGCTGGGCTGAAATCTGCATCGTTTGCATTCAAATAAGCTTTAATCGCATCATAGCTGATGGAATAAGGCTGACTCTGAGTTCCAACCGTTGGTAGGAACGTGCCCGCTGCAGCAGCTGTTAGCGTGGGTGCTGTGTTGGCATCGCCATTGACCGTCACTGTCACCTTGCCCACCTGAGTGCTACCCAGTGAGCTGCCGTCGAGTGCAATCATATAAACAGCATCAAACAAGCCGGTTGCGTTCGTAGGTGGTTTCCAGAACAAACTTTGAGTCGAGGCAATCTCGTTGTTGTTGATGGGATCATACAAAGCCGCAGCAGCCGATGCCGTTGCCTGACTCGTGCCTCCACCCGAGGATGTACCAATGCGGATCTCAAGGCCTCCGAGTTGTTTCTCAATACGGAACTTGATTGGGCTGCCTGCAAAATTCGTTGTTCCCACAGGTGCGTTTTCGCGGTCGACAACATTCAAGCTCGTTGCACCCGTCGCAAGCTGGGCAAATGTAATTTCACGTTCAACATTGCGAGAGGTGATGTAATGAGCCGAAGGACTGATAGTTGGTGCTTGATTGACTTTGGGTATAAGCAGTTTCACCAACACCGATTGCTCAGAATAAGCTGAGCCGTCGAAAGCAAACACTTCCATGATGGTGTATGGGTTTGAGTCGTGAGCAGCATTGGCATTCGGATTAAACACCACCGACTCACCCGCGGCAATCACCGAGCTCGCATTGGGAGCAAGGCTGCCACCTGCACTTGCAAACGGAACAATCGACACTCCACCCTTCTTAAGGGACCCGTTCGAAACACTCTTGACAACAAAAGCAAGATAGTCGTTGTCGGTTTTGTTTGAGTTCAACTGGCTAAAGAGATAATCGTAGCTCAAAGTGTAGGGAGTATTTTCTGCACCGTTCACTCCCAGTTGTTTCTCAACAACATTCGCAGTTCCGGTTGCAGTAAAACCAGCTCCAATAATGGGTCTCTGATTGTCGCCATAAACAGTGATCTTGACCCGCGCACTGGTTGCACTCGGACGATTGTCGCTATCAATTACCGACACAGTGAACGCATCAAAGGTTGTTCCGTTGAGAGCGTTGTTGGGTGAAGTCCAAACAAACTTCGAACCATTCACAACAAGATTGTTACTGCTGGTCACAGCAGAACGCACACCACCAGAACTTTCAATCTGCAAGCTGCCACCTGCAAAAACTTCATCGATGCGGAAAGTTAACTTCGTCTTGTCGGTGAGATCTTCAACATCTGAAACAATCAGCTTATCGAACAACTCAGAGTGGGTAATCACCTTATCTTGATTGCGATCTGCTCCGTCTGAGGTGCTGCTCTTGAATTCATACTGAGCAGCCAGTGTGGGTGCTTGATTCACAACCTGCACCTTGACAACCACCGTGGCTCTCGCGTTGGCCCCTGTCGATTCGAGCGCATTATCCCAAGCAGCCAATTCGAAGGCATTTTGATCGCCATTGAGATTCGCGTCGGGAGTCCAGGTGATGTATTCGCCGGGGCCAACCGTCACGGGAGTCACCAGATCACCCGAGCCATCCACAGCACTGCTACTGTTCACAGTGCGTGCACCAAAGACAATCGTACCACTCAAACGTTTCTTAATACGGAAGAACACAGGAGTTTGGTCAGAATCCGCAGCACCCGAGCCATTCAAGAGTGTGCCATGGCTAATCACCAATGGAACGTTTTCTTGGGTTGCGGGTGCAGCATTTGTGCCCAAGGTGAACGTGGTTACTGAAAGCGTGGGCGCTGCATTTCCACCCGTTACATTGACACGAATTTGCGCTGCCGTTGCCGAGAAGTCTGTTCCATCGAAGGCGCGCACCACGGCGACAAGATATTCACCGGTTCCATTCTGTGGCGGAACCCAGAAGAGTTTGTCGTTCGTGTAGGTTGTTGGGGAATTTGTCGACTTGAGGCGCACCAACTGCTGAGGACTTGCGGCCTGACCTGAAGTTAAAAGCGACGCAACCGAAGGCGATGATGCGTTTGCACCGAAGTACAGGCTGCCATCGCCGACACTCTCAATCACATACTCACGCAACGAGATGACGCTATCCACATCATTGATTTTCAACTTGCCAGTAGATGCATCCGAGAGTGTGCTCCAACTGATTTCAATTCCAGTGTTCTTCGCTGTGGTGTGAAGATCCGATGTCCCCAGAGATGGGGCATCATTGATTGGAGCAACAAGAACCTCAACCACTTTCGCTGGCAATGTTACACTCGCAAGACCACCGCCATCCACAACCTCAATCGTAAACGCCGCCTGTTTGTTGGTCGCATGGCTTGTGTTTGCGGGCGGAATCCACGTGACGTACTCACCTGGCCTCACCACTTCCAGAAGTCCACTCGCTGCCGTGTAGGTTCCGGTTGATGTTTTGAGTGTGCCAGAGGAGACTCCGGTGATTCTATAGTTCAGAACGCTCGATTCGACATCGAGCCCGGGGTAAGAATTCATCAACATTTGGTGTGAAACAATGAACGGAATGTCTTCCTGAGCACCAGCCAATGGACCAACGGCGCCCGCAGTAAACTCGGGGGCAGTGTTGGTCGGGTCAACCTGAATATGCACAGGTATCACCGCAACACTCTCTGTGTCGTCCGCCGTTCCAGCGGTGGCATCCAAACCTCTGTCGCGCGCTACAACGCTAAAGACATTGAAGCGACCTGTACCATTGAGCGGAGCTGTCCATTTGATCGTATCACCACTGGCGATATCATCACCCGCAATCATCACCGCTTTGTTGCGCGTGTTGTCTGCTGAATTACTTCTTTCCAAAGTTTGTGTTGTGATGGCCTTCACGACAAAGCGGACTGTCTTGGCATTTGCTGCTTCTTCGAAATCAGCCATATCCGTGAGAGCACGCAGTTCATCGTATGTGACCGCTTTAGAGAAATTGCCTGAAATATTTTCAACACCACCGGTGATGTCATTCACATAGGTAAGCGTTGGAGCTTGATTGATGGCAACAAAATTAATTTTGACTGCAGCGTTTGCGTTGTAAGTGATCGCATTGCGAGTCTCATCCGTTGAATATTCAAGACCATCAAAAGCACGCACGGTAAATGCATCTGTGATTCCTGAAACACTCGCAACCGGAATAAAGACCACCGACTCCCCAGGCGCAATCACCGCGGTGCCATCGGGTGATCCCGTGCCGGTGTAGGCGGTCATTGTTGTACCACCCTTCCTCAGGACTCCCTTCGTGGTGTCAATGGTTCTTACAACAAACGAGAACCACGATGGCGTGAAATCTTCATCATTTGCGTTGAGGTAAGTTCTCAAAGCATCGTAGGTCACAATGAAAGGTCGGCCTTGCTGACCCTGTTGTGTCAATGCAGGATTTGCTGCCTGCAAGACAGGTTTGGTGTTGCTGCCATTGATATTGACCAACACCTTTGACCTGTCGCTGGTTTCGAGTCCGGCGAGGTCCACAGCAGCAACTTCGAACATTTCTTTAAGGCCGCTGACGTTCTGCGGTGGTGTCCAGAACAAGCTTTGGGTTGGGCCGAGGAACTTATTTGAAGAGCCGAAGCTCGTTGCTGCCGCTGCCGCCGTCGCAATCGCGGCGTCGGTGCTTGCGGTCGCTGCAGTACCGATCTTCAAGGCTTGCCCTTCAAGCATGCGTTCAACGCGCAACTTCATGTCTTTGAAGTCAGGAGTTGCTGCATTGCAGTCGGGCACATCTTCGCGGTCACACACGCGCAGGTCTTTGGCCAAGGTTTCGAATTTGATTTCAACGATGCGGTTGCGAACACCGGCATACGTAAACGTGCGCTGATTACCGGACGCAATCGCAACATTAAAGTATGGAGCTTGATTCAATGCATTGACCATCACGCTCAACACAGCGGTGTTGTCGGAAAGGTCTTTGTTGTCGGTTGCCTTAAATTCAAAGGCCTGTTGTTCCACTGAATTCTTGCTTGCAAGAGCTGCGGGGGTCCAAGTGATGAATTCGCCCTCACGAAGCGTCAGGGGCGTATCAATGTTTCCTACGAAGGAAACAACCCGGGTTCCGTAGGTGATTTTACCGCCATTGAGCTTGGTGATCCGAAACGACAGCGGGGTTTGATCAGAATCTGTTGCGCCCGACCAGCTGAGCAAATCAGCATGCGTGATAACACGTGGCAGACCTTCGTCGGTACCAACAGTTCCTGCCGTACCTCCTGACACGCCAAGTTGGATGAGCCGCAGTGTGTTTACCGGCATCTGATTTGAAACAATCACGGGCTTCGCGTTGCTGCCATCCACAAACACCCGCACATCTGCGGTACTGACTGTTGTTTGCAGGTCTGCATCCAGTGCACGCACAACAAACGCTATGTATGTGCCGGTTGTATTGAGCGGCGGAATCCAGAACACGTCGGTTCCACTGGTTGCGCTTGAACCGGATGGAACGATTGTGATGGTTTGCTGCTGGCCCGTGATGTCGGGCGAGCTTTCCAGGGTTCCAAGTTTCAATTGCCCTACACCAACCGCTTCAATGCGGTACACGATACTTTCGGGCGCAGTTTCAACATCCGAGACTGGCAATGCAGCTCGCAGATTGGTATGGGAAATAACCATTCCAGTGTTCTTGGTGCCATCCAGCGTGAGCTGAGGAGAACCAAACACAGGTGTGTCATTCACCGAGGCAACTATAATGCTCACTGGATGCGCAACAGCAGTGAGTCCAGCAGCATCGGCGACCTGAATCGAGAACGCGCTACCCACGGTGTCTTTCACATTGTTTCCTGCAGCGACCCAGGTGAGCTGCTCGCCCGGTTTCAGGGTGAAGGGCAAATTCGCAGGTCCGAGTGTGAGCGCGGCAGTCTTCAATTGACCTTTCGTTGAGTCAATAGACGTGATGCGATAATTCAATGTGTTCGACTCGACATCTATGGCAGGAAGAGCAGCAGCCAGCATGCCATGGGTCACAATAAACGGCGTGTCTTCCAATGCTCCCGTGAGAACTGCAGCAGGCGAGGCCGAAGTGTAAAGCGGAGCGCTGTTGTTGTAAGTCACGTCGAAATAAACAGGTAGTGTTTGTGCACTCTCTGCCCGACCCGTTGGGATGGCAGGGAAAGTGCCATCGGCGTTGCGTAAGCCCGCATCCTGCGCAACCACACTGAAGGGGCTGAAACGGCCACTTTGATTTTGCGAGGCATCAGGAGTCCAGCTCAGGCCCGTTGATGCGGTCCCATCGCCGTTGCTGAGCACATCGGTGGGTTCAATTGGGTCGCCCACGTTGAGGACTGTTGCTCCACGCTTGATGGTCCCGCCACCCAAGGATTTAATCACAAATCGAAGATTTTTGGGACTCGCAGGTTCTTCATAATCCTGTGCATCGCTCGCGTTGCGCACATCGTTATACGTGAAGGGAATTGCTCCAGGAACGGGGAGTGTTGTTGAGCCCGTAGACACCCGCGATGTTGCCTTCGCTATTGCTGCAATGCTTGTGAGCGTTGGAACCTGATTTATTGGGTTTAGAGTTATTTTAACAATCGCTTCAGTTGCAGAGTAAGCAGCACCATCAAAGGCACGCACTTTAAAAAGCGTTTGCGTGCCAACGAGATTGCTTGCTGGGATAAATGTCATCGATTCGGTTGGAGCTAAAACAGCCGTCGCCGGTGCGGTGAGTGGAATGCCAGTGAAGGCTGTCATTGGAACACTGCCTTTGCGCAACGCTCCTTTACTCGAATCGATATTTGTCAAAACAAGTTGGATGAAGGTGCCGTCGGTGTCAGTCAAATTCAATGCCGACTGTGCCGCGAGATCGCTGTACTTGATTTCGTAGGATGCATTCTGCACACCATTAGCAATGGTGAACTCGGGTGCAGCAGCATCGGCAGCAATCTTCGGAGCCGCATTGGTGCCAGCAACAGAGACAACCACCTTGCCCACTGTTAAACCAGCCAAGCCGGCGCTGTCTTTAACACTCACCGTGAACGCATCAAAACTGGTGGCGATGTTTTGCGAAGGAAGCCAGTAAACACTTTTGCCTTCAATCAATTCGAAGGCATCGAATGCGGAGAGACTTTCGAAGCCTGAGGTCACACCCTCGTTGCCAATCTTGAGGCTCTGCCCACCAAGCATCTGTTCAATACGGAAGCTCACTTTACAGTGTGGCTTTCCGGTTGGGCAGCAGGTCGGTGTCTCGGCGCCTGTGCACACAGATAGGCCAGCAACATCTTCTGCGTCGGTGGTTCCCAAACCGCTCGCCAGATCTTTGTGTTTGATTTCCAACCATTGATTGCGTTGGCCATTGGTATTTGTGTACAGCGGTGAGACTTGCGGCCGCTGATTTTGCGCATTGACCTGCACGTTGATGGTTGCGGGTGAACCCGCTGAATAGAGTTGCCCATCATACGCATAAACCTTCAACACCGCAGTCGCGCCTGTTGCAGTGCTCACAGGCGTGAACAAAATCGTTTCACCAACGTCGACCAATCCAGATGCCAGCGGCGGAGTGTTTGTGCTGGTAAATTTCGCCAAATTAGTTGTGCCTTTGCGTGCCGTACCGTTTGTGATGTCGTGAAGCACAAACTTCACAACACCCGTATTGTCGGGATCCTGAGCACCGGTCGCGGCCAAGAGCTGAGCATAGGTGATTGTAAAAGGTGTGTTTTGTGTCGCAGTTGTGAAGGCCGACGTTGCCGGCGCAAGGTTCGCAATGGTGGGAACTTGATTGCTTCCGCTGACCTTTACACTCACTTTCGCCAAATAGTTGCTGGGCATTTCCTCGGAATCAACAACACGCACAGTGAACGCTTCAACCGTCTCTGCCAGATTTGTGGGTGGCTGCCAGAACAGGCTCTTGCCTGGGATCAGGGCAAAGTTATCCGAGGCGAATGCCGTTGCTGCGGAGACGTTTGATGCAGAGTTTATTGGGGTCGATGATCCAATCTTGAGTGATTGCCCCGAGAGTAATCCCTCAACATGAAGTTTCAGCTTGCTAAAGTCAGCGGTATAGTCTTCAACATCGTTGATCTGCAGCTTGGTCGCAAGGTCTTCAAAGGTTATTTCAAGAAGCTCATTGCGTGCTACGCTCGTATTACGCACCACACCAGCATCCACCACTCGCGCAGCATCATAAGTGACCGCTGTGAGCATGGTGGGAGGCTGGTTAACGGGAGCCAAATCCAAGGTCACCACACCCACTTCGCTTGAATACATGCTGCCGTCGTAGGCACGCACTTGGAAGAGTTCGCGCAAACCATTCACATTGAGTTTTGGTTGAACCGTGATGGTCTCTCCGGGGGCAATCAATACAGTTGGGATTGCCGTCACCGTATCCAGAACACCTGCATTACAATCGTTACTCGCGTTTTGCGGCTGAAGTACGAGTGCGCCCTTGCGAATGCTCTCAACCGCAATCACATTATTTGCGCCAGCAGTAGGGTTCTGCACACCTGTGATGTTTGCACAGCTAATAACAAACTGCACCAAGCTGCTATCGGCGTCGCTCGGATTGAAGGCTGTTTTTAGGTCATCGTAAGAAATTTGGAACGCAGTGTTTTCGCGTGCTGGATTTGTTGCTGTTCCGAGTAACTTTTTCGTTGCGGCAGTCAAAACAGGGCGCTCAGTGCTGTTGTAAACTTTAATGTTTACTGCACCCAGGTTTGCACTTGTCGTCAGCTCAGAATCGATTGCGCTGACCCGGAACGCCTGAAAGGTACCGACTGTGTTTGCAGGCGGCATCCAGAAAAGATACTGATTTTGATTTACCACCCGAATGCTGTTGTTCAGTAACGTTGCGGCCGTTGGGCTCGTCGTGCTGCCAACCTTGACCCACTGCCCAGAAAGAACATCTTCAACACGCAGCTTCATTGCGGTGTATTTAGTAATATCAGCAGTTTCGTTATCCTCAAGGTCACGCACATCGAGTTGTTTCATCAGGTCTTTGACTTGGATCATAAAGACAGCGTTGCGTGCCACCGCGCCGGCGGGTGCCGGATTAGGTGGATTATAGAACGGTGTCTCAAAAGTATAATTCTGTGCAAGAGTCGGCGGCTGATTCACTGGCGTGATTTTCACGCTGACAGCTGCTTTTACGAGAGAACTTTCAATGCCGTCGAACGCACGGAATTCAAATGCCAATGGAGTTCCTTTTGCATCAGCTCCGCTCGCATCTGGCCGCCAACTAAAACGCTCGCCCGGGCCAACCACTGGCGCAGGATTCAAGTCGCCTGCAGCATCGGGTGAATCTTTTGTGTATGAGATGTTGTTGATCGTCAGTGTACCGCTGCGAACCTTTGTGAACCTAAACGACACGGCTGTTTGATCGGGGTCAGACGCGCCTGTCTGTGCCAAAAGCGTATCGTATGAAACATACATCGACGAGTTTTGGTAGGTGCCGGTCGTACCCGCATCCACACCGAGTGTCACGAGGCGATCTGTCGCAGGTGAGGCCGAGGCTGCGATCACAGGCTTAGCATTGCTGCCCGTGACATTCACGCGCACCACTGCAGTTGAAACGCTGAAGTCAATGCCGTCGTAAACGCGCACAACCATCACAGGCATTTCACCAATCGCGTTGAGTGGCGGTACCCAGGTCAGTTTCTCGCCCTCGTTGTCTGCAGGGTTTGCCCTCGATTGAAAGATAAAGGCACGCTTTGGAACCAACCCACCGACGCTGTTTGGGTCCAGAGGTAGGCTGTTGACATCAACACCGTTGAGGAAAAGCTGGCCGGACTCAACCGATTCAACCCGGAACGAGAGTGCGCTGATGTTCGCTGCATCAACGTCAACATTATTCAGGATGGAATCCAAGAGAACGCTTCTCATGTGTTCCCAAGAGATCTCATAGGCTGGTGATGTCTGGTTCTGCGCAGCATTGCTGCCCAACTTCGCAGACGCCACTTTGAACTTAGGCTGGTCGTTAACGCTTATAATATTCACGCTTGCTGTTCGGGCTATCTGAGCACCATTCGTACCAGCAGCGTCCACATGCTTATACGAGAAAATCGATTGCACTCCGTTGATGTTCAACGAAGGCCGATAGGTTAAAAATTGGCCAGGCTCAAGGAACACACCCGTATTGATATCACTTGTTGTGAGCTTGATCGCACCCTTCCAAATTTCGCCCGCGCTTCCCAAACTCTCAATCTTGAAGCGAATAGGCTCTGCCTCAACGTCACTTGCAGGGTCAGAAGCAAACATCATGTCATAACTAATCACATATGGCAGGTCTTCCATGGGGGAACCAATGGACACCGGCGTCGTATTTGTTGCAACAGGCACATCGTTCGTGGGCCTCACGTTGACAACCAACGGCAATGAGACTGCGCTCTCTCCGCATTGGTCATCTACCGCAATAATTCGGAACGCTTCGAGCTTCCCGAATTGGTTTTGAGCTGGTGTCCATGTGATGGAATCGCCATTGGGGGTGTTCGTATCACCGGGATAGAGGAACTGGTTGCGGGTTTCACCGCACGGTACGGTGCCCACCGTCATGTTTGCATTGAACACGTAGCTCTGTGTTCCCGCGCTCTGCGAGACAATTTTGAAGCGCACCTTTTGAGTGCCTTGGCCACTCTCAACATCTGAAAGGTCTGTAAGCGAGAGCAGCTTGGCATAGGTGATTGTCAGCGGCGCGTCTTCATCGGTTGCATATGAGCCAGTTGTTGCACCTTCCAGAGTGTTGATGCGAGTCAACACAGGGATGGTGTTCACCGGCGTGAAAATAGCGCTAATCGTTGCCGATTCATGGGTCTGAGGTGTTCCCAAGGGGTTGGCTGTCGTGACCGAAGTCGGCGCCGCAGTTTGTGAATAAAATTCTCCATCCCACGCGCGCACCGTGAAAATCGGCAACGTCCCGTTGAGATTCGCTGTTGGAACAAAGGTCACCGATTCATTGGGCGAAACGAGCGCCTGAGATATGGGTGCTCCTGAGCCTGCATCGGGCACAATGGTCTGAGTACCCTTGCGCAGGGTGCCGTTGCTGACCGAGGAAACTACAAATGAGAACCACACGTCGCTATCGCGATCGGATACTCCCAGCGCTGCTTTGATTTGATCATAAGAGATCGTTAGGCCTTCGTTTTCAGCCTTCGTAGCCGCAGTCCATGTTGGCACGGTAATCATTGGCCGATACTTGCTGTTGTCCACATCAACTTGAACCAATGCCGTGGTCTGGCTCGAGCGCGCTACTCCAGCACTATCGGTTCCATTGTCGATGGCAGTCACAACAAATGCGTCGAAACGACCGGTTACATTGTTCGGAGGTTTCCAAAACAACCTTTTGCCTGGGCCGAGAATATTGGTGGTGGGATCATTTGTGTTAACAGAAATCGAAGTTGCGCTAGCCCATGTCGATGTGGAATTGCCAATCTTCATGCCCAGACCACCGCGAATCTGGCTGATCTGGATCTTCATATTTGCGTAATTACCGGCAACAGCAACATCTTCGTTGTCTTTAATATCAAGCGCGGCAGCCAAATCCTCAAAACTGACAAAGTAATCGGGCTCATTGTTTGAGTTCGAATTGCGCTGTGCCACTTTGCTTGCTTCGGTAGCGAACGAACTCGAGACTACGGATGTTTTGAGTGTTGGAGGAAGATTCACGCCCGCCACGGAAATCGCAACTGTTCCCTTGGCGGCCACGTCCGAATAACCCGCACCGTCGTAGATTCGGAAATTAAACACATTGATGGTGCCCTTCGAATCCGCTTCTGCGAGCGAAGCCGAGGGAATGACCGTGAGAGTTTCGCCTGGTGCCAAGACTGACACTGCGGGTGCGCTTGCAGGTGATGCATTTGTGTCAGCATCCACAAACGCGCTCAACGCAACAGAGCCTTTTTGAAGTGTCCAGCCTGTTGTGATGTTGGTTATAACTACAGCGCGCCAGTCGCTATCCGTGTCTGCAACATTGTAGTGCGTTTTCATGTCATCATAGCTGATTGTAAACGGTGCATACTGCAAAGCCGCGGGAACAATCGGAAGCGGGTTTGCGTTCGTGGCCATCGTCGGAAGCTTATTAGACCCCGTCACAACCACCCGCACAAGCGCTGAGTTGGCGCTTGCCAAGTTACCGCTGTCGATCATCGTTACCGTGAAGGCATCAAAGGTTCCAACGCCGTTTCTGATTGGGCTCCAGTACAGGTTCTCGCCCGCCTTGAGCTCGTTGTTGTTTGCCGAGAAATCGACCGCAGTGCCAGACGCAGCGCCAATTTTCAATTCCTGGCCAGAGAGCCTATTGTCTATACGGAATTTCACATTCGCTGTGTTGTTTTGATCTTCAACATCGGTAAATCCGAGCTTAGTGATAAGGGTTGAAAAGGGAATCTCGAACTGTTTGTTGCGCTCGTTGAAGTTGCCAGCTGCAGCCAAACCATCCGCACCTGCACTCAACGTTGTGCTTGCGTTGATTTTGGGTGCTTGGTTCACACGGTCAATCCAGATCCTGACAGTTGCAACGGGTGATGTACTGAGCCCCGCAACTGGTAGAGTGGCACTCGCATCGGCAGCGTTGTCGGTGGCAACAACCTTAAATGCAGCGCGTGGTGCGGCAGGGTTTGTGAGTTCGCTGTGAGTTTCGCTCCTTGGCTTCCATATGAAGCGCTCACCGGGTCCAACAACCGGGACAGGGTTTGTAACGACTGTACCGTTTGTTGAACTGATAAATGTGATGGCCGAATTGCTCACCTCGAATGTGTTGTTGCCAACAGTCAATGTTCCTTCTGTCAACTCGGTGAAACGGAAATAAACAGGCTGGTCATCCGGATCCACCGCACCCAGCGCGGAAACCAAAGCTGAATGCTCGATGTAGGTCGGAACATTCTGTTTGGTCAGCCCTGCTCCTTGCGTGCCCAGGGAAACTCCTCCCGCAGACAGCACACCGGCACTGAAGGTGGGCTTTTGATTGTTGCCTGTAATGCTCACAACCACAGGCACGGCTTGCGCGCTATATGCCTCTGGGTTTTGTGCATCCACAACGCGCACGAGCATCACCGTGAATTCACCGAGCGCGTTGCGCGGTGGCTCCCAGCGGAGGATATCCGAAGTGGAATCGAGGCTGTCGGTATTTGCCGAAATCACGCGTGGCCGCGTCGTCTGGTCGGCCGCATTCGGGCTGTTCGAAGCACTCCCCATCCGAACGACGCCTGCATTCACATTCTCAATAATATACTGAATTGTATCTGTGTTTGTTGTTTCGACGTCTGCAACCGGTATTGCCGCCTTCAGATCCGAATATTTAAATATGAAGGCCGTATTCTGAGCTGCATCTTTCCAGCTGCTTGAGCCGGTATCGAAGGCTTGCAGCTGATATTTTGCTTTGGGCGTAATCATTGGCGAATCATTCACCGCTGCAACTATCACATCCACATTCTTGCTCACGCTCAGATTATTTCCTGCGTTCGAGGAGTCTTTGATTTGCAGTGTAAACGCTGCGGATTGCAACGCGTTGGCATTCAGCGCTGGCGTCCACTCAAATGTTTCGCCCGGGAGGAGTTCGAGAGCGGTGCCAGGATTATAGGTCACAGCACCTTTTTTGAAGACGGCGCAATTCGAGCTACACGCGGGTACATTGATGCGATATGCAAGAGCTCCAGGCTCTTTTGAAGAATCAAAACCTGCCGCATTCGGTTCATCCGAAAGCATCTTATAACTGATAATGAACGGAGTGTCCTCAACTGCGCCACTGAACAGAGCCGTGTTCGCATTGGAGAATTGTGGTTGATCGTTGACAGAATTCACTGTCACTTGCACTGGGAGTTCTGTGACACTCTCGCCACCTTCGCTATCACGCGCAACAATTGTGAAAGCTGTTAAGACGCCGTTGGCGTCAGTATCGGGTGTCCAGCAGTAGTCGTTGGAAACACTTGCAGTCGCGATAATGTCTTCCACAAAACTCGCCGAATAGTTCGCAGCTGTACATGCTAAAGCAGGGTCAATCTTCTTCTTCAGCGAACCACTCACAACACTCTTGACGCGGAACACCAGTGTTTGTGTTCCCTGCCCGACCTCAATATCCGATTCATCTGTTAGTGCGGCGAGTTTTTCGTAATCAAACACCAATGGAACATCTTCACTGATTGCATCCCCACCCTTAAATTCGGGAATCTGACTCATCAGGGGAACCTGATTGACAGGTGCTAAGCTCAGCCGAACTGTCGCTTCACCAATCGAGTAGCCACGGCTTCCTGAAATAATGCCATCGCCACTGTCCACCGTGCCATCGAAAGCACGGACTTTGAACATAACCGGTGCACCGTTGGTATTATTTAGGTTCGCATTGGGCATAAAGACAAGAGTCTCGTTCTCACCCACTCGCGAGGCTGCAGGTGCTTCAGTTGTCGTTCCCGTGAAAGGAGTCACCGTCGAGCCATTCTTTTTCAAAGTTCCGTTTTGCACATCGACATCGGTGATGACAAACCAAGTTGTGTCGCTGTCTGGGTCGAGCGCAAGAGCAGTTTCATTTTTCAGTGTTGCCCACGTCACCAAATACGGTTCGTTTTCCTTCGCACCGTTGGCGCTGCCCAACGTGATATCGGTGATTCCAAGAACAGGTCGAACATTAAAGCCCGTGACATCGAAGCGATAAAGCCCCGTGCTCGCACTGTAGAGAGCATTTGTGGGGTTGTTGAGAACATTTCCGCTTCCATCGGTTGCCACCACGCCTGAACGGTCGCGCGCCGAAGCACGGAAACCAGCAACAACGCCGGTGAAGTTGCGGGGCGGAGTCCAGAAGAGATATTCACCTGGTGCCAATGGGACTCCATTGCCTATTTCGCTCGCTCCTACACCCGATTGATTTGTTCCCTTTCTCAAGGAACCAGCGACGATCTCTTCAACTCTGAATCGAATGTTCGCATATTTAATCGCAGGGTCACTCGATGTTGTGATGACATCCTGCGGATCGGGATCCGTCACGTCGAGATGCTGTGCTAACTCATAGAATGAAACGGCAAGTTCGGTGTTTCTTGTGGCTGCGCGAGGCGCTGTATTTTGCGCGAGCAGCGCAGGTGGCTGATTGACCGGCGACACATTAACTTTGACTTCGCAGTTGCTCGATGCTCCCTGGTTGTCATACGCACGAATCACAATTGCATCACGTGCCTGTGCGCCTGTACCAAACACCTGTGCAGGTGGTGTCCAGACAATTCTCTCGCCTGGGCTCACGAGCAAAGGCGAGCCATACTGCTGCGCCGTGCTATAGGTTGTGTTTCCGACTTTCAGTGAACCGGCTTTTAACTCAACGATCTGGAAGTAGAGCGGAGTTTCATCTTGGTCTGCTGCACCAGATGCTGCAAGGAGCGTATCATAGCTGACTTCCAGTGGAACATTCTGGGTGGTGCCGACGGTCGCAGGTTCAACACCCAAGGTGATATTCGCCTTGATGGTTGGCGGGTAGTTCGACCCTGCGACATTGATTTTAACATCGCGCGTGGTTGCGGTGAGGTCACCATTTTTGTCGCGCGCGCGCAGGGTCATAATCGTGTAATCGCCGGTCGCATTTTTGGGCGGCGTCCAGTTGAGTTCGGTGACGTTGTTGCCATTCGAATTTGCCGACAACAAAACGGCTTTGTTCGGTGCCGCAATCAAAGTGACATCGTCCCCATTGGCCGCGCTGCCCAGCACCAACTTTCCTGAGTTTACACTCTCAATCACATATTCGATTTCGTTTTGCGTGTTTTCAACATCCGTCACAGGCAAAATCGCTGCAATCTGCGCGAAGGTAATCACTCTTGCTTCATTCTTATTCGCACCACCGATGAGGAGACCAGAAGAGGCATTAGGAAGCACAGCCGTGGGCGCAGCATTTGTGAAGCGTGGTTGATCAGGAACCGCATCGACCTGAGCCTGAACGACCTGCGACGCAACACTTTCGCGCGGCGTTTGGTTTGTGTCCCGCAACTTCACGGTAAAGACGTTGAGCAGACCATTTGCCGTGAAATTCTGATTTTCCGGTGGCGTCCAGGTGACACGCTCCCCTGGAAAGATGAACACGGGCGGAATAACAACATCATTGCCCTTCTTCACGCTTCCGGCCACGTTGACAGCCGTGATCACATAGGTCAGGGTTTCACCCGATTCAACGTCCGTTCCGGGATAAGAATTCTTCAAAGCTTCATAGCTGATCACGTGCGGAATATCTTCACGGGCGCCTGTCAGGTAACCTACGTTCGGTGCAACAACAGCGGCAAATTCGGGAGCGTTGTTGAATGATGCCGTCTCAATATAGACAGGTATGGGCTGGTCGCTTTCTCCACCATCCACATCCAAAGCAACGATGCTAAAGGCATTGAGAAGACCATTGGCATTGAGAGCTGGTCTCCAGCTCAAGCCGGTTCCGGTTGTACCATCGCCATTGCTCAATGTATCTGAGGGCGTGATCTCAGCACCAGCCACAAGCTCTGTTGAACCACGGAAAAGCTTACCGCTGTTGATACTGACCACTTTAAATTTAAGCGTTGGGGTATTTACAGGCTCTTCCAAATCATATTCATCGGTCGCTTTGCTGCGCAGGTTCAAGTAATTGAATGGGTAGTTTTCGTTCTGATTTGCACCTTCCAGCTTTGAAATAGCAGTCAGCCTTGGACGCTGGTTCACGCGCTCGAGCTTAATTGTAATGGTCGCCTGTTTGGTGTTGTCTGAGGCAACTTGGCCATCCCAAGCCAGCACTGTAAAAATTGGAATGTTGTTGTTTCCAGCGTTCACACTGTTTAAGAACTGCGTCGGGATGTAGGTTAAGGTTTCATTCAGGTTAAATAAGTTTACTGTAGGATTAACATTCTGAATTGTTGGGTCAGCCACAGGCAACAGCTTCTTCGCTCCGACCTTCAATTCACCGTTCGATATAGAGGTAATCACCAACGAAGCCACGGCATCATCATCGTCGAGAACCCCAAGCCCTGTAATCGCGGCAGAAAGATCGGCAAAGGTGATCTGGAACGGCTGGTCTTGCTTACCCGTATCAAAGTGTTTGGAGAAGCTTGTAAGGCGCGGAGCGATATTGCTCCCAGACACAGTCACCTGAACTGTGCCGAGCGCAGAACTGGGGCGGTTGTTACTATCCACAACTCGCGCGCTGAATGCAGCAAAAGTGAGGACACCATTGTAGGGCGGCTTCCAATAGATCGCCTCCCCCTGATTCAAAGTGGTGTCTGTAGGCTGCTGCACTGCTTCGGGGTCAGCGCCTCGGGTTAGAATCTTGAGATACTGTCCACTGAGCTGGTTAATCTCAAATTTCACAGCGCTATACTTGTCTGCAGATGTATCACTCGGGTTGATATCTTCAACATCGCCCACATTCAGAGCCGCTGCCAGTTCATCAAATGTAATTTCGTAAACTTGATTGCGCAGTGCATCAGCGAAAAGTGCCGTGTTGTTCGAAGTTGGAGCTTGGTTTACGGGTGTTACATTAACTTTCACCAAGGTCTTCGGGTTTCGCGTTGAGACGTCAATGTTGTCGTAGGCCTCGATTCTAAACGCGCTCAATGCAGCACCATCTACGCCACGCGCCTCCTGTGCTGGAGTCCAAGTCACCTTTTCTCCCGGACCAATCTTTGGAAGCTCAGCCAATGCTCCCGCTGTGTTGAAAATCTGGTTTCCAACACGCAGGGTACCGCTCTCAAGGTGAGTAAAGCGGAAATAGATTGTCGTGAGGTCGGTATCTGAAGCTTGAGACTTCTGAAGAAGAGTCTCATAGGAAATAGTCATAGGCGTGTTCTGATACGTTCCCTCACCCGGAGACGCACTGCTTCCCAGAGTAAAATCTGCATTAATTTGTGGAACGGCGTTGGAACCATTCACACGTATTTTCAGTTCAATGGGCTGCGCCGAGAAGTCGATTCCATCGTAAGCGCGCAGCGTCATGACCGTGAAGTTCTGTTCTGCAGCGTTTTGAGGTGGAGTCCAAATTAATTCCTTTGCAAGGATTGAACCATCGCGGGTGCCATCTGTCGCAGCAATAAATGGCTTTGTGGTGAGCGTGGATGCATCTTTATCATCGGCATTTGGAATAACAAGTGTCAGCGTTCCCGAGCCAACACTCTCAATCCGATACTCCATCGCATTTGCCGCAGTCTCGTCGCTGAGCAGTGGCACTTTTTGAACAATATCTGCAAAACTTATGGGGAAGTTTGTATTCTTCTGTGCATTATTCATCCACACAGGAGAAGCAACATTGAATACAGGTACGTCGTTAATGGGAGCAACCAAGACCTGTACGGGTATTGCCACAGGGCTATCGACCACTCCATCGTTCACAAGGGCATTGAACGCCGTTAGTGTGCCATGTACGTTCGTGGGAGGAGTCCAAGTCCAGCTTTCACCTGGCAATAGCAGAGCCTCTGGTGTGTTTGGCTGAACTTGGATGCCGTTGCGCTTGAGAACACCTACACCTGCAGATTCAAATTTGAATCTCAATAGGTTGCCGTCTGCATCTGTGGGAGCACCCGCAGAGAAGAGCGCATCGTAGCGAATAACAAATGCTTCATCTTCTAGTGCGCCAGGAAGCACATCAATAACTCTCTGGTTACCAGCAACCTTCCCAAGCACTGGCACATCATTCACTGCATCCACATTCACTGTCACGGGCACCGAAACAGGGCTTAAACCCTTGATTGTGTCGCCATCGAACGCCCGAACAGCAAAGGCTCGCAGTGAACCGTAGCTATGAAGCGGAGCCATCCAGCGCCATGAAGCGGTACCACCCGAACAGGATCCTAAAATATCGCCCTGCCCGCTCGTGACTTCCTTCCAAACTCCCGCATCCTGATACTGGAGTGAACCAGTTTTCAAAGTCGGGTCAAACTTGAAGCAGATGGTATCGTTGTCGAGGTCTGTTGCCTGTGTCGCTGCCATGAGTTTCGCAACTGTGACCTCGTAAAATTCATCTTCACGAGCGAAGTCGGTTTGAACCGCAGGAGCAATCACGGCGATAGGAAGAATCGGAGTGTTGTTGATAGTTGGTGGTCTGTTGCGGCGCTCGAGGTTAACCCGAATTTTGATTTTCCCGAGCTTGTTCGTATTAGCGTTGTCTTCGCTGTAGGCGTTGCCATCGAAAGCGCGCACTTCAAACGCATCGCTTCCATCCGATGGATCTGCATCAAATTTATTTGTAGGTGGATTCCACAGCAATGTTTCGCCCGGGCCGAACAAAATTGGTGAGCTCACAAGATTGGTTCCCTTGTAGAGCGTACCGGTCAGAGCAGCCGAAACCTCAAAACGAATTGTGCTGTTCTCAGCATCTACAGCGCCAGTGTTGGTGAGAAGCTGTGAGTATGTGATTGTGTATGGCAGATCCTGCTGACCACCAGTCAAAGGTGCGGGCGTATTGGAAGCGAATGTGGGCGCCGAGTTGAACCCGCTCACATTGAACCGGAGAACAGCGGTACCGACACTCGCAAGCCCTTGGTTGTCGATTGCACGCAGCCTTACGCCATTTGAAAAAGTGCTAGCGTTGGCATCGAAGTAGTCGAGCGGAGGTGTCCAAACTAGCTTTTCGCACAGACCAATTGTGCCACCAGGTGCCAAAGAAACAGCCGCACCCGCTGCATCGAGTTTACTCACGGAACCACGAAGAACATCAACCAACTCAAAAGTGGCATTGGGGGCAGCTGGGCATCCCGTCACGTTGTTTGCAGCAATCTGCACGTTTTCAACATCTGCGTACCCCAGCAGGGAAGCGATTTCATTGTGAGGCACTGCAGTTGCAGAGTTCTTGGCCACACCGCCTCGGTCTGCAACCAAAGCAATTGAAGGCGCATCATTCACCGCTGCAATATTCACTTCAACTTGCGCTGCGGCTGAACTCTCAAGCGCGCCGTCGTATGCCCACACAGACACTGCAACGAGGTTGCCGTTCACGTGTTGTGGCGCCTGCCAGACCAGCGACTCACCAGGAAGCAAACGAACCTTGCTCCCGAGTGCAACCAGATTTCCGTTTTTGCGCAAGGTTCCCACAGCCGCACCGTTGCCATCGGCAACCGGAGCAACCTGGAAATCCAGAGAAGCAGTGTCAACATCGCTTGTGTAGCTGTTGTCGACCATCAATGCCTTACGAAGGGCATCGAAGGTCAGCACGAATGGAACGTCTTCCTGTGCGCCAGTCAATCGGTAATTTGCAGCAGGTTCTCCTGCGGGTAGAGCCAAAACAGGCGCATCATTAACAGCAGCTAACTGCAGAACCACGGGTGCGCTCGCTGCACTTAGCAAACCACCCAGAGCATTTTCATCGCGCACACGAACGGTGAAGGCAACCAAATCTCCTGAAGCATCTTTGGGTGGCAGCCATTCGATGCTGGCTGTGGCGCGTGTGATTTCTGCACCCGCATTAACCTTGATACCATCGACCCACAGCTCAGATTCCTGCAGAATCGAACCCACCACAAACCGGTGACTGGCGTTCGCCGCCACACTCACCACTGCGTCATCAACATCCGTTATGGTGCTCGCAAGATAAATTTGTTCGAACGAGAGAGTCACCGCGGTATCTTCCGAGAGTGCAGCACCCGTGGAGTTCTTGTTGAGCTTCTCAATTTTGGTGAGCAAGGGTTCATCATTGACCGCAGGAACATTGAACTTAACAGGCACAAACTTATTCGCATCAAAACCCATACCCAACGCAGCACTGTCAGCAAGGCCATCCGACACGGATACCTTGAAGCCTTCCACCGCTGCTCCCGATGCGTTCAATGCGGGCGTCCAGGTCAGAACATCGCCGGGTCTGACGAAAATCCCAGGAGCAGCAAGATCATTTTGCTGCACCAGGTCGGTTCCCTTTAGGAGCGTACCTGAAACCAATTGCTGAATACGGAAAACGAGCACGTTGTTGTCAACGTCTGCCGCATTGGAAAGTCCCTTGAGCTCATCGTAGGTCACAACGAACGGAGCATCTTCATGCTCAACATATGCTCCGTTGCTGTCCACCGCAGGCTGCACGGTTTGGATTTGAGTGAGCGTGGGTGCAGTGTTGGGGCGAGCACCAACATCAAAGCGGTAATAAGCTACACCATCACTCTTAGTGGTCATCACGTCGACCGCAGAAACCCGCAGTGCAGCAAGAATACCACTTCCGCTTGGGTTGGCAGGAGCTGTCCACACCCAGCTTTCATTAGGAGCGAGCGTGGTTACACCACCAACAACCACATCCCCGTTCTTTCTGAGCACACCTGCTTCAACTTTCTCAATCACAATAACCGGCTTCGCACGGCCAAAGCAGGTTGCGCAGTTTCTATATACCTCTGGGACTTGATCGCTGCTTTCAGGATCGGAAAGTTCCAAGTCTGCTGCCATCTTCTCGTAGGTCAAAACATAGTCCGTACCCGCCATGACGGGAACTGCACCTGAATTTTCAGCCTGTGATCTGAAAGACGGCGGCTGGTTGATAGCAACAACATCAAAATTGACCGCAACCTTTCCGGTCGAGGCGAGCGCACCATCCCACGCTTCAACCGTGAAGCCCTGGACTTGGCGACTGTAATGCCGCACTGGAGGAGTCCAGACCCACACATCGCCAGGTCCAAACACGGCATTCTGTGCAAGCGCTGTATTGCTGCCGAGAGGATACACAGCTTCACCACCGGTGCCCTGCACACTCACGAGCCGGAAGCGCAAGTTCGTGTTGTCCACATCCCGCATGTTGGATTTGGCAACGAGCTCTTCAAACTTAATTTCGAAAGCGTTGCCTTCCACCGCACCGGGGAACGCCGAAATATTCGAAACAATCGGCTTGTCGTTCTCTGCAGCGATATCGAAGGCGACCTTGGTTTCCAGGGCGCTCGACTCCGAACCATCGAATGCTTGCACTTTAAATGCAGCAATGTTGCTTCCAGACACGTCTTGCGAAGGTGTCCAGAGCACGGTTTCACTCGGACCAACAATTCCACCCGCGGAGAAAATCGAGCCGTCGGCGCGTGTCATGATACCTTGAGAAATTTCTGTAATCCTGAAGCTCAGCGCATTTAGGTCGGAATCCGCAGCCTGAGTGATTTCTTTCAGGCGACCATTTGTGAGTGTATAAACAGTGTCTTCAACAGCGTCCGTGACAATCGCATTCGCCACCACAGTCGGTGCATCGTTCACAGGCACAACTGACACATTGACTGCTGTTGCTGTTCCGGATTCAAAATCACCGTCGTAAGCCACAACACTGAAGGGGCTCAGCAAACCATTGGCATTCGCTGTGGGGTTCCACACCACAAATTCGCCGGGGCCAATCAACGAGCCAACGGAGAGTTCTTGTCCGGCCTTAAATGAACGGCCGTTGTTGAGGTTTGTGATCTTGAAGTAGACCTGGCCCGTGTCGCGGTCACTTAAGTCAGACGCTGAACGGATATCTTCATAGGTTATAATTTGTGGTGTATCTTCGCGCCCACCTTGCAGCGTGCGGATAGAAGACATGGTTGGCGGTTCGTTCGCACCCTGCACATAAACAGTGACATCAACAGAGCGCGGTGTGAGCGCGTCTCCAAGAAGCACGGTGAGCTTGAACGCCTTCTGGCCATCGCGCGCCATGGGAGGTGGGCTCCACTCCACGAGTTCGCCAGGAACCCAGAGCGCACCCTGGTACATCTTCACGCCACCCTTGCGCAAATCACCGCCGTAAATTGAACTGATGAGGAAGCGCGTGCGCGCAGCCTCTTCCTGCGTGAAGTTGAGTTGCAGCAACACGTCGTTGAAGTTCACTGGCAAGCTGCGGTTATACACACCACCAAAGAGGGTGATTTGCCGCAATGAAGGCTCTTCCTGAATGACCTTCACAGTTGACATAACCGGATCCGCAAACGTCTTCTGAACGGATTGCGCGAGCGTGTCCTTCTGCTCTTGTGTTACGGTCGTTCCCAAACCGGCAATAATACCTGCCGACAAACCCGCCTTGGCATCCGTGAGCACCTGTGCAGAGAGAGAGGTGGCGCTCAAGCCATCGACGATCTTTGTGGCAATTAACTTCACTGCGGTGGTGAGTTTTTCAGCTTGAAGTCCTAATGAGGGCAGCTGCGAAGAAACCGCTGTTGCAACGGTTTTGGAGACTTCATTCGCTGTCTTTTCCGAACTCGCACCCGACGACAAACCGGCCGCAATCGCTGCAACAGCATCAACGAGCTGGTTGTCTGAGACCTTGAGTGTTCCGAGATACGCCACCGACTTCTCGGCCACTTCTTTCATCACCTCAGGCAGTGTGACATTGGTGATGCCGCTTGCAGAGAGGTTGCGACCCACTTCAGTCATCGATGCCTGTGCGAGCAATGCAACTGGAACGGAGGGCGCTTTGTCGTTGGCAGTTTTTGAAACAATGAGGCCGCTGTTAACAACAGCTATCGTGAATATCTTTTGCTCCTCTGGAGAGAGCGAGCCCTTCATTTCCGCAACAGACCGCATCGCGCCGCGCACAGCAGCACGGAGCGCAAGTGCGACATCAACTTCACTGATTGTTGATTCTTCACGCCGCAGAGATTCATCTTCGCCAAGTTGAAGTGGGCCGCCTGCTGGTTTCGCATACCGAACTTCAGCAAGTGCTGCGCGAGAAACGGCGTCGATGTTCGTGCTTGAAACATTCTGCTTGCGGAGCTGGTCTTGAATCACCCAAACGGCATGGTTACCAACCGCATCGTAATCGAGCTCTGTGAGGGTCGCGGAGGTCTGAGGCACGATTGATGAAATACGGCTCTCTTCGCAACCGAAGTAAAGCGTACCCAGTCCAATCAATCCAGCGGTCAAATAGACCCTGATGCTTCTCATTCAAATGAACCCTCTGCTTTCCCATCGTCGGTCATGCTGGGAAAAGAATTGAGGGCAAAAATGTCCGGCAACGTCGGGGTTTCGACGGGGTGTCAAATTCAACAAGAAGGCTCTGTTATGTGGACAACATTGCATCAAACGACTACAGTGCGGCGCAAACAAACTCTGGGATATTAGCTAGATGCAAACATTGAAAAACTTCATCAACGGCCAATTCACTGACCCTCTGTCAAAGCGCTGGCTCGATGTCGAAAATCCTGCAAGAGGCCGAATTTACGCCCAATGTCCAAATTCCGACGCTGCAGATATTTCTTTGGCGGTTGAGGCAGCGAGAAGATCCTTTCCAGCCTGGAAGGCACTTGGTGAAGACAAGCGCGCGGCGTATCTCCTGAAAGTTGCAGATATTCTTGAAAAACGAATGGATGAATTCGCCGAAGCCGAATCGCGCGACCAGGGCAAACCTGTGAGTCTTGCCCGAAGTATGGATATTTCCAGGGCTACTGCGAATTTCCGTTTTTTTGCGACACGGCTCCAGCACACCGAGGAAAAGGCCTTCAAAAGCTCCGAGCACGTCCTCCACTACACAGAACGTTCCCCCCTCGGAGTGGTTGGGCTTATCACCCCATGGAATCTGCCCCTCTACCTGCTGACCTGGAAAATCGCCCCCGCCATTGCCTTTGGCAATACGGTTGTTTGCAAACCCTCTGAAATCACACCTCTGACTGCATTTATGCTGTGCGATGTACTGAACGAAGCCGGTTTACCGCCCGGAGTGGTGAATATGGTGTTTGGTGATGGTCCAAGCGCAGGGCAAGCGCTGGTAGAACACAAAAACGTGAGAGCGATTTCCTTCACCGGAGGCACAAAAACCGGTGCACACCTTGCCACCACTGCCGCACCGCTTTTCAAAAAGCTCAGCTTAGAGCTCGGCGGAAAGAACCCGAACATTATTTTTGAAGATGCTGACTTGGCGACTGCCGTGCAGGTTTCTGTGCGCTCGAGCTTCTTAAATCAAGGTGAAATCTGCTTATGCGGCTCGCGTATCTATGTTCAAAAATCGGTTTATGAAAAATTCTTAGAAGGCTTTGTGGAGCAAACCAAAAAATTCAAGGTGGGCGACCCAAGCCACTCCGAAACCCGCATGGGAGCTCTGGTGAGTGCATCACACCTCGCGAAGGTTGATTCCTATGTGAAGCTCGCGGTGGCTGATGGTGGCCGAATTTTATGTGGTGGCAAGCGCGCCCGCCTCGAGGGCGAATGCGCACATGGTTATTTTTACGAACCCACAATTCTGGTGAATGTTCCGCACCACAGCAGAGCCATACAGGAAGAGATTTTCGGACCCGTTGTTACGGTCACACCTTTTGAAACGGAAGCCGAAGCTATCGCGCTGGCGAATGAGCCTGAGTATGGTCTTTCCGCCTCGCTGTGGACTGAGAATCTTTCACGCGCACACCGCGTGGCGCGCGCTGTTGAAGCCGGAATTGTGTGGGTCAATGGTTGGCTGCTGCGCGACCTCCGGGTTCCCTTTGGCGGGATGAAAGCATCCGGACTTGGGCGTGAAGGTGGCGACTGGTCACACGAGTTCTACACAGAAACAAAAGACATCTGCATTCAACTGCGCCACTCCTGAAAGAGAGTCTAAGCATGAGCACACATTCTCCGAAAAATGCGATTTCTATTTTCTCAGATGTGGCACCGGAAGCTGTTGGCTCATATCCGCACGCCAAACAATTCGGTGACCTCCTTTTTGTGTCCGGTATCGGACCCCGTGAACGTGGCAAGAAGGAGATTCCAGGGGTAACACTCGCACCCGATGGTTCGGTGCTGAGCTACGATATCGAGATTCAAACCCGTTCGGTCATTGAAAACATCCGCAGCATTCTGAACGCCGCAGGCTGCGACCTTGCGGATATTATCGATGCGCAGTGTTTTCTCACTGACATCAAAAAAGACTTCAAAAAGTTCAATTCCGTTTATGCGGAATACTTTAACGCACAAACGGGTCCGAGCCGAACCACCATTGGTGTCACCGGCCTTCCCACTCCAATTGCAGTCGAAATCAAGGTGATTGCAAAAGCAAAAAGCCCCGCATGAGCGGGGCTTTTCTTTGAGCACTGACTTTGAAACTCAAAATTAAATTTTGGCTTCGCGGTGCAGGATGTGCTTCTTTGTGAACTTGCAGTATTTCTTCAGTTCAATTTTCTTCGTGGTTGTCTTCTTGTTCTTGTCAGTTACGTAAACGGATCCCGTAGGTTTACCTTTTTCGTCGATACCAACAAGCTTGATAAGCTCGCGCATTGTTCACTCCTTTAAGACCGGCATATCAGAGAGCCTCACAGCACTCGCTGCCGGACATCCTCTCTGTTGAAAGCTCAACCGTGATAATGAGAGAGACTCGATCCGTCAAGCCTCATTTGAGGTCGGAATTGCGCCCGGTGGCCGCAGGCCGGTAGCTCTCGACCGGAGCCCAGCTGACAGGCTGAGAGCCCGACTGTAATGACTGAACATTTTCAGCACCACTGGGCTGCCCGACACTGCGCAGGAGCCCCACACAATCGCCGCCACCAGGTAAACCTGCCCGTCCGCTCGGGTGGGTCACCCAACGGCAGCCCTGAGCCTCGTTGGCCAGGCAGACCTCACGGTTGCTTCTGAAGCTCCGGCAGGTGTTGCCCGCTGGCTGGGCTTGTGGCGCATCCTTGGGTTGTGTGTCGGCGACTACTTTTTCAAAAGGCTGGGCGCTCTCGCAGGCCTGGCGGTGTTCGGATTTGACGATCAGCTTTTGTTTTCCGGTCGCGCCGACCACGCGCAGGAACGCAGGAAAGCGGCCGTTTGGATACACGTTGGCCTCAAGACCGCACGGAATGAAAAGGTCGCGCTCCTCGTTCGAGGGTTGAAAAGCTTCACCGCAGGGAACGTCGTTGCAACGGTAAATCACCTTGAAGCGGAGCGGGTCACGTGCCGCCAACTGAGGTGCAATGCGGAATCCCCCGTTGCGTGAATCGCCTGCGGCTGCGCTCACCTCACTCTCGCTGCTCAGGGTGTTCCCTTTGTTCTTGCAGCCAATCAATGCTCCAACTAGCAAACAAGAAAAAGCGACTGCGCCTTTCCAAGCGAATCTCAAGGACAACACGGCAGCAATCGAAGCACGCAATTTCATTCCGGCGACCTCAAAGCGTACGCAAATGGTGTAAAGTTGTAGGTTCCATAGCCGAAGATGTTGCGTTCATGGATGAAATCCTGGTTGTCTGTCACCCAGCCAATTCCCGCACGCTGATTCGACCAGCCATAGAACATGTACGTATGTGCAGGATAACCCGGATAACGCGCATCATCTTCTGTCAGAACAACATCGCCAGGCTGCAAATTGTTTGCAGATGTGATTTTGTTCCAGCCTAAACGCTCTTGCAGATATTGAGCAAACGGTTTGGTGACCAGCGAAACCGACTCACCGTTAATATAACCTGACAACGGTACGGCCGTACCTGACCGACGCAGTGCGGTGCTCATGAACGCCACACAACCATTGCGCCGACCCGCAGGATAAAAAGTCAGTACTTCATCGAACACGTCATCGTAGTTGGCACGCACGCCGTAGAATCCAAGCAATTTGCGGTTTGCGGCACCACCACGAGAGATCTGAGGCAAGAACGAAGCATTCCAGCGCATGGTTTCGCAGGTGCTCCCGCCACCACGAGCACGACACTGCTCTACGTCTCTGACCTTGAAAGGGCCATAGACCTCGTTGCCCTCAATACAACCCTGACGCGCCGAGTCATACTGCGCACCGCGTGGGCAGTTCTCGCTCAAACGCACTCGTGCAGCGAAGCGTCTTTCCCAACGAGAACTCCCGCACGCAGCATCGCCCCCACCATACTTCTTGCAGAGCGCTATCATTGTGCGGGTGAATGGTCCCAAGGCCTGCGTCTCGGTTACACACAGTTTCTCGCTGGGCGAATACCAGGAGCCTGTTGGACAAAAAATTGCATCGGGAGTTGTGCGAGCAGCAATGCCACTTGTATTTTGGCTCTTGTTGTCGTCGGCTACAGAAGATTTTGCCTTGGCCTGCATGCTTTGCTGATCAGAATTTTTCTCGGCCGCACTTTGTGCAAGAGTCTCAGCAACTGCGTTCAAATCAGTTTCTGCTTCACCGCAGGCTACGAGAGAAGATAAAGACACCATCATGAGAGCAAGAATTCTGCCCATGCGTCGACCTCCCACATCAAACGAAGAAACGCTTTAAACAAACGATTGTGCGCTTTTTCAGGAGACTCCTGATCGCAACTTACGCAGGATTCATGAGGTGCGGAGTGTTTCGTTCGAGAGTTGACACGGAAAAAAAATCATCGAGACTGTTGATGAACCAAAAACAGTATTTATTTCGGGAGTGTTTTCGTGAAAAACTTGTTCAGATTTTTTTCTTTTGGATTTATTTTGACGTCTGCGGATTGCCTTGCCAAACCAAACTTACCTTCACCAGCCACTGCAGTTTCTGCACGGCATTTTCACAACCTTTCCGCTGAAGATATCAACGGAAAGCCAACTCTTTTCAGCGAATACAAAGGCAAGGTTGTTCTTGTTGTGAATACGGCATCGCAGTGCGGATACACGTCACAATACAGGGGTCTTGAAGCTCTCTATCAAAAACACAAAAGCAAAGGTTTTGTCGTACTCGGCTTTCCTTCGAACGATTTCGGTGGTCAGGAGCCGGGCAGCAATGCTGAAGTGAAGAAGTTTTGTGAGCTGAAATTCAAAGTAACGTTTCCGATGTTCTCTAAGGCCAACGTCACATCCATTCCACGTTCGCCGGTATACGAATTCCTAAGTGTGCAGAATCCAAATGCAGAAACTCGCAAAACACCCCAGTGGAATTTCTGGAAATTCCTAGTCGATAAAAGCGGAAATGTGATGAACGCGTTCCCAAGTTCAACTGAACCTGATTCCGCAGAAGTGAATGCAGCAGTTGAGAAACTGCTCACAGCAAAAAAATAATACTCTCACGAATTGGAGAGCATATTTTCTGGGCGCAGAAGGTTTTCGAGTTTTTCGCGGCTCAAGAGTTTGTGTTCAAGCACAAGGTCGAACACACTGCGCCCGGTTTCTAGAGCCTCTTTGGCAATTCGGGTTGAATTTTCATATCCGATATGCGGATTCAACGCGGTCACAAGACCGATGCTGTTTTCAACATAACGCCGACACACTTCCGGATTCGCGGTAATTCCAGAAACGCATAATCGACTCAGAGTCTTTATTGCACGAGGCAGCATCTGCATAGACTGGAAGAGATTGAAAACAATAACGGGCTCCATGACGTTCAACTGGAGCTGACCAGCCTCTGCAGCAAGCGTAATAGTGAGATCGTTGCCAATCACCTGGAAAGCCACCTGATTCACGACTTCGGGAATGACTGGGTTCACCTTGCCCGGCATGATACTTGATCCGGGCTGCATGGGTGGAAGGTTGATTTCACCGAGACCACAGCGCGGGCCACTTGAGAGCAAACGCAGGTCGTTACAAATCTTGCTGAGCTTGGTTGCGAGGCGCTTCAAGATTCCGGAAAAAAGAACAAACGAGCCGGTATCGGGGGTGGCCTCAATTAGATTTGCAGAGCTGACAAGCTTAAATCCGGTCACATGATTCAGATGAATGAGTGCCTTGGCTCGGTATTCCGGGTGCGCCGTAATGCCGGTACCAATCGCCGTGCCGCCGAGGTTCACCTCGAGGAACAAGCGCGCAGCATCTTGAAGGCGCATGATGTCCTCTTCCAAATTAACGCGAAACGCCTCAAATTCCTGACCGAGGGTCATGGGCACTGCATCTTGGAGCTGCGTACGCCCCATCTTCACAACAGAGGAAAATTCACCCGCCTTCTTAGCCAACGCTCCACACAACTCTGCCAAAGCATCAATCAAAGTCGGGAGCGCGTGCAGAATCGCAACGCGCACTGCCGTGGGATAGGCATCGTTTGTGGATTGCCCCAAGTTCACGTGGTTGTTTGGATGAATCTTTTTGTAGTCACCTTTTTTAAAGCCTGCAATCTCAAGGGCACGGTTCGCGATGACCTCGTTGGCGTTCATGTTGGTCGAAGTGCCGGCACCGCCCTGAATTACATCAACTACAAACTGCTCGTGCCAATGCCCTGCGATGATTTCATCGCAAGCTCTGCACACAGGCTCACAGATATCAGCCGATAAAAGCCCCAAATCCCGGTTGGCCAATGCGGCAGCCTTTTTCACTTCTGCCAGTGCACGTATAAGCGACGGAAAGCCTCGCAGAGTCACGCCAGTAATATTGAAATTCTCGCACGCACGAAGTGTTTGGACACCAAAATAAGCTTCCGCAGGAACCTCGCGCTCGCCCAATAAATCGTGCTCGTGACGCGTTTTTCCGGAGCTATAGATGGACGACAGCAGGCCGCGGTTGCCTGCACCTTGAATGCGGCTGAAAATGTATGAGGCAATATTATGCTGAATCTTAGCGGCAAGAGCTGGCTGCTCGGATTGCATTTTGAGAAACGATTCACGACGCAAAAGCATGAACTCAACATCGGTGAGTGCTGTGGCCGTGGCCTGATGCAGAGTTCCGTCTTTCATGAGTGAAGCTTCTCCCATGAACTGACCGGGACCATAGAGTGTGGTTTTCTCATCCCAATCCACACTGCCCAACTGCGCCTGCAGCTCAACACGCCCTGACACAATAATTCGCAGGCGATCGCGTGTTGCACCGGGAGAGTAAATCGTTTCGCCGACCTTGCTCGAACTTTTCTGAATATAGGTTTTCAGAGTTTTGAGTTCACCAGGGGTGAGATCTGCAAAAATAGACAGGCCGGAAAGAGTGGTGTCGGACATGAGTTCGTCTCCGCTGGGAAGACCAACAGTCCTACACAGATTCTGCGGTTTGAACAAGTTTAATGAAAGCCCGCAGAGCCGCATCGAGCTCGCTTGTCACCTCGGTGAACTGAAAGCCAATACGGTAGAAGTTCTCGCGCATTTGCATTTCGTCGGAACTCGGCAAGAGCTTCAAACGGTTGGCAACGATACGCTGGAGATCGTTGTAATTGCCTTGCATCACGGCTGAGGTGGTTTTCTTGGTCCAGCGCACCGAAACATGCACAGCGATCGGCGCTGTGCTGGGGAGAAACAAATGCGCCTTGAGCTCGTCTTCATCGGCTCGGAACAGGTCTGCCACCGCCGCATAGCGTGTAAAGCAAGCCACTCCACCGAGACTCACGTCATCGAGCCGCACTCGCGCCGATGATGAGGTTTCGTCGCGCAAGAAGCGCGGGATAAAGGGAGAGTCAAAACGCTCCAACTCGATCCGGCGATCAGGAAACTCTAGAAATGCCGCGCACGAGATGGGTACCCGAAAACGCGAATTCGTGCGTCGCTCGAATGCTACGAGTTTCTCAGGGATAGCAAGCAAGATTTTACCTGGTACGCGCTGCTTGATTTTGGAGACGAACACAATCTTCTTCGACAGCAGAATGAATTCGATACGCACAAGCTTATAGGGTGCGAGTAGGGAATCGCCCGAGGGCGAAATACCAGCAATCACCAAAGAGCCTTCAGCACCAAGCAGATCCTCAACCACACCGCGCACTAATTTGCCATCGTTGGCATACTTAATGAGAACCTGAGTCTTACGCCGGTTGACCTCACGCAAAATCTCAAGCACCTGCTCCGGACGCGAAAATGCAATCGCTTTTTCTTTGGGTGTAGATTTGTCCTGCCCCATCGCTGCGTTGGCCACTTCAAGAGCCTCCCACAGCCCAGTGTCTCAAGTGCCCATTGAATCTGCAAGGCCGACCCCATTCAGGAGAGCCGTCACAATTCCGTGAGCAGGGCGCACGTGGGCGCCGCAGAAATACAAACCCTCCTCGCCCGTCGAGGTTCCGGGGCGCTTCCAAAGAAGGTCGGAGACCGTCGGTGCGAAGCCATAGCCATTGAGTGTAACGGAGTTGAGATAGCGTCTGTGGGTCAGGGGCGTGCCGAGCTCGCACCACACCAACTCACCTTCAAGAGCAGGCCAGCAGCGTACGATGCGTTGCGTCAAAGTTTTGAGAATCTGCTCCTTCTTGAGACGGTAACCACGCCCATAGCCCCCACGACTCTCGGGAACCCGATAGGTATCGAGGTCATCACCACCCCAGATGTCACTGGTGGGCGGACACAAGAACATGGCCTGAAACACGCCATGTGCGCCAATCTTGTTGTCGGGCTTAATAGCCTCCGGATCGCGCAGCGAACCTGTCGACATGTACACAGGCGCACCAGCCGCCAAGAGCTCAAGGTCTTGCTCAAGGTAACATTGCTCAGAATCGAGCGTGCCCATGAGCCAATAATTGCAATTCTTCAAACCATAATCCTCAAGTGCTTTTTGGGTTGCGAAATAACCCACAACCAACGCATGAGGTGTTTCAACTCGGCGGAGCTTTTCTCGCAAAAACGCAGACAACGAAAACCCTTCAGCCACTTCTTCAAGGAGTCTGGGGTCGGGAGTCCACACCACATTCCGTGCCAGATATTTCTCTCCTGATTGCGCTTTGACCACGTAGCGCACGCCTTCACCTGCAAGAGTGGTATCGTGCGCACGTTCAATTTCGGCGGGGCAATTGGTTTTGTACTCAACCGCAGGATGGAGCAGTGCATCAATCATCGCGCGCCCACCTCCCCGCACAAAACAGGCATTCTCAAAGTAATAACGCTGCACAACCATATGCAGCACAGCACTCACACGCGAGGGAGGCACACCAATCAAAACATGATGAACAGCGAGAATCTCGCGCAGCTTGCCATGGATTCCGAGTTCATCAAGAAACTGACCAAGTGTCTGAAAAGCGAGCTTCCCGAGCCTCAGTTTGTGATTCGATTTGAAAAATGCCCGCAGCGTTTTTTTGGTCGTCAAAGGAAAATCCACTGTGCGCATGAACTGCCAAACAATCTCAAGCGCCTCGAAATATTTTTTTATCGAAAGAGCTTGTTCCGGATAAAGACGCTCAAGTTCCTCTGAGAATTGCGACATGGGTCTGCAGTAGGAAATCTCCTCGTCTGCAGACGCACCACCTTTTTCAAAGCGCAAAACTTCGAATTGGTCATCGAGAGCAATGGGCTCAAGTTCGATATTCAAACGCTCAAGAGCCGATGCAAAATGGCTGCCGCGTGCGGTATCGGCGATGTAATGAATTCCTACCTCGAACACAGCGCCTGCGCGCTCGAAAGGTAACAAATGGCCACCCAGGGACTTGCTCTTTTCAAGGAGCAAAACCTTTTTGCCCTTCACGGCGAGCCGCCGAGCGAAAGACAACCCCGCTAGACCGCTTCCAAAAACAACGGCATCAAAGACTTGATGGGGAGGGTACATGTTGTGCATGGCCAATCTTGCCTTTCTGTCCTATGGTTGGTGGCAAATTGAAAGGCAAAGACGGATTGTTGTCAAAACGCGTTAAGCTTTCCAACCAGGTTCTCCAGATTTGGAGAGAGACGATGAGTCGCGACTCATCGCCCGCGCAGACTATTGCCGCAGTCTGTTTCGCCCTGCTTTTGCATGCCTCCCTCTACACCCTCTCCGGCCGCATCAAAAGCGCTTCGACCGAAGCCACGCCCAAACAGGAATCGGTTAGAGTGACAATCGCGCCACCCAAGCCTGCACCGCAGCAGGTGGCACCCCTCAAAGGGTCAAAGGTCAGCGAACAAAAAAACAAAAGCCCACAGCCCCGCCCGCAGGTGCTGACCTCCAAAGCAGACACTCCGGTCAGCGACGCTCCTTCTGTTATTTCACAACCCCAAGAAGCTTCACCCCCCAGCAGCGTGGCCACTCCACCGCCCCCATCCTCATTGCTTGAGGAGAGGGAAAGCCCCCTCCTCCCATCCAGCAAAAGCAAGTTCATGGAGAGGCAGCGCAAACTTGGAGAGGTCATCGGCGCGGGAGCTATTGCGGGTGACCTCGACGTACCGGATGTAGTCAGCGAGAGAGACCCAAACAGCTCCGTGCGCCGCACCGAGTACACCTTCGCAGGATACTTTGATTCCCTGAATCGTCGCTTTGTTGAGGCCTGGGGCGGCGTCCGCACTCTCCCCCCGCAATCACGCTTTGATGGTAAAGTAGGCGAATTTATCGAGTACGACGTGGTTATCAACCGCGACGGCTCACTGCGTAAAATCATTAATATCACAGCTAAAAGAGAACCTTTCAGGGACTTCTCTGCAGTGGATGACCTGGTCACTGGTGTCTTTCAAGCCATGTTCCCATTTCAGCCGGTTCCCGAGCGCATCCAGAACGACCCCCTGGTCATCCGCAAGCGCATCCAATTCGTCGGGTTCAAATACACCCTTTATTGAGCCTCGGATGCTTGTACTTTCCCCAGGGTTTTGTGCTACAACAACTGGGCTATAAATATTTTCTAAAAAACCACACCATTGCCTTCGGAGGGGTGGATGTTCGATTGGTTTCTGCGTTTGCTGTCCCATGATCTCGCTATTGACTTGGGAACGGCCAATACACTTGTTTACGTTAAAGGTAAGGGCATCGTTGCAAACGAGCCTTCAGTTGTTGCCGTGCAGCGAGACAGCCGTGGTCTGCGGACTGTTAAAGCAGTAGGTCGCGCAGCGAAGGAAATGCTCGGACGTACTCCCGGAACCATTGAAGCCGTTCGTCCTATGAAAGACGGCGTGATTGCCGACTTCGAGCTCACCGAGAAGATGCTCAGCTACTTCATTGGCGTTGCGCACAACCATCGCTCTTTGGTGCGTCCACGCGCGGTTATCTGTATTCCTTACGGAATTACGGAAGTGGAAAAGCGAGCCGTACGTGAGTCCGCCGAAAGCGCGGGTTGCGCTTCCGTATTTCTTATTGAAGAACCCATGGCGGCCGCAATCGGCGCCGATCTTCCCATTCACGAAGCTAGCGGCAACATGATTGTCGACATCGGCGGCGGAACCACAGAAGTCGCAGTTATTTCGCTGCTTGGTATCGTCTACTCGAAGTCTGTGCGCGTGGGTGGCGACAAAATGGACGAAGCTATCGTCAACTACCTCAAGCGCCGTTTCAACGTATTGATCGGTGAGAGAACCGCTGAGCAAATCAAAATTGCCATCGGCTCTGCGTATCCTGAAGAAGAAATCCGCACCATGCAGGTCAAAGGCCGCGACCTCGTTGCCGGTATTCCCAAAACCATTGAAGTAACGAGCGAAGAAATTCGCGAAGCAATGCAAGAGCCAATCAACGCTATTGTTGAAGCTGTGCGCTTGGCTCTCGAGAAAACTCCTCCAGAACTCGCAGCCGACATCGTCGACAAGGGTATCGTGCTTGTGGGCGGTGGTGCACTTATCCGCAACCTCGACATTCTTCTCCGTGAAGAAACCGGCTTGCCCATTCTGGTTGCCGAGAATCCTCTGACGGCAGTTGTTATGGGCTCGGGTCGCGTGCTCGACAACCCAGATCTCCTCCGTGAAGTAACCTTCTGAAAGCTCTTCCACCGACCGCCACAAGCGGAACGCGTGGGGTTCTTCAAAAAAGAGACGGGCAGCGTGCTCGTCTCTTTTTTATTTCTAGTTTTAAAATTCTGAAGTGCGGACGCAAAAAAAATGGAAGTCCCACAGATCAATAGAGAGGCTCAAGGACGCTTCACACAGAACTCAACAAAACGCTGAAAATCCCAGGTTTCAAGCTCTGCGCGGAGCAGCTCCTCGGCGCGTTCAGCTGGATCGAAACACCGCAGTGCTGAACCCCTCACTTTGCCCGTAATAACGGGGAATGTGTAAACCAAGTTTGCATAGTAGGCATTCGTATACTGACTGCGGCCTAGCCTGAGTCGCACTGAGCCGTAGTCTTTACCGTTCGCCGTTGTCAGAGCTCCATCGAGACACTGATTTTCCGCGCAGGTTGCATAACCCTGCTCCTGCATTTTTGCATTTTGCTCTTTGCAGTATTCCCGAAGCTTGAGCACTGATTCCTTCAAGCTCTCTTCGATAACCGAAGAAATTTTGCCGCAGCTCATGGGCACGCCCAGAGGCCAACCAATCGGCTCAATTCCATCGAGATCAGCAGCCGTACCATTGGCAAGTGCCACGTTCGCGGCAGCTGAGCTCAACAGAGCAATCAAACTCGAATGAATCAACGCACGGCGCATGCTTCAGGACTCACTTGTTTTGAGGAATGCAAGGCCCTGTTTTGGGTGCAAGCGCAGCCTTGCCAATTTCGCTGAGAATGGTCGACTGAACTGAAGAGCTCAGCGGATTCACACATGCAAGTACATCAGGCGTGCGCGCTAGTGGAATATTGAATTCCAGAGTGATGTAAATGCGGCTTCCGAACACTGAATCGCTCGAACCACCCGAACCGCCACCGCCACCGCCATAGCCACCGAACATGCTGCTCATGCTACTCCCGTTGGAAACCGTAAACTTCATCGTGGGAGCAGCCTTCGAGCCTGGTGAATATTCTTGCTGGCACAACCCCGTAGGACAGCGCACATAACCTGCTTTAGCAGTTTCAATGTTCTGCAATTCACAAAATGCGCTAAGCCGACGCGCTGACTCGATGACGAGATCGAGCGTCTGCGCAGCAGAGTTGCCGCCACAATACAAAGGAACATCGTACATCAAACCGTAGGTGCGCTGCGGCTCGCTCAAAGTCTTACTTTGAGTTTCACCGACCTCATTGCCACAACCAACGACGGCCGTGGCAGAGATGCAGGCAACCGAGATAAACCCGAGAAAACGACGCGATGGGGTGGAACACTCGACCCGAATGCCGGGAGTTTTCATACTTGCGCAACCTTTCATTGGCAGGCGAGCCACCGGAGAGAGATTTTACCGTTGGGCAACTCCATGAATGGCGCCCCCAGTTCCACCCGGGAGCGGACAACCTGTCAATCAGGTTTACGCAAAGAACAAGAAATGAACAATGGAATTTGTGGGGAATCACCGAGTCAAGAAAACTGCGTCAAAGCTGCAGTCAGAGACCTCAAAAAAGACAGGAATTGTGACGTTGAACCGGAAAGCCCGGTTCGGAAGCTTTTGGAGCAGCTCGGAGAAATGCTAAACTCGAGTCCAAGACAAGTCCGAGAATGGAGCATCAAGTGACGCTGATGGCTGCACAGTGGGAATTGGATCAAATCGAACAGACGCTGAGGGAGCGCTTTCTAGAGACCCAGATAGAAAGCCGCCCCTTTATTGTTCGTTTCATTGGTACCACAGGTGAAATCGGTCGGCGTTGCCTCACGTTTAATTTAGAGGTGCGTGAGAATGAGTTTTTACCGGAAAAGAGATACCTGGAGCAGTTTGTCGATGAATTGCGCGCGCAGGGCTGGGATATCGACGAGTTGCGACAGCCACTGGCTCCAGGCGACAGCTTTGATGCCCGACTTTGGTTGATGATTTACGAAGAGCACAACACACAAATGGCGGTCGGGGAGGGCCCATGAACAAAAAAACTCAGCAGAAATCAGCTCTAGTTTTGCCGCATTCGCAAACCCAAATTTGGGTTTTGGGTCTGGCTGTCGCCCTGGCGGGCAGCGCTGTGACGGGCTGCAAAAGCCGTTTGTTTTCGTTTGGTGAAGAATCGAATGCGGGCGGCAACCCACCCTCCTCTTCCGATCAAAACCGCGCAGGGCAGATTGCCATTGGACAGCAGAGCAATCCCAGCTCAGGCTCAGGTGCGCAAAAAAGTGATAACGTGACCGCAGCACCCTATGCCCCCCTTCAGGGAACTCAAAAGAAACTCGCCCTCGGCTCAACACAACGCTTCGAAGTCAACGGCCAGCAAGTGGACGTCACCTTCGAGCAAATCGTTGAGGACTCGCGTTGTCCGAAAGATATGGTTTGCGTGTGGGAAGGCCAGGCGAAACTTCAGTTCGCCCTCAGTGTTCAAGCCCATGGTCTTTCTAAGAAAGTTGTTCCGACGCTGCGCGCCGGACACCCCGAGCTAGGTCAGGTTCTGGTGGGCACCATCGGGCTCGACCTCGTTGGTCTGAGCCCAGATGCAGTGAGCACGGGTCAGAAAGCCGTTTCACCCGAAGCCACAGTGGTGGTTGGCAAAGCTCCCTGAGCTGCTGCAAGAATGGCGTTCAGAATAATGGCCGCCGGAGCGCGCGCCTCTGGCCACAGAGCTTCACAGCCAGGCGCATTGGCAGCCGCTGCTGAAGTGTCTCCCGAGGTCGCCGTGCAAGGCTCACGATTCAAAAGCAGCTGCAAGGCTTGAGCATGACTACCCAAACGTCTAACCGCAGGGTGCTCGGGATTTTCGCCCGCAAGCACTCCCAAAGCGGTCACTGCAAACACCATGTCCTCAATCGACTTTTGGCCTTTGATAACCAAGATGACCGACTTACGCGAACCAGGCGCTGGACCATCGATGCTCGTATTAGGCACAGCGAGAACCTGCTGGCGGTGATTGAAGAATGCATCAGGCAAAGCAAAAACGAACGGTTGACCATCGAGTTTTGCCTGTGAAGCTTCTTTGCGTTGACCATCATCGAGGAATTCGAAGTCAACGGCAGTGCCCTTGGGCAGAACAACCTGATGACCGAAGTGGTCGAGAAGATCATCCAAATAAGGATATGTGACACCAGCTTGGAAAACGTTGTTCACAACACCGGTATAAGCGCTATCTGAGCCGCGGCTCTTGGCACGTGTTTGCAACATGCGCGTCACGGCCATAGCTGAAATCCCCACATCTTTACGCACGAGTTCAGAAATCACGGCTCCGTACTCGGGGCTGGCAAAGAAGTCAGGCTTGAGCTGCAGAGCTGCCTTCATCGCAACAGGCTCAACACCATACTTAGACGCGAAGCTCTTAAGAAACTCCTGCTGAACACCCTGACCATTGTAGGCCAATTCAGCAAGCTGCAAGTATGCCTTGCGTGCCGCGAATTCAGTTGTTTCGGCAGCCGTCTGCTGTGCAATTCCCCACAGCGCTGTGAGCTTCTGCAACTCTTGACCCAGACTTCTCACGAGCTGCGCGTAAACCATGGGTGAACGCGGATCGAGAACCGCATCCATGGGGTTTGCATAGCGCAAACGCTGAAGAATCATATTGGCACGGTGCAAGGTAAATTCGTTGAAGTCCTTGCCGTAGTCGAAGCGCTGGCAATTACCCAGTGCGGTGACGTTGCGATCAGTACAGAAGGCAGTCTGGGTTTTGAACTTCATGCCTTCGCTAGGCAGGTAATAAGCCGCAGCAAGAGCAACAATGTCGTAGGCACCAAACGTAGGCAATCCTGCAGCACCATCGGCCGAGGCGAAATCTTTCATCGCGCCCGCACCCATATCGATACCGTAGTCGTTGTAGTCCATCACGGAATCCGTGTGCACATCGACCGCCACAGGAGGCTTAACATCGGCTTCGAGTTCAGCGGGCGTTGTGGAGGCAATGAAGTTATGCCGCAATCCAAAAACGTGACCAAGTTCGTGAACAAGCACAGAACGCAACAGTGACAGAGCTCCTGCTTCCGGAGAATTCACGAGCGGCGAAGTGATTACGGGTGCACCACTCTCGGCCATGTTGATGTCAGCGTTCGGTATGAACTGCTTAACGCAGTCGAGCTTCGAGTTCATCACATTCTTGCCGCTGCTCAGACGCTTAACGAAACTCGCAAAGCTGCTGCCATCCGTATGAGCTGCCTCAAGAGCTCGGGCACGTTTCTCAACCAACTCTTTGAGTGAAGACTTGTGACCAAGCTGGCTGCGGATTTCCGAGGCCAGGTGCTCAGCAGAACCCAATTGCAGAGCGTTTGCGCTTTGCACAGGCTCGAGCGTCGCGACCATCTCTGAAGGTTTAACAACACGACCGAGTTGTTCCGAGGCAAAGCGTGCCAACGCTGCGAGGTCGCCTTTGCGGTTCGCTGCGTCGAACGCCTTAAGAGCCGCAGGACTGACGTCTCCGCCATTGGAATTACGTTTGCTGAAAATACCGAGGTTCGCCAAAGCCGCTTCGCACTTGGCATCCCAAAGGAAACGACTGACGGGCGACGGAACCGTACCAGCCGGGCGCCTGGGAAGATTCGGCTCTTTGTCCTTCTGCCAGGTGCGCGCGAAGTAGCTCTTGCAGCCCTCCATTGCCCACATGGAACCAGTCATCATGACGTCACCGGAGATGATTTCACCCGTCTTTGGATTTGCCGCTGCAGTTGCCCAAGCAGAACCAATAGCAAATGAGTCGTCCCAGAAAATCATGTTGACGCGCGGATCAGCGGCGCTGACCGCACCGCCGAGTGCAAGACCTGAATCACGATTTTGAGCTTCAAATTCATCCTGCGTGAGAGCGGTGATACGCGCAGCAGCCTTACCCTCAGGTGTAAGCCCCTTGAAGAGCTCCGCATAGGAATTTACCGCGGATTTGAAAACCGGAACCACTGCAGGCGGAACACTGCGGCTAATAACGAAGGTAATGTCTTTCTCGAGGTTAAACTTGCGCACATAAGCAACAGGCTCACGCGCACGCCCACCACGGCTCTCAAAAAGAGGTTCGGTCACGAAGTAGGGGACGTCTTTGCCCTCGGTGCGATCGTTCACGCCGCGTGAGCGCAGTTCCATTTGAGAGATGCTGAGCGGAACTGCCTGTTTGAGAGATGCTGAGCGGAACTGCCTGTGTTTCTGCGAACGAATCTTTTCCCGAGGGCAGTGGAAAAAAACCTTGCACCAAATGAACAGTCGGGCGGAGTGAATCTTTACCCGTGCTTTCTTCACCCGCCTCATCGTTACCACCCAAGAGTGGTGCCGTGGCGTTGATGAGCACCAGCTTGTCGAGCACAAGGCTTGAATCTTTTGAGTTAAAGTAAAGGCCGTTGTTCATCCCAGCCAGCACTGCTTTCGGAGCATGCGCAATCTTGGGAACCACGACGTCAGCTTCCATTTGCAGCGCAGGCTCGTTGCCGGCACCGAAAGACGACACGAGAAAGCTTTTATTCTCAGGACGGCTGAAATCGACCTGATAATATTTTTCCTTGGATTGCGGATCTTCGACCGTGCGTACGATTGGGTACGACGCAACGATGAGGTCTTCCTGAGACGAACCTGCGTAAAGACCTTCGCCAGGACGGCTGACAATCATACGTTTGTTGTTGATTTTGAATTCAACAACCATCGATTCGAGATTGAAAACGCGGCTTGAGCCCACAGAGCCCTGCTGCAGCGAAGTGGTCAAAACATAACGCTTGCCTTCGATGAACGAGCTTCCCAAGTAAGGAAGATCCATGGACGCCTGCTGCACCGAAAGAATTTCAAGTGCACGTGTGGCTGTATCGAGCGAACGGTTCATGCGCACAAGCATTGCTTCAATGCGGTCGGCCTGCGAAAACAGCGAAACCATGAGAATCGGGGCTGAAGCACTGAGCGCATCGAGCTGAGCATTGCTCAACAATGCACGACCAGTTGCTTTCTCTGGTTGAGCTGCTGAATTCAACCAACGACGTGCATCGCGTTCGTTTTGGAAATTGTCTTCAACAATCTCGTAAAAGAGACAGCTGAGAAATGCGGACGACTTCTCTGGAGCGGCAACGCAGTTGGTCGACGACTGACGCCCGACTTTCTGGGTAATGCCTTTGGCAAAGCTTCTCGCCAGTGCTTCTGCGAGAATCTCGCGTTCCTTCGCGCTTACACTGCTGCGTTCCACGGCTGAAAGACTCTCATTGAAGAGAGCACCGAGACCCAAAGAAAGTTCATTTTCGAGTTCATCAGCAAGACTGCGCGCCTGAGCCGGTGTAGCGGGCACTTCGGGTTGCACAAATTTACCAGAGGGGAGCTCGCGCGACTGGCTTTTGTCGCGGCTGCAGCCAGCAACTAACGACAAGCCGAGCGCGGCAACGAGACCGATTTTAAAGTACTTTTGGAGGGTATCCAGGGGTGTTTTCACGCCAGACCTCGCGATGAAGAGCATAAGGGGACAGCGCACTAGCAAGAGACCACATCAGGGTCAACAAAATTCTTGAATGATTGGCCATTTCTCCAAAATGACAACATCACGAAAAGACTGAATGAGATCGCTGGGGAGAACTCTTTGCCATTATTATAAGCAAATATATCTTGCGGCCTCACTCATCTTCTCCTAGCAGAGAGGAAGTGCGCGCGAAACGCGCCTTTCTTTGAAAGGAGAGTTGCCCATGAGCACCTTTTCAACGCTCTTCAACCGGTTCGAGAGAGCCACTCAGCCTCGCTTCATGACAGACCTCAAACCGCACTTTCCGAGTGTGGAGGAACTGCTGGCAAAGGCAGAGAGAACCACGCAGAGCTGCAGACTCTCGGAGCAGATTGATGTGAGCCGGCTTTTCTATAAAGACGTGGCTATCCGTGGTTTGAATAGCCGCAGATACTCGATCGAAGAGGCTAAACGTGTCGGCATTATTGTCGATTACCTGGCCGAGACTCGCCGCCGTCAGCTGGCTCCCGCAGACGCGGTTTAACCAGCGCACCCGAGGCGGAGGTCACCCTCCCCCGTCCTCGGGAATCCAGGCCAAGCACAACCTCGGCTGCGTTTGTCTGACTTTTAAACTTCCTCAGGCGGGTCATGGTCTCCGACCAAGCCCCCAACCGCCGCAGCGCCGAAACTCGAAACCGACGCACGTCATCCTGTTTTCTCAAAGCCAATTCTTCGGTCAGCTGAGTCCAGCTGGCCAAACGAAAAAGCACTGAACGCGCAAAAACCAACGCCTCGAAATACAAATCGTGATCAATCCAGAGCGCAACATGCTCAACCCGGTCGTCTGCCTGAAAAACCACGAGGTCACCGACGGCAAAGCCACTGTTACGCTCTCGGCTCTGTGCAGCTGACGATGAGCGCGAGAACGGCACCGCGCCAACAAGCTTAAACACCTGCCGGTTGGAAAGAAAATCTTCGAGCTGCGTATCGGCATACGACACAAAGCGGAGGTTACGACCGTCGCTCAGTAAAACTGCAAAGAGTGCTTCAACAGAGCTGAGTTTTGCAGCTTTGGAATCGAATTGAAACTCGTGGTTCAAAACTGCCTGCACGGATGGTGAGAACAAATCCGACAACTGATAATTCTGTTCTGCTTGTGAAAAACTGACCCGTGATGAAGAGCCGCTAGAATAAAGCGAAACAAGCCTCTGAAGCTCAGCTGGGCTCGAAGCAGAAAGAGTGACTTGCAGACATCGCAGTGAAACAGCATTTTGGGTTTTACCCGTGGGCATAGGCAGCGCCAGATCACGCAGCGAGGCCTGCACCCGAATCCCAAAACTCTCGAGAAGAGGAAAAGTAGGAGTATCAACCGTATCGTTCGATACAGTCGATTGCACTGCACCCTGAGGTTGACGCGGCTTGTCGCGGACACACGAGAGCAAAAGAAAAGCCATGAGAGCCAACACCAGAGCTCCCACGCGCAGTGCTTTGGGTTGGCTGAATTTCATGCGCAGCACCTTCACTCAATGCTTGAAGTGACGATGACCGGTAATGAGCATCGCAATGCCTGCTTTGTTGCATGCATCGATGACCGAGGCATCTTGAACGCTGCCGCCCGGCTGAATGATTGCCGAAATTCCTGTGTCTTTAAGGAGCTCAATGCTGTCGGGGAAAGGGAAGAATGCATCAGAAGCCAAAACTGCTCCTTTGAGCTGCAGCCGGGCTTTTTTCAGGCAATATTCAACAGCATCAACGCGATTAGTAAAACCTCCGCCCACGGCAATCGTCTGCTGTGCATTCGCAATGACGATGGCATTGGAGCGCACGTGTTTGACAACCGAGTATGCAAACCAGCACGCTGATTTATCGGTTGGGCTCGGACGCGCATTGGTTGGGATGTGCAGCTTCTCGGGATCGAAAATAACGTCATCGGCATCCTGTACGAGGAAACCTCCCTGCACCTGAACTACTTGCTGCTTGTTCAGCAGCGGCAACTGGGTGTTAACCAGCACGATGCGCAAATTTTTCTTCGAGCACAGAGTTTCTAGAGCCTCAGGATCGAACGCAGGCGCGACAACCACTTCGAGAAAAGTTTCAATGAGCGCAAGAGCAACGTTGAGATCGACTTTTCGGTTGAAAAGAACCACTCCACCAAACGGACTGACCGGATCGCCCTCAAAAGCCTTACGATAAGCATCCAAAGGAGATGCACCAAGAGCGACACCGCAGGGCAGATTGTGTTTGATGATGACACAGGCGCCATCGCGGAACTCAGTGATGAGGCGAATGCCATGCTCCATGTCGAGATAGTTGTTGTAAGACAACTCTTTACCATTCACGCACTGCGCTTCAGCGAGCGAACAAGCTGCCCCCTGATGCACAACCCCTGATTCGCTTCTGTAGAGCGCGGCCTTCTGATGCGGATTCTCGCCATAGCGCAGTGGTTTTACACGCTCGAGTTCGTACGTGATTTGAGTATCAAGAAGCTGCGCCGCAAGGCTCGCCTGGCGCTGCACTGGACCACCGCCCAAGCGCAAACCAGTTATGCCATGCAACTTGTGACGCAGGGCCAGCGAAATAACTTCATCGTAGGTGGCGGTTTCACTCAGAGCTTTGAGCGCCAACTCAACCCGCAGTTGCCCGGGAATGTCGCCGCTGTGCTTTTGAACTGATTCCATGAAAAGTTTGTAGTCGTGCGGATCACACAGCACTCCCACACGGCTGAAGTTCTTGGCCGCAGCACGCAGTAAGCTCACACCACCAATGTCGATATTCTCAACCAGAGCCGACAACTCTTCCGTGCGGCGCAGGGTTTCCTGGAACGGATAAAGATTGCACACAACAAGATCGAATTTTTCAATCCTGTGCATTTCAAGATCGTGATCGTCGCTTTCGGAATTGGGTTTGGCAAGAATCGCCCCGAAGATTTTGGGATGCAGTGTTTTAACGCGACCACCAAGTATCTCGGGGAAACCGGTTATTTCCTCAACCTTTTTAACAGCGAATCCATATGAAGTCAGCTGTTCCGCCGTGCTCCCCGTAGCTGCAAGTGAGCAACCTTGAGCGATAAGAAACTGCGCAAGTTCACGCAGCCCTGATTTGTCGGAGACGCTCAAGAAAGCACGTTTGAGTGGAATTTTTTCGAGCCAATTAGAGGGGGAAGCATCAGACGTAACCATCTCGAACACCTCATGCGGAACAAAGGAGTGAGCCGGGGACTTTCAGACGCAGAGAGCCATAGCATGAGAGTGCGCGAAACGAAACAATGTGGCGATTTAGGAATATTACAAGAATGAAATGCGCCCCTCAGAAGCGTCTTGCATACACAAGAGCATCCCGCAGCTTGAGAGTGCCCTCTGCCAGAGCTCGACCTGTCACAACCCCACTTACACCGGGGCACTGCGCAAGAGCTTCTATGTCGGCGATATCACGCACCCCACCGCTGGCAATAACCTCAAGTCCCGAAGCAGCTGCCAAGTGTGCCGTGGCGGTCAACGCCGCACCTCCGAGCAAACCGTCGCGCTCAACCTCGGTAAACAGAACTCTTTGCACTCCACAGGTCTTCAGTCGCATCGCAAAATCAAGAGTCGTTTCGGTTGAGGTTTGAGTCCAACCGTGGACTGCAATCTTGCCACCGAGACTGTCGACACCAATTACAAATCGCCCAGGATCGCTCTGCACGAAGCACATCACCTCATCGAAGTGTGTGGTTGCCCAGGTTCCAATCACAACGCGGTGAGCGCCGGAATCGAGAGCTTGTTTTAAACTTTCGGGAGTTCGGATTCCACCCCCCAACTGAATACAAATTCCGTTTTCGGCAGTGAGACTGCGCAGGACATTATCTGTGCTCGAAGCTCCTACATGCTCGGAAGCTTTGTCAGCAAACGCTGCGTTCAGGTTCACCACATGCACCCAGCGCGCGCCAGCCTCACGGTATTCCTGGAGCTGACGCACCGGATTGGCATGTACAACTTCTGCTGTGGCGCGCACACCTTTTTTCAGACGCACGCTCTGCCCGTCGAGCAAATCTATAGCTGGAAAAACCTCAAATGCATTCACAGGAGTCATACCAGACGCCCTTTTGTGGAGGGTATTTCTGCATTCCCAGTGGTCTGCCATGCCCGCTTTGCGGCACGTGCAAAGGCTTTAAAAACAGCTTCAGCAACATGGTGGTCGTTTTCACCGCGAATGACATCGACATGGACTGTCCAGCGTGCATGCAGCACAAATCCGCCAAAAAATTCCTTCAGCAACGAACTGTCGAGTTGACCGATGAAGGGTCTGCGGAACTGCGCACCAAAATGCAAAAATGGGCGTCCAGAAACATCAATGACCACCTTCGCGAGGGCTTCATCGAGTGGGCACTCCATCAAACCGAAACGCTCAATGCCGGCACAATCTCCGAGTGCCTGTGCAACAGCTTGTCCAATCACAATGCCCACGTCCTCAACCGTGTGATGCTGATCTATGTGCAGATCTCCAACACAATCGACTGAGAGAAAGATTCCCGAGTGCTTCGCAAAAGCCTCGAGCATATGATCAAAGAATCCAATCCCCGTTGAAACTTTACCCTGCGCAAAACTGGGTGCAGGCTCAAGATCAAGTTCAACCGTAATCTGAGTTTCCTTCGTTTGGCGCTGCACTTTTGCTTTTCTTGGGGCTCTGGTGAAATCGGTCATCGCAACACCTCAATCAAAATATTTTTAAGTCTTTCAAAATCATTCTCCGGTGGCATGCTGATACGCACGGCCTGTGCAAGGCGACCGGAGCCATAACGCCGCACCAGGAATCCAGCTGCGAGCAAAGCAGATTCCAACTCTGCAGCCTTGGGTGTGGTGAAGAAAACAAAGTTCGCTTGCGAGTCGGCCTGCATTTCGACCCGACGGCACTCGCTTAGAATTCTCTTAAGAGAGTTTTTCTGCTCAACCGTGCGGGCAATTCGCGCGTGTGTTCGTTCGACCTTGTGCTCAAGCACATGACACGCCAAGACCTCAGATGGCCACGCTATTGAGTAAGGCGGTTTAAGCGCGCGGAACAGGGCAATGTTGTCTTTGTGCGAAACCATGGCACCGACCCGCAAACCGGCGGCGGCCCAAGCTTTTGAGAGAGTGCGCAGCACAACGACATTGTCGCGAAGCAGAGCCTGTTTCACAAAACTTTGTTTTTCTGGATCCTGCACGAACTCAACATACGCTTCATCGACAACCAACAGACCACCAAATCGATCTGCAAACTCCAAAATCATTTCAGGCGGGCAGACGGTTCCCGTCGGATTGTTGGGCGAGCATACGATAGCAACCTGGCAGCCGAGAACTTGTGCGGAAAAAAGTTTCAGGGGGTCAAAGCTGAACGTGGCATCCAGTTCGATGTCCACAACCTCTGCGCCATAGAGACGCACCAGATTTGCGAAGAGCGAGAATGTTGGCTGCGTCACTGCCACCTTTCGGCCTGGTGCAAACAGCGCTTCTGCCAATAACGTAAGTGCCTGACTGCTGCCGGACGTGACCTCGATATTCTCCTCAGGCACCTCAAGAGCCGAAGCATAAGCCTTTAGCAGCCGGGTGGGTTCAAGACTTGGGTAAATGTTGATGCTCTCCGGCTTAAGCAAAGCCTGGGAAAGCACCTGCGCAAACTCCTGCTTTTCTGCAGCGCTTAAACCGAGGGTTTCATTCTGATGAAGACGAATGCCGGTATCGTTTTCCTTGAGCGTGTAGCGCGGAAAACGGAGAGCTTCTTTTCGGAAGAGGTCATGAATTCTGGTGCTTGGCATGCTCATGGTAGACTCCTTGCTCCGCGCACACGCGCTGCTGCTGCATGCGCCCACAGCTGTTCTGCGTCTGCAAAAATGCCCGTGGATTCTGCCAAATCGAGAACATCGCTCTGCGTAAGGCTCAGCACCGAAGAGCGGCGCACAAAATCATAGACTCCGAGCGGCGAAGAAAAGCGCGCTGTTCCAGCCGTAGGAAGCACATGACTCGGTCCGGCGAGATAGTCGCCGAAACTTTCTGCGCTCCACCGGCCGAGAAAAATAGCACCCACACCTTTAAGCTCTGACAGCCAGTACTTCTCGCCCTCGGTCTCCTGTGCACAGCGGGTCTGCACATGGAGATGCTCTGCATTGAGACTGTTGGCTACCTTCACAAGCGCATCCCGACTCTCAACCACACAAAGCGCACCCCATTTATCGAGGCTCGTACGTGCAATCGGAGAACGATCGAGACATGTTTTTTCCAGCAAACGTTCAAGGGCTTGGCGCACAGCTTCAGCTTCGGCAACACTGGTGGTCACGAGAACAGAACTGGCATCTTCGTCGTGCTCGGCTTGAGCCAACATATCGAGTGCAATCCATTCCGGGTTGCTACTGCCATCCCCCAGAATGAGGATTTCCGAGGGGCCTGCAAAACCATCAATCCCAATGCGGCCAGCCAAGCACTGTTTGGCTGTCGCCACATAAACATTTCCTGGGCCAACAATCTTGTCGCAGCGCGCAACACCTTCAATACCATAAGCCGCCATTGCAACCGCTTGCGCACCACCCACAGCATGGATTTCAGGAATCTGAAGAGCACATACAGTGGCGGCGAAAACGGGATCCTGCAAAGAGCGTCCCGGAGTAAACACGGCAAGCCTCTCCACACCCGCGACTTGAGCGGGAACCGCCGCCATCACCACGCTGCTCGGATAGAATGCTTTGCCTCCTGGAACATAGAGCGCAACCGAGTCGAGCGGTTGAACGCGCGATGCGAACCGACTTTTCCCGATGGTCGCCCAACGCGTTTCGTCGCGTTGGATTTGGTGGTAGCTGCGTACCCGGTCGATTGCACGATGAATGACACTCAGTGTCTGTGCAGGACACAGCTGCGCAAGCTCACGCAAATCTTCATGGCTGTAGGTGAGCTTTTCTGTGGACGGGATATTTTCAAGCTCGGCACGAAGCTTCAACACTCCCGCGCGACCCGAGGCTTTGACCTGGCCAATAATGCTCTGCACGCGGGCAAGAACAGTTGGATCTTCAGAAGGCGCGCGTTGTTCGAGAGATCGAATAAACCCGAGGATGGTCTCAGTATTTTTCAGAGTGCGGATCATGGTGCAAAGCCTCAGGCGTAAAAAGTTCAAAGTGTGCATCAACGACGCAAGCGGATGCGCGCCAATGGGCGAGCCAATGTCGGATGTCACCGTGAGACTCAACGTAATATCCACGGGACATCACAAGTTGAACACGCGTCTGGGTCAGTTCTTCAAAAACAATCAGGCCATTTTCCCGCAGTGTAGAACCCGTTTCCACCAGGTCGACAATGGCGTCGCTAAAGGAAATCACGCTAGCAAGTTCAACGCTTCCTTGCAGAGGCAAAAGTTCGGGATTCACACCCCGCGCACGCAACAAGCGCATGGCAAGATTTGGATATTTAGTGGCCACTCGATTCCGGCGCGAGCCCAAAAGAAGCTCACGCTGCTCGGGCTTGCCCGCAAGGCAGATACGGCAACGACCGAACGCAAATGTCACTGGCCGCAACAAAGCATTGGCTTCTTCATCGAGAACATCCGAACCAGCCACAGCGATTTCGGCGATACCACGCTCAACGTAAGAGACGACGTCGGCATTTTTCACCAGTAAGAACTCGAATCTGCCACACTCACTTGGAATAACGAGTTTTCGCGTTGTTTCTGCACTCTCGGCAAGGCGAATGCCAATGCGCGCAAAGGCCTCGACTCCCCATTTTTGCAGTCGACCTTTGGGCAAAGCAACCCGCACCGGACGGCGCTGCGGCGGCTGCGGCGGCTGAGCGGACTCCACACGCGCCGTAGCCGAGAAGTCATCCTGTACACCGGCAGTTTGTGGGTCGCGGATCATGAAACCAGCTGCGGCGGTTGCCAAGCCAAAATGCTGCAGAAGCTGGTCGTAACGACCACCACCGCCCACAGAATGAAGCCGGCCACCCGCATCTTCCGCCCAAAAATCAAAGACGATGCCACTATAAAACGAGCGCTGGCGGGTCAGGAGTGGATCGATTTGGAAGTGAACCTGCGGGTGACGCGTCCGGAAGAGCTCTGCAACCTCAACGAGATTGCGGTAGACCCCCGAGTTTTCCCACACCCCTTTGGAGTTCAATCCAGCACGCCCGAAAATATCTTCGAGCTGAGCGAGATCTTTGCACTGTACAGCTGCTTTTAGCTCTGAAAGCAATGAACCTCGCCGGGCAGCATCGGAGATATTTTGTGCGAGCTCTTCTTCGAGGCTGCGAATGAGGCGGGCGTCCCCGAATACAACCCGGAGTCCTCGGTATCCGAACTTCTGCAGGGCGCTCAAAGCCAGGTCGAGAAGCTCGGTTTCAGCAACAAATTCCTCTTGTCCGACAATCTCTGCTCCGAACTCATAAGATTCAAATTCAGAGGCGTGCCCCAGCCTGAAGCCTTCTGCTCCGAGCAACCCTTGCGGGGAAAACACCTTGCCTGAATAGAAAAGCTTGAATGGAAACTGCAGTTCAGCCCTGTGGCGGCGCACGAACTGGGCTGCAAACAGGGTGAGGTCACTGCGCAGGGACCAAGCAGTCGCATTGGTGTCGAAAAATCGGGGGGCGCCCGGAAGAATGGTCTCTCCGGACAGACCGCTGACAAACTCACCTGAGGGCAAGCTGAGCGGAAGGTTGAGTTCCGCGAAACCGCGTCCCGACGCCAACATCCGGAAATCATTTTCCCATCCACGCAGACGCGCCAAACCCTCCCCCAGGCGCGGGAGAAATTTTGAGGGAGTTGAACGCGAAGCTTCTTGCATGAGTGGCGTCCCTATTCTAGGAACATGGCTGAGAGTCGGACTCCAGAGGAACTGGCATCAATTACAGCTGTTTGCAAGTGAAACCTCGCTGCCCGGCCGGAAACGCAGCCAATCTATTGATCCTGCACAATTGCTTCTCAGAGGAACGATTGCATCATGGAAATTTTTCTTATTGTCATCAAAGTCCTGCTTGGTGTTCTTGCAACACTGTTGGCTCTTGTATTTCTTGCCTTCCAGCTGTGGCAGCGCATTCCCTCGGCCGGCGTGAGCTTCAAGGCGCAAGACTTCATCAGCATGGGTCTGGTTGCTTTGCTCTTCGCTCTGGCCACCAACAGCTATTGGGGTGCACTCGCGTTCATTCCCATGTTGCTCGTTAAATTCGCAAGCCAATTTTTCATTCAGAAAAACAAAGTGCGTGGTAGCGGCCGGTGGATTGAGGTTCAATGGACTAAAATGACCCCGCGTGGCTTCCAAATCCCCGCACAACTTCAGAGTGAATTAAAGCGCCTGCCTGGCGATCAACACATTTTGTTGCCACGCCGCATTGGTCTTTGGGCAGTCAAATACTTTCTCAAGTCCGTGCGCAAAAACGCATCCAAAGGTCCTGTTCCCATGAAGGCCGCTCAGCAAGAGCAGGCATTCGAAATGGTCGAACGCTTAGGCAGCAACATCATCAAGCTCGAAAAAGGAAAAACCGAACAGCTCGCATTGCCGTTCGGTGTCTTGAAAGTCACGCGCCTGTAAAAGGCTTGTGGCACAGGTCTAACTTTAATCGAGAACCCACCGCGGCACGCCCGCGGTTTTTTCATATCCGCATGCAAAAACTGCGGGAATGGTGTCGTTCATGGTGCTTTTCACAAAGACATCGGAAAACTCATTCCATTTTTGGGCATCCATAAGCGATGCGGTCCACTCGAGCAAAGCCTTCTGCGATGTGGCAATCCAAATTGTGCGCGGCTTTTGAGAGAGAATGTCAACGTGTGTGGAGATGAGGTCTTGAATGGCCTCTGCCAACACACCTTGACGTGGTTTGTCTTCACTGCAGCGATCCAGGCGTGCATCCACACAGACAGGCAATGCACAAGCCTGCGCCACGGGTTCGGCGGTCTTCAGGCTGCGAGTCGCTTCACCGGAAAAAAGCAGAAGGTCGGGATAAAACTGACTGGCGGCACGGATTGCTTGCTCAAACGACTCGGGCTTTTTGAACGCACGCCAGCGAATATCTTCGGCCAGCGACTGCGCGCGCGACTCAAACGCATCATCAAGCGGCAACCTCAAGGTTTCACTTGCGAATCCAAACAGGGTCTGCGCCAAATTCCCCGCTGATTCTTCACCGTTCCGGCTCAAAAAGCCTGGTGCACCGGCTTCTGATTGCGTGTAAAATAGGAAAAGTATTTTCATTGCAGCCCCGTGAGTTGCGCAGGGAAATTTATGACTTCAGAGCATTCCGTTGATCTCTCAAAATTGCAAGCATTGCAAAGCAAATTGCGCCAGGGCCACCTTTCTGGAAAAACCAAGCCCGAAGCTCAAAGGTACACTTTGTTGTCGCGCCTTGAAGCCCTGGTGATCGACAACCAGAATGAGATTTGCGCGGCAATCACAGCCGATCTCGGGCGCCCTGCCGAAGATTCAATTATCGCTGAGCTCAGCGTTGTTATCGAGGAAATCCATACGGCAAAAGCAAATCTCAAAAAATGGATGAAGCCGCGGCACAAGTGGATGCCGCTCGTGCTGTTCCCTTCAAAAGGTTACATTGCGCCGGTTCCCTTTGGCGTCTGTCTCATCATCGGCCCCTGGAATTATCCTATCCAGCTCCTGCTTGCTCCCTTGGTTTCGGCACTCGCTGCGGGCAATTGTGCTCTTTTGAAGCCTTCCGAATTAACACCACGCTGTGCACAGCTCCTGGCTCAGCTTCTCCCCCGCTATTTACCCGATGATGTTGTGCAGGTTGTTGAAGGCGGTGCTGAACTCAGCCAAAAACTGCTTGAGCTACGCTGGGATTTCATATTTTTCACGGGCAGCACTGCTGTTGGAAAAATCGTTGCCCGAGCTGCAGCGCAGTACCTCACACCCACGGTGCTTGAGCTCGGAGGAAAATCGCCCTGTATCGTTGATTCCACCGCCAATTTAGAAGTCACTGCACGGCGCATTCTTTGGGGGAAAGCACTGAATGCAGGGCAGACCTGCGTGGCGCCTGACTACATTCTCACTCCTCGAGATAATGTTCAGCCACTGCTGGCAGCTCTCAAAAAAGTGCTCGCTGAGTTTTTTCCGGAAGGCTTTAAGAGCTCAGAGTCATTCTGCAGCATTGTAAACGAGCGCCATTTTGCGCGCCTCAGCGTGTTGCTAAATGAGCATCAGAAGGAGCTCGCTCTGGGTGGACGCGCTCAGCCCAGCTCAAACCTCATTGAGCCCTCGTTTTTCTTGTTTGACAGCAGCAGCGCCGCAACTGCCGCCATCATGCAAGAGGAGATTTTTGGGCCGCTGCTGCCAATCATTGCACTCGACGCGCGAGATCAAGCCATCGAGTTCATCAACGCGCGCGAGCACCCGCTCGCTCTGTATATTTTTTCCGCCGACAATAACTTCATTGAGAATGTCGAAAGCCAAACCACGTCAGGATCGTTCGTAGCCAACGACACGGTCATTCAATTAGCCACAAGCCAATTGCCCTTTGGAGGGGTTGGAGAGAGTGGCCAGGGCTCCTACCACGGGATGAGTGGTTTCAATGCCTTCAGCCAATGGCGATCCGTGCTCAAGCGCCCGTTCTGGCTCGATCTGCCGGTGAGGTACCGCCCGCTCCGCCCCTGGAAGATGTGGATCCTAAGAAAATTATTGAAATTTTCGGAACCAGCGAAAGTGTCTTCCCCACCGTCCTGAGTCGGTATATAGAGTGCCCCCAGTATAAAAGTGAATGGGGGGCCTATGAACGTTCAGTTCGAGAACCATTTGTCCGCGCGCGTTGTGGAAGTTCACTTCCCCGATGGACTCAAGGTGACCAACAAAAGCGACCTTGCCGCCCTCAAAACAGCCTGGAGTGAAAACCTTAAAAAGTGGCACTCACCTTACACCTGCCTTTTTGATTGTCGGGTTTTGGAGGTCAGTCCTGAGCTGCAGCCTGACTTTGAAAAGCTGATTGCCTTCTTCAAGAATTTTTTCATGCGCTCAATCATGGGTTTTTGCGCAGCAGGTCATCCACCTGCGTGGTGCCCCTTTGAAGTCATCGAAGGCTACGAAGCAGCTGTGGCTAAGACGGGCTTGGCTCGAGGAGCAGGACTTCAGCGGGATCTTTCCGACCTGCGCAGCCGCATTCAAATTGACAACGACTTCAACGCCCACGTGATGGAAATCAGCTTTCTTGCAGACACTCATCTTGAGAGTGCATCGGACGTGACCACGCTGCGCAGCAAGGTACAGAATATTCTTAAGATGTGGCATTCGCCCTACAGCATCATCTTTAACTGCGTGAATCTCACCTTCAGCGAGCCCGCTGCACAAGAGTTCGTGCGGTTCGAAAAATTCGTGAAATCATTCTTCTGCAAAAACATCATTGGCTACGCACCGCGTGGTGAAAAGGGTACATATCCCTTCCAGACGTTTCGATCGCGGCACCTTGCTGCGGCTGAGCTCGAGCACAGCGGAATCCAATCAGGATCCGTGGCGAACTGTTCCACGCGCAAAACCCCATCGACCAGGAGCAACGAATGAACCGAACGAAGACAAGAACTGGTTTCGGTGCATCGCTGCGACACTGGTTGCCGCTTTCTCTCCTCATATCCGTGAGCTCGCTGCTGGCTTGTTCTGCGAATGACGTTCTCTCCTCAAGTGGGCGGGCACTCGAGCGCGAGAACAAAACACAACAGCCTAGCGAGAATTCGAAAGACACATCTCAACAAAGCAATCCTTTGTACCCAGAGCCAAAAGCACCGCGCGCATCACGACTTCAAGCGGGAGAGATGAGCACATCGAAAGCTCTTGCAGTGCTCGCTGCTCTCGAGCGCTTTCAAGAGCGCTCGCTGCTTGACCCGCTCGTTTCGGTTGAGCAATTGCGAATCAAAATGAAGCAGCTGCTTGCGGATATCGATGGTCTGGCAGTTGCGGAAAATCTTCCTGAAGCAGAACTGATTCTGGCTCGACTCGCCGACATTCAAAAAAAGACATTGGATATTGCCGCGCTTGCAACTGAGACGCAACACAAGGGCGTGTGGTTGCTGTGGAGCGAGAAGCTGCTGTTCACATCGAGCGCGACACGTCATTATTTTTCGGAAATTGCGCTCAATCAGTATGAAAAGGCCATTGAACTTAACGACGAGAATACCTTCATAATTGCGCGCGAGCGACTTGCGCGACTGATACACTCCGACCACGAACGTAGGCTGGTCGCCATTTTGCGTCGGGCTTCAAAAGAGACCAAAGCCTACACATCAACTCTCGACCTTCTTGCATCTTCCGGCGGCGCTCTTGCACGGCTGAATTTGTATCAACGCTTCCTGACCGAACCGAGTGTCGAACTGGCAGAAGCAATTGCCAAAGCTGGTTTACCGCGTGTGTCTGACCTCGTGGGTGAAAACGCACATCTATCTGATGGCATTCCGTTCGTGCCCAACACTCGGCCTGCAATCCTCGAAGGTATCAATGGAAGTCTATTCCGTGACTTCAAAGACCAATGGAAAGAGCTGCAAAACTACTTCGACCACATTCGCAAAGTTCCTTCACGCTTCGCGCGCTCTCGCGACAAATGGCTTGATATGCATGAACAGGTGGAATCGCTTGTGGGGTTGTTGTCGGTCGACGACGCTCAGAAGAACAAACTGAAGCAGAGCATTGTGCAAACCTTTCGCTCGCGACAGTCACCTGAAGAGCTCGTATATAAAATGAACGGCATTGAGTTCCGCGAAGGCGATATCGTTCTTCTCCAGACGGGCGCCGTTGGGGGCCTGTGGGAAACCTTCACGCGCTCGGGCTCGATGCTAAGTCACCTCATGATGGTGACCTTCGGCGAAGACGGTCTGCCCTACACGGTCGAAATGAATTTCGGCCGTCTCCTAATTGCACCACTCGACCTTCATGCGGATCGCTTTACGGTCGTTCGTGGCAGGAACCTTGCAGCAGAGGAAAGACGCAAAATTCGCGCTTCATTCGCATCGCTGAAACGCCAGAACGTCCGCTATGATTTCCGCTTCAACTCACACGACAGCAACCGCCTCTATTGTTCAGAACTCGCAGCCGCTGCTTTCAAGCGGGCTCAGGTCAACAGAAAACCGATTGTTTTCGAAGCGGCTTCAGATCGCGCCGCCGAATTGCTGAGGTCTGCGGGCATCCATGATCCCCAATTTTATGGTCAGGGAAGTTATTTGGCGAGTCCAGATTTTGAGGTTATCTCACAGCAAATTCAGTCCGATCCTATTCCTCTCATCCGCGGTCAACTGGTGCTCGAGGCATTCAGCAAACACGTTGCAACATCGTCTGCTGTGAAGTTGTATCGGCATCCCGAGGCACATCAGGTGCTCGCATTGTCGACTCTTGCACAAACCACAGACGACGAGATGCGCAGAGCACTTGGACCGCAAAGCTTCCTTTATGTTGTCATGACGCTCGATCGCCTTCTGCATGCAGTTGATACTGATGCCTATGGCCTCCAGCTCAACGCAGAGCGCAATAATGCCTTAAGCATGTCGCGTATCAGCGAACTCAAAGATGCTGTTGAGAAATCGTTGCAAGACACCGTGCCAAAACACCTCTCTCCTGTGTTTCCGCCGGGGCAGCGCTGACGCACACCGAGCCTCATTTGCAAGGGAAATTTTTCCCATTGCCGTCAAAGTCTGCCGGGCACTGCAGATTCGGACGACAAGCCAACACCCCTTCGGCCGATACATGGTTTGACACTGAAAACTCTTAGAGGTTTGAGTGTCGCGGAGCACAAGGAAGTGCGCCGGCTATGCCATGGAGGGCTCCCTATGCCTGATTTTTATCTGGCTCAACGCCTCAAGAAACTGTGCGAGACTCCTTGCACACTTCTCTGGCTCGAAGGTTCGAAGCACGAAAGAGTTCTTTCGGTGCGTCTGCAGGAAAGCAAACTGATTCTGAACCTCTCGGATCAAACCAGCCGCGTGGTTGTGTTTGAACGCTACTCGGTGACTGCGGTCGGACTGCAGTTCTGGTCGCAGGGTCGCCCCGGCGTGTTGTTCCGATGGGAACAGGTTCCGCGGGAGGTTTGGGACTCGCGCAAGTCGACCGCTCTCAAGATGCCCCACGTCCCCAATCCGGATGAACCACCACCCACAGCTGCTTGAAAAGCGCTGTGGCGTCGTTTGAGGAGCTCTGCTCACATCTCCTAGCGACCTACGTGCGGATCTCAATCGAGCTGGCAGGAGAGCAACTGGCGGTAGTGCTTCTCGACGTCTTGAGCAAAACGCTCGCGCTTTCCCGGGATGCCGTTAAAGGAATACGCCAACTGATACAGGTCACTCGAACCAGCGGCTACCTTGGCTGCGACCTGGCGTAAGCCGAAGCGCAAATTTGTTAGCATGTTGTGTGTGATTCCCCGCCACGCGGGATCCTCTTGCGGCAGTTTGCGACCTGCGGGAGTCACCGCTGCGCTCACCCGCGCCAGACCAACACCTCGACACCGTCCGCGCCAGCACTCGTCGTGCCACAAACCAAGCCGACTCTGGGTCATCACAAAGGCCATGTAGGCCTCTACCGGACGCAAGCGACCGGTTGCCCACGCACGAAATGTCTGTGCTTCGGGCGAGTGAGGTTCGTGCACTACGCGATAAAAGCAACCTTTGAGAAAACGCGCCCGTCCACACACATCGAGTGTGTGAAAATCTTTGTTGCCTAGCAGGGCTGAATCCTCGCTGCGATCGAGCGGATAAACCTGAGGTTGCTGCAGGGACAGCAGACGCCTATCGATTGTTGTAAAATCGGCTGTTCCGGGTCGCTCATCCCAACTGTGCACACAGTAGGTTGGTGCACGTGGAGTGTCATCGACCTGTGCAACAACAGATTTTGCAGGCTGCTCTTTGACCGGCGCTGGAACTTCGACAGGCTGCTCTTTGACCGGCACCGGAACTTCTGCGGGCTGCTCTTTGACCGGCACCGGAACCTCCGCGGGCACAGAGCCTTTTTCAAGTGCTGGTTTTGTAATTTCGGGACGCACGGCCGCAGGAGATTCCTCGTTGGCAAATTTGAGAAAATCAGGAGGCCAGACGATTTCATCACATTGGCTCTGCTGCACCGCTGGCACTGTTGCACGACAGGCCATAATCTGTTGCAAAGTGAATGGACCATAAATATTGTCCGAACCGATACACACTCCATTTCGGCCAGGTGAGGTACCAGGCGGACAGCCCTGCTTGTAATTCGATACAAGAGACATCAGGAGCTCGAATGGCCAATCCTGTTTTTGCACACAGGTGGAAGCATCCTCAGGGGATTTCTCGCGACACAACTCCTGAAGCTGCAGCGGAAAAGGTCCCAGTGCAAATCCACCACGCGTCACACAAACCCGAGGAAAAGAATTAAAACGTGTCCCGGAAGGACACACAGCAGATGTGGCATCCGGGCTCGCTCGGCTTGAAATAGAACCTGAGGCGCTCTCTTTTGATCCGCTCGAAGACTCTTTGACTGAGTTGCGAGACACGCAGCCAGTTATGAGCAAGCCCAGAGCGCAGCCCATAGAAAAGGTCAGCGAGACAAAAGAACGGACACGCATCAAGGTTTGGAACCCTCCAGAGTCCGCCTGTATGAACGCAAACAGACACGAAAAAATTCAGCTGCCTGAGCGACATCGTAACCGCGCTGCTCGCAGACGCCAACATTCCAAACGGGTGTCAAAATCACATTGAATTTAGGATCAGAGAAAATCCATTCACTTCCACCAATTCCCAGCGCAACTGGTTCACCCTGGCTTGAAACCACATTAGGACTGTAGAGATCAGCAGTTGCTAGTTGCTCACCAACTCCAAGAAACATCTTTGCCTTGAGAGTCGACTGTTGTACCGAGAGGGTCATCACATCCTCGGCGACCGGCACAACGAAAGCCATCAAAGCAGCACAGGCAGAGATTTGAGAAAAGGCCAACCAACGCGCAACTCCTCCTGAGAAGAGCGGGGAAAGCTTTCCGCGCTGCACACCCAGCTCGCCCCAGGACCGCAACAAAATTGCGCCAAAGCCCAAAAGCAGCCCCGACAGCACCAGACCAAGCGACAGCGAGCTGGAGTGTTGCAAGAGCGAGGCGAGCACCGCTTCTTCGCGCGGCTTCAGCTGAATTTGAGCTGCCAAAATCGGCTCCCACAGCAACACTGCACAGCCCAGCAACACGAGCGCCAATGGAAGAATAAAAGCAGACCACTGAGCAAAAAAATGCAACGCCTTTTGGGGAATCTTGTGCATTGAAAAAGAGCTATCGTGACCCGCAAAACTCGCAAGCAAAGCAAGTGCAGGCCAGATAGGCCAAATATAATTGGGCAGTTTTGTAGCGAGAAAGGAAAAGAACACCAGACAAAAAAGGCTCCAAGATATAAGCCAACGTTGAACTGCCCTCGATTTTTCAACAGCTGGAGTTCGCTTATTCTCAACGCGAGATTCAGGCTTCTTTTGAGTTCCTATGACGTAAACATAGGCAAGCCACGACAACGTAAAACCAGCTCCAAGGAGAACTATGGGAACGTAGTAAAACACACTCCCACTGTGCCCCTCAAAGGCAGTCGTTGCCCGACCAAAGTGATGCTTGATAAAAAACTCTTCAACAAATGCACTTCCACCGCTGCTCCACAAAAGCCAGTAAAAACCAGCCGAGAAGAGTGCTGCCACCAACCATGCTGGAAAGAAATCGCGCAGCCCAGAATGCAATACGTTTAAAAAACTTCCACGCGGATTTTCTCGCCATTGAGATCCCTGCTGAAGCACAAGAAACACGACAGCCGCACCCGCAGGTAGAACCAAGCCAATGAGACCTTTGGTCATTGCCGCGCCTGTCATTCCAACAACTGAGCCGCAAAACAGCATCCAGGAAAAGCCAACTTGCTCGGAGTGACGGCTGACTCGCAAAGCCTCACAGCAAAAATATAGAGATGTGAAAAAGACCAACATCGGGTCGAGAAGAATAGCCGAGGAAGAGATGGTGGGAAGAAAACTCATCAACAGAAAAAAAGCCGGAGGAATTCCCGCTTCATGGGTACGACGCATCTCGAAATCAGTGGCCTGACGCACCCCGGAAAGCAACATCCAGGTACGGTGTAACAGCCATGCAAGTGCGACCGCGAAAAAAATGCTCACCGTACGGCTTGAAAATGAAGTTACCTGTGGAGCACTTCCATCGGCCAGCGCACTGAACGCAGCGAGTACCGAAATATAAAAGGGAGGCTTATGATTGTAGGCTTCACCATTGAACAATGGCTGGCTAAGCCATCCACCGGCACGTTTCATTTCTTCGGCCATTTGGCGATACACGGACTCGTCGAAATCAAAAGGCTCGATAGCCAGAGACCGCAACCAGAAAAAGGCGAGACAGCCACCCACGCCCATCAGTATCATTGGACTCAAAGCAAGCCGAGCAAGTCTTCTCCACGCTGAAATTTCAGGTTCCGGAAACATCGGAGGATTCCTTTTTGGTTTTTCGGGTGCCAAGTTGAATTTGGATCTGACTGAAAAAACCACGTAGCATGCTGCCTTCGCGTTCCGTAATTTGTGCTCTGTTCAAAATGCGGTGGAAATAATGCAAAAGCCTGTCTGGATTGCCGTCGCGGTTAAGTTCAACCTCAACCATGACCTGTTTCCAGTGGTCAATCAGACTCAACAAACTCTGCGCAGCAATTGGCTTTTCGCTTTCAAGACGCGTTGCGACTGTCGGCTTCTCGGGGAGGCTTGAGCCTCCCTGCCAAAGCGCGCCTGCGAGCACGACTCCCACGGCCTGGCTCAAGTTCATGGAGGGCATGCCCGGATGAGTTGGTAATGTGCACAAATGTGTGCAGAGCGAGAGATCGTCGTGAGAAAGTCCGGTGTCCTCAGGGCCAAAAACCAAACAATTGACCCCACTTTGGGCGCGCAGTTCGGGAAGCTCCGACCAACCAAGATCAGGCCTTCGCATGTCACCCATGCGCCGGCTGAAGCCGATGATTGTGTCGGCCTCACCCAGAGCTTCGCGCAGAGTGGCGCACACCTTGAAGCCTTCCAAAATGCCACGCGCATGATGCGTTGCGAGCATACGTGCTTCATCCGAAAGAACATCGCAACGGGGTGCAACAACATGCACGTCGTTGACGCCAAAATTACCGCACAAACGTGCGACTGCACCCACATTGCTGGCATGCATGGGAGCAACCAAAACAATGCGCAGACCAGTGTTCACAGAATTTTCTCCAGACAATGTTTGTAGAGCAATTCCTGGGCAGCATGAGATGCCTTTAAATGATGCTCACGCCACTGTGGATGAGCTTCCGGACCAACAACATTGCTGACCCCAAGCACTGCTCCCCAAGGCACACCGAAGTCTTCTGCCGCGAGTGCAACGCCATAAAGTTCAAGATTTTCGAAATCACCCTGACCTGCCAGCACGCGGGACAACTCAGGTGCAAGAGTGATTCCAGGTGTCGACAACGCCGAAAGAGTGGCGCTTGAAAAAGGCTCAAGACCTGCTTGCAGGCGCTCGTAGCCCGACTTCAGACCTGGCAAATAGGAGTCACCACGGAGGAGGTCACCATCACACCAAGACACGGCAGACACAAAATGCGCACTCTCGAGCGCATGCTGGCTCGCATAGGCTCCCGCGGTGGCCAGAAAAAACACCGCGTCAGGTTGAGAGCCATGAAATTTGCTGACAGAAAGCAGGTGTGTCAACGCTGTTGCTGCGCGCGGAGAACCCACCCCCGTTCTTAAAAATCCAACAGAACCGCACAACGTAACGTGCTCATTGTAGGCAACCGAATGGCTTTTTGCAGCAAGTGCATCGACCAGGTCGCGCTGCTCTGGCCACCAGGCGGAAACCACCCACGTCCGGATGCTCGACAGTCCCTCGGCTGAATTCATGTTTTCTCCATATCATTGTTCAGTTTCAAAAGCTGCTCACTGCTTTCCATCCAATCGGTTTCGACCTCTGCAAGTTTCTCACGGAGGGACAGCTGTTCTTCGCCAAGCTTCTGAGCCATCACAAAATCGCTACCTACGTTTTCAAGCTTCAGTTCGAGGTCTCTGAGAGAATCGCCGAACCGAGTCATTTGCTGTTCGAGCTCGTCAATTTTTTTCTGTAAGCGCTGACGTTCACGCTTTACGACCTGTGCATCGGCACGTTGTTGTAAACGAGACTCCTTGTCTGAGGAGCCCTTATTCGGCTGCGTTGAATCAGGCACTGCTGAAGCTGCATCGAGGATATTGGGAAATCCGCTGACCTGTGCCAAGCGAGGATAGTCTTCCAGATTCCCCTCAAAAAGCGCGTAGCGGCCGCCAGGCAGCATGACAAAAATATGTGTTGCAAACGAATTTATGAATTCACGATCATGGCTCACACAGAAAACTGTGCCTTCATAATCCTGCAGAGATTCTGAGAGAATTTCAGCACTAGACATGTCGAGATGGTTGGTAGGTTCATCGAGCAGCAGAAAATTAGCTTTTTGCGACAACAGAATTGCGAGACCAACCCGATTTTTTTCGCCTCCCGAGAGCACACCGACCTGTTTAAAAACATCGTCGCCATGGAATAAAAAACTACCGAGCAGCGCTCGAGCTTCTTTCTCGCTGAGAGACGTGCGTGCAAGCACATTCTCCAGAACTGTTTTTTGAGGCTGAAGTACCGAGAGCTGATCTTGGGCAAAGTAAGCAGGAATGACCTGGTGACCGCTCACATACTTTCCCAGGATGGGCGGAATGACTTCCGCGAAGGTCTGCAGAAGTGTGGACTTGCCAATACCGTTTGCACCAATCACACAGATCTTCTGACCACGTATGATGTTCAATTGGATGCCACAGGCCAGAGGCTGAGCGTTTGCATAGCCAATGGAAAGATCTTCCACTTTGAGAACATCTTTACCGCTGGGTGTGGCTGCAGGAAATGAGAATGCAACCGAATTCTCTTGTTCGGGCAAATCGAGATCGTCTTCAAGATCTTGCAAACGGGCGAGCATCTTTACCCTCGCCTGTGCCTGCCGTGCCTTGGTCGCCTTTGCACCGAAGCGTTCTACAAAGCGCGTCAGCTCGGCCTTGCGGCGTGCAATGGCTTCAGCCCGCGCAACGTCCTGCTGTTCAAATTGCTCCTTCTGATCAAGAAAGGCATCGAAGTTTCCTTTGTAGCTGCGCAAATTTCCACGTGAAAGATGCAAAGTAATTGTTGCGAGGCGGTTCAAAAGACCGCGGTCATGCGACACGAAAACAAGACAGCCACGAAACTGCTTCAGATAATTTTCGACCCACACCAGACTCGGCAGGTCGAGGTGGTTGGTCGGCTCGTCGAGAACCAGGAATTGCGGGTCGTTGAGAAAGACCTTGGCGAGCTCCAAGCGCATACGCCAGCCCCCCGACAACGTTTTCGGGTTAACCTCAAACTGTGCTGTACGAAAGCCAAGACCTGTTAGGATTCCACGCGCTCGACTCTCTAACGCAGGACCACCTGCGTCTTGAAAATCAGCCTCGGCCTTCTCGAAGGCTGCTAGTGCTGCGGGGTCTCCCAAAGCGACCAGCTTGATTTGCGCCGCATCACGTATGCGCATGAGTTCACTGATGCGCAGGTGGCCAGCCACGCACTCTTGCAACAGGTTGGTCACGGGATTGGGGTTTGGTTCCTGAGGCAAATACCCAATCACGCATTCACGTGGCCGAATCATTGCTCCGGAGTCGGCCTCTTCAATCCCACACATGATATTGAGAAGTGTGGTTTTGCCGGCACCATTGGCACCCACTAAAGCAACCCTCTCTCCCGCGGGAAAGTGGTAGGTTGCATCTTTCAGAATAACCTTTGGTCCATAAGATTTATTAAGACCTTCGAGCCTTATCACCCGCACTGTCCCCGAGAATCAATCCACTGTGCGAAAGCATCGATGGCCTGCGTCCTGTATTGCGGCAGCTCGTTGAAAATCTCATGACCCGCACATTCAATTTCCTGACCGCGGAATCGCCCTTTTGGAAACACCGGTAAGAGCGATCGGGTTTTTCCAGGATCAACCAGTTTGTCTGCACCCGCAAAAACCAGCGTGACTTGTGTGCGCAGTGATTGAATCGCCTGACGGATCATGTCGTCGTTGACGCTACTCAGAAAGACGTTGCCAAACCGAGCCGAGATCGAGAACAAATTCATTTCGTCAGCCATGTATGCCGCGTTGTTTTCAGGATTCTCGGAGAGATTTTCTGGCACGATGTCGATGGGCACAGGAGCAAGCGGTGCAACGCGGGGCAAAGCAGCTGCAGCGAGCTTCTTCCAATGAGGAACTTCTTGGCGGATTTTAAAAAGGGGAGAACTTAAAAACACGGGCGGACAGTTATCCTGCATAATGGAAGCTGCATAAGTGACCAGCAGTCCACCGAAACTGTGGCCAAGAAGACCGAAAAACATATCTTTCTTTTGTTGCAGACCCACGAGCGAGCGGCTGTGGTTCACAACGAACAGAACGTCAAGGACAAGTGCATGCAAATTCTCCACGTCACCGCGCCGAGGTCCGGATTTGCCATGTCCACGCAAATCGAAACAAGTGAAAATCATGTTGCGGGAGCAGGCTTCCTCCGCGAGTTCAGCGTATCTGCCGCTGTGCTCACCGAAACCATGAACGGCAAGAACCAACCCATCTATTTTTGACTCTCCGGCGGCAATTCCAGCAGGAGAGAAGCATCGGAAAAAAAGTTCAGTGCCATCAAAACTCTTGAGATATTCGGTGCGTTCAACGGCCATTCGAAAAAAACCTCCAGAGGCAACATTTTTTCCGCGCAGGACTTTGGCAAAAGCGGAAAGGATTAACTGTCTGGAATTCAAGATTCCAACGTAGGCTGAGCAAAGAGTGTCTCCAGCAACATACAGGAGGAACCCTATGCTCCGCAGCCTCCAAACATCTGCGACCGGTATGGAAGCTCAGCAACAGCTGATCGACACACTGTCAAACAACATTGCCAACGTCAACACGAACGGCTTCAAGCGCGGACGGGTTCATTTCAACGACCTTTTGTACCAGAACCTGCGCGCACCTGGCCTGAGCTCTGCCAACGGAACGGTTGCCCCAACCGGCGTACAGATCGGTAACGGCGTGCGCTTGGCCTCCATCGAAAAGTCTTTCGAGGAGGGCAGCATCAAGATCACCAAGAACGACACCGACGTGATAATCAAAGGGCGTGGCTTCTTCCGCATCCAAATGCCCGATGGTTCGTTGTCGTACACCCGCGACGGCGCCTTCAAACGCTCGCCAGATGGGCGATTGGTGACAACCGAGGGGCTCCCGCTGGTCCCCGAGATCACCATTCCGCCAAATGCTTTACGAGTGCAGATTGGCCTTGACGGTGTGGTTTCGGCTTCTATTCAAGGGGAAGCGGAACCACGCAACATTGGCCAAATTCAGATCTCGAATTTCATCAACCCAGCAGGCCTCAATTCGATAGGCCGCAACCTCTACACATCAAGCCCCGCCTCAGGCGAGCCTGTTGTGTCGACACCCGGAGAGAACGGCACTGGGCAACTGGGACAAGGCGAACTCGAGTCGAGCAATGTCAATATCGTCGAGGAAATGGTGACCATGATCACAGGGCAGAGAGCCTACGAGCTCAACAGCAAAGTGATCAAGACGGGCGACGAAATGCTTGCAACTACAAACCAAATGAGATGATCTGATGCTAGCATTTGAACTCCCCCCCATCGATCTGATTGCTGTCGACTACATCGGCCTGTCTCAGTTGGCCGATGTTTCGGAGAAGCAAAAAGATGTCCTGCGTCAGGCACTCGGCCAGATCCTGCCGAACTCAAAGGAGCTCGTCGACGCAAACGAAGCTCCGACAGCCGTGCAGAGCTCAGGAATCTACGTGCGATGCCTGCAATGCGATCCGAAAACCGATGGTACTCCTGTCGCAATCAAGGTCATTGGCAGTGAAGCAAGCCTTACCTCAAATGGTAAAGCTGCACAGCAGTTCAAAATCCTCGTTTCGAGCGGCGATCAAAAACAAAGTTCTTGGAATATTGAACTTGGGCAGAGAAAAACAGCCTGGTATGCACTTCCAAAACTTGAAAGTATTCCGCACAACGGGCGTCTCGACAAAGGGCATTTCCTCGTGAAGCCCTGCGTTGAAGGACTGAGCTGTCCCAATACTGCAACCTTCACAAGCAAAACCGAGTGCACTCAGGCGCTTGAAAAGTACTATGGCAAACGAATCGATTTGAATGCCGCACAAAGCCTCCTCAAACGTGAGAAAACAATCACGCTTGAGAAATTACCCTTTCAGTACGACGTAAAAGCACAAATGCAGGTGCGCGCCCTGCTCGCCTCCGGTGGGAATTCGCTAACCGTGAAAACGCAAGGCCGCTCTCTCAAGAACGGCAGCCTCGGCGACATCATTCCGGTCGAGATCAAGGCGCCTTCGTTCTCTAACCAAAAGTCTAAACAACTTGAGGCACGCATCATTGGCGAGGGAGAGGTCGAAATTGTTCGCTAACGTTTTTGAAAACTTGCTTCTTCGTTGGGAGTGCGCCCTTGAGTGGTATCTACTTAAGGTTGATTCCCTCAACGCTCGCTCACAGAGTCATTTCGAGCGAGTCTCCTCGAATCTTGTGCACTTCTCTGAGAAACCAGAAAATTCAAACAAACTCCTCAAACTCACATTCAGTGGTCTAATCATTACCTTTACGGTTTTGCTTTTCAGCTGCCAGACACTGCCACCGCCTCAACCGCGCGCTTTTCCGCAAGCACCGACTGCACGGAAGTTTGAAACTGAAAAACCAGAAAGAAACATCGATCAGCTCTATCTGAAACGCGACGAATTTATCATCAAAAATCGTGAGACTGGCTCGAGCACAGGTTCCATTTGGGCTGACACACAGGAACCACGAACACTGCTTTCTGATCCAACTCCGAGCCGCGAGGGGCAGACCGTCACCGTTCTTATTCCTCCAGAACTGCAGTTCGATCCCAAGTCGGTGACTGTCACCGACAACACCAAGAGCAAGGACAAAGGCAACTCCAAAGATAAGAAGAAGAATACTGAACAGGAAAACGCTGGTCTCAAGCTCACCGACCCAGATTCGGCAAGTCCGACTGTTCAGCTCAGCCAGGGAACCATAAAATCCCTCAAAATGCAGATCGTGGGATTCGAACCCGGTGGGGATGTCTTCCTGCGCGGCCAACGTCGCTTCGTTGGTGCCAATGGCGAGGAAAACATGACCATGATTCTTGCGAAAGTGCCTCGCCGTGCACTCACAGGCTTCGAGCTTGATGCTCGAGAACTCACAGACGTTGCCGTGAACGAAGATATTGACGGACGCCAAAAGGAATATACGGCTCCCGGTTGGGACGAAATGGTTTCGCGCCGTCTTGCTGGATTCGCGCCCGATCTGAAATCCGAAATGTCTGCCATCGACAGTCTGCGCGATGAAATTCGCGCAGCACAGTCTGGTTTGCGCGACCAAGCAAAAGCCAACGAAACTGAACGCGAGAGAATCAGGAAAGAGCGTGAACGCATGGCCGAGCAAGCGACCGAACAACAGAAGCGCGCGAGCGCTGCCGCTGCTGCCGCTGCTGCTGCTCCAACAGGAGCCCAGGCTGCGCCCAAAGCTCCTGAAAATGCCGCTGGAGGCACGCCATGATGCACAGCCATCCAATCACTGCACTGAGTCTCATTCTTTCAATCTTGAGCCTGCTCATGGGAGCGCCGGCCTCCGCGAATCAGGCACGTGGAAATACCGACCCACGCACTTCCGACGACTCCGCGCCCGTGCGTCTCAAAGATTTGGTTGAATTCCGCGGCGTGCGCAGCAACCCGCTGGTTGGACTCGGTCTCGTGGTCGGTCTCTCCGGAACAGGTGACAGCAAGCAGAGCCTTGCAACCAACAAGGCGGCATCTAATTTGCTCACTCGGCTCGGTGCACAGGTCAACCCTGCACAGGTTGTGACACGCAACATTGCTGCCGTTATCGTAACAGCAGAGCTGCCCGCGTTTGCACGCATCGGCGACAAACTCGACATTCGGGTTGCTACGGTTGGTGACAGTGCGAGCCTCGAGGGCGGAACACTGCTCATGACCACCCTGAGTGCAGCCGATGGACAAGTGTATGCTGTAGCGCAGGGTCCACTCAGCCTCGGAACAGCAATGACAGGGGCAGAGGGTGGAGGCGGTGGAAATAACCGCAGTAGCGCCCCGAAGACCATTGCCATTAGCCAAAATGCAAGCGTCGAACGTGAGTTTCAAAGCTCATTCATACACAACGGCAATATCGAGCTCTCGATCAAAAATGCAGACTTTACAACCGCCCATCGCATTGCACACGCAATAAACAAAAAATTCAACGAGTTTATCGCATCACCCATGAACAGCGGATTGATTCGTGTGCGTGTTCCGGAGCAGGCGCTCGATTCGCCCAGCTTCACACCTGTCGACTTCATGGCAGTGCTGGAGCAAATCAAGGTTGAGCCAGACAGCCGTGCGATTGTTGTTATTAATGAGCGAACAGGAACAATTATTAGCGGCTCGAATGTAACGATCATGCCCGTGGCCATCAGTCATGGCAACCTTGAAATCATTGTGCAAGATGAAACCCGATACGTCAGCAAGGTTCCAAAATCCACAACCGTGGGTGACCTAGTCCGTGCGCTCAATGAGCTCGGAGCTGGCCCGAAAGATCTCGTCTCCATTCTGCAGGCTCTCGATGCTGCTCAGGCTCTCAAAGCGCAGCTGAAGTTGATGTGAGGAAAGTCGATGATTTCTATCAAAGCCAGCGCATCTTTTCCTAACCTGCCCGACCAGAGCCGCCCTGCGGAACTGGGAGCCTCGCAAGTCAGTGCTGTAAAGAATGAAGCTCTGCAAAAAAAGCGCGAAGAGGCAGAAAGGGTTGCGCAAGAATTTGAGACCATGTTCATGGACATGATGGTCAAGTCGATGCGCCAAACGGCTCAGCGCGAAGATGTTTCGAATGCCGAAGATATCTATCAAGGCATGCTTGATTCCGAATATTCAAAGTCAATGACGGCAAACCAATCGTTCGGAATCAGAACCCAAATTCTCGACTGGCTAGAACAGACCGATCCGGAATTAAAAATTTTCGCAAATGAAAAGAACTCTGCAGGTACAGAGAACGGAATGCGTAGCGATTCAAAAATCGACAGTAAGAATCTGCTCAACGAATCTATGGCGCTGAAGGCTGCAACCCAGGCCTACAAAATGTCTTCCATTTCACGCTGAATTATAGCAGCTCACTCAGGCCAAGCGCATCAATGACTTGATTCAGGTCAGTCGCAACAACCAAACAAGTCCAAACCTGTTCGCACACATCAGCAGGGGTCGTTTCAAGAAGTCCCGAGAGAATAACCGTTCCGCCACTCTTACTTTGCACTTGAAGTGGATAATCGTTCATCCAGCGCTCACGCAGTTCAACAAAAGTACTGACACCGAACCGCTCAAGCCAGGCCGAATTGACATGCAGCCACAAACCCGTGCGTCCCGGAGCAATGCGACGGCTCAATGAAAGCGCAACTCGCCCCATTGTGTGTCGAGGATTGATTTCAATAATAGGGAGAATCTCGGCCTCACCCGTGGCATTTTGGTAAAGAAATGTATCCACGCCGAAGGGACCTGTATACCCCTGTTGAGCCAGGGCTTCTCCCACGAAAACTGCAGCGCGTTGGAGAACATCCTCAACACGTCCAAGCTGTGCCGAGGGCTCGGCATGCCAAAAACGCAGAATCTTCTGATCACAGCTGGAGAGGAAGCGCCCAACAACCGAGCCAGCATACTGGCCATTGGGGAGATTAAGAATGCGCGTAAACCCAAGGACATGAACTTGATGCTTGCCATCCTTGAAATCAACACGCCCCTGGACAGAGACGTCCACCAGCCGTTCGAAGAGCGGCTGAACAACTGGAATCTCGCCAATGCGCCAGGATTTTTCAAACCAACGCCGCAACACTTCAGGCTGTTCAGACCAAGAACAGGCTGAAATATTCTCTACAAGTCTATGCCGCCCAGCGGCGCTCCAAGGGCGCTTGGCGATAAATTTTCCATTGTATCCGGCTTCCACAAAAGTGCGGATACAACTTTCGAATTGCTCCGGTGATGCCACGACCTGACCCACCACAGGGGCAGGCGGAAGGCGTTTATCGTCAGAGTGCTTCTCGAGAAAATCCTTCAATACGCTCAGGGCAAAAGCCTTCGAGTAAATTTTGCGGAAGAGGCTAAGGTCGGTCGACCCTTGCTCGGCAAAGTTCAATTTTAATTGCTCAGCAAGACGCGCTGTGCGTGGGGTTGTAGCCCAGGGATGTACAGACTGTAGTTTGCGCAATCCCAAACGGCTCTTCAACTCAGACGCTTCGCTGCGGGAATAAAGCAATTCGGGCAAGCCAAATCCACATCCACGCAAACGGAGAAGAAATTCGCGCGGCAACTCACGCGGACAAATAAGCACATCGTCCTGATTCAAAACATAGAGCATCGCGGGAGAAAGATCGGTACGTGCACTTGCAATTGCAGCAGTAAGCTCAACAACCTGCCCCTGACGGCGAATCTCCTCCTCCGCCTCGGAGTTGTAGAAGGCAAGGCGCGGCAAACCACCCTTCGACTGACTAAACACCTTGAGCTCGTCGATAAAATCCTGATCGAGTCCTGCTTTTAGGCGAAACTCTTCCCTGAAAATAGTTCCCTTGGCACGTGCGGCATTGATTTCTCCGCCAAGAGCTTCACAAAAAGCCTTCCAGTCGGATTGCGACTCACTTTTCCAGCGCCGAAACCAAACAACTCCATGCTTCACATGCCCAATTTCATCATCCAGAACGGATTGAAGGAGATCCGCAGTGTGGTGCTGACCAATATCGCGCAACACATCGCGAAAATAGGCCGCAAAATCCAAATTCGCCTGTTCAAACGTCAGACTCATCCGCGCTACGTAATCGAGCGGGGTTTGCATCGAAGCGCACTGGCTCCAAAAAAAATCATTCACCGGTATGTCACCCAGCTCAACACCAACTTCACGCATCTGCGCCAGGTACGAAGCCAGATGACGCTGTTCATCCAACATGGTTTTGGCCACACCCATCCGGAATGCTGGGGGGGCATCTGGAAATTTGAGCAAGGCGAGCGCCATGAGCTCGAGCGCCAACAGTTCATGGTTTGCAAAAAAATGGAGAAGCACCCCGACTTTGACCGGGTCAAGCAGTTCGGCACGGGTCGGAAAACTGACCTTGGCCGCATTCTTCCAACGCTCGAAATCGAGCGCAGCGGGGCGCCCAGGACGAAAGGGCAAATGTTGCGGCTGAAACGGTTGCACATCGGTCAACTCACCGGGAGAGCAGAGTTTTTCCTCCATCCGGCAAGAAAACAGAATTGTTTTGGCAAAATCAGTTAGCTCCATCGAGCACACTCCCCAGAAACCAACCTCATCAGTACGTTTCTTGACGCCCAAGCGCAACAAAAGACCGACACCTGACCGGGCAATTCCCCTCTCTTTCGAGGGGGTTTTCGCATTCTGGCAAATCTTGCCCACGGGTCTCACGACATACGGACATATTTACACCATAGCGCGCCGGCGGAATCTGAGAAGCTCAAGGCGAGACCCTGTGCCGTATTCGGGAGTGATCATGTCTAAGAAAGAAGCGAAGAAACCGGAAGAAGGCAAAGCCGAGGCCGCGAAAAAGGAAAAAGGGCCACCCGATGAAATCGCGGAGACCCGTAAGAAGAGAAAGCTTGTGCTTTTTCTTGGACTCACAGCTGTAGTCTCTCTGGCAGCAGCTGCAGGTGGATTTTTTGTCTACAAAACCTTTGTGCAGAAGCCACATTCAATGGCTGCAAAAAAGGATGACACTGCAGCCCACGACAAGAAAGACGGGCACGCAGAAGACAAATCCAAGGCACATGATGAAAAGAATGATGGCGCACCGGCCGACAAAAAGGATGGTGCTGCATCTGACAAAAAAGATGACGCAAGCGCTGAGAAGAAAGATGCAGCTGCCGACAAAAAAGACGGCGATAAGAAAGACGCTGCTCATGCTGATGCCAAGAAGGACGGCAAAGACGAGGCCAAAACAGACGCTAAAGATGCCGGTAAGGATGCTGGAAAAGACGCAGGCAAAGATGCCGGGAAAGATGCGGCCAAGGATGCCAGCAAGGATAAACCAAAAGACGGTGAGAAGAAGGATGAAACAGCAAAGACGAACGAGAAATCTGACGTCAAAATGTTTCAGTCTGATGAGACCTTTGGCGAAACCTACGCTCTTCCAAAAATGGATTTGAATCTCGGCAATCCACTTGAGAACCGATATCTCCGTATCGCGGTGTCGATCGAATACACAGGTGGTAAAGAGCAGCAAGACGAGCTCAAAAAACGCGAGCCCCAAATCCGCGACCTCATTATCAGCTCAGTCAGCACCCGCACGAGGCTCGATCTCTTGACCGACAAAGGCAAGGAAAAGCTCAGACGCGAACTGATCAGCAAAATGAACGAAACCTTCTCGAGACCTGTGAAGACAATTTATTTCACAGACTTTCTGGTGGAGTGATTCATGGAACAACAGGTTCTGAGTCAAAGCGAAGTCGATGCACTCCTCAATGCGGTCTCCGATGGGCGGATTGACTCGCATGAGACAGAAGAAAAACGCGATGAATCGAATTTCGTTCGATATGACCTGACCAACCAGGATCGTATCATTCGCGGCCGTATGCCGACACTCGACATCATCCACGACCGCTTCATCCGTCTTTTCCGTGTATCGCTATCGGCTGCACTCAGAAAAGTTGCGAACATTGGTGTCAACAGCAGTGGCCCCATCAAGTTCGGCGAATTTATGAACAGCCTTCCTCTACCCTCATGCCTGAACATTCTTAGGGTTGACCCACTCCGCGGATCTGCCGTGATGGTCATAGAAGCTAAGCTTCTTTATGGTCTGGTGGACAGCCTCTTTGGTGGAGGAGAAGTGCCTTACACCAAAATCGAAGGTAAGGATTTCACCCAAATTGAAATCAAAATCGCGCGCCGTATTGTCATGGCCGCGATCGATGACCTCGAAAAAGCGTGGGCTCCTGTTTTCCCGCTGCGGATTCACTATTCGCGTACTGAAATCAACCCTCAATTTGTGGCGGTGGTTCCGCCTTCAGATGTAGTTATTTCAACCACATTCGATGTTGAACTTGAGAAAATGAGCGGCTCTATCAAGCTGGTCATCCCCTACTCAACACTCGAACCAATCAAATCCAAACTGAGTGTCGGCTTCCAAAATGAGCAACTTGAAGTTGACCATATCTGGATCAACCGCATTAAGAACCAGCTTCTTGGAACACAAGTCAACGTCTCCTGCACCCTCGGATCAGCCTGGATCAATCTCCGGGACATGATGGAGCTTACCGAAGGCGACATCATCATTCTCGATCACGAGGCAAACAAACCACTCAACATCATGGTTGAGGGGGTTCACAAATTCAGGGGCGTTCCCGGGATTGTCCGGGGCAACAGAGCAATAAAAATCACAGAAAGCGTGGGAGACGTGTGATGGCAGACAACAACCAGGGTTTCAGTCCAGAAGATTTCGGCCTCGACAGCAAGTCAATCAGTGAAGCGCCAGCTCAGGAAACGAATCCCATGGCGAAGTTTCACGACGACAGTCCCATGAACAAGATCGATCTCTCGCGCATGAAAATGGTTCTCGACGTTCCTCTCAAGGTCACCGTTGAGCTCGGAAGAACCAAGCTGCTCGTGAACGATCTACTGCAACTTGGCCAGGGTTCGGTGATTGAACTCGACAAAATGGCCGGCGAACCCATGGAAATTTACGTCAACGACAAGCTCGTTGCGATGGGTGAAGTGGTTGTGGTGAACGAAAAATTCGGCGTGCGCCTGACCGACGTCATGAGCGGATTGGGCATCGAAGACGTTCCACCCGCAGAAGCTGTCTGAAATCTTGAACCAAAAGGATTGAACTATGAACTCCCTGCTTCATAAGATTAAGCTCAGAAAAACTGCGATGGCCTGCGTCGCTGCAGCAAGCGTCCTGCCCACATTGGCGCAAAGCGCGCCGATCGCGGGTGCCGGCTCGGATGCCGCTCGGGGCAACAGTCCTACGAATGAAGCAGCCACAGGAACACTTACAAACGCTGCAGCTGCCCAAACAATCAATGGCAGTCAGGTTCCTCCGATTCCAGTTGCGGACACAGGCTCCGCAGTGACTGCGACAACAGCCGCTGCTGGTGCTGCAGTTCCTGCCACAACCACAGCTGCGACACTGGTGCAGGACGCACAGAAGAACACTGATCCGAAGGCTTCCACCAGCCCAGCTGTGACGGGAGCAGCTGCTCCAACACAGGTCGTCCCAAACACGAACATCAATCCAGACAACAACACACAGTCTGCGCCCACGGCCACGACCGCGTCCGGGACAACAGAGGCGCCGCAAGGCGTGGCACCTGCACAGGCCACCGACACAACTCTACTTGTTCCCAACGGCGCAGCACTGCAGACACAATTATTGCCGCTCAGTGGCACCGAAGGCTCACCTTGGAGTTCATATGCTGCCGGCGCATTTCTGATTTTGGGACTTGCAGCTGCAGGTGTCATGCTCGTGCGTTTGCGCCAGGGTAAGACCTTCGGGCTGAACCGGAGCGAGAAACAGATGCAGCTCATCAGCACTCTCGCACTTTCACCCAAAAGACAGATTCTTCTCATCCGTATTCGCGACAAGGAAGTTGCGGTTGCGGCCACCGAGCATGGAATGACCGTTCTCACTGAAATGCCTGCGCAAGCAAAAAGTCTGAACCAAGGCACAGATGATTCGGGAGGCGAGGAACCACGCCGCAGAAAGGTTCAGCAACGTATCGCCCAAGACGAACCTGTGAAGCTGGTGGCTGCCGAGTCGGGTTCACTGGGTGAAGAAACAGCTGTTGCACGTTCGGAAATGCTCATGGGAGCCCTGAAAAACCTCCGTGAAAAGAACCAGCGCGGTCGGAACACCACAACATCGACTGAAACACCCGTCACAAACCGGTCGATTACAACTGAAACCACGGCCGCCGAGAAAAAGGTTCTTGAAACCATAGCCGACAGCAGAGGCAAAGCGGAATCGACTCTGAAGCAGACCCGAGCAGCATTTCCCAAGTACCTGGCCAATGCATTTGAACAGGAAAGCAAAAGAAACATCGCTCAAGGCAATTCCAGCGCCAACAACAGCGGTGGAACAGATGATGCGAGCAGCGTCACAAACATGATCCGCGAACGTCTGAAGGATTTGCGTCCACTCGCATGAGTGTTATCGCTTAGGCGAGCAGACTGCTTCTAAAACGTTCTCCAACGGGGCAAGTGACAATGATCAGTGTGCTTAAAATTAAAACCTTTTCATACAGAATTCTTGTCACGTTGCTTATAGCCTTCGGGTTGTCGCAGGCATTTCTCATGCCGTCACTCGCCTTGGCACAAGCCCAGAAGCAAGGGCAAACAGCGACTGTTCCCCAAATTGCCCCCGTCACGGCACCGGGTCTGAACCCATCAAAGACAAGCCTCAAACCAAGCACGATTCCTCTGTTCTCGCTGAGCATTGGTGACTCGGAAAACTCCGATGACCTCGTACCGGCGTTGCGCGTGGTGGGAATTCTCACAATTCTTACACTTGCACCGGCGATTCTCCTTTTGACAAGTGCGTTCACAAGAATTCTCATCGTTCTCTCGTTTGTAAGGCAGGCGCTGGGTTCGCCAACAATGCCACCAAACCAGGTTTTGATCGGACTCTCGCTGTTCCTGACCTACTTTGTCATGGCGCCAACCACCAGCAAGATTTACGACACAGCCATTGTGCCCTACATGGCAAAAACCATCACGGCCGATGTCGCATTTGATAAAGCCCAGGCTCCCGTGCGCGACTTCATGATGGCTCAGGTGCGCAAAGAAGATATCAAGCTGTTCTTAAGCCTCTCGCAAGGTCCTCAGCCGCAGAAGCCTGAAGACATCTCCATGCGCGTTCTGATTCCATCATTCATTATCAGCGAACTCAAGAGCGCATTTCAAATTGGATTTCTCGTCTATTTGCCCTTCATCATCATCGACATGATTGTCAGTGGCGTGCTCATGGCTATGGGTATGATGATGCTTCCGCCAACGGTTGTCAGTTTGCCACTCAAGATCATTCTTTTCGTCGTGGTCGACGGCTGGAATCTTCTCGCAGGCTCACTCATTAGGAGCTTCTCATGAACAGCCAGCAGGTGATCGATATCCTCATGGAGCTCGTCTACGCGACTGCTGAATTGAGCCTACCATTGCTTGTCACAGCTCTAGTCGTTGGTTTGATCATCAGTATTTTTCAAGCCGCCACACAAATCAACGAAGCAACACTTTCGTTCCTGCCAAAAATCGCAGCCATGATTGCCGTTTTTGCGATCATGAGCCCATGGATGGTGCGCAGAATGACAACTTATACGCAGGACATTTTCAAAAAAATCCCGGAGATCACAAAGCAAAAATGAACTTTGAATCGCTCTTCCAACTTGACCCACAAGTCTGGCCATTCGCAGTGATGATGTTCCTGCGGATTGTGAGCGTGCTTTTCTTTATGCCTATATTTGGTGATACCACTGTACCAGCGCGCATTCGCCTGTTGCTTGCACTCACCATCAGTATCTGTGTTTGGCCCGTGGTTGAGGGCAATATCCGTGCCGTTCCTGGATTTATTCAGTGGAGCCCACTGACCCTTGGACTTGCAACCATCAGAGAAGTGTTCTTTGGATTTGCGGTTGGCTTTGCTGCGAAAACGCTAATTTTCGCTGCGTCGATTGCTTCGCATATTGTGGGCGTAAACATGGGTTTCCAAACCGCCACGCTATTTACGCCACAAACTCAAACCCAAGAATCCGCCTTTTCCTCTTTCAAAATCTGGCTAGTCACAATTCTGCTTCTGACCTTCAACGTTCATCACATCTTCATTAAAGGAATTGTTAATTCATTCGCAACAATTCCAATTGCAGCAAGCGCCAATCCCGAAGTTCTGATGGGCGTTATCATCCAATCCATCACCGCAAGCTTCGACATTGGTTTGCGCATCGCAGGCCCTCTTCTTCTGATTCAGACACTCACCACAATTGCACTTGGACTTCTTAACCGAGCACTGCCACAGCTCAACGCATTTATTATCAGTTTTCCAGTCAGTTTCCTGCTCAGCATGGTTGTTCTTTTCTTTTCAGCATCAGCTTTTGTCCGGTTAATTGGCACTCAGGGCAGCATGCTCGAGGTCGCTGCATTCAACCAGGTTCAAAGAGCCTTCGGCACAAAGAATTGAGGTGACGAATGGAAGAGCGCGGAGAGAATCAACAGGACAAAACCGAAGAGGCGAGCGAAGAACGTCGCAGACAGTACCGTGAGGAAGGTCAGCTCGCCAACCCGCGAGAAATGCTCGCTGCCATCACATTGATGATTGTTACCGTGGGTCTCACATTTCTCGGTTCAGAAATCTTCGTATCCTTAGAAGCGAGTTTCAACCGTGCTCTGGCTCTTGTCGCATTTCAATCGAAGAAGAATCTCGATTTCATGGACATGTTGAACCAGGTGGTCGCACCTGTGGCTCCCGTCATGATCGGCACCATTGCCTTGCTGGGAGTTGTGCCTTCCATGATTGGCCTTGTTTTTACCCAGTTCAACTGGTCTTGGAAAAAAATAACTCCAACCCCCGACAAGCTCAACATTGTCTCGGGTCTGCAAAAGATGCTCTCTGTTGGTGGATTTGAAGAATTGGTCAAGGTGTTGATCAAGGGCATCGTTCTCTGCACGGTTCTTTATGTTTTCATGAAAAAGGAACTTGAAGAAAGCGAACTCTACTTCTTCTTCTCGAACGGCGTTATGGCCGAGAGTCTTTTTGGCGCCATCCTCAAGCTCCTCACCTGGGTCACGGTCACAATGGTGATCTTGGGAGCTGCCGACTACGGCTGGAGCTGGTTTCGGCTAGAACGTCAGATGATGATGAGCAAGCAGGAAGTCAAAGAAGAGAACAAGTCACAAGAAGGTGACCCGCTCGTCAGAAGCCAACGCCGCCGCATAGCACGCGAAATGATCATGCGAAAAAACATCAATGCTGTTCCCACTGCGACCTTCGTTGTAACAAACCCAACTCACTTCTCGATAGCGATTCGATATGTCCGCGGAATGCCCGCTCCGATTGTGGTTGCCAAGGGACAGGATTTTCTCGCCATGAAGATCCGCGAAATAGCAAAAAAGAATGACATCATGCTGGTCGAGAACAAGGCTCTCGCACGCACCTTGTACAAGACAGTTAAAGTCGGACAGGAAGTTCCACCCAGCCTTTATGCATCGGTGATTGAGGTCATGAAGGTTATCTATCAGGCGCGCGGAAAAGATTATTTCGAACGTTTCAACCTTCAGAGTGCAGTGGGCTGAGCCCTGGGCATGACGAGGAGGGAGTGATCTATGGCAACAACTGGAACACTGACTGACAGCGCAGCAAATCAGTCAACTGGTTCTTCTTTGGCGTGGCTCAAGAGTCCAGACATCCTGATGGCACTGGCTGTGGTGGCTATCTTGCCCATCATGCTTTTCCCTATTCCTGCGCTCCTTCTTGACCTTCTGCTTGCCATCTCATTGTCGACGTCTCTGGTTATCATGCTCGTTGCCGTTTACATCAAAAAACCACTCGAGTTCGGTGTTTTCCCAACTGTCCTTCTCGTTTCAACGCTTTTCCGTCTTGCTCTAAACGTGTCTACCACACGCTCCATTCTCACCCACGGTGGCGACACCACGGGGAACATGAGTAACCTCATCCAGGCCTTCGGAAACATCGTGATTGCCGACAATATAGGTGTCGGTTTGGTGATCTTTATCATCCTCACGGTCATCAACTTTGTGGTTATCACCAAGGGTTCGGGGCGTATCGCGGAAGTCGCTGCACGATTCACTCTCGACGCTATGCCCGGAAAGCAAATGGCGATCGACGCCGAGTTGAATGCTGGTCACATTAATGCAGATGAAGCTCGACGCAGAAGAACAGCCGTGGAAAAGGAAGCAGACTTCTACGGTGCCATGGACGGTGCGTCCAAGTTCGTTCGTGGTGATGCCATCGCCGGCATCATCATTACACTGGTAAATATGATTGTTGGTCTGATTATTGGAATCATCCAGTTCAACTTGAGTGCCGCTGATGCTGCAAAAACCTTTACCCTTCTTGCAGTCGGTGACGGTCTTATTGCTGCGATCCCTGCATTGATGATCTCAACCGCTGCGGGTCTTATTGTGACCCGTGCGACCTCCGAGGGTGACCTCGGTGGACAGGTCTTGAAGCAGTTCCGAGTGCATCCAAAAGCGCTCTATGTTGCCGCATGCATAATCATACTCCTCGGACTCGTTCCCGGATTTCCAAAAATCGCATTTTTTGGTCTGGCTGCTGCTATGGTTTTTCTCGGGCGTATTGCTGAGCGCAGTGTCAGTGATGAGAAGAAGCTTGAAGCTGAAGGAATTGAGAAAGACGCTCAAGGAAAAGAAAAGAAAGAGTCAGAGAGTATTGAATCACTCATGCGGTTGGATGTTCTTGCTGTTGAGGTTGGACACGCTCTGGTTCACCTCATCGACCCGCAGCAAGATGGCGAAGTGGTCGACCGCATCCAGAGCATCAGAAAGCAGTTTGCGCAGGAGCTCGGAATCGTTGTTCCGCAGATTCAGCTGCGCGACAACCTGCAACATGATCCAGGCCAATATTCCATCTCGCTGAAGGGCAGCAAAATTGCGACTGGGCAGCTGATGGTTGACTACTTCCTAGCCATGGATCCAGGCAATGTTGAGATGCCCATTGGAGGCGAACCAACAACTGACCCTGTCTACGGGCTTCCCGCGCTGTGGATTCACAAACGCGAAAAAGATGATGCCGTATTCCGTGGGTACACTGTGGTCAACTGCGCCACCGTAATAGCAACGCACATCACCAAGGCTCTGCGTGAGCACGCTGCTGAACTTTTGACCCGGCAAGACGTTCAATTTCTGGTCGACAAACTCCGCGAGACAAACCCGAAAGTGGTTGAAGAAGTCATACATTCAGAGCGCCTGTCGCTCGGCGACGTGGTCAAGGTCATGCAAAACTTGCTGCGCGAGGACGTGTCGGTGCGGGACATTCTTTCACTCTTCGAGTGCCTGGCTGACCACTGTAAGATTGTAAAGAACCCTGAGGTTCTCTCTGAGCAATGTCGCAAAGCGCTTGGGCGTGGCGTCGCACAGAAGTACTGCAACGAAAAGGAAGAGCTCGTGGTCGTTACATTCGATCGGATGATTGAGGATGTTTTGGGTGGAGGTCTTGTGACCACCGACAACGGAAGCAGTTATCTCAATCTCGATGCACGCCAGGCTCAGGAAATTCTCCAGAAACTGATGAATGGAATTTCAGTCTTTGAAACCGAAGGAACACAGCCTGTGCTGTTAATTTCGGCGCGCCTAAGACTCGCATTCCAGCGCCTCATGGTGCGTTATCTGCCGCAGGTGGCTGTGCTTTCTTACGACGAAGTGCCATCGGGAATGCAAATCAGAAACATTAAAATGATTTCCTAAGAGTGTCAGATGACTCTCAGTGTTCAGGGGTGAGACAATGGATGTCCAAAAGTTTGAAGCTTTTAGCATGCAGGACGCGATCAAACTTGTGAAGCGCGAGCTGGGCAGGGACGCGGTTATTCTATCTACGCGAGAGAAAACAACGACCCAAGAAGGCAGTGGCAAGCAGATTCGAGTAATTGAGGTCACTGCTGCACCTGCAGCATCGAACTCAAAGGCGATCACTCAGTCTCGGAATCCCCAGGCGGCAGCTTATCAGAAAACAAGCGTGCTATCACCTGAGCAGGCAGCCAAGGCACAGAGGGCTCAGTTCCCCGTTGTCCAGAAAAAGAACGAGGTGAATGTCGTCAAGAACATGCCCACCCTCGGGCAGTTGAATCCTGCGACGCGCGATCTGGCCAAAACTCTCGCTGGCGCGCTCGAGCCGGGGCAGCAATCTATTCCAAAACGCACCACTCATTTGACCTCAACAGAACTCGTGCCCGCAGCGTCGACAGCTATCGGCACTTCCGTCAGCGCGAAGCAAGAGCAACATCTCTCTGGCATCAACCGCAAGTTCGACGAACAGGCGAGCGACGAAGTCCGGATCCTGCGTGAAGAACTCGGACGAGTCCGAAGAGAGGTTGAGCAGATCCCTCAAGTTAACGTCACTGATCAAATGCAAGAAATTCGGGTGATGCTGCACGACCTGATGCGTCAGCGCCATTACCGCGATAACGAGAATATGGCTATACAAGACGAATGCCTCAACGATATTTGCATCCGCCTCCGTGCAGCAGGGGTTCTTGAGGCGATCATCTCCGAACTCACGCACGTCGTGATGTCGGGTCCACGACCAACCCAGGGCGACGGCTCACCTCTCGTGGGAGAAAAGCTCAAAGAGCACTATCTCAATCAAAGCATTCGCTTTCTGTTCCGACAGATGAGCGTGACTCCCCAGGCCAACTTCACCAATCAGAAGATTGTGGCGCTCGTGGGCTCCACGGGCGTGGGTAAAACCACTTCAATTGCCAAGCTCGCAGCACGCCTACAGCTGAACGATAAGAAGCGAGTTGCTATGGTCAGCATGGACGCCTTCCGTATCGCTGCAGCCGACCAGCTCAGAGCCTACTCCAAGATTCTTGACTGCCCTTTCACAGAGGTTTCCGACCTCGAAGATCTCTCGGAATTCGTCGCCAAATTCTACGACTACGACGTCATCTTCATCGATACCGCAGGACGCAGCAGCAAACACAACTCTCAAATGGATCAGCTCAAGCAGCTCACCACCATGCCATTTCCGGTTCACTTCCACATGGTTCAATCGGCAAGCATGAAGCAGCGCGACCTGGATGAGAATCTCAAGGCCTTCAGAATGGTCAATCCGCAGAGCCTGATTTTCACCAAGCTCGATGAGTCTTGGAGCTTCGGTGAGATCCTCAACACGAACATCACCAGCAAGATTCCACTGTCATTCTTTACGACCGGGCAGAAGGTTCCTGAAGACCTCGAACCTGCCACCAAAGAACGGGTCGTCGAACGCATTTTCAGACTTTGATGATTGGGAGTGAGCAAAAGTGTTTGATCAAGCTTCAACGTTACGACGCCTTATGGAAGAAGCCCGCACGCCCCAGAGCAGCGGAGCATCAGCCTACAACAATGTCGCAGGTGTCACCGGCAAAATTTCTCCGGCACCCCGTGTTCTCACAGTCACCGGCGGAAAAGGTGGTGTTGGCAAAACTTTGACCACTGCAAACCTTGGGCTGTGTTTCGTCCGGGAAGGGATGCGAACATTGGTGATAGACGGTGATTTTGGTCTCGCCAACCTGGATGTGCTTCTGAATGTTCGAGCTGACTCGACACTCGAAGATGTTCTCGTGGGTGAACGCGAGCTCAAAGACGTCATCGTCACTGGCCCGGAGGGACTTCGTCTGATTCCGGCCTCCAGCGGTATGCCTCGAGTGAGTGAGTTGGGACAGATGCAAAAGTTGGTTTTGCTAGACCAAATAGAAAGCATCCAGGACGACTTTGACGTCGTTCTGATCGACACGCCCGCAGGCGTGTCCAAAAACGTCCAGTACTGGGCTGCCAGTGCATCAGAAGTTCTTTTGGTTGCTACGCCCGAGCCAACAAGCCTAGCCGATGCTTATGCCACCATGAAGGTTCTCTCCCAAACAAATCATGAAACCTGCTTCAAACTGATCGTCAATATGGCCAAGAGCGACGACGAAGCACTGCGTGTGTTTGAGCGACTGAGCTCGGTGGCAAATGAATACCTAAACGTCAGACTCGATTATGTGGGAATGGTGCCGCTGTGCGACTCAGTGCGCAATTCGGTGCGCGAACGTACGCCATACGTTCAGCGTTATCCATTTTCACCTGCATCCCGTGGACTGAGGGGCATCGCTCGTGAAGTCCTGTTCAACAACAATGCGCCGCAACCCAAAGGAACGATGCAGTTCTTCTGGAAGCGCCTGGTTGCTGGACAAAACGTTGAAACATTTGGTCGTTGATTCCTGAAGAGGTGTATCTATGAGCACGGGCAGCGCAGCGAAAAAGCAACCGGTTCAGGAAAAAACAACAGCAAAAGGCACGCCTGCCGGTACCGAGGCGAAGACCTCGCGATATGCCAGCGAGAGCGGTGAGAATGCTGCCCGTAAAACTGCTGCAGCAAAGAAGCAGGCCACAATTCAGCAGCGTGCACAGAATTCAGCAACTGATCCGATGCGCAATCAGGTCATCATGGACTATGCGCCTCTCATCAAATACATCGCCCAGAAGATTGCGGCACGCCTACCCTCGAATATCGATCTTGACGATCTTTTTTCTGCTGGCGTGATTGGTCTTATGGATGCAATCGACAAGTATGACCCAGGGCGTGACAACAAGTTCAAGACCTATGCAGAATTCCGCATCCGCGGTGCAATTCTCGATGAGCTCCGCAATCAAGACTGGGTTCCACGCTCGGTGCGTGAAACGAACAAACGGGAAGAGCGCGCCCGCTATGAGCTCGAGCAGGAACTCAAACGTCCACCAGAGGACAAAGAGGTTGCTGATCGTTTGCAAATGCCCCTCGAGGAGTTCCACGCCAAATCCGGACGCACGCGTGTTTCCATGCTCAGCCTCGAAGAGCTCGGCGGTGTTCACTCCGGCGATAAAAAGTCACTGCTTGAGTGTCTCGAAAACCCGAACTCTAAAAATCCATTCATGATGCTCAAGCAAAAGGGTGTTCGAGATATTATTTTGAAGACCGTTGAGGAGCTTCCAGAAAAGCAGAAGCTTGTATTGAGCCTCTACTACTATGAGGATCTTAACCTCAAGGAAATTGGAAAGATTCTCGACGTAACTGAGTCGCGAGTCTCACAGCTTCACACTCAAGCTGTTTCAAAAATGCGCGCAAAACTCAAAAATCTCTTGCAAGAATAAACGGAGTTTTCTGTCATGCCAATGCCACCAAACGATATTAAGATTCTTGTGGTCGACGATTTTCCTACCATGCGGAAGATTGTGCGTCAGGTTCTCCGTCAGCTTGGATACGAGAACGTGCAAGAAGCCGAAGATGGTCGTGCCGCTCTTGAGCACTTACGCCAGAAGGGCAACATCGAATTCGTTATTTCCGACTGGAACATGCCTAACATGACGGGCATCGAGCTACTCAAAGCAGTTCGAGCAGAACCCGCATTTAAGACCCTTCCCTTTCTTATGGTCACTGCCGAGGCCGACAAAGAAAGCATTGTTGAAGCGGTCAAATCGGGCGTCAGCAGCTATATTGTTAAGCCTTTCAATTCGGCAACATTGAGAGAAAAAATCGAGAAGATTTTCGCAAACCGGAGGTAACTCATGACAGGCCCACTGACTTCTTTTGATGAGCTCCATGGTGACCAGGAAGAGTCCTCCAACAACGGTGGCAAGCTCTCTACGCTCGAGCTGCTTTCCTCACTGCGCTTGCGCCTCGTTTCGAAGAAAATTCCGCTGCGCTATTGCAAATTCAACATCACCAACACAGTCAACAAGATGCTTCAAGGCGAGACACTGAGTGTTGCTCCCGATGGTGCCACGTTCTACTCGAGCCTGACCTATGACCCGGGTTGCTTAATGCGCTTGCTGGTTGAGGTTCCTGACTACTGGGCTCGCAAATCAAAGCATGTGGATTACCGCCACACTGAGGCACCGTCTTCGTTCCAGATGCTCTGCCGGGTCGTGACTTGCGAAGATGTGGGTAAACGCCCAAACCGCTACCTCATCACAGTACAGACAGTGAACATCGACCCCATCGATGGCAAGGTTCTGGCTGATTACCTTGGCGTGGGAGCTGGCGCAGCGTGAATACTATCGTCATTCTCTCCATCTTTGGTTTCGTCTTTCTCATGCTGGAAGCGCTCTTTTTCATGAGTTGCTTTCGCTGGCTCTCCAATGGAAAAAAGATTCGAGAGCGTGAGTTCATGCGTCTCGATCAAGAGCGCAGCGAACTCGTTGAACTGCAGCAATCGGTTTCCATGGAGTTGGCGCAGGCCAAAAAAATCTCCGAGGAAACGCTCTCTAAGCTCAAAAGAGTGGGTGCTGATGCCCATGCCGAGTGGACCGAAATGACCCACAAGTGTGAGAGTCTGCTCAAAGAGCTCGAGGACAAGTCCCGTGAGTTAACAGAAACCTCAATCAGCCACGTGAATCGGCAGCGGATGCAGTTGGAGAAATCGGTTCAGATCGCATCACAAACGTCATCTGAACTCGTAGAATCCACCAATAATGCCAAGAGACTTCTTCGATTCCTTGATGAAAACGTTCCCTCCGATGAAATCCTCAAAGAGCTGCAGGCAGAGAAATACGCCGAAGCGCGACGCCTCATCCAGGAAGGCAAGGAACTCGGCACCATCTGCCGGAAACTTGGCTTGTCACAGAGTGAGGTTCAGTTACTCTCCTACATGGGGTAAGACTCTGGAGAGTCATTTCAATGCTTTCTACTTTTTTTCGTTGCATCTCTACTTCTCTACTCGCGGCAATCGTCCCTTTGTGTTCGCTGGCGAGCGACCTGCCACAGGTCTACACAAAAAACACAGAGAAACTCGTGAGAGGCAACGCTCCCCTACCGCTTGTGCTGCAGGTCGGTCTCGATGCCGGAATGCTCGATCACACAACAACCATCACACGCGAGGGACCATTCTCGGGAACGTCGTTTGCGGGAAAAACCCTTGCGTCTTTCCTTCTCGAAGACTGGATTCTTGAAGCAGGGCTGGGCTGGAGTTACTCAGCTCTTTACGGCAAAACCAGAAGCGAAAGTCCAACTGATCCGGAGCTCGGCCACCGGGTTTACACACAAGCAGCCTTTGCCGAGGCAGGAGTGCGCTTTCGTCTCACGCCGCGAGTGAGCCTAGGCTTGATTGTGCAAGATTACTTTGGCACAGATCTGACCCTCAGCCAGCGACAAGGTCTTGTCAACAATATGCTCCTTGGCGGAGGAATGTTTGCAATCGACCTGCTTAAAGAGTCGGGCATCTTTCGTTTGGGCGCGTTTCTGCTGGCAGAGCTCCCCGACAACAAGCGCAAAGTCATTAACTATGGCGCATCTCTTCAGTTTGGGATCCCGCTCAGGAACTACGATGTCCTGATGCGCAAGACCGATGTCTACGTGCGAAGAGAGCGTGTGCAAAAGGTTGAAGTTCCAAAAATCATAACGAAGACCATTGTGCGAGACTTGACCAAATACTCGCTGCCTCTTGAAAGCTTTAGGTTCCTCAAGAATCAAACAGCCTTGAACCCAGAAGACCAAGAGTTCGTTTACGAATTAGGCCAGACACTCAAACAGACCTCTCAGCACTACAAACTTGTGACAGTTGAAGTGTCCGTTCCGGATTCAGGTGATTCACGGCGCGACCAACGCCTCAGCGAGATCCGCGCGCTTTCGATTCGCAATGCCATAGTCAGTGCAGGACTCATGCCCGCACAGCGTCTGCTTGCTCGTGGCGAAGGCAGCAGGAACGGTGGTTCGGAGACGAGCCCGGGTGCTCTTTCAAGCACTTTTGTTGATCTGTCTTTCCTTGGGCTCACCAACCCCGATGCCGTTGCTGACGCGCTCAATCAACTTCTGAAGAGAAGAACGACTCCGGACACATGCCGAGGCGACCGATGCAAATAACAAGATCGTTTGTGCATAAAGTCTCCTTCGCCCAACTGTTGATTGTATTGTCGAGCTCGCAGGCTATCGCCTCAACCTCTATTAGCCAATCGAAGAGCGTGCGCACCAGCGCCGACACAACACGCCCGAGTGGGTATGGTCTTGATCTCTTTGTCGGCGCTGACGGCGCACTTGTAAGCACGACTCCTGACAGTGACGAAGAAAGTCCAAAAACAGGGAGTCTCTATGGCGGCAAAGCAGCACTGACACTCACCAACCTCGATTTAGAAATAGAAACTGGCGGCGGCTACTACAAAACACGACTCCTGGGTGATGCTGATATTGTTGAGGGTCCCACCCCCGACACCAAGGTGCGTCTGGAAAATGTAAAAATTTTCACCGATACCGGTCTGGTTGAAATCTCGGCTCGCCTCCGTCTCAACGAACCTTCAGCAGACAATGCCGTTTGGTCTGCAGGGCCTGTCGCCAAAGCGTTCTTGGGCACAAATGCCTCGTTTGGCCCAGACTCTTTGAAGACCTATCGTTCGGGAATTTTCATCGGAGGACAGGTTGCTCTCACATTCGGGTCGACTTGGAAACCCAGGCTCATTCTCGAATACAATACCGACATCAATCTCTACGAACGTCAGGTTCATATCGCGCTTCTCAGCCTGCAGTTCGGTCGCAGCCTTTTCACCCCAAAGACCATAGTTAAAGACGTACGCACGCAAGTAACGGACGAAACAGTCAAGAAGGTCACGGTCGAAAAGCCTGTTGAAAAACAGATCATCAAAGAGAATGTGCGTTTCCTGCTCGATTCCGAAACGGTCAATTTCGAAACAGACAAAGCAGTTCTGCTGTCTCGCTCAGAAACTTTTCTGCGCGAATTGGGACGAATGCTTGCCCAGTATCCCGACCGCTGGAACCAGCTAACTGTGGAGGGGCATACCGATATCCGCGGCAGTGCAGATCGCAACAACCGTCTTTCGCTCGCAAGAGCCAACTCCGTGCGCGAGGCGCTCGTGAAAGCAGGCGTGGCTCAAAACAGAATCCGAGCCGTTGGATTTGGATTCAATCGCCCATTGGATCCGGCCAACAATGAAGTTGCCTGGGCGCGGAACAGACGGGTCGAGCTCAGTTTTGAAGGCGTACGGGATGCACGCTGGCTGCGGGAGGTCTTGCAAAAACTCAAGGTCGCCGTCGGTTCATTGCCCCGCTGACATCTGAACACCTGCGCTCAGAAACTCCTTGGCTCGGCCCACAATCCAGAACGGACGACCTTTGCGGTAGTTCCGCTGATCACCAATGATCCGGTCGGCAGCACTCCGCTTTTCGACATCGCTGAACTTGGCTGAGCTCAACACAATACGCAAAGCGTGGTCGCGCACGACCAATGCGTCGTCCGCAATCGCACTCTCCAAAACACGTCGGCACTGATCCATCGAAAGGATGCCACAAACGTAATTGACGCAAGCAGTGCGCCCTATCCAACTGAGCGATTGGAAAAAGTCAGGCGAGACCAGGGAGGCACGTTGCCCCAAGGAGTCGAGTTGCTCGAGGCGGCCTAGCACCTGGTAGTACTCGGATTCAGAGCCAATTGATGGCATTTCAAGAGGCTTGAGCTTGTTCGGCGCAGAGGACTGGGCTGCGAACACCTCAAAAGGCTTCAGGAAAACCAAAAACCCCAGCGCAACAGTCAGAACAACGGGAGAAAGAGCCGCCCTCATACAGATCCTCCGATGCCCCATTTTCATCAAAACTGACCTCTCTGACCAGCCGCGCTGAGCTGAATTAATCAGCAGCGCAACCAACTGTAATTTTATAGCAAATTCAAATTAAATTAAATTTAAACAAAACACCGTCAAGTTCGCGTCGGGAGCTTCCGATGACTCCTGTGATTTTAGAGTTTCGAAAAAACGGAGGAAAAAGGCAATGGGTGCGGCGGTTAACGAAAGGATTTGGTTCTACTATGCCAAGGAAGTGCAAGTCGGCCCGATGACTGAGACTGAGCTCAAAGCTGCGATTGCAGAGGGCACAGTTCAATCCACCGACTACGTTTACCGCGAGGGGTTCGCCGACTGGAAGACACTCTCGGACGTGGGTGAATTACTGCCCCCAGTCAAGTCACACTTGATTGCTGTTCCGGCTGCACCTGCAGCACAAGAACCGCTTTCCCGGCGCGCACCGCGCGCTCAAATGCAGGAACTTGTCGTGGCACACAACGATAGCCACGTCGCGACAGGACATATCCGCAATATCTCCATTTCGGGAATTTATTTCGAAACAGAGGATGCGGTTTTTCAGCTCAACGACGAAGTGAAATTGACCCTCAAAGAAGGAAAAGGTTTGGGCAAGCCAATGCACCTGAAAGCTGTGGTGGTTCGCCAGGCAAGAGAGAATGGCTTGCATATCGGTTACGGGCTCGAACTGCGCGGTCTCGATGAAGCTTCACGCAGTCGCATTCTTGAATACGTGAAGCGGAACCAATCAGCCTGAGGCAGTGCCCGAAGGGAGGAGAACATGTCCCATCATCTGAGAGAACTCGAACCAGAACAGGCACTGTCTGTTGCGCTCGCAGAAATCGACGGCGGTACAACCCAACAGCTGCATGCAAACGACACTCATAAGTTGAATTTTCAGCGCGGATTCAAATTCTCTTCGCAAGATGCACGGGAGCAAATTGTAACCCATGCAGCACAGCGTCTCCGCGCTCTGCACGAATCTCAAAAACATCTCGAAGGCCCGATTTGGCTCGTTGCTGCGGGGCTGTCGCACGAGAAAGACTGGGACACAAGTTTGGTTTTTCTGAGGTCATTGCTAAGTGTCTCCCAGGACGCTGACTTCTATAAAGAAGTTGCCATGGCCATGTTGCATCTTTCCGACGTTGAGCTCACAGATCACAAAGGCAAAACACCAATTGGCCAAACCATTCTCGTACTCGTGACAGAATTTGGACTTATGGTTGCTGAGAATTCGGGAAAGAGCGGACTTGACCCACAAGGTGCTGCGCGTGTTGTTGAATACATAACCACCAGCCTCCTTGCACGCAGCAACGTCAACAACAACGCTATTCGCGTTTCGTTGTTGCACTACTTATCCAAATGTCCGCTGAACACAAATACAAGCAGTCAGCTGAATCGAGTGATCAGCCGCTTCGGACAGAGCTTTCTCGACGACATGTTGAATGCATTCTTCGAGCAAAAGAGACGCGGTACCGCTGCGTTTTTCTTCTTGGCTGACCATCTCAGCACATTCTTCACAGCCGCACCTGCACTCGCTGAAATGAGTCACAGCGTGCTTCGGCATTACATGCTCAAGCACCCCGACGAATTTCCGAGTTTCATGGCATCCTATTCAGACTGGGTATCGCGTGAGCGTTTGACTTTGTCTATCACAGCGAATCACCTGGCATTGCTCATTAAGGCTGCCGCCGATGTCTCCCAGAAGCAGCTTGCTGAAAATCTGTGTGCTGTGCTTCAGAAGCATCTCAAACTCTTTGGCGAGGTCTCCAAGGAGCTGCTTGATGATGAACTGCAGAAAGTCGAAGGCATCCTTCTTGGCAACAAACAAAGCAAAAACATGATTATTGAAGACATCCTTGCAAGCCTTCAAACGCTGCGCCCAGACGCAAAGAAACAGGCTCGTTTGGTACCCTTGGCAAAGCTCAAGAAGATCAAAGAAAACGTAAAACCGGCAAAGGTTGGTACAAAGCCCACACCTCTCGAATCGATGTTGTCATTGGCGTCTTAAAATTCACTCAGGATAAAACCTGTTCACACACACCCGGAGCGAATACTCTCTTCCGGGTGTTCTCTTGTATCTGCAAAAATTTACTTTCATCAAAGCTCTCTTCAATAGCGTAAATAAAAGAAAACTCTGCAGATAAATCATGACCAAGCAGAAGCGGGTCATCCGAGCCAATCAAAATCGGAACATCCTCACGGAGGAGTCGGAAGGCAGGATGATCTTCCGCGCGACCGGAGAAGGTCTTCAACAATAGATTGCTCAGCGGACACATCACCACATTGCTACCGAAGAGATACCCGCTCTGAACTCCCACAAACCCATGTGCGACCCGGTCAGGAGAAAGCGTCTCGACGCTTGTACGATGCATTTCAACAGTGTTCCCTTCGCCGCTGTGAATGTCTATCTTGAAGCCCAAAGCGCGCACGTCGTTGACGAACTCACGGTGCCCTTCAAGATCATGATGGCTCTCAGATCCACCCAGACCTATGGCAACAATTAAAGGCCTCCCCTGCGCATCGAAGAAATCATTTGACTCAAGGCTTTGCCGTAAAACTGTTTTCATTTCGAGACGCTCATCGGCTGTGGATGGCCAAAGCGCATCCATCACCAGGCGCACTTCGAATCCTGGATGGGCGGCGAGTCCGCGCTTCAAACCGCGCACGTACGCATGCAGCACTTCGGAAAAATCAAAAATCTCAGGAGCAATTTGAAAACGCCGACGCATGAAGCTCAAGTCGGCGGGTGAAAAGTAAGCCTCAGTGTAGCGGATGTTCTGCGGAACGCGGGAGGCAACAAACGACTCCGCAAGAGCCTCAACATCGCTAGGAGTTCTGATGGAACGTGAAAGGTCGACCCAGGCCATTATGAACTCACGCAGATTTGCAAATGGAGCGCGCTGCCAGGGGTAAGAGCTGCTCCAGGTGTTGGGTCGGTTGAGTGATTCATAAAACCCCGGCGCAACACCCGCCTCGAGGTGAACATGGGTTTCGACCTTGGGCTGTGCCTGAACCCAACTATGGAATTTCTCGATGGACGCTGCTGAGCGTACCTTTCGCCGACTTCCCACATCATCAACAAAACTCTGAATTAACTGAGAAAAGACGGTCATAAGGCGCTCCTAGGCACGAATCCTGCGGGCAAAAAATGCTGCAGCCAAAGGTCAAAGTACCCGCATCTCATGATTTCTCAAGATTCTCCGATCTTTGCCTTAGGAGGACGAGTTGCTGTGTTGCCCTTTGGTCGCGATTCACAAAAGCTAAAAGATTCGATTGTGCGAAGCGCCAGCTCCCACTCGGCTCTCGTAGCTGCGAGCTTATGTCTGTTGCCCCTGCCCGTGCTTGCAGCTGAGCCAGCAGCAACAACTCAACCCCAAGAGTGGAAAAACAATTGGAGCTCGCCCTACTCGAGAGCTCTTGGCGGAAGCCAAACGGCTCATGCCGTTAACGAAGACGCTGTGTTTTCCAACCCTGCGGCTCTCGCACGCACGCGCAATCCTCGCAGCAGAAAGACTGTTGATGTGGTGGAGATTCCAAAGCTCTCCGTGGGCGGAAACGCCATATTGATGGATGCGTTGAAAGGCAAAGGACTACAGCCGAGTAGCTGGTTGAAGAACTTGGGAACAGCAGCTGCCGAGAGCAGAACCTACATGGAGATTCAGCTTTTTCCATGGCTCGTGATGGGGGAAAGGCGCGGTCCAACCTATTTTCTTGGCTTACCTCTGCGCTCTACGCTGCTTGCATTGCCTTCCACTGACGGAGGTTTGTCGCGTCAGATTGAAACTCAAACGACCGCAATGGCTGCGCTCGGGGCTGTTCTCTCGAATCGCTCGGGTACATTTTCACTTGGACTCACACTCCGCCCTAATATGCGCTGGAGCAGTCGCAACAACTTTAATATCATCGACATTGTAAGTTCAAAGAAATTGATATCGGAGGCCAAAAAATCGGCCTTTAAAACCACTTCAACCGCAATCGATTTAGGCCTCACTGCAACTGCAGGCGATTACTGGCTTCCAACCCTAGGTGTGAGCATTTTAAATCTACCCACGGGTTGTGTTGAAAACTTTCCCAATCCAGCCAACGGAAAAACACAATCAATCTGTGGCGCAAAACGCACCGGCGAGGTCAATAACGACATCCCGGGGACGCAAATAGACCCAACTGAAATTCGAGCTGGCCTCAGTATCACCCCGCGCTTCAAGCTCGGCTCACAGCGCATCAATATTAAAATCTCGGGCGACATATACCCTCTTCCCATTAAAAGCGGCGGCAAAAACTATGGCTTTCAGGATGTGAATATCAACCAACTCACACATGCAGGTGTAGAAATTTTCACAGGAAACGCCTTAAGTAGCAGAAACTATTCTCTGCGCGCAGGCTTGAATGAGAAGCGCACGTCTTTTGGCATCTACATTCCAATGCCACACTTCAGCATTGAAGCCGCTGTTTACGATGCGGCATTGTTTACCGATGGAGTGGCGGGTAAAGAGCGCCGCTACTTGATTGGGCTCTCCAGCGACTGGTAACATCCGTTGGCCATTCTTCGCGCATACAGCGAAGGTGCCTCACGGAGCGAAAATCGATGAAACACACTTTTTTGCGTCAATTTCTGGCAGGACTGTTTGGACTCCAGTTCGTTGCAGCCTGTGCCACTCAAGGCAATGTTCCGCCACCTCAGATTGTCGGAAACACGGAACCATCGAGCCCCAAAGCTCCCTCAACATCGACGAATGCAGAGCAGCAACAAACTCCTGCGAATCAAGCCGAGCAACCTTCAATTGCTTTCGTCACACAATTCGAAATAGCTCTGGCCAAGCGCAATTGTGAGGCAATCAATTCACTCGAAAAGCGTTTGGTTGCTCCACCTGAATCCTATTCCAACGGTGTTCTGCTCGCGACGCAGTGGTGTGCTCACCAGAAAGAACCCGAGAACAAAGAGCTGCTCCAAAAACTAAACACGACCATCGATCAGGCGCTCAAAAATGAAGCTCCTCTTTTTGACCCAAGTTACCTCGAAACGTTGCGTGCCGATGCTCTTGCTGCTGCCGGCGACGGTGCGTCTTCGCGACAAGCGTTTGCAAAGGCACTCAGTGTTTCAGCATTGCAATTCATGAACATGGTCTCGGGGCAAACTCTGCGGAACGATCTCCAAGGCCTCGAATCCGCATTGAGCGGCTCACAGCTCGCGCTGCTGCGTGACGTACGCAGTAATTTGGCCGATTCCATGACACAGGCAGCTGCCCTCACAAAATTCGACGAATTGCTTTCTCAAGCACCTGCTGGCTCTCTCAAAGAGAGAATGCAAGCCGTGCGCCTCAAGCTTTTCTCGGCCTTTGAACTTTCGTTTGCGAGCCAGCTCGCGACTCTCGAAGAGCTCCGGCTCAAAGGCGAGACCTCGAACACCGAGGAACAGGCCAACAAACTGCGCAAAATGTTTCCGAGCCGCCCGCACCAGGTCAGAATTGATGCACTTGTAGGCACCCCGCAAAGCAATAGACCACAAGTGGCCGACACACCTGCGAACCAATGCAGCACGGTTGCACTGACCAACACAGCCGCAGGCGATAAGGGCGATTTGACCGCAGACCGAGCCCTGCAGTTGGCTCGTGTAGCTCTGAACGAAGGCAAGCCTGGCGAAGCTGTTGAAACACTTGATAGTCTTTCAGATGCACAGAAAAGCGACGTCACCCGCCGCCTCCGCCGAGAGGCTTCCGAAGCTCATATCCGCGACCTACGCAGAAAGGCGAACGAGCTTTACCAAAGAGGAACAAACTCCCCAGACAGGCAGGCAAAGCTTGACAGTTTCAACCAATGCAAACAAATCTTGGAAAATATTCTGACTCGATACCCTGAGACAGACAGCTTTACGCGAGTCAAAATTCAAAGATTCCTGAACTCTGTCTCAGAAAACATTCAGGAATTGAGAAAGGCCCAAGCAAAATGACAACCTTCAACATCCCCAGCAATCTTCTTGAGCAGCTCGGCGAAGCTGCCGAACGCATCAACCTCTGGATGAGCGATGCGAGTGTTGAAGCTGAGGGTAAAACCGAAATTCAAAACCTCGTTCAGCAAAACAGCATTCAAGAATTGCGTGACCGTTTCTGGCGCGAACTCGAATTTGGAACCGGTGGTCTGCGCGGGGTTGTCGGCGCAGGCAGCAATCGCATGAATGGCCCTATCATTCGTAAGGCCACCCAAGGATTCGCCAACTACATCCTCAAGCAAGGCGCGGAGGCCAAGCGCAGAGGCGTTGTCATTGCCTACGATAGCCGCCTCTCTTCACGATTTTTTGCAGAGCAGGCTGCCAGTGTTCTCGCTGCCAACGATATCCAAGTTTATCTTTTTGACCACATCCAGACCACACCCTGCCTGTCGTTTGCGGTGCGCAATCTCAAATGCATTGGCGGACTCTGCATTACTGCGAGCCACAATCCACCCCAGTACAACGGCTACAAAGTCTACTGGGAAGATGGTGCGCAAATCACTCCGCCGCATGATTCTGCCATTCTTGCGGAGGTCTTCGCCGTAACGCGTTACAATCAAGCGCGCTCCATGGCCTACTCCGATGCCGTTTCAAAATCACTCATCAAAAACGTGCCTGCCGCCACAATTGATGCCTACTTTGCAAAGGTTAAAGGGTTGCAGCTCGAGCCGAGCATCAACAAGGACATTGGCATCGTCTACACCCCGTTGCACGGCACAGGAGCGCTCCCCACGCGTCGAGCCTTGGGTGAGTGGGGTTACAAGAACTTGCACATCGTACCGGAACAGGAAGAGCCCAATGGTCACTTTCCAACTGTGAAAAAACCTAACCCGGAGGAACCCTCTGCATTGGCGCTGGCCATTCAACAGGCGAGCGACCGCAAAGCAGATATCGTGCTGGCCACAGACCCCGATTCCGACCGGCTTGCTCTCGTGGTGCGTGACCCCAAAGCAGCACAAGGTGCCTTCAAACACCAGGCCTTTGGTGAATATGTTTTCCTCAATGGAAACCAGACTGGCGCACTGATGATTCATTACCTCCTGTCCCAACGCAAAGCGCAGGGCAGCCTCAAACCCCAACACAAAATCATCAAAACCATCGTGACCTCTGATCTGCATGCACGCATCTGCTCGAGTCACGACATCGAAATCTTCGATACACTTACGGGCTTCAAATGGATCGCAGGGGTTGTCAACGAATGGGAACGTCAGGGTAAAAACTCTCATCAATACCTGTTTGGCACGGAAGAAAGTTTTGGCTTCATGCCGGGCGATTACGTTCGCGACAAAGACGGGATCGGTGCACTTTGCCAGGCAGTCGAAATGTCTGCCTCATTCAAGAATAAAGGGCTCACTCATTGCGATGTGTTGCTTGCATTGTTTGAAAAGCATGGCGCATGGCAGGAAGATTTGATCACTGTAGACCTCGAAGGCGAGGAAGGTGCGCAGCGCATCACACGGCTCATGGCTGCTATGCGCAATGCTCCGGTCAGCACTTTTGCAGGAACACAGGTTCAAGCTCTGCTTGATTACAAATTCCAATTGAAAAAGCACATGGCTGGCAAGAAAACAGGCGAGACTGAAAACTTCGCTCAACTGCCCAAATCTGATGTTCTCCAACTCGAGCTGGTCGACGGCAGCAAAATCTCTATGCGCCCGAGCGGAACTGAACCGAAAATCAAATTCTACATCTCGGTCTGCACGCCGGTCAGTGGAGCATTGTCTGCGCAAGGGGCATATGCTCAGAGCGTGGAGCGGGTGAACACGTTCCGCAACTCAATTCACGAATATGTGGCTTCAGTGAAATGAACGACACCGCAATCAAAAATCAAATTCAATCTGTCCTGAAGCCGCGCGGGCAAGTGCTGCGGGGTAAGACCGCGCTTATCACAGGTGCCTCTTCTGGCATTGGACTTGCAACTGCTGTGCGGCTTGCGCTTGAAGGCTGCCAATTAAACCTCGTTGCGCGCCGCAAGGAACGTTTGAATGAACTCAAGGCTGAGCTGCTCAATCTCAACCCCACTCTCAGCGTGCGTACCTTCGCACTCGACCTAACCGCTCCGGAATCCATTCAAACTCTGTTGGATGCAGGAGCCTTTTCGGTCGATATTCTCGTGAACAACGCAGGCCTTGCTTTAGGACTCTCGCATGTGCTCAACTCCGATCCAAATGACTGGGAAAAGATGCTGAGCACGAACGTGAATTCTGCATTTCGAATCAGCCAGGAAGCGGCGAAGCACATGGCTAACAACGGCGGTGGTGACATTGTCGTGTTGTCGAGTGTTGCGGCTCACAGCGCTTATGAAAACGGTGCTGTTTATTGTGCATCTAAGCACGCAGTGCGCGCCTTCCACGAAGCACTTCGTCTAGAGACTGTGAGTCAGAACATTCGGGTGATTATGCTCTCGCCAGGAATGGTAGAAACAGAATTCAGCCTCGTGCGCTTCAAAGGTGATTTTGAGCGTGCACAGAAAGTTTACGATGGCGTTGAAGCTTTGGATGGTGGCGACATTGCCGATACGCTTGTCTACGCGCTGCAACTCGCTCGACACATCAACATCGATGAGCTCATTATTAAGCCACGCCAACAGGGCAACCCTTGGAAAGTTCACCGCACGAATCCCTGATTGATAAATCGTGCAGCAGCTCGGCTCTCATTTTTTCTGCCGAAATCAAGACGGTGAAGCGCTTTGCAGCGCTCACCTTCGCACCGGTTCTCTGAAAAAGTAAACCAGCGTGCGCGCGGAGAGCTGCGGGCTTTGCATTTGCGAATTCAGGTTCAAGAGTCGAGCCAACGTTTCACTTTCAACAACCTTTTTGGTTTCAAGGTCGAAAAGCTGCGGAATCTCGCTCGGGAGAAAAGCCTCTAGACGCATCGGTAGCGCATCAAGACTCAATGCTTGTGGTCCCACTAAAAAGAACGGCGCATCCGCGGGCTCACTCACGCCTGAAGGTAAATTGAAACTCAGAGTGCCACCCATCCAACTCGCCGCCGTGCCTGCAGGTACTCCGCCACTGCCCGGAGCGTCGTGGGATTGAAACCAACTCAGTTCAATGACTTGATCTCTCAGACCGCACGGAAAAACCCGAATCACCCTTCCACGTGGAGAAGGTTCCTCAACAATAGGCTGACTCGATTTCAAGCCGAAATACGGCGTCGAGGTTGTCCATTCAAACGACTGACAACCCGCAGCCCGCGGCAGAACGATCATACGAAAACGGCTCACTTGCTGCGGGAACGGATGAACTGAGGCAAACGCGGCGCTGCCCTCTGCAGATGCCTCAGCGGATAATGGATTAACTGTCTGCGCGCTTGCTGGTGCCGAGGGACGCTTCTCGGAATCTGATTTCGGCGCTTTCTTTGCAGTTGAAAGCTCATCAGCCACCGCTGCAACCTTTTGGCCTTCAACCGCAACCGCAGTTAACTCTGGATCGAGGCTTTCGCCGCGGAAGAGAGTGCGGTCAGCACTGTCTTTGCGTGTGAACTGAACACCCACGACCTGAGCCATGGTTGCAAGACCGTCGTCGAGCGTATGAGTTTTTCCATCGTTCAACTTCTTACCGACAAGCCCGGGAATGGAAACATAGAACTGGCCGGTCTGGGATGTTGTATTTCTATCCTTACCCATCCCCGGCAAGAGTAAAGAGACGACCGTGCGATGATAGCTGCGACGAGCAACGAGATTTTCCAGCATCCAACCAAAAACCCGATCGAGCATCACAATGCGCGCATACTTCTCGGTTTGGCTAGGGGTGGCAAAAGTTTTGAACTTTCTATTCTTGAAGACCTGCAGAAAATCTTTGAAAGAAGGGCGCACACTTGGATCATCATTCTGCAGGTAAACGTGCGCAAGAAATCGAACTTGAGCATTCTCTTTGCTCCAGCGCTGAAAGCTATCCACCAGTCGAGGCAAATAATGACTTTTCGCACTGACCACGGATAGCTCATTTGCACGCCAGTCCGGAACGGCATCACTTTTATTCTCGAGACCTGAGAGAAGCTTGGACATTTTCTCAAAGTCTTCATCTTCAACCGCAGCTGCTTTGGCATCGCGTTCGCTCTTGAAAATCGCATCCAAACCACTCGCAGGCTCATTCTGCTGATCGAGTTCCTTGCGGCGCGCAACAAATCGCCAATCGTTATTATCCAGCCAGCGCCCCGCAATCGATGGAATATCCGAACCATACGAGAGTGCATCTGGAACAGCCAGGGCATGAGCGGGTGCAAAACTGACAACTTTATAACCGAAATTACGAAACTCTTGATACAGGTTGAACACACCTGTTCTTGAAATCAAATCCTTTGTCAGAATCGGCAAATTCACTGGAATGTATTTTCCAAACTGCCGCACAATGGAATGCTGATACAGTTCAGAGCCACGATTGTAGTTGGGCAAACTCACTTTGAAGGACAAAGATTGATTCAAAAACGCATGTAAATGAGGAGCAAGCGCAGCAAGCACCGCTTCATCGCCCACAACTGAATTAAGCAAAGGATCTAACTGCATAAAAAGTAAATTATAGCCGATAGCAACTGACTTTTGTCCGTCAACCGGAATGACCTGATTGAACTTCACGGAAGCTGGATCAAGAAGATCCTCGGCGCCCCCGCTACTCGCAGCCTTACCTTTGCCATCTTTTCCTTTCACAGTCTCCGCGGCTTTGCTGCTCCCCTGCGCTGCCGGGGCACTATTCTGATTCGTTGCAGCGTTTACTGCAGCCACTCCCGTCTGCGCAGTTGAGGGTGCTTCAACGATTCCAGTGGCGGCAGAACCAGCATTGGCAGCAGCTACTTGCGCATCTTCAGTGGGCGTGGGCGCACCGGTTGTAGATTCTTCAACCCCTTGCTCTGGAGGCGCAGTCTCGGCTGTCTCGGTCGAATCCTCGTTTGCAGAACGCCACAACTCACTATCCGTGCCCAGCTGAACGGGTAGACGCCCGGATCTGTCCCACTGGGAAATCGACGCAGAGGTCAAAAGGATTTGTCCGGTTCCCAAACTGAGACGCAACATACTTGCTGCTGCATCATTCACAGGAATCGAAACGAATTGGGGTCGATGCACATCCGCATCCGTAAACTGTCTTGCCCAACTGAACTGTCCCAACCAAGCTCGCACATTTGAGGGAGCCAAGGGTACAACTGAGAAAACAATATTGCGTTTGTTGCGCGCGACCGGAAGGTTGACCCGGATTTCATCGCCCGCAGACATGCTCACTCCCTCGATACACTGCGCACCCGAGGACGTAGGCAAAACAACGTAACTAATATCTTTGAACTGCGTGTCCTCGCTCCCCATCCTGCGTCTGGTCGGCAGTGAAGGCCAAATCACCGGTGAACGCGCAGCAACTCCGGCTGGAGCTTCGGGCGAGAGGTACTGAATCCCGGGGTCAAGGAAAAAATCAAAAAGCGGAACGGTCAGGTAATCCATGCGCCGCATGACTAAACCCAACCTGCGCTGTTGCTCGGAGCGGGGAAAGCGTTTGAGTTTCTTGCGTTCTTGCTTGTCTTCCTCAAGCGAAGGCATCGGCCAATGACCAACAAAGGTTGAACTGCGAGCCAGTGAAAAATCAGCCAGGAAAATTGGCCAAGGATAGCGCGTCAAGAGCCACGCACCGCCTGCAACAACAACAACGCTGGCTGTGACCAGGGTCAATAGAAAATTGAGGTGTATTCCAGTGCGTCGGGTCATTTAACGAATCCTCGCTCGCGCAGAGAGCTCGATGGCATGCAGAGCATCTGTCTGAAATTTAGAGAAGAAGAACTGACTCTCGCGCGCATCGAGAGGGCGCCAGGACCACGAAGTAGCTTCGCGGGTTTCTGTTTGCTCGGGCACAAGATGCAGAACAACAAACTCTTCGAGAACCTCGGGATGAATTTTATAACTTTGCGCAGGGAGTGAAGTTGGCACGATCGAAACTACGCGATTCCGTGCAGAGCGATTAGATTCTCCAAGATTTTGCAGGGAGCCGCGGTTGAGTAACACAGCTCCGCCCTGCCTGAGCCCCTTCGAGGCTCCAGACCAACCATAGATTCCCTTGTATTTGAGGAGATAAACATCCTCAATAGATTGGCTCCAGGTTCGACATAGAAAACCCAAACCTAACTCACGCGACATCAGACTCGACATGCTTTTGCCAAGCACCGCGAGATCTGCGTCTGGCATTGAAGGCAAGGAATTGAGCAATTGCCCCAGACTCCGTTCACGCAAATCGACGGGCTGGAATTTGAAGCCTGGGTCTGCAAAATCGACCTCCGTTTCGAAACAATGCAGTCGCTCTCCTGCTCCGACATTCGTTCCAACAGAAGTTGAATTTCCGACAGGCAACTTCGGAGAGCTCGGCTCCGCACCAACTTCATTCAAATGACGACCGATTTCACGCGCGAAGTCTGAATGCAGAAAGCCAAGCTCAACTCCCGAAGACTGTCGCATGTTCTGAGCCAACTCGGAGCGCGAGGAGATGATCGCAAAACTCTGAGGATTGGTGCGCTGATCATCCGCGTAGGGCAAGATAATCCACGAGGCTGTGTCACGTGCACCAACGTCATGCAGATACTGAACAAGTTCGCGCACCAGGTTCTTGTTCACAATCCGCGATTCATAAGATGGCTGCGTCAACATCCAACCGACAGGTCGAAACGGAGCACGAACGCTTCTGAACTCCCTCTCCAGACCAGACAGTTGAATGATGACCATCGCACTCTGGTTCTGCTTCATACCCGTCGCGAGTGCAGCGCTTTTTCTGAGGCGAGCAACGTCATCGGCAATTAGGTTGATCCAAGACAAACCGGAACTAGCAAACGGCACGCCATCAAAAACTCTGAACAGTCCAAAGAGGTGGAGTTGTGATAGCGCGAGGCGACGCTGTGCCTCCTGAATCAATAGCGAATCGTTGAAATCTCCCAGATTCTCAGTTCCTCGACCGAGAAGCTGATTTCCAAACCGGATCTGCGGTGAAACGGAAACCAAAACCTGACTGTTTCCATCGATGATCACCCTTTTAGAACTCGACAAATTTTGCAGTGCCTTGCGTGCGACTTGTGGTGTTCGACCTGGCGTACTCTCGAGGAGAGTATCGAGCTGCTCTACGACAGATGATTTTGAAATGACGAATGGAACACGCACAGCATCGGCAAGCTTGGCTTGTTCAGCAGCAAACTCTTCACTTTCCAATTGGTCGGCAGGAACGAGAATGATGTGCATCTGTTTGGAGGAGTTCGTTGCAGCATCATTAGCTGCTGCTGGTTCAGCCTTTGAATTGGTTGGAGCAGGTATTGCATGAGTCCGGCGTGTCAGCGAAGTCAATACAAAATGACCTCCCGCAAGAAGTTCAGAAACACGACTCCCCTCCTTCAGCCAGGGTCGTGTTAACTGGGGCGCCGAGATAACGTTGAGCGAAAAAACAGCGACGTGCGAGAAAACAAGCACGGCCGCGGGCAGGTACTTGATAATTTGAACTCTGATAAAATTTCCGCGACGCGATGATCGTAGCAACTGAAAATCAAGGTACTGGCGGCTCAACAAAAGAAGAACAGATGCCGGAAGCGAAATGAGAACTCCCATCAGACCACTCAGTCCGACAAGCATCAGAGTTGTCCAAAACAGACGCCATTCCGAGAATAGGCCGCGGAATAATCTCAAATCCAGGGAGTCGGTGATCTTGCCATCAGCAACGAAAAGAACGAAGACAAGCGAAACGCCAATCCAGATGGCCACGGACAGGGAGACAAACCGTGAGACCTGCTCAAAAAAAGCCAACACACCGCCACCCGGTGTATATTTTGAGCGCGTCCTGTAAACCATTGTCGTTCCCCTGCAGGCTGTTGGAAATATACTAGCGATGGCAGGAAGAAACTTCAAAGAGGTAGGCCATGTCAGGAAAAGACAAAACTGTAGCGGTTGACTCCCAGCCCGTGGTGCTCGATGGGTGCGCGCTGAATATCGCACAAATCGTGCAAATCGCCCGACATTCCCGGCGGGTTGAACTTTCCCCCGATGCGCTGCGGAAAGTGCACGCTGCAAGGGCATGTGTGGAATCACGGGTGCAGAGCGGTGAAACTTTTTATGGCATCAATACAGGGTTCGGTGCTCTAGCCAACATCAAAATACCCAGCGATCATCTTCGGGAATTGCAAGTCAATCTCATCCGCTCACACGCCTGCGGCGTCGGACCTCGGCTTGAAACTGAGGTGGTGAGAGCCATTATGGCTCTCCGACTTCAAACCATGCTCCGTGGCAACTCTGGAGTGCGTGAAGAGACGCTCCGGCAAATGGAGTTTTTCCTCAACAACAACATCCATCCTGTAATCCCAAGCCAAGGCTCGGTCGGTGCATGTGGTGACCTTGCACCTCTCGCGCATCTCGCTCTGGCGCTGATTGGCGAAGGTCAAGTCGAGTGGGAAGGCCAAACCCGCAAGACAGCGGAAGTGCTCGCCCAGCTCAAGCGCCCCGCGCTGAGCCCCGAAGCTAAGGAAGGCCTTTCTCTCATCAACGGAACTCAAGTTATGACCGCTGTTGGGGTACTTGCTCTTGCCACGGCTGCACATCTTCTCTGCACGGCAGACATCACGCTTGCCATGTCGCTCGATGCAACCAAGGGAACGGCAACCGCATTTCGGGAAGAAATACAAAACGTGCGACCTCACAGCGGTCAACAGCGCGCTGCTGCCAATATGAGAAAAGTTCTTGCCGACGACGGCCTCCGCCTGAGTCATGCCGGATGTAAAAAGGTTCAAGACCCCTATTCCTTCCGATGCGCTCCTCAAGTTCATGGAGCGGCGCGTAACGCTTACGCTCATGTGCTCGAAACACTGCTCGTCGAGACCAATTCAAGCACCGACAACCCGCTGGTTTTTCCTGAAAGCAATGAAATCCTCAGCGGTGGCAATTTCCACGGCGAGCCGGTTGCCATGGTGCTCGACTATCTCGCAATTGCAATGGCTGAAGTGGCGAGCATTTCCGAGCGTCGCATCGACAAGCTCGTGAACCCACATATGAGCGGGCTTCCGCCTTTCCTTATGAAAGAGTCCGGTTTGAACTCGGGCTTCATGATTCCACATGTCGTCGCAGCTGCGCTTGTCAGTGAAAACAAAGTGCACTGCCACCCAGCATCGGTGGACACCATTCCCACGTCAGCCGAGCAAGAAGACCATGTCAGTATGGGCATGACCTCAGCTCTCAAAATGCAGAGAGTCCTGAACAACACAGCGCGTGTTCTAGCCATCGAATCGTTGGCTGCAGCGCAGGGGCTCGAGTTTCATAAACCACTCCAAGGTGGTTTGGGGGTGCGAGCCGCCTATGATTTCGTAAGGCAATGTTCTGAAAAGCTCGACCAAGATCGCGCACTGGCCGACGACATCGAGCTCATGGCTGAAGCCATTTTCACGGGAACATTCCGGCGACACGTTGAAGCAGTGGTTGGGGAATTAGACGTTTGAAAAAAGCTCACAGCAAAAAAACCAACTCAACACCAGCAAGCTCATTCGGTTCAGAGGCATTAATTGAACGCCTCGAGCGCCTCAGCCAGGCTTCCTCGGGGAATCACCAGAGCTGGATGATTCAGCTGAGCCCAGAAACCAAGACACTCTGGGAAAGAGATTTTCTCGCAACGCTGAAACCCGAAAAATCAACATTTCCCTTGGGTGGTGATTTTTATACTCTCACCTTTCATTCACCCCTCTCGAGTGCAGCGCTGCTTGGAACCATATTTCCGCGCTGGTGTTGTCCATTACAGCACCAATGGCCAGTGAATCCGCGTTCGGAAAAATTTGTTGAACGTGCGGCCGCTGGAATCCAACACAAACTCGGACTGAGCTGGTCACAGCTGCAAATCTTGTCCACGTCGCCGGAACTGAAGCGTATTGCCGTTGGCCTCAAGGGTCGCCTGCTTCAAATGCAAATGAGTCAGCAACCCCACGACCAAAACGTCTTGGTTGTTCTCGTCCATGCCAAGGGTATTTGTGCTGGACTCAGTACCGGAGCTATTGAATTGGGAAGTGCTCTTTCTGGGGGGCTCGGATTCCTAAAAAACCCCAAAGACCAGCCTTCCACTGCGCAGGCAACGCAAAATGCACAAACCACCGAAACAGACCAAAGCCACCCAGCAAAACCCGAGCGAACAAGCAGAGCCGCTGGAAAAATCACCGAAGTCCTAATGCTTCTTAAAGAACTCGGTATCAGCAGCACAGACTTCCCTACATGGCTTGAATTGGGTGCTGCGCCGGGAGGAATGACTCAGGAGTTGGTGAACTGGGGAGCTCAAGTCACAGCAGTCGATTTGGCCGAACTTGCACCCCATATGGTTAAAAATCCGAAAGTCACCTTGTGGAAAATGAACGCAAATGAGATCCGTTCAGCAGAAAAATTTAGTGCAATTCTCTGTGACATGAACGGTCCAACGCAAAACTCAGCTCAAATCGTCGCGCATTTGTTGGGAACACTATTGCCAGGAAGCCTGCTGATTCACACTTTGAAAGTCACACAACTCAACTTGTTAAAGAACTCCATCGAAGCTGTGTGTGCGCTCTTTGAGGAGCAGGGTGCAAGGGTTCTTGCCGTGCGCCATCTTTTCCACAACCGCACAGAAGTCACAGTCATTGCAGTCAAACTGCGAGCGCATGCCTGAATACTTCCAGAAACAAAAAAACCCACCGGAAGGTGGGTTTTTTTGTTGCAAGCGCCACCACGCGGTCAGCGTGGTCACAGCAACATGGCCTTCTCAACGACGCAACCGGTTTCCCTCAGCGCCGCTCGACCAATTACTTCGCCTCGGGAGCCTTCACTTCGTCAACAAGCTCAATCAACGCACGGCGCGCGTGGTCGCCAGGGCGGAAGCCCAGCTTGAGAATACGAGTGAAACCACCCGGACGAGTTCCCGTAGAAGGAGCAACTTCCTTGAACAAACGAGTCACAACTTCTGCACCGTAAAGACGCGCTGCCGCAATTCTGCGGTTCGCAACTGAGTCTTTGCGTGCGAGGGTGATCAAAGGTTCAACAACGCCGCGCAACTCTTTCGCACGCTCAACTGTAGTCTCAATACGACCCGTTGAGAGCAGCTGCGTTGCGAGACCACGGAGAAGAGCTTTACGCTCTGTCGCGTTGCGGTTCAGCTTTCTGTATCCAAAACGATGTCTCATCGCACATTCCTACCTTTTTATGCCTTAAATTCACGCTCGCGCAGACGGGCAGGATCAAATCCTTCGATCTTCATACCAAGATGGAGACCCATTTCTGCGAGAATGTCTTTGATCTCGTTCAAAGTCTTGCGGCCGAAGTTCTTGGTCTTGAGCATTTCGGATTCGCTCCGCATGACAAGTTCACCAATATACCGAATTCCAGCATTTTCAAGACAATTTGCTGCGCGTACAGAAAGTTCTAGTTCGTCCACAGACTTGTAGAGACTTTCGTTCACACGAGCGTCGACCGTCACAGCCTCAGCCACAGGAGCTTCTTCATCAGCTTCCTGGAAGTTGATGAAGACAGAGATTTGATCCTTAAGAATCTTGGCTGAGTAAGCCAATGCGTCTTCAGGAGAAACCGCACCGTTGGTGCTAACTTCAATCATCAACTTGTTGAAGTCCGAACGCTGACCCAAGCGTGTTTCCGTCACGGAGAAGCTCACCCGACGAACAGGCGAGAAAACCGCATCGAGAGGAATCACGCCCACGGGCAAGCCCGCTTCTTTGATGAGCTCGCTCGTCACGTAGCCCTTGCCTGCGCGAATGTGGAGCTCGGCTTTGAAACGGCCGCCCGCACCCACCGTGCAGATGACCTGCTCGGGGTCGAGAACCCGCAGAGAACCATCGGCTTCGATGTCTGCACCCGTGACAACTTTTGGACCCACGACGTCGATTGTGGCGACTTTTTCAGTCTCACCATCGAGCCAAACGCCAAGTGCTTTGAGGTTCAGAACGATTTCGGTGACGTCTTCGGAGACATCAGGAACCGTTGAAAACTCATGCTCAACGCCTTCAATTTTCAACCCAACCACGGCTGCGCCCTGAAGCGACGACAACAGAACGCGTCGCAGTGCATTGCCGAGAGTCGTTCCAAAACCACGCTCAAGAGGCTTCGCGATGAAACGACCAAACACACGGGTGACATCTTCTTTTTCAATAAACTGTGGCTTTACAAGCGCTTTCCAGTTGCTCTGCATCAATTACCCCGTCCCAATTTCAAACGAACGCACGTTCAGTGCGCTACGTGTTACTTAGAGTAAAGCTCGACGACCATCTGCTCGCGTGCAGGGACAGAGATGTCCTCACGAGCAGGTTTAGCCAGGACCTCACCTGTGAAGCTGGAATGATCCCACTTCAACCAGGCTGGAGCACCATGACCTTCACGCTTGGTCGCTTCAAGAGCTGCCAACACGGGCGCCATGTTACGGCTTCCTTCCGCCAAAGTCACCTTGTCACCAACCTTGAGAACTGCGGAGGGGATGTTTACCCGCTTGCCGTTCACGAGGATGTGGTTGTGACGAACAACCTGGCGTGCGCCGTTACGGCTCGCTGCGAGGCCGAGACGATACACAACGGAGTCAAGACGGAGTTCGAGACCCTGGAGCAGGAGCTCACCCGTTTTACCCTTCTTCTGGGCTGCCTTTTCAAACATGCCGCGGAATTGCTTCTCGAGAATTCCGTACATGCGACGCAGCTTCTGCTTTTCACGCAGCTGATTTCCGTAGTCGGAAAGCTTGGCGCGACGAGCACCATGCTGACCAGGAGCGGACTTGCGCTTATCTACAGCGCACTTATCTGTATAGCAGCGATCGCCCTTGAGATAGAGCTTCACGCCCTCCCGACGACACAATCTACAACTTGGACCAATATAACGAGCCACGGTTTAATCTCCAATTCAATTAGACGCGACGACGCTTGGGAGGACGGCAACCATTGTGTGGAATGGGTGTTTCATCCTTGATGAGCGTGACCTTCATACCTGTTGCAGAAATTGCACGGATTGCAGACTCACGACCAGAGCCTGGACCCGTAACGACCACAGAGCACGAACGCATGCCACTTTCCATGGCTTTGCGCGCTGCATCTTCAGCCGCCATTTGCGCAGCGAAAGGCGTGCTGCGGCGCGAGCCCTTGAAGCCCTTGCTGCCTGCGCTCGACCAGGTGACAACATCACCATTCACATCTGCGAAAGTAATGATTGTATTATTGAAGCTTGCCGAAATCGTCGCGATTCCGACGGGAACATTGCGCTTAACGCGCTTTTTCTTGGTAACAACAGCCTTGTTCATACTTTACTCACTTCAGCTGGCGATTATTTCTTCTTGTTCGCAACAGTCTTCTTCGGACCCTTGCGTGTACGTGCGTTCGTCTTGGTTCTCTGTCCACGAGCTGGCAGCCCGCGACGATGGCGAAGACCACGATAGCAACCGAGATCCATCAAACGCTTAACGTTCGACTGAACCATGCGACGCAAATCGCCTTCAACCGTGAGCGCTCCATCGATGGCCTTACGGATCTGGTTGACTTGGTCGTCGTTCAGCTCCTGTGCCCGGATGTCGCGGCTAATAGAAAGACTGTCAAGAAGCTTTTGAGCTGTCTTGCGGCCAATTCCATAAATATAAGTCAGAGACACTTCAATCCGCTTGTTACGCGGAATATCTACACCGGCAATACGTGCCACGGAATACCCCCAAAAACCTTAACCTTGGCGTTGCTTATGTTTCTTAATAGAGCAAATCACCCGAACAATACCTTCCCGACGAATGACTTTGCACTTGTCGCAGATAGGCTTAACGCTCGCACGAACCTTCATAACTACCTCACAAAACCAAAAAACTTACTTCGCGCGGAAAACAATCCGACCGCGTTGGAGATCGTATGGACTTAGCTCAACCTTCACGCGGTCACCCGGCAAAATGTTGATAAAGTTCATTCTCATCTTTCCAGACACATGAGCCAGAACAATATGTCCATTTTCGAGCGCAACCCGAAACATGTTGTTCGGAAGCTTCTCGGCGACAGTACCCTCTACCTCAATTCGATCATCACGTTCCATACACATCCCACCAATGACCGAAGTCCGATGCGCCAAGTCGCTAACGCAAAATTAGCGAACCGGCAACAACTCACTTCAGTTTTTTCGTTATGACTGCAGCCACGTCCAGGTACACCATTTCAGGATCGCGCTGGGCATCGAGTCGATGCAGCAGACCCTGTCTTTGGTAATCCCCCGAAACTGGTGCAGTTTCCGCTTCATACACGCCCAAACGCTTGGCCACAGCTGCTGGCTCATCGTCTTTGCGGCGTGCATATGAGTGAGTGGCTCCACAGGAAGCGCAGGATGAGGGGGCTAAACCCTCAGCATTCCCCGAGACCACTGCTGAACACTTTTGGCAAGTCCATCGGTTGCTTAGTCGTGCGACCAAAACATCCTTGGAGACCTCAAAATCAATTGCCGCGTCGACTTTGAGATTCAACTTGAGAAGAACTTCGTCCAAAATTCGAACTTGACTTAAATTACGCGGTACGCCGTCAAGAAGCAGAGAATTCTTTCCGGCTTCTTTAGCGCGCACCAGCGTTCCATGACAGCATTCAAATAGGGTCTGGTCGTCGACCAACGAGCCGGACTCTACGATTGCCTTCACCTTCTGACCCAATGCTGAGCCAGACTTAATTTCCTCGCGGAGCAGAGCCCCTGTTGAGATATGCGCAGCACCCAATCGGCTAGCGACCAAAGCAGCCTGGGTGCCTTTTCCAGCCCCAGGTGCACCCAACAAGACAAACACCTTCACGTTGGGCTCCGTTCCGTTGTGGGACCAAACTTCGGCTCAGCCGAAGTGTCCTTGCCTGAGAACAGAAGCGAATCGTAGCGTTGTGTCGCCAACTGTGCGCTAACCTGCCGAACGGTTTCAAGAGCGACGCCCACTACGATGAGCAAACTCGTTCCACCGACGAACAACGACTCGGAGAAGCCACCCGTAACAACCTGGGGAATCAAACACACCAGGTTCATGTACAGAGCACCTGCGAGAGTCAGCCGGGTCACCACCATATCCAATGCCTCGGCGGTTTCCGTGCCCGGACGAATTCCTGGGATGTATGCGTTCTGCTTCTTCAGATTCTCAGCAATGTCGTCCGGCTTGAACGTAATTGAAGTGTAGAAATAGCAGAAGAACAACACGAGGAATGCAAACAAAACATTGTGCAACCACTGATTCGGGTACAACGCCGCCATCCAAGGACTTTCGGAGCGACCGAAAAAACCACCAAAAGAAAGCGGTACCGCAAGAATAGTACTTCCAAAAATAGCCGGAATAACACCTGCCATATTCACCTTCAAAGGAAGGTGCGTCGATTGGCCTGACATCACACGGTTACCCACCAATCGCTTCGCATAATGCACAGCGATCTTTCGGTAGCTCTGCTCGATGAACGCAATTCCAAAGACCGTGGCCACCAGAAAGACCAAGAAGCCCAAAGCGGTCACAACAGTCATGGTGTTTTCGCGCAACGCGACTACAACAGCTCCCAACCCACTTGGAAAATAGGCGACGATACCTGCAAAAATAATGAGAGAGGTGCCGTTTCCGATGCCCTTCTCGGTGATTTGCTCACCAAGCCACATCACGAAACAGGTACCACTTGTCAGAAGAAGTGCAGCAAGAATTCTGAATGAAAATCCGGGATCAAGAACCGCAGCACCTGCCGCAGTTTCCGGAGCACTCTCGAGCGCAGTTGCGGCCAGGTAACCCTGGAGCACTGCGATGACAACCGCCAAAGTGCGTGTGATGCGGTTGATTTTCTGCCGCCCCACTCCGCCTTCTTTCTGCAGCTGTTCAAGCGAAGGAACCACCACAGTCATCAACTGGATGATAATGCTTGCCGAGATATAGGGCATGATGCCCAACGCGAAAATCGAAAACTGGTTGAGGGCTCCACCTGAAAACATGTTCAACATTTTCAGAAGGCCGCCCGAATTCTGGCTGGCGAGTTCCACGAGCGCTTTGGTGTTCACCCCCGGAGTCGGAATGTGCACGCCCAAACGAAAAACCAACAAAGCCATCAGAGTGAACAACACTCTTTTCAACAATAAGTTCTCACCGCTTTCTTCGGCAAGTGCCATCGCGTCCTTACTCCTCGATCTTTACGCCAGCGGCGCCGAGTTTTTCGCGTGTAGTCCCTGACACGCGGATGGATTTCACGACCTTGAGCGACTTTGGAACATCGCCCACGGACAGGAGCTTCACAATCGCCTTCTCACCGGCAACGTTAACTCCGTCAAGCACACCAGCCTCAATGTAAGGCTCTACGTCGCGGAGATTCAGTGCAAACACTTCAATGGCATGCACGTTAGTGAAGCCACGCTTGGGAAGACGACGGTAAAGAGGGGTCTGACCGCCTTCAAAACCAGGGCGAATTCCGCCACCAGCGCGAGCCGTTTGACCCTTACCACCGCGTCCACCGGTTTTACCGAGACCACTTCCAGGTCCACGGCCGAGGCGACGTCTATCTTTGGTAGCGCCATCATTGGGGCGCAAATCTTGCATTCTCACAATTCACCTCTTACTCAGCGGGTTCGACTTTGACCCACTGAATGACCTTGTTAACTTGGCCAAGAATGGGGTTGAGATTCGGAAGCACGCGTGACTGGCCAATCTTCTTGAGGCCAAGTGAAACGAGCGTCCGCTTCTGTGTTTCTGAACGACCTGCTGAGCTTCTCAACAGGGTGACTTTGATGTTTTTAGTATTAAGGCTATTCATGGCCGACCTCATTTACGTGCGTTGACGTATTCTTCGCGTGTTGTCAGCTGGCGCAAACCTGCGAACGTTGCCTTAACAACGTTGTGCGGGTTGCGGCTTCCCTGGATTTTCGCCATCAGGTTGGGAATACCAGCGAGCTCAGCAATGGCACGCACAGCGCTTCCTGCCACGATTCCTGTACCATCTGGAGCTGGGCTCATAAGAAGCTTGCTTGCGCCGAACTTGGACTGAACCATGAATGGAATGGTTTGGTTCTCAAGCGGAACGCTCACGAGAGACTTCTTGGCCTGAGCAACTGCCTTGCGAACAGCCTCTGGCACTTCACCGGCCTTACCGAGACCGAATCCAACAGTTCCTTCTTTATCGCCGACGACCACGAGAGCCGAAAAGCTCATGCGACGTCCGCCTTTCACCGTTTTAGAAACGCGTGCAACACTGACCACACGATCTTCAAAGCGGTCTTTTTTCTCTTCAGTTCTAACCTGCATGACCTACTCCTTGACCTTCCTTAGAATTTCAAACCGGATTCACGAGCAGAGTCCGCCAGAACCTGGACGCGGCCGTGGTAGCAGAAGCCATTACGATCGAAGACAACCTCTGTGAGGCCGATCTTTTTCGCTCTCTCTGCAATAGTGGCGCCAACCTTCTTAGCCATGTCCTTACCACGAAGACCCGTGGTTCGGATGGAGCTCTCGAAAGAAGTTGCCGATGCCAAAACCTTTTGCGCTTTGTCATCAATCAACTGAACTTGGATGTGCCGAGCGCTTCTGAAAATACACAGGCGCGGCTTGCTGAGGTCATTCATGCGACGACGCCAGAAGCGCATCTTGCGAAGCTCACGCACACGACGTCTGTTCACAACACGATACATAATGTTCTCCTCGTCGCCTGCTCACATACAGGCGGACATATTCACGTTCACTTCTTACCAGATGACTTACCGACTTTGGTCACGATCACTTCGCCAGAGTAGCGAATACCCTTGCCGTGATAGGGCTCGGGAGCGCGCACTGCGCGAACTTGAGCCGCAACGCGACCGACCAACTCTTTGTCGGGACCAGCGACAGAAACCTTGCCCGCTTTATCGACATCGAATGCGATGCCTGCAGGAGGGGTCATGCTGACAGGGTGGGAATATCCCACTGTCAACGTGAGGTTCTTGCCAGCCATGGCGGCACGGTAACCCGTACCAACCAGCTCGAGCTGTCTTGTGTACCCAGTCGTCACGCCTTCGACCATGTTGGCCAGAAGGGTTCTGTAGAGTCCCCAGAAGTTAGCTCCGTCTTCGATTGCAGGCTGAACCGCAATCTCTGCGCCTGTCTGGCTCAGCTTGATGCGGCCAAATGTGTCGCGCTTGAGGGAGCCCTTAGGTCCATTCACTTCCAGAACGGAGCCGTTCAACTTAACGGTTACGCCGTTTGGAATTTTAATAGGCTGTTTACCGATTCTTGACATAAATCACACTCACTTCCTTCAGCTGCAGATCACCAAACCTGAGCCAAAATTTCACCGCCAACCTTCTCAGCACGCGCAGTCGCATCAGTCATGACGCCCTTTGGTGTAGAGACAATGGCGAGCCCCAGTCCAGCGCGCACAGGTTTCAACTTTGCAACGCTCGAGTACACGCGGCACCCAGGCTTGGACACACGAGCCAAACCACGGATGGCAGGAGCGCCACTCTCGCTGTACTTCACAGCGATTTTGATTTTGCCTTGACCATTGTCACGGATAAGGCGGAAACCACGGATGAAGCCTTCGGCCTCGAGAATCTTGGTGATTTCAACCTTCAACTGGCTCGCGGGAACTACGGCGTAGCGCAGGCCGGCAGAGCTTGCGTTGCGAACGCGAGTCAACATATCTGCAATTGGATCTGTCGTATTCATTTTACTTCACCTCACCAGCTGGCCTTGATCATGCCTGGAATTTGGCCGTTGAGAGCCAACTTTCTCAAGCACAGACGGCAAACACCGAAATCACGGTAGTAAGCTCTTGGACGTCCACACTGGTTGCAACGGTTGTGTGCGCGCGTGGAGAACTTCGGTTTCTTATTCGCTTTGTTGATCATTGCTAAGCGTGCCATCGTTCAAACCTCACTTACGGAATGGCATGTCGAGAAGACTGAGCAGCTCGCGCGCGGCTTCGTCGGTCTTCGCAGACGTTACGATTGTGATGCTCAGGCCGCGTGATTTGTCGACCTTGTCAGCTTCGATTTCGGGGAAGATAATTTGCTCGCGCAAACCCAAAGAGTAGTTCCCGCGACCGTCAAAGCTGTTCAGGGACACGCCACGGAAGTCACGTACGCGTGGCAGAGCAACGTTAACAAGGCGATCGTAGAATTCGAACATTCTCTCGCGACGAAGAGTCACGGAAGCGCCAATGGGCATCCCTGCGCGCAGCTTAAACGACGCGATGGACTTCTTCGCACGGGTGATCAGGGGCTTCTGGCCGGTGATCATCTCGAGCTCAGCAGCTGCCGACTCGAGGGCTTTGATGTTCTGGGTTGCTTCACCCTGGCACGTGTTCACCACGATCTTCACGATCTTTGGCAACTGCATGGGATTCGTGTCTGTGTGACGCTTCTTAAGTTCAGGAAGAACGCTCTTCGCGAACTTCTCTTGGTAGCGAGGCTTCGCTCCCTTGACGTGCTCACCGCGAGCAACAACTGCCGCAGCGTCAGCACCTTTCTTGCCGCCAGATTTCTTGGCTGGCGCGTTCTTATCGGTAGCCATAATTACAAGACCTCCGGAGCGAGACTGATGATTTTGCCGCAGTTACGTGCACGCAGTTCACGTGCAACTGGTCCGAAAATACGCGTACCAATGGGTTCGCGCTCGTTCTTCACGATTTTCACAAGCACAGCTGCATTTTCATCAAAGCGAATGCTCGAGCCGTCAACGCGCGAGACTTCCTTTTTGCATCTAACTACGATGGCCTTGTGAACTTCACCTTTCTTCACACGGCCTCCCGGCACAGCATCTCTGACCGAAACGACGATAAGGTCACCAACGCGCGCGTAACGACGGAATGAACCGCCCATCACGCGAATGACGTTGAGTGATCGCGCTCCGCTGTTATCAGCTGCTACCAGGATGGATTCCGGTTGAATCACGATACACCTCTTAAATTCTCAACGATTAAATTACGGAAACGACTTTCCAGCTCTTTGTCTTCGAAATACGGCGGCAGGGAAGAATCATAACTTCTTTACCCACGACAACCGGCGCTCCGGTGGAATCCACATGCAGCGAGATTTCACGGCGCAGGCGTTTGCCATAGCGAGGAGCCACGACAACGCGTGGAACTTCAACTTTGGCTGTCTTGCCATCCTTAGAAAGTCCGACAACGCGGGCTCTCACAGGGTTCTTGGTTACATTATCTGTTGTTGTCACAGCCTACTCCTCACTTCTTCTTCTGGTTGGCGCTCACGGCGCGACCCAACGTACGCAATTCGCGGCGCAGCTGAACCGGACCTTTGCCCGACTGAATGACGCTCGGGTCGAGGGAAACGCGGAACTTCACGAGCTCCTTAGCCAATTCCTTCTTGCGAGCGGCAGCATCAGCTGCTGAAACCGTTTCTTTAGCCTTCTTCGAGCTCATTAGACCTCCCAAACCTTAGCTGCACGCGAAACAACGCGTGTCTTGAACGGGAGCTTCGCAGCTGCAAGCTCGAACGCTTCTTGCGCGAGATTTTCAGGAATACCCTGAATTTCGAACAGTACGCGACCCGCACGAATCGGAGCTACCCAGTGATCCAAGCCACCCTTACCGGAACCCATACGAGTTTCTGCCGGCTTCTTAGTGATCGGCTTGTCGGGGAACACCCGAATCCACACCTTACCACCACGCTTAATGTGACGAGTCAAGGCAATTCGGCTTGCTTCGATTTGGCGAGAAGTTAGCTTGCCAGGTTCAATCGCCTGAAGAGCAAAGTCCCCAAAATCCACGGTGTTACAACGGTTTGCTACACCTTTAATGCGTCCCTTGTGGGACTTACGAAATTTAACTTTCTTTGGAGCCAACATTGTCCATCACTCCTCATTCGAGCGAGGCGTACGGCTTTCCTTGCCCGGAACAGCCTTGCCAAAGATTTCGTTTTTGAAGATCCACACTTTCACGCCGATGATCCCGTACGTGGTGAGAGCTTCAGCAGTCGCGTAATCGATGTCAGCGCGGAGAGTGTGGAGAGGAACGCGACCTTCCATATACCACTCTGTACGAGCCATTTCGGCACCGTTCAGACGGCCAGAAACACGAACCTTGATACCCTTAGCGCCAGCCTTCATTGCTGACTGCATAACCTTGCGCATCGCACGGCGGAAAGAAATACGCTTCTCGAGCTGCTGAGCAACGTTGAGCGCGCTCCACTGAGCGTTCGTATCCGCGTTCTTCACTTCGAAAATGTCAACCTTCACAGCACGCTCAGGCTGCTTGAGCAGACCCTTGATTTCGTCCCTGAGGATTTCGATTCCCTTACCCTGCTTGCCGATGATGCGGCCAGGCTTGGCTGTATAGATTTTCACCAACAGCTGTTTAGCAGCGCGTTCGATCTCGATTTTCGAGATGCCGGCTACATCAACTGAGCCATACTTCTTCGTAACGAACTTACGAACGTTCAGGTCTTCATTGAGATAGCGCGCAAAATCACGCTGACTATACCAACGGGAATCCCAAGTTTTGTTGATTCCCAAACGCAAACCAATTGGATTTACTTTCTGTCCCACTGCAAATCCCCTCTCAACCAAGTGCCAAGCGAACTGTAAGGTGTGACGTTTTCTTCGTCACTGGCGATGCACGACCCTGTGCGCGAGGCATATAGGTCGTCCGACGCGGACCTTCGTTCACCACCAAGTCAGCCACAACTGCATTCGCAGCCAATTCCCGAGGGAGTTGTGCCATAGCAGACTTGATTAGTTTAATAGTTGCCACCGAACCGGCGCGGCGTTCAGCACTGAGAAGTGCAACTGCAGCTGCCGCTGTTTTGCCCTTAACCAATGGACGAAGCAGTCGCGCTTTGCGGGGCGTGCACCGTGCAGCGTAATGTGTAGCTTTCGCGTTCATATCACTCCCCTTACTTCTTCTTCGCTGCCTTCTTATCGGCACCATGGCCGAAGAAGGTCCGCGTTGGCGCAAACTCACCGAGCTTGTGTCCAACCATGTTTTCATTGACATACACTGGAACGAACTTCTTGCCGTTGTGAACAGCGAAGGTCAAACCAACAAAATCTGGAACGATAGTCGAACGACGGCTCCAGGTTTTGATGACTTTACCGGCGCCCTTGTTCTTCTCAGCCGCCTTCACGAGGTAGCCATCGACAAATGGTCCCTTTTTTAACGAACGTGGCATAAATCAAACCCCTCTTACTTCTTCTTGCGGCGACTGATGATGAATTTGTCACTTGGACGAGCCGTACGACGAGTCTTGTAACCCTTCGCCAACTGGCCCCAAGGCGAACATGGATGACGACCACCGGATGTACGGCCTTCACCACCACCCATTGGGTGGTCGATTGGGTTCATTGCAACACCGCGGACAGATGGGCGTACACCCTTCCAGCGCGCACGGCCAGCTTTACCCAAGGAAACATTCATGTGGTCTGAGTTCGAAACAGTACCAATCGTCGCGTAGCAGTTCTCAGGGATCATGCGAAGCTCGCCAGAAGGCATACGCACCTGCGCATATCCTTCAATACGACCAACGAGAGTTGCTGAGCCGCCTGCACTGCGCACAAGCTTCGCGCCTGCACCAGGCTTCAGCTCGATGCTGTGGATTGCTGTACCTGCAGGAATCTTGCGCATCGGAAGGCTGTTACCAGGCTTGATGTCCGCCTCTTCCGAGTTCATGATCTTGGTGCCAACGGTCACACCGTTGGTGGCCAAATGATAACGGCGATCTCCGTCTTTGTACTGGACGAGAGAAATGAATGCTGTGCGGTTGGGATCATACTCAACGCTGGTCACAACGCCTTCGATATTACGGCGTGCACGTTTCCAGTCGATGATACGATACTTGCGCTTGTTTCCACCGCCCTGATGACGAACCACAATACGGCCGTTGTTGTTGCGTCCCGCCTTCTTGGGCAGAGCTTCCAACAGGCCTTTGTAGGGCTCGTTCGTGGTCAATACTTCGCGGTACTTGATGTAGCTTTGGAACCGCGTGGTGGCCGTGTAAGGCCGCATCTGACGAATTGCCATATACCTCTCCTAAGGGCACGATAGCGAGGTTTTTATCCGCGCCCTGAATTGATTACTTACCCTGCTCGGTCGTTTCAGGCACCGAACTTGCCACAGGCAGAGTCTGACCGTCCTTCAACCGCACATATGCCTTCTTGTAGTTGGGAGCCTTCACCGTGACAGGACCAGCCTTCTTGCTGCGAGCCTTACGAGCAACGCGACCGCGGACGATAGATGTGTTGACGTCGAGGACGTCGACACCGAACACGCTTTTTACAGCCTTGCTCACGTCAGCTTTGGTTGCCTTCTTAGCCACTTTAAGTGTGAAGACGTTTTGAGTTGAAAGCGTAACGGCTTTTTCACTCAAGATAGAACCGAGAATAACGAGATCAGCGCGCATCTCTCACCCCTTTACTTTCCGAAACGGCGAGAGAGGATTTCCATCGCCTCTCCGGTCGCGACAAGTTTACGGCTCTCAACGATATCGAGAGCAGTGACTTGTTCTGGTTTCACGAGAACGACACCGCGAATGTTACGGATAGCGCGGAGTGTTGTTTCTGATGGATTCGAAAGGCAAACCAAAACCTTGCCGTAGTTTTCTTCAATTGGCTTGAAGAACTTGTACGCGTCTTTGGTTTTACCCGATGGAATGTCAAGTGCTCCGGTGAACACTTTTCCAGCCTTCACGCGATGCGCGAGAGCAATTTGGAGTGCAACATTTGCCATCTTTGTTGGGATAGCTTCGCGGTAGTCACGAGCTTTAGGACCATGCGCAACTCCGCCACCAACATGGAGAGGAGAAACGAATGAACCGCGGCGAGCGCTACCGGTTTTCTTCTGCTTGAAAGGTTTCTTGCCGGTTGATGCAACCATAGCACGGGTCTTCACACCCACAGTGCCCTGGCGACGATTTGCGCGGTAAGCTTTGACAATTTGCCAAAGGGTGCCTTCGTTCTTCTCCGCACCTTCCGCCAACCAACTTGGTAATGTGTTTACTTGTGACAACATCTCAGTGTTCCTCACTCGCCTAATTAAATGAATACAAGGCCGCCGCGAGGTCCAGGCACGCCACCGACAACAGCGAGAATTGCTTCTTCGCTCGACCAGTATGCGACTTCAACCTTACGCAGGGTGACATGTGAATCGCCGTGATGACCAGGCAAACGCTTGCCCTTGGGCGTACGACCTGGCTCGGTACGCATACCCACGGAGCCCGGAGCACGATGGAAACGGCTACCATGGCTTGCAGGGCCGCCTGCGAAACCGTGACGCGTTACGGCGTCTTGGAAGCCTTTACCTTTTGAAACACCGGAACATTTGATGAGTTGGCCTGCGGCGAGATTTGGCGAGGTGACTGTGTTGCCTACGGGGAAATCCGCGGCGTTATCAACAATCCATCCACGAGTGGTCTTCTTTTTCACACCGGTGTCGTACTCGACAACAACGAGCGTGCGCCCATCTTGGAGACTTTCGTGGCGGACAACCTTGGCGGGCTGAAGACGAAGGACTGTTACGCCCTGAGCTTCACCTGCTTCGGTAAATGCACTGGTCATGCCGACCTTGATAAATGCATTACGAATCATATGACTTCCCTCGGACTGGATGCGAGCAATTCGCAGCGCCAGTTTGTTTAAGAACGAATCGCATGCCTGCGACGCGCTCGAGTTAGTAGAGATTGATCTCGACGTCAACACCAGCGGCAAGGTCAAGCTTCATAAGAGCGTCGACTGTCTGCTGCTTGGGTTCGAGGAGGTCGATCAGACGACGATGCGTTCTGATTTCGAACTGCTCGCGTGACTTTTTGTCCACGTGCGGCGAGCGCAAAACCGTATAACGGTTGATGAGTGTAGGCATTGGAACTGGACCGGCGATACGCGCTCCCGTTCCTTTTGCTTTGCTAATGATCTGTGCAACGCTTTGATCAACAAGCGCAACATCATATCCCTTGAGGCGAATGCGAATTTTTTGGCTTTCCATCTAGACATCTCCGAGTATGGGCCTCGACCCATATCCAACAGCTGAAACCTTGTCAAGCAACTCTTGAAAAAGAGATTTCGCGAGACTTTCTCGAACAAAAAAAGCCCCGGGCTCAAAATCCCGGGGCTTAATTAAAAGCACACAACTTTAAGCTGTTAGCGGAAGTTGTGGTTGTGACCACCCATCCGGGCAACCATCGAAGGCGTTGCCGCCTCAATAATAGCCTCGGCATCGAGCGTCTGGCCTTCAACGAACATATCAACGTGCTTGTAAAGCGAGACACCTGTTCCGGCAGGGATCAGACGCCCCATAATCACGTTTTCCTTCAAGCCACGCAGAAGGTCGACGCGGCCCGAGAGAGACGCCTCGGTAAGCACCTTGGTGGTCTCCTGGAAGGACGCTGCCGAAATGAATGACTCGGTCGACGACGCAGCACGCGCGATACCAAGCAGCAATGGCTCAGCAACAGCGGGACGTGCACCACGGGCGACTGCCAACTCGTTCTGCTCCTCGAAAGTCCACTTCTCGACCTGAGCCGCAGGCAGAAACTCGGTGTCTCCCGAATCCTTGATTTTAACGCGACGCAACATCTGCTTAACAATGATTTCGATGTGCTTGTCGTCGATTGGCACGCCCTGGAGCTTGTAGACCGCCTGAATCTCGGAGACGAGATACTTGGCCAATTCTTTCTCGCCCTTGACCCGAAGAATATCGTGCGGGTTCAACGAACCGTCGACAAGAGGTTCACCAGCTTGAATGAAGTCGCCTTCGGTCACGACAACGTGGCGTCCCTTCGGAATCAGATATTCTTTCTGATCACCGATTTCGGGCTTCACAACCACGCAACGCTTGCCTTTTGTATCCTTGCCGAAGCTAACATAGCCGTCGATTTCGGAAATGATCGCAAATGTGCGGCGTTTTTGCGCGAGGAACAGCTCGGCCACACGCGGCAGACCACCGGTAATGTCTCGAGTCTTCGCCTGTTCACGTGGAATCTTGGCAAGAATATCGCCAGGGAATACAGCTTCGCCGTCAGCGAACATAACTGTTGCACCGCTTGGAAGCAGATATTTCGCATCACGTGTCTGCGAGATTTTCACAGCTGTGCCGCTGGAGTCAGTGACGAGAAGGGCTGGCTTGACCTTCGCATCGCGAGTTTCGAGGATAACGCGGCGGGAAATACCCGTCGTTTCTTCCTGACGCTCTTCGTATGAGATGCCTTCTTCCATGTCCGAGTAGCGCACTTTACCGGCCACTTCGGCCACGATAACTACAGAGTGCGGATCCCATTCAATGAGCTGGTCGCCCACAGCTACAGACTGCCCATCCTTGATGAACACCCTTGAGCCATATGGAATGGAATGACGATCGCGTTCGTTGCCGTCGAGGTCGTAGACGAGCACTTCGCCGTTACGTCCCATGGCACGGAACCAGTTTTGATCTTTGCCCTTCTCTTTACCACGAACCAGGTTCGAGTTGACGAGTTTGACCGTTCCCTCGAGCTTCGCCTCGTGCGAGGACTGCTGTGCTTGCGTTGATGCCGCACCACCCTGGTGGAACGTACGCATCGTGAGCTGTGTACCCGGCTCACCAATCGACTGAGCAGCAATAACGCCGACAGCTTCGCCTACGTTAACAAGGTTACCGGTCGCAAGGTCACGACCATAGCATTTCGCACACACACCGCGGCGTGTACGGCAGGTCAAAACCGAACGCACTTTTACGCGGTCGATTTTAGCGGCTTCAAGTTTCGCATTGACTTCTTCCGACATTTCTTCGTTCGCACGAACAATAATTTCGCCCGTTGAACGGTTCTTGACGTCTTCCAGTGAGGTACGACCGAGAATACGCTGGCCGAGCTTCTGAATGACTTCGCCGCCATCGATGACAGGGGTCATCTCGATACCATCCATCGTTCCGCAATCGTATTCGGAGACGATTGTATCTTGAGCCACGTCGACGAGCTGACGGGTCAGGTAACCTGAAGAAGCAGTTTTCAACGCCGTGTCGGCAAGACCCTTACGAGCACCGTGCGTGTTAATGAAGTACTGCAACACTGTCAGACCTTCACGCAGGTTCGCCGTAATCGGTGTTTCAATAATCTCGCCTGTGGCCTTCGCCATCAGACCGCGCATTCCCGCCAGCTGACGCATCTGGGACTTGCTACCACGCGCTCCGGAGTCAGCCATCATGAAGAGCGAGTTGAACGAAGGAATGATTGTATCCTTGCCTGTTTCGTCCTTCACCTTCTGGGTCGAAATCTGCTTGAACATGTGCTCAGCAATGTTGTCTTGAACACGTGACCAGATGTCGATGACCTTGTTGTGGCGCTCGCCTTCGGTAATCAAACCTTGGTTGTACTCTTCATGAACCGTACGCACGTCTTCGTGTGCCTGGTTCAAAAGTGCAATTTTCTCTTCAGGAATGACCATGTCCTTGATGGAAATGGAGATACCCGCTTGAGTTGCATGACGGTAACCCAATTCACGCAATGCGTCGGCAAGAAGCACAGTTTCCTTGGCTCCGCACATGCGGTAGGTTTCGTTCACCAAGGCCGACAGGCTCTTCTTGTCCATGGCTTTGTTGTACTTTTCGAAAAACGGAACGCGATTCGGCACAACTTCACGCAAAATAACACGACCCACTGTGGTTTGGGTCAATGTCTTGTCCGCTGGCTTCACGCGAACGTGGATGCGGGAGTGGATATCGATGTGACCGTGATCGTATGCAGCGCGAACCTCTCCGAGGTCTGAGAACTTCTTGCCACTGCCCTTCGCTCCCACGTTTTCACGGGTGAGGTAGTAAAGGCCAAGTACGATGTCCTTGGTAGGCTCGATAATTGGTGTACCGTGCTGCGGCGAAAGAATGTTGTTGGTGGACATCATCAGAACGCGCGCTTCGATTTGAGCCTCAAGGCTCAAAGGCACGTGAACACACATGGTGTCGCCGTCGAAGTCGGCGTTGAACGCCTGGCATACCAGCGGGTGAAGCTGAAGAGCCTTACCTTCCACGAGCACAGGTTCGAAGCCCTGGATACCCAAACGGTGAAGTGTAGGCGCACGGTTCAGCAGAACTGGGTGCTCTTTAGTCACTTCCTCGAGAAGATCCCAGACTTCTGGACGTTCCTTCTCGACCATCTTTTTTGCACTCTTGATGGTCGAAACAAAACCACGCTCTTCGAGCTTGTTGAAGAGGAATGGTTTGAACATCTCGAGAGCCATGAGCTTGGGCAGACCGCACTGGTGCAGCTTGAGCTCGGGACCAGAAACGATCACAGAACGGCCGGAGTAGTCGACGCGCTTACCGAGAAGGTTTTGGCGGAAGCGACCATTCTTACCTTTGAGCATATCGGAGAGTGAACGCAGCGGACGCTTGTTTGGACCCGTAAAGGTCTTGCCACGACGACCGTTGTCGAAGAGTGCATCGACAGCTTCTTGAAGCATGCGCTTCTCGTTGCGGACGATAATATCTGGAGCGTTAAGCTCACCCAGACGCAACAAACGATTGTTACGGTTGATAACGCGCCGGTACAGGTCGTTCAAATCGGAAGTCGCAAATCGGCCACCATCGAGAGGAACGAGTGGACGCAAATCAGGCGGCAACACAGGGATAACGTTAAGCATCATCCACTCAACGCTGTTGTCGCTGGTCATGAACGCGCCGACAACCTTCAGACGCTTGATGAGTTTTTTGGTTTGCGCGTCGGAGGTCACATTTTTGAGCGACTCACGCAATTGGTTGGCGAGCTCAAAAACGTCGATCTGCTGTAGCATGTCCATGATAGCTTCAGCGCCGATTGCAACCTGGAACGTGTTGTTTCCATACTGGCGCAATGCTGCTTGGAATTTATCTTCCGACAGAAGCTCATGCTTTTTGAGATCGGTTTCCTTGGGGTCAAGGACAATATACGACTCGCAATAAAGAATCTTTTCGAGATCCTTCAGCGAGAGATCGAGCACAGCACCGATACGGGAAGGAAGGCACTTCAAGAACCAGATGTGAGCCACAGGAGAGGCCAAGTTGATATGGCCGAGGCGCTCACGACGCACCTTACTTTCGATGACTTCAACACCACATTTTTCACAGACCGTGCCGCGGTGTTTCTTGCGCTTGTATTTTCCGCAGATGCACTCGAAATCGCGCACTGGTCCAAAGATCTTACCACAGAAAAGACCATCTCGTTCCGGCTTGAACGTACGGTAGTTGATGGTTTCAGGCTTCTTAACTTCACCAAACGACCAGCTACGGATTCTCTCAGGAGAAGCGAGGCCGATTTTCACAGCGGTGAAATCGAGCGGATCAACGGGCTTTTCGAAGAAGCTGTATGCAGTTCTCAGATTATCGTTCATTTTTTGCTCCTAGGGGCGAAGGTTTTTCATTCTCAGCGAGCCAGAAAGAGAGAATCAGTTGCTCTCTCTTTGTTCCCGCTGGAGGTCTTCGTGACTGACCTCCTCGCCCTCTCTGATCAATTTCACATCCAACGCGAGCGATTGCATTTCCTTGACCAAGACGTTGAAAGACTCTGGCAATCCGGGGAGCATCATGTTCTCGCCCTTGACCACAGCTTCGTACATCTTCGTGCGGCCAACGATGTCATCAGACTTGACCGTCAGGAATTCCTGCAAGGTGTAGGCCGCACCATAGGCCTCCATTGCCCACACTTCCATTTCACCCAGACGCTGACCACCGAATTGTGCCTTACCGCCGAGAGGCTGCTGGGTCACAAGACTGTATGGTCCAATAGAGCGCGCGTGAATCTTCTCGTCCACCAAGTGGTGGAGTTTGAGGATGTACATGACACCCACGGTCACAGGACGGTCGAATTTATCACCCGTGCGACCATCATAAAGTTCAACTTGTCCAGTTTCAGGCAGACCCGCGAGCTTCAGGTAACCGAACACCTCTTTCTCTTCCGCACCGTCGAAGACTGGATTGGAGAGAGTCACACCCTCGCGATACTTGCGCACGAACTGACGCAGTTCTTCGTTGCTGCAGCCCTTGATGAAACTGCGCACGCTTTCGTCGTCCCAAACCTTGAGCAGGTATTGCTCGAGCTCGGCACGTGGCGCAGCTTTTTCGATCATGTCGTTGATCTTTTCACCGATACCGCGTGCTGCCCAACCAAAGTGGGTTTCCATGACCTGACCAATGTTCATACGCGATGGAACACCAAGTGGGCTCAACACGATGTCCACAGGTGTACCGTTCTCCATAAACGGGAGGTCTTCCTGAGGAACGATCTTGGAGATAACGCCCTTGTTTCCGTGACGGCCAGCGAGCTTGTCGCCCACCTGGAGACGGCGCTTAATGGCCACATAGACCTTCACCATCTTGATAACGCCAGGAGGCAACTCATCGCCACGTTTGACACGGCTGATGAGGTCTTCTGTCATGACCTGGGCGAAGTTGAGTTTTTCGTCCATCGACTTCTTAATTTTAGCAAGAAGCGAGCTCTTCTCAGGGCTCACAACTTCCAAGCGACGGATTTGATCGATCGACATTCCACGGAACACTTGCTCAGAAATCTTCTGACCTGCAGTGATTTTGGTCACTACGCCCGAGTGGGTGGTTTCGATAGCTGCAGATGCAGTTTCACCAACCAACAGTGCCTGGAGCTTCTCAAGTGCTGACTGGCGGATGATCTCGATACGATCGCGCTCGTCTTTACGCAGCTTGGCGATTTCTTGCTCTTGGATAGCCTGCATACGGCTGTCAGGCTCAGCTCCTTCGCGCGAGAACACCTTCGCACCGATAACAGTTCCCACCACTCCTGGCGGAACGCGCAACGAAGTATCGCGCACGTCTGCAGCCTTCTCACCGAAGATGGCGCGCAGCAGCTTCTCTTCGGGAGTAAGCTGTGTCTCGGCCTTCGGGGTGAGCTTTCCAACGAGAATGTCGCCAGGCTTCACTTCAGCACCGATATTCACAATACCAGCGTCGTCGAGGTTCTTGAGAGCTTCTTCACCGACGTTGGGGATGTCGGATGTGATTTCTTCTCGACCGAGCTTGGTGTCGCGGCTGATACACTCAAATTCTTGGATGTGGATGGATGTGTAGAGGTCGTCTTTCACGACGCGCTCGGACACAACGATCGCATCTTCGAAGTTGTAACCCTGCCAAGGCATGAACGCGACAACCACGTTCTGGCCAAGTGCAAGTTCACCGTTTTCAGTTGAGAAGCCGTCAGCGATAATATCGCCGGCGTTGATTTTCTCGCCAACCTTAACGATTGGACGCTGGTTGATACACGTATCAACGTTCGAGCGCTGATACTTAACGAGGTTGTAAATATCCACGTCAGATGCAACTTCGGTTGAATCTGCAGCAACGTCGTTGGTCTTGACCACGATGCGCTCTGCGTCAACGCGAATGACCGTACCCGAGCGCTTGGCAACAACAGTTACGCCCGAGTCGGATGCAACCTTGCGCTCCATGCCTGTACCCACCAGTGGCGCGCGTGTGCGCAGCAGTGGCAGACCCTGACGCTGCATGTTCGCGCCCATCAACGCACGGTGGGCGTCGTCGTTCTGCAAGAACGGAATCAACGAAGCAGCAACAGAAACGGGCTGGTTTGTTGCAACGTCGATCAGGTCAACTTCCTCAGCGGGTGCCATGGTTGTTTCACCAGCACGACGCGTGGTCTGAAGTTGGTTTTGATTGATTTGCTTGTTTTTATCGAGCGACACGTTGGCCTGGGCAATCGTGTGATCGCGCCATTCATCGGTCGACGAGTAATAACGAACTCCTTCGGACAACTTGCGATCTTTGACTTCCCGATAAGGCGTCTCAATGAAACCGTATTGGTTCACGCGCGCAAAAGATGCCAACGAAACGATAAGACCGATGTTCGGACCTTCAGGCGTTTCGATAGGACAGATTCGGCCGTAGTGAGTTGGGTGAACGTCACGCACTTCAAAGCCGGCGCGCTCACGCGACAAACCACCTGGTCCAAGAGCCGACAAACGGCGCTTGTGGTAAACCTCGGCGAGCGGGTTGGTTTGGTCCATGAACTGGCTGAGCTGCGATGAGCCGAAGAATTCCTTGACCACGGCTGTCACTGGCTTCGCGTTCACGAGGTCGTGTGGCATCAGGCTGTCGAGGTCTTGGAGCTGCAAACGCTCACGGATAGCGCGTTCGATACGCGTCAGACCGATGCGGTACTGATTTTCAAGCAACTCGCCCACAGCGCGCACGCGACGGTTTCCGAGGTGGTCGATATCGTCCACGACAGCTGCGCCCGAACGAACTTCGAGGAGCATCTTGACTGTGCCAAGAATGTCTTCGCGTGTCAGCGTGCGATGATCGATGTCGATTTTGTCGCCAAGGCTGAGCTTTTCGTTGAGCTTAAGACGACCCACGCGCGAAAGATCGTAACGCTCTTTCACGAAGAACAGGTTGTCGAAAAGCTGGCTCGCGTTGTCGAGTGTTGGAGGATCTCCGGGACGCATACGCTTATAGATTTCAATAAGCGCTTCTTCCTGGTTTGCAGTTTTGTCGGCATTGAGTGTGTCGCGGAACGAAGAGTCCACGTTGACGTCGTCAATGAACAGAACCTCAAACTGCGAGATGCCCTTGAGTTTGATTTGCTCGAGAACAGGTTTCTGCAACTCAGTATTGACCGGAAAGAGAACTTCTCCGGTGTCTTCGTCAATGACGTCGCGAGCGATGACTTTCTTGCTCACTTCATCATCGGTCATAGGGAGTGCGTTGACGTTCTCAGCCTGCAACTGCCTTACGACCTTCGCAGTAATCTTACGATTGCGCTTGACGAGAACTTCTCCAGTCTTGGGATCGACGATGTCGGAAGGAGCGCGCTTGGAGCTCAAGAACTTCCAATCAACCTTACGGAGGAACTTGCCGTCTTTGAGCAGAATTGTTTCACGCTCATAGAAGTGATTGAGCAATTCTTCCGTTGAGAATCCAAGTGCCTTCAACAGAATGGTTGCAGGCATCTTACGGCGACGGTCGATTCGGCAATAGAGAATATCTTTGGTGTCGAATTCGAAGTCCAACCACGATCCGCGGTATGGAATGATGCGAGCGTTATACAACAACTTACCAGAGGAAAGTGTCTTGCCCTTATCGTGATCGAAGAACACACCAGGTGAACGGTGCAACTGGGAAACGACAACGCGCTCCGTGCCGTTGATGATGAACGTTCCGTTCTCGGTCATCAATGGAATTTCGCCGAAATACACTTCCTGCTCTTTGAAGCCACGAATCGACTTCACACCGGTCTCGTGATCGACATCCCAGATGATGAGGCGGATGTTAACCTTGATAGGTGCAGCGTAGGTCATGCCTTTAGAACGACATTCCTCAACTGTATACTTCGAATCGTCGAGCAAATAACTGACGAATTCAACAGAAGCCGTTTTGTCGAAGTCCGTGACGGGGAAGACGCTTTTGAAAACACCCTGCAGACCAATCTCGCTGCGAGTGTCGGCGGTTTCCACTCCCTGGAGGAATTCGGCGTACGACCTCTTTTGAATGTCAATTAGATTGGGCATACCGATAATCGGATTAACTTTTGCAAAGTTTCTCCGATGGCGAACAAAACTAGATGCCATGTTGGACATAAAGAGGACCTCGTTACGTTACTGATCCAAACCACAATTCTGAGCTCACCCCACAGGTGACCCGTTTTTGCGCATGTAGGCCGAAACTTATCTTCCTAATAGCAAAAGTCAAGCCAACCAGAGGAATCCAGTTGGCTTGATTTGGCCGTGCCGGCCAAATGGCCGGCCGTATAGGAGCGATTACTTGATATCAACAGTTGCGCCAGCAGCTGTAAGCTTCTTCTTGATGTCTTCAGCTTCAGCCTTGGAAACGCCAGTCTTGAGGCTCTTCGGAGCGCCTTCAACCAGGTCCTTAGCTTCCTTGAGGCCGAGGCCAGTCAGAGCGCGAACTTCCTTGATGACGTCGAGCTTCTTGTCGCCGCCAGCCTTGAGGATGACTTCGAATTCGGTCTGAGCTTCAGCTGCGGGAGCAGCAGCGCCACCAACAGCAGCAACTGCAACAGGAGCAGCAGCAGAAACGCCGAAGATTTCTTCGAGTTCTTTGACGAGCTCAGCAGCTTGGATGAGGGTCAGGCCTTTGATGTACTCAACGAATTGCTCTTTAGTGATAGTCGACATATTTTATCTCCAATTAATTTGATTAATATTTAAGCAATACTCAATTCAATAACACGCATTAAGCCGTCTTGGTTTCCTTGATTTGATTCAAGACGCTGACCAACGCTCTTGGAACGCCCTGGACGACGCCCAGCATTCCGCGGTGTGGAGCAACGAGAGAACCAAGAATCTTGGCAATAAGAACTTCGCGAGAGGGCAAAGAAGCGAGCGCTTCGATTTGCTTCACGCCAAGCTTTTCAGCTTCCATGTAACCGGCGACAGGCTTGAGCTTCTCGTTTTTCTTCGAAGCATCGTTAAAGGCCTTCGCAGCCGCAGCAACATCGCCAAAAACAAAGACGATACCAGTCTGGTTCTTGAGGTCAGAAGCGATGACGGCTTCCTTGCGACCTTCAATGGCCTTTTTGGCGATCGTGTTTTTCACGACGCGGAACTCAGCATTGGCAGCCTTCAGAGCGCGACGCAATTCGGTCAGCTCCTCCACTGTCATGCCTTGGTATTGCGCCAGAAATAGCGCGGACGACTTGTCTAGGTATTTAACCACGTCGTCGCGCCAGGCGACTTTGGCATTCCTATCCAATCGAACCTCCCTTCGGAATTGACGGCTTTCGCCATCGGTTTAAAAAGAGGGTCTTAGTCTATGCGGGATTTACCTCGAACCGACGAGAACCTGCAGTCTTCGACCCACAAAAATCAAAAGATTTATTTCATTTCAGTTGTGTCGAGGCGGATACTGGGGCTCATCGTAGCGCTGACGTAAGCGGACTTAACGTAAGTCCCCTTCGCAGCTGAGGGCTTTGCCTTCAGAATCGCTTCGACGAAAGTCTTGAGATTCTCTTCGATAGCAGGAGCAGAGAACGAAGTCTTGCCCACAGGAGCCTGGATAATTCCAGCCTTGTTCACTTTGAATTCAACGCGACCAGCCTTGGCATCCTTCACTGCATTGCGAAGATCCATGGTCACGGTACCAACCTTGGGGTTGGGCATGAGACCGCGTGGCGCAAGGATTTTACCCAAGCGACCCACAACGCCCATCATGTCGGGAGTAGCAACAGCAGCTTCGAAGTCGAGCCAACCGCCAAGAATCTTCTGAGCGATATCGTCGCCACCAACGAAGTCGGCACCAGCTTCTTCAGCTTCTTTGATTTTCTCGCCCTTTGCGAAAACCAGAACGCGGACTTTCTTACCGAGACCGTGAGGAAGGACAACGGCTCCGCGAACATTCTGGTCGGCGTGGCGAGGATCAACACCGAGGTTCATGGCAACTTCAACAGTGCCGTCGAACTTCGTGTAGCTAACTTCTTTCAAAAGCGCAGCAGCTTCAGGCAGCGCATAACGCTTCTCTGAGTTCACTTTCTTGCGCGCGTCTGAGAGCTTTTTACCAATCTTCTTCATTTTAAACTCCTGAGGTGCAGTCGGCCGAAAGGCCTCCCTCGTGAATGTATTTAAAAATTACGCTTTGACTTCGAGACCCATAGAACGAGCCGAGCCCTTGATGAGGCGCTTAGCTGTCTCAACGTCGTAGCAGTTGAGGTCGGGAAGCTTGGTCTTGGCAATTTCCTCAACCTGCTTCTCGGTCACCGAACCGCACAGAGCCTTGCCAGGCGTCTTGCTGCCAGACTGAATTTTCGCAGCCTGCTTGAGCAACACCGTAGCTGGTGGCGTCTTGGTGATGAATGTGAATGATTTGTCAGAGTAGACCGTGATGATTGTGGGGAGGATTGTTCCTGCCTGCTTTTGCGTGCGGGCATTGAATTCCTTCACGAACATCGCGATGTTGACGCCGCGCTGACCCAGGGCTGGACCGATTGGTGGAGCCGCTGTAGCCTGCCCAGCAGTAATCTGGAGCTTAATAAGACCAACTATTTTCTTTGCCATTGGCAACCTTCCTCGTTTCGACTTTTCCAGAGTTACAGCGCGAAATCGGCTGTTTCCGGACGTGAGTCGTCTCGCTTAATACAAAGCTGAGAGCTGCGCAAGCAGTAAACTCAGAACTGGTATGTGGCTTGAATCTCGAACTTTCCGCGCACAAGCGGAGCGGATGGAATCTTAGGGTTTTCCCCGTTGGCAGGAACCTTGGATTCAATTTTGGCTCGACTCGAGCCGACCTCGAGACCCAGACCTCCGAGCAAACCGTACCGACCTGCCTTTTCTTCGGGCGAAACGTAAGATGCCAGCGCCATGACCTGCAACGCAAAACGCTTTTCGACCCAGCTGTACTGGGTCTCTTGGGCGTCTTTGATGATGAGGTCAGCATGCTCATAAGCAGGAGTCAGGCGAAGATAGCCGCGCAGAGGCGCCTCGATCTCTAAGTCAGAAGGTTTCCAATTGATGATTTCCAAATCAGCCGGGAGAAGAAGCCTGAGGGAGGGATGCGCGCGAGAAAAGTCTGCGAATTCACTGATGACAGAACGAACGCGTTTTGTGTCGTTGCGGTCGAAGGGCTTGTCAGCTCCACCATCCGTGGTGATTTGCGCCGAGTGAATCTCGAAGACCATACCCTGGGTGTAGGCCGGGTAGATAGCCTCTGCATAAGCCGTGCGCAAAGTGAGGCCTGTGCGGCTAATCTTGGCGTCGTCTGAGTTCTTGTAGCTGTATGAACGAAAACCAAGCCCCGCATTGAATGATGACTGACGCTCCGCACGGCGGAGCAACTGATATGCAGCCCCAAAGTCAACGTATGTCCAGGCGCCCGACTCAAGAAAATGCTGCCCCAGGGTGGTGACTCCAAGAGTCCGGAACGCGTCCCCACCCACAGCCAGTCCGCGGGTCAGCCCCAACATACAAGAAGACACCATTGAGCAAGAAAGCTCGGCTTCTTGGGGTAAAACGGCTGGATGAAGCCTGTTTTCGAGGAGCGAGGACGCAGGAACAGCGCGCAGAGGACTAGACAGAGTGGAAAGCGATGCGCTTCCCGAAGCTGAGCTTTGTGGCACTGGGGACGATGCTGGCGCAGCAGCTGGTGCAGGAGCTGGCGAAGCAGTCTGCGCCCACGCAGGACGAATGACTCCTCCCAGCCCAAATCCAACTGTGCCGGAAATAAAAAATACCGAGCTAGCTGCTGCAACGGAATTCACCAGATTTGCTTTGCGGCGGTTGGTCATCATCCCCATGACGGCTCCCTTTTGAATCAATTTCTTGTGGCCGCCATACTGTGGGCAGGACGTCGATTTTGCAACTTCCCTGCCATGTTGTGTATTGAAGACATCTGAAGCACACCACCCCGTGGGCATCGCTTCACCCTCTGGCACTGCGCAACACATCAGCGTGATCGAGCACTTTGAGAAAATGGGGAGCGAGCTACATGACACTCATCAGCCCAGAAGAATTTTTGGAACGTTGTACGGAATCGAGTCAGACAACATACGACCTTCTGAAAAAGCTACTCGACGAGGCACTCACACCCGAAGGCCGCGCAGAGACTCGACGGTTTCTGACACGCTTACGCAAAGCGTGCGATGAATCCGAGCTGAACGATGATGAGTTCCTCGCTCAGCACCACTTCACATTCAATACGCTTGCACTCGATAACGGCAGTGGTGGTGAAAATGCGCTTTGCCTGTTGCAGCTGCCCAGTATCTTTACTCCAGAAGACTGGTCTTTCACCTTCTTTGAAGGTTTGGCGCGTTACCCCGCATCAGAATTTCAAGGACGCGTTGTTGCCGAGCTTGGGTGCGGCAACGGTTGGATTTCGATCGCCCTCGCTGCGAAGGCCTCCCCGCAGAAAATTCTTGGGCTTGATATCAACCCGCGCGCCATCACATGCGCACGTTTGAACCTGCTTCTCAATGCACTCGACGACTCCGGCACACCAAAAATCGACCATGAGGGAAAAAGCCTTCTTGATCGCGTCGAATTTCACGTCTCTGACCTGCTGAGTTACCCAATCGAAAAACGTATTTCTCTCGACCGCGTGATTGGTTGCATTCCACAAGTTCTGAGTCCAGAGCCTCTCGTCGCTGCACAGTTCGTTTCCGAAGATGCCGACGATAATTTCCTTTATTCTCTGAGCAACTATTGCGAGAAACAAGGGTACGTCGAAGACCAGTTCGGACTTGGTTTAATTGCTCGTGCTCTTGAGGAGTCCATTGCTATTAGCAAACCTGCAGCGAAAGTGATTCTAAACCTGGGTGGGCGCCCTGGGACGGCAGTCCTTGAAAGATTGCTCTCGCGGCGTGGATTTTCGGTCAAGAAAATTTGGAGCACGAAGGTCTGGCAAGCTGCAGACACAGACATCTTGCCACTCGTGGAAATTGAAAACATAACACCACACCGCTTTGAGTTCTTCACAAGCCTGACCAGTGATGAACCAATCTGCGCACGCACAGCGTTGGAATATCAAAAGAGGGGCGGGCAGATTGCTCACAGCTTAAGTGTCTACGAAGCTCAAATTAAATATCCGTCCGCAGTCCGTTCGATCTTCAAACTCATCGGCCAGACCGGATTCGAAGATTCACGCAACGGCCTGGATCTTGCGTTCGCAAACGACGAACTTGCCGAAGAGAAAATCAACTTCATTGGTGGCCTTGCCGAATGGCTGCAGCAGAAACCAAATTTGCCCTATTCGGATGCTGAGGGCGAACCGCAGTTGCGTCGGCAAATTGCACAATTTCTGCGGAGCTACTGGAAAATCCCACTGACGGCTAAGAGTGTGTTCGTCACACCCAACCGTAAGGCTGCACTCAAAAATCACATCCAAATGTTGCGTCCGAGACTCACGCTGATTCAAAAAGATCTTACCCAACACATTCCCCCTCACTGGCTCAATGCATCGAGCCGAGGCGCGAACACAACTCCAGGAATCGTGGAGGCTCCCAAACGAGTCGACGAGATCTGCAAGTTGGTTCTTTCTCTTGAGCCGCAGCTGGTTATCTGTTCGCTGCAGGATTTCGAGGTTCGCACGAGTGATGCTTTTGTCAGGCTGGTGGAGACCTGTACGCGCGTCAATGCGCAGTTGATTGTCGACCTCTCCGACCACTTCGAATTGTCGAGCCAGCCTGCACCACACGGAGTGCTCTCTTGGCTCTCCGAACATCCTTTGCCCGGACAGGTCACGTTGCTTTTTGCGCTTGTGCGCAACCGCGTTTACAGCGATCTGGAACTGAGTTTCCTCATCACGGAAAATCTCGATTTACTTGAACGCATGACAGCCGCAGCGGAGCTGACTTATAGCCGAACTCCGCTTCTGACACAGCGCTATTTCGGAAAGATATTTGCGGATCTTTTGAATTTTCAGCTCACCGACCTGCGCCGTTCCAAGAGCGAGCAGCTGCGCCTTCCACGCAACCCTGAAGCAACGAAAATGCTCCCCCTCCCGGAAAATATCGTTGAGGCTTTCCAGCACCCCGCAATCGCAGTGCACAGTCTCGAACTCAGCCCTCAGCATGTCAGATTGGATTATGGTGAAAACTGCCTTGCCTCACCGCTGCAACTCGATAGTGCGATCATGGAAAGTTATCTGCGTCAGAACATTTCGGCGCATGAATTAAATTGTGAAAAACCCGTGATCGAAATGGTCGAGAAACGTTTTGGACTAAATCATTTTACAGAGAGAAACGTGGTTCTTGGGCTTGGTGTAGCCCCCCTCTTTTGCGCAGCTCTCGAAATGATTGCGTCGCGGGGCGAGACGATTGCATTGCCCACAGGGGCATATGGTTATTTCCGAGCAGCATGCGATTACGTTGGTGTGCCCTGCGCAATGGTTCAAACGAGTGATAAAAATAGGTTCAAAATAACCACGAATGAACTCGATCAGTTCCTCTCCGAGAAACGCTGCCAGTGGCTTTACTTGAATGGCCCGATTGTTAATCCGACCGGTGTCATATACTCCAATGGAGAAATTCTAGATTTGCTTGACGTCCTCGAGCGGCATAAATGTGGACTGATCTTCGACACCATCTTTTCAGGCCTCGAATTCAACGGAAAACATACGCATCTTAGCCTCAGCCGCTTCCGCCAGGCACGTTCCGAACAACCGCCTGCATCCAAAATGATTGTTCTGGGTGGGCTGTCCAAGGAACTCGCTGCAGGGGGGCTACGCTTGGGCTGGGCTGTTACCGAAGACGACGAACTTGCACAAAACCTGAGAGCTCGCGTCACCGGAACCCCACACGCCACAGTGCGATATGCAGCACGGAAAATTTACTTGGCTCTCAACGACGCGAATCATTCCGTCCAAAAGGAACTTGAGCAGCAAAAAGCCACACTCCGCAGCAGAGCTGAGAAACTCACCACTGCTCTGACTGAATTGGGCTGGGACGTTATTGAACCAGAAGGGGGATTGTTCGTCTGTGCCTCACCTCAAAAGTACCTCGAAGGTTTGGGGCGCGATGTTCCCGAGAGCCAACTCCGCACGGCAGCCGACGATATCGCAACACAATTACGCATCCAGACGGGACTGCTGGTTAACAGCGCCACGTGGACGGGGCTGCCGCACCAGTTGCGTTTTGTCATCAGTGTGGAAGAAGAAACCTTGGAGTCCGGAATTGAGCGACTGAAACAATTCGACTCAAATTGGCAAAACCAAGGTCGATAAACTATACTTTCGGCACCCAAAAGAGAGGACTTTGCAGCCATGCGTATTGCCATTTCGGGCCACAGCGGATGCGGAAACACCACGGCGACCACAAATGTCGGTCAGGCGTTAGGGTTGAAGATAGTGAATTACACTTTCCGCGACCTCGCCAGAGAGCTCGAAATGAGCTTCGATGACCTTCACAAGCAGGCTCCAACAAATTTCATTTTTGATTATCTGACCGATCTGAAATGCATCCGCTCAGCATTGACGGAAAATATCGTGCTCGGCACGCGCCTTGCTGCCTGGCTCATGGATGCCGATCTGAGAATCTGGCTTCACGCGCCTCTCGAAGAAAGAGCGCGCCGCATCAACAAGCGCGAAACCGAAAAAGCTGCGACCTACGAATCGGTTCTCTACAAAACCCTGAAGCGAGATGAACAAAACCGAAAACGCTACTTGCAGCTTTATGGTCTAGATATTCACGACCACTCTGACTTCGACATTACCATCAATACCGACAAACTCACGGCAGAGCAGGTTTCGAGCTTGATTGTTGCTGCAGCGCAGTGGGCTAGCAAAAACCAACTCGAGCGCAAGAACATTCACATCAAGCGCATTCGTGAAATCATCGCCGACAAACTCAAAGTCTCTGAACAGCAAATCCTTGACCCGAACCATCCTATCGATGTGAAGGAAATATACGCGCGTCTGAATAAAGTCTAAAGACGCTCAGACCAGCGCAAGCCAAAGCTAGTCTGCTGCAACTCAAGATCGACCGCATCGAGGACTTCACCTGTACTGGTGTACTCCGCCGCGATAGCATCTGCGTGTCGGGATTTGCTTTCCCAAGTGAATGACAGCTGATGCTTGTGGGGAGCATTGCCCCCTTGCGCATCTCGCCACTGCACACTCGAAAAATCAACACTGAATGCAGCGGAAATCATTTGACCGGTGACACTGCGGTCGGGCTGAAACTTCACCCGGTTCGCTGTTGCTGAGCGACTGACCGGAAAAGCATCGTGCTTGACAGCTGTTTTACCGAAGCCAAGCCACGCGTAGTCGGCACCAAGACCGAAGGACACAGCAGAATCAGCGACGGTGGTGTCCTGTTGAATCAGCGTACCAGCCCTCAGTGGAACCCCATAAAGAGCAAGCGTACCGCGAGGATAATGAATACGCTCATAGAGTGCCTCTGCAGAGCCCAACCAACGCAAACGGGTGTTTTCGGCCAAACTGAACTGTTTCTCAAGTCCAGCCTCAAAAGCAAGATCAAACCAAGAAACAGCTTGGAGGTCGTAACTTCTTCCAGCCGCAGGGAAGATGTTCTTCAACTTGAGCGAGTAAAACGATCGCGTGAACAGGCTCTCGGAGCTGAAATTGCGGTGCACTCCGAAGCGAAATGCGGTGAAGCGCAAGTTGTTCTCGTAGGAACCAAACCCTGGCGGACTATAAGGGAGCGTAACGTGACCCATTCCCACCGCGACAGCAATTTCCGGATGCATGTTTCCATCAGAGGTGCCGTCACGCGGTTCCTCGGTATTAGACGACACCAACTCGAAATCTTCTGTGGGCACAATCTCGGCCAAAGCTTTCTGAGGGGTCACAATTTGAACCAGAAGAGCTGCGAGAGCGCATTGAATAAAACCATAATTCACGATTTGACGCTCCCTAAGCTTTCGGCAACACCAACAAGTGTGCACAGCGCAAAGACGCTGGCGCGTTTTTGGATAAGTTCGCGTGGAAGATGTTTACCGAAACGCTTCTCAGCGCACAAAAGCACATCTGAAGATTGCGGCTGACCAGTGACACGCTCCCAGCCCTGAAGACTCAGAGATTCAAGCAGCGCAGAGCTCTGCAGACGCCCCCACAATCCTTCACTCAGTGAGACTGCAAAACAGACTGTGCCGACCGGTTTTTCTGCAGTTTCGCCACCAGGACCTGCAATGCCGGTCACCGACAGCGCCACGGCCGAATCAAAAACACGCCGCGCTCCCAGAGCCATCTCGGCTGCTGTGGCGTTGCTCACAGCACCGTGCTTGCGCAAGGTCTCATTCGAAACACCCAACAAAGTGGCTTTGGACTGATTCGAATAGGCGACCACTCCACCCGAAAAGACTGCCGAGATTCCCGGAAAAGCAGTCAGCTCAGCTGCAATCCGACCACCCGTGCACGATTCGGCGAGCGCGAGGCGCAGATCCGCTCGAGCGAAATATTCGTGCAGACGCTCGACCAGCGTTTGGGTTCCACGGTACAGCAGGCGCTGACCAAAAATTGCCTCAATGCGATTCACTTCAGAAGCAACATCGCATTCATCAGCCGCGGCTGTAGCCTCTTCGTTTGGAGCACTCTGTTCTGCTTTAAAACTATAAGAAACGTATCCAGCATGAGCCTGGTAGGACACATGCAGGTTCGGATACTTTCCGAGAAGGTCATGCTCAACAGCTGACAACTGAGTCTGCAGCGCTGATTCTCCTATGCCCCACACATGCCAAGGACCCCATTCACGGAACGTACGTTCCGCTGACCTGAGATGCTTTTTAACTTCCTGCAGGAACATCTGTTCACACTCCCATGGAACACCCGGAAGCGCGAAAAGTGTGCTGCTGTGCTCTGGATAAGATTTGGTAACAAAGAATCCTGCGGCGGTTCCAAAACCATTCGGTAAAATACCTGCCCCTGAAGGAAGCATCGCCTGCTTGCGGTTGCTCTCCGGAATTTCAGTTCGGCCGAGCAACTGAAATGCTCTCACACAGATATCCCATGCCTCTTGAGAGAACTCGAGAGGAACCTTGAGAGTCTCGGCCACGACTTCAGCCGTGAGGTCATCCTGAGTTGGCCCAAGTCCACCCGTCATGAACACAAACTCGTGCACAGCCGCCAGTTCATTCAAGGTCTTGCCAAGCATCGTGCGATCATCGCCCACCATGCGAACTTCGTTGACCTGAATTCCCAGACGATTGAGTTCCTTGATAATGAAGCGCCCATTTGTGTCAGCAGTTTTACCCGCAAGAAGCTCATTTCCTGTCAGCAGAACAGCAGCGCGCAGCTGAGATTGGTTTGCACGAACTGAAGATGAGTTATCCTTTTCGAGTTCCTCGAGAGCCCGAACAAACTCGACAGAGAGGTCATTCCCATTGAGGAGCAGACGGGGCTCAAACTCACAACCGCTGCGCTTGATCATGGCGCTGACACCACAATAACGGGCATAGGAGAGAGCTGCTGCGCGCAAAACCCGATCGGATTCCAGACCCTCTCCGAAAAACCTGTAGGTCAAAACACAATGCGAAAACACCCGCGGATGCTCATCGGTCACGGAAAATTCCGTGTCGATCAGAAGCTCCTGCAATGGTTGCCGCATTTTTTTTAGAATGGAGACAACATCCACGCCGGTGCAACCCGCCACGCCCATGGCGACGAGATCTTTGGGCGAGTGATGACGCTTGGGTACTCCGGGCGTCGATGATGCACCCATCAGGGTGCGCAAGCCATCCGCAGAGATTCCCTCGAACTCAAGCTCGTTGGGCGGCTCATTTTTGAGCCATCGTACCGACATTTTAATCATGACAGTCCTCCGCTTGTGCCCGGGCACGTGTCCAACACTGCTCGGGATTTCCCACAGCGGGTTCCTGCAGAGTTAGGATCGGCGGATAGTTTGTCTTAAATAGGAGGAGAGTTCCAGAAGCACGGGCTCGAAAGGTGCTTCACCAGAAACAACACGATCGGAGCGTTCCTTGCTTGGCTCAACAAACTGCTCATGCATGGGAAGGACAGTTTCCCGGTATTGCTGGGTCACTGATTCAGGAGATCTGCCTCTGTCCTTCACATCGCGACGCAGGCGTCTGTGGAACCGGATGTCTTCGGCGGTCTCAATGAAAATCTTGTGATGAATTTTAGACTCGAGAATTGTGTCTGAAAAAATCAGGATTCCCTCCAGCACGACGATCGGGCGGGGAGAGACGATTCTTTGAATCTGGTTACGGGTGTAAGTCTTGAAATCGTACTGCGGAACAGCCACCTGATGCCCCACCGAGAGCAAATCGAGGTGTGTGCACAGGAGTGGAAACTCGATGGCATCGGGATGATCGAAATTGCAGGTTGTCCGTTCTTCTAAGGGCAAATAACTGAGATCACGGTAGTAGTCATCTTGGCGCAAATAGGCGACCTGATCCCGCCCCACCAAATCCAGAAGCTTGTCGCAGAAAGTCGTCTTGCCGCTTCCTGAGCCCCCGGAAACACCGAGGATAAGCGGTGGGACGAAGCTTTTCTCACGGTTTCCGGTCGCTTCCAGAACCTTCCGTGACAGAGAATGCAGCCGTAAAGCCGACCATCCGAACGTCATACTTATTCCTCGTGTAGGTTGGCGCGCTTCTACCGGGCTCCCCAGGATTTGGCAAGTTGCAAAAAAAGGACAGAGCACTAGACTGCGTCCCAGCAAGAAAAAACCAAGCGTCTTGGCGCTCTGAGGCCACAAATTTACCTCGGACAGCCGAGACACCGGAGCAGACCCATGATTGAGTGTCCAAAAATTTATTTCACGCCCGATCCTCCCGACCAGAACGGCGCAGCCGGCGGCGGTGTTTCCATTGCCGGAGTGAAGTTTTCCAAGATTCCTCGCGTCCTCATCGCCAAACCTGGCCTGGATGGTCACGACCGTGGCGCAAAATACATCGCAAAGGCTCTGCGTGATGCGGGCATGGAAGTTATCTACACGGGCATCAGGCAGTCTCCCGAGGACATCGCCATCACAGCTGTGCAGGAAGATGTCGACGTCGTAGGCCTGTCACTGCTCTCTGGTGCGCACACGGCGCTTTTTCCTCGAGTGTTAGATGCGCTTAAAAAGCAGGGTGGCGGCGATATTCCTGTGATTGGCGGCGGAATCATTCCCGATGAAGATGTTCCTGAACTTATCAAGGCCGGAGTAGGCGCAATTTTCACGCCCGGCACGCGTATTGAAGACGTCATCTTAGAAATTAAAAGACTTCTGGAGAACCAACCGTGACACTCACGACAGCACAGTCCATCGAAAAGCTTCACCGCGAGCGTAGTAAAGCCATTGAGGGCGGTGGTTCAAAGCGTGTCGAGGCACAGCACAAAAAAGGCAAGATGACCGCGCGCGAGAGAATTGCCGAGTTTGTCGACCCGGGCACCTTCACTGAATTCGACGCTTTCGTGGTTCACAACTGCTCTGACTTCGCCATGGAAAAACAAAAGGTGCTTGGCGATGGTGTCGTCACCGGATGTGGAAAAGTGAACGGTAGAGATGTTTACCTCTTCGCGCAAGATTTTACTGTTTTCGGCGGCAGCCTCTCGGAAATGCACGCAAAGAAAATCTGTAAAGTAATGGATCTCGCCGTTCAAAATGGTGCACCTGTGGTCGGACTCAACGACAGTGGTGGCGCGCGCATTCAGGAAGGTGTGGCGAGCTTGGGTGGTTATGCGGAAATTTTTTACCGCAACACACTGGCCAGTGGAGTCGTTCCTCAAATCAGCGCCATTCTCGGTCCGTGCGCGGGCGGCGCGGTTTACTCTCCTGCCATCACCGACTTCATTGTCATGACCCAGCACACGTCGCATATGTTCATTACAGGTCCTGATGTCATCAAGACCGTGACCGGCGAAGAGATCGACTTTGAAACTCTGGGGGGTGCAGAAACACACAACGTGAAAAGCGGTGTTGCAGATGCAGCATGCTCTGACGAATACGAGACGCTTCAGTTTGTCAAAAACCTGCTCAGTTACATGCCTCAGAACAATCTTGAATCTGCGCCTGTCGTGCCTTGCACCGACCCCACTGACCGCGCCGATGCCGAACTCAACACATTGATTCCCGACAACCCCAACCAACCTTACAGCATGCACGATGTCATCAAGCGCGTGTGTGATTCAGGTTCGTTCCTTGAGGTTCAACCCCTCTATGCGAAGAATCTGATCATCGGCTTCGCCCGCTTGGGTGGTCAGTCGGTGGGAATTGTTGCCAACAACCCCATGGCTCTTGCTGGGGTGCTCGACATCAATGCAAGCATCAAAGGAGCGCGTTTTGTGCGCTTCTGTGACTCCTTCAATATCCCTTTGGTGGTCTTCACCGACGTCCCCGGCTTCCTGCCAGGCACGGCTCAGGAGTTCGGCGGCATCATCAAGCACGGAGCGAAACTGCTGTATGCCTTCTCGGAAGCATCTGTACCACGCTTCACCGTCATCACACGCAAAGCCTACGGTGGAGCGTATGATGTGATGAACAGCAAGCATATCGGTGCTGACCTGAACGTCGCTTGGCCGTCAGCGGAAATTGCGGTGATGGGACCCGAAGGGGCTTGCAATATCATTTTCAAAAATGAAATCGCGCAGGCCGAGAATCCAGAAGCGAAAAGAAAAGAGCTTATTGAGGCCTACCGCGATACGTTTGCGAATCCTTATGTGGCTGCATCGAAGGGTTTCATCGATGACATCATCGAGCCCCGAGAAACCCGTCGGGTTCTCGTGACTGCACTGAAGATGAACGCCAACAAACGCAAGAATCTTCCGCGCAGAAAACACGGAAATATCCCGCTCTGATGAGCAACAAGGACTTGAAAGAACATGACCACAACAATTCCTAAATACAACGAACTGGTGTTCCGACCCTTCAAAAAGGTGCTGATTGCCAACCGCGGTGAGATTGCTGTCAGAGTCATTCGCGCCTGTCGCGACCTCGGACTTTCGCCGATCGCGGTTTACTCAGAAGCCGACGCCGAGGGTCGACACGTCTCTATGGCCGACCAAGCTTTGTGCATTGGCCCAGGCCCAAGCGCTGAAAGTTATCTGAAGATAGAAAATATCATCAAGGCTGCGCACGACTCTGGCGCAGAAGCTGTGCATCCAGGTTTTGGCTTTCTCTCCGAAAATGCCGAATTTGCGAATGCTGTGCTTAAAGCCGGACTGATCTGGATTGGTCCGTCACCGAGTGCCATCCACTCCATGGGCGACAAGACCTTTGCCAAGCGCGCGGTGACAGCCGCAGGAGTCCCCTGCTCTCCCGGTAAAAATGAGCCTCTCAAGAACGTCGAAGACCTCAAGAGTGTGCTCAAGGAGATTGGCTATCCGGTTATTCTTAAAGCTGCAGCGGGTGGTGGTGGCCGCGGGATGCGTGTCATCCGCAAACCAGAAGAAATTGAGGATGCATTTAACAACTGCCAACGTGAAGCACTCAGCTACTTCGGCAATTCTGATGTCTTCTGCGAACGATTTATTGAACGCCCGCGCCACGTCGAAATTCAAGTTCTCGCTGACGGGCACGGTAACACTGTGCACTTGTTCGAGCGTGACTGCACCATCCAGCGCCGCAATCAAAAACTTATTGAGGAAGCGCCGAGCAGCTACATTTCTGAAGCGACCCGTGCAGAAATGGGACGCGTTGCGGTGAAGGCTGCTCAGGCCGTGGGTTACGTCAATGCAGGGACGTGCGAGTTCATTCTCGAATCCCCTGAAAAATTCTACTTCATGGAGATGAACACCCGTATTCAGGTGGAGCATCCGGTAACAGAGGCCATCACGGGCATAGACCTTGTGCAGTGGCAATTGCGTGTTGCTGCGGGCGAAGCACTGGGCTTTCAGCAGAAAGATCTCTCCATCCGCGGCTGGGCATTCGAAGCGCGTATCAACGCAGAAGATCCCTTCAACGGATTTCGTCCATCCGCGGGCGAAGTGCAGCTGCTAGAGCTTCCCGCAGGTCCTGGAGTGCGCGTGGATACCCAGCTTTACAGCGGTTATCGTATACCCACCCACTACGACTCGATGATCGCTAAAATCATCGTACATGGTCAGAATCGGGCAGACGCTTTGGCCAAACTCTATCGTGCCTTGGGTGAAACCGTCATTCACGGCGTTGAAACAACGATTCCCTACCACCAAGCGCTCATCAAATGTCCGGCGTTTCAAAGCGGCGAATACACAACCCGCTTTGTTGAAGAAAATGAAGCGCTGCTCAAAGAATTCGAAACAAAGCAGACTCCGCTCACTGCTGAGTCGGCCTTGGCTGCGGGTCTCAAAATCCATTTGGCACGCACGCTGGGTACAGCAACAGCCGCCGAGGCCGCCAATTCCACAGCGCATGCAGGCGCGTCGTCGAATAGTGCGACCAACTTAAGCCCCTGGCGACAAGCTCACCTGCTCGAAGCAACGCGGCAGTGACACACAGAGGAGCCACCTGAATGAGATTTAAAGTTCAACAAAAAGGCGATGCCGAAGCCTGGTTCTTCGAAGTCAGTGATCACCTGCTGGCCAATGGTCTCAGCAGCGGAAAAACCTTTAAAGCCAAAAAGCTCACGAGTGACCTCACTGATGCCGGCGAGCTCGAAGTGCGCCTGCATGCAGACAGACGGTCGATTGTGGTCGGCCAACACATTGTTCCCTTCTCCGGATTGGGACAAATGCTCAAAGGCCACGATGCACGTTTGAAAATGGGAGCGCCAGCAACTTTCCGCAGGATTTCTGTGGAGCCCATAAAGCCCATTCTCCCCAAAAAAACCGCTGCGAACTTGGGTGGTGGCGACCAAAAATCACCGCTCACTGGAAAAGTTCTGGCTGTTTTGGTCACAGAAGACCAGATGGTTAATGAAGGAGATGTTCTGCTGACCATCGAGGCCATGAAGATGGAAAACAGAATTCTCGCCGAGTGCGCCGGTCGCATCCAGAATATTAAGGTTGCTCCTGGCAACAGCGTCTCTGTGGGAGACGTGCTGTGCTTCCTGCAACCCTCTGCGAATGAGAACAATTCATGATCATCCAAAGAACGCTGGATGTCTCTCAACTTGCGAAACAACTGACGGGCGAAACCCTTGTTGATGGCATGACAGACAACTGGCGTTCGCGTGTCCGAGCACTCAGCCGTGCAATCACCTTCCTTGAAAACGATCCCTTGCTTGCCCTCAACGTCTTGGGCAACGCTGGCTTCACACAGGAAAAATCACAGAGTCGGGTGATTGGTTTAACCGGTCTTCCAGGTGCAGGGAAAAGCTCGCTCACCAACTTAATGGTGCGCGCTCTGCGCAAAGCCGGCAAAACGGTAGCTGTGCTAGCTGTCGACCCGTCCTCGCCCCTGTCTGGTGGAGCTGTGCTGGGTGACCGCGTGCGCATGCAGGAACATTTTCGCGACCCAGGCGTTTTTATTCGCTCGATGGGAAGTCGCGGAGCTCTGGGTGGTGTGGCGCGCTCGACGCGCGGTGCCGTGCGTCTGGCTGGCCTCCTGGGCTTCGATGCCATCATTGTGGAGACGGTGGGCATTGGACAAAGTGAAAGTGAGATTGTTGAGCTAGCGGACACCACAATTCTTGTCTTGATGCCCAACAGCGGCGATGAAGTTCAATTGATGAAAGCAGGAGTCCTGCAACTTGCTGACATTTACGTGGTCAACAAATCTGACCTCGCTAGCCCTGCCCGCATGATCAACGAACTTCATGAAAATACAGCGCCCGATCATCCGGATCTTTGGTGTCCGCAAATTGTCGCGACCAGTGCTGCAAATGAAGAAGGCATCGACAAAATCATTACAGCAATAGAGCAACACCAACTTTATGAGTCGAACCATCCCAAAGGGCATGAACTACGCAAGCAAAGAGCTGTGAAGGAAATCCTGCGCGCCCTGCACCACGTCATTGAACCCGAATTCCTCGAGGCCATTTCAAAAGTTCCCCCGAGCCAACTTGAAGAGATCATCGAAGGCAAGCGACCAGCCTTGGCTTTGGCACACGACCTAGCCCTCAAATTCAGAAGGAAGGCAACACCATGAAGATTCTGAGAATCAACCATCTCGGTATTGCGCCCAAAGCGCCCACACAAGCGAAATCCTTCTTTGAGTCTATCTTAATGTTACAAAATCAGGGCGAAGAGGTTGTCGCCGACCAAAAGGTGCGCGTCACATTCTTCGAGGCAGAGCGCAGCCGCATCGAAATCCTTGAGGCGACCGACCCTTCCAGCCCGGTCGCCAAGTTCATTGAAGATCGTGGCGGTGGCATTCAGCATGTCGCACTCGAGGTCGACGATCTCGAGGCTTGGCTGAAGGCTTTGAGTGAACAGGGCGTGCAGATGATTGACCCCCAGCCACGCCGTGGTGCGCACAACACTTTGATTGCGTTCGTGCATCCACGCTCAACGGGTGGTATCTTGGTCGAGCTCGTTCAGGAAATGAAGGAAAAAGTTCATGCAGCGAAATAAAATGAAGCCATTGTGGTTTGCCTTGCTGACTCTTGGCCTTGCCGCGCCCGTTTTGAGTCTGCAGGTGAGTTGCGAGATCAAGCCCATCTCAGAGTTGAGTCCTGAAGATGGTATCGTGCGTTTACGCGGCTTGCACAAAGACGAATCGTGGGAACGGCTCATCCAGGAAGTGAACGAGTACAGAAGTCGCTTTCCATACTCTCAATATGCTTCCGAGGCTGAACTTCTGCAGGGCGATGCCTTCTTCAGAACCAAGCGCTTCCCCGAGGCTATCAGCAACTATGAAGATTTCGTGCGACGTAACCCAAGCCACCCTCAGGCGGATTTTGCCCTTTTCCGCGTTGCAAAATCATTCGATCTGCAGTGCCCTGAAGACGAACAGCGCGAACAGGCAACAACCCAACGCGCACTCGACAAGTACGCCGAATTGAAGCGGCGTTTTCCACGCTCACAGCACATTGCTGAATCAAACGATCGCAGTGCAGTGCTGCGCAAGAGGCTTGCCGATCACCACATCTTCGTCGCCAACTTCTATTGGAAGAAAAGCCTCTTCCACGCGGCGTTAAACCGGTATTTATACGTGGTCGACACATTCGATGAGCAGAAAGATCTTCAGGTTCTGGCTTTGCAGCGTGCGTCTGAAAGTTATCTTTGGCTAGCCAAAGAGCTCGAGCGCAACCCGAAATCAGACGCTGTAAGTTTCTACACATCTCAAACACCCGATCAGTTGAAGCAAAAGTCTGCTGAACTGATCGCAAAGAGAAAATCGCTACTCGGTTCTCAGCCCACAAAGACATCCGAGAAAGAAGGCTGATTCGGGAATCAACACAAAGGGCGCCTCGGCAAATGCTGCGGCGCCCTTTTCTTTTTGAATCGATGCTCAAAGCTCTATTTACTGAGCCGAGTGCAGCCTGGTCAGACTCTCCTTGATTTTTGGGTTCTGAACCACGAACAGCTCAAAGGTTTTCGACCTAGCAGAGCCCACGAATTTAAACGGGTTTTTGTCTGCAGAACCAATGAAAACATCGATGTGATTACCATATAACGCACCACCCGTGTCTGCTGTAAAGAAATAACCGTCGTGGAAGTGCACCGAGCCGTCGGCCAGAATGACCTGCGCACCTCGCGCGGAGGGAATATAGACGAGCGTGCCGTAGGGCAGCCAACCTGGGTCGACAGCAATTGTGCGGTAGGGCTGCAACACGTATCCCGCCACACCATCTCCAAAACTTCCCTTAGCGCGGTAGAATCGGGAATAGCCTAGCCCTGGCAGTGAGATCCAACGAGAGCAATCCACCTGCAGCGACTCTTCATGGCTTCCTACGTAATTGAACACGATTGACTTGCCATCGTTGCCAAGAACCCGAACGGATCCCTCGAGAGAGGCATGACACCAGTCTTTCGCCTGCAATGAAGCCCCTAGACGACGTCCTGCCATGTCGAGCAACGGATAGCCGGAATCACCGGCATCACGGAAGGTCGGAATAAAATAATAAGTCGCCCAAGCTGAACGAACAGATGAAATTTCCGAGTTATAGGGGCTCCGGAAGTCAAACGGGCTGTCGCCAACAGGTGCCGATCGCCCCTCATCGTTATCCGGCTTACCCAATGATTCAAAAAACAATCTCGACCAGCGCATTGTCTCGCAAGCGTCACCGCCTTTAGCAGCAACACAATCATTGTATTGCGTTTTCAAGAATGGACCATACACGTGCTCACCATCAGCACACACGTTGAGCTTGGTGTTCCACTCGGTGCCTTCAGAGCAAAGTTCCTTTCCTCTAAGCTGCTGCGCAAAACCACGCTCCCAGTGCAGACCATCGCAGGGTTCGCCTCCGCCAAAGGCTTTGCACTTTTGAATCATCGAAATACTGAATGGCCCAATGACGCCTGCAGCGCTATAACATTGATTGAAGGTCAGGTCGTAGCTGTAGCCCTCAGGACAATAGATATCATCCGGTGTCACGAGTCCTGGACGACCATGGTTCTGCTGATCCGCCTCAGGCTTTGGTTCCGCTTTCTCCCGACAACTCGAAAGCGTGAAAACGCTCACAGTGGCTGCACAAAGGGCGCTCAAAAGAAATGAAAGATGCATTTTTCTCAATGTGACTTCTCCAATTCTTCATTGAAATCGAGATCTCGACCGTGGGTTTCTTTCAGAGCCCAAACAGCAAGAAAAGAACAAAGAAAAGCTGCAAAGGTGGCCCACCAGGCTCCGGTAACAATCCGTCCATCGGCAGCAAAATAAGCAACGATAAAATTCATGGGAACAACTGAACCACGCACAAAATTAGGCACCGTAGTGGTTGCTGTCGCGCGTAAATTGGTTCCAAAAGTCTCGGCTGTTGTGAGAACGAAGAGTGCCCAGTAGCCAATAGCAATTCCAAGCAACACAAAACTCGCGTGAAAAACAAAAGAATGTGCCGCAGCAAACGTGAGATGCGCAACCGAAAGCAGAGCAGCACTTGCCATGAAAGCGGCGATAACCTTTTTGCGCGATGCCACTGCATGACTGAGTATGCCTGAGCCCAAATCACCCAAAGCAAGGCCGATGTATACCAACATGACTGCTGTCGAGGCTTTCACTGGAAACTCGATGCCTCGAGCCTGCGCAAGATCGGGAGCTAGAGTTGCAAAAACACCCACAACAAGCCAAACCGGCACACCCAATCCGATGCAAGAGAGGTAGCGAGAGAGGCGGTCTTTGTTGGTAAAAAACGCAAGAAAAGTTCCACGCACGCTTGGCTTTGATGCGGCAATCTTTGCAAAGATCTCGGATTCACCCGTCTTCATACGCAACAGTAGAAGCAAAAGTCCGAGCACCCCACCCAACGCATACGCGAACCGCCAACTCAGCGCTTCACCCACAAGAGCAGCAGCAATCGAACCCAGCAGGCCAAAACCAGCGACTACCCCAGCCGCTGCGCTGCGCAATTCCTTGCCCAAGACCTCACTGACAAGAGTAATTGCAGCGCCAAGCTCACCCGCGAGGCCAACCCCGGCAATAAAGCGCAAGACTCCATAAGTCAGCTCGTCATGCACAAAGGCATTTGCAAGATTCGCAAGAGAATAAAGCAAAATAGAACCATAGAGCACCGAAATGCGTCCACGTTTGTCACCCAGAACACCCCAAATGACACCCCCCACCAACATTCCAATCATCTGCAAATTGATGAGTAGAATACCGGATTCAAGAATGCGTTCTTCAGGAACCCCAATGTCGAGCAGACTCTTTTTTCGAACGACACTGAAAAGAATGAGATCGTAGATGTCGACAAAATAACCGAGTGCGGAAACCACTACGGCACGATGAAAAAGTGTAGGCTTCGCTGCCTCAGCTGAGCTCATAATCGACTCCGTTCGAAAATGTCACAGCGTTTTAACGGGTCAACTCATATTGCGCAAGAGCAGCCGACCGAGCTCGGCCAGTGGCACTCGCCCCAAATGCTGCTTTGCGAGCAGGTTGATTTCTACATCGAGATCGTCTTCAGGTGTATGCTGTTGAGCCAATGCAAGGAGTGTATTGAGACGCTCCAAATCGAGCCACTCGGCAGGAGCCGGAAGGCTACTTTCTTGTTCAAAGTTCAATTCGCACAAGCTTAACTCATAATTTCCTGATTGTTGTGGAAGAGCAGCAGGTATCTCTGCCATCTTGAGAGGTAAGCCTTGGCTGCGACAAATAACGGGGCGCACAGGATAGATAGAACAGCTCTTCTCTGCGAGAAAAAAGCACTCCGGCGTAGCCTCGACAGAGCTCTCCGCTGCAGCAGCGATTGGTCTCCACGATGCAGAAATTTTCTTTTGCTCGCTTGCAGGAAGTACCTTCCACCAAGAAAAAATCAGCTGTGCCTCAACCGGAAAAACGCTCAAATGGACACGGCAGCATTGCGCACATCCTGCGGCACACTTCATATATTTCTGGTGTTTTTCGTGAAATTTATTGAAGAAATCTGTTACATTGGCCTGCAGGGATTCAACAAGCTGCGGTTTTTTGCCTTGTGTCATCAGAACATCCTGGGTGAATCATTTTGCATCGTGGCTTCTACCTGCGCACATTGAAATTTGGCAAAGTGGAAAAAGCAAGAGTCACACTCAAAAAAGGAGCAGACCGTGTTGAAATCTGTCGGTTGGTTTCTGGGAGCAGGCCTAACGTGGCTGTTTCTATTTTCACTGCCCATCGGTTCTGGCAAAACACTTTATCAGCTGGGGCAACACTTCATTATTAAAACTTCGCCTGTGCAGTGGTTGGGAAGCAAAATCTCGACCGGCTATGAAGCCACTCTCGAGGCAACCAACGAAAGTGAATTGACCGATACCGTTCGCGAACTTCCCGAGAAGCTCTCCCGCCGCTGAAATAAAGCGCTCTTACAATGCGACCGCCTTGAAAGGCAGAGCTTGTGGGAGCTGCATTCACTTATTCCAATGCAACAGTATCGGGTAAAAAACGACTCGCAAATGGCCATGGGAGCACCCCCTGGATGCTTGCGGCATTCATGAGAAGTGCAATCAGACGATCTAGACCAAGTGCGTTGCCGATGCATGGATAGATGCCACGTGTCAGACAGGTATCGAACTGTGGATCCAAAAAAATCTCAGGCCGCTCTTGCTGAAGTCCAAGAAGTCGAGCGTGGTAATCCTTCGAATCAACAAGCTCTTTATAGCCATTGCAGATCTCTGCACCAAAAACATAAAGCTCAAACCGGTCAACATAGAATGGCTGAGTTGCACTCGTCGCTGCAAGTGCCCCCATACGCTTCGGATAATGAGTCACGAAGCACGCTTGCTGTGTTTTCAAAAAGGGCTCCACAAATTCCATGAAAACTTTACAAAAAACATCATCCCAGGTGTCTGTGGCGGCAATAGAAATGCATTTCTCAGCCGCTCTATTTCTGAATTCATCAGTATCAGCGAGCGCCTTGAGATCGAGGTTAACGAGCTTCAGAAACAAACTCTCAATTGTAAATCGAGGCCAACACCCTTGCGGAAGCGCATCGACACTGCCAACAGCCTGAGCGACGCACTCCACAACCCTCTGCGTCTCACTCAAGAGGTCATCGAAATCCTCGCCCTGACGATACCACTCAAGCATCAGGAATTCAGGGTCGTGGTGAGCAGAGAGTTCACCATTGTTGCGGTATGCATGATCGAGCGAAAAGATACGCTCGCTGCCCTCACACATTATTTTTTTTAACGCTAACTCAGGACTCGTTGGCAACTGCAAAGGCCACTGCTGACCGCGGTGATCTGTGTAGTGGGTCACAAATGAATTCAAGTAGCGTTCAAGCCCGCCAGATGGCACCAGTGTGGGTGGATCCAATTCAAGATACCCGTCAGCCAAAAAAAGCAAGCGGGTGCGCTCAATCGCGCAGGAGCGCGCACGCAGCCGTGACAACCGCTCTGACGTTCGAGTTTGGAAATACTGAGTCTGAGTGCGAGACACTTCGGCCGAAGGAAAATCAGGGGCATGTGCAGGGTCTGGAATGAAAGGGAGAGTCCAACGCGCCACATCCTCTCCAGCCACCCAAACCAGAGACTCAACGAGAAGCAAAGTTGACGTTTGAAGTTCAACAACGAAGGAGTTCGTCTGAGATGAACTGCTTCGTTGCTCTGTCTTGGTGCTCATCTCGAGCCGATAAATACGCCCCGCAACAGGCTGTGCAGCCGCAGCGCTCGGCAGAAGCGAAACAGGCCAAATCGCTCCTGAGCCATCGGAAAAACCGAACAGGCTGTCCTGCACAAAGCAGCGCCCAAAGGCAACCCTAGGCCGACAGGATTGAACACTCCTCAGTTCAAAAATCTCTCGGAGTGAATAGCGAGTCATCTCTTCACAGAGCGCTTCTTGGGGGTTTTAGCAGCTCGTGCTGCCACCTTCTTCTCTTTGCTGGCCTTACGCAGCTCAGCCTTCTTTTCTTCCTGTCCGGACTTCGGATGAAGAGCTTTGGCCACCTCTGCAAAAGCGCTGCCTGGTGCGAAACGTTGCTTCTTTTCGTCCCATTCGCCCGCTGCGAAACCAGTCAGAAGCTCAAACGCTTCCTCGACTCGGGTCACTGTCCAGATGTGGAAATCACCGCGCTCCACAGCTTCGCGAACCTCGCGCTGGAGCATCAAATGCTTCATATTCTGAACGGGAATAATCACACCTTGACGTTTATTGAAGCCTTTTATTTTACAGACGCGATAGAAGCCTTCGACTTTTTCATTGATGCCACCTACGGGCTGCACCTCACCGAACTGGTTCACAGAACCTGTCACGGCGATGCTCTGATCAATAGGCAAATTCGCAAGAGTGCTGAGGATCAAAACCATTTCAGCCAGGGTTGCTGAGTCACCATCCACGCCACTGTAGTTCTGTTCAAAACAGATGGTCGCAGCGAGCACAACAGGATCTTTGCGTCCGAACACAGCATTTATCCAGCTCGTCAGAATCGAAATACCCTTATTGTGAATCTTGCCGGAGAGGGCGGCATCGCGCTCGATATTCACAATTCCAGGTTTGCCTTTGTAGGTTCGACAGGTGATGCGTGTTGGCATACCGAACGATACATCGCCCAGGTTGTAAACCGCCAGACCGTTGATTTCCCCCACGCGGCGTGAATTCGCAGAAATTAGAATGTCACCACGAGTGACCATCTCACTCAGGTGATCCTGGACAAGCGCCGAGCGGAAGTAACGCTCATCAACGGCCTTCTCAACATCTTCGCGGGAAATTCGTTTAGCCTTGCGCTCTTTGGCCATAAAATCGGCTTCGATGGTCAGATCTTTGATGAGGCTGAAGCGGGTCGTGAGCTTGTCCTGGTCATCGACAATCCGGCTGCTGTATTCAACAATGCTTGCGATCGCAGACGCCTCGAAGGGCAAAAGATTTTCGACCTGCGTGCGGGTTGAAACGAAATTGATGTAGTCCTTGATGGTTTCTTCGTTTCTGGGCATCTGTAAATCGAAATCCGCTTTAATTTTAAAGATCTTGTTAAAGTCTTCATCGAATTGATACAGCATCCGATAGACCCAATCAGAACCAATGAGCACGATTTTCACGTTGAGTGCGATAGGCTCCGGGCGAAGACCGCTTGTTGGCAGAATACTGTACTGCTCGCCAAGATCTTCAATAAATAGCTTTTGGTTTTTGAGGACTCTCTTGAGCGTGTCCCAGACCTGCGGATTTCTTAGGACGTCGATGGTATTGAGAACGAGATAACCACCGTTGGCTCGCGCAAGTGCACCTGCCTTGATCATCTTGAAGTCGGTTGTGTAGATACCGTATTCAATATTTTTCTCAATTTTCCCGAACAGATTGTAAAACGTCGGGTTGGTTTCAATAACAATCGGAGCACCTTTGGTCTCGGTGTTGTCCACAAAGACATTGACGCGATAAGGCAAATAGGAGTCACCTTTTCTAAGGTGATGAGGCACGGGGCTTTCATCGCCCTCTCCATCTTCATCATCTTCATCTTTTGCAAAGTCTTCGATGTTTTCGAGCAGGTGCTCCTTGGCTTCGTTCAGGTAATTCACAATTGCTGAGTTGTTTGCATACTCTTTGAGAAGAGGCTGCATTGCAGCGCTCACCACGTAGTCGCCAATTTCTGAGCGCAGCGACTCGAGCTTTTGCTTTGTTTCATTTTCGATAGCACGAACCTTACGGGCAAAGTCGAGAACTTCAGGTTCCAACTGATTGCGCTCAAGTTCTATTTTTTCCTTTTGGTCATCGCTCAGGTCAGCATAGTCTTTTTCCGACAACGGTTTTCCATCAACAATCGGAACGGTGACGATACCCATCCGTGTGGATTTCACGCCAAAGTTCATAGCCTTCGAAGTTCTCTCGAGTTCGCTGAAGAGCTTCGCTTTTTTCTCATTGCTCGAGTTCACTGTCGAATTGACGTTGTTCTCATATTCTTCAGACTGCAGAGCATCAGGTATCTCGGTGCCGAGTTGCTCAATCAACTCGTCCATATCTTTCTTAAACTTCTTGGCCATACCTGTGGCCACTTCAATGGCGCGAGGCGATTCTGTGTTCTTGAAGTTGTAAACGTAAATCCAATCTGAGGGAGTCTTCTGCGTTTCTGCAGTTTTCTTCAGAAAGCCGCGAATGACGCTTGTTTTGCCAGTACCTTGAACACCTGCAACATAGATATTGTAGCCAGGCTTTTGCACACCCAACCCCACAGTGATTGCGCGCACTGCTCTGGCTTGCGAAATAATCTCGTAATTGGGTACCTTGGCTGCATTTTTGCGAACAGTGTCGCCGTCAATGCCACAGTGCCTGAAGACCTCGTCACCGTTCAGACGCCTGAAACTGCGACGCGTCTTGTCAATCTTGGCATCGACAGGAAAATCTTTGTCACGCTGTGCCAAGAGTTGAAGAGTCACCGAGCTTCCGCTCGCGGTGGATGAGCTCGCCTTCGCAGCTTTGCTCGTTCCACTCTTCCGAACAACCGTCTTTTTGGTTTTGGTCTGTTTTTTCTTCACACTCAGTCCTGCATCAGCAAAAATTGTCGATATGTTGTGATTGCATAAAAATTCTGCCACTCCTACAAGTGGTCTGGCAATGTTAGCGTCAGAGCCCCATCATCACGTGCTGCGGAATGACGCATTCTCTTTGTCGCACGTGATTCGCACAAATCACACTGACCACATTGCATGCGTGCGGAAAGGCTCGCGCCCGTCGGCCTTCCTGTAAAGAATGAGTTTGCGAACTGCATTCGACACTGATCCGCAAGAACAAAGCTCGAGAGTGCCTGCAGGCTCTGCCCAAGAGCTGAGCGCAGCCGAGTATAGCGGTCGAATTGTTGCATCAACTCGGCCAGTGAGCCCCCGAAGAGCAAACTTGCGCGCGCGTCTTCTTGAGAAATGATTTGAAAACTGAGTTCCGAACGTTCGGAATAATAACGCAGCACCTCAAAAACCTTCTCCCAGGCTAATTGCAGATCTTCGAGCATTTCTGAGAGAGAGAAGACTGCAAAAACGATGCCTTTCGATTGATTACTCGGATTGAAACGCTGCCCAATCCACTCGAGCACCATTCTGCGCCGGGAAGGTCCCGGCGGGAGTTGTGAAGTCAGCACAGAAATCGATTCAATGTGCTTGATTTCGAGCTTGACGAGATCGCTATTGGCAGAAGACTGGCCACCGCCGCAGCCAAGCATCTGCAAAATTCCGGAGATATTTTCAGCCGCCTGATCGACGTCGCGCTCGTTTTTGTGAAAGCTTTGCAGCACTTTTTTGAGATCGTGACGTGGCACCAGACGCGCTTGTCCGGAACCTGGGAAGAAGTGCGCCATCGCTCGAAATTGTTCGAGCAAGACTCCTGGCTCAGGCAACATTTTGTCGAACTGGAAGGAGCGGCGTTTGGGATCGGAGCCTGACCAAACGATCATCGCTTTGGCTTTTTCGCCCTGCCGACCAGCACGCCCCATCATTTGGAACAGTTCTTCTATGTTCCCTGGAAAACCAACCACAACAATCAGCTGTACGTCGGGCAAATCGATTCCCATTCCAAACGCCAGAGTCGCACAGATCACCACAGGACGCGCAGACTGGCGCAAATATTCTTCCACCGATCGACGCACATCTCGCTGCAAACCGGCATGATAAACCACTGCATTGAGACCGCATTTTTTTAGCTCTTGAGCTGCGTTCTGACACTGCTCGCGCCGCGGAAAATAAAGAATCGTCTTGCGTGAATCAGACGAGGTCACGAGACCTCGAACAACTGTCCAGCGCTCCTCTTCGGAGTAAACACGGACTGCGGAAACACCGATATTTTCGCGCAAGGGCCTGTCGACAATTTCTGTCACAGATCCCGGATCGGGAAAAAGCATTTCACGAATCAAACGGCGGCTTGATTTTGAGGCTGTGGCCGTCAATGCAAGCACCTTCCGGATATTCAGACCACGCAAAATTGAGGCCAGCTGAGCATATTCGGGGCGAAATGAATGCCCCCAAGACACCACGCAATGTGCCTCGTCAACCACAACCATCCGAATCAAGAACCGCTTCAGGAAGCGTTGAAAGCTGAGGAGAGCCAAACGCTCTGGACTCACAAAAAGCAGACGCACTTGCCCACTCATGAGGCTTTTATAGGCACTCCGACGCTCATCCTCAGATTGTTCAGAGCAAATAATTGCCGCAGGAATTCCTGCTTGAGTCATGCGCAAATATTGGTCGCGCATCAAGGCAATGAGAGGACAGACGACAACTGTCATGCCCTCCGGAAAAAGCTGGCTCCCGAGAGCATAAATCAGTGTTTTGCCTGCACCCGTGGGTAAAGTGACGAGAAGTTGATCTTTCGAGAGAAGCCCTTTGAAGACCTCCCGCTGCTGAGGACGCAGGGTCTGGATTGAAAAATGTTTGAGAGCGAGCGCCTCAAGTTGCCCGAGGACTGCCTCCATTTCCGTCTCGACCAAGACCGCCCCTTTTTAGTGCATAAATTTGTGTTGCGGTTCCCACCTTAGCAGTCCCGACCTCCCGCGCAACCCCGAGCAGCCGAATCGTCTCAATTTCATCTCCCTGCAGCGATTGGCCACAATTTCGGCAGGGTGTATAGTCAGGCGTTGTCGTTTGGGAGGATGTGGAATGCCACTTTGGCTGCGCATAACGCTGTTGAGCATCGTTGGTTTTTCGCTCGGGTTTGCGGGTATCTACTCACTCATGAACCAGGACGATGCTAATTCCCTTTCTGCGAGTGCCAACTCCAAACCAGTTGAAGTTGAATGGTCGACTTTGCGGGATCTCGATCTCGACACGGGGGCTGCCTCCCCACAGCTGAAGAAAGTCGATGGCCAGAGAGTTCGCATTCCAGGGTTTATTGTGCCGCTGGAAGACAACATGGACTCAGTTTCAGAATTTCTGCTGGTTCCTAGCCCGACAGCCTGCATCCACACCCCCCCGCCGCCCGCCAACCAGATGGTGCACGTTCGCATGGCGGGTGGTCGCAAGGCATCGCGCAGCTGGGGGCCAGTCTGGCTGCAGGGGAGACTGCGGATCACGGATGTCATGGGCCCCTATGGCAAATCTTCGTTTGAAATGCTCGGTGAGTTGACCGAGCCATACCAATAATTTATCTGCCCGTGCATTTTCATCACTGGAGTCACCCAACATGTTTTTGTCCAAACTCGTCGGTCGCACTGTAAAAGAAACTCCACGCGACGCTGAACTTGTCAGTCATCGCTTTCTGCTGCGTGGTGGCTTCGTTCGGCAATACGCTTCGGGTGTCTATGGACTTCTCCCCCTTGCACAGCGCTCCATTGCAAAAATTGAAAGCATCTGTCGTGAAGAAATGAATCGCATCGAAGGCCAGGAAGTGAAAATGCCCTGCCTTGGCACCAAAGAGCTTTGGGATGAAAGTGGACGCTACGGTGCCATTGGCAAGGACATGTTTCGCCTTAACGACCGCAACGAAAAGCCCATGGTCTTGTGCATGACACACGAAGAACCGGTGGTCTTTTTTGCACGCACCGAGCTCACCAGCTACCGCCAACTTCCAGCCATGATGTATCAAGTCCAAACCAAGTTCCGTGATGAACCCCGCCCACGCGGCGGACTGATTCGCTTGCGCGAATTTACAATGAAAGATGCCTACAGCTTTCATGCAAGTGAAGAAGATTTGCAAAATTATTATTGGCGCGCGCACGAAGCATACATGCGTTTCTTCAAACGCACAGGCTGCCGCAATTTCGTGAGTGTTATGTCCGACAACGGAATGTTCGGTGGAAAGTTCTCACATGAATTCATGATGCTCGTGCCCTCTGGTGAAGACACCCTCATCACCTGCACGAACTGCGACTACAAAGCGAACCAGGAAATTGCCACAAGCCCCTTCACAACCCAGAGTGCCAATGCCATTGCCGTCGCTGAGGTGGAAACGCCAAACATCAAAACAATTGCTGACCTGGCAAAATTTTTGAAGATCGATGCCTCAACAACCTGCAAAGCAGTGATGTTCCAGACGCGCGAACAAGAGCTGGTCGTCGCATTCGTTCGTGGCGATCTCGACGTCGTTGAACAGAAGCTCAAAGGAGTTCTGCAGAAAGAACTCTTCCCTGCAAAGGATGAAGTCATTGCTGCCGCAGGTGCAGTGGCAGGTTCCACTGGGCCACTCGGCTTGAATCTTTCAAAGTGCTTGGTTGTCTTCGACAAAACCATCAGTGCAGGTTCAAACTTCGCAGTTGGCGCCAACAAAGCTGGTTACCACTTGAAGAACTTCAACCTCGAGCGAGACCTACTCTCGCAGCTGAACGATTGGCAGAAACAGCGCATCAAGATGGGCGACATCGCAGCTGCGCGCGCAGGCGACCCGTGTCCACAGTGCGGTCACGCGCTTCAGGAGACCCGAGGAATTGAAATCGGCAACATTTTTCACCTTGGCACCAGATACTCGCACTCAATGAACTGCACCTACTCCGACCAGGCGGGCGTGGCACAAAATCACGTCATGGGCTGCTACGGAATAGGCATCACTCGGCTTCTTCCAGCAATCATCGAAGAGAGCCACGATGAACGCGGACCCATTCTTCCAATTACGGTCGCCCCTTTCGACGTACACATCTGCGTGCTCAACAAGAAAGAGGGAACAACCGAGGAAACTGCACTTGCAACCTACGCAGCTCTCAAAAAAGCTGGAATTGAAGTCCTGCTTGATGACCGCGACGAAAAACCTGGTTCTCAATTTGCAGACGCTGACCTTGTGGGCATACCGCTGCGTATCATTTTCTCGCCGCGCAACCTCAACGAGAACAAGGTCGAATTCAAATTCCGCGACAACCGCACTCCAGCACAAATGATTCCAGTGAATGAAGTTGTCGATTTTGTGAAGAAGACCGTCGCCGCCGAATATCAGCGGTACGCACTCGACTGAAAGTCAGAGTGCGACACCCACAGTCAAACCCAAATCCAAGCGCACGTCACGGTTGATTTCATTGACCTTATCAATGATTTCCGTTGCAGCTGCTGCTTGAGATTGGTCGGACAGATTCTTGGTTTCAAACTTGGGACGCGGGAGGTTCACACCAGCTCCACCGTAAAGCGACCAAGTGAAGCCAAACGTTGCGAGAAAGCGATAACCGATATGAACGGTTGGAGCGACCACTGTAAAAGACTTCTCCGACTCTTTGCCGCCCACTGTGACGCTCGAGGTGACCTGACCAAGATGCAGCTTGCCGCCCAGGAAAACTCCCGAGAGTGTCTGCATTGGATACAGGCGCATCTTAGGCGCGAGCATGATACTGCGCGACTCGCCCGAAGCACCGCTGTCGACCGAAACCTTGTTATTGGTGAAAAGAAGATCGAGACCTAGGTTCATTGTTTCTGAACTGCGCATTTCAAGCTCAAGACCAACGCCTTTATTGAGCAACTGAGCCGCGTTCAACTCGAGTACGTATGACACGTCATCCTGACCTGCCATGTAGCGCTTGCCATAGGTGGGCTGTTCACCTACGGGCGGCTTATACTCGCCCGAAGAAGACTGTGCCCAGGCTGCCGAGTAGGACAAAACACAGGCCGCAGCGCAAGAAAGCTGAATCACATTTTTTGCAACGCTTGAAATCTTCACGAAGTCCTCCATCAATGAAACATCAATTTTGCTTGAGCGAGACACAGATATCTATGAATTTCGCAGCATAGTTGGGAATCTCGGAGGAATACATCATCCGAGTATGCCCCCGCTGTTCATCAACATGCGTGAACAGCGCCGAGGGGATTTCGGTCATCAGAGGCAAAGCTCGCTCAAACGGAATACGTTTGTCCTTTGCTCCGTGAAACCACAGTACCGGAGTCTGCACATTGCGCAGAACTTTGCGCGCCGCAAAGGTCTCATTAACAAAATCTGCCAACTGAACTTCTTGATCAATTCCTATGCGCAGACGCAATGGAAAAGTCTTGGACTGCCGTTTTACCGAGGGAGGAATCACTCCAGCTAATCCGTAGTAGGGAACGAGCGTCAGCAAATCTTTGAACCACGCCATTGGATTGAGAACCGTCCAACGTTCGCGCCGGAAAGTGCCATCGTTGCCAGTGTTCACAGCCGGACTCACTGCAATGACACCCGAAAGAATTTTCGAACAATCAGGGCGCGAAGCCGCCAATAAGCCGTAAGCAGCACCGGCAGCGTGACCCATCAAAAAACAAAGAGGGCCTGGTCGCTTCAAAGTGAATGCAGCTGAGCCTGCCTCGCCATAAAGGCGCTGGAGAAGAAGCGGCAACGAGCGAGTTGCGGTTTGCATGTCGAGTGAGGATCCACCCGTCACCCCATGTCCATCCCAATCGACTGATAAAACATGCAAGCCCTTTGCATTGAGGGCTTCAATCCAATGCCAGTAGGGGTAGGTGGAATCAAAGCCGAGGGCGTGGCTGAGGATAACCAAAACCGGTAGACCGGGTCTGGGCTCGCGCGGGGATGCCAGAACCGCGCCGCCCGTGCCGTTCGCTAGCGGAACAAAAAAGTAATAAAAATCCGATATCTTACGACAATTCTCCGGCACTCGCCGATGTTGACTCCGAGCGAAAAGAGTCTCGGGCATGCTTGTCAATCGATCCGCAAGCCACTGAGAAACATCCTGCATGAGATCACTTCCTTGGCGAAAAAAGAATTGAGTTCTTGGCTTGGCGATTATAGCGTGCCGCGAGACACGGACAAGGATATGACCACCTAACATGTCATTTTCTATGGAGAGAGCCCATGCTTGAATTCACCCTCAACTCAACAATGAAAGAAGTTGAAACCCGATATCCATTCGCAAGAGCTATGCTGCACGCGAAGTTCCACGTCGGTGGGTGTGCATCCTGTGGATTTGAGCCCACAGAAACGATTGAACAAGTTGCCCAGAAACACAGCAAAGATGCGGCTGCGATGGTTCAGGAGTTGAATAGTGCAATCGCAGATTTGCTTTCGGCTGAAATTGATGCAGATGCCGCCTCCATGCTTCTCAAGGACGAGAACGTACTCGTGGTTGACGTGCGAGAAGGCTGGGAGTTCGAAATCTGCCGGCTCGGCAACAAGCCTGTTCTGCTAACAGAGAAAACCATGCCACTCGTGTTCGAACAAGGACAAAAGGCAAAGGCCGTTCTCGTGTATTGCCATCATGGTGTGAGAAGTCTTAATGCAGCTCTGTACATGCGCCAGAATGGCTTGCCGAACGCAGTCTCGCTCAAGGGCGGCATCGACCGCTATGCTCAGAGAATTGACCCATCCCTGGCACGATACTGATTCCGTCTGCTGGCACATTCTAGACTTTCGGTTCATCATATTGGCAACTCAATATTGATGACACCGGGAGGCTCAGGCTCATGGGAGACACACAACTGCGAGGCGCACTCGTTCATCCAGCGGGGAGAACACGCCTCTCGGAAACCGAACGCGCAGAAAGACTCACGCAACTCACGCAGCTGGGCTTTCCTCTCACTGAGCTTGCTCCCGAAGTTCCCGAAGCGCACGACATCACCGCCGGGAAGCCACTCGAGCGAGCTATCCTGCTCTCGCAGGCACTCACGCAGCGTAAATTTGATTTTGTGTGGGCTTCACGGGGCGGATTTGGAACAACCGAACTCGTGCGCTTTCTTGAAAATCTTCTCCCACCGGTTCTTCCACCAAAGCTCTTTGTCGGTTTCTCCGACAATTCATTCCTGGGCAATTATCTGGCAGCACGCCATCCCAACTTGACCTACGTACATGCAAACCATGCATTCGATTCTACCCTGCTCGAGAAAGGGAACGCCGACAGTGATGTTCTCTTTCGTCTGCTGCGTGGTGAAGTTCCTGAAAACAAAACAGTCGACGCCAGCTGGTGCAGCGCAGTAAAGCAGTCAAACACAACCATCTCTGGAGCGTGCATCCCCTTCAATTTGAGTCTTGCTGAGAGCTTCTCCGCGCTCAAGCATGCGGAAATCCCCACAGGAAGTATTTTGTTCCTTGAGGATATCAATGAAGAACTGTTCCGCGTCGTGCGTAAGTTCGACTCACTCGTGAACTCTGGGATGGTCGCGCGCTGCTCTGCGGTGGTGCTCGGAAACTTCACAAGTTGCCTCAAAGCAGATGGAACTGCGGCAACAGAGGTCGAAATCGCCGAACTCTTTTCTCGCAAGACCAGCGTGCCGGTGGTGGTTGCTCCGGTTTTCGGACACGCAGACAAGCGCCTTCCACTCGTCGCCCACTCGGAGTGCAAACTCACTGTCCGTGGCCAGATCACGTCACTGACTCTCTCTTTCAAGAAATGTGACCGTCCCGGATTGGCAACTCGCTTTCCCGCAGACCTTTACCCAGTGCGGAGCACCAGCCATTCCAATCAAGCGCCAAAGCTTCATTTTACAGGCGTGGGCGGCACAGGCATGGCAGCTGTGGCAGGACTCTTTAAATCAGCTCGCTTTCAGATTTCCGGGAGCGACAACCCTATCTATCCGCCAATGGACGAAGTCATCAGACACATTGGCTTGAACCAGACCGTTGGTTATCACGCCGAAACTCTGAGCCAAACGCAACCTGATGCAGTCGTACTAGCGAACGTCATTACGCGCCGCAATGCCGAGCTGAAGCCCAATCTTGAAATGGAATCATTGTTGCGCTCCGACATTCCAACGTTCAGCTTCCCTTCAGCACTCCGTAAGTTCTTTTTGCACCGCGCGACAAATATTGTGGTTAGCGGTACTCACGGCAAAACCAGCACCACCAGTTTAATTACCCAGATGTTGAGTCATTTGGGCAAAGATCCCTCGTTGTTCGTTGGCGGTGCTCCAGCCAATTTTCAACATGGATTTCGTCTCGGTGAAAAAAATATTTTTGTGCTTGAAGGCGATGAATATGACTCGGCGCTTTTCGACAAAGGCCCGAAGTTTCTGCACTACGAACCAAGCATTGCACTCATTAACAACATCGAATTTGACCATGCAGATATTTACGCAAATATCGAGGCGATTGAAGAAGAGTTCTATCGACTTGCATGCCTGACCCGCGACCGCGGTGGGATTTTGGTTGCAAACGCCGACGATGCACGGGTTGTTAAAGTTGTGCAGCGTTCTCATGCAGAGACCATTTGGTTTGGACGTTCCGCAGTTTCACTGCCTGGACACCACTGGAAGCTGGAGAATTACCAAACCCAAATCGACGGAACCCTTCTCCAATGCCGTGCTCCAACAAACCAGCCGCACACCTTCAAAACGCGTCTTTTTGGCGAACACAATGCCATGAATGCAATGGCTTCATTTGCTGTTATGCACGCCCTCAAAACCCTCGAAGAGAGAGCCAGCAACAAGCGCGAAGAAATTCCCAACTCGCTTCCAGGCCAAAGGGAACTGATAGCATGGGGCGAGGCGGCGACGTCATTTTTAGGTGTCAAACGTCGTTTTGAATTGATTGGACAGAGCCGCAACATCGCAGTGTTCGATGATTTTGCGCATCATCCCACGGCAATCGCGACAACTCTCGAAGCCTTTCGTGCATACGTCACATCCGCTCAACGCCCGGGACGTCTTATCGCCTGTTTCGATCCGCGTAACGCAACGATGCGACGCAGTGTGCTTCAGGAACAGCTCGCTGGCAGTTTTAGCGCGGCCGATGTCGTTTTTCTCGGGAAAGTTCCTGTTGACCTGCGCCTGAAGGAAGATGAAGCGTTGAATGGCACTAAGGTTGCCAGCCTGATTGGTCAAAAGGCCACGTATTTTGCGGACAACGACCAACTTCTAAAGACTCTCATTGAATCGGTGAAACCAGGAGATACAGTCGTGTTCATGTCGAGCGGGTCTTTTGATGGACTGCCCCGCAAACTGCATTCATCCTTGGAAGGCGCCTGAAATGAAGATCAACACGCTTCGAATCGCATCTGCTTTGAGCCGTGCACCAAGAGTTTTCGTTCTGGGTAGCTTGGTTCTCTTGGCTGCATGCCAATCCACGCGGAAGGATGGCGAAGCAGACCCAGGCAACAACTCGGGAACTCGGGGCAAGTCTGTTTTAGAAGCACGTGGCAAGGATGGCTTCTTCGGTCGTTCAAACACAGACTGGGACAAGGCCGTGGAGCAGCTTTCAAAAGGCCCTCTCTCAGAGGCTGAGGCGGATCTCGCTTTTCTGATGGCCGAACAATACATGAACCAAAAACAGCTCGAGCCGGCCACACGCCTCATGCGGGCTGTGTTCAACTCACACCCAACCCTTGTTTCTGGAATCGAACTTGTTCGACTCGTCACTCTCAACGGTGACCTGACTGAGGCAGAACAAATCACCCGAAAGTTGCAGCTCTTCTATCCAAAGAGCCCAGATCCTGCCCTTGCTCAGTCCTATATTGCTCAGCTCAAGGGATCGCGTGCCGAGGCCATTGAAATTCTCGCTCAAACCTACAAACGCCACCCCAACAATGAGGAAGTTGCAGCGCGATACATTGCTGTGCTGATTGAGTCTGGTCAAAAGAATAAAGCCAAAGAAGTTTTGCTTTCGGCGATCACCGCCATGCCACAGTCCCCCTACTTCCTCCTCCGACTCGCTCGTTTGAGGTCAGATGAAAAACAGTTCAAAGACGCAAAAAACCTTCTCGACAAGCTTCTAAAAATTGCGCCTGAAAACATTGAGGCTTGGACACTTGCTGGATTCATCGCTGCTGAGGAAAAAAACTATTCTGCGGCTGAGCGATATTTTCGAGAGGCATACGAAAAGCAACCTGAGAACGATACACTTGCTCGCTACTACGTGACTCAGTTGCTACGCCTCAACAAGTTTCAGGAAGCCCGTCGTTTGCTGCTGCGTCTTGAGGCCACAGCCGATGGAGACGGTCAGCTCGACCCCGATTTAACCTTCCAACTCGCATTTGTTTTCTTTCAACTTGAAGAGTTTGCCGAATCAAAGAAACGCTTCCTCGAGTTGGTCGACAAGGCCAACGACAAAGAACGCATCTACTTTTATGCTGCGCAGTGCGAAGATCGTCTTAAAAATCTACCCGAAGCATTGAAATACTATCAACTCGTTAAAGGCGACCCCGAGCTAACAAAGGTCGCCCAGCAGCGCGTCATTCAAATTAAAATTGAAGAAGGTAAATTCCCTGAGGCTGAGGTGCTCCTCAAAAGCTTTGCCGACAACCACCTCAAGAAACCGACCGAGGATGACTTCAAGTTCTTGGCAGGCTCTCATTCCAAAATGGCACAGTTCACAAAAGCACAATCCTTCGCAGAGCTCGGTCTGCTGAAGTTTCCGCACAATGTTGACCTCCTCTATCTGAAAGCGGCCTATTTGGAGCACACTGCATCACGCACGGCATCCATTGCTGCGCTTGAAAAGGTCATCGGTAAAAATCCCGACCACGTGCAAACACTGAACCACTTGGGATACACGCTGGGAGAATCTAACCAGCGTCTCGATTTTGCTCTCTCGTTGGTTCAGCGGGCTTTGCATAAGGAGCCCAAAAACGGATTCTACCTGGACTCACTCGGATGGATTTACTTCAAGCTCAAGCAATATGCCGAAGCAGAAAAGCACCTCACGAAAGCTGCACAACTTGAGCCAGGCGAGCCAGTCATCCAGGAACACCTCGGAGAGTTGAAGCTCGCAAAAGGAGATCTTGCGGCTGCTCTGAGGGCTTTCGAAGCTGCTGCTGCGTTGTTTGAAAAGATTCCAGCATTTCGTCTTGAGACCGAACTAGAATGGAAGCATTCAAAAACGCGTGTCGACGCGAGAATCCGCGAGCTGAGGCGCAAAGCGTTGCCCACAGGAGCAAGTTAAGGAATGGCGAACAATATAACCATCCTGCTGCCTGAATTTTTCCAAGCCCTGCGCACCATGTCTGATATCGATGACATCGACTGGGTTGTCGCATCACGCCTGGCAGAACACTGGAAAATGTCGATTGCCGATGTTTTGCTTGAGCTGCACGCAGTGGATGAGTCTATTCTGGCGAAGGCTCTCGCCCGGGCACACGGGCTTCAATATATTGCGGGTCATTCCCTGACCTGTGATTTCTCAGACGTCGACACCGAACTGTTCAGCGATCTTCTCAACGTTGGTGCAGCGCCGCTTCAGAACAACCGTCTCGCAGTGTGCAACCCTTACGACGACCACCGCGGCCACTTGGGAAGCAAAATGTGCGAAAGGGAAATGGTCGTCACCGAGCGCAGCTTGCTTTACGAAGCTTTGCGCAAGCAGAGCTTAACAAATTGGTTCTGACCAGGTTGTGGAGAGGATGTACAAACTCAATCACAAGACAAAAAAAATCCCCGAAGGATTACTCCCTCGGGGATTCAGAATAAAAAGGCTGCACCGAGCTACTCTCCCACAGTTAAAACTGCAGTACCATTGCCGCAGGCGGGCTTGACTTCGGAGTTCGGAATGGGATCCGGTATTTCCCCGCCGCTATCAGCACAGCCAAAG
>VGHE01000006.1 GCA_016868315.1 Betaproteobacteria bacterium
CGGCATAAACGCGATTTTCCATGCTGTTGAGTTGCTGAAAACGACCTGTCGACCGGAGTCCGGTAGACTCGGCGGCCGACAGTATCAGCTCTGCATCAAGCGCAGCAAAATGATCGGTAGGCTGTGGATTGTTCACTGCGTGCAGGTTTTTGAGTAGGTCACACTGCGGCACTCGATTGGCATGTCAGCCTCACCATTTGGAAGACCGTAACCGGATCGCAAACAGTATACGTTTTTGCATGTATCTTGCTTCTCAGCTGCCGTCTTACCTTGAAGAAGTTGGTCTGCCTTGATGTTCGCATTGTTTGCAGCTGTCGCGGCAGCCTGACCGCTGGTCGTTACAGAGCCGGTTGTCTTGCCCGAATCAAGGTATTCGTTAATCTTGCTCAGAGAACTCTCGAGTGCTGAAACTGCCTTTTCAAGTGGTGTAGCAATACTTGTCGGAAGGTTCGAGCCCCGAATTACCGAAGAAATGATACTGAATTGTGCTGTAGCTAATTTAAAAACGTCACCTTTAAGAGTTGCAGAGACGGTCGTCAGAGTTTGCGTGGCGTTGTTGAGTGTAGCCAAAGCTGCTGCTGAACCACCTGCACCCGCATTTAGGGTCGACAATTTGTCCGAAGCATCCTGTGCGTCTTTTTGAACATCAATTTGTCCATCACCATTGCTGTCGAGAACTGAATTGTAGAGTGTTGCGAACTGATCAATGGCCAAAGTAAGCGCCGCAATACTCACATTGGCATTGCTGACAGCCACGCCCTCATTGCACTTATCCACCTGCATCAAATCTACCGCACTGGGTGATTTTGCACGCAGGTCAGAGAGCGTTTGCTGAGAAAGCAACGTACAGAGAGTCAGAAATGCATCTTGAAACACCTGAAAATCCGGGAAGAGCTGTCGCAGCTTGTTGATGTCTGTCAGAGCGGCACGCTGTCTTTTGATGTCTTCTGTCTTTGTCTTCGACAACCCGGCTCCGCTAGTGAGTTTGTTGAGGTCACTGTTCGTGCTCCCACCACCCGAGGTATTGCCGGCAGTCAGTGACTTAAGCAGATTCAAGGGTGTCACACCGATGGAAGCATTAAGCGCAAACGCAAGGCGCACGCGCGCTTCCTGGTTGCTTGTATCCTTCGCAACAACTTTATTCAGATGCTCAATTGCTTCGGAGTATTTGCCCGTATCGTAGGCTGCTTGTGCTTTCAGCATGAGAGCCGACGGTGTTTCATCGCGCTCCTTGGACGACAGAGCACCACATGCAGAAAGAGCAAACAGTGTTCCAGCGACCACGGCACAAGATACAGATGCCCAGATGCGTGTTTTGATCTCAAAATTCGACCGAACCAATTTCATACATCACCTCAAGCACAAACCAACCGCGGATGTTGAACGCTCTCAAATGGTAACGGATGGTAAGGCTCTCTCCCAAGCGCCAAATTTGCCGCACCCGCGCTGCTTATAGATAAAGGGAGCGCTGGCGGGTTCATGCGGCACTGCTATGGGCAGGCTCAGACCAAGCCCATGATTTTGTCTTGCAGGTTTTTTGGCACCGGTTCGTAGTGCGAAAATTGCATTGTGCTGCTTGCGCGTCCCTGGGAAAGGCTACGTATGTCGGTTTCGTATCCAAACAGCTCAGCCAAAGGAATTTCAGCTTGCACCACCTGAAGGTGCCCACGTGAATCGAGACCCAGCACTCGGCCGCGACGCCCGTTCACATCAGATACTATTGTTCCGCTCGATTCAGGTGGAACAACAATTTCCACCTTCATGAAGGGCTCCATCATAACAGGCGACGCTTTTTCAAGTGCCGCGCGCACTGCATTCGAAGCAGCAACCTTGTAACACACATCGTCGGTGAGCTGCGGATCAAAGGAGAAGTCAGTGACCTCAACTCTCAAATTGACCAGCGGATAACCACACAGCGGTCCACTGCTCACTGCACCATCGAGGCTTTCCTTAAGGGCGGCGTAAACGTTGGCTGGGATATTGTTCTTTTTAACAATCTCGATACCCGGCACACCGCGCACGTCACTCGAAAGAACTTTAAGTGCAACCCAGGCGCTGAAATTCTTGTTCTGAACTGCACGGCTGAATTCCTCACGTGCAGCGGCTGATTTCAGGATGGACTCGCGATAACTCACCTGTGGCTTACCAATGTTCGCCTGCACTTTAAACTCGCGCAGCAAGCGATCGGCAATAATCTGCAAGTGCAATTCACCCATTCCGGAAATGAGCACCTGACCGGTTTCCTCAGATGTACTGACTCGCAGTGAGGGATCTTCGGTCGCCAGACGAGCGAGACTTTGATTGAGTTTATCCAGGTCAGCAGTCGATTTGGGCTCAACCGCAAGAGAAATAACCGGCTCAGGGAATTTCATGGCCTCGTAGGCAATGGGTGCCTCAATGTCGGCAAGGGTATCACCCGTGACGGCAAATTTCAGACCCACCAGACCAACAATCTCCCCTGCAGAAGCCTCGTTTATTTCGGAACGATCGTTTGCATGCATCATCAAGATTTTTGTCACGCGTTCCTTTTTCTGTTTGAGCACGTTCTGAACAGCATCGCCCACTTTCAATTTGCCACTGTAGATACGCGCAAAAGAAAGCGTGCCGACAAAAGGGTCGGTCATGATTTTGAAAACAATCGCAGAGAACGGAGCATCAGCACTGTGGGGACGCTTGCCTTCCTTAACGATTCCATCGACAGCAACACCCTCAGCCTCCGGGATGTCCAAGGGTGAAGGAAGGTAGTCGACAATGGCATCGAGAAGCGGCTGAATCCCCTTGTTCTTGAAAGCAGTGCCAACAAAAACAGGAACCAAATCCAAGCCAATGACAGCCTTGCGCAGCGCGCCTTTAATCATTTCAGGGCTAACATCAGCATCACTCAGAACAGCTTCGGCGAGAGTGTCGTCGTAATCGGCCAAAGCCTCAACGAGCTCTTGCCGATAGAGCGCAGCATCATCGGCCATGTTGGCTGGAATGGCTTTTTGCTCAAACGGCGAATCTTTGTCGTCGCCTTTCCACACCCAGGCCACCTGCGAAACCAAGTCCACAACACCCGAAAATGCACTTTCAGAGCCAATCGGAAGCTGAGCCAAAACAACTTTGGCGTTGAGCTTGCTGCGCATAGATTCCAAACACATCTCGACGTCTGCGCCGACCTTGTCCATCTTGTTCAAAAAAGCAATGCGCGGAACATGATAACGCTCGGCCTGGCGCCACACTGTTTCGGACTGTGGCTCGACTCCATTGGCTGCATCAAAAACTGCAACCGCTCCATCGAGAACGCGCAATGAACGTTCCACTTCAATGGTGAAGTCCACGTGCCCGGGAGTGTCGATCAGGTTAATGCGGGTGTCTTTCCACGACACCGTGGTTGCTGCGGAGGTAATCGTGATGCCCCGCTCTTGTTCCTGAACCATCCAGTCCATGGTGGCTGTGCCTTCATGAACTTCGCCGAGCTTATGACTCTTTCCGGTGTAGTAGAGCAGTCGCTCAGATGTTGTGGTTTTACCGGCATCGATGTGCGCCATGATACCAATGTTACGAAAACGGCTGAGGTCGTGGCTCATGAGGAAGTTCTCTCTTCTGGTACAAGGCTTTGTTGAAGCCCGGCATGTGCCGGGGTTGTATCAGACTCGAACGATGCGGGCAAAAAAAAACAGCGCCCGGTACGAGGCGCTGTTTGCTTGAATGCGACGAATTGCAGATTAGAAGCGGTAGTGAGCAAACGCTTTGTTTGCTTCTGCCATTTTGTGCACGTCTTCGCGCTTCTTAATCGCTGCACCACGACGGTTTGCTGCGTCGATGATTTCAGCGGCGAGCTTGTCAACCATGGATTTCTCATTGCGGAGGCGTGAGTAACCAATCAACCAACGGATAGCGAGAGCCTGACGGCGCTCTGGGCGAACTTCCACAGGAACTTGGTAGTTCGAACCACCGACGCGGCGGCTCTTCACTTCAACCTGTGGCTTCAGGTTTTCAAGCGCGCGCTTGAACATCTGAAGGGGATCTTCACCGGCAGCCTTTTTGGTGACGATTTCAAGAGCACCGTAGAAAATTTTCTCGGAAGCGCTCTTCTTGCCGTCGATCATCATGCAGTTCACGAACTTTGTGACGAGTGTGTCAGCAAAGACCGGATCTGGGAGAATCTCGCGGCGTATCGGACGACGTCTACGTGACATAAAAAAATCCTTTCAAGAGTCTTCAGTTGCTCTTTTTCTTTTCAGAAAGAGAGTTCCTTACATCAGCTGGCAGACCGAAACTGAAAAACATCTGCCCACTGTCTCATGCAACGCAGCTTCCTAACGTGGGAGGCTGGTTGCTTGAAGCAACACACCAATAAAGGAGTGTTACTTCTTGCCCTTCTTTGCTGGTTCGGCGACTGCTGCGCCTCCCTTGGGCTTCTTGGCTCCGTACTTGGAGCGTGACTGGCGGCGCTTGGCAACACCGGCGGTGTCCAATGAACCGCGAACGATGTGGTAACGCACACCGGGAAGGTCTTTCACACGACCGCCACGAACGAGCACAACGGAGTGCTCTTGGAGGTTGTGGCCTTCGCCAGGAATATAGGAAATGACTTCAAAACCAGAAGTCAGACGAACCTTTGCAACCTTACGGATAGCGGAGTTCGGTTTCTTTGGAGTGGTTGTGTACACGCGAGTGCACACGCCACGACGCTGCGGGCATTCCACCATTGCTGGTGATTTACTACGGTAGATCTTGGGATGACGTCCCTTCTCTACGAGTTGGTTAATGGTTGGCATCGCACACCTTTCTTAGTTGTATGCAAGAAACGCTTGGTAGTACCGCATTCAAGCAGGGGCGCACCCTAGCGACAAAGGCAGGGGAGGTCAAGCCTCGAATCTGGGGGGATTGCTGAGGAAAGAGGGGGGCGGCAGCCTAAGCAGAGACCCCTCAAAAACCATTAACCTAAAAATATAATTATGATTTCAGTTTGGAGGCGTTGCCCCAGCCTGGAGAAGCGCCTTCTCTACATTCAGACGCCCACCACTTTGAACCTTGCCCTCATAGGCCGGAGCACGGTCGACGCTGCTCAGGAGGAGCTCCTTCAGGCCAACTGCACTCAGCCCAGGGCGATAGGCCTTGAGTAAGGCGGCGGCACCAGCGACTGCAGGACAGGCCATAGATGTGCCGCTCATGATGCCATAGCGGCTCAATGGAAGGGTGCTGTGGATAACATCACCGGGGGCAGCGAGGTGCACTGTGCGCAATCCAAAATTGCTAAAATCAGCGAGCTGCTCGTTGCTATCGGAGGCAGCTACCGCGACGACATTCGGAAGGTCGTATGCGGCTGGGTACATGGGAACAGTGTCATTGTCGGCTCCATCGTTCCCGGCTGCTGCAACAAACAAAACGTTTTTAGCAGCCGCTGCAGCAATAGCTTCTTGGAGCGCCAACGAAAATTCATCGCCGCCCCAGCTATTTGAAAGAATGTGTGCACCTGCATCCACGGCATAGTTGATAGAACGAATGGCATCTTCGGTGGTACCACTTCCATACCGTGAGAGAAATTTAATGGGCATGATACTCACGCGTGGCGCAACGCCCGAAACGCCAACGCCATTGCCTCCTGTGGCACCGAGGGTTCCTGACGTGTGAGTTCCATGGCCGTTATCATCCCACGGGCGATTGTCTTTGTTGTAGAAATCCCAACCCATCACATCGTCGACAAAACCATTCCCATCGTTGTCTTTATTGTCGTTGGGAATTTCACGCGGATTCCTCCATATGTTGTTGATTAAATCTTCATGATTGTAATCCACACCGGAATCAATGTCGGCAACCACAACCTGAACATCACCCCGGGAAATGTTCCAAGCAGCCGGCGCACCGATTTTCGCAAGTCCCCACACCTTTCCATTTTGAGGATCGCGGCGTGGCCGACGCGGCAGGCTGGGCGGATTTTCTGGTGGTGGATTCGTGTTATCAGAATCATCACCCTTCCCGCCCCCACGAAGAGACGAAACAGCGCGCCAAATAAGGTTAGGCTCTGCGTGAAGAACTCCGCTATCGAACCCAAGTGATTCAAGCCTTGCAGCATCGAATTCACCACTGGTGTCGACAATCTTGAACCAAAATCCAGCGTCCGTTTTGAGCAAAGGCTGAGGAACAACGAGCAAACTGCGTTCGGCTGCGAAAGAGAACAGAATCGACGGTGATTTAACCTTAACGAGAAACTCTCCCGAAAGAGCACTTCCGCCCCTCACGCTCTCGTTTTCGAGCTCGGTGCGAGCACTTGCCTGGAGAAAAAGGGAACTCATCCCTGTGACCAGAAAGAGCACCTGCGACCAGCGTCGTACCGAAGGGTAAATAAAAAACATCGGAGTCTCCTTATGGACACTCCGATGATTCTAGAAAGGCTTATGAGGTGTGTGTGCGGAAGGATTGCCCACCCCCAAAAGAGATGTCGGTGGGAAATCAGTTCCCAGAGTTGGGCTCGCCGAACATTGAACGCGAGATTGCAAATGCCTTCGAGATCTTCAAGCGACCACCGGTGCTGACTTTGCCGGTCAGGCTTGGCAACTGCTCAACGGAGTCCATAAGAACCGCCTTAAGCTCCTTAGCCGTCATCTTAGGATAGGCAGCCTTCAACAGCACTGCTGCTCCTGTGACGTGCGGTGTAGCCATCGATGTTCCGCTCAAGCTTGCGTACTTATCGCCTGGGGTTGTGCTGAGGATCTTCACGCCAGGGGCTGCCAAATGCACAGCCTTCGCCCCAAAACAGCTGAACGAAGCAAGCTTGTCGGCCGAGTCGGTTGCTGCAACTGTGAGGACGTTTGGAAGCTGATAGCTTGCCGGGTAGGTTGGCTTGCTGTCGTTATCCGTGCCTGAGTTACCAGCAGCAGCAACAAAGAGAATTCCTTTGTCGTTCGCACGCGAGATAGCATCGAACATTGCTTGGGAGTAGGCACCACCGCCCCAGCTGTTGGACATGATTTGAGCGCCATTGTCGGTCGCATATTCAATCGCCTTAATTGCGTCTTCAAGCGTACCGGAACCTTGTGAACCGCCAAGAAAGCGGAGAGCCATGATGCTTGCCTGCTGAGCCACACCGGAAATGCCGGTGCCGTTCCCGCCCGTTGCAGCGATAGTACCGGTCGTGTGTGTACCGTGAGAATTGTCGTCGAAGGGACGAGCATCTTTATCACGGAAGTCCCAACCAACAACGTCATCAATGAAGCCGTTTGCATCATTGTCGATGCCATCGCCAACCACTTCACCAGGGTTACGCCACATGTTGTTGATGAGATCTTGGTGGTTGTAGTCAACGCCCGTATCAATATCTGCCACAAGAACCTTCGAGCTCCCTGCGCTGACTTGCCACGCTTGTTGCGCGCCGATCTTGCTCAACCCGTAAAGGTTCGAGAGCTGTGGATCTGCAACTGGGGGATTGGGAAGCGCAGGAATTTCTTTGTAATCGGGACCACCCTTACCATTGCGGCCAGGCGCTGGAAGGTTTTTCTCGTTGAGGGATGTCGTGTGGTAGATGTAGTTAGGCTCGGCGTAAATGACGTCGGCGCTTTCGCGTGCGGAGAGGATTGCTTCGCGCAACTTGTAGTCATCAGACAGGTTGATTTTGTACCAAGTACCTGACTTCGCATTCAGAACGGGAACTTTGCGAGAGACTGCACCGACGCTCTCATACTGATTGCCAAGGAGACGCTCGAGGGCGTCGCTTGAACGAACCTTAACGAGATATTCGCCGCGCACATAGGGAAAACCGTCTTCAGTGAGTGCAATGTTTTTGGGAGTTCGGCTACCCTGCGCCTGGCTCAAAAGAGCAACGGAGGACAGTGCCACAACAGCTAAGACGGATGCGCAAGACCGTACAGAGAATTTCATACCGACTCCCTTCGAATAGAACACATACGACCAGAACGCGCATTCCCTGTCGCGCCCTTCGCGAAAACCCGGGCACAATCCGTGTGCAGGTTATCGCAAGCCATTGCTTTTCCGTATGTGAATGAAACGGAGTCTAGGTGGCAATGGCCAGCTAGTCAAATGACTCGGAAGCTTTTTATCGGGCAACAGTTTCGCACCCCAGTAAAACCTCAAAAAACAAAACAATTTTATCAATTGATTTGAAAAAAAACCAAAAGCTTCTGAGGCAGAGATTGCTGCGCAAAAAAATCGCAGTTTGAAAACTCTGCAGCGAAAAAACGCAGTTTGCCCGGCAAACACATCACTCAAGAGAACAGAGCGGCTGGCTTAATCTCCAAAAGTAGCCAAGGAGGACTCTGCCATGATCAATTCATCCCGTCTCACTCAAGCGACAAACCTCAACAGCACCCGCCCTTCCCAGGATGAGGCGAAAGGTGTTGAGCGTGGATTCGGAAAAATGGATGAAGAGCTCGCCCCCGCAGATGGACTTCTTGCGGGCGGAATGTTCGCCCCCAATGCCGCACTTGGCAAAACAAGCCCTTTCAACGAGCTGCTGCAGTTGTCGAAGCTTGACCCCAAGAAGGACGTTGTTGCCAACAAGCCCGAGCAAAAAGCATCAGCCGATAACAAGGACAACAAACGCAACGACACCAGCGAGCGCAAAAGCAAGACTGAAGGCAGCTCTTCCAAAAAAACAGCTAAAGAGAGCAAAGCTAAAAGCAGCCAAGGCCAGAAGCAAAACAACGATGAACAGCTTGCACTCGCACAGCTGCTTACACCTCAGCAAATCGGTGCTCTCGATCCACTCAAGAACAAGACTCAAGTTGCTCTGAACGGCAACGAGAAGCTCAACACAACCAAGCTTCAGCAAGTGAGCACAATCCAAAACGATCCAAAAAACCTGCAAGATGTGATGCAGAACCTTGACCAGAAGATTGAAAATATCAGTCAGCTGAATAGCAACCTGCAAACACAATCATCGAGCAAACCCAAAGACGAACTCATGGAATTGGCTTCTAAGTTCGACGACGTCAAATTCGAATTCAACCCCAATGCAACTCAGTCAGGTCAGCTGAACAAGGCAGGCAACGGCCAGATGCTCCAGGAAATGCAAAATAAGGAAATGTTGCAAAAGCTTGCAGAGCAAGAGTGGGCTCAAAATGACCTCGCCTTGAGAGATTTGGTCAGCCAACATGCGGTGCAGGAAGCAGCCATGGAGCAAATCAGCCTCGACCGACTCGATTCGATGAGCCGCCTGAAGGAATCCCAACTTGATCGCCTACAGATGCAAAGCCTCGAGAATGCTGCCTTTGAAAAGCAGCCGCAGCTCCAGGAAATTAATTCAGCCAAGCAACCTCAATGGCAGTCATACAAAGAGTTCTCTCCCGATGAACTCGCGATGCTCGATGCACTCGCAGGCGCAAAGCCTGAAACCGGAGCAGCATTGGGTGCACGTAGTGACAGCACGGGCGTGAGCTCCGCAATCAGTTCCCGACTGATGGGCGGTGAGAGCAGCGCTCCCGTTGGCAAAGCGATCACTCAAGACGCAGTTACAAATCTACAGTCACTTGCTGGTCTTGCCTCAGGGAGCTCGCAAGGCAACTCTTCTGGCAACAGCAGCAGCAACAACTCCTCTATGTCAGGCAATACATCGCGCGGTGAAACCACAGCTGTAGGCGGCGTTTCCGGACAGAAAGCAGATGCCACCAAGGGAAGTGACCTGTTGAATGCAGCTGAGGAAAAGAAAGAAGCCCGCACACGGGAGTCTGAGCGTACCCGAGAAATGGCACGCGCCGCATCACTTCGTGCTCAAAGCATAGCAGCTGAACTGGCGGTTAAAGGTGGCGGAACAGCCGTGGTACAGATCAAAGATAGCCAATTGGGTGTTGTTGAACTGAGAATCAACATGTCCGATGACAACCGACTCAAAGTTGAACTGGTTGCGAACTCCGAGCGAATCAAGCAAGAGCTGGAAAAGCAATCTGAAGAGCTGAAAACAGGTCTCGAGAAGCACAAACTTGTACTTGAGGGAGTGAGCTTTGCGACGGATGCCAAACTGGGAGAGTCAGGATTCCAGAACTCAAGTCAGAGTGACAGCCGCAACCAGCAATCCCAACAGCAACAACAACAACATCAGCCGCAGCAAGGATTCAATTCCTTCTCACAGAACCAATCCTCAGCGGGTCAGCAGGGCTTCGGGCAGGAGAGATTTTTCCAGTCTCCCAACATGCCGTTGAACAACGCAGCACCAGTGAGTGGAGCTGCAAAGAAGAACTACACCGGCAAAAATGATTCTCAGACAAATATACAACGCAATGCAAACGGCTCACTCAAGGTGACAGCGTAATTCAGTCAGTATCTGAATTGAGTGTCTCTTAGACGGGGGAAGGTACGACAATGCTCAGTGTGTCAAGCAAAGCTGGCCCATTTGTTGCGCCACAGACTGATAACAACCCGGCTTTTGCAGAAGCTGAAAAGGCTCGCAATGGCGGCAAAGAGTCGTTCAATTTCGACAAAGTCATTGGCGAGTCCAACGCACTTGCAGCCGAGCAATTAGAGAAAGATAAACAGGCCATAGGTGAAAATGGCGAGCTGAGAGTCGGAGAGAGCAAGAGCGACAAAGAGTTTCGCGAAATGCTTGAACGCGTCAGCGGAAAAAAGCAAGAAGCCGCAAAAAACAAGCTCAACAAAGATGACTACCTGAACCTGATGGTCACGCAGTTGAAATATCAAGACCCAACAAAGCCACTTGAAAATCATGAGATGGCAACTCAGCTTGCTCAGTTCAACACAGTCGAACAGCTGATGGGCGTCAACAAGACTCTCGAGGCAATGCAAAACCAAAGTGCGCAAGCCAATATCGACAAGCTCACTCCTTACCTGGGACGGCTGGTTGATGTCAGTGGCGCCAAGATACGCGTGGGTGATGACATGAAGGTCACTCAAGGTGCTGTTGAGCTCGCTGCAAAAGCGGGAACCATCAGTGTTCAGATCAAAGACTCATCGGGCAACATCGTAAGAACGCTAGGCTTGGGTGAGAAGAACGCTGGCCGCCATTCTATTGAGTGGGATGGTAAGGCCGACACTGGCAAAGAAGTGAAACCGGGCGATTACACATTCGAAGTTCAAGCATCTGCGCAAGACGGCAAGCAAATGCAAGTGAAGACCTCGTTCACGGCAAAAGTAGATGCCATCACTGACCTGGCTAATGGCGGCCGACTCGATACCGCGAGCGGAAAAGTTGAAGCAAAAGACATTCTCGCCATCAGACCTGACGCCACCGCAGCACAAGTAGCACCAGCAGCCGTAGCACCGAGAGCGGCAGCAGTACCTGGAGCGGCAGCAGTACCTGGAGCGGCAGCAGTACCTGGAGCGGCAGCAGTACCTGGAGCGGCAGCAGTACCTGGAGCGGCAGCAGTACCTGGAGCGGCAGCAGTAGCTGGAGCGGCAGCAGTACCTGGAGCGGCGGTAAAGCGCGAGCGTCCCCGCCCAGAAGCCAAATCACAACCTGAGAAACCGGCAGGAGCCAGCAGTAGCGCTGCTCGCGCCGAGAGATCTGAGGTCAAGAAAACAGATGCCCAATCTGCTGATGTGAAAGCTGCCGAGGGCAAATCGGCAGAGACCAAGGCACCAACTGTGAAAGCACCTGAAGCTAAGACAAGCGAAACAAAACAAACCGCTTCCAATGACGCCAGGAAGGCTTCTTGAAGTTTCATTCGTTTGATGGAGGAATGACTTAATGGCAATTCACTATGCGCTGTTTAGTGGTGTGTCCGGACTCTCGGTCAATACCGACTCCATGGGTGTGATTTCCAACAACATCGCCAACTCAAATACGCGTGCGTTCAAGTCAGACCGCGCCGAATTTGAAGACCTTCTCGCGGTGAACCTCAACGAATTCTCTCAGCTCGGTCGTGGTGCTCGTTTGCGCAGTATCACCACGAACTTTACTCAGGGTGCTCTTTCGCACACCGGCGGTATCACCGATATGGCGATTCAGGGTGAAGGTTTCTTCGTTATGCGTACAGGCGCATCTGACGGCGGCGACTCCGGTGGTCTCACCTACACGCGCCAAGGAACATTCCGATTCGACCGCGATGGCTACATTTCCGACGTCCATGGCAAGAAGCTACAGGGCTTCCTCACAGGTGCAGACGGAAAACTCGAAACGCGTATGCAGGACATGCAGGTCAGTACAACGTCTATTGCACCAATTCCCACAACCAGAGTGGCAATGAACGTCAACCTTGACTTGCGCGAGCCCGTTCTTATTGAAGAGTTCGATCCACGCAAGCCCAACGAAACTTCAAACTATGCTTCGACTGTGACTATTTACGATAACTTCGGTCAGTCTCATCAGGCCACCATTTACTTCGCAAAAGACAAGAACGAGACCAACAGTTGGAACTGGTACGCAACCATCGACGGCGCTGAAATTAAAGGCGCTCCTCCTTACGATGAGCTTGGTCGTCCACTGCCTGCTGTTATTGGTAAGGGAAAAATCACGTACGATGAAACCGGTAAACCGGTGATGCCGTTCCGTACCAAGGAAGGAAAACCGAGCTTCATTGACGTTATGGAGCAATCTGACGCTCACGAAATTCAGTTTGCCAACGGCTCCGCTCCGCAAAAGATTCAGTTCAACTTTGGTCCTGTTGAAGATGAAAACGGTCGTATGGGTAAAACCACCTCGACCAGTTTGGCTGCTCGCTCTTCGACCCTGTATCACTCTCAGAATGGTTCCGAGGCCGGATACTTGAAGTCGCTTAAAGTTGACCAGGAAGGAAACCTGCGCGCGGTGTATACCAACGGCCTTGAACGCCGTCTTGGTGCTATCGCTATGGCGACCTTCCCCAGCCCTGGGGGCTTGCAGAAAACAGGTCAGAACTGTTACGGCCAAACCTACCGGTCGGGTGAACCGAGCGTGGGTGTGCCACAAACAGGTACGCGTGGTTCCGTTTACTCTGCATCTCTTGAGGAGTCCAACGTAGACCTTGCAAGCCAGTTCGTGGACATGATCACCACACAGCGCGGTTTCCAGGCAAACTCGAAAACAATTACAACCTCCGACAGCATGCTCGAGGAAATTATCGGTCTGAAACGATAATGAAAGGATATGAGTGAATTCAATTCGCTCTGAATTGAACTCTCTTGTCATTAGCGAATTCAGGTCACGGAAGGCTTCTTCCGCTGGCCTTTTCTCTGTTTTGTGGAATATTTTTCTCGCTGCACTTTGCGCATTGCTTTGCGAACAACTTGTTCTTATTTTTCCTGAGAGCGCTCTTGTTCTTCGTTCACTCGCAGTAATTTTCATTGGAACACGCTGGCGTGCACTAGGAAACATGATGCATGAATGCGCACATGGTATTTTTGTTGAAAAAGCACTTGATAACACATTCTTTGGATATCTTATTTCGGCTATCGAATTGAGCGATTTTCAAGAGTATGTGAAGCAACATGTTAGCCATCATGCGTACTTGGGTCATCCCGAGCGCGATTTAGATTACAAATCAAGGCGGATTTTTCTCGATTCAAGACGCCCATATTTTCTTCAGATCAGCCGTATCCTCTGCCTGTGTGCAGCTCTTGTCCCCCTCTGGCTGCAAACATTTCGGCCTGTCGCGTGGTCACGCTCTTGTCCACGGTGGTGTAATAACCTCCGCGCCGTATTGCTCGGAGTTCTCCTGTTTGCTCTGCTTATCCCGGCTACACAACTTTACATCGCACTCTACTTAGTATTGCCCTACATAACGACTTATCAGTGGATGAAAATCTTCTCGGATTCCGCCGACCATTTGTTTTTATATGGCAAGGAAGATCTTCTTGAGCGAAGTAGAAATCATCTTCTTCCAAGCGCATTTTTGAATTGGCTGCTGTTTCCCAGAAACGATGCCTATCATCTTCTGCATCACCTGTTTCCGTCACTGCCCACGCATCATTATCCGCGCGCACATTCTATTCTTCTGCAACATCCCTGGTACAGGAATCGGAAGCATCATTTTATTGGATGGGATGTTTCGTCGCCCCTTCCCGAAGTTGCCTCAGGGCCAAAGTAAATAATCGCTGCCAATAGGATCACGCCGTCGTTCACGGATTTCCTCGGCGAACTCAACACCGGATTCGCCACCGGGCGCACCTTGCACGTCACTGTAGGGTAAAAATGTGCGCTTCCCATCGCTTTTCTCAACCCAAAGAGTGTTGGGTTGGCGCTTGCTGACGCCCACTATGCGAACTTCCTCGCCCGAGTCCCAATTTTCACTGCGCTTTTGAGTGATGGTCACCATGTCATCGGGCATCATGTCGTGCAAACGTGGCGGGGGTACGCGGCGAATAACCTTCACTTCGCCATCGGAAGTGCGATAGCGAACGTTGTACGGTGTGCGATCTTGCGACACGCGCTGAGCCATAAAAAAACCCCGTCCTTAAGACGAGGTATCGGGCAAAAAATGCCGGAACTTGAGTGGCTTACTCAGATGATTTCACGACCTGCAATGATTCCAGCGGTGCGGCTGGAACACCCACAGGTGCGGTTGCCTGCCGATTCAAACGGAGCACCGCACGCGATGCAACGCCGAACTTTGATGACGATAGCCGACAACCCTGCCAAACGACGGGCAATATTCTTCTGCTCGATATCCTTTACGACACTTGGCGGAAGGGTTTTGATCTTGAGTCCGTCGGAGGTCGTAATTCCACCCGCATCGAGCGAGGTTGTTGAATCGCCTCCCGCAGCACCTGCTGAAGTTGTGTCGGCTGAAAGAATTGAAGATTTTCCTCTAATCATATGTCTCCCTCGCTCTTTGAGACGCCCAGTAATGGCGACACGTCCTGCTCTTGCAAAATGCGTGCCGTGCTGGGACTCATCCTTGAAAATTTGCCCTTTTGAACAATTCGCCTGCCAACCCGATGGCTTACGCTCTGAAAAGGTGTCAATCCGGTGCACAAGGTGTAGTCTGGAGTATCGACATGCTGTTCTTTTGCTATACAGGCCATCCAACTCTTGGGCACTTGTGTAGTGATACCTGAGCGGGAGTGGCAAATCATTGATCAGAGTCATTAGAGCCGATGACAGTGAACACACATAAACCTGGCCAACGAGCCCGAAAAATCCTTATTATTGGAGCCTTGAGCGCCGTTGCTCTGAACGGGTGCAAAACATGGTTTTGGGCAGATGAGGCCGACACAGCCGACCCTCAAGCAAACTTCCCAGGCGATTGGCGTGAGCAGGTTTCCCGTTCGAATTTATTGAGCTTGACCGCCGATGACTACGAAGGTCTCAGTTCACGCGGCTCGCCGGCACAATGGCATCCGCTGTTGCTGCCCCTGCGTCCGAGTCTCATTTTGAGTGATCGTGATTTTGTGCTCGGAACAACGAACACAATAGGAACCATTGATGCTCAGATTCCGGAAGCGGGTCTCTGCCACCTCATGCCAAATTCTGCAGTGATCAATTCACAGCCTGCAAAAGGCCTCAACGAATCACAAACAAAAAACGAAATCTCGTTCACGCTTCTCGATGCGCGCGGGCAGCCACAAGAAAATGCTTCAGGACAACTCTTTTTTATCCACGAACAAAGCACACGTGCCGTGCGCGCTATTGGGTTTTTCGATGAGAAAGGCAAAGCAAACTGCCCGCTCACCACGGGTCGCTGGTATATTTCGACGGGATTTGGCGAAGCACGCACGCACAAAATTTTCTCTGTTCAATCAGGAAAAACAACTTCCGTTGAGATTCGTCATCATATCCGCGCGCGCCTGACATTGCGCCCGGGCAAAGACACCGGCTTGCAATATGGCGATCTGCTTCGCATCGGAAGAATCACAGCACTCCAGCCCGCAACCCAACGTGAAGAATTATTGCCCGAGGTTCCCATTCAGATTCAGGATGATCTGTTCAGGGCGGTGCTTACCCCTTCTGAAAACGCTGGGGTACGCGAGTATCTTTTTACATCGTTGATTCTCCAGCGCCGCGAGATTTCAATCCAACTTGAACCCGGCGAGTATGCCATCGGCCTGTGGCGCAATGGCGAAATGTATCGCTGCACGAGCCGGCTCCTTGTGAGCTCGAACGAAAGTGCACTGCTTGCCTGCGATCCGAACATGGAGAGTTCGCGCATCTCTGAGCAAAATCGAATTTATGCAGAACCATCCGGCAGCGGCGCTTCAACCCTAAAGAGCATTGCCTTCGATGGAAGTTTTTTTCCTTCAAGGCTCATCGTTCAGACTCCCTTTCGGGCGTGGCTGGCTAAAAACGGTATCACGCGACTGATGCGCGCTGGGCCTGCGGTCGACGACAGAGAACAACAACGACAATTCCTTCTGCAACCTCTGCTTCAGGATTTTTCTGCAAAAAAACTTCAGCAGCCCGAGGGGCCCTTCATTGCTGACTTCAAAATCAATCAACGCCTCAACGTCGAGGACAATCTTGGGCGCGCAAGCTTTGCTCGACTTTTGATTGCACAGTCGGGCATGAATGTAGATGCCATGCTCAACCGAGTCTTCCAAAGTAAAGCACTGAATCAAGTGATTCCCATGTCAGGGATCACTGAGCGTGGACTGTTGGAGGGTGTCGTGCCCCTCACATTCCGAACAATTCTGAAATCACCGGAAGGTCGAACATTCCGCACTGAAACTGCCGACGCAATGGTGACTAACGGTGCCCAAATAGAATGGATAGAGCCGCTTCCCGCAACAGTCGGGTCGCCCCTGACCCTCGGGCCACAACAGCATCTCAGGTTGCGGCTACTGATTCCGCCTGAGGACACCACCGAAAACTTTGGAATGTTTGTCAACGGTGATCGATACAAGCAGTGGTCTGTTGGGCGCGACGCCGACCGAAGCAAATACAGAACCATTGAAATCGAAGAAAAGGTGACACTGCAGGGCGATTTCATGGTGAGTTTTGCCGCCTGGGGGCAAAACTATCTTCCTGAATTTATGTATGGCATCAGACAATTGCCTGCATTTTCATTTACCCGAATCTATTGTGTTGACGTTAATGAGAATGGCATCTGCGACAAACAATAAAGTGAGACGTTGACATGCAGACAACACACCCCAGCCTTGAAAAAGATTTTTCTGCGCAACAACAACTCCTGTCCAACCCTTCCGACAGAGTGGCGCTCGCGGCGCTCATCGACCATACCCTGTTGAAAATGGATGCTCAGGAATCCCACTTGAGTCTTCTGCTAGAAGAAGCTTACCAGAACCGTTTCCGAGCTATTTGTGTTTCGGGAAGTGCTCTTGAATTTCTCCAACCCAAAATCTCTGCCCTGCAAGCGCAGGGCTCTGGCCTTCAGCTGTGCACGGTGATTGGTTTTCCTCATGGCAATAACTGCACTGCTGGCAAGGTTTCAGAAGTTGCTGCAGCGCTCGAACAAGGCGCGGGCGAATTCGACTACGTTCAGAATGTCAGTTGGGTCAAGGATGGTCACTGGGGCAGGCTCACAGGTGAGGCTGAGAAAATTGTGCGCGCTGCTCAGGGAAAACTTGTGAAGGTTATCCTGGAAACTTCTCTGCTCTCAGAGGAGGAAATCTTTCACTCTGCGCAGGCTGCGGCACAAGGTGGCGTTCATGTGCTGAAGACTTCAACAGGATTCGGAGCACGCGGTGCCAGCCAAGCCGACATGGAAATTCTCTCACACGTACAAGCCGAGCACGAAAAGAAACACGGGCTGCGGTTGGGAATTAAGGCGAGTGGAGGGATACGTTCACTCACCGATGCACTCACCATGATTCAGCTCGGCGCGACGCGTTTGGGCACAAGCGCAGGAGTCATTCTGGTCAATGGCCTCAATGCTCCGCACACAGGTTCGTATTAAAAATAATTAAAGAAGGGCTCTGCATATGTTCTTGCCACAGGAAATTATTCGTAAAAAACGAGACAAGCAGACACTCACTCGCGAAGAAATTCATTTCTTCGTCCAGTCCTTCGCTACAGGGGTGATTCCCGATTACCAAATGGCAGCTTTGGCGATGGCCGTTGTTCTCAATGGCATGAACGATGAAGAAACAGCTTCGCTTCTCACAGCCATGATAAACAGCGGTGAAAGAATGGACTGGACACCCCTACGTAAGCAGGGCATTCCTTGCGTAGACAAACACTCCACAGGCGGTGTGGGCGACAAAACATCTCTTATCATTCTTCCTTTGCTTGTTGCCGATGGCCTGGCTGTACCCATGGTTGCTGGTCGGGGATTGGGTCACACAGGTGGAACGGTCGACAAGCTCGAAGCCATTCCTGGCTTCATGGCACAACCCAATAGCGAGCAATTTCGGAGTTGGATTATTGCGCGTCGCGGAGCTTTTGGCGCTCAAACTGACAGCTTCGTTCCGGCCGACAAAAAACTCTATGCACTGCGTGATGTCACCGCTACCGTAGAAAGCATTTCGCTCATCACTGCGAGCATCATGTCGAAAAAGCTCGCCGAAGATCTCGACGCTCTGATTCTCGACGTCAAATTCGGTTCGGGAGCTTTCCTACAGTCCTACGGCTCGGCGCGAGAACTTGCGCAGTCACTTGTGAATGCTGGCAAGATGGCAGGCTGCAGGGTTGAAGCAGCTCTCACCAACATGGACGAGCCTCTCGGGCGCACGGCAGGGCATGCCTGTGAGGTTGTTGAGTGTCTCGACATTCTGCAGGGTGCAGGGGCTCAAGACACACGTGAATTGAGTCTGCAGTTGGCTGCCCGTGCTGCTGTTCTGGGACACCAGGACACATCAATCGGTGCGCATGAAAAAGCATACACACGCATGAAAAAGCATCTTGAAAGTGGTCGCGCATACGATGTCTTTCTTAAAATCGCTGAACAACAAGGAGCACATCTCTCAGCACTCGAGCGCAGCAACAAAGAGTGGATTGAAAGTGGTACGATCGATGTCCCTGTGCTGGCTGACATCCAAGACACACAGCGGGTGGAGAGCATCAATACTCGTGCTCTTGGACTGCTGCTGATTGAAATGGGTGCTGGGCGCAAGAAAAAAGAAGATGCCATCGACCATAAGGTCGGATTGGTGAACATGAAGAAGGTGGGTGAGACAGTTACAAAAGGCGAGCCTCTTTGCCTTCTGAGGCTGCGCAAGCACGACACCCACGCCGACAAACTCCAGCTCGACGCAGCTGCAGCATTTCTTCTCACAGACCCTAAAAAGCAGGTCAGCGCAAAACCACTGGTGGCCGACTGGATCAAATGATCACGGTCTTGAGATGATCGCCAAGGGGTGTTGCGAAGAAATCTTCCGGACAATTTCCCTCAAACATGATCATCTGAGCAGGAAGCCCCACCCGCAGAACGCCATGGCTTGCTTCCACACCCATCGCTCTTGCTGCATGCCGTGTCACTCCTGTAAGCACCTCGGACATTGCAAATCCGCCCTTCACGAGGGCTAGGAAAGCGGCAAACCAAAGAGAGTTCATAGGTGCACTTCCGGGATTAAAATCAGATGCTATGGCTGCACGGACTCCAGCCGAGCGCAGCTTACGACCTTCAACATAAGCAATGTTTGAGAAGAAACTTGTGAGTGGTAGCACCACGGGCATCACTCCCAAGGTCTGTAGCTTGAGGAGGTCAGAATCGGTTGCGTATTGGAGATGATCAACACTCAGCACTCGACCACGATTGCGGGCGCGCGCGTGGGTTTGTTCCATTTTCTGAGAAAGAGCAATTGCAACCTCACAGCCACCGCTGCGGGAGAATTCATCTGCGTGGAGGTGCACATCCATTCCGTGTTGGAGTGCTGCCGACAACCAACGATCGGCCTGTTCACGGGTGAAGTAATTGCGCTCGAGAAATACATCCACAGAAATGGGTTTGACTCGATCAAGTTCAGCATATTTTTTCGCTAGCGAAGAGAACTGAGGGAGTGCATCGATCAGTGCCTGCATGTAATTGTCGAGCCCATGTTGTTCTGGAGAAGCTGCATGCGGGCCAAGAACAGTGGGAGCCATAGCAGGAAGAAAGTTTGCTACCTTCTCCTCTTTATGAGCTTCATAAAGACATTCGAGCAGCCTCAGCTCCTGCTCAACATTGAGCCCATATCCGGTTTTCGCTTCCCAAGCGACAACTCCACGTGCAAGCGCCTGGCGTGCCCTTGCGATGTATGAGGCTCTCAGTTCTGCGGTCGACGCAGCACGCGTTGCGCGCATGCTCACAACAATACCGCCACCGCGGGCGGTCACTTCCTCGTAAGAAAGTCCCTGAGCCTTTAAAACCGTTTCCGTAGCGCGCGAACCCGCAAATACGGGGTGCGTGTGTGCATCAATCAAGCCCGGCATGACCACACAACCACGCCCTTGAATGACCCGTGCACCCGTTTGATTCGCCGCGGCATTGGGAGCAATGGCTTTCACAATGCCATTTTCAATCACAACATCGCATTCTTTCTGCGCACCCAGCACCACAGCAGACGTACTCTCAACCTCATCCAGGTTGTCGCAGTCCATTGTCAGCACCAACGCATTTCGAATTACAATGCGCTCATGCTCCTTCACTGAGATAATTTCCGCACCGGCAGAAAGTGGGTTTGTCATGAGGCTCTCTCCCTTCGTGAAGTCTTTTCACTTGTAGCGTGGATAGAACCGCGGCTGAGAGGGTGTCACAGTCCCTGAACTCATGCGCTCATCTGCAATCTTTCTCGAGATGTCGTAACCCGCATCTGCATGCCGGAATACACCCATAGCAGGATCAAAACTCAAAACCCGCTCCAGCCGTTGCGCAGCCTGAGCTGTACCATCGGCCACAACCACCATTCCCGAATGCAAGGAATACCCCATGCCGACACCGCCGCCGTGATGGAAGCTCACCCAGGTTGCACCGCTTGCGATATTTCCAAATGCGTTCAGCAGAGCCCAATCGGCAACAGCATCGGTGCCATCCTTCATGGCTTCGGTCTCACGATTCGGCGAGGCGACACTGCCACAATCAAGGTGATCGCGACCAATCACAATTGGACAACTGAGCTCGCCCGTCTTCACCATTTCATTCAACTTCAAGCCGGCGCGTGCGCGTTCGCCATAGTTCAACCATAGAATGCGTGCGGGCAATCCCTGAATCGACACACGTTTGGGTGCATGCTCCAGCCAACGCTGAACTCCCGCATTGCTCGCAAACATTTCACGCAAAACCATGTCAGCTTTTTCGAGATCACGTGGGTCACCCGACAAGCACGCAAAACGAAACGGACCACGGCCTTCGCAAAACAGAGGCCGGATGTATTCGGGAACAAACCCAGGAATGTCGAATGCATTCTGCACACCCATTTCTTGAGCCATGGCACGAATGTTGTTGCCATAGTCGAAGGTGGGAATACCGCGTTTTTTGAGCTCGAGTAAGGCGCGAACGTGCACTGCGATGCTCGCCAGAGCGTCTTGGCGAACCTTTTGCGGATTGGATTTCCTCTCTGCGCTGACCCGCTCCATCGAATAGCCCACGGGAACATATCCATACAACGGATCGTGCGCCGAGGTTTGGTCTGTGACCAACGCAGGTGTAAAATCGGGACGCTTGATGAGCTCAGGAAGAATTTCCGCTGCATTGCCGATGACTGCAATGCTTTTCGCACGACCCGCCTGCATATGCTCATGCAGCGATTTCATGGCCGCATCAACGTTGTCATGAATTTCATCGAGATAGCGGGTGCGCGCGCGCATTTCAGCACGGGAACGATCAACTTCTATGCCGAGGAAGCACGCCCCCGTAAGAACTGCAGCCAACGGTTGAGCGCCGCCCATGCCACCGAGTCCGCTCGAGAAGACAAACTTGCCGCGACTCTGACCCGCATAGTGCTGACGAAAAGCTTCATAGAAAGTTTCGTATGTGCCCTGAACAATCCCTTGTGAGCCAATATAAATCCAACTCCCGGCCGTCATCTGGCCGTACATCATCAGTCCCTGTTTCTCGAGATGATCGAAATGCTCCCAGTTCGCCCAACGGCCGACAAGATTGCTGTTAGCAAGAAGTACTCTTGGGGAGTCGGCATGAGTCTTGATTCTTGCGACAGCCGCTCCACTTTGAACCAACAATGTTTCGTCGTTTTCGAGCTCCTGCAGCGCCGCCGTAATGCGTTCAAAATCAGCCGGACTCCGCGCGGCTTTCCCTCGTCCACCGTAGACAACGAGATCCTCAGGGCGCTCCGCCACTTCCGCATCGAGGTTGTTGAGCAGCATGCGCAGAGCAGCCTCCTGCAACCAGCCTTTGGTGTGAAGCTTGCTGCCGGTCGGAGCTGGCGCTCCGGGTTTGAAAGTCTTCAGGAGTGAGGCCATACGAGGAATCCTTCTTGCTTGCGGCTGCGGTGGCTTTGTGCCACAACCCACCGATTCTGTGTTCGGACAAAATGACAAAAAACTTGGAGTTTTGCAGTGAACCCTAACCCGCAAAACGGGAAATGGTCTGGTCCCGACGATAACTCGCGAACTTTGCGAACAGATTATTTTATTCCTGCAGACCTGCAAGTGGACTTCGGCAAAGTAAAAGAAGTTCTTTCCGCTGCAATCACCGATGAACGCCTTCAACGCTTTGCCACGGTGGCAGGCGCCCGTACCCGAGCGGTGATGCCGGTCTTCGAGAGCACCCACCACTGCCATAACATCAGCGCTGTCCTCCGAACTGCGGATGCCTTTGGATTTCAGGATGTTAGTTTCGTCTATCACCAACCCGACATGAAGTTTCGCTTGAGCGATAGCGTGGAGAGGGGGTCGAGCACGTGGCTGTCCGCACGCCGGACAAATTCAATTGCAGCCTGTGCCAACGCACTGCGGCAGGCCGGCTATATGATTTTTCTGGTATCCCTTCCCTCGTTTGCGCGCACTTCGATTTATTACAAGGGTGAGCTTCCCAGCTTTTCAGCCCAGGAGATTGGCAACGAAACCTTTTTGAAGGTTATCGGTCAAAAGCGAATTGCACTTGTTTCTGGAAACGAAAAATTTGGGCTGTCCGAGAACTGGGCTGAATTTGCGGACGGCTATCTCCACGTCGACATGAGTGGCTTCGTTGAATCTTTGAATGTTTCCGTTTGCGCCGGAATTCTACTGCATGCTTTGCGCACCCAGTGGCTTCCCAGAACCATCTCCCATGCACTCTCTGCAGAACAACAGGCTCTTTTGGTTGAGCATTGGGTGGCACGCTCATGTCAGAATGCGCGTGCCATCGTTGAACGCGAGAGTGCAATGCTGCTTCCCTGGTTCGATTTCGTCCGGGGCGGGAAATTCTATTCCCCTTTTGATCTCTGAAAAGATTTATTGTTTCTTGCGCGGATAAAAGAACGAAACTCCGGAGCTCACGGAACATTTTGTTTGCAGCGTCTGGCAACCATCAGAGCAGAGTCTCGTTTCAGGGGGATATGCCGCGTTGCGGCTGGTGACGATTTCAATGTGACCATGAGTTGCATTGAATCCACAGATGCTTCGGTTCCAAACCACAATTGTCCCAACAGGAAGACAAGCCCAACTCTGCGGTCGCAACCGCACAAAGCGATCGGCCACGCTGCTGTTCTCTACTTGAATAAAATCGGCAGCCGATTCCACAGGAACACCTGCCGCTTTCCAAGCACCGGGTCCTTTGGGCATCAAGCCCACATTCTCAAGAGCCATGCCAGCATACTCATAACAACGCCCCGTAAATCGACCTATGTTCAGTCGATTGATCTCTTGAGCCAGTTGTTTGCCGCGCTCATAGTCGAGTTCAACGGGAAACCCGCAGGGGTCTGAAGTATTGCCACCGGGAGAAGCTGTCTGTTGCCAATGCTCTGCAAACAGGTAACCTCGCTCGAGCGCACAGCCTGGAATTTTCATCTGCAATTCCACGCTCCAATGTTTGTCGACAGAGGCGCCCGGGGGCGTTTTTAAAACCACTTGGGTACCATCGAAAATCTCACATTTCTCGCTCAACCCGAGTTTCGCAGAATCTGCAATCCGCGCCTTCAAGAATGTCTTTTGCCGCGCCGAGTAAACCTGGTCGGGTGAAAACTGACCAAAGGGATTTGCACTGGGAACGGGAGCTGCCGGCTTCTCAAGCTTGGTGCCCTTGCGAATTGGTGCGCTGGGTGGGTTCTGACATGCGGCGACAAACACCAACAGACCGAGCCACTTGCCCAGTTTGTCAGGAAATTGCAGATTCATTGAACGCAGCATGGTTTGCCTCACGGTCTCTGGAAGATGTTTCGGCATCCTCTTTTGCTCAACGCCGGCAAACCTTGCCGAACATCAACCCAATGGCGAAAGACAAGCATGTTCCAACAACAACTGCGCTATTTGAAGCTGGAATCAGAGCTCCTCAAAGGCTTTCCGCTGGTAAACGCTACTGAGCGCGTTTTGCCGGTACTGCTTCCACCCGATTACACACCCGCAAAACGCTACCCCACCATCTGGATGCTCGATGGATACCTGGGCACAGGCCGCAGTCTGATGTCGGAGAGCGGATTCCTGGGCGAATCACTCGGAGCGCAATTGCACCGCCTTCAAAAGAACGATGTGCTGCCTGAATGTATATTCGTTTTCCCCGACCCCACCACCCGCTTCGGGGGCAGCCAATTCATCGATTCAACTGTTTGTGGTGCGTTCATGCGCCATCTGATTGAAGAACTGATTCCACTCGTTGACGCCGAGCTTCCAACCCTTGCTCATGCCGATGCACGCGTTATCTGTGGTCACTCAAGTGGTGGCTATGGAGCGCTCATGACGAGCATGCTCAAGCCTGGACACTTTTCCTATTGCATCGCCTCAGCCGCAGACAGCGCCTTCGACCTCAGTATGACTCAATCTTTTCCCATGGCAGCGACGAAATTTAAAAAGTACGGCAGCCCTGAGGCATTCCTGAAATATTTTTTTGCACAGCCGCGCCCAGAAAAATGTTCAAAGGAAGACTTTCACGCTTTGATGACCATAGCCATGGCAACCTGCTACAGCCCAAACCCACAGCGCCCAGGCATTTGGTGCGATCTTCCCTTCACCATTGAAAACTGCGAACTGATTCCTGAAGTTTGGCAAAAATGGCTGGAACGCGATCCGAGCAGAATTGTGAATGGGCACGCAGCCGCGCTTAAAAAACTCAAATGGCTGCACCTTGACTGTGGTTCAGAAGATGAATTTGGAGCTCAATTCGGCCACCGCAGAATGGCACAAACACTGAATGACATGGGGATTGAACACCACATTACAGAATTCGCCGGAGGGCACAGTGGAACGTCGGCGCGTTGGGAGTTCCGTTTCACAGAACTTTCACCCTTCCTGCGGAGTTTTTCTGCGCGCTGACTCGCTCAGGCTGCAATTTACCCCACCCAAAATAGCCCGCGATAAATCCAAAAATGCCACCGAGTATATGGACTCGGTCGGCAACATTCGCCTCGAGGCTGAGTGGAAAAAATAGAACGAGAATAAAGCCCATTGCACGAAGAATACGTTTGCGGATTGAAAATCGAGAGTCGTTTTTAATATACAGAGCACTCCACATTCCTGCCATTGCAAAAACGGTTCCTGAAATCCCCACTAGAAGACTTTGAGGATGGTAAGTCATAATAGCCAGGAAATTCGCGGCTGAACCAAGAAGAATGGGAACGACCGGAAACGCAAGAGAGCCGAAATAACCCCACAATAACCAACCCAAACCAACATATGGTAAAAGATTATTGAGCAGATGTTTTGCATCTGCATGCTCAAAAAGTGCAGAAAAAATCCGCCAGAATTCCAGCTGACTAAAAACTAAATTTTGACTCACAGCCAAACTCGGAATCCAGCCCTGCCAAACGGAAATAGACAATAAAGCAACCGTGCCGGCTGAGACCAGTATTGGAACAAGACTCTGCAAGGGCAGAGCGCGAAAGAAGATTTTCTGTTGAGCATCGGGAGCAATTACGGCTGCAGGACCGGGCTCCCAGCGTTCCTCGACCGTGTAGGCAAACAGCGCTTGATAGGTGCGACCGTTGAGCACCAAACCGTATCGTTCAGAGCCCAACTCCTCCTCAGGAGACGGCGCGTCCATCATCCACTCCGTTAAAGCGCAAAGCAAAGTCTTCACGGTTGGTCGCATTGCGAAGCGCTTCGTCGTATTCGATGACACCTGCACGGACAAGTTGAATTAAATGTTGATCAAAACTCTGCATACCACTGTGCCCGCCCTGAATGATGAAATCACGAACCAGCGAGGGATGCCCTCCCTTGGCGAGCTTCTCGCGGATCGTAGCAGTGTTGATCATGACTTCCTGAGCAGCAACTCGTCCGGGCCGATCTTTGCGTTTGACAAGTCTCTGGCTCACTACTCCGCGCAGGCAATCGGAAAGCTGCGCACGAATGATTCCCTCTTTGTCTTTACCAACCATTCCAAGGATCCGAAAGATCGTATCTGCAGCGTCATTGGTGTGCAGCGTGCTCAGGACAAGATGTCCGGTCTCGGCAGCCTGAAGAGCTACTTCGATGGTTTCAGAGTCGCGCAGCTCACCCACGAGAATCACATCAGGTGCCTGCCGCAGAGCACTTTTAAGCGCCTCTGCATAGGAACGCGTGTCCACTCCCAACTCCCTTTGATTAAACATCGAACGCTTATCGGAGTGAACAAATTCAATAGGGTCTTCAATTGTGATGATATGAGATGTGCGTGTGCTGTTGATATAGTCGAGCATTGCAGCAAGAGTTGTTGACTTGCCTGAACCTGTTGCTCCGGTCACCAGAATCAACCCACGTTTTTGATCGGCAAGTTGGCGCACGCTTTTACCCATGTCCAGTTTTTCAAACGATGGAATCTCCATGGGGACAAGACGAGCAACGAGGCTGAGATCACCACGCTGGTGAAAAAAGTTGATACGCACTCGTCCGGCGCGCTGGCTCTGGAAACTCATATCAACATCTTGCATCGCGCCAAGCTTCTTCATGTAGTTCTCATTGAGCAATGCTTGCACGATACCTGCGAAAAATTCAGCATCGAGGCGTGGCCCATTGCGGCTCGGAAAAAGTTCACCATTCCAGCGGAACATAGGCACTTGACCTTGCTTCAAGAGAACATCGCTGGCTCCACCCTTCAGCGCACTTGCCAAAAGAATTTCAAACAGATCAAGTGCATCGCGCTTGCCTTCAGGCTTTGGCTGCTCCACAGCCGCGGGAATGTCGTGTGCCAACGGCTCAGGGCGGCGCGCTTCAACGGGCGCAGCTTGAGCGGGTACTGCAGGTGTGTCGACGTTCTTTAGGAGCTTGGAAGCGGTTGCGAGATTGGCTGGGAACTCGTCATCGGGCATTTCGGGAACGATTGTTTGTGGGGGTGCGGGATCCAGTTCACGCACCGGCTGTGCAAGCTTCGCTCCAACAGAGTCAGGCGAAGCAACTTTCTCGTCCAGCTCGAGATTCGCCCCCAAGCTCACCGTCAGCAGGGGTGACTCCGCACCGCCCGGCAGCTTCTTCGAGGACTCCTTGCCCTTCTCCCGTGGGCGTTCGTCGAACATCAGTTCCTCTTCGGTGTTGCTTAGCTCGATGCCAGCCATTTGGCGCTCCTCTTCAACCGGTGAATGTTCGGACGATTTTCGACTTTCTGAAGGGGAATTAATTATTTTTTGAACCTGCCGATAACTCCTGGGATTTAGAGGAGAGTGAGTCATGGCCAATTCAGCAAGCCCGTTTGGGCTCCGTGAAGAAGATTTGATCGCCATACCGGTCGAAAGCCTCAAGGCCAATACGCCTATCAATTTTGACCTCTATGCCTCGGTTGGAGGCTCCGACCCTAGGCGAGCAAACGACATTGTGCTGTTCGCAAGTGCACCCTCGAACTGGCACAGCGCGGAGCCATCGATGCTGAAAAAGTGCGGAATTGCCCACTTTTTTATTCGCCCAGACGACCAAAAACGCTACCGATCTTATCTTGCATTCAACACTGCATCACGGACTGTTGACCGCAATGGCACTCCAGAATTTCGCATTTCACAGATTCAAGACATTGGCTCCCATCTTATGGAAGTCTGCTTTCACACGGGCATGGACAATCTCGTTCTGGACAGGTTGCAAACAGTCGCCAACGACATTGTCACGTGTCTGGAAGATGATCCGCGTGCCGTTCTGCACATCCAGAACCTGGTTGACCACGACATGTATACCTATTTCCATTCCACAGGTGTGGGAATTCTCTCTGTTGCGATCGCCAAAGCGATGGGCGAGAACAACGCTGATGTTTTGCGTTGCTTTGCCTTGGGTGGTTTGCTGCATGATATTGGCAAACGCGAAACGCCCTTACATGTTTTGAACAAGAGCGGACCGCTTCTCGATACCGAATGGGACATGATGAAGAAGCATCCGGAAGATGGCTTCAATGCTGTGAAGAGTCTCGATGTACCCGAGATGGTGCGCGACATCATTCTGTACCACCACGAGAAACGCGACGGCACGGGTTATCCTTTCCGATTGAGTGCAGACAAAATCCCACTTCCAGCACAGCTCGTGAGCATTGCAGATATATTCAACGCTCTAACCACCACACGGAGCTATCATCGCAAGAGAACGCGCTTCGAAGCTCTCATGCTGATGAAGCAAGACATGCTTGGCAAAATTTGGGTCGACGCATTCAAAGGGCTCATCACCGCACTGACCGAAGGTGAAGCAGCAGCCGACGATAAGGAAATCCGCTCAATCACTCTCGGGTGATGACTTTGGATTTCCAGAGAGCAGAGTGTCGACCGGTGTGTCGACACTCTTTTTTTTGTTGCACTCGGCACAACATGGAACAACATTTCCAGGTGATGTTGTTCCACCCCGTGCAATCGGAACGATGTGATCCAGGGTGAGTTCTTTGAAGGCGAACTTCTGGCCACAGTAGTGACACAAACCATTGGCTGTTTTCTGCTGCCACCAACGACTCTTCTTCGCTTCGCGCACTTTGCTGCGCTCGCGGCGGATGTGCTCTTCGTCTGCAAAAAGATAGGAGTTTAGTTCCATGGTCGGCGGCCGAGTTCAGGGCTTGGTGAGCAGAGCAACAATGTTCATGCCCAACTTGTCGGGCAAAACCCGAGACGCAGCCGCGAGAGCCTTGTTTGATGCTCCCAGAACGATGCGTGCTTCCCCCCGGCCAATCCCTTCAAGAGCCTGCGCAACAGCCTCGGGTGATTTCATCATTCCGAATTTGAGTTTGTCTGCATTGCCAGCAACCTCGAAAAATTCGGTTTCCGTGGGTCCAGGGCAAACGGCACAGGCACGCACACCCGAACCGCGGAGCTCATATGCGAGAGCCTCAGTGAAGTCGCGTACAAACTTTTTCGATGCTGCATAGACTGCAAAATTGGGAATGGGGATAAACGACGCCGTAGAGGCTATGTTTACAATTGTGCCGAAGCCATTCTTTTTAAACGCAGGAACCGCGTAGTAGGTGAGCTCCACGAGCGCCTTGATGTTGAGCTCGATTTGACCGAGTTGCAGTTCCATGGGGATCTCGGTGAATCGGCCGATTTTGCCATAGCCTGCATTGTTAATGAGAAGATCGACGCCCGTACTTTCAATGACCGTGCGCAAGCGGCTTCGCTCAGAGGGATTCTCCAAGTCACAGGAAATGCACTCTGCCATAACGCCCATTTTGCGAATTTCGAGCGAGAGTTCCTTTAGCTTGTCTTCCCGCCGCGCCACGAGCACAACATCGGTGCCCTGGCGTGCGATTTGAAGCGCAAACTCGCGACCAAGTCCTGCCGATGCTCCCGTAATAAGAGCTCGCTTATGATTTGCAAAAGTCATTGTGGCCTCCCCCCCTCACCAGCCATCGGAATGCGATGGTCCTATTGTTCGCTGACATTCTTGCAGGGTTCAAGGAAAGGAGCCAAAAAAAAGGCAGCCCGAAGGCCGCCCACCACAGAATCCTGTGAAGCCGCTCCCTCCTGGAGCAGGTGCATCAGAACTTGTAGAACAATTTCAAAGTAACAACATTTGCGTCGAATGCGTTTTCGACGCCACGGCCGCGCGCAGCAAGAACGTGATCGTAATCGAGCTGCACAGGCAACTTGAGCTTCAAGCCATCGAAGCTCACGCCGAGCTGGGCGCTGCGGGCAACGGAACCAGCGGATTCATCATCGCCGAGTTTGACCTTAGAATCGTTGTTCCAGCTGTAGCGTGCGTTGAGCATCAGGAAATCAATTGATGGAATCCAGGTACCAGGCGCGAGCATGAGCTTGGAGTAGCCTACCTGACGTGCGCCCTTGCGCTCGAGGTCTTTCTCTTCACCCTTGTCAGCTTCAGCGGCAGTCCAGGCCTTGCCCTTGGAGAGCATGATTTCGGTTTGGTTCTCCAGCTGCAGCTGAACTCCGTTGATCACTTCGTAGTCAGCGTTCAAACGAACTGCACCGTCAAGCGTACCGCGGCCGACAGGAACTTCATCCTTCTTGGTGGCTTCAGCGTAGTTGCTTGAATTCAGACGCACACCAGCGGCAATCGAAGTGTACAAAGGCACGCCATCGAACCAAGGCTCTTTGACTGTGGACAGAGCGTACTTCGCACCGATTTCGATGTCGCCGAGACCCTTCTGGAACTTGGTGTCTTCGACTGTTTTCTTTGCATCTTCGTAGGCGCCTGCAATGCGGGTCTCAGCGATTGCAGAGCGGAGCTTGTTGTCAATAAAATCCTTGACGTTCGCCCCAGCAGGAATCTTCACGCCTGCCATCAGAATTGGCAATTGAGCAGCTAAAGGATTAGCGTTTGCGATCAGAGTAGCGACTGCCTGAAGGTCGATATCTCGAGGAGCATTTATATTTGCAGCATAAGCTTGGCTTAGTTCGCCCGCTTGATTGCCTGCCACAACGCTCTTTACAGTTGCAGCTGCTGCTGTTGTTATTGTTCCAAACTGCGCCTCGAAGCCAGGGCGAACCAGAGTTGAAACAAATTTCTCCTTGTCAGAAATCTCAGCCTTGCCGCTCAGACGGTATGGGATGAGCAACTGAGCAGAAATCTTGTCGGTGATGCCGTATTCGAAGACAGCAGTTGCGATGTTCGCGCTGATCTTAAAGCCATTCTCAACCTTATTACCTGCACCATCGTAGCCCTTTTCAGATTTCGCGCCGGCATAGACTGCGCGGAAACGAAGAACGCTTTCGGGAAGAACAGCGGACTCTGGAATAATGAGCGACTTGATTGTGCCTGCAAGCTCAGCGGAATCTTTTGGTTGAGCTGCCATTGCATCTTTCACAGCTTCCTTGGCTTCAGTTGCAGCAGGAGCTGCTGGAGCTGCTGGAGCTGCTGGAGCTGCTGGAGCTGCAGAAGCGGCCTTTTGCTCTTCAACCTTCTTCACAGCAGAAGCTGCTGCATCTTGAGCAGCTACCTTCGCATCCGTTGCTTGGGTCTTTGCACCGGCTTTAACTTCCGAGGCCTTTGCTTTGGCATCAGCTGCAGTCGCAGCTGCACCGGCTTTGATTTTAGAAGCAGCGGCTTTGGCATCAGCGCCATAAGCAACTGCGGCATTGGCAGCGACCATTGTTGCAACGACTTGGAAAACAGTTCTCATGACAACTCCTTTGATAAAAACCAAAAAACAGTATCTTAAGGGACGCTTTTAGAAGCTATCATAGGATCAGTGCGTGTCAATTTTACAACACACGGCAAAATGACACCGGTTTCATTCTTCGGTTCGAGAGCTGAATTTAAGACAGAATTTTGTATACTCTCATGCAGCACAACATCATTCCAAATCAGACTAAACTGGTTGTGTTCAGCAAGAGCCGCTTCGGACGAAAAGTAGACTGCGCCACTCTCTTGAAAACGGAGAATCAATGCTCACGAGAAAAATGAAGTTGCCAGCCGCACTGTCGATTCTGCAATGCATTGCCTTGTCGGGCTGCAAACAAAACAAGCCCACCAGTGAAACCCAACAGACAGCCGGTGACACTCAAAATGTTCGGTGTGATGTGATTGTCGTGGGTGGCACAACCGCCGCATTCTCCGCTGCAATCACGGCTGCCGACAATCTTCAGCCCGGTGAAGTGGCCTGCCTGACCGAGCCTACGGATTGGCTTGGGGGACAGCTCACAAGCAGTGGTGTTCCAGCAGTAGATTATGCGCACCACGACATTGAAGTTCCCGGCATTGGCAAAGTTAAGACCTCTGACGCTAGCCGTCATATGGCTTCTCAAAACAAATTCTTCGGCGAATGGATGAAGCAGCTAGGGCCTGTGAAAAACGAAAAGCTCGACTTCCCACAACCACCAACATGCTGGGTTTCCGTGCGCTGCTTCCCACCCACCAGCCTTCTTGGAACCATCAATGCATTGGCAGCAACCTACGAAGCTTCCGGACGCCTCAAGGTTTTCCGTAACACCGTTGTTAAATCTGTGCGCACGGAAAATGAACGGATAACCTCAGTCACGGTTATTCAACGCAGCAACATTGGCACTCCGCCAACTCGCCTCTCTGAACAGGTGGAAGACTGGTACAGCACAAAGGATTCATCAGACTTTAAGAAGAAGGTCATCACCCTTGCCGCACCACAGAAATCTGCTTCCAACGGGCAAAAGTATTTCCCGGTTGTCATTGATGCGACCGAATGGGGTGAAGTTTTGGTGTTGAGCGGATCCTCGTATCTGCAAGGAATGGAGCGCAATGAAAACGCCCCCGTTGGGCAGGGAGCACAAGAAACTTGCGGCCAGGCGATTGTTTATCCCATGACCCTTCGCATGAACGAAACACCTGTGCCCGATTCGGCTTTGGCACGCGGACGCTGGAGCAAAGATTTTCAACCTAAAATTGAAGCCTACAAACAATCTCTTGTGAAGCGTGGACTCCTCGACGCAGGAAAGTCTCTTTACAGCATTGCAACAAGCAACCGTGCGTTCACCTTTGACGAGGTCTGGAGCTACCGTCGTTTGGTCGTTGGACCCGTTGAGCGCACAAGCGAAAAAGTCTATGGGTTCTTCCCCTCGGCACAGATAGGCGACATCACCAACCAGAACTGGGAGCTCGGCAACGACTACCCCTACCGCTATCTGTTTCTTCCCATCGGTGAGGCGCGCAGCCAGGCTCGTTCTGGAAACTGGCGAGGTGGAATTGATGTTAAGGCGCTCGATGAAGCTGAGCTTCAAGCGTGGGGCTGGGTTGATCATCTCCGCAAGAATGCAACTGTGACCTGGAACGGCCAGAAGCGCGATATTGGCCAGCACATCGTGCTTTCAGAAGCGCTGGGAACTCCCTATGGCTTGAGCAAGGTTCCTTACATCCGCGATACTCGCCGGAGCGTTGGATACGGCAGTGACGGCTCGCCGTTCGTCTACAAATACGGCGAAATGTTCACGGGCGTTGAGTTCCCAGATTCTGTTGGTATTGGCGCGTATGTGGCAGACAGGCACCCGAGCCGCAATCCAAACTTTAATGGCGAGCGTTGCTTCTCGAGCAACTATCCAGAGGGCTTCACTGCATACCCCAGGCCATTCACCTTGCCGATGCGGGCGCACACGAACTCCACGATACCGAATCTCCTCGTGGCTGGAAAAACGATGGCACAAACCTTCCACGTTAATTCGGCAACACGCCTACACCCAATCGAATTCGTTTCGGGCACAGGCGCAGGTGCATTGGCAAGTTTCATGGCGCAGTCGCAGGTCACCTCGCACTTTGTTATGAAAAGCGAAAAGCATGTGGCTCTGGTTCAGGGGAGAATCAAAAAGTATCAGCCACTGGTTTGGAGCAAGGAAGTGCTTGCAAGCTCCGTTGCAAAGCCACCTTTAATTCCTGGCCAGAACAACAAGAGCGACAAGGCTGAGAACGAAACCAAGGCAAAAGAATAAATTCTCAAGGTGCGCCGCCATCGGCGCCATGCGCCATCTGCACGCCCAAGCGCAGTTTATATGACTTGGGTGCTGCAGATCGGAGAGTCTTGAAATCGGCGATAGCCAGCGAATTGATTTTATCTCTTAAACAGGTTGCCATAGCTGGCTCGCGCTCAGCACCGTCGAGCAGTCCGCTGACTGTAAAGCCGGGTTTGTTGACATCAACCTTCACATCAAACCGGAACGAAAGCCCAGAAGCCGAGCCCTGAAGTTGCGCTCTGCAGGCCTGCAAGTGTGGAGCAAGCGCCTGAGATGCGCGCGAAACCAAATCAAGCCCACCCCATCCAAAGACATCTTTCATCTGTGCACCGGAATTCTCCTCAAGTGCATCCATGAAGGTCACAAATCCCATGGCCTCGCCACCAGCGAGGCTCACAGCGCGCAGCGCAGGTGCGTCTGAGAGGAAGGGCTGAGTAAAAAAAGGTGTGAAAAAGCCGGTTAGGAACACCAATGCAGAAATGAAAAACACCGAACTTTCAGCATTGACAGGTTGCCTGCTTGAAACTGAGGCAAGGCCAGTGAACTCACGGGGCAGTAGGCACAGCTGAGTCTCGTCGAGAGCTGCCTTATCGCGAACCGAGCTGCTGTTTTCAAAATCGCAGTGCATTTTTCTTCCCCGGACGAATAAACGTTTCGTTTCTTCGCGAGAAAAAAGCCCAGAGCTTAATTAGCTCAGTTCACTGGATCCTCGCTGTTGAACGTATCGTCGATCTTGAACTTCGGAATAGGGAAATCTGGTGTCAGATTTTCCTTGGCCGGGGTCGGCTGCGGCGCGGGCTCTGCATTTTTTGCCAGGTCGCCAGGTGCAACAGCTTCAGGCTGAACGATGTTCGGAGGTTGTCCTTCTTTTTTGGCATCGACCGCACCCGGTGCAGAAGCAGGCGGCGCGTCGGCCACGGGAACCTGCGCAGGATGTGTCGCTTCTTTGACGCGCGGGCTGAAGGGGACAACGCGCCGAATGGGTGAGAACACACCATCGCTCACCTTTCCGCGGAGTGCGAGGCGCACAACGGCATTACCGCTGGCAGCATAGTCATCGATGACCGAATTCAAGTCGGCACGCGACTCGTCTGTTCCATCGGTTTCGTCGCTCGTGGTGGTCGCACCATGCACGGGCACCGTGATCCGCTGTGCGTCGTCTCCATAGTCGAAGGGTACTTCACTCATTTTCTTTTCAAGCATGGGCTGCCAAACGATTTTCTCGGCATACCCTCTCTCGCGAATCAACGTCTGAGCGATTTCAATCCAGGCTGGCAAAGCACCCGTACCACCCGCCACTTTGAAGCCACGACGCCGCATCGGCTCGTTGGTGTCGTATCCAACGTATGCAGCAATTGTGTAGGTGTGTTCTGGAGTCAGGGATTTCGCTCCCTTGTCTTCGGGGTAAGGAAGAAAGCCAACATAGGTTGCATTGACGTAATCATTTGTTGTTCCCGTTTTACCGAAGCTCGGAATACGCAGCGCAGCTTTCTCGAGCAGGGCATCTTCCTCTGGATTTTTGGAGCGCAAAACGACCGTACGGTTTGCTGCACGCGCTGTACCGTTGGTAACCGTTCCGCGCAAAACACTGAGAATTGGGGCCGAATAGAATTCATCAAAAAGCTGGTGCTCCTGTGCCTCGGCCTCCCAGAGCAGGTTGCCTTGCTCATCCTCAATCCGCTTGATGAGCAGCAGTTGGTTTTCCTGATCCGTATTGAAGAATCTGTAGGTTTTGCCCTCGAGAAGGCTCTGATAGGCCAGAGCTAACTCTGCAAGCGTCACCACGTTCGCACCCAGCGGAAACGAGGGAACCCATTGAACATCGCTCTCGATTCCCATCTGCCTAGTCATCTTCTGCGCATAAATCATTCCCAGAGAGTACCTAAAATCTGCGTGCCAGAAGAGTTTCTCAAGCGATGAGGAATCAGCAATGGTTTTGTATTTTCTCTCGACTTGCTCCTTGAGCTCAGCCACAACGCTCAGTGGCAAAAGACCATCGAGGAGAAGATTTTCTTCAGAGAGAAGCGCCGGGTTTGATTCAACAACCCTGAGCACCTCTTCGGGCTGCAGTGTTTTGAACGTCGGATTTTGCAACTGTGGCGATACAATTCCCATGTTGAAGGGCTCAGCTGACATCCACACCAGCTTTCCTTCAACTGCTTGAAAAGGAGCAAGCGTGGCAAGATCTTCGCGGCTCAGGAGAGCCTTTGACTGCACTAAATTCTTCACCCGATCGATGCTTGCAAGTGCCTGCTCACGCATCCGTTCCCAACGGAGATAGTTGTTCCGCAGCACATGCAAACGAACCTGCTTCTCCTTTTCAGGCATCGCGCGAGGCCGTGCTGCCGCAACTCGAGCGAGCTCATCATCAAAGTCCATTCCATAGTTCATCGACTTGACGATGAAACGCATCTTGCGATCTTGCGAAACAGTAATGTCGTCGAGCAGCTCGCTGCGGACAACATTGAATGTTCCCGCACGCAGGAAGGGCTCGCTGAAACGCGCGTTGTACTTGGACGCAAGCCGCTGTGCCAACGCCTCTTCATTTTCACCGGGTGCAGCAAGCTCAAGAGTCACCAGGAGTTCTTTGAACTGCGAAAACGTAAGGCGGTCGAGCATGTGTGCCAGCAACCAAACACTCGCCAAGTTTTCCGACTTTGCACCAGCACCAGCAAAAGTTGTTTCTAGTGTATCGGGAGAGTGGTCGGGGCGGGGATAATAGAATTGTCCCTGCCAGGTATAAACGTTGCGTGTGTTGAGCAAGGGCTCGAGAATGTGCCAACCCAGTTGGAGGGCAGGATAGTAAGTCAGAGTCTTGAACGTACTTCCGGGCTGGCGTTTGGCAAAAACAGCGCGGTTGTATTCGTGCGGCGCATAGCCTCCCACCATGGCCACAATTTGCCCTTTGTCGAGAACAATGGCTCCACCCTGAATACGTGGCTGCCGCTCAATATCGCATACCAGGCGTCCATCCGGACGAATTTCACGCACACTTGTGAGAACGAACGTCCCTACGCTCAGCTGGTTCAGCAATGCGAGTTTGGACTTTTCAACACCGCGGTAAAGCGATTGGTCAGTAATCTTGGCAACGCGCTCAATAGCATCAGAGGGCACAAAACACTCGGGGATACCGAAGCTCACGGTCGCTGATTCCTTGCCCTTTTCCTTCGACAGTTGAATAATTTTTCCAACGTAAAAGGCATGCAGCTCTGGGCGCTGAATGGCCATAAATTGCGACGAATTAGCCTTTTCAAAACCTGAGAGAATCATTTCGAGGCGGCTTAGGTTCTGGCGCACACCATAAAGAGCTCCCCTTTGCACCGCTTCATCGAGCGTCGTAGTGATACGAAGCCCCATGGATCCCACTTCATCGGCTGTCTCTGCGCCAACGGCTGCAAGCACCTCTTTGCGACTCAACTGACGTTGAACGAGCTCTGTGATGAAGATTTCATTGAACTGAAATTTTCCTTGGCGAAATGGAACATCCTCACGTGCAGCAGCATCAAACTCGGCCTTGTTGATGAACTTGGTGTCGAGCATGCGACGCAACACATAATTCTTACGCACCTTAGCATCAGCCTTGGCGCGCTCTTGTGCAGGAACGGCGCGCTTGGTGAATGGATTGTACCTTTCAGGTCCCTTTACGCTTCCCGCAATAAATGCAGCCTCTGTGAGAGTCAGCTCATGAATGTCTTTGTCGAAGTAGTATTTGGCCGCAACACCTGAACCACGACCGTTGCCAGTCACATGAAACTGGTTCAAATAAAACTCGAGAATTTCGTCTTTGCTAAATTTACGTTCCATCTTGAACGCATTGATGGCCTCATCGAATTTCGCTCTCAAGTTGGTGACAGGACGCCCGTACAGGTTTTTCACTGTCTGCTGAGTGATGGTTGAGGCTCCCTCACGCTTGCCCATAATGATATTGCGGAATGCGGCGCGCGCTGTGCTCACGAAGTTCACACCGCGATGTTTGTAGAATTCATCGTCCTCAGCGGCAATCACAGCTTGCTGCAGATTCTTGGGGATGTCTTTTAGGCGAATGTACTGCCGGTGCTCGGAGCCAAAAAGACTTCCCAGCTGGGTGGTTCCATCGCTGTAATAGAGCATCGATTCTTTTGAGAGGATCTCGAGAATCTTTTCTCTCTTGAGGTGATCATAGTTGCCCGTGAAGACCTCAAGAAAAGCCATTCCACCCAAGGCTGCGGGAGGAACCACCACACAACAGGCCAAAGCCACAAGGCCAACAACCAACTTGTTCATTTGAGATTCAGCTCCAATGAAACGGGACAATGATCAGAACCCAGAACGGACGGAAAAATCCGTGCCGTTACAACTCTGTCGACCAGCCCCGGCGTAATGAAATGATAATCGAGACGCCACCCGATATTCCGTTCGCGGATGCCAGGGCGTTGACTCCACCAGGTGTAGTGACCCCCCCCTTTTTCAAACAACCGAAAGGTGTCCACGTAGCCTGCTTCAATAAAGCGTGTCATCCAGTCACGCTCCTCGGGCAAATAACCCGCATTTTTTTCATTTTGCTTGGGGTTGGCCAGGTCGAGCGGGGTGTGGGCGATGTTAAAGTCTCCACCCAGGACAACCTCTCGCCCGAGCGAACGCTGGCGGTTGAGGAATTCCAGAACAAGATTGCAATAATCCAACTTGTACGGGAGGCGCAGTGTATCACGCTGCGAATTAGGGAAGTAAGCCGATGCAATCAGAATATTTTCGTGCACAATCCCCAGAAATCGCCCTTCAGAATCAAACTGAGGGTCACCAAGTCCCACAATAACATTCTCGGCAGCCACGGCGACTTTCGAATAGATACCAACACCGCTGTAGCCCTTTTTCGCAGCACTGTGCCAGTATGATTTGTAGCCGAACGGCTCAAGCCACTCCGGATTCAAATCAGCATCGGCGCAACGCACTTCTTGCATCAAAAGAATATCGGGCTGCTCCTTCTGGAGCCAATCGAGAAACCCGTTCCGTACTGCAGCCCGAATTCCATTCAAATTCCATGAGTAAATCTTTAAACGCTTCAACGTCATTCTTCCTCAAAATTTTGAGCCAATTCCTTGCTGACACAGCTGAGCACTTCCGTATACAGGCTCGGGGTCCAAGAATTGAAGTGTCTTTCCAGAGGCCCAGCTTTCGTGCTCGCATGCTTCAAAGCTTCGAAAAAATTCCCGCGCAGAGTTAAACTCGTAGAGTACTCTACGCGTCCATTGACAATCACCTTAGCTCCGTCTGCGTCGAGTGCGAATTGCCCTGTGAGCGGATCAACCGACATGCCGGTTAGGTTTTGGATTTGGATATAAGACAATTGACCAAGCTCTGGTAGCTGCGGCTTTTCAACGCGAAAAAACAAATTCGTATAGGAGGTCGATGTGGCACTGTCAGCATGACCTGTCAGCCGGAATCGCCCTTGCCATTCTGGAAACTCACTCTCAACCTCGGCCAGCAGTGCGGAGGTCATCAGCGGATTCACAAGCGTACCCGACTTCATGATTTTGACTGGTTTTGTGGGTGTTCCTTCGTAGTCAAAGACAGTTGAAAAAGGTGACATTTCGAGGTGAGGATTGTCTTCAATGGTCAATCCAGGAATCAGATTCGTGTCGAGATGGGCGAATTCCCAAGCGCCGGTTTTGTCGAGTAAGGCTCGGGTTTCCAGGTTTGGAATCACCAGCTGGTCGAAGAGGTCTCCAGCGGCCTTGTGTGTCAAGAGAACAGGAAGCTGGAGCCCCGGATCGAGAGGCCTGACCGCAGTGCGGACAATATTCTTTGAAGCCTCGTCGACGATCTCCTTGAGTTCCTTTGCTGAAGGCAAAGAACCAAACAAATCAGAATGCGATTCACTTGAATCCTCAAGCGAGAAGGCAACCATCACCGAGCACGCGGCTGAATGTTCCTTCGCCACATTGCCGGCCGAATCACAATACCTACGGTGACTCAGGGAAATCGAGACGCTCACTTCTCGGTTCATGAGACGGGGATGCTCGACAAGTGCAGCATACCCATCGGTTTGTTCCAACAATTGCGTGGTCATGCTTCCGGCATTGCCCTCCGCAAAACACTGCAAGAGTTCATGTGATGCAGGCGAAAGTTGAGGATAAGTATCCTGCTTTTTGAACTGAATTCGATGACGCAGTTCCACCGCCTGAGCCAAAGCAAATTCCAGCTGACGGACAAAAAGCTGAATCGAAAGCGCCTCGAGGCTGAAACCAACACCTCTACGATTTGGAAGCACCAGCGAAACATCTAGGTGAAATGGTCGATTTTCCTGCAGAGGGGCTTTGGTATGGCGCATCCCATTGAAAAGTGTTGCTGCATAGACTCGCCGATGGGTTGCTGTGCAAACATATCCTTCAATTGTACCCGAACGCTGACACGCGTCGAGATGACCCTGAACTTCCTTTGTGAAGGCCTCAATTGCGGAATCGGTGATGTCGGTCATTCCTCACCTCCTGGACTGTCGCCCGTACCAATGACACGCACTTTGGGATGCGGCCTGAAAACCATGAATGCGGGTCCACCATCGGAAGTCAAAACCCCCTGGCCATCTTTACCGCAGGTACCAATGCTTCGGCACAGGGTCGGCCCGAAGGCATCGACAGCCGAGCGGAAACATTCAGTGGCGATTCCAGTAAAATTAGCCTCGCGCATCCGCACAGGCTGCTCGCCCTTTTTTAACAACAAAACACGCGCAACATCGGCACGAAATTCGAGATTGGAGCAACTTGCTGTGCCGCCTTTCCAGCCACTGAGCAGCAAAACTCCCTTCTCACCCTCGAGATAACCATGTTTCTCAAGCGCTGCCTGGATAAGCTCAGAGGGAAGATCATCCCAATGATCTGGAGCAGCTGATTCAGCCAGAGGCTTGGTCTTTGTGGGGCAAACCCAAATGCTCGTCATGCGGTTCAGGGATGGATACTGCAAAGATTGAAGCCTTGCAGAACCATCTGGATTCCGACCCGCAACAAGCGCCGTGTGACGCGTATGAATGGAGTCAACAAGCTTGCCGCTCTGCACGATCAACTTCCGCTGTGGCAGAACTCCCTCACAGTCGACGGGCAAATAGCCACAGTTGTCGAGTGAACCATCGACCAGAATATCCATCCACTCCGGACCGACTTCGAGGTCTTTCATGTGTCCATTCTCACCGAAGCCCGATGCGCCAATTTGAATGAGGTCTCCCTCTGCAGCATGACCAATGGCCTCGTGCAAAATCAGACCGAGGAGATCGGCATCGACGGCAAGATAATCGTATTCGGGCTCCTCGGGGACAAGCGATGCAGCAAGAAGATCAAGAGACTGCTGCATAACCTTATTGAAATGCTGAGCAAGCTCATCCTGCAATGGCTCGGGTTCCGGAAATGTATTTTTAAGATGACGAGCATAGGCAACACGCTTCTCTTGACCTTCAGCACAGGTTGAATTGGTCGCAATACGACAAACCTGACCAACAAAAGTTTGCTGCGCTGCATCGAGAAAATATTGCCATCGATATTCGGTCGACATATTTAGGCGGCTTTTCAGTGAATGAATGCGCTCATCATGGGGTGCACCATGAAACTTCTGAATAAGCTCACTGATGGTTTGAAAACGTTTCGCAAAGCTCACGCTCTGCCAAGGGTTTTGCCCACAATGAGCGATGACCTGATCGCGCGAGGCAAGAATACACTCGTGTAAATTCTGTGGATCCCGCTGAGCCACCTGTCGCCAAGCCGCATCGAGCGCAGCAACCATACAATCTACGGGGAACACTCCCGACGTGACCGTGCCGGTCATAAGACCCGTGCCACCGGAAACAATCGCACGCACATGAAATGAGCTCGATGCGGAGACTTCGGGAGGCCCCTCATCGCGTCCGTTGGAGAGCGCCCGCGAAGCAGCTTCACGCGTTCCCAATAGAATTGCCACATCTTCAACAAAGGCCTGCGGGTGACTCGTCAAGAACTGTGCGATTGCTGTTTCCACGGAACGCGCCCAAACCTTCGCTGGATGGGAAGAGAACCCTCCCTCGAATCCCAGTGCAAAAGTCGGTGAAAAGCTCTCAGGAAGAACTGGTGCTGCTAAATTTTTATCGCCCCGACACGACACTGTTGCTGTCTCGAGCAGGTGATTCCGATAGGTCGCGAGCAGTTCACTTGTGAGTTCTTCACTGCACGCAGCAACAACATTTCCGGCACGGAAACGTGTTTTACCTGTGCGGCCATGGAGATTCGTGAACACTGCTCCAGGTGTTTCATCGAAGAGAACCTGGAGTGCAGCTACATCGTAGGGTGCTACGACAGGATCAAGCATTGCATCGATTCCACCGCGGAGAATTCGTGTGTATCCAAATGCGTCGCTATGACTGCGGCACTCATTTGATTTCTCCTGAAGAACTTCCAGGAACGAATCGATTCCACGCCAAGCAAAGGTATTTACTGTCGAATAAGAAACAACTGCATCGCTCAGTTTTTTTGTTTGGCGCGCAGTACACTTCTTCCAAGTCTGCTGATGCAAGTCTGCGTTGTTCGGAAGTGTGATTCTACCCCAACGTGCTCCGTGGCCACGACTGGCAATGAAAATTTCGTTCAGGGCTGGGAAAGCAACAACCCCAAGAACAGGGCATCCTTTGTGCACCAGCGCCAGCAGTGTTGACCACGTCGGCACTTGAGACAGAAAGTTGATTGTGCCATCGATTGGATCGAGCATCCAATACGTGTCTTGATCGAGATTCACTCTCTCCGGTGGACGCTCTTGCAAAGTTTTTTCAAAGTGGTTGAGACCCGGCAATCCCTGCAAAGCACCGCTCATGCCTGTTACGTTTTCTGGAGCGAGGTCGGAAAGTCGACCGAGGCTACCAAACTCCTCACCAACAAACCCCCATTCGGGTGTGAGTTGCGAGAGACGTTTGCGAGCCTCCTTTTCGAGCTCCCGATCGGCTTCGGAGACGAGACTTTTGTCGGGCTTTTTCTCAGGCTGGAGTGTCTTTTGGTAATAGGACATTCCAAGCGTCGCCAGAGCACTCGCCACGGAAAGTGCATGCTGCTCGAGTGTGCACAGTTGCTCAGCCGTCAGACTCTGTGAGTTCATGACTCCTCCATCGGAAAATTGACAACCAAGTCAGAAATGCAAGCCAGGGCGCATCTTACCGTCCTTATGTCACTTTGGACATGTGTGCATCATAGAGATTTCAGGGTAGACTCCAGGTGCTGCGACAAGGACGACTGCCGGGAGATATTGCCTTGAAACTGCGCATGTATGGTGCAACTGACAAAGGACTGGTTCGTGCACAGAACCAAGATGCCTACTCATGTGATGCAAGTACCGGAGTCGTGGTTCTTTCAGACGGAATGGGTGGCCATGCCGCAGGAGAAATTGCGAGCAACATGGTGGTCGAATGTCTCGTGGAAGCTATGAGTTCCACTGACCCGACCTCAACAGCCGACGACATCCCAACGCGCATGGACACAGCTATTCAAGAAGTGAACAAAAAGCTTTTGTCGCGCAGCCAAGAGGAGCCCTCATGCCGTGGTATGGGTGCAACGGTCAATGTGCTGCACTTCACAGGTGGTTTCGTAACGATAGGACATGTTGGTGATTCGCGCACTTATCTTGTACGCGCCTTCAAATCGCCGGATGACAAACCCCGCTATGGCAGCTGGCAGCTAACAATCGACCACAACCTCGGAACGTTTGTTGACCGTGGAATTCTCAATCTACGCGAGGCATCGGCCGACGAACCGATGTCTAGCCGAGAACGCTCGAAACTCACGCGTGGCATGGGTGTGATGGTTGATCCCAAACCTGATGTTTATACCAAGCAGCTGTGTGAAGGAGATGTCTTCCTCACCTGTAGCGACGGACTGCATGGCTTTGTGAGCGATCGGGATGTTGTCAGAACCCTTGTCGCAGGTCCGATTCACGAAGCTCCACAACGGTTGATTGAAATTGCAAAGGCGGCCGGTGCACCCGACAACGTTACAGTTGTGCTGTCGATTGTGAGCAATCTCGAAGAGCCATTACGGGAATTCTCGGGACCTATCCTCGAATCGCGCCCCTACCTCGTTCGTCATCCTCACGGTGAAATTCAAGGCCCAATGACGGCCAGCGACATCATTCAGTTTTGGCTTAAGCGGGAGCTACCCGGTGAAACAGAGCTAGCCTCCGGTTTCGGAGACTGGGTTCTTCTGCGCAACAAAGACCAAGTCACAACCACTTATCCTGAATTCAAGCAAGACGCCTATATCAAGCACATCTATTACGAAACGAGTGTCGACCTTGTTTCTAAAACCGAGCCCAAAGATACCCTAGAAGATGCTCCGCCTCCCCAGAATCTTCGCCGCGCGCTCATGTGGACAGCGCTCGTTATGGTCGCTTTCACCATCGCCCTGAGTCTTTTGATTCTTCCAGAGCTCCCCAACGCGCTCTTGCCAGCCTACTGACACGCGGCATTGCACAACCTTAGCCACCCTCATGAAAAGGCCGAAACCGGCATGAGAAGAGGGGGATCTGCGACTTGCAGAAAACAGCAAAATTAATGAATTTCTTGGTACTCATTCTGGTTCTTTTGGAACCGGCCAAGATCTTTGCTGGGCAAAATTTTTCTAACCGCTCTTCATCTTCGCCCTGGTCACCCGGAAATTCTGGCCTAGACCGCCTCACTCTCTCGCTCGTCGACAGACTCCCGACCGATACAGAGAGAGAGTTTGTGCGCGCTCACGGAGCACGCGGGTCGTTTGAACTGGCCAATCAGCTCGTTGGGAGCCGCGAATTCTTCGACCGCCTCAGTCTTTACTGGCAATCGCAGTTGACGCAGACACCCGCTTGGCTCTGGGAAAACAAGTCGGGAAGCCGAGCTGCGTTTGAATCTGCTCTGCAAGGCATTCAATCGAGCAACAAAATCGTTTGGTACGTTCAGCCGCCCGGACACCCGAGTCAACACAGCTGCACAGGACTTTGGACTCTTCTCGACGAAAAACAGGCACCACTCATCTGCGGCTGCGACGAACTCGTCGACGCTCTGCCTGCATGGGACAGCTCCTCTTCGATGCGAGTCTGCCCGATTGTGAAAAGTGAGGAGAACTGCGGCGCATCGCTACAGAACTGTGTTCCTGCAGATGCCCGAATCCAACCAAAAAATCCTTATCTTGCGACCGACTCAAACTCAGCGGGAGGGCGTGCCATCACACGACTTCTCTCTGACCTTTCGCTGTCTCAGGGGCGTTCACTGGCTGCCGCAGTTTTAGCGCGTCGCAAATGGGGTGAAATGGCTCTCGTTGAGGCGCACGGTGTGCAATCGCGCAGCAGTATCGAGCTCCTGCGAAAGTGGTCGCAGATCAGCGCTTCGGAAACTCTCAAAGGAATCCACTGGGCATTGAACCTCGACCAGCCAAGTCGTCCACTCAAAGAGCTTCTGGTTCATGCTCCTACACCCCAGACAAGGCGTTACAATCGCCTGATTGGAGAATCCCCAGCCGAGGAACTTCTTCTCACCACCGGACTCGATGCGCGCAACCACTTCCGGCCGTTGCGTAGCACGGCTTTAGGGGAGAAGGTCTGGCAGTGGAACACACAGCTGCTTTTAACATGCCAAATTCCGCATCTTGCACCGCAGCAGTTCACCCTTCCACTGCCGCATCCGAACATAGCAAAAGAGGGTTCGTATTTCTGTTCGAGCTGTCACATCTCGCTCGACAAAATCCAACAAGTGCAGCGTATCAAGAAAAACACGACAGGCACTGTGCATGCACTTGTTCCTGCACCAGACCAAAACACCCTGAGATTGTGTGCAGTTGATCATGCGCTGCAGTTTCTCTTGGGATGGCGCCCCACAGGAAGTTCTGTTGCTGCTTTTAGGCGCATCGGAATCAATTCATATCAACAGAGCGGTGAAAGTCTAGCTGCTGTCATTCGTGACCTCTCACTTGAAATTGCAAGGAGAGATGCGGAATGAAACTTCAGGAGATTTTTACTGAATGGAACACCCGAAAGGCTGTTGTTGTTGGACTCGTATCGTTACCGTGCGCCATTGCAATCGCAATTTCGGCCTGCATGAACAACAAGGCAGGAGCAAAAACTCTTCTTTCAACTGACCAAAGTCCCAAAGGCCTCATGCTCTCGGCTCAACAGAGCCCTGGTCATCTCAATAAGCAACACAGCGCCATGGGTGAGTGGAGCGCTTTTTCAATTTATCACCCCTACTCACAGATCAATGAAGAAAGCCTTTTCCAGAGCTTCAAAAAAGGGAAAGACGGTATCACAGAGGGTCAAGAATCAATTCAAACAGAAAACGAAAAATCTGAAAGTGCATTCCTGTTGAGCGGGCAAGCTTTGGTTCCGATTTTTCGGGCAACTTTTGGTGATCAAATTCGAAATGGAAGCGATGTCGAAAGAGATCCCTGGTTCACAACACATCCCTCGGCTTTGTTCACCCCTGAACAAATGAAAGCCCTCTGTGGGAATGACCTCAGCGATCTTGGAGACGGTAACTTTGAAATCTGCTGGAAACCGAAACTAACAGATCAGTATCTCAGCGCACTCACCGACTTTGCCACCGATGCATGTCCACAGCTTGTTGCGAAGGAATTTCGCAGCAACTTACTTCATTTGAATAAGCTCGTGCGCACAAGAGATTTTCGCGAGCAGAACCTTAAAAACTTTGCCACAAACTTTCTGAAAATTCCTGCCGATGAAATCAGCGAGACCTGGCTTGCCACCATGACATCTCAGGCAACAGACGCGCTCAAGGCGAATTTGGAAGACGAGAGTACAGAACAAAACAGCAATCAGCGTGCCGAACTTTCAACACCTGACCTTTACACGCTCTCCTGCCAGTCGATCATTCTCTCACGAGAATTTTACTCGCGCTGATTTCCAAGCCATTGTTGCAGTTCAGCCATTTGAACACGCTCGAATTCGAGCGACAGTTGATCTTTTCGGAAGACCACAAAAGCATCGGCATCACCGCCAATCTCTTGCATTTTTCCAGACTGCGCGCTTTGCCACAGATCAAAAACCGACCAGGCACCAGGAGACTCAACAAACGCAGCCTGCTTATGCTCCAAAAGCGTTACGAACGAAAACTTGCGTTCGCGGATGAGCTCGCCAAAGTCAGATCGCCACGGTGCTGTGCGCACCTTCCAGCAGGCCAGTCCGCAACGCATAAGTGTCTCGAGCTGTGCAACATGCAGGTGAGAGCGCTTGGCTGCGAGTATGTTAATCAGCTGCTCTGCATGCGCGATAGGACTTTCAAAGCAACCCGGATGATTCTCGAGAAAATCAAGAACAAGACGCGCCAGCTCACGCGCACCCAACCATTGACCTGCCTGCGGAAAGAGGTTTTCAATCCAGAAAAGCACCTGGTGATATTGTGCGTGCTGATGATGGAGTCCGACGTGCGCAATCTGCTCCGGCGGTACCAAATGCAGTAGTCCATCTGCCCAATGTGATTTGCGTTCATCGCGGAGGCGGAACGACTCCATCAGCAAGTTTTCAAATGAGAAACGACTTTGGCTCGATTGTTCCACGTCAGACCTCGCTCAGTCGAATCAATGCACTCTGCCCGTTGATAACCTCGGCTGCCAGGTCATGAGCAGGAATTAAAGGCTCAAACCACTTCAGGAAAACAGCACGGTGCTGGTTGGCAGGAAGTGCGTGCAACACATCTTCAAGCAGACCCCAGTGAGTCATGGAAAGACGGCCGCACTCTGCATCTACAACCCCTTGTGTTGAGAGTGCCATGGCACCAACCCGTACACTGGTGATAGACTCAAGAGGGAGCTTGCGCAGCTCCTGCTCGAATTCTTGTTCAGCATGGTATAGGCTGACATAAAAGGCGGGAACGTCGAGAATCATTTTGCAGCCCGTGGCATCGACAAGCCGATTCCAGAACTCCACCTCAGACAACGCATCGAAAGAATACCGGAACATAGATGCAATGTTCACAAGCGATATTTCTCGCTTAGTATAGTGTTTGATCAGATTCACTCGTTCAATGACGTGATTCAAAATCTCTTTAGTTTTGGGTATGGGCAGTGGAGTCTGTAAACTCTGCCCACGGTGAGAGTTGAAACCAACAGTAAAGGCTAACCAGCGCGGCGAGACTTCTTCAACGCATTCGAACAACCTCTTCAGTTCGCCCTCTGTATAATCTTTCTCGGCTCCCAAGTTCATGAGACGCGACAGCAGACAAACATCAGTTCTCTGCGCGAACCTGCGTGCCCAAGCACGGTCAACGGAATCTGTCTGCTGAAGAAGGAGAGTGTCGAGCGAAACCTCAAACGCGGGCAGGTTGTCTGAGTGCGCAAAAGTCGAGTGAAAGTGAGGAAGCAGAGGCAAACCCCAACGCAGAGAGAGGGATTCGAAAGGCTTTCCCTGGAGGGTCCAGTCCATGCGCGCAGCAGCACCAAAATCACTCATGACTGGCCTCTTGCTGTAATGTTGTGGTGCTCTCAGCCGGAATCGAACCGGCACGGCCTTGCGGCCAACGGATTTTAAGTCCGTTGCGTCTACCAATTTCGCCATGAGAGCAAACGGTTTTGGGGACACTCTTCTATAGCCCAACCGAAACCGCAGCTCAAGCGAGCCCCGAACTTCCCAGAGTTGGAGATTTTCGCAAAAATCGCTTATGAGGGCTTGAAATGTAGATGCGCCGCTTGCGCAGAAGCTTATCTGAGGAGATTCCATGAGCAGCACACAGGACATTCTGTCGCCCACTCAAGTCGCCGAACACATCCGAAAATCCTACAACGCCCAGCTTCTGGCTGGAAAAGTTGCACTTGTAACAGGAGGTTCACGCGGTATTGGGCGTTCTATCGCCATTGCCCTGGGTGCCTGCGGAGCACGTGTTGTGGTCAACTATGCAGGTAACGCTTCCGCCGCCCAGGAAACAGTTGCGGCAATTGAAGCCGTTGGTGGTCAGGCGCGGGCTGTGCAGTTCGACGTGTCCAACAGCACCCAAACCACAGAGGCCATCAAGGCACTTGAGAAGGAGTTTGGAGGCTTCGATGTTCTCGTCAACAACGCGGGCGTCTCGCGCGACAACCTCTTCATCAAAATGAAAGACGAAGAGTGGGATGCGAATATCAATACGAACCTGAAGGGCTCGTTCGTTTGCTCACGCGCTGTCACGATGGGCATGATGCGCAAACGTGCTGGAAAAATAATCAACATTTCATCGGTCATTGGCTTAACTGGCAACGTTGGTCAAGCCGCTTATGCCGCCAGCAAGGCAGGTCTTCTCGGACTCACCAAGAGCCTCGCCAAGGAGCTGGCAAGCCGCAATATCCAGGTGAATGCCGTTTGCCCGGGCTACATCACGACCGACATGACATCCGCGCACGGCGAAAAACTCATCGAAAATGTGCTCAAACAAATTCCCATGGAGCGCTTGGGTGATCCCATCGAAATTGCTCGCATGGTGGTCTTTCTTGCGAGCGACGCATCGAACTACGTTACCGGACAAACGTTCGCTGTCGACGGCGGTATGACCATGGTCTAATGACCAGCAGCCCCCAGAACAGTACCGGTGCAAGTCCCATGGCCAGAAGAAGTGCCCACGATGAATTGCCTCGAGCATTGTCATGGGCACTTTTATTTTGCAGAGCAAATCCTTTGTTTCTGACCGTTGCGAGTGCCAAGGTTCCGCAAGGTGCAAAAGTTTTTGTCCGCTCGCCGCTGCGAGGTGGATACAGGCTCAAAACTCCCGCCATGTCGTCTAGCCCTAATTGAATTAAGCCGCGCGGCTGCCAATATCCCATGATGGCTGATGGGTCGGAGTGATTGTGTCCGAGCCCAAGGCAGTGCCCCAGCTCATGAATCATCACAAAAATGAAAACAGGAATAGAGGTGATGTCCTCACCCACTTGAATATCGCAATCACGGATACGGGTGGGATCCGATTCATCGCTGAGCGGGTATGCCAACCCACTTGCCACCGTATTTATTTTCCCAATCCCGATTGAAAACTGATTATCGGTTTCGTCTATTTTGCCGCTACGCTCCTCCGAAATTTTGAGCTCAATGCCTAAACCTGGAATTTCGTTCCACACGGCCATGGAGCGCTCAACCAACAGAGCAAAGTTTTGCGCGTCGGTGCTGTCTGCGTAAATGCCTTCTTCGAAGCTGTCTTTATCAACAAAACGCGGCGCTTCAGGAGTTAAGTAAAAGTAAAATTGACGTCCATCTTGAGGCTTCAGGCGAGGCTTGTGGGCACTCAAAAAAACATAGGCACTGGCTCCATGAAAGGTCAGAGTCGCCAGCAGTAAACATGTCGCTGAAAGAATCAGACGCAACACGCCTCGTCGTCTCCAATCAAACTCTAATTTAAAATTGATATTTCAATGAAGAGCTTATCAGGTTCTTGAACTGTCGACGCGACAAAGCATAGCCCTTTGACGTCTCAGCAAAGTAGACATCAGCTGCAATTTGCCACGACTCCAAGGCTCTGAAATTGACGCCTGAAGTCAGTAAATTTTCCCCTGAAGCAAAAGATCCCAATGCACCAACATAGGCCTCCAGACGCCCGGAAAAAAAGGGCTTCTGTGCACGCCCCCCGAACAGCAGGTTTGAACTGACAAACGCCGAACTCGCTGGAGCCGTCCAGCGCTCGCCCCAGAGTTGCCCGGAAATCAAAAAATCATCAAAAAGAGTCAGATCAGCAGTAAGATTGAGAACGAATTGATCGGAGGAAACCTCGCTCTTGAGGCCTTCCTCTGGAAGCGCTCGATTGATGTGCGCAGCGCCCTCACACCGGACAACCAAATCACCCACCGTTTGCGTCGCAGTCAACCCGAGAGTGAACACACGTGGTTCGTACAACCGCGCTTCAACACCCTGAGCTGAAGCTAGAAATCGCAATTGCGGCACCCGTTCGAGATGCGATGCCAAATAGCCGTTGATGTCCCAGCCGCTCGTGAGAAGACCACCTGCCTTCAAGCCAAACTCAGGTTCACTTCCAAAGAGCAACGGCCGAGGCTTCCTCAGGATAACTCCTTGGGGAAGATCGGGAATGGGTGAGCGTTCCGGCTGAGGAATAATAACGACCTGAAATACCGTGCTCGCAGCGAGGTACTGCAGACTCATTGCTGGCACTGCGAGCTTCTGCAGCTCATCGTCTGTGTAGAGTGGCTCAGTCAGATCTCTGGCATTGAGAACATCCACGCCGTCAAGGAAACCCGTGTCACCCCAGATGAACTTCTGCCAGCCTAAACTCACAGATGCAGATTGTCCGACCCATTGCAGCGCAGCCTTGTCGAACCTCAAATCATAGCGACTGCGGCTGCGTGCAAAGTTCGATTGTGTGTCTGCACGCAGCCGAGCATCAACACCAAGGCTCAATGCTCTCGAATCCCAAAGCTGCTGCTCTCCCTTCAAATTAAATGACGGACGCAGGTTCCACAGGACTCTGTCTTCGAGTGAACCTATGCTCGAGATCTCAACAGACCCACCCCAATTGCGCAGATCAGCCTGTGCCTCATAAAATGAGAAGTGACCTGAACAGATGAGCGCCAATGCACTCAAGCGCATTGGAAAACGCAATCGCAGGCGCAGGCTGGGAGTGTTGACGTCAGCCAAACAAGCTGATTCAACGCAGAGCGTTTTGATTGAAAAGAGCATCAGATGACTCTCTCTCCTCAATATTCAAGATCCGCAGCACCGAGGAGTCCTCAGCATTTTTGGCATCCTCAATCCGAATCTCGGTGGGTCTGACCTCGCCAGCAATTCTCTTGAATTGGCCAAACTGACTGCGCTTCAGAACAAGACCAGACAAACTTAGATACTCAGCTTTACTCGGACGAAAACTTCCCTTTTCAACCCACGCTCGAATCTTATCGTAAGTCAGACCCTTCTTGCGCGCACTCAGCACGAGCACCCAAAAGCGTGCATCCTCTGATTCAACTGTTGCGGAATAGTCGCCCCACCAGCGCATTCGGCTCACATCCCCGTTCGATGCCTGACCACTGAGCTTTTGATTCAACGCCACGCGCACCGCCCGCTTCAGATTAGGGACGTAGGCCCACATCTCTTCGCCAATCATAACCATATTGCGACCTTTGTCGCGCACCGGAAGGAGCGTGTTTATGCGTGTTTTCTCGCGACCTTTGGTGAAGACCTCGAGCTTAACAACATCGTCACCCCCCTTCGAGTGAACCTCAACTTCCATGTAATAAGAATTCATTGGACAGCGCACCTCATCAGTGCGCTTGAGAATGTCGTCGGCCGAAATTGCTGCGCTGGACTTTGACTCTTTGAGTTGAGCTGTTGAAGCACTGGCCTGACTCTCGAAAGCCTGAGGCGTTTGTAATCCAAACAGCACAGCAACAACCATCAATGCATTTCTCACAACAGCTCTCCTTATGCCGACTGGCGCTTGAACACATCGGTTGTGTACATCTGTGTCTTTTCTGCAGCAAAAAACCTATCAAATTCAAAACTCAACTGCACATATCCACTGTCGTCAATACCCTTCAAAATGCGAAGATAATAACGGGCAACCACCAAAGCATCTTGAGACAAGCCTGGCATCATCCGCTGCAGAAAGTCATGTGCCGTTTTTTCATCAAAGTATGATGGAACATCCGACAGCGAGACAAAATCAATCGGCACATCCCGATTTTGCTCGACAATATCAATGACACTCCCCAATTTGTATTCGATCTCGGCACTACGAATCCCGGACTGAATGTCTTCGAAGACCTCAGGATGACACTCAATCGGATTACCTTCTGCGAAGCGAATCTCACCCAAGAATGTCAGCTGTAGGAAAAAATTTTCTCGCGGCAGCCCCTGTGAGAAAATCCTGTCATAGGCTGCCCTATAAAAACCATAATGGCTCCCCGGAGTGTTTTTTGGAGGAAAACGTCCACGGTACAATAGAGTGTTGAAGAACCTCGAATTTCCGATCAAAAAAACAAGAGCGTTCCAGCGCCAAGCAGGAAACTCCAGAGCCAGATACCTTCTAAACTCAAATTCATCCGTGAAGGAAAACAACTGTTCTACGGAATCGCTTAAAGCGGCTCGACACATTTTCGAAATCTTTGAAAATGTTCGTTCCCACCGACCGCTGTACAATACCGATTGATAGCCATTCGCAGAAAAAATTCCATTGAAGAGCTCACGGCATTCTGATGACATCTGCAATTGGTTGAACAGCTCTTTGCGCTCTTGTGGTGAAATACTGCGCGGCGGATATCCCCAAAAGGCGAGGAAGTCACCACGGTCAAAGTGACGCGCCGACTCGATGCGCAGCTCTGTTAGCAACAACTGCTCTCGCGACAGGTCTGCCACCGTGACCTTGTGCGGATGACGGGAAAACAAGGGCAGAACCCGCGCACCGCTGCCCGCAACACTGAGTACATGATTACAACCTGAGCGGAGCAAGTCACGCTCAAGTGCGGTGTCCTCATTAGCTAGAGTGTAGTTGAGTGTGTTGAAGTAGGTGTCACTCATATGAGCTTCAACCTTCTTTTGGTAGACGAGGGTTGGGTGTGCCACTCGGCAAGATTCCTCTGAGCCAGCTGCCTACAAGACTCCACTTTCTCATCTGTAACCTCACCTTCATGATTGCGTATACTCGAGAGCTTTGCACCGTGCTTCAAACCCAGCTGATAGATTTCCTTAACTCGCTCAAGCTGCAATTGCCGGGAGAGCGAGAACGTTTCGTAGCGGCCTTCCATGGTCAGCAGAACTGTTTCAGCGAGACAGGCATAGACACTGGGTTTGGGCAGTCCGATATCCACGTTCATACGCACTGGACCAGGCAAATCAATTTCACCACTCTCGATGAGCAGAACATCCGGACGACGCCGCGCCTCTTCAGGACGGATGTCCAATGGGCGTGAACAATCACAGATCACAGCGCCAGGCTTCACCCGCATAATGTCTAAAACTTGGCCGCGCTGATTCGAGGTTGCTGTGACTATCAAGTCCGTATCTTCCAGCTCTTCGTTGGGATCTGTGCGCACATGCACCACAGTGCGGGGTGACAATTGCTTGAGTTCATCACGGAGCTCAAGGAGCTTATCTGCACGGGGCGCAACGATAACTATTTCATTTGCAACCATCGAAAGCAGCTGTGCCGATACGCGACCAATACTTCCAGTGGCTCCCAAAACCATAACTTTCATTTTCAGCTGACCGTGCTGATCTTCGCTCTTCACGAATCCCATACGCTGAACCATCATCCTTGCTGCCCAAAGAGTTGCCGCAGCTGAGTAGGAATTGCCTGTCGTAACCGGAATCGGTGATCTGCGTGCCACGGTGACACCCGAATCACCAATCACCTTCGTGTAGGCGCCGAGTCCAATCATTAGAGCGCCACGGCGGTGTGCATCCTCTGCCGCTGCAACGAGCTGATCGTAGATAAAGTTTTCATCCATGCGAAGCATCGCACGTGGCGTTGCACACAAGGCATAGATGTCGCAGATGACTTCTTGTCCGGTCAGTTCACTACGAGCAAAGCTCAGCTCTCCATAGCGAAAGACGGGTATGCGTGCCATCGATGATTCGGCGAGTGAAACAATTTTTTTGGGTACGGTTCTAAGAAAAGAAAATCCAGGAGTGAGGGAAAGATGTTTCACACTCAACGGATGAATGATGAATGCACAGCGGCGAGGTACGTGTGTGGACCCTTGCCAGCGTCTGGGTTCAATCCGCAGACCTTCAATCATTTCGAGTGCAAACTCGCCGATCTCCAATGAGCTCCGCTGACTTATGCGCACCTGATCCATAATTGCCGTGGTCAGGCCAAACGACCACATCTGTTCGGGTATTCTGAGCGACGCTGCCTCAGGTGCAAACTCGATGATATGAGCAACTTTGAAGCGCTCGAGTTTTTCACGCTGCTGTTGTGTGAGAAAATCTGTGAACACAACCTTGCCTTCAAAAACTTCTGGCTGCTCGATATCACCAAGCAAAGCTGAATAAGTGACGAACACGTCACAGCCAAAAATCCAGCGATTCATCCATTTACTTGTGTGCCGTCGCATCCAGTCAGAAAAGATATGTTTTCCGACAATCACCCTGGATGCCAATAAGGTCGTTACCATCGAGAAGAATCTGTTTATCTGGATTTTGCTGCGCAAGAGGCTCGGGACACCGAAAAGAAAAAGAGGATCTGCAGACTGAATTATAGCACCACCCTCAATGAAAGATTCAGCAAACGGTGTATAAAGCGCAGTGTGAAAAAGGACTTTTTTTCTTTTAAAGAAGTGCGGTTCTTCTCGTAAAAACTTTCGCAGCGTCCAGTTTCCAAAAAGTGTAATGAGGTCAACCCCTGTATACACTGGAGTTCTGTCTGCAAAACGAATCAGATCTCTCGTGGGATGATGAAGAACTTCCCGGTTCCCAAAGACAGCCTTGTCGCGAACACCACTCAGTACAAAAGCATCAACCTCACCGTCGAGTTCATGAAAGATGTGATGTGCTGCCGAGAAGTCCCAACCAATACGCATTTCCGTGATTTCAAAATCTATTCCACCCAGGCTGATACTTCCCACGACATCATTGCCTTGCTCGAGGAAGTTGAGCACAACAATCCGACGCAGTTTGTTGACTGTCATGCGACTGAACCTCCTGCAGTCAAAAGCGATAGAGCACCTTTGTGAACGCTGAAGCGCATCACGGAGTCCATCTCAAATGCCTCCCCATCGGCAAAGAAGAGTTGCTCGCGGCCGTCGGAAGCGCGTACGAGAAGAGATTCAGTTGTAAGACGCTCCGATAAGATGGGCTCCACCTCCATGCGCAATGCGGTCAGTGAACGCAGCAGATCAAAGGGGGTCTTTGCTTTCAAAAAAAGTATATCGAAACAACCGTCTGACGTGCTGGCATTGGGTGCTACCGTCAGGTTGCCACCCAGACGAGGCTGATTACAGATAAAAACATTGCTGAAGAGCCCGGAGAATGAACCCTGCGGAGACTCAATCTCATAATGCCTCAGATAGGCTCTCCGCCCAATAATCGTGCCCGCTGCAAGAGCCGTGTAGATGTTGCTACCAGCGGCTTCGGCTGCCCTTTTAAACAAGGGTGAGAATTGCCTTGCCTTGTTGAAGTCGCGTGTCAGGAAGGCTCCGACACCTAATCCGCCCACAGTCGTAAAATTAATTCCGTTACAACTGAGCACATCCACTTGTCGCAAGACGCGGCGGGTTAGAGCTGATTGGAGTGAAAGCACGTCGGGTGTGTATCCCCAGTGGGATGCAAAATCATTCGCTGTACCGAGAGGAAGAACGACAACTGCATGCTGAGTTTCCATGAGAGCCTGCAACGCGCATTGCAACGTTCCGTCGCCACCCGCAATAACGAGATCTTCATGCAAGGGGATGCTGCGAATAAGCTCGTGCATTTCGTTCGGCGACGCCGGAGCATGCAAGGTCACAGGCCAGCGTGGCAAACCGGCGCGCAGAGCCAGCGCAAGGCGATCCCTGTGCGCACGACCTGCAGCAGAGTTCATGATGACATGACACATCCGCGCCGACGCTGCCGCTTTTCGCTTGTCCACAGACATCCCTAACCCCACGCCCTACACTCTGAGGAACAACCTCAGTGCCGTTTCGGAAAAGCGGACTCTGACTTGAGCTGAAGTGTAATTAAATTACTGCAATAATTTAGTTATTTTTTAATTTTTTATCAACTGACTGGCTGTATCCAAAAACCCCAGCCTTGCTGCAAACATGGTATCTGAATCCTGAATTGGTGCGCCCAACAGAGTTTGAGTGGCGTGCTGCAATTGAAGTTGCGGAGCGTTCCGAGCAACAAAAGCATCTACGATGTCCTCATTCTCTTCAACGCACCAACTGCATGTTCCGTAAACCAACGCGCCACCCGGGCGAACTCGCCGAGCCGCCTGCGTTACCAACTTCAACTGCAGTTCGTGCAATCCTCGTCGAGCCTCGGAATCCGAAATACGCAGACGCGCGTCGGGGTTACGGCGCCAAGTTCCAGAGGACGAACACGGTGCATCAACCAGCACAGCATCGAATCCAGCCTGAAGGTGGACTTCCTTTCCAAATTTGGGGAGCTCATCACCATTCCAAACGAGAGTACGGACGTTGTGAAATCCGGCGCGCTGGCAGCGTCTCTTTGCCTCTTCCAGTTTGTGACTGCGGATGTCCGACGCATAAAGCGCCCCTTTGCCGCGCAACGCTGCAGCCAAAGCAACAGTCTTACCCCCACCACCTGCACAGGCATCCCAAATCTTCTGACCAGGCTGTGCCCCAACCGATTGAGCAATCTGCTGGCTGGCACCATCCTGAACCTCAAACAGACCTGCTTTAAAGGAAGCGCATTGATAGACACCAAAATTTCCACTCACCAGAGCCGATTGCCCTTCTGCAATCCATTTAACTTCCAGGTCGTGTGACGCGAGATCTTGAACTACCTCGTTGCATCGCTCGGGATGATTCAGACGAATCCACAGCGGTGGACGGACGTTTTGCAACCTAAGAAATTCGAGCAATTGCTCTGCTGTCCATGCACTCCGCGCAAGACGCTGATACAACGCAGGAGCCCATGCGGGAGGAATTCCATGAGCCAAAAGAATCAACGGCAGCTGATTCTCTATCGAACTCGAATCAACCTTAATTCTTTCCACAAAGACACGCTCAAGTGCAGCTCGAAACTCCCCCTGCGGTGAAAACTCTTGCGCTGTTGAATCGGAATTCTGAAAAGCACAGTCAACAACCTTTTCAGGAGAAAGCGCCTGTAGTGCTGCCCACAGGTCTTTCTCTGTGGAGATCTTTTCGGAGAAAGAATGGATTTGTTCCGTCTGCTTTTTTTCAGTTTGCCCGAAAAAGAATTGGGTACTCGAAAACCCTTTCTCCCTCGAAAGAAATTCTTCGAAGAGAAGAGTCGTGACCGCGCGTGCTGCTGCAAAAAACACGTCGCTGTAGAAGCGCCTGTCTTGGCTTCCAAAGCTCTTTTCGGCGCGCAACGCCTCGGCCAGCCATCGATCGAGTTGGCGCGGAGCAGGCGCTCCTACGTAGTCTTTCCAAAGCCGAGCTGCATGCTTGAGACGATTCACATCTCTTTGCGTTGCTTCCCGTCTCAAGTATCAACCTCATCATCGTAAACAATTTCGGTCTCGTCGTACTCAAAGGTCTCCGTGCCATCGGCACGATCCTCATCCCACTCCAAGTCAAAACGTGCCTTTGGCATCTCCAGCAGATCTTCCTCGGGCTTCGATCCGTGCGCCTTGCGTGAACGCTCACGCAAAAACAGGCTGATGGGGATTTCCTTGAATCCAAAATGCTCCCGAAACTCGTTTTCGAGAAAGCGGCGATAGCTGAAATGCACATCTTTTGGATCGGAACAAAAAATAACAAACCTTGGGGGAGAAACGCCCACCTGAGTCATGTAGAAGAACTTAATGCGCCGTGAGCGGTTCTTGGTCAACGGTGGCGTGTGTTTCTCAAGAATCATGCGCAACGCTTTGTTGAGCTCGGAAGTGCTGATGCGCTTGCGACTCTGGTCATACATTTGAATGCAGGTCGGAAGAATCCTGCTTACACGCTGATTTTCTTCTGCACTTGTAAAAAGCGTTGGCGCATAGCGAATATAGCGCAGAGCCACGTGCAATTCTTCCTGATAACGATTGATGGTCGTTGATGTCTTATCTTGCACCAAATCCCACTTGTTCACGACAATAAGAATGGGCTTGCGCATTTCGAACGCATATCCAGCAACGCGGGCATCGCCCTCTGTGGGTCCTTCGTCGGCATTGATAACGAGCACCGCCACATCGCATTCTTCAAGACAAGCCACCGAGCGCAGCGCAGAATATTTTTCGAGACGATCGGTCATGCGGCTTTTGCGGCGGATCCCGGCTGTGTCGAGAACTTTAAATTCTCGATTGAAGGCACGCACAGTGATATCGACGACGTCTCGCGTTGTTCCAGGTCGTGCATCGACGATGCTGCGCACTTCTCCTGCAAGCCGATTGAGAATCGATGACTTTCCGACGTTGGGTCTACCAATGATCGCTAACTTAATTTGTTCTTCTGCCTCTTCAGGAAGCTGCGGCTTTGCCTTGATCATCTCAACGGCAGTTTCGAGCAGCTCTCCCACTCCGCGTGAGTGTTCCGCGCTGATAGCAAATAGATGTTCAACACCGAGCTTGCGGAAGTCCTCGGCGAGGTGGTCATCTTTAGGAAGGTCGCATTTGTTTGCAGCAACGACGAAAAATTTGTCGGCTCGACGCAGCCTGCGGATCAGATCAGAGTCGACCGGATGGAGTCCCTCGCGCGCGTCGGTCACGAAGATAACAACGTCCGCTTCCTCAATGGCCAACTCCGCCTGCTCAACCAATTGCTTCTTAATATTGTCCTGCGAAGTTGGCTCAAATCCGCCTGTATCGCACAAATAAAAGGAAGTCCCGGAAAACTCGGCGCGCGAAAAGATGCGATCCCGAGTCACGCCTGGCTCGTCGTGAACCAGACTCTTTCGCTGCTTCACAATGCGGTTGAAAAGTGTGCTTTTGCCAACGTTGGGACGTCCCACAATGGCAATCAGGCGTGTGTATGTGCGAGCTGGCATTTATAACCTCAGAGGCAAGAACTATTTTTCGGCTTTCGCCGCTTCCCCGGGCAGGGGTACTGCAGGAACCACGGGTAGCGCAGTTTTCCAGAGCTCGGCCAGATCCTGTTCAACCTCCTCGGGTTGACCATTCCACACAGCCGAGTGTGCACCTTTATTAAAGACCTTTACACGGAACACATTTTCCTTTGGCAGAGCCGCAACAACCTGACCAGAAACCTCAGGCTGGACAATATCATCGTTCACGGAGTTGTAGACGTAAGTTGGAACAGTCACATTCGCAGCAGCATCGACCGGACGACAGCTTTCAAAATCGGCACGTGCACGCTTGCCTGCAAGCCAAACACCCGCATTGATGAAGGCCTGGGGCACATTGGGTTTCTTCGGTGTATTGAGCGTAAGCTGTTCTACCGACGGAATAGGATTTTCGAGAACCAGCGCATAGATGCTGCGGCTGTTGTTCTGTGATTCTTCAGGCATCAATTTGCCGGCTGCGTTGAGCAAAGCCATACTGCCCATCGATGTTCCGTGCGCCAGAATTCGGCGACCTGGGAACTGCTCTTTGAGCGCATTCACAACAGCAATCACATCGAACTGTTCACGACATCCATAGCTGGCTCCGAGATTATTGTGATGTGAGAGGCCATGGTTACTGAGGTCCATCGCTACAAGTTGAAAACCAAGTCGCTGCGCCATTTTGAAATAGCGCGTGCCATGCATGTGCGTTCCAGAAACGCCATGGACGTGAAAAAAGATCGGCATAACGTCGAGTTTCTCACGCTGCTCGGGAGCGATATTGTCGTAGACTTTGTAATGGATCCTCTCACCGGTAGGATTATTTACATAGTAACTCTGACCCGGAAGGTTAAGTGATTCCTGGCAACTCAAATCCACGGGCTTTTTACCCGGGCCGCCATCGCGCAAATCGGCGTATGCCCATTCGTTCATCCACTTCGTACACTCGATGGTCTCGACCTTCGTCCACTTTTCGCGGGGCTTGAACGGAAAAATCAGTAGGTCACTCAAATAGAACAAGGCTCCGACAACAACTGCCGTAATAAACGTAACGACTGCGGCGACAATAAGGGGGAGTCTCGAACGCATCATTCTTTCCTTTCTGCGGGAGTGACCGGGGCAACACCGGGCGGGGGGTTGGAACTTTCAACAGCGATCTTAGCTATTTCAACTCTTTCACCACAAGCACAGGGTTCCGCCGCAGCAAAAGACCTGTTTGGTGCACGATTCTCGAGATACAAAACCGAGACATCCCCTATCCCCTGTTCCAGAGGTGAGTGACGGAGTTCTCTCGGATAGGGGCGACTCGTCAAGAAATAATCTAAAATTTCATGCGTCCGAGGATTGGGTTGGGGAACCCACCAGTGTCTCAGAGGAACTCTATAGATATCAAAGGCCTGAAACTCGCGGCGGGCAAACTCCAGGTCGCCAACATCAAGAAAGAAGGCATCGAAAGCGGCCGCAGCCGAAGCATCGGCCGGCCGGATGAAGTCTGCCCCCTGAATGTCGTGGGCATACCAAGCAATGGGCCAGGTCGAATCTCCGGACATCGTCACACGCGGAAATCGCCCAGAAACATTGTTCACGTTTACCCAACGCTGGCGAATCGCCTTTATCGCTGGAGTAGTCTGGGTGAACACCAGCCGCTCCATCGGATTCGCAGCCTCAGGAAAAGAGACGCGGACAGCCTTCCAAGCGCCGAACGCAAGCAGAAGAGCGGTCGAAACCAGAGTAAGGCGCTGCGCCCGGGCGATGAAGCGCCCTTCTGCAGCAGCAACGGCACCCTTCATCTCAGAATCCAGAGGAGCATCAGTGAGAGTATTATGGTTGAAAAAGTTCCTTGTGCCTGCCAGCAAGCGGCCAATCTCAAGACCTGCCAAAGCCACGAAGGGCATCAAAATGTAGATGAGCAACCATGGAACCTTCTCTCCGACGTAGGAGTAGATTCCGAGCATGCCGGTTACCCACCACCACAAAAACGCATCAAGAAAACGACGCAAGCGCGCATTAGCTAAAACGGCGAACGCCCCCAACAGGGCGATTGAGAGCAACTGCATCAGGTGCCGTGAATGAGAAATATGCAACTTCTTGGCAATCCCAGAAACCACGCTGCTGGTCTTTTCGCTGGCCAGACCATTGAGGCAGGTCTCTGAAAAACTGCAGCTCTCAGGGGTGAAACCCAACCGAGGCAGAGCCACGGATGCAAGCAGCAGTGCAGAGAAAATAAACACAACACGTGGAGTATTGAGGAGCGACAACGGGAAGCGCAAAGCCGCTCGAGCGGTGTTTTTTGCTGACAAGCTGACACTGCGCATCCATGCACACATCAATGCAGGAATGAGCGCGAACTCATAATTCAACAAAAGAGGAAAATGATAGTCGAACGGTCCATCAATACGTCGCTTTTGGTTTTGATCCCACCAATACAGCAAACTCTCACGATAGAGTCCATCAATCACTCCGTGCCAGGCACCCTTTGAATGACGGAAGAAGCTCGAATAAAAAACAACATAAATGAAAACAAAGACCGAGACACAATTCACTATAAGCGCAGCGCGATCTGACCAGGCTGTCAGTGGTCGATAACCCCCGCGTAGGTCGTTCAAGTCATCAAGTCCGCTGCGGCGCACGAGCCAAAGGACAGAAGCTATGCCCAAGAGCCAGACAAAGACATGCAAATAAGCATTCTCTTTGTTGCAGAATTGCATTGCTAGAAAGGCGGCTGCGACAACTGCTTGCCAAGGCTTGCCCCACCAATGATAGGCAAAGAAACTAGCAAGTGAAAGACCGATCCACAGTGAGTTGAAGGCATCTTCACGCAGGAAACGTCCGAAGTACATGAACGTCGGACTTAGAAGTAAAAAGAGAGAAATAACCAGAGCTGTGCCGTTGCCGAGCGCTCGACGCCAAAACAAAGGCAACAAAACAAGTAACACGTTGCAGGCCGCTGAGGGAAAACGAGCTGTGAAGTCATCGGAGCCGAAAATCGCCATGAAAGCGCCAACCAGGTAGTACAACACCGGGCCGTGCAAGAGCGCAGAATATTCGTGCGGATGCCCATCGGAGACGCGATGCGAATAATACGCATGCAAACTTTCATCATGGTGGTAGGGCTTGTCTGCAAGGAACAGGAAACGAGTCAGAACTGCAGCCAGTGCAATTAGGCCACAAACCAGAAACCAACCTTTGCCCTCAAGCAGTTTGTTCGTGATAGTCTTTCGAGTATGTTCGCTGAACATGAGCTAATTGTCCGTCCTATCAGTGCCCATCGGAGTAGCCAGATTGAGACAGATGATACCACATAAGCTTCACCCGGCCGTCTCTCAGCATCCACGGATTTTGGCGGCCCGTGAAATCTGCGAAACCCTGCGCACAGCAGGCCGGCAGGCCTGGTGGGTTGGCGGATGCGTCCGAGATTTCCTACTGAATCCTGAAGAGCCGCCCAACGATATAGACATCTCAACCGACGCTTCCTTCGATGAAGTGCACAGACTTCTCCCCAAGACCATCGGCATCGGTAAAGCCTTCGGCGTCGGACTTGTGAGCCGAGGAGAATACGCATTCGAGGTGTCGACCTTCAGAAAAGAATCCGAGTACACCGACCGCCGTCACCCAAGTCTAGTTTCGCAAGGCACAATCGAAGAAGACAGCGCCCGGCGTGATTTCACTGTAAATGCACTTTACTTCGATCCAATCGACGAACTTATCGTCGACTTCCACAATGGACTTTCGGATCTGAAACAACGGCAAATCCGCTGTGTCGGCGATGCCAAAATGCGTCTGCACGAGGATCCACTTCGGATCCTCAGGCTGCACCGCTTCTCGGCGAATCTCAATTTCTCGATCGAACCCGAGACCAAAGCTGCCGCCCATGCACTTACTGGTGAACTCATTCACATCAGCCTCGAGCGGGTTCTGCTCGAAATCTCGAAAGTCAAAGCCGCGGCATTCGCTCGGTTTGCGCAAAGCACCCGCAATGCGCAATGGATTCTCCTGCAGTACAATTCGCCTGCTAGATCCTCGGCGACACCTGTTCCTGTTGCACTGCAGGAGTCACCTCATTCTTTCAATTTGCCCGTCGCGGCATTTCGGCACCCGGGAACTCTCTTCCTGCTGATGTGTCACAGCAATTTTGGGCAGAGCGCCTTTGATTGGGTGAACATATTGAAAACCTGGCCGCTGTCTGCATCGGAACGCGCCCATGTTGAACTTGCTGTTCGTTTTGGGAGCGGCAAGTTTCGCGTTCCTCAATGCTCAGATCCACAAGCACAACTCAGCGCCTGGCAAGATTTTCTCGAACAGTGCCGGTGGCTGGTGCGCCAATCGAGAACCGAATTGCTCGATGCCTCTTGGCTTGTTGAAAATATCGCAGCCGATACCTTCAATCCAACCGACCTCGTGCACAGTTTTTGCAGAACGTGCAGCGCAGAATACACGCATCTGAGCCTTGCGCAGGCCATTGAAAACACGGTTGGCGAGAACTGCAAACCCGTTCGGGCAGAACTGAACCAGTGGGCAAAGGACAAACCTCAGGAAGCACTTGGATGGGCACGACTCATGACCGACATCGCCGCACTGCTGCAATACACAGGCTGCAGCACAGCGCAGCTTCCTGAATTTATACGTCACACGCATCAACAGCTGAATACGGAGACATGCGCACAGGCATTGCTCTGGGCAGCAAACCGCGCAAAGAAAAAACCACCCCGGAGCAACTGAACAGTTGTCACGGGGTGGATTCGAGTTTCAAGTCAGCACAGGTCGTCAGCGCCCAAGCGTATTCTTGAGTGCAGCGAAGGCTTGCGGAGTTGTGCTGCGTGTGTGACGCCGGGTGATACTTCCCTGCGACACAAAGTTAAGCAGGTACCATTTTCCACCCGCTTTTGCATTCGTACCGCTGGCACCGTCGCCACCGAAAGGTTGCTGATTAACAACCGCACCCGTCGTTTTCCGGTTCACGTAGAAGTTGCCCGCAAGCTGCGAGAGAACAGGAACTGCTCGTTCAAGGAACGTTTCGTTGCGGCTTATGACTGAACCCGTCAGGCGATACTGGTGCTGCTCGATGATACGCGCAGCATCTTCGAGAGTCTTATACGTCCGCACAGCTGTGACCGGACCAAAAATCTCAACACTGAGCAACTCGTGGATGTCGGAATTCACTTCAATCAAAGTTGGTTCGATGTAATAGCCTTTGCTGTCATCACACTTCCCACCGGCAAGGAAAGTGCAGGCTTTGTCGGCTTTGGCTTTTTCCAGCGCAGCCTTGATTTTGTCGAACGCACGCTGATTGATGACAGGACCCAAATCAGCCTTACGTTCGGTTGGAAGAGTCATAAGCTGCGCTTGTGTTTGCTTCACAAGTTCACTTTTGAGCGTAGGCCAGATTTTTTCATCGACGAGAACGACACTGTTTGCAGAACATTTTTGTCCACTGCGCCCAAATGCACCCTGAACGATAGCTTGAGCTGTGTCGACAACATCGATGTCGTGGTCGGCGACAAGAAAATCCTTACCACCCGTTTCCGCCACAAAGCGTGGAAAGTTGTTGCGCGGAAAATCAGTATTGAAAAGATAGTTGCCAAAAATGCGCGCCGTGTTGAAGCTTCCGGTGAAGTTCAATGCGGTGAGTTCAGGATGTTTGAGAACGGGAGGAAGGCAGTTTGGTCCTTCACCTGTCAGGAAGTTAATCACACCCGGCGGGAAGCCCGCTTCATCAAGAGCAAGCATCAGCAGATAACTGGTCAGAACAGCATCACTGCTGGGCTTCCAAACCACTGTGTTGCCGGTCAGAGCCATAGCGAGAGGGAGATTGTAACCAATCGCAATTGGGAAATTGAAAGGCGTCACGGCACAGGTGAAGCCTTTCAATGGACGCAGCTGCAGCTGATTTGTTTCCATGGGACCATCTCCCATGCGCTCAGCAATCAACTCGGAATAGAACCAATTATTAAAGCGCACGAAGTCCATGAGTTCGGCCCAACTGGCCGAGGTTTCATTGGCTGTGTAACCGCATTCGACTGCGGCTGTTGCGCATGTCTGGTACTTCCACTTTGCAAGAACTGCCTCAAGATCTCTGAATTTCTGCAAACGGGTTGCGGGTGAAAGCGCAGCCCATGCGGGCTTGGCTGCAAGTGCAGCATCGATGGCTTTCTGCGCATGACTTGCATCAGCTTCCTGAAAAGAACACACAAGCTGCTTTGTGGCAGGATTAAGGCTTTTACCCTTCTGATTCGCGTAAATCTTTTGGCCACCGATTATCATAGGCACTTCAAGTCCGAGCGGAATTTCACGGGTCGCCGCTTCAAACTGCGCCCAGGCAGCCTCAGTGTCACGGATGTTCTCAATAGGTTCGTTGGTCGGTTTGACCATGGACAGGACGTTCATTTTTAGACCCCGGTTAGGACAATGGACTTAGCGGATAGCTGTCCCTTCTTTAGAGGCTTGTGCCGTGGGCTGCAACCATTCGGAGATGGTTCTGACTTGGTTTTCACCGGGAATGAAAAACTCAAGCTCAGGAGAAAAATAGCCTTTCTTGACATATTCGCGCGCAAAAGGTGCGAATTCGGCCAGACTCATGGGTCGCGTACGATAGCCTGTCGCACGGTTGAAGGTCTGGAGAGGGGTCAGAACCATGCGATAGCGATGGGTTGAGCCATCTTGTCCTGGTTGCGCAGCGGAGCAGAACTCAAAGTGAGCACCCAGCCCAAACTTTGCTTCCCTGGAAAGCGAAGCAAACGAAAAATTACCAATGCCGTAAACAATAATTCCGTCCTCAGGCTCCACGTCTACGACCTGCGCAATATGAGCATGATGACCAACGACAATATCCGCTCCGGCAGCCAGAGCGATCTTGGCCTGCGCCGGTTGGTGATCACGTAGACCGGCTTTCAGCTCTTCACCCCAATGAAATGCGACCACCACGAAGTCGGCAGAGCTTCGGGCATCAGCAATCGCTTTTCTCAGTGCATCACCGCGCGGAAAAGCGACGCCGGGTTGCTTTTCCGTAGCCCACGCCTCGGCAGGGTATGTTGTTGTCGCTGAAATAACCGCAATTCGGATCCCATTTTTTTCGAGCCACATCGGCTGCAGAGCTGCGCGCAGATTTTGGCCAACACCTGCAAATTTCATTCCCGCGGCCTTGAGTGCGGCCATGGTGTCCTGAGCACCCTTCCAACCAAAATCCATGCTGTGATTATTCGCCAACGTGAAGTGTTTGATTCCCGCAGCACCCAACCACTTTAAGCTGTCGGGAGCCTGCTTCAGAGCGAATGGGTATTTTTCAAATGCACGTTTTTCTTCTCGCGTCAGGGCTCCTTCAAAATTCACAACATTAAAATCAGCCCACTGCAGAAGTGGTTTTAGATTGTCAAAAAGTGAAACTTTCAATTGAGCTGCTGGACTCTTAGGTCCAACCCAATAGTCTCCATAAAAGCTCACCTTCACCGGCTCAGCACATTCGCTTGGCCACGATAATACGCTTTTGCTCTTTTGCGGTGGGGGCGGTGGAGGTTGCGGAACAACCGAGCTTTGGTTGCCTTGTGCCGGCACTCCGGCTGGGTCTTTTGAGCTCAGTTTTACACCGGGAATAAGGTGATGACGCACATTGAGTTGAGCTAAGCGCGGCGCGTCTTCACGCGGCACATCTGAATGTGCACGTGAACCCACGAGGCAAATGAACATCCAGCAGACCTGCCGGACTCTCAACACGCCCACGAGCGCCCCCTCATTTCGCCGCATCAACATTGGAATAACTGCCCTATCCGAGCTTAACAAAAACAACTGCGATGTCGGGCTGAAGCTTTTCTCGGTGCGGCGAGTTGTTGGCGGGAGTAGGCTAAATTTATCCCTCTTCGCCGGGGAGTCTTTCGGAATCCGAGACAACATCAAGACTGATAAGGTGCCTCATCTTTTCCATTTTCGTACGGATGTACTTGAGATTTTCTTTCTGCAAAACCGGAGCAATTGCGACACGCTCAACAACCTCAATACCAGCCTCAGCGAGTGCCTCGACCTTTGCCGGGTTGTTGGTGAGCAGGCGCACTTTCGATACCCCAGAGGCCTTGATGATTTCAGCAGCGACCACAAAACTACGTTCATCTGCCGAGAAACCAAGGGCAAGATTGGCCTCAACCGTATCCATGCCCGCATCCTGAAGAGAGTAGGCCTGCATTTTTGCTGCAAGACCGATACCGCGACCTTCTTGGCGGAGGTACAGAATCGCGCCATATCCCTCTTTAGCAATTGAATTCATGGCATCTTGGAGCTGCTGGCCACAGTCACAGCGCAGTGAACCAAAAACATCACCGGTCAAACATTCTGAGTGAATGCGCACGAGGGGAATTTTGTCGGGGCGATTCCATTCCCCCATCCACAAAAGCACATGTTCTTTGGCCGTTGCCGCTTCGAGGTAGAGCGACATTTGGAATGGACCCCAAAGTGTCGGGAGGCGGGTTGTAGAGATGTGCTGCAGCGAAACCATATGAAAAAAGTCCATCCTCTTGGGAGTCAATCCTTCCCGCCGGATATTGCACATTTAAATTCAGAACAAGTGAAAGTCGGGAGCGAAAAAAAGACTGGCGCGGCGGCTAGCTCTCTGCTAGCCCCGGAAGGAAGGCAAAAATCAAGAGTCTCGGTTCTCCGCGAGCCCTTTTTCCAGGAAAGAAAAGTGGACACGCCCATGGAACAACAAATCAGCCCCAGAGGCCAAATACATAGAATTTCTGCACAAAGCAGCTCATTCGTGCTTGGTCTTGGGTTGCCCGCAGCCCTGACTCTCTCCGGATTCATCTGCCAATCGAACGCTCTGAGCGGATTCGGATGGGCGCTGCTCGCCGCACTTGCAGGCTGCCTCGCCAGCACACTCTTGGGCTGGTCTGCGCTTCTCAAAACACTGGTGCCCGAGCGTTCCACCTGGAAAAAATCACTGGTTGCAGGACTCTTTCTCGCTTTGGGGTTGGTTCTGCAAGGCGTAGCTTTAGGTTCGGAAGGATGGAGCCCCATTCACGCGGTTGCGTTGGCTTTTATCCCATGGAGCCGAAGCATGTGGCGTTTGGTCGCCCAAATCGAAGTTTTCCCCAATGTTCGCAGCCGCCTGTCCGCTCTTTTATTGATGGGCGCAGCAGTGGTCTACCTCTGGCCTGAATTTGCCCAACTCGCAGTCGCTGCAAAAATCAGCTCGAGTCAGTTACTGCTGGTACCGGCTCTCAGCCAGTTTTCCCTTCCGCTGCCCCGCAGCTTTTCTTTTTTGTCGGCGCTTTGCTTTGGTGCTGCTTCGAGTCTGCAATTGGCGCAGGAACGCAGTATTTCGAGCCTCACGTTCTGGAGCATCCCGACAGCCATCGCCGCCATAACGCTGAGTTTTATCGGTTGGGTTGCCCTGCAGCAGTACGAGACACGCATCGCTGTGATGGGTGATCTCGAGCTTGCTCCAATGAGCCGTTTGATGGCCGTGACACCCGCATTCATTTTCGGAATCATGATGCTTGCACTCAGACCTCGAGTTCACATCAAGAACTCGCTCCTCATCGGGCGAGACACCAACAACTGGTGGCAATCTCTCGGCCTCGGTGCGGGCTGCTCAGCCACTTTGCTTCTTTGGCACAGGGCTCAGATACCCAACTCCGATCTCCTGCTTTTCGCTTTGGTTCTTGCGGGGCAATTTGTGGGATTGCGCCTGAGCAACAACCCGGTCACGTTCGCCCGCACGCTCAGCCTTGTAACCGACACCAACACACCCGAAAAACAGCGGGCTTTCCAAAACTCCTAACAAGGGTTCAAACATGACCAAAATCTCTTCCATCTGCGTCTTCTGCGGTGCTCAGAATGGCCGTTCGCCTGAGTTTCGAGAACTCGCGTTCGAAGTCGGGCAGCTTCTGGGTTCTCGCAGACTGAAACTCGTCTATGGGGGAAGCAAAGATGGACTCATGGGCGCAACCGCCGACGGCGTGTTGTCGCACGGCGGGGAAGTCCTTGGAGTCCTGCCCAAAAAGCTGGCCAACCGTGAGCTCGCGCACCAGCGCATCGACAAACTCGTTACTGTCGAAACCATGGCTCAGAGAAAAGACGTGCTGATGACCGAATCTGACGCATTCCTGATTTTGCCTGGCGGGCTTGGAACTCTCGATGAGCTTTTTGAAGTCCTGACCGCGAATACACTCGGTTTCATGAACAAGCCCGTCATTGTCCTGAACAGCTTCGGCTTCTACACAGGTCTCATCACTTGGCTCGAGACGATCGCACAGTCAGGGCTAAGCCGATCTCCCGGAGAACTGTTCACGGTGGTGGAAGACGTCGACGCACTTGGTCGTCTTCTTTCGTAGAACTTTGAGCTCTGGGCTTGCAGCTTCGATACTTGTCGGGCAAGTTTGCCATAAGACTTGCTGAGCTGGAGCCCCCATGACCACCCCAATCAACACATCTGTTTCATTCCTGAAATTTGCTCTGGCAGTCATGGCGCTCACTCTACCGGGCGGGCTTCTTGCTGCTTCCGACGCGGCAGCTTCAACCACGGCCAACGGTGCGTCGAGCAAGATTGCCGAAGAACTCAGAACGCTTCAGTCAAAATCGAACCTGAATGCTTCGTTCAGGGTTAAATTCGATCAAAAGGTTTTCAGCGCACTGCGCAAAAAGACAACAGCAAGCACCGGTGAGCTCATTTTCTCGCAGCCACGCAAATTCCGGTGGGAGGTCTTCTCACCCGGAAAAGAGCTCTACGTGAATAATGGCGAATGGTTCTGGAAGTACATCGAAAACACGAAGCATGCCTTGCGTATGCCTGCAAACTCGAGCGATCTCGAATTTCTCGATGTGGTTTTTAATCTCGATCGTCTGCCAAATAAATTCAACCTGGAAAAAGTCTCAACTTTCCCGGCAGACGAAAACCTGACCAACACAAGTTGCCCAAAGAGCAACACTTGCGTTTCTCTTGAGCCTATTCAAAAATCTGCTCAAAAATCGATTACGCTCGCGGTCGACCAATCGACCGGATTCGTGAGTGTCATCAGAATTGAATTCAGAAATGGCAACCGCACGCTCATCAATTTCAGTTCCATGAAACCAGAGAAAATCGCGGCGAGCGCGTTCGAGTTCATTCCTCCACCTGGCACTGCAGTTGATAAAAGGTAAAACGTCGAATGCTCTTCTCGGATCAGCTACAGCAGCTCAACTGGCGCATCATCCTTGACATTGGTCTGGTGGCTGCACTGTGCTACCAGACTATGAACATGCTCAAGGGAACCCGTGCCGTTCAGGTTCTCATCGGTATCATTATCATTTTCATTGCCTATGCAATGAGCGGATACCTTGAACTCAACACACTCAACTGGATCATCTCCAAGTTCTATTCGTCCATCATCGTTGTCGTCATCGTTCTTTTCCAAGACGACCTGCGCCGGCTCCTGACTCGCGTGGGGCGTGGGCCCTTCGTTCAAGGGATGGATGAAGATGTCGGGGTGCGAGCCATCGATGAGGCCATCAACGCTGCTCGAACACTCAGCCACGAGCGCGCGGGAGCAATCATTGTTTTTGAGCGGGGCATTGGCCTCGACCGCCTCTACGACCACAGTGTCAAAATCGACGCTCTGGTGAGTGAGCAATTGCTTCTCTCGATATTCCAGTCATTCTCGCCGCTCCACGATGGCGCTGTCATCATTCAAAAAGGCCGGCTCAGCTGCGCTTCGGCACAACTTCCACTTTCGAAGAACCCGAGCTTCAGTAAAAAGATGGGCACTCGACACAGTGCAGCCGTTGGAATCTCCGAGGAAACCGATGCCGTTGTGCTGGTCGTTTCAGAAGAAACAGGAAATATCTCGATCGCCTGGGATGGCCAGATGCAGCGTCAGCCAAACGCAGACATTACCCGCCGCCTCTTAATGACACTCCTCGTCCCCCAGACTCGCGAGAAAGCAACAGGACTGCTGCGTTTAACACAGCCCATCAAAAACTGGTGGTGGGACATGCTGAACGGTACTAGCTCTAAGAAGCAGAACAAAGAATTTGCAGGAAGCCAGCGCCGCAGCGCGTGGGGCGACAAAAAGAGTGCCTCTGACAACGATTCACGTGCAGCATCAGCATCTCGACAAATGACAACCACAGGCACTGTGACCGCCCCTGGCTCCGATTCACAACGTTGGTCAATGACACTGCGGCTACCACGCCACCAGGCAGTGCGCGCACGAAAACCCGAAGTTCAATCCATTCCACCTGCTCATGTGTCGCTCGGCACGCCTGAGTTGGAGCTGGAAACACTGCATGCGGATTACGAAGAGGAAAGCAAAGAAAACCACCGCTTCGATCCGCCCATGCCACCTGAACCACCGCCGCGCGATGTAACCGTAGGTGGAGTTCCACTTGACCCTCCCATGGACACAACTGAACCTGCTTCCTCGCAGTCTGAAGACCATGAGCCTAAGCACCCAAGTTCTGCCGCCGACAAAAAGGGAGATGTATAATGAATGCTACAACTTCCTTACTCCAACGCATCGCCCGCATTTTTACTCAGAACCTTGGGCTTAAAATCCTTTCCCTAGGCTTCGCACTCGCGCTTTTCCTCATTGTCCGCAATCAACAGGTGCGCGAATTTAACCGCATCGTCCGAGTTCGTTTCCAAACTGAACAGGGTGTTATTGTGATGGGTCCGGCAGAGCGTATCGTCAACGTCACGCTGCGCATGCCCGACACGCTCTTTTCACGCGTCCCCAGCGATGAAGAACTCACTGGAGAAGTCGACCTGCGGAAAGAACGTATGGGTAAAATCCGCGTTGGTCTCTCAAGTGAAAACTTCCCAAATCTCGACAAGCGCTATTCGCTCACTATGCAGGAACCATGGCTGGATGTGGAACTTGATCGCATTGAAACAAAAAAAGTTACCGTCAAAGCAGTTCTGCAGGGTGCACCCAAAGCTGGCTTTGAGATCAGCCGCGTGACCGTAAACCCTTCGGAAGTTGAACTCACAGGCGCTCGTACTGCTCTCACGCAAATTGACTCTATCTCAACCATTCCTGTGGATATCTCAAATCTGGGTAGCAAAGACTACACGGCACAGGCAGGGCTCGCTCTTGATCTGGGAAGCTCGTTCAAACCCTCGTTCGACAAAGTCACAGTCAAGGTCAACTTCATTGAAATCAACAGCCCAATAAAATAACGCCGGATGTTCAACTTCTCGCGAGGTAATGGAAGAACATGGGAAAGTATTTTGGAACCGATGGAATCCGAGGTGAAGCTAACGTCGGCATGATGACCCCATCCATGGTTTTGCGGATTGGGCAGGCCTTCGGGCTCGCACTGCGCGAGAAAACAGAACGCCCTCGCGTGATCATCGGTAAAGATACGCGCGTGAGTGGTTACATGCTCGAGGGTATCCTTTCCGCTGGGCTCTGCTCTGTGGGTGCTGATGTTCTCTTCGTTGGCCCACTTCCGACCCCAGGTGTTGCCTACCTCACGCGAGGGATGCGTGCTTCTGCGGGTATCATGATTTCTGCAAGTCATAACCCGTTCCATGACAATGGAATAAAATTCTTCGATAAGAACGGCTTCAAGCTCCCGGATGCCGATGAAGATTTTATCGAACAACTCATAGACGATCCCAAACTTGAAAACCGAGTGGTCAACGCACAAAACATTGGACGTGCCAAACGTATCGACGATGCCATCGGCCAGTATGCAGTTTTTTTGAAAGAACGTTTTCCAAAATCACTCAAACTCGATGGTCTGCGCATCGTAATGGATTGTGCGCACGGTGCGGGGTACAAGGTTGGCCCGAAGGTGTTGCGCGAGCTGGGTGCTGAGGTTTTCGAAATCAACAACGAACCTAACGGTTTCAACATCAACCTTGAAGCCGGTGCTCTGCATCCGGAACGACTACGCGAAGAAGTTCTGCGCTACCGGGCAGACATTGGCCTGGCACTGGATGGAGATGCCGATCGGCTGGCTGTCGTTGATGAAAAAGGTAACTTCCTCGACGGCGACCAAATCATAACGATGTGTGCGCTTGAAATGCGAGCAACGAATCAACTTGCGCACAACAGCGTTGTTGTGACTGTTATGAGCAACAAAGGTCTTGATGTCGCATTAAATAAAGCGGGGATTGAGGTCTTCCGGACGCCTGTGGGCGACCGCTATGTGGTTGAGGAAATGCGCAAACGTAACATCACTCTTGGTGGAGAACAAAGCGGACATCTGCTTTTCCTCGACTCAAGCACGACCGGTGACGGCATTATCGCAAGCCTCAAGGTTTTGGAAATGATGTGTCGCCGCAATCGCCCCCTGTCGGATCTTGCCGAGGTCATGCAGAAGCTCCCCCAAATCACGCGCAATGTAAAAGTACAGCGCAAGGTACCGCTCGAGCGCCTGCCCGAATTCTCGGCTCGACTGTCAGAAATCGAAAAAGAACTTGGCAATGCAGGAAGAATTCTGTTCAGGTATAGTGGAACAGAATCTCTGGCTCGAATCACCATCGAGGGTCCTGACCAGGTGCAAATCAGAACCTATGCACAGGAACTCGAAAAGATTCTGCTCCAGGAGATTGTCCAATCGAACTCCTGAAAGAAGTGTCATGATGCAAAGCAGCCGTCGTCCGAAACCCTCTCTGTTGGTCAATCTTAAAGATGCTTTGCTCAATGGAGCAGAGCCCACCGACACCTTGGGTGGCCAGATGAGCCGCACACTTCGCCTCACTGTGCTCAACCACATTATCCGGCCAGTGCGTCGGGTTGAAAATTCCGATATGGTGAGCTTCACCGAGCGCCAAGTCGATTTAACCCTGGCTCGGCTTGTCCGCGAAAGCCTTGGACCTCTCGGGTTGAAATCATGCACCAGCGACAACTCCTTCGGGCAACTGCATTACTACGACTCTCATCCTGGCTCAACGGAGCCACCGATTGTACTTATTCATGGGATTGGCAGCAGCGGTCAGTGCTTTGCCATGCTTGGCTTGATGCTTAAGAACAAGCGGCGCGTGGTCATGCCCGACCTCTTCCATTTCTCCGGATTCAGTAAGCCCAACAACCCAGTCATGACGCGCATGGAACACACTCAGTGCTTGCGAGAGTTCTTGCAGAGTTTGTCCTCTGGTGCAGCAGACATTGTTGGCTTGAGCTTGGGCGGCTGGCTCGGCATGTCGCTCGCTCTCAATGCACCAGAGTGGGTAAAATCACTCACCCTGCTCAACCCCGGGGGTCTTGGATTCAGAACGCATGCTTTGCGCGACACGCTGCTCTATCTGAGCTGGAACAAGTTCCACAGCCTCTATCCCGGAATCATGACAGCTTCGCCATACAATGGTTGGCCGGTGCTCAGTCCGCTCCTCAAACGCGGCGTGTATCGTGTTCTGAAAGATGAAAGCGTGCGCGATTTCGTGAAAACGGTTTCTTCGGAGGATTTCCTCGACAAAGACCTCGAGAAAATCACCTGCCCCACCATGCTGATGTGGGGCATGGAGGACAGACTCCTGTCACCAGAAACCCCTCTTTCGATAGTCAAAGCAATTCCGCAGTGTCAGGGCTATTGGGTTCGCAACGCTGCACATATCCTTTGCCTCGAAGCTCCGATCAATGTCTTTGAATGCCTGGTGAGGTTCCTTGACCTTGAGCGGATTGAGGACAACAATTTCGTGTTCCTGGTGCGCCAGACTCATCGGGTCTACCCGATGCAGGCCATCTCCACTGAAGAATCCGACGACCTCTGAGGGGTTTCCATGTCTGCACAAGATTCCATTTTCAGCCGTTTCATGGAGCACCTCTTTGCAGGTGCGCGTCTGCAGCGCAACGAAGTGCGCCGCTTCATGGATGGCATTCTTCAATCTAGTTTGTCTGATGTGCGTGTTGCCTCAATTCTCACAGCCTTCCGCCTCACCCCTCTCACACAGGACGTCGTTCTGGGTGCACTGGAAAGCTTGACCAGAGCGGGCATCCAAAATCACTCAGGCCTGAATCTTGGCAACTCCCAGCCGAGCTGGGAAGGACTCGTAGACAACTCTGGAACCGGTGGTGATGGTTCTCAAACCTACAATATTTCAACAATGGCGGCAGTGGTTGCTGCCGCAGCTGGAGCGAAAGTTGCAAAGTTTGGGACACGTTCGATTTCAAGTCGCTGCGGCAGTGCAGATGTTCTCGAGTCGGTAGGTGTTCATCTCACTCGCAGTCTGCCTGAGGCCAAAACACAGATCGAAAACACAGGGCTCTCGTATCTCTACGCTCCATCCATTTTCCCTGCGCTACAACACCTCGGAGTTGTGCGCAAAAGCCTCGGCTTCCACACCATCTTTGATCTGCTCGTGCCGCTGGCCAACCCGGCACCTCTTTCTGGGCAGCTGGTTGGAGTCTACTCAGAGGAAATTCAGGTGCTCACGGCACGCTGCCTCCAAGATCTGGGGCGCAAGCGTGCTCTGGTGGTTCACAGTGAAGATGGTCTCGACGAAATTTCTGTTTGCGGTCCATCGAAAATCATTCAGCTCATCGATGGACAGCAAAATGCAGCCATCTGGACACCAACCGACTTTTCCATGCCCATTTATAAAAAAGATGCACTGAAGGGTGCTGGCATCGAGGAAAATGCGAACTGCTTCAGGGCAACCCTTGAGGCGCGTAATCCAGGTGCTGTGGAAGATGCAGTCATAGTGAATGCCGCAGCCACGCTCTGGTGTGCATCGGTGGTCGACACAATGCCCGAAGGAATTGCCAAGGCACGCCAGGCTCTCAAGTCGGGCGAGGCTGCTCACAAACTCGCACAGTGGCGGTCACAGAGCATTGAATCACCCGGTCATTGAAGCTCTTACCCAACTCGAATTCGCAGCTGCCGAGCAGTTCTGGAACAGCGAAGATCGCTCCGCCTGGAAGGAAGATCTGTTGCGCCAGAGCGAGACTCTCACCCTTGTCTCGCTCAAGAAATTTATCACTCCGCCCGCCGGCGAAGAGAAACCAACACGTACGCAGGTTCCTGTTTTTCCAGCCACCATCTGGGACTCGGATTTGCGGCAGTGCTTTTACTCAAAATCAGTGGATGCGCACGAGGCTTCAGAGCCAGATACATTTCAAATCGCTCTCAGCAGACTTACGCAATCTGATGCTGGTACGTTGATGGGTGTGATGTTGCGGCCAGGATTCTGGATGAATGAAACCTGGGCCGACGAGGAGGATCTCCTCCGCAATGCGCTCAAGGCAGCGCGCGAGAAACAGACTCTGGTCTTTCGTACCGGCTTTTTCACCCACCCGGCCGATATCCTTCTGGCGGCGGATCTTGGTTTCACGGGAATTCAAATTCACGCCGGCCAGCTCGACCTGTACGAGCTCCAGATGGCAATTGAACTCGCGCGTGACTGTAAATTGTGTCCTGTGGTTTCGGTCAGCACGGAAGCTGAAATGGAACAGGTCGTTCAGACCGACGCACCGCACATTGCACTCTGCTCATTCCCCGGCGAGGGGCAAGATGCATCGCTCCGCTTTGTACAAAATGCGCTGCCAAAAATTCCGAACAACTGCACACGCATACTTATGACCGCGAACCGCAGCGAGCAGGATCTGCAGCTGATAGGACGACTTGGATTCCATGCGATCATTCACTTTGGTGAATGACACACCTGAAGCGCTTCAGACCTAAATCACTCTTCTTCAATTTTGCGGCGGCGAGCGATGAATTCATCGATTCTCTGCTGCCAGGCCTCGGTGTCTGTGACCAGCGTATTGCGCGTCGCCAGGAAGACTCCAACGCCAGCAAGCATTGTGAGTACACAGAGGATCTGCCCCATGGTCAGTGTGTTATTGAAATAATACATCAACTGCTTGTCGGCCTCACGGAAGAACTCCATAAAGAACCGATAAAGACCATAGAAAAACACAAATCCAGCGCCAATTGTGCCTTCACGGTGCTTAACACGATTGATAAGAAGCAAGGTGATATAAAGCAACCAGCCTTCGCCCAGGCTCTGATAAATCTGACTGGGGTGCCGTGGAAGATCACCCCCCCCAGGGAAAATCATGGCCCAGGGAACGTGGTCGCTGATCACGCGGCCGTAGAGCTCACCATTCATGAAGTTACCGATACGCCCCAAACCGATGCCAACGGGGACAGTCAGAGCAAGCCGATCCGAGAGGTGCCAAAATGGAATAGCGTTCTGTCGACAAAACAGAACCATAGCGATGATGACCCCAACAATACCACCGTGGAAAGATAATCCGCCTTCCCAAACCTTGAACATATCCATTGGATTATTCGAGTAGGAATCCCAGTTATAGATAAACACGTAGGCCGTGCGGGCACCGAGAATCATACCAATCATGAGATAAGCAATGAGTGAATCGAGCAGGAGAGGGGCGAGCATGATGCGACGTTTGCCAATCCAGTAGCGGCAACACCCATAGGTGAATGCAAATGCAAGCAGGTACATGGTTGAGTACCAGCGCAGGCCCCAATCGATTCCAGCTTTGTGAAGACCAAAAAGTGCACTGACGATGATCGATAACGTTATAAAAATAGGCCGCAGAAAATAAAAATGTTCCATCTGCGCTGGAGTGAATTGCCGTGCGCGAGGCAGCGCCCACAACGCTCCAAGACCGGCAACAAACAGAACGACCAGGGCTGCTGCACCTGCGGGGGAAGACATCCAATCAAGCTTGAGTCCACTCACTGTAAAAATGAAAGGACTCAAATCATGCACGTAATAACCGGACGTGTTCATCAATAAACCTCTGAAGGAAGACCAAAGCTCGGCGCGTGATCAAGAACATAGTTCGCAGACACCCGGTGAGAATACACTCCGAAACTTGATTTGCCAAAAAGCATCCGCTAATCTAAAAACAGACATCAACATGTTCAATCAAAGGAGTCGCAATGGCCAACACTACTGTTTCAACACAGCAACTGATCTCTGCCGTCGCCGAAAAGTTCACTGACAAGCTCCCTAAGAAAATGACCAAGGCTCTCCTCACGGAATTCCTGGCCACAATCGAGACTGAAATTGCTGCTGGAAACAAGGCACGCATCGACAAGCTCGGCGTTCTTTTCGCTAAAGAGCGCGCTGCTCGTACCGGCCGCAATCCACAAACAGGCGAAGCGATCTCCATTCCTGCTTCGAAGAAAGTGAGCTTCCGCGCTGCTAAGTCCCTCAAGGACGCGGTCGGTGCAAGCCGCAAGGGAACTAAGGGCAAGCGTTAATTCGCGCTGCCTCTTAGCCATGAAAAAGCCACCCCTCATCGGGTGGCTTTTTTTTACCTCAATTACAATTCCGACCCAGAAAACAACCAGAACTCAGAAGCTCAGTCTCAGCTCTGAAGCGTAGGTCTGCTTCTCACTCTCAGACTCATCGGAGAAAATCCGATTGATTGATAACAACAAGTCAAATCTCTCTGCCCACAGCGGAACACCCGTCCAAACTCGTGCCGATGGCCAACGTTTTACTTCTCGGAACATGCTTGCACCTGATTTGTTGACAACACTTTCTCCCAAATCCAGGGCGTATTTGCGTTCAACCGAAGCCAAACCCATCGAAACGCCCGAGAGGAATAAAGCGCGACTCTCAAGACCCAGCTCCAGACCAAGCTCCCTCTCAGTGCGATTCACAGCCGGGACAGCATTGTCTTCGGGCATCTGCAAAGAATGCTGATACCAGGCTCGAGCAAGCAATTCACACTCCTCAAGAACAGGACACTTCCAGTGCGCCGCAGAGGAAAAGCTCCAGTTTTCCTGGTAGAAACTCTCCTGCCCAAACAGAAGCCGAGGACGCAATCCAAAACCCAGTGCGACAGCCATGCGTTTCGGTAGCCATATATTTTCCAAAGCCACGACGCTCTCTTCGGGATCGTCGAACGAGTCATCGCCCAGGCTCTTTTGCACACTTCCAAAAGTCACAACGAGAGCCAGAGCGCGAACGCTCCACAAGACTGATGAACATCTCATGAACAACTACCCCGATATTGAGCTGGGAATCCCGATGCTCCAAAGCGGCTGATCAACTTTGAACAATAGAGCCCGCGCTCCGTGGCAGGAAGAGATTCCACAAACGCCTTGAGAAACACGCCCAGGACTTTCTCATCCGTGAAGGAATCTCGAAACTGCCGGATGCGACAGCGAACAATATCATCATCTGGCTCAGGCAGTGCAGCACCATCATTGGCTCTCAGGCGCGCACCAGTATTCTTAATATTACCAGTCAAATTGCGAAGAAATAATTTTCTCTGTTCTGCATTACGCATATCAAAATTTTGCCCCTGATAAACATCGAGCAGCGCTTTAGCAAAAAGAGTGCCGACACAATAGAACTGACCCTTGCATTCAGCACTGTCACGTCCGATGGATTCGTAATCAAACGTGCTCAAATAAAAATTACGCTCGTCGGTTTCCTTATTTTGCCCGAGAGACGATTCAAGGATATTGCTTGAGCCTGTCCAGACAAAACTAACGAAGTCTGCAAAACCCTCGTTGATACCGCGAATAATGTACTCCAACTCGAGCCGCCCTTTGAAGATATTTGATTCTGCATCAACCTCGGCAATGGAACAGTTCTGATATTTTCCATCAAAAAAGGAATACTCGAAAATCGAATGGCCAAACTCGTGAGAAATGATCTGGGGATTAAAGCTCAGAGGAATCTTCTCTGTGTCGGAGGTCTTAAAAAGCGCAAACTGGCGCGCCCCGGCAACATAGGCTGCATTTGTGGTTTCGTATTTTCTGACTTGTTCCCCATCAGCATTGAGAACAATTGAGGGCTGAAAAAGAACCTGAAAATCTCCATATTTCGTGCGGAATTCACTCGCCGATATTCCAGAGATCTTATCGAGTTCGTTCACGAGTGAGTCGAACTGGTACATCGACGAGAGCATAGCCAAAGACTTTGAAGACTTCGGTTTGACAACACCCTCTGTCAGCCGATACTCCAGCACTGGTGTCTTTCCACCAACGAAAAATGCGTTGCCAAAAATCGTCCCCAATTTCTCGAAGACTTCAAGATCTCCGCCTTGAAGCAAGGAAAGTCCAGCTCCTCGGAGCCTGTCGAGATCATCAATCAGCGCAAATGTCTTTGGCCCATACTCGAATGATGGACTTTTACCCGGCGAGTCTGGCGCTGAGGAGCTTAATGAAACCACATCGGCGGTGATTTTTTCTCCGGCTTTCTTTCTCTCCTGAGGCGTGCTGCAAGAACCCATGAGAGCCGGACAGAGACCGAGGAGGAGAACCAAGGCAGTCGTATACTTTTTCATCTCGTAAACCCCTCAGATCCGCGGCAGAGACAAATAGTGAATTTCAAACAGAGGCCAGAGTGACCAATTCGATCCGACCGACAACAGAGCACCACCCGCGGTGAACTGCCAGTCTGAGAAAGAGTACTGCGTTCGTGCATGGAACAGCCGCCCAGCAGCAAAATCCAGCCGCCTGACTTTCAATTGATTGTTCTCATTTGTCTGCGATAAACCCCGCAGCGAACTGCTGAAGCCCGTGCCCACGGACCAGTCTTTAAAGAAGGTAAAGTCGTATGCGAGATTCATCCAGGAATTGAACTCGTCCGTATAGTTGCGCGCGTTCTTTTCAACATTGCGGCTTCCATAGACACTGCCACCCCATCCCAGAATGAATCGACCACTGTCTTCCAGATCAAGTGCAAAGCTTTGCTGTACCAGACCACCGAACAAGCGGCGCCTTTCACCAACCAAATCTGCTCCCCAGGCCGCTTCTATGAAAATCGAGCAACTCCAGAGAATGGTCTCACAGTAGCGGTGCTTTCCGCCAAAACTCACAGCTGGGGTGCCAATCAGAGCTAAAGAGTCAACGAACACATTGGTCACTAGATTTGTATTCTCACCAATTCCGTACCAGGCATGCCCGGTGGTGATGTCGAGCTGGTAGGTGCCTTGCGGTGCAACTTCGGTATTCAGTAGTCCGGCAATGTGACTGTCAGGCGCCGTGTAGATGCGCTCTTCTTGCTTTGCAGCAAGTGCTGCCTGCTGGGGAACGAGGGGAGAAAGGGTTGTGATGCAGGCTGCAAATAGAGAGAGCCAAACATTTTGAATGCGAATATTTTTTGCATAAGCAAAACACATTTGCAGCTCCATCTTTGAGATCTGGCCATGAAAGGGTACCATGTGGCCACAAGAGTGCTGATACCAGCGAGTGTCAATTTTCAATTTCACTCAATCTTTGAACCAGGCTCAAGGCCTCGTGAATGAAAAGGGTTTCCTGATGACGACACAGACGTCTCCACTCGGACGCATTGTGGTGATTGGCTTTGGAAACATGGGGCGTGCATTGGTGCGCGGCCTGCTGGCAAGCACAACATGTGAGATTATTGTTTGCGACAGATACAAATCCTCTGAAGCAGAAGAATTCGTCAATTCCCACACCAAGAGAATCACGTTCCTTCAGCTCAATCAGGTGCAGCGCGATGGAATTGAGATCCCCCTGACCTCGCATGACACCCTGATTCTGTGTACAAAACCTCAGAATCTTCAAGAGAGCGTGCAGTTTTGGAAGCCCATCTTCTGTTCCGGTGGCGGCACTCCACTTGTTGTCTCCATCCTTGCTGGCACACCCATCGAACAAATTCAGAAGCTCTTCCAGGGAAGCGTCGTTGCGCGAGCGATGCCAAACATTGCCGCCACCGTCGATTCTGCAGCCACGGCGCTGTGCCTCTCGATTGATGCAAGTGAGTCTGAAACACAACGCGCAAAATCTATCTTCGAAGCCGTTGGAAAGGCTTGGATCGTGCCTGAAGAACTTATGAATGCGGTCACGGGCTTGAGCGGCAGCGGCCCCGCATACATTTACATGGTGATTGAGGCGCTCTCGGATGGGGGTGTCAAGATGGGCATGCCGCGCCAACTGGCTCTTGAATTGGCTGCGCAAACCGTTCTGGGCGCTGCCAAACTCGTCCAAGAAACCGGACTGCATCCAGCTGTTCTCCGCGACCAGGTCACGACTCCGGGTGGAACAACTATTTCAGCCATTCATGAACTCGAACGACACGGACTACGCCCCATGTTGATTTCTGCTGTCGTCACGGCAACAAAAAAGAGCCGCCTGCTTGCGCGTGCGGCCGAAAAAAAAGTCAATAAAAACTGAATGCAGTAAATAGAACGGGGCTCTGAAGCGCAGATCCCGCCGCACCTATCAATTCACTGGCGCGTGCAGCCCATAGGCTCAAGTCCATCAATGTAAAACGCGACGCCTTCACCACGAATGTCGAACACGTAGTCATTGAAGTCGATGCCACGCTCAACGCGCAAAGCTGTGTTACTTAGATTTGCCATGACTGCATCCAGGTTGGCTCTGGTTTGGTCTTCAAAATAAATACGCACCCAACGATTATTTGCGATATTTCTCGCAAAAGAGTCCATTTGTGCCTTTATTTCAGAGGTGGAGTCGCCAATGGCAATAAGAGGATCTCGGCTCATGATATTATTCCGATCATACGCCTTAAAGAAGGGTAATGAAGGAATGTCTGCGGCCAAGCGGTCGATGTCGACAACCTCATTGTATGGACCATTACAAGCGAAACCAGGACTGCATGCCCCTGCTTTGGGGAAATAGGTTTTCACGCGAACATCGAGCTTGTTGCACTTATTCTTATCAGCGAGAAAGTTTACGGTTGTATTGAGTGCCGTCGTTTTGTTGCAGCCCACTTCTTTGGTGTCGCCAGCAATTGAGATGGTCAAACAGTTCTTCCACCAAGCCTCATAATTCAGCTGCACCACGCGCAACTGGAGCAACACCTTATCTGCAGGAATGCTTGGAAGAGGTGCTGGCTCCCACTTGGGTGGAATGGTCTGCACAGGCTTTCCACCCAATCCCGGAACCTCAACAACCTTGGGAGGCAATTGGCCAACGGGCGGAAGTGGAGTTGCCGTTACGACCGGCTGGGGATTGTAAGGATTCGGTCCAGGATATGTTGGATTCACAGGATTTGCGGGCGCATCGCCGATCTGGCGGTTTGTGCCAGGCTCATTCGGCGAGGTTCCGGGCTTTGAATTCGGCGTAGGAGTGGGATTTGTATCGCCGGAACCATACTTCGTCTTGGTGCAGGAACTCAATAACACTCCGGCCAAAGTCACGAACCCAATGTATTTTAATGTTTTCGACAGTTTCATAATCAGCTCCCCGATAACCCAGCTGTGCTGGCGACCTGCTCACTCGAGTGTAACCGGTGCGAAGTTGATTCCACTCAGCGTGAGCATCAAAAACAAGGCGGGTAGGAAAAAAATGGCCATTACCCCGAAGAGGTAAAGGCTCAGCTTGGCAGCCTCAGCAGAGGCATGTGCTTTGAGGGCTTGGCTCAAAGCACGGTGGCGCTGCACCAACCATCGGTATCTTTCTGGCAACGCAGCCCTCAGGAAACCCTCCCCAAACTGAAAAAGAAAGTCGTGCTCCTCTGGCTTGAAGCCGCAGCGCTGGCTCACGGGAGTAGAAGAGCTACTCGCAGCAAAAAGAATTTGTCGGCTGAGGGCATTCCAAGGGGCACTGTTCTCCCCGCACAGAGCAAAGCTCAATGCCGCGAGGCTGGATCCTGGAACAGAGCTTACCCCCCACAGGGAGCGCAAAAGGGATGCTTGCCCCGCAGGCTGAGAAAGTTTCCTACTGGCCAAAATGCGTTTCTGTCGGACGAAAGCGAGACGCAGGCAGGCACATCCCAAGCCATAGAGGAGTATAGCGGACGCAAAAACAAAGAAACCTGAAGACGTGCCTAAATTTGTGAGCCATCTTTGTCCGCCAACGAGTGCAAAAAAAATGGATACGAGAGGCACAAAAAGAACAAGGAACAGACATTGAAATTTAGCCTGCATTAACTGCTGACTCACCCAGCGGGAGACCGAGCCAAATTCAGTGAGAGTCTCCTCCACTGAATTCAAACGACAACGCCCATCCTTCTGAATAACCAAAAGCGGAAACAATGACTCAGCCAAAGAGCGAATTTCTGGATTTTCGAGTTCATGCAAATTCGAACGCAGCGCAGAAACATAATCCTGCGATTGAAAGAGCAAAGCAGATGCAATTGCTGCAAAGGGCTTTATAGAACATCCCTCCAAGGCACGGACGACACTTGCAGTGCGGGTTTCGCCTCGCGCTGAATGCGCAGCAACCTTAGCCAACACTTTTTCAAGGCCACTCAAATCGAAACGCACACGAAGAAATCCTGGCTTCAACATACGTGGCGCCCCGCGCAGAGTTCGCGCACTTCGGCTACTCTCCGCGAACCATCGGCATGACGCTCAAGGTTTACGACCAACTGTATAGAAGAAAGGATCATCCGCTGAACAACTTCAGAACCAAGTGAGGGCTGCGCCTGGAGAACTAGGGTTTGGAATCTGTCGAGCGCATCGTTTACTGAGTTGGCATGCAAAGTGCAGAGTGTGCCGCGGTGCCCGGTATGCAGAGCCTGCAAAAGAGCAAATGCCTCGGCTCCGCGACACTCACCGACCACAATCCTATCAGGGCGCATGCGCAACGACTCGCGCACAAGCTCACCAAGACCAACAGCAGGGGCATGCTCAGCGGCACGCTCACGTGTCTGCAAATAAACAACGTGCGGCCGAGCAATGCTGAGCTCAGGCGTATCTTCAAGCACAAGGATACGTTCAGGTGTCTCACACTGCTCGAGCAAATATCGAAGAAGCGTTGTTTTGCCTGAACCTGTCGGTCCACAAATTAAGATGTTTTTTCTTGTGTGAAGAGCGGATGTCAGAAGAATAGAATACTCATCCTTGCTGAAAACAAAATCATCTTGAGAGAGTCTCCGTGAGCAAGACGTGTGGCTTCGGATTGTCACATAGGCGCGGGAACGAGACACGGGTGGCAATGAAACGTGCACACGCGCTCCACAGCGAAGAACGAAATCGGAAAAATTCCGAACAGTATAAAGGTCAGAATGAGCGCGCGAACTCTGATACAGCAGCCAACGTTCGAGAGTATCCCAAGTGGGAAATGGACTGGGTTGTGATTGCCACTCCCCCTGTGTTTCGAGCCACAACAGGTCATCACCGTTTAGAACCAACTCAGAAATTGCAGGATCTTCCAAAAATCCTGACAGAACACCCTCAAGAAAAACGTCTGTAAATATGGCCAAGGTAAAGTGCGCCAGTTTTCCAACATCACCGAAGACAAGCGGAGCGACCCGAGCGGAGAGATCCGAAAGATGGCGAATATCGAGTGGACGACTGAGCCATTGAGAGTCGAAGTGTGACAAGACCCGTGCCTTCAACTCATGGTACTTGGGCTGTGAAAAAACATGCGAGAATCTGTAAAAATTCGACATCACATATTTTCTCAGGCAAGAAGGCTCATCGCCTCTGAGCTGCAGAGCGAGCACCACGTTTCGATGAGTAAATTCAACTTTCAGCAGTCCAACGATAACTTTGTGCTGCAGCCGGATCCCTATAAAATCTGCATATCTTACAATCTGAAGATTTTCGTTGGGTGCAAAGGCGCGGCTATACAAATCGCAGAGCGATGACTCTCCGACAGAGTACCACCTACCCTCTTCGAGCGTGTCTGCGGAGACACAGAGAACTTCCTCCTGACGTTGGGAAAGGACAATCTCACTTGCCCCCACGCTTGCCCCCTGGTGAAACCTCGCGCTCACTCACCTGCATCCCATCGACCTCGCCCGCTGCCTTGCCAGCATCTTCCGCATGCTTCTGAGACTGCTTTTCGAGACCTGAAATTTCATTTACCGACTTCCCGGAAATGGCCGCACCTAAGGAAGCAATTTTGGATTTCAAGGTCGCTCCAAAGAGCGCTGTTACCGCAATAGATGCCACAGCAACCACACTCAAGAGAATTGCATACTCCGTAAGACTCTGACCTTTTTGACGTTCGAAATTCATGAATCAAACCTCCAGCAGGCACAAATACATGTGAACCATTCCTCCTGCTGAGGAAGGAGTTACTGGCTTATTATTTTCAGGCACTTTGATCGAAATCGAATCAAAAGGTGTGGGTATCTTTTCCGACCAAAAACAGATGCATTATGGTTGCGCCTCAGTCGAGGCACAAAATGACATCGAAGTTCAGAAAAATTCTCAAAAACGACCACCGCATCTTCCATCTCCTCATTCCCTGTGGAATCCGTGAACGTCTTTTGGGCATAAAAAGGTTCGCGTGGACAAGCGATCATTTTGCGCTGTTATATCGCTCTCCCTGCCTTTTGCATTCCTTTGGAATGCAAACACATCTTCAGCTGATCGAGCTTTCTGAAAACTTTGAGGCTCGTCCTTATGTCCGCATCCTCGAACCCAACACTATTGCGCTCTGCTCTGCAAAATCAGGTTGGGTTGCCGAACTCCCTCTCTGTGCAGATTTGTCGTTGCTTGAAAACTCCTTGGAACACGAACAAGGTGGCTTAAAAAAGAGTTGCAATAAGAGCAAAATCAGCACATTTAGATTCAAAAATATGCGATGTCTAATCCTTTATCTTCTGATGATTTTTGCTTTCATTCTCGGTTCCACCTTGGCTCTTGCAGCCGAAAGGCCTACGCAGTTCAAAATTCAAGTCGGCGAGAGCAAAGAGGTCGACCTCAAGCACCCTCCAAAAAATATCGACATCAGCCAATCTGACGTCATCGATGTCCAGCGTGTTGGAACATCGAATCGCATTCTGATAACCGCACTGCGCGCGGGGTCTTCATCCCTGATCGTGCATTTTCCCGACGGCAGCTCGCGCGGTTGGACATTTCAAGTTGGGGCATCTGCACTCATGCCGTCGGCAGCAGCAAGTCTTTCATCCACATCTCTTCTGCGCACAGCAAGGGAATTGCAGCGTCGTACCGGACTCGAAGTGACAGTTGACAACGGTCGGATCGCCTTTTTTGGGACAGCCCAGAACGAAGCGCAAATGCGAGCCATTCTTGAAATCTGCCTCGAACGTGAAGAGTGCTTGCCACGCTATACATTCACGGAGCAGGCTGGGACTCTGCTCGCACAAACTCTTAAAGCCCATCTTGGCGGCCTGGGTATGAATGAGGTTTTGCTCGAACTGAATCTGAGTGGAGTCATTCTAACAGGCTTCGTGTCTTCGGAAGAACAATTGATGCAAGTCATGAAAATCGCACAGTCGGTCTGCCCACGCGTCAGCTCGCGTATACACGTTGAGGCGGCCAGCCAAACCCTCGTTCAAAGTCAGCTGTCATTCTACCGTATCAGTCAAACCGGATTAACTGCTCTCGGCCTTTCGACTGCGGCGCCTGAACAACCCCTCTCCGAAACAGCGCTCGCGAAAGTTTCGACTCCAGATCTCTCCGCTAAGCTTCGGGGTGGTCCAAACATCACCTTGTCCCTCCCCGAGATTCTTTTGAAGGCACACAGTCAGAAGGGTGTTATCCAGCAAGTCGCGCAACCAGCGATTGTCGTCGCCAGCGGCGGACGCGGAGAGATACTCTCAGGCGGTGAACTTTTGTTCCAAAGTGGCGGACAGAACCAAAAGTTTTTTTCGCAGAATTATGGAATTTCTGTCATCTTGCAGCCTCGTGTTGTTAGCCCGAACAAGATTGTTCAACGCGTGGAGCTGAAAATCACCCACCCCCAGTCAGATCCAACACGCAATGCCATATCTTCATTGAACTCAAGTCTTCTGAAAACTGAGGTCAGTAGTCGTGTCAATGAAGCTCTTCTTCTGACGCGCATCAGTCAGAAGGCAAATGGTAAATCAATCAACAAAGTGCCCATCCTCGGACACCTTCCTATCTTGGGGGAACTTTTTAAATCGCGCGAGCTGTCGGGCGAAGATGCCGAATTGTGGATCACTCTCAAAAGCGATCTCATTCTGCCTCGAGCGCCACAGCTGGAAAGAGAACTCAACGCTTCTCAACAATCAACACAAGCAGATTGGCTCGACTAAAAATGATAGAAAATCTGACGCGCATCGGAGATGCAAGCAAAGAAAATAAGACCGGCGAAAAAATACAACTTGAGAACCGTCTCTTCATTTTAAAACCAGTTCCACAAGAGATCACTCTACCCTGTGCGCTGGAGACAGGCGAATGTGTGTCCACGGATGGACGCTGGGTAAAGGTCATGCACAAAGACAAACAGACTTTTTACCGCTGCGCACGAAGATTTGAGCTGTCCGTAGGAGTGTGTTTTGTCGGGAGGCAGCTTCCCTTCTTCGAAAAGCATCGAAACTTAAACGGAGTCATTCTGCTTCTCGTGGGGAGCCTCAGCGTTGCACTTGGGGCGCACTTTTTGTGGGAAAGCGCCGGCTCAGCCTCATCCTTCCGCACCCAATCAAAGGATTCCATTCACAAAAACGTTGAATCAAAAATATTGCAAGATTCAGATGTATTAAATGTGAATCATGCTGCGGCAGCCTTTCAAGAAAGTTCCTCACAGACTGACCCTCCTGTGGCATCGCACACGTCTTCAGGTGCCAACGCTAAACCAAGCTCAGCCGAAGAACCTGAGCTCGACCCATTGCGCTGCGCTCCACTGCGCAGCGAAGGCGCACAAAGACCTCCCAGCCAGCGCAAAGTCAATGTCCAAAGCAATGAAAGGACATGGTATGTCTGTCGCTGAATTTGCCCTTGCGTTGACTGCATCTGTGCCCATCTTCTTTGCAACACATGAGTGTGTGCGAATTTTTTCTATTCATCGATCTGCTGAAGTTTTATTGTTGCAGCATCTCTCAAAAACAACCCTTTCCTCACTCAGTCAAATTCAGAGGGATACTTTTGCACAGCCTTCAGGACGAGAAAATGAGCACGAGATTCTTCTCAAGCAAGGCTTTGAAAACCTTGTTCGAGTCCCGGTGTTGCAATGGCAGTGGTCATCTCTGCCCGCATCAGGCAACCACAGTCCACTCTTGGGCGTGCGCGTCTCGGTTTCAGGACCAACGCGCAACCAACCTCTCCAGCCGGTTCAGGCAAAGGCGACACTCTGCTTGCGGAGCTGGCTTGAGCCACTCATTCATGTTGTTGCGGATGGTCGCTCCTGTGTGGGTGAGTTTTTGTCCAAGCCGCAGAGAGGAGCATCCAACGGTCGTGGAGTCACCCTCAGGATTGAAGCAAAACGCATCATCCCCATGACCGTTCCCGTCTTTCATTTTGGAGTTTATCGCCATGCAGAGCTGGCTCCGCGCAAACCCTAGGCAGCAGGGAGGAATCAAACAACTCAAAAATGCTCAACAAGGAGCAGTTTTGCCAATTCTAGTGCTCTTCATGGCAATTTTCGCAGCACTTCTCTTGGGACTCACACAAATGATCCACTCTTCAGCTCAAGAGCTCAATTTGAGTGAAGCAACAGTTCACAAGCACATGCAAAGCTATTTTTCAGAGGCCATTCAGTTTAATGCAATCGCCAACAACAATCTTGAGATGGCAAACCAGTTGGAGAAAATGCTTTCAAGCCTCGAGCAATTGCTCGCCTGGGGATTCAACCTCGCAGCAACAACACCCCTCTGGGAGAGCAAGCTGCCAATTCCTGAAAAATATGACCTCATCAGCAGAATCGAACACGCAATCACACCGATTTTGGAACGGATAAACGAGCTTTCGGAGCGTCAGCGCGAACACAAGGCCAGTTTGAAAATGATTCCAGCAAGCGCTGTTGTGCAACTCAATCTTCTCGAAAGCCTCTGCGCCCTGTCTTGTTTCCGGAAGAACCCAAGCTTGGCTTCGTCCCCTCAATGTCATCAACTTTCAACGTATCCGAATGATTGCCACCTCAGAATCAAAGTTGTCGGACAGGGGTGGATTCGCCACACCAGCATCCCCCTCAAATCACTTTTAAACACAGCCCTCATACAAAAGGGCGGTTTCAGTTTGCTCAATCCTCACCAACTTCCCAAAGAACGATTGCATCAGCCTTCTGCGCGAGTGTCGCCCTCTGAAGTGGAACCGTGGGATGTGCATATCGGGGTTGTTCACCCACGCCTGTGCGCAGCAACACACACAGATTTCCGTATTCCGTGCTCAGCCGGATATGGTTCATTTAAAACGGCACAGGCGCGTCTTTTTGCACTCAGCTTTGAACCTCATTGGAGTGTGGCCGTTGAATTTTAAACAACAGAGCCGCACATACCGCCCGCGCCAGGGCGGATTCGCTCTCGCGGAAATGGCTCTTGCGCTACCACTGTTCCTGCTCATTGCTTGGGGCGCTTTGAACCTCTCAGCCCAATTGCATTCCAAACTTTTGCTGGATACACAAAATCACAATGCAGCCCTCTCGCCAGAGCAATTGCCGCCCACGATTCGGCGGGCGTCGCACTGGCCCGAGAAAACCCAAACGGCTTTGACCGCTGACAAACAATCAAACACCACACCGGCTGGGCTGTTTCGTCCGGCTCTGGAACAGTGGCTCTGCCAAAGGCACCAACCCGTGCGCGGTTTCACGCTCGGCCACCCCTCGAGCATCAACACGGACTGGCTTTTGGAGCAGCTTGAACAGGTCAGAAACCATGCCTTGGGAGCACAACGCGCTGCCTGTCTGCTCGAGGCCAGTGCACGCTGGGGGCCACACAGCTCTCTCGGGCTCCTGCTGGCCATGAGCACCCTGCCGGCTGAAACCGCGCGCAAACAAAGCATTTCGAGTTTCTGCCCTGCAACCGCCGGTGTGGGTGAGTTCGCCCGGCGGGGCGTGGCTCTGCAGGGGTTAAAATCTCAGCTTTCAGCCGTGATCCCTGAGAGAAAGAAAGCGATGGCCAGCGCGCAGGCATGCGAATGAGGACAAATCACCCAGGCTGGCTTGACATGCCATTCCTGGCTATATTAGACCCCTCTCCACGTTGGCGCTTTAGCTCAGTCGGTAGAGCAGTAGATTGAAAATCTACGTGTCCCCAGTTCGATTCTGGGAGGCGCCACCACTTCCTATGCCTCACTCCTCGCCTCTGTAGCTCAGCTGGTAGAGCATCGCATTCGTAATGCGAGGGTCGCAGGTTCAAATCCTGTCGGAGGCTCCATAGCCGATTGAAGCCCAAGTCCCCTGATGTTTTCAAAATTCGAACTGGGAAGCAATTTACCTGCTGAGTTGGCTAGGTTGCGCTAAAATCAACTGAATGGTTCTCTTGGAGAGTGCGGAGCGCGCACTGTCGAGGCGTTTGCAATGTTCAGGTCGATTGTGCAGTAGCGATGGTTGCTCTTGTTTGTGCTGGCACTGTTCGTGCAGCCCACACATGGCGATACATTAGCTTCGCTCACTCTGGACAATATGTCTTCCGACCGGGGTGTCCGTGATTTTGCTTTCAGCCACGTCCCGTATGGCAACCGCTTAGAGCACTTGACACAGGAAAAGCTGAACGCATTGGAGTTTGTCTCTGCACGAGAAAAACTACCCAATTTTGGCTACAATCGCGGGCAGATTGTAGCTCGCTTTGAAATCAATAATCTCAGCTCGCAAACGGATTGGATTCTTCGGCTTGGTAATCCGCATCTCAAGAATTTACGCCTTTACCGCCAGCATCATGAAAAGCTCGAAGAGATTGTTCGCACAGGAATTGATGAACCATTTGTATCGCGGCCCATTGGCTTTCGCGATTTCTGGATACCATTCAAACTCGACTTTCAGGAGAGGCAGGTCTTTTATCTCCTGACAGAATCATCACAGTGGCTCGGACTCGTTCCGCATCTGAGCACTTCTGCTGTTGCACGAGATATAAAAATCGAGAATGGGCACTCCAGCTTCTCGGCTTTGGTGGCATCGTCTTTATTTTGCTCTACAACTTTTTTATCTTTTTTGTGACTCGTGAGCGTGTTTACCTCTATTACGTGCTTGCCAGTATCGCGATTAATATTGTCGTCATTCCTGGATGTGCTGGTCTTCTTTCGTACATTTTTCCTTACACGCCTCTCCTGGCACAAGATCTTTGGTATGCAGCCGCTGCGGGCTGGATTGGCCTGACTGCCTTGTTCGCTCGCGGATTTTTACTGAAGAACACCGACGCAGATGTTGAAAAAAAGATTCTCACCTACTCAGCATATATTTCCGCAGTTCTTGCTTTTCTTCCATTTTTTGTGGGTTCAAATTTTTACATTGCCCTCGTCTTTAATGTTCTCTCAGGGCTGTTTCAATTCGTGATATTCACACTCGCTTGGCGTTCAGCGGTGCTCCGCCGATATGCATCTGCTTATATTTTTCTCGCAGCGTGGGGCGTGCCGATTATCATCGCCATGATTTTTGTGGGCGCCACTCAGGGGTTTTATCCGGTCTCAGACAAAATCCTTTATGCGATGATCTTTTCATCGGTTTGGGAGGTCGTCTGCATGGCGACTGCATTAGGCTATCGCATCGTGATTTTGCAAAAAGAGAAAGAGAGAACTCAGGTACAGCTGATGGAAAAGGCAAAGCTTGAAGGTGAGCTCGAAGCTGCGCGTGTCGTTCAGGAACAGCTGCTGCCTTTGCTTCAAGCCATTCCAGGGATTGAGTATCGCGCATTTTTTCAACCCGCAGACACCGCGGGTGGCGACTGGTAAGGATATGTCTATCAAGAGGAACAAAAGAGAATCACCTTCTACATCGGCGACATCACCGGTCATGGAATTACCTCAGCTGTTTTAACAGACGTTGTGTGCGGTGCTGTTTATTCGTCGGAAACAAGATCGCGGCAGTTGGCACATCTCTCGACTCCGGTTGAGCAACTTCAATTGGCCGCAGAAACTCTCGACTCCATTCTATTATCCACCGCAGGGCGGACAGGGCGTCTCATGACGATGTGCTTTCTCACGATAGACCTGCAGACAGGCCAGGCTTGTGCGCTCAATGCAGGACACACATGGCCGATTTTGGCGCGGCGCGAAAGAGATCGTGTTGTGTGTGAAAAGATTCCGGGCGGCGGTTCTCTGTTGGGTTCGGGGAAACACAGTTTTGGAGTTCACGAGTTTAAGCTGGGTGAAGGCGATACTTTGTTGCTCTACACCGATGGCCTCACAGAAAATGAAAGTCTCAAAGGCGAGGTTATCAATTTCCGGAGGCTCAGAAGTATTCTCGGGGTGCACCGTCCGCTGCAGGTTCAGATGAACGAATTGGAGTCGGCGCTCTGAACGCTCTGGAATGGATGTAAACTAGCCGACGATGTGACCTTCCTTGGAATCCGATTCAACGGAGTCAATGAGTCGCTTTAGTCTTAGTCGTCTGCCAGAAGGACACCCTGAGGAGCCTCGAGCTCATGTACAATGGGTTTAAGCTTCACGAGCATCAACAAACCTGGAACCGCCATGACCGTAGAAATGATAAAAAATGTAGGCCAGCCAATACTGGTTGCCGCAGCGCCTGCGAGCGGTCCCACCCAAACCCGGCCGACAGCCGAAAATGCCGAGAGTAGAGCGTACTGAGTTGCTGTGAATTTTTGATTGCACAGAGACATGAGCAGCGCCACAAAAGCAGCCGTTCCCATTCCAGATGTGATATTTTCCACACCCACCGCAAAAACCAAAAGACCATCGACCTGTGTTGCCTCTTTCAATGAAACGAGAATGAGGTCGAAAGCGGGCAATTGGAATTCACCCCATGCGCCTTTGCCTAAGGTTGCGACGAGCCAAAAACCCAGATTTGAAAGCAGCTGCAGAACACCAAAGAGAAGAAGCGAGCGATAGAGTCCAAGTTTGATCATCAATCCGCCGCCAACCAACGCCCCGAGAATGGTCAACCAGATTCCAATAATCTTGTTGACCACGCCAATCTCTGCCTGCGCAAATCCAACACCTTTAAGCAAAAAGGGAGTGAGCAATGAACCCGCAAAAGCATCGCCCAACTTATAAAGCACAATAAAAACGAGAATGCTGACAGCACTCTTAATTGAAAAGTAATTCTTCAGCGCGATATTAAGCGTCTCATACTTAGCCTTCACCGAAGTGAACCAAGCCAATGGCAACGTAAAAAACAACCCCATAAAAAGGCCTAGCAAATCCGACCACGCCTTTAAGTGTGTGTTGGGTGCCTCAGGAGTGGCAGGGAAGAGATTCCCCAAAAGCTGCGCGCTCCATGGATTCGCAAGGCGGGTCGTAAATTGATAACCCACCACGACAGCCGCGACCACGGCCGTAAATCCAATGAGATCCGATTTTGCATCGGACTTTTTTCCGGTGGGTTGATATTTAACAGGGGGCAGCAACAAGAAAGAGAGCACAGCAATGGTGGTCATGATCCCGGCCATGACAAGATAGATATTCGACCAAGTCAAGCCGTTGCCTTTCACAGGATCGGCCCAGATTAAGGCAATTCCGCCAGAAAGAATCATCGCCACCCGATAACCAAAGACATAAATTGCAGATGCAAAGCCCCGCTCATGGTGTTCAAGAACATCGGTACGGTAGGCATCAACCACAATATCCTGAGACGCCGAAAGCACTGCGATGGAGAGTGCCACCAAAGAAAACACATGCGTACTTTCCGAAGGCTTTAGAGTTGAAAGCAAAGCTAACGCGGCTGCTGTGCCGAGTTGGGTCAGAACCAACCAACCTTGCCTCCTTTTAAAAAAGGGAGGCTCAAAGCGATCCATGAGGGGAGCCCAGAGAAACTTGAACGTGTAGGGGAGCCCGACGAGCGAAAAGAACCCGATGGTGGCGATGTCCACATTGTCGGTCGCGAGCCATGCCTGAAGCGATGCACCTGTGAGTGCCAGCGGCAAACCACTGGCAAATCCAAGAATGAGCACGATGGTAAAACGCCAATAAGAGTGTTCAAGCCATGCCTTGACCATCGGAATCTCCCTCAAGATTGCTCAGCACATCAAACTGAGAAAATCTTACGCGAACGCAAGGGAGACCACAATCAACGTTCGTCTCAGAGCTGGAAATGACTCTGCAGTCCACCAATTGACAGCCGCAGGCGACCGATGTGAGTATCGAAAGCGCTGCGCTTCGGGTGAACCTGCGCATGGATATCACCAGCTCAATGCAACGAGGAATCCAACCGAATGAATCAGCCTGCGCCCGCCATGCCCACTCAAAAGCCGCAAAACTCAAACCCGAACATGCTTGTCAACATTGCGTTGAACGTTCTTGTTCCGTCGGTCATTCTCACCAAGTTTAGCACACCCGAACGCCTTGGCCCCGCGCTTGCCTTCTGGGTTGCGTTGGCTTTTCCTCTCGCATTTGGCCTTTGGGAATTCATTCGCAGCCGCAAAGCAAATTTCTTCTCGGGCTTTGGGTTATTGAACGTTGCCCTCACTGGGGGTCTCGGATTTCTTTCGCTGGATGTCTTCTGGTTTGCAGTTAAAGAGGCAGCCTTTCCATTGGCACTTGGGCTAGCCGTTCTGGTCTCCACAAAAACCAAAATCCCCCTCATTCAAAATCTGCTGCTCAATGAAAGCGTCATCAATATGGGGCGCATCAAAGAGAAATTGGATCAAACAGGAAAACAACAAGAATTCGATACTCTCTTGCAGCGATCTACGCTTCTCTTTGCTGTTTCATTTTTCCTGAGTGCAATTCTTAATTTTGGGCTCGCGCGTTACCTTTTGAAAAGTCCTACAGGTACGCCAGAGTTCAATGCTGAACTGGGTCAAATGACTGCAATGAGCTTTCCTGTCATCGCCTTGCCTGTTTTGGTCTTCACCGGATTTGTGTTCTGGTACCTTTTTTCGGGAATCACCAGAATCACCGCTCTTTCAAAAGAAGAAATCCTGGTCAATCAGGGTAAATAAAAACACTCTGAGTTATTGGGCTTTACAGGCAGCTTCGTACTTTTGCCTCAAGCCCATAGCACGCCCCTCCGAACCACGAACAAAGTAGTTTGGGAGGTGACCGTGAGATATACCTGCATGGCCGTATCTTGTTTGGTCGCAGTCGGATGTGCCGAGACGAAAGTTTCAGACGGAACTGGAAACCCGCTCAGCGGCTCCAGCCGATCCCCGAGCAATGCAAGCGGCAAGCCCTACTTAAGCGAAATTTTGCGCAGGTACAGCACCCCGGGGGATGCCGCGCAACCCTTCGGGCTCTGGACTCTCACCCAGACAACTACAAGCGGCAATGGAAAACTCACCGTTGATGGATTTCTGCGCATCAACAAAGAGAGTGTCTCGAATATCGTTGCCTGCTTAGACAATGAATCAAAAAAATACGTGATAGCGCCGGCAATGGCTACCGTTGCGTTGGTGAAAAACAGTGATGGTAGCTACAGCTTTAATATTCCCCGCCCGATCGAAACTGAAGCTGAAAGCAATGGACTGACGTGCCGCTCTTCTCTGGAAGAAGGCGAGTACATCTTGAAAGTAGACGAACGCGGGATGTTGCTCATTAAGGAAGCGGGTGACGTGCAGTTCGCGGAGTTCCAGCGGGTCAAATAGTCAACAGAATCAATACGGCTTGTAGCTTTTCTCTTCCGCGTAGGCAGAACCCATAGCCTTATTTATTTGTGACTTAATTTGAAAGCGCTTGTCGTTGGTCACATAAACTGCGCGCGCGAGCTCAATGAACTTTTGATCGAAGGTTTTTGCGCGCTCCTTTTCGCGGATGTCATCTTCAATGACCCACAGCTCTTCATTCACACTCTTAAGTTCGCGCACCAACACATGCGTCACATCGATTGAGTTATTGCGGCAGGTTTCCAGAAGCGCCGAGAGCTCTTTGCGGATATTGACCTGCTTGTTTTGGTCTTCGATACGCTCGCTCTTGATTTGAAGGATAGTGATTTTGTCGAGCAATTCACCAACCGAAACAGGCACCAACACTTCACTCGCACTCACCGTAGACCTCACCTTCGTATTTAAAATTCTGGGGCAAAAGACTTAAGCTTCAGGCCGACCCAGCTTTTGGATCGAGGCTTGCACGCAGCGATTCAGCCAGGAAGTTTAAAGCCAAGACCAGACTCAAAAGAGCCAACGACGGGAAAATAGCGAGATGCGGAGATTCAAGCAAGTAGGCACGCGCCTCACTCAGTGAAGCCCCCCAGGAGGGGTGTTCATCGCCGAGCCCCAGCCCCAAAAAGCTGAGGCCGGCCTCTGCAAGAATCACTCCGGCAAGGCTGAAAGAGGCATGCACGAGCAACGAGGAAGCCGCGTGAGGGAGCATATGAACGAACATCACCCGGCGGGGGGTTGCCCCCAATGCCCGCGCAGCCTCTACGAACTCGCGCTTATCCAACGCTCGAAACTCTGCACGCACCAACTTGGCGGAGCCAATCCAACCACTCACCGTAAGAGCCACAACGACATTCAAAAAGCCACCACCCAACAGAGCGGTCAGGGCAATTGGCAAAACAAGCGGAGGAAAGGAGAGAAGGATATCCATGAGGCGCGTGATTAAAACATCAAAATATCGCCGCCCACTGCCAGCAAGGGCTCCCAGGGGTATACCTATCGCAAAGCTCAACAGCACAGTGCACAATCCCACAGACAATGAGACACCTGCACCACTGAGCACCTGATAGAACACACTTGTTCCAACAGAATCGTAACCGAACCATCCGGAGGGCTCGGAGAGATTCCATTGCGGTGCCATGCGGGTCTTAGGCAAATCTATATCGAGTGGCAAAAGCTCGGGAAGAGCATGGGGCAGCAGCGCCACACAAAGCCAAAGAACAACAACCAACATGCTGAGCTTTGTTACGGTATCGCGGAGCAAGGCATGTCTCATATTTTTAAAGAGAGTCATGTGCGCGCCATTCTCGGATCAATCTGCCTGTGAAGCACATCGACCAACGCGGCTGCGCACACCTGAACCACCGAAAGAACCACCACACAACCTGACAGAAGATTGTAGTCCCGCTGCGACACAGCCTCCATCATGAGCGAACCCAAGCCCGGCCATGTAAAAACCTGCTCGGTGATAATTGCTCCACTCAACAGACTTCCGATCTGCAGCCCAAGCAAGGTCGTGGTGGGCAAAAGAGCGTTGCGCAACGCATGCACACCGACCACGCGCAAACGCGATACTCCCTTGCTGTAGGCAGTGCGAATATAATCCTGCGAAAGTGTTTCTATCAGAGAACTACGCAGCATCCGGCCAGTGATCGCTGCGAGAGTGATTCCCAAGACAAAGGCAGGCAGAATAAGTGAATTCCAACCTTGGCTCCCCGTCAGTGGCAACCAATCCAGCCATACGGAAAAAATCCAAAGCATGATTGTGCCTGTTATGAAGGTCGGAGCCGAAATAAAAAAAAGTGAGACAACTGCAAGCAGCCTGTCGCTCCGTGTTCCTGCCCTGAGCGCACCAACGACACCAAAAAAAAGTGCGCAACTTATGGACACCATCAGAGCACAGACGGCCAAGCGAACTGTTTCAAGGAACCTTTGCGCAATAAGGGGTGCAACAGGCCTTCCATCTATCCAACGCACCCCAAAATCACCTTGCACCAGAGCCTGCACATAGCTTGAATATTGATGATGCAGTGGCCTGTCGAGCCCATGTGCTGCAAGCCAACGCTGCTTGTCTGACCAAAGCGCATCAGCACCCAAAACAGCATCGGCAGGACTTCCAGGAAGCAGCCGCTGGAGCAAAAAAACAACCGTCACGACAGCAAAAGAAACGAACACAAGCCGCGCCAAAAAAGCTAGAATTCCGCGCGACATGTTTTTACCTCACCTGCACCTGCGTCAAAGAAGTATAGCGGCCGTCGGCAAAGATTCTGAAACCAGAGACCCTGCGTGAATGCACAACGTGACCAACCCGATGCCACAGAAAAATATAAGGAAGTTCTTGGGACACGATGGCCTGTGCTTCCTGGTAAAGACGCCTGCGCTGCTCAAGTGAAGCCTCAGACTTCGCCTTGTCCAATAGCTCGTCGAGCATAGCATTGCTGTAAAACCCTCGATTGGCACCGGAAGGGGGAGTGCGCTTGGAGTGAAATACAAAGTGCAAGTGATCACCATCCTTGTACCCTGTCCAAGGTGCAATCCAAGCCTGAACATTGCCGTTGTTGAGATGTTTCATGAAGGTGTTGAATTCGAGAACCTCGACCTTGACCTTCAGCCCCACCTTCTTCAATTGCCCGGCAATAGCCTTCGCAACAGCAATTCTTTCCCGATTGAGAGGAACCTTGATGTTGAACGTTGCACGCGGTTGAGGGCCAGCAGAACCATCGGAATCCTTCAAGCCGGCTAAATCGAGAAGAAGTTCAGCCTCTCGCAGGTTGTGCTCTGCACTGTTCTTGTTCTCGAAATGAAAAGCATGGCCAGGTGGAAACATCGAATTGGCCTCTTGCCCGAGTCCTTGGAGCGTGAACTTCAAAATCTCGGCACGATTCATGGCCAGTGCAATAGCACGGCGCACACGCACATCCTGGAAGAGTTTGTGTCTAAAGTTAAACGCAAGGAATGCAGTCGAATCTGAGGTCTTGAGTTGAACCTCAAACTCTCCCGCGCGCCGGTTCTGAAACTCGACGACTTTGTCAGAATCAACGCTATTTTGTAGCAGATCAATCTCGCCTTTAAGCAATGCAGCATAGCGAGTATTGTTGTCAGTCAGAATTTTAAAAACGACGTTCTCAACTCGAGGAAGCATGCCGCCAAAAGGTGCACCCGTGTACTTTCCATTGCGCTGAATGATCCATTCATCATCAGCAGCTTTCTTGAGAAGAAATGGTCCCGATTCAAATCCAAGTCCCACGAGGTCGTCTGGCTTTCTGCTCAGCGCCTCTTTGGGAAGTATACCGACGGTCAAATTAGAAATGAGGGATGCATCAGGCTCTGAAAGAACCAGTCGCATTTCGCTCGGGCTGACCTTCTCAATATTTTTAACGCGCTCAAAAGCCCCTCGCCGTGGGCTGGGGGGAAGTCCGAGTGCGCCGAAGCAAACGAATTTGTACGTCGCAACCACATCATCAACATCGATACTGCGCCCTTGAGCAAAGCGAATGCCGTCGCGAATCTTCACAACCACGGTCAGGGGGTCTGTGAATTGAATCTTTTCAGCAACAATCTCCTGAGGCTCGCCTGACTCCGAAAAACCAACCAAGGGAAGGTGCAGCAAAGGCTCCAGATACTGGCTATTGGCATCGGTGGCCACAAAGCGAGGGTCAACGGAGCGCGGACGCGTCTCGAAGCCGACTCGCAAAGTTTCAGCAAGGGAGGCTTGAATCGATGGCGCAGCAAGAGCTCTAAAATGAGGCAAAAGCAGAACTGCGAGCAGAAAAGACAGACAAAGCCGCCCGACAAAGGCTCTCAACCAACTGAAATGAAACATACTCCCTCCCGCAGACGACCTTGAGGAGTGTAGCGCTTCCTGGCGGGCGAATGAATGGAGCGAGCGTCACAAGCCCTGCGAAAAAAGGCTAACCTCTCGGGCATCTTCAAATTGGCAGAGCCCGGTTGACGTGGCTCACATGCTTGGTTAGAAGGCTCTTCTTGGTGCAATTTTCTAAGAGGTACTTGAGACATGGCACGAATTTCCATCCAGGACTGTCTCGACAGAATTCCAAACCGCTTCGCAGTGGTCATGCTCGCAGCGCGCCGTATGCGTCAGCTCCAGAAGGGCAGCGATCCACTTGTGGAATGCAAGAACAAAGAGGCGGTCACTGCGCTTCGCGAAATCGCTGCTGGTGTGGTTGGAATCAATGAAATGGAACAAATTCCAGGCCTCTCTGAGAACATCGAACGTCAGGCGAAGCGCTATAAAGACTGAGAGGCTGAGTTCCTCTCCGACTTTCACATCTTCCGAGAAGCTCCGCCTATGTATCTCCGAAGTCTGGCTCTGAATCTTCTTCTGCTCCCGGTCTGCCTCGTCGCTACAGCATTCGCCGAGAACACTCCTGCTGAATCAGAAAAGGTTAAAGTCGCTCCGGAATTCGCTCCGGCACTGCGCTGGGGCAAGCCCTCGCCCGATACCGATGCCATCCGAATAGCCGCTGCACTCGAGAAAGTACTCAAGAAGCGTCGCAATGATTTGAACCCATCCAAGCGCGAACTCACAAGTCTTCTCGAAGAGGGTCTTCCACGGCAACTCGGGCGACTCTTTCCTTTTCGCAAGCCGCACAGTGTCCCGCCAAACCTTTTTTTCGAGAACTTCGCGCCACTGGCTTTCTTGGTCGGAGAGCTCAACCCACGCGTTCCTCCAATTCTCGCTGAAACCAACACAGCCGAGTGGCTTGAGCTCAAAAGCTTGAATCCCATTCCCCCCGCACGCGAACTCAATAAACCACTCGCAACGCGGCAAGGGCTGCGCGCACTCGCAACACAAAATCCCTGGTCGAGCGACATCTTCTCGGCGACTTGGAATAAATTCTTCGACTCTGCGAATGCGCTGGTGGAACACGGTGGCCTGAACTGCCTGAAAAAGGCCAGCATAAAAAATCCCACGCAAACACCATCGACTCCGGGACATTTTCGCTGCAGCGCACCTCTGCAAACACTGTTGCAAGAGAACACAATTCCAAAACAACTGCCACGCAAGTTGAATGCTGGCGCTGCGATTTCAGCCCCCGTGCCAGGTGTTGCTGCGAGTTCTCCGACCTGCATTCCCATGGGCCGCCTGAACATGCAGGCGCTCGAATTGTTGGGCGATGAAAAAGCAGGGCACTGTTTGCTCTGGCGTGCATCCCGCGACGAACGTTTTCAACAACGCGCATTTTCATCAAAATTGGTTTGCTTGAACTCCCGACACAAGAGCTTTCAGCGCACACGCTTTAATTCCGTGGTGGCGGTTCTGCCTTCCAGCCGCGCCGATGCTCTCCATCTGGTTGAATCTGACGATGGTTTGCTGAGCTCACATCGTTTGAGCCTGGCCACCCTAACGGTCAGCAAAAATGAGGTCACCACAAATTCGGGTCAAAACCTGCGCAACACCATGTTCCCCGAAAGCCGCAGCGGACTTTATCTCTGCCAAGCTCCTTCGACTCCCAATACACAACCTTTCCCTCCTGAAGACGTCGCGGCTGCAAACGTAGAGTGGGTCTATTTGGATGACGCAGTGTATGCAGGCTTGCGCCTAGTGCGCCCTGAAACCGATGTCGCCTGGCGAATTAAGGAAACGTCTGAAGCATCGTTGCAGGTGGAACGACTCAATTGGTCACAGCTTCAGTACGACCATCCTTCCATCGTTGCCGAGCGTCCGTTCGCATGCGCCGTAGCGCGCGATATCGACGCAAAGTGCGGGAGCCGCATTCTACAAACTTCTATGCAGATCTCTGAAGAGTGGCTGGCTGCTGATTACGAACGCGATGGCGTGCCGGTTCAGGTTCAGCTCACCGCAGCACTTCTGCTCGCACAGTCACTCGAGAAGACCCTGCTTGCATTGCCTGACTGGGCTCTTCGCGAGGAAACAGAAACCTTATTGAACTTCTACCGTGAGAAGATTCGCTCCCTAGCAGAAAACAAAGTCTTTGCCGGAATGCCTCCGCGCATTGAATTGACGGCGCGGCCTGTTCCAGCATCTCGACGCTATCTCGACCTTTCGACCAACACGCCCGATTATCTCGCTGTTAAAAATTCCATTTCTTCCGCAGGCGGCTTCTGGGCAACAGTTAAGCAGAAGCCTCTTTGAGGTGAGCCATGAACAACACACATCGCTATTTTACCACTCCCATTTATTACGCATCGGGTGAGCCCCACGCTGGCCATCTGTATTCCACAGCACTCATGAATATTCTAGAGCGTCACTATCAGCATCGTGGCATGGCAACACGCACGCTTACGGGAATGGATGAACACGGCGAAAAAATTGAAGAGAAGGCGAAGTCCGTATCAAAGGCTCCACAACAGCTGGTCGACGAACTCGCCCTAAAGTGGAAAGAAATCTTCGGACAATTCGCATTTTCATATGACATCTTTATGCGCACAACGAGTGCTGAACACAAAAAGAACGTCACTCAAATTCTGCAGAGATGTTTCGACAAGGGTGACATTTACTTTGGTGAACACGAGGGACACTACTGCGTCGACTGCGAGGCATTCCTCACCGGCAAAGAGATGGACGAAAAAAATCACTGTCTCGTGCACAAGCGTCCCACGGAATTAAGGCGTGAAGGAAATTACTACTTCAGAGTGCAAAAGTACCTCCCACAAATCATCGATCTTATCCGCAAGGGCGAAATCGTTAGCCAGCGCCGTTACATCAATGAACTGGCAGCTCTAGCCGAGTCCTTCGAAGGTGACTTGAGTATTTCGCGTCCGAAGACACGCACCCAATGGGGCATCGAGCTACCCTTCGATAAAAATCATGTCGCTTACGTATGGTTCGATGCACTTCCTAATTACGTAACAGGCATCGGTGGCATTGATGCAGCGCAGACGAGCCCGTTGTGGAATTCAGCTACACACGTTATTGGGCGAGACATTCTCAAATTTCACGGCCTTTTCTGGCCAGCAATTCTGTTGTCGCTTGGTTTGAAGATTCCGCGCTTGTGTGTCACGGGCTGGCTTCTTTCGGGCGGACACAAGATGTCCAAGAGCCTCGGCAATGTCATTGCGCCGGCGGATCTCCTTCCGCTAGGTCGAGACGCCTTTGTGAACACAGCGTTCCGCCTTGCCAATCCTGGTGAGGATGTTGACCTCACAATCAAAACCATCACCGAACGCTTCAATGCAGATTTGGCGAACGGCATAGGCAATTTGGCTTCACGCACACTCACCATGATCGAAAAATACTTTGAAGGTGTGATTCCGGCGTTCCACATCGAACAGCAAATCGAAGACGAGCGTCTTCTCGCTGACCAAGCTAGTGCACTGCCTGCTCTGGTCGAGACTGCATTCGATGAGTTTCGACTTGCGGATGCACTGCAGCAAACCTGGGAACTCATTGCCCGCACCGACAAATATATCGCGAACCAAAAGCCCTGGGAGCTTGGCAAGCACGGCGACGACGCCTCGCGTGCACGCCTGGCAAATGTTCTTGCTCACAGCACAGCTGTATTGCGGAATGTTGGTTATCTTGTAGCTGCCTTTTTCCCCGAGCGAATGACAGAGCTGCTTTTGGCATTGGGTGAAGATACAAACCAAATGCATAACGCATACAATAAGGCGCGCGATTTTTACGATATCCGCAAGGGCTACAAGCTTTCCGTAATTCCGCGCCTCTTCCAGCGTATTGAAGTGACTTCAACCTCTGCGGCAGCCGCATTGTCTAGCCCCGTACCATCATCCAAGGCATCAGGAAAAACGACAAACGCCATGAACACTAAAGCCCCCGAAGCCACACCAACAAGTTCAGCGCCAACAACAACCACTGAAATCTCGATCGACGACTTCAGTAAAGTTCAAATTCGCATTGGCACTGTTATCAATGCTGAACTTGTGGAAGGTTCCACCAAACTTCTCAGGCTGCGCGTCTCGCTCGGTGAACTGGGTTTGCGTCAGATCTTCTCCGGAATCCGCGAGTGGATTACACCCGAGGAACTTGTGAACCGTAAGGTTCTCATTGCGTCGAATCTGGCACCGCGCAAAATGAAGTTTGGAGTTTCTGAGGGAATGTTGCTTTCAGCCGAAGGGCAAAATGGAAAAGTTCTACCCGTCTTTGTAAATGAGGAAATGAAAGAGGGTTCGCTGCTCGCTTAAGACTCATCCTCCAGCCTCACGAATCTCAATCGAAATCGAAACAAAAAAGCCCGCCTGACGGCGGGCTTTCTTTACTCCATAGAATCCAAGTCAACGACTGATCTTGGTTCCTTCATTGACCGAGCGCAAGATTTCATCGCGCGGGATCAAGTCGGTGGGGAGCTGTGCACGGCGGATGTTCGCACGATAGAGAACCGCACCACGCAATTTGGTGTAGTCGAGATCGGCATCTTCAAGGTTAGCGCGGGTGAGATTGGCACCTTCGAGATTGGCGTTCCAAAGGCTAGATTCTGAAAAATCACAACCTTCTAAATTCGAGTCCTTGAAGTTCACATACGAGAGATTGGCACCTGAAAAGGTACAATTCGAGAAATCGAGCTTGGTCAGGTTGGCCTTACGCAAATCGACGCCCGAGAAATCGCGGGTCGACTGAAGAATTTCAATCGCTTCTTTGCGTGTCAGGGTTTTGGGCTTTGCACTTTCAGGGTCAATTGCAATACCCGCGCTTGCGGCGCCTCCGCCCTCTTCGTCTTCTTCTTCTTCATCGTCAGAGAAGTCGTCGTCGTCGAAATCAGAATCATCATCATCGTCCGACCCACGACGTGGAGAACAGCTTGCATGTTGATTGTTGCGCAGTGCGTGAATGACACTGAAGGATGTTCTGATGTGCACCTTCGGTTCCTCTCTTTTTCAGCAAAGGGCTGTATTGCGGAAATCGAGTAGTGTTTATCCCCTTTTAGGGCAAAAAGGCAACAAAAAAGCCGACTCATAGAGTCGACTTTTTCAGAATCAAAAGGTCAACAAGCCCTTCAGACGAGGGAGTCATCACTTCCAGACTGGCCGCGGCCTCCGGCAGGGTAATCGTCCTCAGAGAGAAGCGCTGCATTGGTCAGCCCCGGAGTGGGGCGCTTGGGAGGCAAGGTCACTGCAGGCGCATTAAAGACACCTTCAGATGCATCACGCATCAGCAGAGTGACGAGCCGACTGCGAACCACCACCTTGGGCACCCAGAACAAGTTCGCAAGGTACTGAACCATATTTGCCCGCGCAGGAACTTTGGTGAGTTCTGCCTTCAAAAGGTCAGAGGGAACCAACAGTGCATTGGCAAGGTCGATGATTTCGGTTGGCAATGAATCTTCGCTGCGTGGCGGGAGCATGAACTGCTCGCGCTCAGAAAGCAGAATGATTCTTGCAACTTCACGTGAAATCGCGCAGCGAATATGAGAGGTCAAATCACCCTTACGGTAGCGAATGACGTACTGACCTGGCTTGATGCGATTCGACCGCGCGAGGCGATCGGTCACATCAGCCTGCACGAGCTGAATGAAGGGCAGCGAAGTCATAAGCTCGGGCAAAAAGACGGGCACAGAGTTTACACCTGCACGGCTGTTCAAGGTGTTGGCGATTTCCTCCATGACCAACTGACGGTCACGACGGCTCTTGGAGAATGAAACCCCTCCTTGAACCTTGCTTTGCCGCGACTCTTCTTCTGATTCTGTGAAATCGAACCAGGCCTCATCGAAGTCAATCGCACCGCTTGCAATGTCTTCAATCAATTCAATATCAACATCGAGTTCGCGCGAGAGAGCTTCAAGCGCAAAGATGCTCCGAACGGCTTTCTTCCCACGTTTCCAGTGACTCGTGTCACTTGGATTATAGTCAAGGATGTTGCCTACATCCTGGTCGTGGACTTTGGCGTCCGGCTTGCGCACTTCAAGCACACGCAAGCAAAACTTAAACAAAACCGCAGATTGCGGAAATCGCTGACTCTCGCTGGCTTTACGCATATCGCGTCCCCTGAGCGCACTGTGACTGATGTTTTTGAGCTGCTGGCCAAAACATTACTCGCAGGTTCTTGAGGGTGTCAACCGCAAAATTCACCGTAAAAAAAAAGTCGCGCCTCTTGCGCGACCTTCCAAAACAGGTTCCACACCGCGCCTGACCGGATACGAACTCCGAATCAGGACAAGCGGCTGTCTGAACCTTTTAATTTGATTCAAATTCAGCGTCGACCACACCATCTTTCTTGGGGGTCGAACCCTGTGAACCCGCGCCACCGGCACCCGCATCAGCACCTGGGGCGGCTGATGTTTTATACATTTCCTCGGCCAACTTGTAGGCCTTCTGCTCCAGAGCCTGAGCTGCTGATTCAAGTGCAGCTTTGTCTTCAGACTGTGTTTCAAGAACCTTGCGCGCCGCCTCGAGTTCAGACTGAACTCCGGACTTCATGTCAGCTGGAATCTTGGCCTCGTTGTCCTTAAGAGTCTTCTCGACTTGGAAACAAAGACCATCGAGTTTGTTGCGTGCATCAACAGTTTCGCGACGATCTTTATCTTGTGAAGCGTGCACCTGAGCATCGTCCACCATGCGCTTGATCTCGGACTCGGAGAGACCCGAAGAGCTCGTTACAATGATCTTCTGTTCCTTGCCTGTGCCGAGGTCTTTGGCCGACACATTCAAGATACCGTTTGCGTCGATATCAAAGGTGACCTCAACCTGTGGCACACCACGCGGAGCAGGAGGAATTTCGCTCAGGCTGAACCGACCCAGGAGTCGATTGTCGCGCGCCATTTCACGCTCACCCTGGCAAACCGCGATTTCAACGCTGGTTTGGTTGTCTGCTGCCGTGGAGAAGATTTGGCTTGCACGCTTTGGAATTGTGCTGTTGCGCTCAACCAACTTGGTGAACACACCACCAAGAGTTTCGATGCCAAGGCTCAGTGGTGTGACATCAAGAAGAAGAACATCTTTAACTTCGCCACCAAGAACACCTGCCTGAACAGCAGCACCCACAGCAACAACTTCATCAGGGTTCACAGAACGGTTTGGTTCCTTGCGGAAGAAAGCTTTCACTTTCTCGCCCACCAGTGGAATGCGCGTTGAACCACCGACCATCACAACTTCGTCGATTTGCTCAACCGACAGACCAGCATCACGCAATGCAGCGCGGCACGGCTCAATAGTTTTCTCGATGATGCGGTCTACCATTTGTTCAAACTGCGGACGGCTCAGCGACAAAGCCAGGTGCTTTGGACCAGTGGCATCGGCGGTGAGGTATGGCAAGTTGATGTCTGCCTTGGTTGTGGAAGACAATTCGATTTTAGCTTTTTCAGCGGCTTCACGCAGGCGCTGCATGGCCATTGGATCCTTGGAAACGTCCATGCTTGTTTGTTTCTTGAACTCAGCGACCAGGAATTCAATCAAGCACTCGTCGATGTTGTCACCACCAAGGTGTGTGTCACCATTTGTAGCCAACACTTCAACGACGTTGTCGCCCACTTCAAGAATGGAAACGTCGAAAGTACCACCACCGAAGTCATACACAGCGATCTTCTGGTTGTGTGTTTTATCCATACCGTAAGCCAAAGCTGCAGCTGTCGGCTCATTGATAATGCGCAGCACTTCAAGACCCGCAATGCGTCCAGCATCTTTGGTTGCCTGGCGCTGTGAGTCGTTGAAATATGCAGGTACGGTGATAACAGCTTGAGTCACAGGCTGACCAAGATACGCCTCAGCGGATTCCTTCAGCTTGGTGAGAACCTTCGCCGAAATTTCGGGAGGAGCCATGTCCTTGCCACCAATTTCGATAAGCACTTTGTCACCGCTGCCTTGCTTTACGCTGTAGGGCATGCGCGAAGCTTCGTCTTTGCGCTCACTAAAATGCATACCAATAAAGCGCTTTGCTGAGTAAACTGTGTTTTTGGGATTGGTGACAGCCTGGTTGCGTGCTGCACGGCCGACGATAAATTCACCGTCACGGGTATAGCCCACAACGGATGGGGTTGTCCGGTCACCCTCGTGATTCGGAATCACCTTTGGTGTTCCATTTTCCATCACTGCGACAACCGAGTTGGTCGTACCTAGGTCAATCCCGATGATCTTTCCCATTACTTTTGTCCTCCGCTACGGGTCGTTCCGACGTCTTAGAAACAATGAAATCAATAGCTTTTCTCGACCTTCATACACCAAGGCCGGGCTTGCGCAGGAACATAATCGGGGTTCCATACGTGTCAACATCCATGAGGCGATTTGCCTTGGGTGGGTGGCGGGAGTAAGACCCCCCTGACGAATTTCATGCAGTTCGCAGTCTGCTCGACTGCAAGACTCCGGGTAAACTATGGAACCGCTGAGCCAGCTCATCCCTTTTTTTATTGATTACGGCTATCTGGCCGTATTCGGTGTATTGCTCGCGTGCGGCTTCGGATTACCCATCCCGGAGGACATCACCCTCGTGGCCGGTGGCATTATCGCCGGCCTCCACTACACAAATGTTCATGTGATGTTTGCCGTTGGTATGGCGGGTGTTCTCGTGGGCGATTCTGTCGTTTTCACTGCCGGTTGGTACTTGGGTCAAAAAGTCTTCGAGCGGCCAATGATCAAGAAGTTCCTGACTCCCGAGCGATTCCAACGGGTGCAGGAAAAATTCTCACGTTATGGAAAAGGGGTGGTCTTCGCTGCCCGTTTCATGCCCGGACTGAGAACCCCAATATTTCTGACTGCAGGCGCGACCCGCAAAGTGAGCTTTTCACAGTTCATTGCGCTCGACGGTCTTGCTGCGCTCATCAGCGTGCCGATCTGGGTGTATCTTGGATACTTGGGGGCGGAGAACCGGGACTGGCTCATGCAGTGGGTCAAGCGCGGCCAGGTTGCCACGCTCTCGCTGCTTGCGGTCTTGGTCGTCGCAGCACTCAGCGTTTTCCTCATTCGCAAACGGAACAAAAAACAATGTCAAGCACGAACATGAGAATCGAAGACGCTATCCTCACCTATTGTGGCTTCCTTGTTGCTATCACGATGCGCGAGGCAGCGTATGCAGTTACAGCTCGACAACTCGGCGACCGCTCGTCGGAAACGGAATCACGCGCAACAGTCAATCCGATTCCTCACGTCGACCTCCTCGGAACGATTATTTTACCCGCAGTATTTTTATTTTCCGGAGTTCCTTTTCTTCTCGGGTGGGCCAAACAACTCACCATCGACACACGCTATTTTAAGAAAATTCGCCGCGACATTAACATCGCGGAGTTGGCAGGCCCGCTCACCAACTTTGGACTTGCTCTCCTCTGCGGTGTGCTTGCAGTGAGCCTCGGTTACCGTGTCGAGACAATGATGTTTGGTGAAGATCCAATCCCACGCCTGCTGCTTGCCATCGCAAAGTCGAACATCGTCATCGGTCTGCTCAATCTCCTGCCCTTTCCTGGCTCGAGCGGGTGGAGACTTCTGCTCAACAACATACGCTACCAATGGGGCCAATCCCTCATCCAACACGCCAATATTATAAGCATTGTCATGATTGTCCTTCTTTTGACGAATATCCTGAGCCCTTTGTTCATGGGTGCGCTAGGGTTGTACATGTTCGTTCTGCAGAGCATCGCCTGACCGCACGCTCGAGGGGCGAACCCCGTAACGGAGCCCACATGCACACGCAACACTACAACATCTATTCGCATGCCGATGCCGATGGAGGCATCGCTTCTGCAATTTTCACACGGTACTTGAGAATTACATCGGGCAATCAAAATCTCCCCGTGAATGTTTTTCCGGTCAACCATGGTCCTGACCAACAGGATTGGACTCTCACGGAAATCAAATATCCATGCGCAATTCTCGACTTCTCATTGCATCCATCGTTCCTTACGGAAAAATTTTTCTCTCTCGCCGGTGCCTTCGCAAAACCACTTGAAAATCCGCTTGGGTGTTACTGGATTGACCATCATCCGACGGGAGCGGGCGTGCCATTTCTCACCCCAGAAAATTGCCAGCAGTTTCTGACTCACGTGCGCAGTCTGTGGGATGTGACCGCGACCAGCACACCAGGGCTAATGAGAAAACACCACAAGACTCTTGGAATTCCACAGGAGCTCATTGAAGAATACGAAGAACTCATCGACCAAGCAGAGATCATCGATGCAGCGCTCTTCGCCGATGCGCAATCGGCACATGATTTCAGCACCAAGGCAGTCAAGCTACAAACCCTGTTCAGCTGCTCGCATCCATCGGTGGATCGCACTGCTCTTTACCGCAATTTAGTTCAACAATTGATTTCCTCTCCGCGCATCGAAGACCTGATGAACTCCGATCCCCTCTATCAGGCGCTCATTCACTACGAGCAGGATTTGGTGTTGAAGCAAAAACAGGTTTACGCGACGAAAACGAAAGTCTCTGAGAGAATCGCCCTGAGTAATTTTATGAACTGGTCGGAAAGCGAGACTTTCCCCGGAATGGGAAGATTCGTTCCCTACCTTCTTTACCCTGAAATCCTCTATGCAATTCATGTTCAGCCCCACAAATCCGGGGTCTCCTCTATTTCTTGTGGCATCAATCCTTGGAACAAGCCCAAGGTTGGCGAGAAGCATCTCGGCAATTACTTTGCAACCCATTTTGGCGGTGGTGGCCACGCATTTGTTGCCGGCGGAAGGATAACTACAAGAGAAAGCCACAAAATCGACGAACTTGTAAATTTTCTTAAAAACTAACTGCATTGTTACCTTGAGGAAGTCCCGTTAGACTCTTGTGGTTCAACCACCAGAATGTGAGGGCTTCGATGGAACAGCCATTTCTTTTCAGAAAAGTTGCAGTGTTGGGTGCGGGCGTGATGGGTGCGCAGATTGCAGCCCATCTTGCGAATGCCAACGTCGAGGTGATTCTGTTCGACCTCCCCGCAAAGGAAGGCGACAAAAACGGCATTGCGTTGAAAGCCATTGCGGGTCTGCAGAAGCTCGAGCCCACTCCGTTTTCTGTGAAGTCAAAAGCAACCGATATTGCGGTTGCAAACTACGAAACTGACCTTGCAAAACTCAAGGACTGCGACCTCATCATTGAAGCCATCTCTGAAAGGATTGATTGGAAAGCAGATCTCTACAAAAAAGTGGGACCGCATATTTCATCACAAGCCATCTTTGCAACAAACACCTCTGGCTTGAGTTTGAAATCGCTGAGCGAGCATCTTCCCGCGCATCTCAAGAGTAAATTCTGCGGCGTGCACTTCTTCAACCCGCCGCGCTACATGGCTCTGGTCGAAATCATTCCCGGACCAAACACAGAAGCTGGGGCGATGAATCACCTGGAATCATTCCTAACCACAACACTTGGTAAAAGCGTTGTGCGTGCAAAAGATACACCCAACTTTATCGCCAACCGCATCGGTGTGTTCTCAATGCTGGCAACATTGCACCACGCCGAGAAGTTCAAACTTGGCTGCGATGAGGTCGATGCCCTGACAGGTCCTGGAATTGGTCGGGCGAAAAGTGCAACCTACAGAACAGCAGATGTTGTAGGGCTCGATACATTCGCGCATGTGGTGAAAACCATGTCTGACACCCTTCCTGACGACCCTTGGCGTGCGATTTTCACGCTTCCTGACTGGCTCAAGACGCTCATAGAAAAAGGAGCACATGGTCAGAAGACCGGAGCTGGCGTTTACAAAAAAGTCGGCAAAGACATCATGGTTTTTGATCCGCAAAAGGGTGATTACCGTGCTTCCGGCGGTGTCGTTGCCGCTGAAGTTGAAGCTGTGCTCAAGCTCAAGAACCCAGCCGAGCGCATTGCAAAGCTGCGCGAATGCAAGCATCCACAAGCACAATTCTTGTGGTCAATTTTCCGCGACCTGTTCCACTATTGTGCTGTGCAGGCAGAGAGCATCTGCCACAATCTCCGCGACCTCGACTTTGCGGTACGCTGGGGCTTCGGATGGGCTGCAGGCCCTTTCGAAACCTGGCAGGTTTCCGGTTGGCAACAGGTCGGCAAGTGCATTCAAGAGGACATTGCGGCAGGGCTGACGATTGCCAAAGCACCATTGCCCGCATGGTGTACTGAAACATCTCGCACGGGCGTGCACAGCAATGAAGGCTCTTGGTCACCTGCTCAAAAAGCAATGGCACCTCGTCCTAAAACTGCATTACACGCGCGTCAGCTCTTTCCTGAAAGACTGATTGGAGAAAGCGTCGAGTACGGAAAAACCCTCTGGGAAAATGATGGCGTTCGGGTCTGGAGCACTGGAGATGATATCGGCATCATGTCATTTAAGAGCAAGATGCACGCTATTGGGCAAGAAGTTCTCGAAGGTGTGATTCAAGGCGTTGCTTATGCTGAAACTCATTTGCGTGGGTTGGTCGTTTGGCAGACCGAGCCACCTTTTAGTGCTGGCGCAAACCTCGCTCAAGTGAGCGAAATGCTCTCTAAGAAGGATTTCTCTTCGGCAGAGGCAATGGTCAAGCGCTTCCAGGATGCCTCACAGGCTTTGAAGTATTCTATGGTTCCAACGGTGGCAGCCGTCAGTGGCCTTGCCCTCGGTGGTGGCTGTGAGTTTGTCATGCACTCCTCTCGTGCAGTTGTTGCTCTCGAAACATACATGGGTCTCGTTGAAGCAGGCGTCGGACTTATTCCTGCGGGCGGAGGCTGCAAAGAACTTGCAATTCGTGCAGCGCAATCTGCACGCGGCGGAAATATCTTCCACTTCGTAAAGCAGGCGTTTGAAACGATTGCCATGGCACAGGTTTCACGCAGTGGCGAACACGCACGTGAGCTCGGTTTGTTGCGCCCGACCGACATGGTTGTTTTCAACCCCAATGAACTTCTCTACATAGCAAAGCAGCAGGCTCGTGCGTTGTCCGAGTCCGGTTACCGTCCGCCTCTGCGTCCGCGTGAAATCCAAGTTGTTGGTAAGGGTGGTATTGCAACGCTCAAGATGATTATTGCGAACATGCTCGCCGGTGGATTCATCAGCGAACACGATGCAGCGATTGCAGAGCGCACGGCTACAGTTCTGTGTGGAGGCTACGTAGACGGCGGCACAACGGTGAATGAAGACTGGCTGCTTGAGCTTGAGCGGAGTCTTTTCGTTGAGCTTCTGAAGACTGAAAAGACGCTTGCTCGCATCGATTATATGCTTAAAAACGGTAAACCTCTGCGCAACTGATTTCGCACATCTATGGAAGGATGAATGTCATGACAATCAAAACACGCGACGCTTATATTGTCTCAGCAGTGCGCACTCCTGTTGGTAAAGCTCCACGCGGATCACTGCGCAACGCACGTCCAGACGACCTGTTGGCTCATGTTCTGAAGTCCGTCGTCGGCTCAGTTCCAAACTTCAACCCGAGCGAGATTGGAGATGTTGTTGTTGGCTGCGCCATGCCTGAAGCTGAACAAGGCATGAACATCGCCCGCATCGGTTTGCTGCTTGCTGGATTGCCACAAGCCGTTCCTGGTATCACTGTCAACCGTTTCTGCTCCTCGGGTCTGCAGGCTATTGCCTACGCTGCCGACAGAATCCGCTTGGGCGAAGCCGACGTCATGATTGCTGCCGGAACGGAGAGCATGAGCCTCATTCCGATGATGGGTCACAAAGTTGTGATGAACCCAAAAGTCTTTGAGAGCGATGAAAATCTCGGCATTGCCTACGGTATGGGAATCACCGCAGAGCGCGTCGCGCAGCAGTGGAAAATCACGCGCGAGGCACAAGATGCTTTTGCACTCGAGAGTCACCGCCGCGCGGTCGCAGCCTGGCAGAACGGCGAATTTAATCACGAGATCTCGCCTGTCGATGTCCTCGACAGCACCTTCGACGCAGCGACCATGCATATCAAGAATAGCCAGACCAAGTTCATCCGCGATGAAGGTCCACGCGCAGACTCAACACTCGAGTCGCTTGCGAAGCTCAAGCCCGTCTTCTCAGCAAAGGGAAGCGTGACTGCCGGAAACAGTTCTCAGATGTCCGATGGTGCGGCAGCCGTTTTGCTCATGAATGAAGAAGCTCTGAAACGCTACAACGCCACGCCCATGGCTCGGTTTGTTTCCTACGCCATCGCTGGCGTTCCGCCCGATATCATGGGAATCGGCCCAAAGGAGGCCATTCCACGCGCGCTGAAAATGGCTGGTATGAGCCAGAATCAGCTCGACTGGATTGAACTCAACGAAGCGTTCGCGGCACAGAGCCTTGCTGTCATGAACGACTTGAATCTCGACCCGTCGAAAGTGAATCCACTGGGTGGAGCCATTGCCCTGGGGCACCCGCTCGGAGCAACAGGCGCGATCCGCATGGCAACACTGGCGCACGGGTTGAAGCGCCGGAAGCTCAAGTATGGCATGATCACCATGTGCATTGGCACAGGAATGGGTGCTGCCGGCATCTTCGAAGCGCTTTGATTCTGAACCCTCAGGCAGGCAAGCCTGAGGCACTTGGCAAGCGCGAGCTCCCGTCTATATTGTGATTTCGGCACCCATCGACTTCATCCAGATCGCTGGCTAAGGCAGATGGGTCTGCGCAACAAGTGAAACATTTCGTTCACACAGGTGCATTTATGAAATCCAATCTTATCGGTTTTATTAAATCAGGTACGAAGCGTATTTTTCTTGCTGTTCTGGCGTTGAGTGCAATCTTTGGAGTCATTTCGGGCGGAGTCCTGATGTTTGCTCCTGAGCGGCTCGACACAGTGAAGAACTCACTCGTCGCGCTTGGTTCGAAGGGTTATAAATTCCCCGACTCACCCCCGGTCGCACACAGCTCGGAGACTGAAATTCGCGCTCTGAAGACTTTCTCCAAAGTCTTCGTTAACCTTGCGCGCCAAAGTCGCCCGGCTCTGGTCTTCATCAAAACCAAACGTGATGCGCCCGCGCGTGGACGCGGCGGCTTTCCCTTTCCGGACGATTTCTTTTTCCCGTTCTTTCCACCAGGAGGAGGGGGAGGTGGACGTGATCGCGGAATCCAAGAAGGAGCAGGGTCGGGTTTCATCGTTGACCTCAAAACAGGCTATGTGTTGACCAACAATCACGTGGTTCAAGACGCATCCGACATTACAGTTCAAACCTTCGATGACCGAAAATTCAGAGCGAAGCTTATTGGGAGCGAGCCATCGGTCGATGTTGCTGTATTGAAGCTCGAAAATTTCAGCGCTGGTTCACTCCGACAGCTCAGCCTGGCTGACTCTGATATTGTTGAAGTCGGTGAATGGGTTGTGGCTCTCGGTGCTCCGTTCTCTCTGCCGCAAACCCTCACGGTCGGTGTGGTGAGTGCGCTGGGTCGCGATGGAGTTTTGGGTGGTGCAGCCATTGAGGCCTTCATCCAAACAGACGCAGCTATCAACCCCGGAAACTCTGGCGGCCCACTGCTGAACATCGATGGAAAAGTCATTGGCATCAACACTGCCATCAGTTCACCCACGGGAAGCTCTGCGGGAATTGGATTTGCAGTTCCCTCTAACATGGCACGCCTCGCAGCCGAAATGCTTATCAACGAAGGTCGTGTTACGCGCGGATTTCTTGGCATCGATGGACGTGACTTCGCCGAGCTCAGCCCCGATGTTCTAAAAGAGCTCAAGCTCAACCAAGAGAGCCAGGGAACTATGATTGTCGGAGTTGTCAAAGGCAGTCCTGCGGAAAAAGCCGAACTGAAACCCTACGACGTCATTCAATCACTCAACGGCACTGCCATTACGAGCTTTGCGCAACTGCGCACACGACTTGCTTTCACGAAACCAGGTACCGAGGTCAAGCTGGGAATCCTGCGCGACGGAAAGAAACTCGATATCAGAGTAAAAGTTGGCCAGTTTAGCCCTGAGGTCACACGCATGGACACTCAGGATGACTCCGACTCAAGCACAGGTGTTGCGGGTGAGTTCGGTCTCGCACTGAAAAACCTGACAGGCGAGCTCCGCAAGCAATTGGGCGTGCGCACCCAACGGGGTGTTCTTGTATCCGCCGTGGCTGACGACAGCTATGCAGCGTTTGCTGGCCTCCGGCGCGGAGATGTGATCACCGAAATCAACCGTAAGCAAGTCAAGAGCATTAAAGACGTCGAAGCCGCGTTGAAAGTCTCCAAAGACAACCCGCGCGATCTTCTTTTCCTTATTGAACGCAATGGACGCAATCAGCTCATTGTATTGCGCCAGCGCTGACATCACACAGGGGTACCCATGAGCGAGGCCTCCCGCAAAAGAGCCACTGCATCGCTGCAGATCATGGGTATCCATGTGGGAGGTGTCTCGAGCCACAAGACGAGCCTCGTTCGTGGACGCTGTGTTCTGAAAGAAATTCAATCTGGACTTTCCGATGCTCTGCTGCATCGAAACTTTTGTGAAAGAATAAGACACTCGCTTGGGGACATCGCTTCAGGGGCGGTTGGTGTTCACTTCGAGAATGACTCCTCCACCAAATCCAACTCGCCGCTTTTCTGGGAAACGTTTTCAACAGAACTCGGTCCAGCGCCACATGCCGATGCCGATACTCACCTGTTACAGGCTATTTCGGATCACGGGGGTGCGGATGTGTTCTGCCTCGATGCCCCCATCACGTTTCCCACGTGTACGAATTGCTCCCGGGTCTGTCCGGGAGTGCTGCTGTGTCCCGAACCCGCAGTACAAGGCATGATGAGACTTTGGAACGAAGACAAACAGTCAGAGGAAAAGCGCCCGCGCATGCCGTTTCCGCACACCGAGCGTTTTTTTGAGACCTATGCCCGCAGACGCTATGAAAACTCGAGCTTCGCCGGAGCGGTTGATCTGGAAAATGCTCTGTCGAGCAACCGGGCTCCTTTGTCAGCCCGTGCCCACCACCTCGCGCGGCGTCTGCTGCACAACTTTCCAAACGCTATTGTTGTCGAAACACACCCGTGGCTTGCTGCCACAGGTTGGGCACTCCATTCGGGCTACCGCCTGAATCATGTGGCCGAACTCAGACAACCCGATTCAGGCCGCGTTTCTCGCGCAGGACTGCTGAAAAGACTGGAGATGCAAAGGGTGGCCATGCGCTCTCCCACCTTCATCGAAGATCTTTTTGTTGAACTCAGTGAACACGTCGAGCTATTCGCTGCCTGTATGGCCGCATTGAGTGCATGGGGACTTCTCAACGGCCTGTGCGATATCCAGCCCTCATTTCTCGAGCAGGAACATGATGATCTGCTCAAAGGCTGGGCTCTCGTTCCCCGCGAATTGGCAACATATGGATGGGGTCATTAAACTTAAAGAACTCAGCGGCTGGATTCTTCCTGATGGCCATTGGCTACCTGCAGAAGAGTGGTGGCACGTTTCGGCACTCTACGACCTGAAGGAAAACTTTCCACAGCACTTTACTGAGAATTTGTGTGAAGCCATGCACGGTGGCGATGAAGCAAAAATCCGCCGCAGTGCTTCAGAGGCTGGTTTTGTGAAGATTTCGCGCGAGCAGATGGATCTCATTTCACTGAGTTCAGCTCAACTCCGCACTCTCCAACGACTCATCGAACTCATCGACCCCGAGGCCGAGTTCATCGTCCTGCTCGAGCACGGCAACCGCCAGAAAAACATGTCGGTTGAGAGAATACTGAAATTGCGCTCAGCCAATCCGATACTCGCCTGAAAATACAAGAACAGCGTGTGCAACCTGGGGCAAAAGCGCCAGCGCAGAGTTATGGCGCTGGCGAGGCTGCTGGTGCAGGAGGCTGAGTTGATGCGGGCAGGGGAACTGCGGCATCGGCCGCTGGTGAGGCCTGTGCCTCTGGGGAGGCAGCAGCAGGGGAAGCAACTGGAGAAGCAGCAGCAGCAGGCGAGACAACTGCACCAGCTGGGGTGGCCGACGCAGCAGCGCCCGGAGTCGGGGTGGCCGACAGAGCGCCATCGAGCTCACGGGTCACGCCGAATTTCTCGTGTGTTTTGACCCAAGCCAAAGCGGTTGAAAGACCAAAAAAGGCAGCTCCAAAAATCCAGGTTGCACGCACAATAAGTGCGACACCACCCGAAGCGCCGAAGAATCCTGCCGAATTTCCACCACCGAAGGCCGAACCGATTCCACCTTCATTTCCATGCTGCAACGCAACAATCAACACGATGAGAACGATGCCCACAAAAACAAGCAGCGCGGTAAGAAGACCGACGAGCATACGATGTAACCCCCGAAACTTCGGTAAAAACACTCGAACGACGAGCTATGACACAAAGCCCCGAGCGACTCAAGCTTACCGCCCTCTTATGCTCCAGATCGAGAGATTTTTCCCTTTACCTTTGTGGCGTTTCGCCTTATGCCTTTTCGAACCGGCACGGGCGGTTTGTCCTATCAATCCCCTGATTCACAAGCGAGATTAGCAGAATGGTTCGCTCCACCAGTTCCAAACCTTCTAAGGCAAAGAAAACCGAAGCTCCACGCGGAACCAGAGCCACCGCTTCCAAATCAGCCTCCGGAGCATCGGCAACCCGCGCCAAACCGGCCGGGGACGCCAGAGAAAAGAAAGCCACAGTGAAAAAAGCAAAAACGACCAAATCTGCAGCCGCCATAGCCGAGAAAACGACAGCAACACAAAAAGCCGCGCCAAAGAAAACCAAAGAGACTGAAACCAAAAAAACGACGCAGCAAGAGCCCACCAGGAAAGAGAAAACCTCACGCCTGAGGCCAAAAACTCCTGAACTCTTCGAGAATATGCCAGTTGAACAAGACACCCCCGAGGTCAGCATTCTTCCCGCACTCGACCAAGAGCCTGTGGATATTGCTCAAGAGGAGTACGCGGCGAACCTTCCTCCGGAATTCAGCAACTCAGAAGTCATTGTTGCTGGACATGAAGCTGAAACATCTGCAGCCGCTCCAACTAAAAAGTCAGCAGACGTTGAACTGCAGGACATCACATTCAGCTATCTTGGCTTCAGCGATCAAATCCTCGAAGCCATCCGTAAGCAAAAGTTCGAGAAGCCAACTCGGGTTCAGGCACTGTGCTTGCCCCACACGCTGGACGGCAAAGATGTTGCTGGCTTTGCGCAAACAGGAACCGGGAAAACTGCAGTCTACCTGCTGACCGCAGCACATAGACTCTTGAGCCAGCCAGATCGTCAGGTGCAACCGCATCGTCCACACGCACTCGTGATTGTGCCGACACGCGAACTCGCAGACCAGGTTTCACAAGACGCAAAACGACTTTTCACACACCTGAATCTTAAGAGCATTGCTGTCTTCGGCGGCGTCGACGTTGAACGCAATGTGAGCGAACTCAATCAAGAAGTCGACCTCGTTGTTGCGACACCCGGACGACTACTCGACCTACACCGCAGCAAAAAACTCCAACTCGATTCACTTCAGGTGCTTATTATTGATGAGTGCGACCGCATGTTCGACATGGGGTTCATCGACGATGTCGAGTATGTTCTGCGCCATTTGCCCGCCGAGCGCGTGCAAAAACTTCTCTTCAGCGCCACGGGCAGCGAGAAGGTTAAAGAGCTGGCATTCGAGTATCTCGAAAATCCGGAATACATCGAAACCGATCCAGTGCGGATCACTCCCGAGAAAATCACCCAAGTAGCCTATGCGGTCACCGCTGAGGAGAAATTCCGCACACTGATGGGTCATATCAAAACAGCACAGCCCGAATGCGGCATCATCTTCACCAACACCAAGGTGGTTGCTGAATGGATTGGCTACAAGCTTGCATGCAATGGACTCGCCGTTGAGGTGCTCACAGGCGATATTCCGCAGCGCAAGCGCATGTCCTTGATCAAAAAAATCAAGGAAGGAAAATGCGATTTGCTTGTTGCAACAGACGTTCTCTCGCGCGGTTTGCATGTGGCTAACCTGTCGCACGTCTACAACTTTGACATTCCGGATGACGCCGAAAGCTTTATTCATCGTATTGGTCGAACGGCGCGTGCGGGAGCAACCGGAAATGCCATTACCCTCATCTGTGATGATTACGGCTACAACATGGGTGCCGTGGAAAAACTTCTTGGCTTTTCCATCCCATTGCAGCCTGTTCCTGCGGCTTACCTGAACGTTGAAGACAAATCCGATTATCCATTCGACAACACGGGACGCGTAAAAGTGTTCGGGCAAACCCCTGCTACTGGCGAAGCTGTTGAAAGTGCACCAACGCCTGTCGCGGCTAGTGCGCCCACGCATGCCGAACAACCACAACACCGGCGCCACGAAAAGCGGGAAGAACTTCCGCAACCTCAGACATCGGAGCGTAAACCGCACGGGGAACGTCCCGAGCCCACGCTGCCACATCCGCGCCGTGATGCCAGCCGCACAACACCGCAGGCAGCGCGACCACTCCACACAACTGATCGTCCAACAGCTCCTGTGCCACCATCGGCGCCGCAGCCTCAGGCAAATGGTCACCGGCATGCTCATACGCAACACGGACAAGCACAGGTACACGCGAGCTCGAGGACGCCTCAGCCGTCGCAAAACTCGAACGCGCAAACTGGAATGCCAAGACGCGACGACAAGGCCAAAGAGACTATCGAAATGGCCATTCAAGCTGCCAAGAAGGCTGCAGCGCGCCGTCAGGAACAAACCCCTGGCGTTGCAACCAGCAAAAAACATCCCAAATCCAAGGCGACCGAACAAATTGATGAAATCGCAGCAGCTGTCATTACGGGCGCACAAGAAAAGCTCGGTGGTGTCATCGGCAACCTTCAAGACCGCTTCGTGACCCGCTTTGAAGAGAATTTCCCGCGCCTGTCGGAAACCCTTGTACGCCTCGGATTCTTCTCGAAACGATTCACCGAAGACAGGTGAGGTATGGCAACTCGGCAGGGTCGAACTCTCCTGAAAGTTGCTTCACTCAACACGTGGCATGGTCTCAACGGCCAGGGTACGTTTTTGTTTGGTCAGCTTGAGACAAGAGCCGAACGCATAGCTCGCCTTGAGCGCCAGGTCGAATGTCTAAAGAGCATCAATGCCGATCTGCTCCTTCTCCAAGAGCTCAATCCACTTCCATTTCGAGCCCACTGGTATGCGCAGAAGCTGGGCATGCGTGCAGAGTATGTTTCCTGTAACACAGGCATCAAACTTGGATGGGGTCCACCCGGCAACCTCAACGAAGGGCTTGGGATACTTTTTCCCGCAGACTGGGAACACGAGTACCTTGGACGCAAGCGCCTATCCGGTGAACTGAGATTTAATCCGTTCCGCATATCAGCCATCAACGGACCTTTTTTAAGCTTTCAGCTACATGAGTCTCGCGTTGCATTTGCAATGCGCTTTACCCTTCCCACAGAACGCTGTGTGCCAGGCTATGAAGGCCGTCGCACCCTACTTGTTGCGGTCGCGCACCTCCATGTTTCGCACGCACAGACCTCGCGTAATGAAACTCTTGTAAAACAAGCCGCCCAAGAGGGACATTTGTCTGCAGATGACGTTGCTCTGCTGAGGAAACGGTTCAGGTACGCAAACACGCGCCGCCTTAACGAAGTCGATGAACTTGCAAGCTGGCTTGAAACTCTGCGATTGCCCGATGAGCCAGCTCTCCTCGCTGGAGACTTCAACTGTGAACCCGAAAGCCCACCTTACAACGTTCTGAGCCGACGTGGTTGGAATGACTTGTGGCGCGAGGCGGGCAACAGTGAAGAACTTCTTGAGAGTGCGACGTGGGATGCTCCGCGCAATTCCTTGACCGAGCGCGTTAAGGAATTTCAGCACGCCGGAGCGCGCAATCACCCACAGATTGCTGAGGTTCTGCGCCAAGCTGATGCTTTACCCCGTCGGATTGATTTTATTTTTGGGCAATCTGCCAAAATTAATCCAGCACAAAAATCATTTCAGCTCGGCGCATCGGGCTATCTCTTGAACACAGGACGCTTCGGATATCTTTCGGGAAATCAATTTTCGAGCGCATCTCTGGTGACCGATGATTTTTCTGAATACAAATTGCGGCGCGAATTTTCGGGCAGCTCGGGAGATGACTCAAAATTCATCTCCGATCACTTTGGTGTCTGTGCCGAATTCGGCCTTCCATCTCTCTGACCGCTGCTTTCTCGACACCCAGCCATAAGCCAGGCTGCGGCTGCAACAGCTGCAGGTGTGCGCAGAATACGTTGCCCCAAACCAACAAAATTGAGGTTGCCGTTCTCGCTCTGTTTGTCGAGCAATTCATACTCTCGCGCGCTGAAACTCGCCTCAGGTCCAACAACACAAGCCCAACTACAAGAGGGTGAATGCAGCAGAAGATCCAGCAAATGAGAATTCGATGCGGTCGAATGAGCGTGAACTGGCCTCTCATCGCAGACAAAAAAACAAAGACGGGAGCCCTGTGTCAAGCTCCCTGCTTTTTCGAGAGCAGCGGCAAGCCCATCGCTAAAGTGAACTGCGAGATTCCAAGGAGATTTCGTTATGCGTGAAAGCTCAAAGACCTGTCGATGAATCTTTTCCGTTTTGAACTCTTGCCTAGATGTGCTGCGCTCACCGCGAAAAAAAATAAGATGCTCGAGACCGGAATCAACCGCCGCCTGCACGACTTCGTCAAGCGCCCCGGGCTTAGGTAAGCCGACAATCGCAACACGCGAGAATACCGGCTTATCCCAATGAGTTTCGCTCTGGACTTCAACCTCAACAGATTTCTTTTGAAGAACGGAAATCACGCCACGCGCAGTCCAGCCTAGCCCATCTGCAAGCTCCACATCTTCGCCCACATCTAAGCGCAAAACCTGAGATGCGAGACGACTTTCGTCATCATCGAGAAAAATCTTTTTGCCTGCGAGTGTCGCTGCCCCATTTCGGTTAATATAGAAACGCCAAAGTTGTTTATATTCTTGAATCAAATCAATTAACCCTCTCGCTGCGCAAAAGGAAATTCTCGCAGATATTCTTTCCTTTGCTCGGGTAAAGCTCGAAAAAAATCAACATCACTCAGCCATTCAATGAACGTTAGAAGATTAAAATCCGCACGTTCCAATACCGAACCGAGCTGCTCTTCATTTTGGTGCATAAAAAACGAAGGGTACAGTGAGCGAATTTGGTTCCAACTCTCTCTATTTTCTCGCTTCAGTGTCTCATACTCTTCTCGGCTCTCATCAGGGAGAAAGGGCAGAGCCCTGAGGGAAAAAAGTCGTTTCGCGATCTGAATATGTTGCAAAACCAGAGATGCAAGAGAGCTTTTATCTACAAACGCTGACGCAGTTTCCAACGCAGCATCAGAGAAATTGAGCTCTAAATTTGGAATCTTTTCGATACCAAGAAGCCGTTCAAAAGAGGTTGAATTTGAATTTATTTCGCGCTCAATGACACACGTAAAAACGACTTCAAGAATTGATGAAAAGAGGAGAGATTTACTTGTATCATTGTGCATGCGCATTTCGGCTCCTCACTTCGGAGCTGCGACCATCAGGCTGATATCAACCGCACCCTCGCCCAGGCTTTGAGCCTTAAGAGCCGGAAGGTCTTTACCAAACCGTGCAATTACGTCTTGAACTTTGGGTTTGGGAACCTGGGTTTGGTATAGAATTCCATCTTTTCGGACATCGATGGGAATCAGTTGCGTGTCGGCAGCACCCTTGCTCAAGCTCTTTACCACAGATTCAAGCGTAGCCAATTCTCTCTCCGAAATACGCTTGTCGACCAGAATCCTCAAGGCATCCTGTTTCAGTGCGGGACTTGTCGGCGCGCGCCAGGCACGCTGAAAACTTGTGCCAATGCGCTGCAGTGCCTTGCTGATGGGAGCATAGTAGGCGGGATCATGAATGGAGCGGCTCCAGTAGGATCGCAAAAAACGGCCATCGACCTGAGCCCAGGCGTCCACGCGCTCCAACTGAACTGGCCGCTTCTCCAATGCCTTCACCCCGAAAACAACGGAGACTCCTGTGGGTTGGTTTAATCCCACGACACTAAAGGGCACCTCGGGTGGCCAGACCTGCGCCTCATTGCGCAGATGTCCAAATCCACTCAACCCCTGAATCATTCCACCCACTTTTGCTGCGTGCTCGGAAGACCAGGTGGTTTTCACCACGCCATTGACGCGCGAGAGCATTCCTTGCGCCAGCAGGACACACATTTGGTCCAGGGTCGCAGGCGTGAACTCGGTGGCCACCACGTTGATCCGGATGGACGCGCAAGGCTTCGCACCTTCAATTCGGGCGGCGGCCTCACCGGGCATCACGAACACATCACGCGTGGATTCGTTGATGAGGAACATCGCCAAAGGCACGAGGGCAGAAGCAGCTGCAGACATCGTTTCACCAGGTCAGTTGGCTGTTGCAGGAGCGGAATTCGAGGGCGCGGCAGGAACCTCGGTTGCATCGGAGTTACTTTCCGGTGCTCCGAATAGATTTGAGTTTTCGAGCAACGCAACATCTGCGGCTGAAGTCGGACGGAGTGCAGAGCCATCCAATTCAAGATTCACAACCTTAGCTCCGGATTCCGACGAACTCGAGAGCGGATTAAGATTCACCGTTTTTCCTGCAACATTTACACTCAACAAACCACACTTGAAGCTTGCAAGCGTCAAACGAGGAAAGCGCAATGCAATCGGATTCCCCTCTTTGGTCCTCAGGGTTGCTGGTTTGCGGGCAATATCTTTGAAAACCTCACGCAACGGAGCAACGAGGGAAATCTTGAGAACTCCATTCGAGTATATTTCACTCCCTTGTGATTTTACGCTGCCTTGCCATCCGGGATTTGAGGTCTGTGCTGATTCAGCAGATCCGCACGAGCCCTTGAGACGCGTGCTGAGGTTCATTATGCCGTTGCGTCGTGCAAGGATCTCTGCGTCGAGGCCACCCTTCTTACCACCTTGGTAAGGTGCGTAGATTCCAAAAAACTGAACCTGCCGTAAGGAAAAGTCGACAGTAATTTTGCTGTCGTTCTTGGGTTCGGCAGCCACTGCGCGACCTCCAAAGGTTATTCCCACAACCAAAACACCGAGAGCATAAAAGAATGTATTTCCCCAGAAAGATCTCATGCTATCTACTCCGAATTCAGGTTGCGACGGACTCTAGCTCGTCCTGATTGTTCTCGTGTTGCACGTGTGTCAGTTGCATTTCCAACGACATCGCCTGGAAGTTCGACTCCAAGGTCAGCATCCAGCGGTGTATCTCGCGCCAGAGACCCAGGTCGACAATCTGTCCGTAGCTTATCTGGCTCAACATCACGCGCATATCCCTGAGAAGATCAGGAAGCTTCACGATGTTTTTAGCCAAGTCGACTTTGTAATCGTAATCAATATCAATTGAGAAATTCTCATCTATAATTGCCTTCACGCGTGCGAAGCTGTCGCGCAGAATAACCTCATTGTGTCCCTTCATCAGGCGCGACAATTTGTCGTTGGACTCCTGAAGGCGCGCAACCAAAGCCGCTCTCTCAGCCTCAACATTCAGGAGCCTGTCCACTTCTTGTTTGAACCAGCTAAATGTGCTGGCCATGTCGTCTGGAAGTGATCCAAAAAGCTCCTTGAGTCTTGGTTTGTAAAGGTCTACAAACGAAACAAGCCCGGCTGTCACGGATGGGTTCTTCTCAGCACGCTGGAACTCGGAGCGTAATTCGCGCAATTCTTCGAGCGTTCTGCGCACGGTCTCAAGTGGTGCTTCGCCGAGAATATCTTTGATTTCCTCAGCTGCAATCACTCCTTCATCGGCAATCTGTAAGCGACGCTCCTCGCGTCGGCGCAACTCCGCCATGTTGGCAAGCTGGTTCTCGATTTCACGCTTTCGATTCCACAAACTAAATGCCACAGGAGCGCACAGCGGTATACTAACAATCAAGAGACAAAGGAACAGGGCAAGATTGAAGCCACGCTTGACGCTTGCCATACGCTCGAGAGCATTCTCACGACGCTGCTCGATCCGTTGAATATTCTCTTCGTAGCGATCGCGATTTTGGAAGTGAAAAATCGCATCGCAAAGATGCTCTGCGTTGTCCGCATAGGGAAGCAACCGATTGAGCGTCTTGTATCGGGCGTATTTGTGAAGAATATGAGACTCTGCATGTGCCAAATTTTGATCGATGAACTGCTTTGAACGCTGGTGATTCAGCAAAAACTTCTGTCGCTCAACATCTTGCAACACATTCCAAAGACGCAGGGTGTTGGTCAGGTCATCCACTTCATTTTGAAGCCGCCACATATCACTTTGCAGTGCCTCAACTGCGGTCAGGCGTTTCGACAAAACCGTGTATGCATCTTTGGCCTGAAGCCATTGCCGAGCCTGACTCGGGATCGTACTCCGGCCAAACTCTTCAAGTAATAGCAACGATCGCTCGGCACGGCGGATGTGAACAGCTCTCAGCTCACGCGGATCCTGGGAAGAGGTCACCGCGAGAACACCAAGATGCATTCCAAGACGAGAAAGCTCATCTGAGGTCACAAAAGTCATACTGTTCCCGATGCGTCATGGGCGTGTCTGGAAGAAACGCCCCGATGAATGAAGATGGAAGTCTGACAAGAGTATGACCTGAATCGCTTGCCCGGGAAACCAATGCGGGCGTCAAAACCCTGGATCATCTCCGGGGCGGTTTTTTCATCGGAAACCGCAAATTTTACTGAGTTTTTTTGCCTTGCCGCGGGACGGCGGATTGTGGTAGGGCTCGCGTTGCACTGAGGAGAGCACCATGCCTGCAGATTTACGTGAACTTGAAGAACAAACTCGGCGGCGGCGCACATTTGCCATCATCTCGCACCCGGACGCCGGTAAAACGACTCTGACCGAAAAGCTGCTGCTCCTTGGAGGAGCCATCCGGCTTGCCGGTTCGGTGAAAGCCAAAAAATCAAAAAAGTTTGCAACATCTGACTGGATGGAGCTCGAAAAGCAGCGCGGAATCTCGGTATCGACGAGCGTTATGAATTTTGAGTACCGAAATTACGTCTGCAATCTGCTCGACACACCGGGTCACCAAGACTTCTCCGAAGATACCTACCGAACACTCGCTGCTGCCGATGCCGCCATCATGCTCATCGACGGCGCGAAAGGCGTTGAGCCTCAGACCATCAAACTCTTCGAGGTCTGCAAAATCCGCCAAATCCCCATCTTCACGTTTGTGAACAAGATGGATCGCGACGCCCGAGATCCGTTCGACCTGATGGATGAAATCGAGCAGGTGCTGGGCATTCAAACCTACCCCATGACCTGGCCCATCAGTAGTGGTGAGCGTTTCAAGGGGGTCATCGAACGCAAAAGCCGCCTCGTTCACTTCTTCCAGGGGCGTAATACAACCCTCGAAACGCCAGCTCAGCTGATTCCTCTGTCCGACACCGAGCAGCTTAATTCACTTATCCCTCAATCAGATCTTGAATCGACACTCGAGGGGCTTGAGATGGTCGACACAGCTGGCAACGAGTTCAGCGAGGAAGCATTCCTGCGCGGTCAAATCTCGCCGGTTTTCTTCGGCAGTGCGATGACCAACTTCGGAGTCCGCGCATTTCTCGAGTCCTTTCTCGAAATGTGTCCTGGTCCAAGTGCGAAAGGTAGCAGTGTTGGTCCCGTCGACCCGCTGTCTTCGAACTTCAGCGGCTTCGTGTTCAAAATTCAGGCCAATATGGATCCCAAGCACCGCGACCGCATTGCGTTTCTGCGCATCGTGAGTGGTGTGTATGAAGCTGGGTTAATGGTAAACCATTCGCGCCTTGGACGCGAAATTAAACTGACCCAGCCACAACAATTCTTCGCGCAGGAGCGCACAGCGAGTGAGCGCGCCTATGCAGGTGACATCGTGGGCATCTACGATCCTGGAATTTTTGCCATCGGCGATTCGCTGACCGAGCAACAAAAATTCGAGTTCGAGGGCATCCCACAATTTGCTCCGGAAAATTTCGGCGTGGTGCGCACAAACAGTGCTCTCAAACGGAAGCAGCTCCTCAAAGGTCTGCTGCAGCTGTGCCAAGAGGGAACAGTTCAGATGTTTGTGGATGAGTCCCGTGCGGCGAGTGATCCTATCCTGGCAGCGGTTGGTGTTCTGCAATTCGACGTGCTTCTGTTCCGTTTGCGAAATGAATACAACGTTGACTGCTCGCTGGACATTCTCCCCTACAAACATGCCCGCTGGACAAACATCTCTGACACCGAAATTGCAGAGGCGAAGGCAAAAACCGATGCCACTGTCGTGCGTGACATGCAGGGTAACGCGTTGTTCCTGTTCCGTAACGATTTCAACATTACTTACTTCCAAGAGACCTGTCCTAAAGTTCCCTTGTTCCGTAGCAACGCCAAGCTCCAGGGCAACATGATGCGCTCTGCGTCATCATTCTTTGACGAGTGAGAGAACAACGTCATGAAAGACAACGACAACTCCAAATCAAATGACTCTCAACAGCAGCAGGAGGGGAGCGACGCCAAGGTACTCCCCTTCCGCCGCCCAACACCACAACCGACTCTTCCCCGACGCAACCCTGCAGTTCCAGGAGCTACAGCGCGTGGCAAAGGAAAACGCCCAGAATCTCGGGGCGAGGCTTGGAAGGGAAAGGTTTTCCAGGTTCTCCAGCTTGCCATCCTCGCCGCAGCAGTCGTCCTAGCGTTGAAGAACTGCGGAAAAATATAAAAATCATTGGGGATTTTTTTTATACACGGACACTTGCGCTCCGTGTTCGGCTTTGTTACACACCGTCTCTGCCGCGGGGGCGTAGTAGAGTTGGTTACAACGCTGGCCTGTCACGCCGGAGGTCGCGGGTTCAAGTCCCGTCGCTCCCGCCATCCCCCTAAAACCCTGATTCGCGAGAATCGGGGTTTTTTATTCCAAAAAACTCAAAAATGGACCCGATTCTTCCGATAAACTTTCAATTTCGTGGAGGGGTGCAATGCTCACACCACATTACATGTTTTTGCTCATGATTGTTGTTGCCCTCGGTTGTAGCGGTAAGCTCAAAAGCAACGGGGTTGTTGACCCTCAACGCGCCGGTGCTGGCGCTAAAAGTGCATGTGACACGGGAAAAGCTGTTGCCTCGAATTTGAACTCAACAGCTCCGGATTCCACAACTCAGCTGAAATTGAAAAACCCAAATGATCCTTCGCTTGGCATTGGATACTGGGATGCCATCTCGACCTCAAAAGATGGCTCTTTGGTTTCGAGGCGGTGCACCATTAACCTTCAGCCACACCCCAGCAAATCCGACGTTATAAATGTCTACATCGCCAAACACTGTGGCTATGCACCACAGAGCCATGAATTTGCGAACGCCCGCAACACGTTCAATGTCTGGGTCGACGGCGGCTATTTCAGCGTCGAAGCTCTTTTCGAAAACAAGTCAGATTATGGAAGATTCGCGGCAGGAATTGAGCAATTTGCGGATTTGTTCGGAAAGGGAGCTGGAGTCACTGAGCAGTGGAACAGCAAAACTGTGAGCAGCGGCACAAACGGATGTATTTCGGAAACAACCAACGCAAAGAGCAAAGTCATGCCTGGACACCGGCTGGCATGCGTTTCTGCCGCAGATCTCGTCATTCTCGAAGCTCGAGTGAATGTGCCAGAAAAGTACAAACTTATTTTCGCAGAAATTTTAAACGCCGTGTCATCGCGAAGTAGCAATCTCTCAGGCATCAACGCCCGCGATCGGGAATTACTTGTGGCTCTGCAGTCTGCAAAGAATGCTCAGCTCTTATTAGGTCATGCACTTCGAGAGTTAGCTTTTGGCTTCAATGCAAACTTTTGTGCTGCGCCTGCAGGACACAAGGTGACTTTGCGAAAAGAAAACGACCCTCTCTGGCAAGGACCGTGGTGCAAGAATCCAACCGCGCGAGAATTTCTCATTGCCGATATTCGCCTCAGGCTTTCAGAAGAACTCTACACCGAGCACATGAAAAGCATCATCGAGATGCCAGCCTCAACGGACTACTCGGACAGCAGTGCAATTGTAGCCTTGCACGATCAAATCTGGGGATGTCACATCGAAAATTTGAACCAGATTCAGCCAAACAAAGCGGCAAGCCTGAACGCGTGCGACCGCGCAAGATTTAAACGACTGATGTGGCAAACCTGGATAGCAGAATACAAGACCCGGCTAGAAGATTTCCCCCAAGAAAAAAAGAACCTCTTCGGGCTAAACACGGCAACCTACTTCACACTGGGAGTAAACGCTCTTCCCAATCAGGCTGCCGTGGATGCTAACGATCATTCAAAAAGCCTGGCGAAAATCTTCACTCTGCCAACTGAGACTCGCTTTATTCAATCTGGATCCGGCGCACCTGAACAAACGCTTTTGCTTTCTTTTTCACCGGCATCCGAACAGATGTTTTTCACCAAGAAGGACAGCGGTTCGCTTCTCTCGGTTTTAGGCTCCGTGCCATTTGCCGCACTTTCTACGATTGATGGTGAAGCAACATCAGGTGGCGCATCAATTACACCGCTTCCAAAAGTCGAAGGCGATGAGGAGGAGGAGCTGCCGGCACGCCGCGCAGGCGGCTGCTAAGAAAGCGAGTGGCAGGCCAGGAGGGATTCGAACCCACAACCCGTTGATTTGGAATCAACTGCTCTACCGTTGGAGCTACTGACCTTCGCGTGACCATGGATGTAAGCTGGAAGGTCGCCTGTGGTCAAGCTTTGACGGCTTTAGCGAAACATGTTTTCGTTGCGGCGGAGGTCTCGCCGCATGATTAAAAAGAAACTGATTTCCGCAACTGTTGCCGGCTTGGGAAGCCGCTTGATTCCGGGTGCCACGGCCAAGTTGAACCGTGCGCTGAAGAATCTACCTCTCGAGTTCAGCGGCGCACTGCCCATTCTTGGACTCGAGAATTCTCGTCCCGACTACGACGCCCTTTGTGACATCAGTTATGCAACGGCGCTCTCCGCAGGCTTTGACCTCCGAGCCGCAGACGACGTGGTTATTCCGCCGGGTGAATGGCGTCTGGTGGATTCAGGGCTTCGGCTGGCTCCACAGACAAACAGGCCGTCTTTCCGCATCCGCCTCGGACGCACCGGATTCGACGTTGTCGCCGAATTGCAGATCCGCCCCCGCAGCGGATTGGCAGTCAAACGAGGAATCACCGTCCTGAATGCCCCGGGCACAGTGGATGCTGATTATGAGGGCAAAATCATGACCTGCCTGATGAACCACGGCAGAGAAGACTTCCGTATTCGGCGCGGGGACAAAATCTCGCAAGGCGTCTTTGCCCTCGCAATTCGCCCTCACAGCCTTGAAGTTGCAGATAAAACCCGCGGAGATGGCGGGTTTGGCTCAACTGGGCGCTAATTGACTTAACGGCCAATCTTAGGCAGACTCCGAGACGAGCGCCATACACTGCAGCACATTTCTCCGTACCGTGCAGCAGACCTGGTGCCTATTTAGGAGCTGCCCAATGGGCGATGCCAGTCAGGCAAAACGTTTTGGCCATGCGACGACTTCCGTTGCACACCCTGCTTTCGAAGACCACCTCGAGGTTGACTCCGAGGACACCCCAGCTCAGGAACGCATAGCGGTCATCTACTCGCACGATCCTGCTGTGAATACACCCAAGGGCTTCTCGCCGGACACCGTTGTCTGCTTCTCGTTTGAACAGCTCTTGTTGCTGCTTGAAGGTGACCGAGTCGATGCCATCTTGTTCGATGCCACCGTGAGCCATCACGAGAAGGCCTACATCACTGGCTGGGCAAGAATATTCCGACCTACGCTCACTGCGCATAAATTGCCCACCGAAAACGTGGCAAATTGAGCCTATCCTGCAGCCTCTGTCAGTGCTCTGACCGAGGCTGAAATCTTTTACATCAGTTCCTCGCGGCATTTCTTTCATCATGGGCATGGGCGCACGCTCGTGAAGAAAGGCTGCTCAAACAATGTCTACGCCACTTTTTGGTTTCCTCCAGGGAACTAAAAACATTCAGCTCGGAATTGATGTCGGTGCATCTGCCGTGAAGGTTGTTGCGCTTGAAAACACATCGAAAGGAGCACGCCTGCTCGGACTCGGATGGGAAGAAACACCCCCTGGTGCTGTCGTAGACGGAAGCTTGAATGACACCCGATCGATAACCCAGGTGGTCAAAGCAGCTCTTGAACAAACTAAAATTCGTTACAAAGGCTGCAACGCAACCGTTGGCCTGCGGGGAATTAACGTCGTCTTCAAACGTATATCGGTGCCATTTCAGGGCAACATGGAACTACCCAGGCAAATTATTCTTGAAGCACAACAACACGTCGATTCAGATCTAGAACAATGGCAGATCGATTACGAACCGATTGGTGCACCGAACTCCGAAGGGCAAATCTCAGTCCTTCTTGTCGCAGCTAAGAGAGCCGTGGTCGAACAATACGTTGAGCTTCTCAAACAAGTGGGGGTCAAGCCCTCTGTTCTCGACTGCGATGCTTTTGCAATTTCAAACTCATTCGAATTTGCGAGCCAGCAAGACAACCGAACAAATCTTTGTATTGATGTTGGGCGCGACAGCACAAAAATTCATCTCACAATTAACGGTAATTCAAGCATCATCCGCAGTCTTCCTATCGGCGGATCGCATTTCACAGATTTGATTTCACGCCAACTGAATATCAGCCACACAGAGGCGGAGACAATCAAATGGAGCGTTGCAAGCCCAGAGTTTGCAGCAGAGCATCCCGATGTCATAGCGGTATGCCAACAACACACCGAAGAGTTGTGTGATGAAATCAAGAAAACAATGGAATTCTACTCGGGCTACGAAGAGGGAACCGCAGTAAAAGCAATAGACTCGGTTGTGCTGTCTGGCGGGGGCTCCGTGGTACCAGGATTGAGTGCGGGGATAAGCACCCTGCTCAATGCAGATACTATCTACGCATCTCCCTTCAAAGCCATGACAATCAACCCAAAAATAAACGAAAATGTAACCACCAGATATTCGCATCAATTTGCAGTGGCTGCTGGTCTGGCGCTGCGTAAATCGGGGGATAAGGCATGATCCGAATAAACCTTGCTCCCGACGTCGCTGAACAAACACACCGCAGTGTTCTTGGGCGAGATGCACTGATTACTGCCGTACTTTGCTTTGCCGTATTTCTAGCGGTTGAACATTATGCACTGAAGTTCGACGACAAAGTTATTGCAGTCGACATGAAACTCGAAGAGCAAAAAAGCATGCGCGCTCGCATGCAAAAAAACTTCGAAAAAGCCAAGCAGACACAGGATAGAGTCGAGGGAATCCGAAGCAAAGGCCGTAAGGTCTTGGCCTTGGGTGAAGGCAGAAAGATTCCTATTGTGCTCCTCGATAATCTGCAGATGCGACATCCAGAGCGCATGTGGTTCAACAAACTCACTTACTCAACCGTAACAGGTGTTGTAACCCTGACCGGATATGCGCTCGACCACTCCGTGATTGCCGACTATCTCCGCCGTCTGAAGGAAATGGAAAAAATAGACTCATCGGCAATCGGTGAACTCAGGGAGTTCGTGCCTCAGCAACTTTTAAATTCAAGCCTCGCAGTCACTGCAAGTTCTCCTGAGGCATCAAAGAATGAAATCAAAGCACTCGAAAGCGTAACTCTCACCTCGCTTAAGAGCGAAGAAGTACAGGGTGTAACACTGCAGAAATTCGAAATCACAATCAAGATTCAGGTTGGTTAACAGATGGCAACACTCTCAAGCCAATATGAACAACTCCCACCGATAGCAAGGCTCGGCCTATCTCTGCTACTGATGGCCGTTGTGGCCTGGTACGTCTGGGATGACATGGTCATGCCAAAGCAGGAAATTCTCACAGCCAAGAATGACGAGCTCACCAAGATTGTGAACGAGCTCAGGGATTCCAACACGCTGGTTAGCCCGGTCAGCATGGAGGAGGAGCTCAACAAGGCTAACCGTGAATATAAAAAGATGATCGAGCTGCTCCCCGACGAGCCTGCAATAGAAAAGATACTCAACGACTTTGCGAGTCTATCGCGCCTGAGTGGTGTGGAGATTCGGGAGTTTATGCCAGTAACACCTCCATCTGCAGCCGCAGCTCAGGGTGCTCCAATCACAGGTGTGTCTGCACCAACAACAGACCCTGCGCTCCTCCAGACTGTCAGCGTGGACGAAGACACCAGCTCAATCACCATTTCCGTTAAGCTGCAGGGAACATTCAGTTCAATGGTATCGTTCATGGATATGGCGATGAGTATACCACGCGTGATCCGCATTCAGGATTTTGAAATCCTCCATGAGGATCGTGAACTCAAGCTTGTTCAGCGTCCGAAATTATCTTTCACAGGAAAATTCACCGCGTACTTTCAACGTGGAACAAATACAAAGAGAAGCGTTGTTGCGGAAGTCAGCGACGGAAAAAAGAATTCGAACAAAGATTCAGTACCTGCAACTTTAATTGACATTAATTCTGCAATCGACAAATCATTTTCTGCCAAGGGGAGCACAGAACCCTGATTATGAACAGCTCAAAAACCTGTCAGAAAATCTGTTTCCTACTTATCGCGGCAAGCGCTTTCTTGCTCAGCTCTTATACGTATCGCCCTGAGGGAAAGACTGACCCATTTGCACCACTTTCTCTTATTCGCCCAACTCTATCTGGTGCAACACGACTCCAGCAACATGACATTTCTGAATTTGAATTGGTTGGAACGCTGTTCGGAAAAGAACCAACGGCGTTGCTCATGACGCCCGACCCGAAGCAGGGAGTGATTGCACGCGTCGGCGACAGAATTGGGAGGCATGGAGGCCGTGTTGTGTCGATCACACGTGATCGTGTCCTGACACGAGAACCCTCTGCCAACTCTGTGCCCGGCCAAGCTGTGCAGTTCAATGACATTGTCATACTTCTCTCAAAATACCGTCAACCAGAGGCACTCAAGGAGCTCAAGAAATGAGAACGAATGTTATGAAACATCGTAAAGTTCACTCCTTGCTCCTCGGAGTCACCCCACTGCTTTCGTTACAGTTTGCCAATGCACAGTTTAACGGATTCAATGCAGCTCCTCCGGTCAACGGAGCGGCGCCACTCAATTCGACAGGTCAATCGGTCATCCCGCCTCCCCCTTCAAACACTCAGAATTTCGGGACGCAAAACACAAACAGTGCAACCGGAGCATCTGCTGTCGTTGGCGGCGCGAACAACACTGCAGCACCGGCAGCAACAGTCTCAAACACCGATACTACAGCAACCACCTCAACAAATGCAGCTCTTTCTGAGGCCGTGAATGCAGGATTATCCAACAACCAAACAGCGGAACAGAATGATCTGATTTCGCTTGAATACCGCAATGCACCACTGCTGGAAGTCATCCGCACACTCGCAGATGCAGCAAACCTCAACATCACACTTTCCTCTGATGTGGAGCGGGGAAGTCCAGTATCAATTCGGTTGACAAAAGTTACCTATGAGCAAGCGCTGCGCGCAATTCTCGATACCTACAAATTCGGTGCGGTCCTCGAAAACGGCATTCTAAAAATTGATACAATTGCCAACTTGACCGCAGCACGCGAGGAAAAACTGAAGGAGAAGGAAGCTTTTTGGAAGAGCCAACCCTCCAAGCGCCTCGTTTGGCAAGTAAATTACGCCAAGGCTACAGATCTTTCTGAGCTTTTGAAACCGATGCTCAAGGCCTACACAGTTGACCCACGCTTTTCAATTATTGCAGACAAGCGAACCAACAAGTTGATTGTGGAAGGCATTGCAGATGCGCTGGTTGAGGCAAAGAGCATTCTAGAAAATCTAGACCGCCGTAAGCAGCAAGTTCTCATCGAGGCGCGAATTGTTGAAGCGAGTAGTGAACTTTCTAAAACGCTGAGTGTCACCTGGGGAACCCGTTTCGGCTTTGAAGGCAACCGTGGGATGGCCAATGGATTGCTTTTTCCAAATTCGATTGTAGGCAGCGTGGGCGGAGCCGGCGCATTGGGCTCCTCAGCGCCAAACCCAATGGTTGGCCGGCAGGCGTCGCAGCTGGGAACCATGCAATTTACAGTGGGCTCAATTAACAACCTGATAAACATTGACGCTATCTTGCGCGCCTACGAAACAGAGGCACTCGCAAACGTCATTGCTTCTCCACGCGTGGTTGTTCAGGATCAGGAACGTGCCACAATCAAGGAAGACATCACGCTTTCACGGCCTGTTTTGGGCGCAGAAGGAAAACCTGAAGGGCGGAACACGATTGCAAACCTTGAACTTGTCGTTGCTCCGCAAATTACATCTGACAACACACTTGAACTCGACATTCAGGTTCAACGCCAAACACCAACCAACGCTCCGTCTGATCCGGTTCAAGGCTCAATCAAGCGCCAAGCCAATACCAAACTTATCGTTGCCAATGGCGAAACTGCGGTTATTGGTGGACTCTATCAAACACAGAAATTTAAAGGTCAGGGGCGCATCCCTTTTCTCGGTCGCCTCCCCATCATTGGTGTTCTGTTCAGAACCAACGAAGAGCAGAGTTTCCGCTCGGAGCTCATGGTTCTTATCACCCCGCGGATCCTTCCGGGCGGCGGAGGCGGCGTGAGAACATCATCGAGAGCGGACTTGCCTATTGGAACTCCTGTGAATGGCAACGGGGGCAATAACTACAACAACAACAATTCCAGCAACAGCCTGCTCAACAACTCGGGCGGTGGTGGCGGAGGTGCACTGAATGCCCCAGCTCCTGTCGCGCCACCTGTTAACTCAACAAAATCAGCCAAGGGCACAAATGAATTCGGGAGTCCAACAAATTTTGGTGCCAACGGACTCGGTAATGCCGGCGGAAACAACGGCAATGGAAATGCCCTCGGCACATCAAATGAATTTGGCAACGCCGGCGGAGCCAACAACGGAAATGGTAACGCGAACTCCGAGGGAGATGATCTTAATAACATTGACTCTGGCAACGCTCCCCAAAATGGCGGCAGCGGAGGAAATGGCAATTTCAATAATCTCGGAGCAAATAACGGCGGTGGAAACGGTGGCGGCAACGGGAATCTGAACGACCTCAATGGAGGTGATCTGTGAAGAAGCGCGTGCGCAATTGGATTCGACCCCAGGTTCAGCTCTGTTTGGCACTGGCCACAATTATACTCCCAGCGTTGAGCTGCTCGCCTGTGGAAGGGGATGCGGGGCGGTGCAAGAAATTAACCGACCCTAAATACGTTGCTTCGATTTCAGACAGTGACGGCAAGCCCTGGAAGATTGAACTCATTCCAGAGGCAGCCGATCTCACATGTGACTATTCTCCAAGCCCAACGGAACCCACCAAAACCCGGCCTTCTGGAGAAATTGTGTTTTCAGCTCGCATCCTCGATAGCCAGGGTCAAACCAAACCCGGGCTGCGCGTGAGTGGGGACTTCTCCGGCGCAAGCACCAGCGATATCGACACACAGGCCGGTTTTTATCCGAACCCAAATAAGATTAAGGATGGCGACACGGATGACCTCAAGACGGATAAAGAAAGAAGAAAAGACAGGGTCGACGACGTGGCAACAGACGGCTGCGGGGTGGCGGTGTTTTATGTTAAATGGGTTTGCCCAGATCCCAAAAAGAGCATTGGTGGTTCCTTCTATGTGAAGAGCGGCCCACTGTTCAGCAAGCCTGTGAAGGTCACACTGGAAAACAGTGTCCAGCCGGATGTTGTCGCGGCAACTCCTGCTGCTGGGGCAGGTGGGGCAGGTGGGGCAGGTGGACCCTAACTCAAGTCGTGAAGCCTAAGATTGAAACAGGCAGACCGCGAGTTCCGAGCCGCACGAATCTCAAACACTCAGGCGCATTGGCCAAAAATCCAACCCCAGCCGCCAGACCAGCTTCTTGAATGCAAAGTGGTCTGCTAAACTGCACCGTATCCTGGCGTCACAACAGGCGAAGGTTTGGAAAGCGGGCAACATGGCACTGAATTTCAAAAATCTTTGGGCACAGCTCAGCGGCCTGACTCCTCAGGAAAAAGAGCTCATTGCGCAATTCGAGAAGGAACCCAAAGCAACGAATTGCGTTGCTTCATCCGATATTCTCCGTAAGCGCGGCTATCTCGACGAATCAATAGTTCTACTCGAAGACACCGTTAGACGCTTCCCAAGCTACATGGCAGCGCGTGTGGCACTCGGACGTGACTATTACACACGAGGTCTTTTTAACGAGTCGCAACGCGAAATTGAATTGGCTCTCTCCCAAACAGTCGAAAATCTGATGGCACAGAGACTTCAACTCAAACTCTCACTGCTCAATAATGAGATCCCAAAAATCAAGCAGGCCGTAGAGGTTTTGCGCGCACTCACACCCATGGATGATTTCACCCGTGCGGCAAAAGAATATGTGGATTTGGGTGACTTTGGCTCGGCACGCAACATGGTGCTCGCAGAGTTGCGCAGGCTTGGAGTCGCACCTCCCGAAGGCTTGAACAATTCTCTAAGCGAGTCAACGCTCATTGTTCCCGACCCCTCACAAGCTTCTGCAAAGCTCGGTCAAGCAAACTCTTCAACAGCGCAAACGCACGCCACCCCGGGCTCCTCTGCTCCGGAATGGCAAATCCCCGGAGCACCACAAGCAGCCGCAGAATCTTCAACAGGCCAGCAACAAAAGAAAAGCACTGACCCAGACGCACACTGGAATTTTGCAAGCAGAGGAATCAGCATTCAACCTCCTTTGCTCGACAACTCAGGTATTTTCTCTGACCTACCACCCTGGGTGAACGAACAACTTCTGCCGGCGGCATTCACACCAGGAACGAGTCTGGGGCACGTCCGCGGTGATCTGGATCGTTACCTTCATCTGCGCGCCTTTAAGCTTATCACTTCGCCAGAGGCTTTCTCGCGCAAACGTGCTTTGCAACAAGCCTACAGCCTCGAGAGCACAACACTTGCAGACATCTACGCAAGTCAGGGGCACTATGAACGGGCGATTGCAATCTACGAACGCCTCCTCAAAGACAACCCAGCTCAGATTTCTGTTCAGCAAAAACTCGTCGCCCTGCAGGATGAAGCGCGCAAGGCTTCGGCCGAACGCTTTGGTTCTAGCACGGCTGCCAGCAAGCCCGTTAATGCTGCACAGGCCGCAGCTCAAACAGAACGCGAAAGAAAACTCAAATTCCTTGAAGCTCTGCTGAAAAAAATGGAAGACAGGGTCACGAGCCACGCACCACAAACTTCAAGTCCCGAGTGGCCTGAATCGAACCCTGGAGAGTTTCACAAATGATCAAAATCCTGCTCATTCATGGACCAAATTTGGGTTTACTCGGTCGCCGCGAACCTCAAATCTACGGCACAGAAACCCAGGAAGACCTGCTCGAACGAGTCAAACGTGAGTGTCCTTCCAACTACGAGGTCGAATTGGTTCAATCGAACCACGAGGGAAACATCCTCGATGTCCTGAACGTCATCGTCCGTGACCACAATGCCGGCAGTACGGTGGTGGGTGGAATTCTTATCAACCCAGGAGCCTGGACACACACAAGCTTGGCTCTGCGTGATGCACTCGCAATGGTGCGAGATACGGGAATTCCGGTCATCGAAGTGCATCTCAGCAACACTGCCGCACGCGAAGAATTTCGGCACGTCTCGATGGTTGCACCCGTGGTCACAGGCGGTGTTGTCGGTCTGGGAGCTGCAGGATATACAGCAGCAGCGCGGGCGCTTGTTGAGCTTGTTCAAAAAAAATCAAAAACCAGAGCTTAAGTATGCCATCAGAGTTCCTGAAATTTGATCCTTATAACTTTGTACCGCTCAGCCGCACTCCGTGGGGTGGCGAGCTGATTGTCAAAACCAAAAAACAAATCCTGCGTGGCCCCGAGAGCGGTTGGCCTGAGCGCATTGGTGAAAGCTGGGAGATCTCAACCGATGCAGCTTTTCCATCGCGTGTGCGCAACCTAAAAGATGTTCAAGGCAAAGCCCCCCTGTTCACTGAGGTTCTGAATGAATCTGCTGAACACTTTCTCGGCCGCACTCTCTCGAGAAAATACGGTGCGCATTGCCCACTTCTATTAAAGTGGTTGAGCGCGAGCGATCCGCTCTCTGTTCAGGTTCATCCGCAACACACACACCCCGCTCTCAAACCCGATGAATGTGGAAAACCTGAAAGCTGGCTTGTGCTCTCAACACAGCCTGGCGGACACGTCTTTTTAGGATTCAAAGAAAAAATCAGCGAAAGCGATATTATTGAGGCACTCAAAAGCGACAGAGCCGCTGAAGTGATGCACGTTTTTGAACCCCGCGCGGGCGATTATATCGCCATTCCACCAGGCTGCGTGCACGCCACGGGGCCTGGCGTTCTTATTGCTGAACCGCAATATGTGCTGCCCGGACGCTCGGGAAAAACCTGGCGCCTCTCAGATTGGGGACGCCGCTACAACGAAAAAGGCGAGCGCGATCCAAACGGTAAACCGCGCGAGCTGCATGTTGATGCTGCGCTGAGTGCAATCAATTGGAATCTTCCGCGCGGCAAATCCGTGGAAACACTCCTTGTGCGTTCACTCAAACACAAAGAGCACCTTCCCGCCGACGACTACAACCCCTTTCCGGTTCAGTATTTTGCGCAAGCTGGTTTGTATTCGTACAAACCTCTTGTTGCGGGACAATTCTCTCTGGTGACCTGCTGGCAGGGTCAACTACAGCTCATTTCTCGGAGCAAAGAGAGTTTGGTTTTGAATGCCGGAGAAAGCGGTTTGATTTCTGCGGCAGCAGGAGAAATCGAAATAGCACTCGCACGAACCGAAGCTGGACTTGAGCCAGGTGCTGCATTTTTTGGATTTGTTGCTTCTGATCTTCAAGGAGTTTGAAGGTGGCTATTATCAATGAAGAGACCAATGAAATCCACTTGAAGATTCTTCTGGTAGGGGCGCAAGGATGTGGGAAGACCACCAATCTGCAGAGCCTTTACAAGCAAACAGCGGGCGACCTTGCAACGCGGCTTTTCGACCTGCACGGCATGTCGGCGCGCAATGCCTTTTTTGATTTTTTGCCACTAACACTTGGAAAACATCAGAATCACGATGTCCGCGCGCACCTCTACACACTTCCCCATCACACTATGCTCCCCTCTATGAACCAAGCTCTACTCGCTGGTGCAGATGGCGCAATTTTGGTCGTCGATAGCCGCCTCGCCAAACTTCCTCAGAGTGAAGAGCAATTTGTCCGGATGAAAGATTTGGTGCGCCTGGCGCATAAAAATATTCACGACTTTCCAGTCGTGATCCAATTCAATCACCGCGACGACCCGCAGGCCGTGCCGATGGAAGCACTTCGTCTTGCATTCCACCTCGAAAATTCACCCACAGTTGAATCTGTCGCGGTGCAAGACATCGGAACAGTGGAATGTCTAGACGCGTTGGCAGACATGATACTTAACCAGATGGAAGTGCCTGCTCCACTCGATGCGCCTGTCTGAAAGAATTCATTTCTGTTACGGGTGAAGCAACGAAGAAACATGCACCGCCCAGGAGTCGCCGCGAAGTTTCTCGGCTGGAGAAAGGCGCAGATGGGTGACGGTACGCTCGAGAAATCCCGATGCAAGCGCGCGACAAATGCGGGCATCCTGCCACAGACTCTCGAGAACCTGATTCGGATACACAGCGTTGAGCCAAGCCAAGGGAAGACCTGACTGCGTGCGCAGCAATGTGAGAATCATTTCCTGAAGAGCATCTGAACGCGTGCGTTGCTCTTGAGCCCAAACAATTTCAAAGAGCCTTTCAGAATCTTCACGAAACGACAACGCATCGTCGCCGGCCTGGCTCCGTGGCTGCAATTGCCCCACTTGATAACGTCGGCCCAAGGGATGTTCGGGAGTGGGAGGCAAAAGACCATGAGCGCCCGTTCCGAGTCCGAGGTAAGGGAGTCCATACCAGTACAAACGATTGTGCCTCGAGGCGGTTCTCGAGAAATTGCTCGTTTCGTGCTGCGCAAGTCCTAAACGCGCACAGGTCTGTGAAATGTACTCGTACTCTGCCACCACGGCCTCATCACTTGCATTTTCTTCGGCGCGGAAGGCCGTGCTCTCCTCGATGGTCAATAAATAGCAGGACACCCCACTGGCACCGCTCTGAACCAGTTTTTCGATTTCGGAAACGATGTTTCTTTGCTGCTGCAGTGGCCTGATTCCAAAAATCAAATCCACCTGAATATTCTCAATGCCTGCGGCTCGTGCCGAGAGAATATTTTGCACAACCTGCTCGGGTGAGTGCTTGCGCCCCAGGTAATTCAACACAAGCGGATTCAACCCCTGTGCTCCCAGAGTGATGCGATCTACGCCAAGCTCGAACATCTCTTTGAAATGCTTTTCGACATTCGAGAATGGATTACTCTCGACAGTAAACTCTTCAATTTCGAAGCGTGCACGAATTTTTTCGACCAGAGGCTTGTACCGCGCCGCAGGAAAAAGACTGGGCGTTCCACCTCCGAAATACAAAGTCGCAACCCGTATGTGCTCTGGTACAGAGGCAAGCAACAGATCGAGCTGTGCCGGCAAAGCAGCAAAGAACGCGTCGACATCGGCCTTTGTGAAGCGTGCTGTTTTAACGAAATCACAATACGGACAGATGTGCGGACAAAAAGGAACATGAACATAAATTCCAAGCCTCGCTCGGGCTGCAAAATCGGCAGCCAGACCCGAGGCCTGAAAAAAATGCTCCTTCATCAGCTCCTGGCTTGGGATAATCACACCAAAGGCTCAGCCTTCACATGTAATGGAAAGCGACGACACAGCCACAGGAGGACAAACACCTGCCGATGTGCGTTCTTGCTTTTTATCAATAGCAACAATCGATTTGAGCAGAGTCAGGATGTCGCCTGCAACCGTCACGCCTTCAAGGCTGGATTTCTTTCCATTTTCGATGCGGAAGCCTTTGAATGGCAGCGAGAAGGAGCCCTGCAGCGCATTGACACCGGCATGCAGAGCCTCAACGTCATCAACCCAAATACAATTCTCTGCAATGCTTCCAAGGCCATTGCCTGCAGCGACGTTGTAGAACCAAGAACCAACAGTCATTTTCGCACCCACGCGCGCATGACCGGTGGATTGTGTGCCAAAGCTTCTGGCAGTGACCGAATGATGCCATAGCCCTTTGAGAACTCCTTTTTCGACCAGCGCTGTTTTGCGCACGGCGGTTCCTTCACCATCAAATAGCGCGGGAGCAACGCTCCATTCGTGAAACGGATCATCTGAGAGACTCAGGAGTTCGCTTGCCATCGTCTGCCCGAGCGATTCACGTGTGTGCAGTGATTGCTTATCGAGAATATTCTGCGCACTGAACAGATTTCCAAATGCACCAAGCAAATCTAAGAACGCTTGGCCAGAGAAAATCACAGGATACTGCCCCGAGGGGATCTTGATGGGATGCAGATGTGCCACCAGAGTTTCGCCGGCCACCTGAACAACATCGTCCATCTTCAGTTTCTCAAAAGCATCTTCTTCGCCCCAGTGACCAGCTGCACGTGAACTCTTCCCTTGTGCTTGCCCAACGGCATAAAGGTAAGTGGACACAACACTGCTGGCCTGTGTGCGCATCAACCCACGCGTGTTGGCATAGAAGCGCTCCACCGCGCGTTGAGTGAGTGCATTGTAGGGCACCCCCTGAATATCTGGATGAAACTTTTTGAGCTGCTCAACAGCTGTTTTTAATTTCTCAGCCATCTTTTCAATAGACGCAGGCTGTGCCGTTGCACCCGAGCGAGCTGATGCGGAGGAATTTACGTCGCCTGCATCTGCAGCCAGTGGCAAGCGCGGAAGATCTTCAGACGGACCAAGTGGTGCTGCCTCGAGTGCAACATCTACTGCTGCGAGCAGCTCATTAAAATCAAGCGACGTGAGCTGAACAACTCCTATGCGTTTGTCAGAGTTCCAGACCCTCAAAGTCACGCCCGTGCGCTGTGATGCACTTTGATCGAGAGTGTTTGACTCCTTCACCTTAACCGTTTGATCGGCAACGCTGCTTCCCGAGAGATCAAGCTCAATGCCGGGGCGCGCGCTTTGAATTTTTGACAGAAGAGTTTTGATTTCATCCGTATGCAACATTTAAGCACGTCCTCCGACAGTGATGTTGTCGACCTTAAGATGTGGCTGCCCAACGGTCGTGTAGATTGTGCCACTGACGGAACCACAAAAACCCGGAGCCAACTCGATATCATTGGCGCAGGCGGAAATCTTTTTCATAATATCCACAGCAGTTCCAATTAAGGTTGCGCCCTTGACGGGCTTTGTGAGTTTACCTTTTTCAATTAAGTAGGCTTCCCCAACAGCGAAGTTGAATTCGCCCGTGGCTCCCACACTTCCTCCACCCATTTTTTTGCAGTAGAGACCCGTTTCGCAGCTTGCAATGAGTTCTTCCGGAGTGAATTTTCCGGGTGCAATGAATGTATTGCGCATCCGGCTCGCTGGAGCAAACGCGAAGTTTTGCCTTCTGCCGCTTCCGGAACGGGGATGACCGAAGCGCATCGATCCTGCGCGATCAACAATAAAGTTACGCAAGATTCCATTTTCAATAAGAAGCGTGGATTGTGCGGGCATGCCTTCGTCGTCCATATCAGTGGAACCAAAGGCACCTTCAGTCACGCCCTCATCCCAGGCCGTGAGACTTTCATGGGCAATTTGCTTTCCAAGCGAGTCAGCAAAGGGAGTCGTCTTGCGCTCGATTTGTGTTGTCTCGAGCAAATGGCCGCACGCCTCGTGAAAAATCACGCCACCAAAGCGATTGGCCATGACCAGCGGATACTGCCCTGCACTCACGTAATCGGCACGGAGCATGACTTTGGCCGACGCAGCGATTTCATCCACAATCGGGTTCAAATCGACCTCTTCGAGGAAGCGTGGCTGTCCTGTGGAGGCGCGTTGCTCGTGCAACGATGTGCGGTGTGTTCCGTCAACACAATTCACTCCCGCACGAGCTAGCTGATGCAGGCGAATATCGCGCGCAAACACACCATCCGATGCCGCTACGAGAACCTCTTGCCAGTCGCGGAAAGCCGAAGTTTGGTCGCTCTGCAAATGGGCAACGTTTTTGTTCAGCGAGGAAGACATTGCCAAGAGCCGCTCCGACAACGCGCCCACCCCCGCACAAGCAGCCAACCACTCATCCTTGCGTTTCAATACAGCAAAATCTCGCAACGGCTCAAGCTGTACGTCGCGTCCAATCGAGGAGAGCATACGGCTGCTACAACCCAGCATGCCGAGCGCCTGGTCAACCGCCCAGCGCAACCCTTCACGTGAGAGATCATTGGTGCTGACGTAGACATCTTGCGAGCCCTTGAAACAGCGCACGCCAGCTCCCAGGGAGAACGACGGAGCAACAGAGGTCACTTTGCCGTTTTCAGTGGAAACCCGCAGGGTATTTCGCTTCTCGAGGAAAATTTCTGAGAAATCGGCGCCGGAGCGACGTGCATGTCCCAGGAGCAGCGACAACAGGGGGCGCCAGGACTCCCCAAATGAGCCGTCTTGAGCGGCTCGAACGCTGGCAAAGCTGCTATCGAAATCTCGTTCCAACAATGGTCTCATGGCAATGCCTTTCCCCTTGACGCGGTCTTCTTGTCTCGCAGGTTTGCTGTGATAGACAAAGAAGGCCATTGAGCGTGCTTGAAGCAGGAAAGATGGCGCAAACTCCGACTCAAGACAAGGACTGCACACCATGAAAGCTCTGCGTAGCCACACCTGCGGTGAACTCAATGCTCAGGCCATTGGCCAAGACGTCCGCCTGATGGGCTTTGCGCATGCCGTGCGCAACCTCGGCGGCCTACTGTTCATCGATCTACGCGATCACCATGGAATCACTCAGGTTATTATCCATCCTGAGCAGTCATTCTTTGCTGCAGCCAGTGACCTGCGCTCGGAATCGGTCATTGCCATTGAAGGCAAAGTACGGCGCCGCGAGTCGGTGAACAACAAAATCCCAACCGGTGAGATTGAGGTCATTTGCTCGCATTTTGAGCTCGAATCACCCTCAGATATTCTGCCTTTTCCGGTGGCTCATAACCCCAAAGAAGAGAGCGAAGACACGCGGCTCAAATACCGTTTCCTCGACCTCCGCACCGAAAAAATGCACCGCAACATCATCTTCCGCTCACAGTTTATCCATTACCTGCGCAACAAAATGGTCGACCTCGGATTTTTGGAATTCCAAACCCCCATACTCACCAGCAGCTCTCCCGAAGGCGCACGTGACTTCCTTGTGCCGAGCCGCCTTCACCCCGGCCATTTCTACGCCCTTCCGCAAGCGCCACAGCAGTTTAAGCAACTTTTGATGTGCTCTGGTTTCGATCGCTATTTCCAAATTGCACCCTGCTTTCGCGACGAAGATGCACGCGCCGACCGCAGCCCAGGTGAGTTCTACCAGCTCGATGTTGAGATGGCCTTTGCAACACAAGAGGAAATTTTCACCGTTATTGAAAAGCTGATGGTGGATTTGTTCACACGCTTCTCCGATCGCCCTATTCTTGAAAATCCCTTCCCGCGCATCCCGTATCGAACCGCACTTGAAAAGTATGGCTCCGACAAGCCTGACTTGCGCTTCGGGCTCGAGATGGTGGACGTCAGCACGATTTTCGCAAGCTCAAACTTCGAGGTTTTCCAAAAAACACTGCAGGCAAAACGCGGCGTGCTGCGCGCCATCCACTTGCCACAGGGAGCCGCACAGAGCCGCAAGTTTTTCGACGATGCCCAAGCCCAGGCACGCGCCTTCGGCCTCGGTGGCTTGCCGTATCTGTCACTCAAAGATGGTGAATGGAAAGGAAGCCTGCAAAAGCAAACAACCGACACTGAGCGCGCTGCACTTTCTCAAGCAATGAATCTAGAAAATGGCGATGCCGTGGCGTTCATCGTAGGCGAAGACTCACGCACAGTGCTTGGCTTGGGCGGAAAAATGCGCTCTTGGCTTGCAGAAACACTCAAGGTCGAAAAAAAGCACGGCTGGGCCTTCTGCTGGATTGTCGATTTCCCCTTCTACGAGTGGAACGAAGACGAGCAGAAAATCGACTTCTGCCACAATCCTTTTTCCATGCCCCAAGGTGGCCTAGACGCTCTCAATGGCCAAGATCCTCTCGACATCCTTGCCTACCAATACGACATTGTCTGCAATGGCGTGGAGCTTTCTTCGGGAGCCATCCGCAACCATCGCCGCGACATCATGAAGCGTGCATTTGAACTCGCCGGCTACACCGAAGACGACATCCAAACGCGCTTTCCTGCACTGTGGAACGCCTTCAGTTACGGTCCACCGCCACATGGCGGCATTGCGCCCGGCGTTGACCGCATGATCATGCTTCTCTTGGATGAGCCCAACATTCGTCAGGTGATTGCGTTCCCGCTCAATCAAAAAGGCCAGGACTTGTTGATGAATGCCCCTTCCTCGGTCAAAGAGAAGCAGCTCCAGGACGTCCATATTTCTCTGCGAGGCACGTCAAAATAGTTTCGCCTACGTCGGCAGCACGCTGGCCCACGGCGTAGAATATAAGCGTGAACTGCTGCTCTGGAGTGGCGCAATGAATTTGCACAAATCCGCACCCTTTAAAGCCGCGATGCTGGCGCTCCTGCTCCTGTGCAGAGGACGTGCCGATGCTGCTGCATTTTGGTATGACCAAGCCGAGCGGCTACAGCTTGTCAGTGCGACTTTGCTCGATGGTGTGCCCATTTCAGAGCCGGTTCCGACCACCGGTCACTTGGGCTTCCGCCTGCTGACGAGTCTGCTGCCCAAACCCAATCCCAAGGTTGGCGACAAAGCTGAGAAGGTTCCGGCAGCACCTCTGCACACCATACCGACCATTTCGGGTGGTTATCCTTTTGCACGTTCAGGCAGGTACACCTTGGTTGGAACCGCTTGGACTGGTTATCTGCCACTAGCCAAATCCATGGCCAAAAAGATTCGCGTGGATGCCTCCATCAACCAATATATTTTTGGTGCAAGTCTCGAGAATATTTTTCGTCACCCGCGCATGTTTCTGATTACAAGCATCGGGGTGCAATACGGCAAAGCACAGGTGCTTGGTGCCATCACGGAAGATAAGGTGAACGATAAATTTGATACAGCACTGACCAGTGCCTACATCGCCCAAACCGTCCAGGGGCGACGCGTGCCGATGTGGATCAATGGCATGTTGGTTTTTAGGCGAGGCAAATCGACGTTTCTCATTGAGAAAGAAAAGACCGAATTTGAGCGCTCAGAAACCATGTCTGACGCGCCGGTGCCGTTTGCCTTTCAGTTTGGTATTGGATTGACCATAAAGAAGTCGATTCATTTGGCAATTTCGGAGTACATTGTTCCTAACCGACTGATTATGCCTCGCATCAGCCTTGCGTATCAGTATGCCTTCGGCAAACAATCCAACGAAAAAGAGCTCACTCCAGCTGAAAAATCACGAACCAGCAAAAAGTCGCGCAAGCGCAAACCCAAAAAACAAAAAATCGAGTGAATGAATAAAAGGGGATGACGCAACATGGTGAAAAAGAGCATGCTCCGAATCCTTGAAATCACGTTTATATCTTCTCTGTGCCTCCTCATGTCTGCGTGTGCTGCTTACGACTTGGGAAATGAAGGGAAGAAAGTTTTTCCTCCAGAGAACGTTGAGAATCCAATTTGGGAAGACAACATTAAAAATATTGTTGAGTTCAAATGTGCCAGCTGCCATACCCCAAAGGAGCCCTGGTACAAGCCCAAAAACACCCCCCCAGAACGCAACGCTGAAAATCCAAACTTCAGCCTCGAAAATATCGCTCTACAAGCCTTTTTTGACCAGAGAAATCAGGAGATGATGAGAAAGGTAAAGCAGTGCATTGAAAGTATCTGCGGCAAAGACGGTATTCCGATGCCACCGAAATACGCCACTCCTTTGGATGAAAAGGAAAAACAGGGACTTTTGAATTTTGTTTCACAATTCATTGTTCGAGCGCCTTCAACACTCAGTCAATTTTTCCAATCAAAGTGCGCCACATGCCACGGCGACGATGGCAAATCAAAGTCTCCTTCAACCTCAAACAAAGCTATCGGTGAAAGCCAATCAGATACGTTTGCCAAATATCAAAATGCCTACAAGACTCTGCAGGCCATGGAACCCTACCGCACCGGTTACACCGATGAAGACGCTCTGGCAGACTGGAACAAAATCACCGGTAAAAGCCTAAGTTCCTTCTTCACCAGCAAATGTGCACTCTGTCATGGTGACAACGGCAGTGCCAAGAGCAATTCCACAAGCAACAAGAAGATTGGTGAAAGCCAGTCGGACACCTTCGACAAATACAAGAATGCCTATAGCACGCTGCCTGCGATGGCAGCCTACCGCACCGGTTACACCGATGAGGACGCTCGCAAAGACTGGCAATTTATTACCGGAAAACAATGAGACCGCAGGGCGGCTGCGGCAATCTCGCTCAGGCGTTCACGAGATCCGCAGCCTGAACCACGCTCCGCACCTCGCCGAAGCCAACACGCACGCCATCTTTCTCAGCCCAGCCTTTCATGATGACTGTGTCGCCATCCTCAATGAACTTACGTTGCGTGCCATCGGGCAGCTCGAGAGGCTTGGTACCCTTCCAACACAGCTCGAGCATTGAACCATAGCTGTCAGGGGTTGGGCCGCTGATTGTGCCCGAGCCATAGACATCGCCAATCTCGATGTTGGTGCCATTGGAAGTCATGTGCGCCAACTGCTGCGCCATACTCCAATACATATGCCGGAAGTTGGTGCGGCAAATCTTCAGGGGCGCGTCCATTTTTGCGGACTGCAACCACACTTCCAAATGAATATCGTAAGTCTGTGCACCCTGAGTTTGCAGATACGGCAGAACGGGCACGGTTTGCTCGGGTCCGCTCACACGAAAGGGCTGCAACGCATCAAGTGTTACAACCCAAGGAGACATGCTGGTTGCAAAAGTCTTGGCCAAGAATGGACCCAGCGGCACATACTCCCAACGCTGGATGTCTCGTGCAGACCAATCGTTGAGAAGAGTCATTCCAAAAATGTAGTCATCGGTAGATGAAGTAGAAATGCGTTCGCCAAGTTGAGTATTTCGACCGGTGATAAATGCCATTTCAAGTTCAAAGTCCAACTGCTTGGACGGGCCGAAAGTCGGCGCGGGATCCGCATCGTTCTTCAATTGCCCAAGCGGGCGCTTGACCGCTATCCCAGAGGGAATAATCGAACTACTGCGTCCGTTGTAGCCGATGGGAATATGCAACCAGTTCGGCAAGAGGGGATTTTGTGGGTCGCGGAACATTGCTCCCACATTCGATGCATGTTCCCGGCTCGAATAAAAATCAACGTAGTTTCCAACTTTGGTAGGAAGGCGCAGCTGAGCCAGATTCTGCTTCACCAGAGCACGTGCGTGCAGATCTGGATTTTGCAAGAGTGTCTGATTTCCCGCAGTGAACAGCTCTGCAATGCGCAAACGTAGCCCGCGCCACGTCTCAGGCTCTTGAGCCAACAGAGCATTGAGAGATGATGCGCGCAAATGCTCGCGCGAGAGAGAATTTACTCCCTGAAGAAGACCTGCGTCGAAGAGAGCAAGAGTGTCGACAACGGAATCACCCAACGCCAAACCAATCCGCGCTTCGGGAAATTTGTCGCTTGTGAACACCCCAAAAGGCAGATTCTGAAGTGAGAAGTCGGAATCAGATGCAATGTTCAGCCAACTGCGCTGAGTTGCTGGAATGGTCGAAAATTGCTGCATGGTCATGTTCCTCAATTGAGAAGTTGGAGCTGAATAAGATCTTCGACCGGCTCACGAAAACTGCAGGAACCAAAGCTCCTCAAACCAGCCGTGCGCACTTGTCGAATGTCTGCGATGCTCGCACGGTGATTCTTCCAAGCCAATCCGGCGTGCGTGAACTGAAAATCCTGCAACGACTTTTGCTCGAGCATCAGCTGAATTTCGGTTGCCGACAACTGAGCCGTCCAAGCCAACACCGCGGCGCTGAAAACGTTGATAAACCCAAAAACATCCGTACCCACTGCCGGATCGTAATGACGCAAGGCCAAATGAAGCCCTGCCGTCAGTTTGAAGGGAAGTCGGTGCTGCGCAGTCAAGTGAAGAGCATGCGCCAGCTTCTCGGGAGAGGGAATGGCCGCAGGAACGAGTCCGCCTGTGCGAAACTTGAGGCACGCTCGCCCCGGGTCGTGCAGGTTGAGGTGGTAGGCCGCTCGGGCAATGTGCTCGAAGGACTTGTTCAAGTTCACTTCCCAAAAGATGGGTAGCTTCAAATGAAATTCATCGAATATTTTGTATGCTTGCTGGAAGAAACTGCGCACCAGTTCTTGATCGTGGCTGCTCAGAATTTCATCGGGCAGTGGCATCTCGAAAGAATCCAGAACCACCGCCTCGGGATGCGAATCCAACACACCTCTCAGAAGCTGGCAGTCGCTTCGAACGAACTCAAGAGCCTCGCCTATAGACTGCCCCGAACGCACAAGAGCGGTCAGGTGCCAGGGACGATGCGCCTCAGCAGCAGCAGCAAGCTGCAACCGCGCCTCTTGAGCGAACTCTCCGGAACGAGCTGCAGGAAGCACAAACCGCACGAGAAACCACTCGTGCGGATCGGTGCGGAGTGCATCGAACTCCGCTATTGCACTATTGAGTGGCAATTTAGCCGGAGGGAAGAGGCCTGCATAATCCAATGACCGCGACATCAAAGCCCTGAGAGCATCCACTTCAAGTCCCCTCTACAAATATAGGCTCTTCTAACCCGTCCTGCCCCCAGGTTCAAATGCTGGGACTCTTGGTTTCGAGGCAACAGGACACAAAATCTTCGAGACAATTGCATCTGTGAGCGTCGATGGTAGTCTCGGGCGTTCGTCGCCCCAAGGCGCGAGATCCGGGAGGTTTTGCATGAAAATTTCAGCCCAATCCATACTCACTCTGAGTCTCCTGAGCTTAACTGGTGTCTCAGCATCGGTTGCAACTCTCACTCCAACAGCCGCTTATGCCAACGCTGAGCGCACGGGAACTTTCGTTGAAAGCGTCTCGGCAAATCCAACCAGCCTCTTTCCGCTGACCGACAACGATGGCGAGGCATCAGCCGTTCAAAATATGTTCTTCGAATCCCTTGCTGACCGCCACTGGGACACCTTCGACTGGCTCCCAAGCCTCGCGTCAAAGTGGGAAATATCTAAAGATGGCAAGCAATTTACATTTACACTCAACAAGAGTGCGAAATTCTCGGACGGAACACCGGTCACAGCAGAAGACGTGAAATTCAGCTATGACGTGATTTTCATGAAAGGCGTAATGACCGCGCACCTGCGCCCGTACTACTCCGCAATCAAAAAAGTTGAAATTTTGAGCCCCGACAAAGTCCGCTTCACAACAGGCGATGTCTACTACAAAAACTTCGACGTTGTGGCTGGTCTCACAGTGTTTCCCAAGAAGCACTATATGAAGCTCTACGCGAAGGATAACAGCATGACCAAAGCGGAAGCGACACGCGACCCGCTCGGCTCAGGCATGTGGTTGCTTGAAAAATGGGATGGCAACCAACAAATTATTTTTAAACGCAATCCCAATTATTGGAACAAAGAAGAGCTCGTAAAAACCGGTCGCTGGAACTACGACCGCTATATTTACAAGGTCATTCCTGAAGAAAACGTTGAGTTTGAGATGTTCCGCAAAGGTGATTTGAGCTTCAAGGGTCTCATCCCCAAGCAGTGGGCACGCCAAACCGACGGCCCTGAATTCAAGTCGAAACTGGTGAAGGTCAAAACTGTCAACAAAGCGCCTGTGGGCTATAGTTACATTGGCTGGAACCAGAAGAATCCGCTCCTCGCAAGCAAAGATGTCCGCTGGGCACTTTCGCACGTTGCGGATTTGAATACCTGGATCAACAAAATCGAATACGGAATGCATGAACCTACCGTGGGTCCTTACAGCGTTAAGAGCGAGCAACATAATCCTTCACTCAAAGCCGTAGAATTCGATCTTGATAAAGCACGCGCGCGCCTCAAGGCAGCAGGCTGGACGAAAGCAGGTAAAGGCGGAGTGCTCGAAAAAGACGGCCAGCGTCTCGAGCTCACTATTATTTATCCTCAGCAATCAAAGGAAACCACCGAGCCCAAACTCGTGGACTTCAAGCAAAAGGCTGCGAAAGTCGGAATCGCCATCAATCTCAAAGCAATCGACTGGACCACGTTCACCAAGCTTCTCGATGATCGCAAGTTCGATGGAGCTGCACTGGGGTGGAGCCGCGCAGCTGACGGCGACTTGAAGCAAATCTGGCACTCAGACTCCATCAACAACAAAGGTAGCAACTTCATCAGCTACTCGAACAAGGAAGTTGATCAACTGATTGACCAGCACCGCATGACTCTCGACAAAAACAAGCGCAATGAGCTCGCCCGGAATCTGCAAAAGATTATTTACGAAGATCAGCCCTACACATTTCTGACCGAGCGTCTCTACACCTTGTATGCGCACCAAAAGAACATCAAAAAAGAAAAAGACACATACGCGTACACAATCGGTCAGTCGTTCTGGCAAATCCAGAACTAACGGCTGAGGCATTTTGAAGAACCGGAGCCATGACTCTTTCAGCTTATATACTGCGTCGACTTCTTCTGATGATTCCGACTTTCTTCGGAATCACCATTGTTTGCTTTGGTATATTTCAGATCGCCCCGGGCGGTCCCGTGGAAACCTACCTCGCCAAGGTGAGGTTCGCTGGGGGTGCCGGTGATTCTCGAGCAAGCTCGAGTCAGTCTGCAGGAGGAAGCAGCTCTGCCACGAATAAGTCGGTGACCGATGAAGTGGTTGAAGAACTCAAGAAGCGTTACAATTTCGATAAGCCCATTCACATCCGTTATTGGCTGTGGTTGAAAGATGTTGTGCGCCTTGAGTTCGGCTATTCACACACCAAAGGTGAACCCGTCCTGGATGTGATTGCCTCGAAATTGCCCGTGTCTGTAACGTTTGGCGTCACGAGTTTTATTCTGACTTACTTGATCTGCATCCCTCTCGGCATTCTCAAGGCCGTCCGCGATGGCAGCCGATTTGATGTCGCGAGCAGCGCGGGTCTTTTCGTTGCGTACAGTATCCCCGAGTTCATGCTTGGAATTCTGCTCATCCACTTCTTCGCGGGCGGGCAATTCTTTGAATGGTTTCCGATTCAGGGTCTGACCTCGCTCGATTCTGAGAATTGGCCGCTTTGGCAACGTTTCCTCGATGCTGCATGGCACATGGTACTGCCGCTGACGTGCTACATGATTGGTGCCTTCACCATGATGACCATGCTGATGAAGAACTCAATCATTGAACAAATCAAGCAAGACTACGTGCGTTCAGCGCTTGCCCGAGGCGTCTCGCGGCGCGTTGCTATCTTAAAGCACGCCTTGAGAAACGCACTTCTCCCTCTCGCAACAGGCTTCGGGGGAATTCTCACCCTGGCATTCGCGGGCAGCATTATCATTGAGCGCATCTTCAATCTCGATGGAATTGGCCGCCTCTCATATGAGGCAACACTCCAACGCGATTATCCGATTCTCATGGCATCTATCACCATCGCTTCTATTCTGGGCTTGTTGGGTCAGCTCGTCTCTGACCTTCTCCTGCGCGTCATCGATCCTCGGATCGATTTCTCGGAGCGAGACTGAGGTTCTTTATGTCACCAGATTTTCATCGCCGCCTTGCAATCTTCAAAAAGTCACGACGCGCCGTGGTTGCGTTGTTCATCATGGCACTGATGCTCCTTGCCGGGCTCGGGGCAGAGCTTATCAGCAACTCATCCCCATTGGTTGCACGCATCAACGGCAAGACCCTCTTTCCAGCCTATGTGGAATACGACAGGGAGTCTCTCGGGCTCGAAGATGCTGGAATCATCGACTACCGCGAACTCAGCTCACAGTTTGAATGGGCGATTTGGCCACCCCTCAAGTGGGATCCCTTTGAAATTGACAGCGAACAAATGGAATATCTCTCATCACCGAGCACAAACCACCTGATGGGCACGGATGTGGCGGGACGCGATGTGTTTGCACGCTTGTTGTACGGCACACGCATTTCACTGCTCTTTGGAGTCGGTTTCTGGATCATCACTTACATCGTGGGCACAGTGACCGGGCTCTTTATGGGCTTTGTTGGGGGTCGAGTAGACCTCTACGGCCAGCGTTTTATGGAAATCTTCGGCTCCATCCCGAGCCTCATGCTTCTGCTCTTTATTGCCTCGGTCATTACCCCCGGTCCTATTCTTTTGTGCCTTTTCGTTTGCGTCTTCGGCTGGATGGGTATCGCCCAGTTCATGCGCGCGGAGGCACTCCGGAATCGTAACCTGACGTTCACAGAAGCCGCCTTTTCCTTGGGCGCGAAGCGCTCGCGGCTGCTCTTCACCCACGTTTTGCCCAACAGCCTGGTTCCCATCATCACCTTTTCGCCTGCGGCCGTCATTGGTGGCATCTCCATACTAACAGCTCTCGACTTTCTGGGCTTTGGGGTTCCTCCCCCCACCCCGAGCTGGGGGGAATTGCTCGACCAAGCACGCGCCAATTACCAAGTGGCTTGGTGGCTGGCTGTCTTCCCGAGCCTTTTTCTCTTCATCACAATCCTGTGCCTCAATTTCATCGGCGAAGCCGTTCGAAAGGCATTCGATCCTCGCGCGTAATCGCCCGTAAATCCAGCCCTTCTTTCTAGAAGAAAAAAAACTGGCCAGTCGGCTTGCGTACCCCGGTCCCATTTTGTAGGGTGCGCATCAGTTAGAACGACATGGCTCAACATGCAGGTCATTCGCCCAGGGTGGGCTTGGTTTACCCTCTTCATGAAGAAAGGGAGCAATATGACTCGAGGCCAACAAAATAGATTTGGACTTGGCACCTCGCTCATTGCTGCTGCGTTCGCATTCAATGCCTGTGGCACGGATTCCACAGATCGCAGTATCCGCCGTATCGACGGCCCGAACGGTGCCATCACGTACGTTTCTTCTTTCGTGAATCCCGATCAGGTCGAGAAAATCATCGGCGAGAACGACCTCACCCCCGTCATCAATGACGGCGCAAACATACCTGAAAAATACCGGCCGCTGATTGACGCCTTCGGAAAAATTTCCATGGGCTGTACAGCAACTCACATCGGCAATGGTCTTGTGATTTCTGCAGGCCACTGCTTTGATGCACCTGAAAAGCGCATCAATAACAAACCCTGCGATCGCATCACGGTCGACTGGGGCTACAGAAAAGACAAAGCACCCTACTTGAAGTCAAAGTGCGTCACCGTGCTCGCAGCCGAACTCAATGACGATCGCGACTACGCAATTTTCAAAGTCGACGTAGCTCCAACAGCTCAGGTCGAACTCGACCTGAGCGCACGTCCTAAGCTTGGTGCTGCTGTAACTATCTTTGGCCACCCGCAATTGCGTCCATTGGAGTGGTCAAAAACATGCGTTATTGAAGAAGGCACAAAGGGCGGCTGGGGAGTTGATCAATTCAGCCACCAGTGCGACACCGAGCCCGGAAACAGCGGCAGCACAATCATCGATGACACCACTCTGAAAATCATTGGCATCCATGATGGCGGCCGTGTTCCTTGGAACTACGGAACGTTCATCACCAACACACCTGTGGCTGAATTCCTGGGCGGTGCAACACCAACGAATCCCGTTCCACCTGCGCCCCCTGGTCAACAGCCCGGAAGCCCCGATCAATCGATCGTGAAACTGCCCAACCAGCTGTTTGGTCCATTTCGGAACAACCAAAAGTCAGTTCTTACGACCTTTGGACGTGACTTGGGTGAGTACATTGATTTCGACGTGCTCATCGACCTCGAGGAAGGCCGTGACTTCGTCGTGATCGAACACGGCGACCGTCAGCGTGTTGAGCTTTCGGGAGTCAACCGCCGCCGCTTCTCGCGCCTACAGTTGCCCGTCACTGTTTCGTTCCGTTCGAATAGCTTCATCCGGTCGAACAACGTTATTTTGCAGGACATCAAAGTTTACAAATCGGTTATACCGAACCCGTAAGCTTTTCCTTTGGAAGAGCTTACGAGCCCTCCTCACCGCATTGCGTTTCCCGCTTTGCGGTTTTTTCTTGTCCCTGCCATTATGCTCCAGTCTCAACGCACGTGAGGTTCGCGAATGGCAAATTATCAGTTGTATCTGGTTCTAAGCATCCTCCTGATTTTGGGTGAGCTGTTTGTGCCGGGTTTCATTCTTCTTCCACTCGGACTCGCTGGATTGCTGACCTCTTTGGTGGCTTATTTTCGGCCAGAGATGTGGCTGCACGCAGTGTTCTTCATTTGTGGCAGTGGCTTTGCTCTGCTCGCACTTTCACGCTTCAAAGACAGCCAGAGAAAGGAAAGCACCCCTGGTGCAGGCGGTGAAGGTCTGATCGGACAAGTGGGTACGGTCGTTTCCCATCCGGAAGCAGGGGGGCCTCCGCGTGTAAAAATTTATGGCGACGTGTGGGACGTGGTTGAGGGTTCGGTCAGTGCGAGCGAAATGGCAGCCATAACGGCCGGCAGTAAAGTCAAAGTCACCGGAGTTTCAGGCAATAAAATTACGATAGAACGCTTTTAAACAGGGAGCTGAGAACATGGAATTTCTGAGCATTTTAGCCATTGGTTTGGCCATCATCGTTATCTTTGCCGTCATCCGCGGTATCTACGTCATCCGCCAACAGGAGTGCATTATTGTTGAACGTCTCGGTCGCTTTCATGCCATTTTGAACTCAGGACCACAGTTGATCGTTCCTTTCATCGACCAACCTCGGCAAATGCTCTGGATACGTAACGGAGTTATTCTGCCCGTTGAACGCATTGACCTGCGTGAAGTTGTTCTCGACATTCCAGAACAACGCGTGATCACCAAAGACAACGTCGGCATCACAGTCGACGCGCTCATTTATACTCAAATCACGGACGTCAGACGTGCGGCCTACGAGATTCAGTCGTTGCCCTTGGCTATTGGTCAGCTCACACAAACAACACTGCGTAATTTGATTGGTGAGCTCGAGCTCGACCATACGCTTTCGAGCCGTGATGCTATCAACAATCGCCTCAAAGCCATTCTCGATGATGCTGCCGACAAATGGGGACTCAAGGTCAACCGTGTGGAGCTCCGCAACATCACACCACCCATGGAAGTTCAGCAAGCCATGGAAAAACAGATGCAAGCTGAACGTGAACGCCGCGCACAGGTTCTTTCGGCAGAGGGCTCAAAGCAGAGTCGCATCCTTGATGCAGAAGGTGAGAAACAAAGCCGTATCGAGCGTTCACAAGGTGAACAGCAGGAAAAAATCAACCAAGCTCTCGGTGATCGCGATGCCATCATTGCCCGTGCAGAAGGCGAGGCACGCGGAATTGAGGCTGTGGCACGCGCGCAGGCAACTGCTATCAGTAACGTTCGTGATGCCTTTGGAAATGCTCACGTGGCTGCGCAGTATTTGGTGGCGATGGAATATCTCAAACGCTTTGGCGACATGACGACCAAACAGACCGACAAAGTCTTCATTCCATACGAGGCTTCCGGCGTGCTCAGCTCACTGGGTGGAATTAGCGACCTGCTCAAAAAAGCAGGCAGCGCCAGCACTCATTCCTGAACATCAAAGTTGTGATAAACGGCCTGAACGTCGTCTTGCTCCTCAAGCTTCTCAATCAACTCCAGAGCATTTTGGGCGTTCTCACCATTCAACGAAATGCGGGTATCGGGCACCAGTTCGAGACCCGCTTTTTCAAACTTGATCCCGGCCGTAACCAAGGCATCCCGCACTGCCGCAAAATCTGCGGCAACCGTATAAATTGTTGCGAAACCCTCTTCCACGACCACATCTTCTGCGCCTGAATCGAGTGCCAATTCCATGATGCGATCTTCGCTCACTGCACCCAGTTCAACATCCAGTACACCCTTCTTCTTGAACATCCACGCAACCGATCCCATTTCCCCCATGTTGCCGCTGTTCTTTGTGAAGATCTTGCGCAGTTCTGGATTTGTGCGATTGCGGTTGTCGGTGAGCACTTCAACGAGAATTGCAGAACCGCCAGGTCCATAGCCTTCGTAGGTGATCTCCTCGAAGGTCATACCCTCGAGCTCGCCTGCACCTTTTTTGATGGCACGCTCAATCACATCTTTTGGCATGTTGTTGTCGCGAGCACGGTCGACAGCCAGGCGCAATTTGGAGTTGAAGTTGGGATCGCTTCCGGTGCGGGCAGCGACCATGATTTCGCGCGCCAGCTTCGTAAAAACCCTTCCACGCGCGGCAGCACTTGCTGCCATTCGACCTGCGACAGTTGCGTGACGACCCATAGGACAACCTTCCTTTGATACTTTTTAAAGCACTTACACTCACAACGGTTGCACTTTTTGCGACCGTCTCAAATTTGGCTCATATTTGTTACAGCGATGAGCGCGATCTGCCAAGAGAGCGACTTTGCCCCTTGCATAAGTTCCGATAATCTTTATCGGACTGTTTTTTCAAGACAGCACCGTATCAAATTTGGGGGGCAACATGGCGCAGAAGAAAAGCCGTTCACACTCGGAAAATGCAGAGCACAGTCAGGGAACTCCAGGGCGTGTTGCCTTGATTGGTGCAGTACGTACCCCGTTTGTTCGATCCTTTGGGGTTTTTGAACGCGAGACTCCGCTGAGCCTAAGCATACGCCCTGCCACAGAGGTGATTGCACGCACGGGAGCCAACGCCTCCGACATTGATGAGGTGATTTGGGGGGCAGTTGTTCCACAAACCAAGAACCCCAACATCGCGCGCGACATTGCGCTGTTTGCGGGTCTGCCCAAATCCATTCCCGGCTACACCCTCAACCGCGCTTGCGCGAGCTCGCTTCAAACCGTGCAGCTTGCTGCCGATGCTATTGCTGCTGGCCGCAACAGAATGGTTCTTGCTGGTGGTGTTGAAGTTCTCTCCGATGTTCCGATCACCTTTTCAGACGAAGCGCGCCGTTTCCTGACACGTCTTTCGCGCACCAAGACGCTGAAAGAGAAATTAATGATGCTTTCGGACTTCAATCCAAAAGCATTTCTACCCAAGCCACCTGCACTCGCCGAACCTTTCACTGGATTCACAATGGGAGAGCATGGCGAACAGATGGCCGTCAAGAACGACATTTCCCGCGACCGCCAAGATGAACTCGCCATGCGCAGCCATCACCGTGCTACTACAGCCATTGAAAAAGGCTATCTGAAAGAGGAGATTGTTCCGGTATGGTCGGGTGTCGCAAAAGAGAATTTTGTGGATGCCGACAACCTCGTACGCGGTGACACTTCTATTGAAGCTCTCTCCAAATTGAAGCCCGCGTTCGACAAGCGCAATGGAACTCTCACTGCGGGTAACTCAAGTGCGCTGACCGACGGAGCCTCAGCTGTTCTGCTCGCAAGCTCCTCCTACGCAGAGGAACATGGACTTCCCATCATGGGCTATGTTGTCGACTCTGTGACCGTTGCAGTGGACCCACGCGATCAGCTCCTCATTGGTCCTGCTTATGCGATTCCAAGGCTTCTTCAGAAACACAATCTGAAGCTCTCGGATGTTGGTGTCTATGAAATTCACGAAGCCTTTGCTGCCCAGGTGCTCAGCTGCCTTGATGCCATGTCCAACACACGCTTCTGTCAGGAGAAACTCGGACTCGACGGTGCGTTCGGAGTGGTGGATCCTGCCCGCATGAATATCGACGGCGGTTCAATCGCCTATGGACACCCCTTCGGTGCAACCGGCGGACGCCTCGTTGGCCGTGCACTGCGCATCGCACAACGCACAGGCTCGCGTTACGCGGTCGTAGCCATCTGTGCGGCAGGTGGAATGGGTCAGGCCATGCTTCTTGAAGCTCCTCAACACTGAAGGAAAGACAACCATGAATACTTCAATCACATCTGTGACAAAAACACTGCGCGTCTCTTGGCAAGATTCCGTCTGCATCATCGACTTCCACGACGAATCAAAATCGATGAACGCATTTTCGCGTGATATTCTTACAGATCTCGACAAGGTCGTTTCTCAGGCACTCGCTGTGCCAGGTCTTGCGGGTATCGTCATGACCTCATCGAAACCAGGGTGCTTTGCTGCGGGTGTCGACATCAGCATCTTCGACTCTCTCACAACCCAGGCAGCTGGCGAGGAAGCTTCCGCAACCTTGCATGCCCTTTTTCAGAAGTTTGCTGACGCTGAGGTTCCCACAGTCGCTGCCATCAATGGTGTTTGTTTGGGCGGTGGTCTTGAGCTCTCGTTGGCCTGCCACTACCGCATCTGCAGTTCGCACGCGAGCACTCAACTTGGGCTCCCAGAAATCCAACTCGGCCTGCTCCCTGGAGGCGGTGGCACACAGCGCTTACCACGCGTGATTGGCGTTGCACCAGCGCTCGATTTGATTCTGACGGGCAAGAAAGTTGATGCAAAGAAGGCATTAAAGCTCGGACTTGTCAGCGAGGTGGTACCAGAGAATCAACTCCTGCAACGTGCTGTCCAGCTGTGTAAAACAAACCCACCAGTCGCGCTCGAGAAAAGGAAGACGGGATTTGGAATGCTCGGACAGGTGCGCGCGAAGGAACTCGCGGGTATCGACGTGCAAAAACTTGCGCTCGAAACCAACCCCATCGGGCGCAGTATCATTGAGCGAAAAACTCTCGAGCAAATTGAAAAGAACACGAAAGGCTTTTATCCCGCCCCCAAGAAAGCTCTTGAAGCATTGATGAAGGGACTTTCCCGCCCCTTGGCAGAGGGGCTCAAGATTGAAGCCAAGCTATTCGGTGACCTGGTCGTTACGCCCGAAAGCCGCTCACTTGTCCATATTTTTCGGATTGTCACGGCTGCAAAGAAGAACCCGTTTGACGCTGACGCTCAGAAAGCTGCGCGTGAGCAGGTTATCAATCCGCTCCTCTCTGGTGATACGTTTGTCGGAATGCTGGGTGCAGGATTGATGGGAAGCGGCATCGCGACTGTTCTCTCCGACAAAAACATCCGCTGCGCTTTGCTCGACAGAGACGGAACAGGCGTGCAACGCGGCCTGAAAAATGTTCAGTCTTACTTTGATGAACGTCTCAAGAAACGCCGCATCAAGAAATTCGATCGCGATGCAGCAATGGGACGCATCGTACCCTCGGTGGATCTCTCAACCTTTGCCGCCACACCGATTGTGGTCGAGGCGGTCTTCGAAGATCTCGCCGTGAAACATGACATGCTCAAACGCTGTGAGGCTGCCATCCACAACGAAGATTTCATCTTCGCTTCCAACACATCGAGTCTGCCCATCGGTAGAATTGCAGCAGCAGCCAAAAAGCCAGAGAACGTTGTGGGCATGCACTTCTTCTCACCTGTTCCGAAAATGCCTCTTGTAGAGATCATTACAACCGAAAAAACCTCATCCAAAGCCGGATCTGCTGCATTCGACCTGGCTGCAAAAATGGGTAAGAACATCATTGTCGTAAAGGACGGGCCAGGCTTTTATACCACCCGCATCCTCGCTTTCCTCATTGCCGAAGCACTGAATATCCTGTCCGAAGGAGCGAGCATTGAGGCGATTGATAAGGCTCTCGAAAAATTCGGAATGCCTGTGGGTCCTATCACGCTGCTCGACGAAGTTGGCATCGATGTCGGCGCGCATATCATCACAGTGCTGAAAGATGCCTTTGCAGAGAGAATTGTCATACCTGCTGAACTCGAATCCATTATCGCTGAAGATCGCAAGGGCAGGAAAAATGGGCGCGGCTTCTACACCTACGTCGAAGGCAAGAAAGACAAACCCGATACAGGCATCTACAAACATCTCAAGCATGGCGATGACAGAAAACACTTCGACATGAAGGATATTGCCGACCGCTGCATGTACGTGTTCATGAATGAGGCGGCGCGCTGTCTGGATGAGGGCATTATCGACTCAACTGCCACAGGTGACCTTGGTGCTATCTTTGGTTTGGGCTTCCCTCCCTTCCTCGGCGGTCCGTTCCATCACGCACAGCAGCTTGGGTATGCAAGGGTTGTTCAGACCTTAGACGAGTTGGCCGGACGCTATGGCGCGCGTTTTGCCCCGGCAGCACACTGGAAAAATTCTGCACGTTGATCTGCAAGTCTGACGGAATCCGGAAAATGAGCTCAGTTCCAGGTGTCTGGGCTCCGATCCCCAGCAAGGCCACTTGATGGTTTAAAGAGGAAGTGGAACAGATGGTCAGGTTATTTGGCCTGAAAACTGAAGCAGATTATCTCGCTCGTGTGATGCCAGTTTGCGCATCGTTGGCTTTCATTGCCTGCGAAACTTCGCCCCCTCAAGTGCGCACGGCTGTGCCCATCACCTGGGGAGAATCCAACACACTGCAGCTCTCCTCTCAAACGGACGCCATGACTCAGCCCTGGCGCAAGATCGTCGTCTTGACCAGGGGTGTGCTAACCATAGGACTACAGTCCAACAGCGACGCCAGCCGGATGCGCCTCAATGTGAAAAACGAGACTGGCAAGCGCAGCATCTTTCAAAAAGATATCGAACTTGCTCCGCGCTCGCCTTTGAACATCACATTGAATGTGGATGCCGGCACCTACTACATGGTGCTCGAACCTCTCGAGGGACAAGCAGTCAACGCAGCTTTGGCAGCACGCTTTCAGCCCGAAGACCCTGATGCACTCTCCGGTGCCGACAAAGGCAGAGAGGGCGCGCAGCAACTCGTAACCGCTCAGGCCAAAGAGGGAGCGGTCAGCTTCCGCGACGGTAACCGCACCGACTGGTTCCGCTACGATGCGAGCACTGCAGAGACGCTGCAAATCCGCTTTCAAACCATCGATCAAGCCAAAGGGGTGAAGGCTGAATGCATCACCCCAACAGGCCTGAGTTTCGAATTGACGGGTCAGGACAAGCTCGTTTTGCGGGAAGCAGGGACAGTGTGGTTCCGTGTGTTCGCAGATCAAGCCGATTCCGGTGGTGGCTATAAACTCACGACCTTTAGCTCACCTTTTCTTGGGACAGAGCGAAAAGGATTGATTCTGAAATTCAACGGGCAGAATGCGACCATTAATATGGGAACCGAGGACGGCGTGCGCGAGGGACTTAAGGGTTACATCCAACGCCCGGATGGCACACTGGTGGACTTTGTTATCGACAAAGCCCTCCAGCGGAGTTCCTCTGCAAAGTCGGCAACCACGTTCAAACAAATGGATTTGAACCTGACTGTGCACTTCGAGCGCAAGTGAAGATTTCACTCTGCCTTGGCTGATTCAATCACGATAGACTTCATTGGAACATCTTTGTGCATTCCAAACGAACCCGTCTTGGTCGTTGCGATGTCGTCGACAATATTCATACCTTCAACAATCTTGCCAAAAACCGTGTAGCCACCGCCGTTGGGGTAATCGAGGAAAGAGTTGTCTGTGTGGTTGATGAAGAACTGTGCCGTGGCAGAGTTCACATCTGAGGTGCGTGCCATCGCAACTGTGCCGCGCAGATTCTTAAGTCCATTGCTGGCTTCAGATTTGATGGGTGCTTTGGTTGGCTTTTGAGTCATCTTTTCATCAAAACCGCCACCTTGGATCATGAACTTGTCGATCACGCGGTGGAAAATTGTTCCATTGTAATGACCCGACTTCACATAGCTGAGAAAGTTCTCGACCGAGATGGGAGCTTTCTCTTTGTCGAGCTCGATTTTGATTGTGCCCTTGTTGGTCACCATGGTCACAACGACTGCATTGGCATTCATCTTCTTTACCTCTTTGGTGGCTGTTTTTTCTTTCTTGGTTTCTTTCTTTTCAGTTTTCTTGGCTGCTGCTGCATCTGTCTTTTGCTCGGCTGCCGCATAACCCGTGCTGGCCAGCAAAATTCCGCCAACGACAGCCAAAGAACGAACAAAAATCTTCTGAAATTTCATGAAATCCTCCGTGGTTTTCACTCAAATGGTTCATACCTTTTCGGGCCGGTTCGAGAATCCTCACGAATCCGACCAAAACAATCAATGCTGGTTAACATCGAGACCCCAAAAAACTCCACACTCCTCTTTCACAAGTGCTGCAAATTGAGCTGGAGTCATGGGTTCACGGTTCTTGCCGTCGCGGTAGCGCGGAGTCAGTGTGCGGTTCTCAACTTCCTTATCACCGATAACAAGCATGTAAGGAATTTTGCTGACCTGAGCGTCACGCACTTTTGCCGAGAGCGTATCGTTGCTAAAATCAGTGTCCACGCGCAGACCTGCTGCGAACAGTTCGGCACGCACCTTTTCGCCCCATTCAACACACGTTTCTTTCACGGTGACGATGCGCGCCTGCACAGGGCAAAGCCCGAGCGGGAAATGTCCTGCCGTGTGCTCAATGAACACGCCCATGAAACGCTCAACAGAGCCAAGCACAGCGCGGTGAATCATCACCGGAACCTCAGGCTTATTGGCAGCCGAGACGTACGATGCACCCAAGCGAGCTGCTGTCTGGAAGTCGAGCTGGATCGTTGCACACTGGTGGAAACGACCGATAGCATCTTTGACCTTGATATCGATTTTAGGACCGTAGAAAGCGCCGTCGCCTGGGTTCAAAATAAAGTCGATACCCTCCGACTTCAAAGCCTCAAACAACGCAGTTTCTGCCGTGTCCCACAATTCCTCTGCACCCACTCGCTTTTCCGGGCGAGTGGAAAGATAAAAGCGCACCTCTTCGAACGTGAGATCGCGATACGCCTCGCGCACAAAACGCAGTGCCAGTTTCATTTCGGTTTGGATTTGGTCGGGTGTGCAGAAAATATGGCCGTCATCTTGAGTGATACGACGCACGCGCGTCAGGCCATGAACCGTCCCGCTCAGCTCGTTACGGTGAACCACCCCAAATTCGGCATAGCGCATGGGCAGCTCGCGATAACTGCGCAAGCCGGTTTGGAAGACCTTCACGTGCGCCGGGCAGCTCATCGGCTTAATGGCGTATTGTTGTTCGTCGACCTCGGTGAAGAACATGTTTTCACGATAGTTGTCGTAATGGCCACTCATCTTCCACAAATCAACGTTCATAACCTGGGGAGTGTGGATCTCACGAAAACCGAATTCAGCCTGCTTGCGTCGAATATAGTTTTGCAACAACACAAACAGCTTTGCGCCGTTGGGAAGAAAGAATGGTGCACCTACGGCAGACTCAGGAATCAGCGTGAACAATTCGAGCTGCTTTCCAAGCAGCACATGGTCGCGCTTTTTAGCTTCCTCGAGCATATGCAAATACGCGTCGAGATCTTTTTTGTTCGCCCAGGCTGTTCCGTAGATGCGTGTTAGCTGATCGTTATCTTTGTTGGCGCGCCAGTACGCTCCTGCGATGCTCATCAACTTAAAGGCACCGAGCTTGCCGGTGCTCGGAACGTGCGGACCGCGGCACAAGTCGCCCCAGCCACCCATCTCGTAGATTTTGATGTCTTCGCCTTCAGGAATATCGGTCACGATCTCGGCTTTGAATTTTTCGCCGATGCCTCTGAAATGCGAGATTGCCTCCGAACGCGACACCACACGCGGTGTCACCTTGAAGTCTTTGCTCACAATCTCGGTCATCTTTTTCTCGATGGATTCAAAATCATTCGAGCTGATTTTTATTCCCTCGGGAGGTTTAACATCGTAGTAGAACTGATTCTCCACAACGGGTCCAAAAGTGATTTGGGTTCCGGGGAAAACATCTTGAATTGCCATGGCCATCAGGTGAGCCGTCGAGTGGCGAATGACCTCGAGCCCTGCAGCTGAATTTGCAACGATGATTTCGATCTTCTCACCGCCCTTCAATTCCGCGCTGAGGTCGCTCAACTTGCCATCGATTTTTCCGGCCACTGCGCTTTTAGCAAGTCCTGGGCCGATGTTGAGTGCCAAGTCTGCCAATGTGCAAGGAGGGGTCAAAGTGCGGGTGGAACCATCGGGCAAAGAGACGCTAACTTGTGAACTCAAAACTCATTCCTCCACATAAAGGCAAAACGTGCGCCCGCTGTATTTATTCCAGCGTCAGGGGTGACGCAACACATCGGTGAGCAAGATGCGGTGACGCTCGAGAATACCCTCCAGCCCCGCCAACTCTTCAAAACTGAACCAAGCAATCTCTTCGATTTCGGACTCTTGCATCTTCCAGTGAGCTATTTCTGAGCTATTCGCAACACCCTGGAGCTCGAAGACCAGCTCGAGGAGGGCAAACCGCTCGCTTTGAAGGGTGTGCCTTAGAGTAAAAGACCGCTGCGAGACAATGACCCAGTCCAGTTCCTCGCAGAGCTCCCGCAAAAGAGCACATTCAGGTGACTCGGGCCAGGCAGCCAAGCCACCCGGCAGTCCCCATGGTTTGACCCTGCCCTTATGCCTGAGAAGACAGACTCTTCCCTGGGCATCGCGGATGACTGCGAGCACCCCAACGTTCCAGCGAGGCGCAAAAAAACGGAGCCAGAAACGAACAATGAGCATCCTCACGCGCACTGCCCAAACGTGGGCACGCTTGCCCTCCTGCCTTTGTTCCGTGTAAGTCATCGGTCTTGCCCATTGTTGAGCGAGAAAGGTGAGTTACATATGGACGTTTCGAACATCGTCATGCTTTTTCCCGGACAAGGAAGTCAAAGTGTCGGTATGGGCCGTGAGCTCGCCGAGAATTTCTCCGAATATCGCCAGGCGCTCGCGGAAGCCTCCGATGCGTTGGGCTTCAATATGGAGAGGCTCTGCTTAGAAGATCCACAACAGCAACTCAATCTGACAGAATACACACAACCTGCCCTGCTTGCGAGCAGCGTAGCAACACACCGTGTGCTCAGTTCGCGTGCGAACCTCAAAGGTGTGAGCACGGTTGCTGGGCATAGCTTGGGCGAATATTCGGCTCTGGTGTGCTCGGGATCACTGAATTTCGCCGACGCCCTCAAGGCTGTGCGGTTCCGCGGACAGGCGATGCAGCGAGCCGTGCCTGTGGGCGTCGGAGCTATGGCTGCCTACGTCGGAACCCAGGTCGAAAAGGTGGTGGCGTTGTGCAAGGAGCTCAGTAGCCCCCATGCAAGCGTTGAACCTGTGAATTTTAACTCGCGCACTCAAGTTGTTCTCAGTGGACACAAGGCAGCCGTAGACGCTGCGGTCAGCCGGATTGCAGCTGAGAAACTCGGACGCGGCATTCCGCTTTCCGTAAGCGCCCCCTTCCATTCCAGCCTGATGCAACCTGCAGCTCAGGAAATGGCAAACTACCTTGAAAGTGTTGCCATGAAACCTTTGAACCTGCCCATCTACGCCAACGTCGATGCTCAGAAATACGCAGCTGTCGCCTACACCAAGACTCAACTTGTGCGGCAAATCGCAAGTGCCGTGCTGTGGACACAAACACTCGATGCCATTCAGTCCAGCGAGAAGCCAACCCTTTGGCTGGAAGTTGGAACAGGAAGTGTGCTGCAAGGACTCGTAAAGAAAACACTCGACAACAGCGCCTGCGCAGGTACACAGGATGTTGAGTCGATGAAAAATATCCTCAACGCACTGGGAGCATGAGCGGGTGGCGAAACTCAAATCTTCAGATGACATTCAAATGATGCGCGCAGCCGGCCGATTGGCTGCCGAGACCCTGCGTCATGTGGGGCAATTCGTTCGCCCCGGAATCTCCACTGAAGAAATCAACACTATCGTGCATACCTATATTGTTGAGCGCGGCGCCTATCCAAGCCCACTCAATTACAAGGGCTTTCCAAAGTCTGTGTGCACCAGCATCAACGAGGTTATCTGCCACGGAATTCCACACCCGGACGTCAAATTGCGTGATGGTGACATCATCAATATCGACGTGACCGTAACCCTCAACGGCTATTTCGGTGATACCTCGCGCACCTTTTATGTCGGCACCGACATTCCCTCCGAACGACGTCTCGTGACAGAAACAGCCGAGGAGTCGCTGGCACGGGCTCTGGCGGTGTGTGAACACGGCATGCGTATTGGCGACATTGGTCATGCCATTCAAAGCTATGCAGAAGCTCGCGGTTGCAACGTAGTGCGTGATTTTGTGGGGCATGGCATCGGCAAAGTTTTTCACGAAGAGCCCGCCATCACGCACTACGGTCGCCCGGGAACGGGCAACAAGCTCGTGCGCGGCATGTGTTTCACCATTGAGCCCATGATCAACGGCGGCGATTGGCGAAGCAAACTCCTGAAAGACGGTTGGACGGCAATCACTCCAGACGGCAAGCCTAGCGCGCAATTCGAGCACACAATTGCACTGGTTGGTGATGGAATCGAAATTCTCACCGCACTCCCAGACGACCCCATCGCTCTGCGTGCCCGGGAACTTGGGGCAAAAATCCTCTGGCCTGAGCTCGCCTGATTCAGTCCGCTCCAAAATAAATCTCCTGCCAGAGAGATCACTGCAGCCTTACTTTTTAATCAAACAAATGCTCTCGTGCGTTCATCCTGAGCGCACTACTCTCCTCTGCAGTCTGCAATTCAAAGGAGGCCAACATGAGCAGCAACATCGATCTCTGGCGCAATCGTGGTGTCGTCCCCTCAAAATTCTGGAATGCACCCCTCTCTTCGAATTTTTTTAGACGCATGGATCGCCTGTTCGAAGACGTGATGAACGAATTTTCTGACTTCGGAACACGCGAGAGCGCGCTCCAAGGCTATGAGCCTGCATGTGATTTGATTGAGCGTGACAATGAATTCATGTTGTACATCGACCTTCCCGGGATGCACTCAAAAGACGTCAATTTGGAAATCGTGGGCAACACGCTTGTTATTTCGGGTGAGCGTAAATTTGAACGCAAGGAGGAAAAAGCAGGCACGCATTACCACGAGCGTCGGATTGGAGCCTTCGAACGTAGAATTAATTTGCCCGAAAACATCAGTCCGGAGAAAATCCAGGCCAATTTTGATTCTGGCGTATTGACCCTCACATTACCCAAGACGGGTCAATCGCAGCGACACAAGATCAACATTCACGAGAATCAGAGCGCATCAGGTGAAGTGAAAATCGAAGGCAAAACAGAGCACAAAAGGTCAGCTTAAAGATAGGAGAGTGCACCCATGACAGCTGCCCCAAAGCGCCTGACCACGGCAACACTTTTTGTCGCTACCGCTCTGGGCGGCTGTCAATCGACAGCTCAGGCAGAGAAAAACGCACAACAACCCGAGGCTGCAAAACCGATTGCAGTTACCCCTACTCCAATGCCTGAGCCCGCTCAGGGAATGCGTCCCATGATGGGCGGATGGCATCACCGTTCGCCCTACGGACAACTCTATCTTGCGGGAAAGGCTGTCGTCGTCGAAGGAGAAATTCTCAAAACAACAACGACAGTTCCCATGCCACAAATGGCTCAGGGCATTCAGGTGATCCTAAAAACCTGCGACGGTGAAAAAACCATCCACCTGGGTCCTTCCTGGTTCATTGACCCGCAGGAGTTCACGCTGACTCCCGGAGACAAACTCAAAGTCGAGGGTCGTGCAGTGACTCTCGGGCAAGAGACGATCATAATGGCTCAAAGAATCCAGAAGGGGAGCCAGAGCCTCGTGTTGCGCGACGAGAGCGGTTTTCCATTCTGGGCTGGAGGGCGAATGATGATGGAGCAGCACAAAAGCAAAGCCCGCCCCCCCTTCCCGGCCTTAACGCTCAATCTCAAACCCCTGGAATCGCGTTGTTTTAAAAATCTGCTATAAATTATTCAAAAGAAGCCCATTGACTCCACTTATGGGCTTTGTTAGCCCAACAGTCGGTCGGTGTGTGTCATTTCGACAATCCAATCGGCTTCTCAGCAGTCCGGAGGTTTCGCATGTTTTCATGGCGTCCTAGCAACCTGTTTAGAAACCCGATAGCCGCCACCGCACTGATCCTCACCACCGCATCCTTGGCAAACGTGGCTCCTGCCTTTGCGCAGCGGAACTCTCGCAACCGCCCAGGGCGCCCGACTCCCGTAGCCCAACCCAAGCCGCCGCAGCAGGGAAATCCCTCGAACAACGCACTTGGCAAAGCCACTCCCGACAACGCCCTCGTGAGCAAATCAACTCGCGGATGTGCCGCGGGGAGTCTTGTGACTGTGGCGACCTACAATGTTGAAAACTTCTGGGACGACGTTGAAGAGAACTCAGGCAGCAACAACTACGACGAATACAAAAAAGGTGGTTCGAACTGGTACGCCGAGCAAATGTATATCAAGAAGGCCATTAACTTTGCGGACGCGATCCGCATGGCAGGCGCCCCTGATATCGTCGCAATGCAAGAAATTGAGAGTGCGAACAACACAAGCCGCACACTTGAAATCATGAAACCTTACGTTGAGAGCATGGGCTACAAATACTTTGCTCTCGGTCAACAGAACTCAAAAAATCCGGTCTCCGTAACGACTGCTGTCATGAGCAAGTACCCTATCAAATCGAACATGAATCTCGACTTCAACATGTCAGAAGGCGGCAGCGCCTCGACTGGCTCTCAAGAAGACGGCGTGATGCAATCGAGCTCGTCAGCTCGCGATCCACAGGTGGTTACCATCGACGTCAATGGCAACCCACTGCGTCTTTACACCGCACACTTCAAGAGCCGCCGCGGTGTTTTTGCTGTCGGTGAAAGAATGCGCGTTGCTGCAGCAGAACTCATCAAAAAAGACATCGAAAAACAGGTTCAATCGACTCCCTCTCTCGATGTACTGGTGATGGGTGATTTCAACGCCAACGAAAACGAGAGACCACTGACCGAAGCACTGATGGCCATCGATGACAAAAATGTCTTCAAGCGCAATATCAGTGACGACCGCATGTACAATTTCTGGTTCGAGCTTCCCGCCGCCGAGCGCTGCTCCTACATGCATGGTGGCGCACTGCAGTGCCTCGACCATATTCTTTCCACAGCGTCTTTGTTCGACGGCAAGGGCTTGGATTTCGTGGAAGGCTCCTTCCAAGTTGTTGGCCACAATGGCGGCGAGGCTGCAAGCAAACTTGTGAAGTCTGACGGACTCACACCCTACCGTTGGGGAATGCAGAAGTCTGACCGTGGTTCACGCTTTACCGGCACCGGCTATTCCGACCATCTCCCGCTCGTTGCTACCCTCAAGATTGCAAGCCGCTGCAAGACGGTGCGCTAACGCTAAAAACAAAGTTCATTTTACAAAGCTGCGCAGTCCGATTATGCATTGTCGTAAGAGGGCTGCGCAGACGCTTTTTTTGTGTCACGAATGAATCCTTGCTCCGACGGCTCCTTCTCTTTGTTTGCAACCAGCAGCAGAAGAAACCAGCGGGAGGATTCAGCCATGCGCAAAAAACCACGCAAAATTGCCAGCCGCAAACGTAAAAAGAAACGCGAAAATTACACCGACGACGAAACACCCACGCCAGACTCACTGGAGCGACTGCCTCCCATCAATCGCAGGGATGTTCCGTCGAATATCGATCCTGGAGTTGCACATTGTCCGAAAGCCACGAAGAAGAGCTCCTGAAAATCGTTGAAGTGTCTGAGGCGAAGACTTGCCCGTGCGGAAACAACCACCGCAGCCATTATGTTAGCCAAATCGGGGAATATACCGGTTGGGGATGGTTCTGGGTGCTCTTTGGAGTGACCACCGAACCCGTGCGAGTCAAGTTTGTGTGCCGCAAATGCCAGACCATTGTGGGAGTAAGCGAAGATAAACGCATTCTTCGGCGGGACGTTTAAAGCTCACCTGCGCTCGCACGCGTTCTCAACTCGGCTGCCTTCTTGCGGATGGCTAGTTTCTCATCCTCGCTTTTTTTCTCCCAGACACTCCACATCATTCCCATACGGCGGGCAAATGAGGGTCGATGCGCCTGATTTTGTTTGGTGGTCGCGATAAAATCCCAGTACAGGGCATTGAACGGACAGCCATCACTTTCGAGTGTTTTCTTCGGATCAAACGCACAGGACTTACAGAAAAGACTCATTTTGTTGATGTAGTTCGCACCAGAAACATAGGGTTTAGTAGCGAAAACTCCGCCGTCTGCAAACTGACTCATTCCCAACACATTGGGTGTCACAACCCATTCGTACGCGTCGAGATAAACAGCCCAAAACCAATGATTCACCTCGTGCGGGTTAACATGAGCCAAAAGTGCAAAGTTACCTAACACCATCAGGCGTGTAATGTGATGCGAGTAAGCATGCTGCTCAACATGCTTGACGACCGACGAAAGACAATTCATGCGAGTCGGATGACCCCAGTAAAGTGGCGGTAATTTTTCACCGAAACCAAAGAAATTTGCTGTCTGATAGTCGGCACGGTGACGCCGATAAATAAGTCTCAAAAACTCTCGCCATCCAAGAATCTGGCGAATGAACCCCTCTCTTGAAGCCAGCGGAACTTCAGCCGGCGCTGCCTCGGCAGCCTGCAGAATTTCCTGTGGAGACAAAACCTGGAGGTTCATCAGCGGCGACAAGCCCGAGTGAAAAAGCCCCACCGAACCAGCCACCATGGCATCTTCATATGGACCAAATTGATCGAGTCTTTTAGTAATAAACTCTCTCAGAAAAACCCGCGCTGACTTGAGATGCGTTGGGAGATTCGGCCTTTGAAAAGCTCCAAATCGATCAGAAGGCAAGTGCTCTCGCAAACGCGTCTCTACCTGCGCATAGATATCGAGATCAACTTTATCGCACCAATCTTTTTCCAGGAAGTCCGCAGGAGGCTGCTTATCCCATGCAGAAAGAGGAGGCCGACGATTGTCCTCGTCGAAATTCCACTGCCCACCCAACGGCTTACCCTTCTCCATGAGAATTCCATGTTTCGTGCGCATCGCACGATAGAAAGTCTCCATGAGATAAGGTGGCTTCGCCGGCAGCATGCTGTCGTCAGCCAGAAAAAAAACATTCGGGTGAACCACACATTTACTCTTCAAATCAGCCTTCAGCCAATCGAGTGCACGTGGCTCGCTTGGCTCAACCACATGCACTTCAGCGGCGCCGAAAGAATTGACCACTTCAGTGAAGGTGTGCGGTGAGAACTCTACGTATTCGAATAACGTGGGTAGTTTCTTTTTTTTCATCTCAATCGCAAAGCGGCGCATACAGGCAAAAACATACATGAGCTTCTGTGGGTGATACGGAAGCCAATCCGCGCGAGGCAGAGATTCAATCATCAAAAGGAGGTCGCTCTCTGAACTCAGTTTCATCTCTAAAAATGGATGAGACTCGCTCAATTGATCGCCCAAAATGAGAAAAATGCGTTTAACACTGTTTTTCTTTTGCATCTGGGTCCTCGTCTTTTCTTGGGTCGAATCTGTGTTCGATGAGTTTGATGCGGGAATCTTTTTTTTCCAAATCCTGTTCAAGAAAAAAGCATTCATTCATTTCAACAAGAGATGAACGCTTAAATGGAAGTGTCTCCATCCTGGTCGTAACATGCCGAGGAGATGCGGGTTTTTAGCTCGACATCTTACGAGGAAGGGAGGAAAACTCATGAGCACTCAGGAGCACGAAGGCAAAGAGCACACTCGCACAGATGTGAGCAAACGTCCCTCAGGAAAAATGACAGTCGAGGAAGCGGGACGCAGAGGTGGTGAACGCACGGCACAAACGCGCGGCCACGAGTTCTATCAGTCTATTGGCCGTAAAGGCGGCGAGGTTGTCAGCAAAGACAAACAGCACATGGCAGCCATCGGTCGAAAAGGGGGAGAAGCCGTGAGCCGGGATCGGGCTCATATGGCTCTCATTGGTCAAAAAGGAGGCGAGGCACGCAGCCGACACTTCAAGCAACGGCAGGTCGAAAAAAAGAAAATGCAAGAAGCTCCTGAGAAAACACAATCGGTCAAACCCGGCGAAGCTGCATCTGCTTCTGATTTTAGCAAGCTGGCTGCAAGTGAACAGGAAAAAGCCGGCTGACACCGACTTGACGCCATTAGCGCGGCTCGTGCAAAAAAATGGCCTATTGACCAATATTAAAGAGCTCTTCGGTTGCTGAAATCGCCCTCGGGCTGCTTTGCAGTTTGGGGCTAATTGCGTTACCGTTCCGCGCAGTTCGCACACCACAATCCGTGGTGGCAAACGCAAGAACAGACAGATTTCCAGCAATGGTGGAGACCCTATCCCATGGCAAGTTCTGCTACTCTCTCGAAAGCTTGGCTGAGCGAAGTCGAGCTTCTAGACCTCGCACTTGAGAAACCTGAACAAAGCACTTCAAGCTTGGCCTCACCAGGCACCGAGTCCTCGCCGCCCACATCCGCCTTGGGCAGCGGCAATGTCGAACAGCAGATTCAACAGGGTCTGATGTCTACTTTGCGCGGCGGTCTGGATGCAGCCGTGCCATGGTTCCTGGGTCAAATGCCACCCTTGTATCAATTCATCACACCACGCGATGAGCGTCTCGAACACCTGACTGAAATCGTGTCGGGAAAAGTTCTGACACACGGCCAGCAAATGGAACGTTGGAATAGCCAGAATAGTACATCAACAATCATCGCCTCCGGTGAAGACGGACACGCGGCCGTGCGCCTTGCTCCACGGCTCGGACGCGAGCAAGCCAAGTACGTGTCCTATTTCCTCTCCAACGACAAACGCGTCGCCATCTGCTCTACTGTGCAGTCGGCCTACAAATCAGGAGCCCAGTGGGGAACTCCCGAACGGCAGCAAAAGAAAACAGCTGTCTTGCATGCACTTTCGATGAAGCCAGATGGTGAGGTCGAAAATTATCTGAACTGCATCGACTCCGACACCCTCGAGCGTACGACAGCCAAAATGCTCGCAATTGGGTTTTCGGCGCTCAAGTATTGTCAGGAAAATGAAAATGCCTACGTCAACTTGACCACTCTGAATGACGCTAAGGAAACATGCTTCCGTGTTGACATCGGCCTCAAAGGCTTCCCCCTGACAGCTGGCCTCGAGAATGTCATCGGTATTTTCAACCGCTACAGTTTCAACGTGCGCCGATCGCTCGGATTCGAGGTTCGCCTCCAGGACAACCAACAATTCGCAGTCTTGCAAATCGTTGCTGCAGCTCAATCAGGCGAGAAGGTCGATCCCAACTCCACCCCCTGGGGTCGGGTCATGAAAGCCCTCAAGGCTTTGAATTATGTCGACCACGGTGATGAATTCTCCGCCCTCATGCAAGGCAGCAACCCGCGCAGCCTGAACGAAACAAACCTTATCCGCGCCATCGCAAACTGGGCTCACATCTTTCTCACAAAGGTCAACCCCTACTACTATGCGCTTGATCGAGTCTCGAAGGTTATCGTGCGCAACGAAACATACATGGAACAGTGCATCCGCTTTTTCCGAGCTCGTTTCGACCCGCGCTTCGATGGCGATCGCAAGGGCCGTTCAGCAGAAGTCTCGCGCATTATTGAGGGTATGCTGGTTGACATCCAGGATGACGTCGAACGCAATATTCTGCGCGAAGGTTTCAACTTCATGCAGAACGTCCTCAAAACCAACTACTTCCTTATTTCGAAGGGTGGTCTCTCGTTCCGCGTTGATCCCAAATGCCTCAACAAGGATTTTTATCCAGAATCCCCCTACGGAATCTTCTTCATCATTGGTCGTGACTTCCGTGGATTCCAGGTGCGTTATCGCGACATCGCTCGCGGTGGCGTGCGCGTGGTCATGCCGCGCACACCTGCCGACTACGACAACGCTCTCGCCGGCGTGTTCGATGAAGTAAATGGCCTTGCGTATGCGCAGCAAATGAAAAACAAGGACATCCCCGAGGGCGGCTCGAAGGCCGTGTTTGTGGTTCGGCCGGGTGGAAATCGCCACCTCGCTGTGAAGGCAGCGGTCTCTGGTCTCCTCGACCTCATCACACTGGATGCAAAAACTGGAAAGTTAGCTGCTGGAATCATCGATTATCTTGGTCAGGAAGAAATCATTTATCTTGGTCCCGATGAAAACATGACCGACGACCTCATCGTGTGGGTCATCGAGCACGCGCTTTATCGCGGCTATAAATATGCCTACGCTTTTATGTCGAGTAAGCCTGATTTCGGTATCAACCACAAAACCTACGGCGTGACTTCTGAAGGGTTGAACGTCTACCTCGACAACGTTTTGCAATACCTTAAGCTCAACTCTCCACAATCGACCTTCCGCGTTAAAATGACCGGTGGTCCCGACGGTGACGTGGCAGGAAACGAATTGAAAATCCTACATCGTGAATACGGAGAGCGCGCGCGCGTGGTGGCTGTAGGTGATGGCTTCGGTGCAGCATTTGACCCAAGCGGCCTGAACTGGGAGGAACTGCTTCGCCTTGTGCGTGAGAGCAAGTCGATTGTCGAATTCAGCAAATCGAAGCTCAGCGGCGATGCTAAGGCGTTTGTGATTTCTGCAGACACCAAGGAAAATATCAAAGTCCGTGACAACCTCTACGCCAACGTTGAGGCAGAGATTTTCATTCCAGCAGGGGGCCGCCCATACACAGTAAAAGAGTCCAACTGGCAGCGCTTCCTCAAGGCCGATGGCTCACCAAGCTCGCTTGCCATTGTTGAAGGTGCCAACATCTTCTTCACCGCTGATGCGCGCAAGAAACTTGTTCAGAGTGGCGTTGTGGTTATCAAAGACAGCTCTGCTAACAAAGCAGGCGTGATCTGTTCTTCGTATGAAATAATTGCTTGCCTTACGCTTTCACCCGAAGAATTCGCAGCCCTGAAAACCACCTACGTGAATCAGGTTGTGCAAATTCTGCGCGACAAAGCCGACAAAGAGGCGAAGTTGTTGTTCCGTGAATGGCAGAAGCGCGGTCAGGAAACCAACCTGGTTGACCTGAGCTATGAAGTATCCGCTGAAATCAACAAGGCGAAAGACATTACCCGTGAACGTCTGAACCGCCTGTCAGATTCCGAGCTCTCTGCAGAGAAATTCAACTTCATTCTCTACCAACACTGCCCACAGATTTTGGTCGAAAAATACCGCGACCGAATCGTTTCGCGTCTGCCGCGCGCGCACAAAATTGCAATCATGAGTGCGTACATGGCCAGCCATCTTATTTATAAAGAAGGTCTTAAGTGGCTCGATACTCTCGACTCCGAGCAAGTCTTTAAAATGGCACTCGAGTATATCGATGCAGAGCAAGCAGTTGATCGAATGATCATTGATGTCAGCAACAGCACACTGCCTGAAAAGGATAAGCTGCTTGCGATTCTCAAGGGTGCAGGTGCAAAACAACTTGCAGCCAGCCGGATCTGAGCTTTTCATATTGAGGCGATTAGAATGCGTTCGAACGAGGAAGTTACTACTGTTTCCGAGAATTTCACAGTTCTGAAATCGACACTGCGTCCTCGTTTATTCTTTCTCTTCTGCAGTTTCGCGACAGCCTGGGTGCTCTTCCCCATGCTTCCGCCCCTGCTCACGGGTGCTGTGCTCGCGTTCTTAAGTGAGCCAAGCACGCGCTGGTTGCACCGCCGTTTCAATGCACGCCGCGGTTCCCTGAGAGCCACAAGTCTCTCGCTTCTCACCATTCTTTTGATAGCGGGCTTGTTTCTCCTTCCTTTCATCGTCGTGGTTATCGGAACTCTCGAGCGCATCTCCGAGAGTGTTCGTGCTCTTGCGGGTGAGGGCTCGATCAACGGCCTCATCCAGAGCTGGATTCAACATCTTCGCGTTCTTCCGGAGCGGTTTGCTTTGCCTGTTGAACCCGAGCAATTGAGCAACCTTCTCACTCAGGCTGCACAGACAGCTCTTGGCTGGCTCGGGAACACAACCGGTGGACTTGTGGCTCAGGCACCCTCTGCAGTGTTTTTTGCGACCCTTGCGCTCGTCAGCTGGGGCTATTGCCTGTGGAAGGGGCGTTCGCTGCGCATTCAGGTGCTCCGCTTTCTCTTGCCTTTTGCCGAAGAGCGGAAGACTTTGCGGCTCACCTTTGCAGCTATGCTGAAATCACTCGTGGCAGCCAACATTCTCGTTTCACTTATCCAGGCTGCAATCATCGGCCTTTTTCTGGCCTTTACTGGGGTTCCCCATGCGTTCCTGTGGACCTCTTTGGCCTTCTTCGCATCCTTCATTCCGGTTGTCGGCACTTTGCCTGTAACTCTGGGAGGAGCGTTGTGGTGCTGGACCGTGGCGGACAGCCTTCCCAAAACGATTGCGCTGGTGGTGTGCACCTTTGTAGCCGGCACAGCGGACAATCTGCTGCGGCCGCTGCTCGCGCGCGGCGCTGGGGCTCTCGATTCATTCTGGCTCTTTTTGGCGATATTGGGTGGCCTTGCGCAATTTGGAGTTGCAGGATTCATCCTAGGGCCGTTGGCGCTCGCACTGTGCCTAGCGTCAGCCGTAACCCTCCGGCAAAAACTGAAACCAAATTTGAGTGAAACACCCTCATGCGCAACCTCAGAGAATTCATCGCAGCCTTAAGGAAACGTGGTGAAGTTCAGGATATCGACGTTGAAGTCGACCCTCATCTCGAACTCGCCGAAATTCATCGCCGCGTCATAGAGAACAACGGCAAGGTTCTTTTTTTCAAAAAAGTAAAAGGGAGCCCATTTCCGGTTGTCACCAACCTTTTTGGTAATGTATCGCGCATTGAACTAGCCTTTGGCGATCGCCCTGAAAAATTTGTTCAGCGCGCTGCTGACCTGGTGCATCATGCGCTGCCGCCGCGGCTGAGCACCTTCTGGGGCGCGCGCGATTTGGCTTTCGATGCCCTCAAAATCGGACTCAAGAAAAAAAGAAATGCGCCCGTTTTCGAAGTTGAAAGTCCGCTCATTCCGGGACGTGGACTCGATGAACTCCCTGCGCTTGTCCAGTGGCCTGAAGACGGCGGACGTTTTGTGACCTTGCCGCTGGTTTATACGCAGCACCCCGACTCCGGCAAACACAACCTCGGCATGTACCGCATTCATATCTACGATGAAAAAACCACCGGAATGCACTGGCAAATCCACAAGGGTGGTGGCTTTCATTACGCAGCAGCGCAAGCTCAAAACAGAAGTCTGCCCGTCAACCTTCTGATTGGCGGCCCCCCTGCACTCATGCTCTCGGCAATCGCGCCACTGCCCGAGGACATTCCGGAGCTGATGCTCTGCAGTCTTCTGCTCGGCGAAAAACTCCCACTGACATCGCGCGATGACCTCCCCTACCCCGTGGTGAGTGAAGCAGAGTTCGCCATTGTGGGTGAAGTGCCACCGCATGTGCGCCGATCGGAAGGCCCATTCGGCGATCACTACGGCTATTATTCACTTGCGCACGACTACCCCGTCTTTAATGTGAAGCGGATGTTCCATCGCAAAGACGCCATCTATCCGGCAACTGTGGTGGGTAAACCACGTCAAGAAGATTTTTATATCGGCGATTATCTCCAAAAGCTTTTGTCACCGCTCTTTCCAATCGTCATGCCGAGCGTCATTGAGCTCAAAACCTACGGGGAAACGGGCTTCCATGCACTCGCTGCTGCACGTGTCAAAGACCGCTACGAGCGTGAGGCCATCTCGAGTGCACTTCGCATTCTCGGAGAAGGACAACTCTCACTGCAAAAGTTTTTGATGCTCACTGACGGAACGGTGGATCTCAACAACTTCAAAGAGACCTTGGTTTACTTTTTGGAGCGCTCCAACTGGGAGAAAGATCTGTTTGTCATCAGCAACGTCAGCCAAGACTCACTCGATTACAGTGGCCCAAAAGTGAACGAAGGGAGCAAGGGAATTTGGTTGGCTCTGGGACCTGCAAAACGAAAACTTTATGCTGAGCCGCCGACACAGCTCCCCTCGGGCATCCGCAATGCCAAAGTCTTTGTTCCGGGCTGTCTTGTGGTGAGTGGTCCGGCATACAAAGATGCCAAGAACTTTGTCAGCGAAATTGCAAACCATCCGTCACTCGCACCGTATGAATTGGTTTTGGTTGTCGACGATGTTGAAGAGGCAACACAAAATGAAGAAAAATTCCTGTGGAGCTGGTTCACACGTTTTGAACCTGCGGCTGATATTCATGCCGCAGAGATGACCCATAAACGCTTCCACACGGCACTTAAGGCGCCTGTGTTTTTCGATAGCCGGATGAAACCTTGGTATCCCGGCACTGTAGAACCACACCCGGATACAGTGAAGCTAGTGGACAACCGCTGGAGCCAGTATTTTAGCTGAGTCGCACTCAAGCGGCTCAGTGTGCAAACTCAACCTGAGTGCACTTCAAGCGCGCCCAAGCTCAACGATGGTGTAATCTTTCTTGCCTTTCCGAATGAGTAGACCACCGCACTCGTGGTCAAAATCTTTGAGTTGCACCTTGTAGGCGACGTCGGTGCACTTCTCGCCATTGAGGAGAAGCCCGTTACCCTGCACAATGCGGCGCGCATCACTCTTGCTCGGACACACACCGACCTTTGCCAAAAGCGAAATCACGTCGATACCAGCTTCGATTTCTGCGGCAGCGATAGCCACGCGCGGTGCAGCAGAAAGGTCGCCGCCACCCTCGAAAAGAGCGCGTGCAGCAGCAAGCGCCTTGTCAGCTTCTTCCTGACCATGCACCAGCTGAGTGACCTCCCAAGCCAGACGCTCTTTGGCCTTGTTGGGATTGCTCTCTGGTGAACACAACTCGCGAATTTCAGAAAGTGGCAAAAACGTTAGCTGTCGCAGAGTCTGCTCAACATTTTCGTCGGGAATATTCCTCAAATACTGAAAGAAGTCGTAGGGCGAGGTCATCGATGGGTCGAGCCAAATGGCGTTCCCGGAGGTTTTTCCAAGCTTGCGACCCTGCGAATCAACAATCAGCGGCTGCGTAAAACAAAACGCCTGCTTATGCTCAACCCGACGAATCAGATCCACGCCCCCCAAAAGATTAGACCATTGGTCATTACCACCCGTTTGAAGGAGGCAATTGTGGGTTCGGAAGAGCTCCAAGAAGTCATACGACTGCAACAGCTGGTAGCCCATCTCCATGAAGGTCAAACCATGCTCGAGTCGTGATTTGTTCACATCCGCTGAGAGAAGTTTGGCAACCGTGAAGTGAACCCCGACATTGCGCGCGAAATCAAGCCAGCTCATAGGCCCAATCCAATCAATGTTGTTCACAAACAGCGGTGCATTCGGAACGTCGAATCGGAAATAGCGCTCCACGAGCTTCGTGAAGTTGGCAATGTATCCCTTAATGTCATCTTTGGTGTTCATGGGACGCATGTCGGTGCGCCCGGTGGGGTCACCAATCAGACCGGTCGCACCGCCAAAAAGCACAATAGGGCGCAGGCCGTGATCTTGGGCACGACGCAAACCCAGCAATGGCACCAAATGTCCGAGGGTAAGGCTTTTAGCCGTTGGATCGAAACCACAATACACACCCGGATAAACACGAGGACTGCTTGCGGCCGCCGTTTGCAGCGACTGCACGAGCGCAGCGCCATCATTGGTCTGCTCAATCAGGCCGCGTTCTTGCATGTGTGTAAAAAAGTCCAACATCTTCCTCTCCCCAACACCACCTAGTTCCAACGACGTATCATTAATATCGAAGTCCATTCTTGGCAAAGCCGGCATTTTTTTCCGCAACCTGAAGCCCAAAAAATTGAACCTGAGCCCGATACGACAAGCTTTCTTTCTGCGCCTGTCGCACTTCTGACCCCCTGCAGAAATTGAGCTCATGTGAGTCGCCTGGATAGGTCATCCTCACACCGGAGGGTTCTGAACTCATGAATCCGCAGGCGCTCGAGTCAGACTACATGACCCTGTGTCAGACGCTGGAAGCGAAGGTCACCGGGCTCGTAGCTCTTTGCCCTGCGATTCAAGGATTTTGGACTCTCTGGTGCAAGGAGCATCGGAACGTCGCGCAGGGCATGGGCTCGCGTGAGCTCAGCCAGAGCCGGAGTCAGGAAGCTGATCCACGCTGGGCGGAGTTCATGAAACGGCGACAACGGATGGTTTCGGCGCTTGGACAGGGTCTGAAGTCTTCAGGCACCTCCGAGGAACTGAGGCAATCTGTGCAACAGCTTCTTGCCGAACATGATCGGTGTTTTGTGGACTTGCTTCAGAAGGAATTGGAGCGAGTCAAAGTACAAATGACAGCCGCATTTGCAGTGAAACGAACAGTCTCTGCGTATGCACAAACGGCTCAATTCCGGGGAGAGTAGGGATGCTGAAGGTGGATAAGAAAAACCAGACGGCTCAGAAGGCAAACAGCGCTGCTGCCACTGCGGAGAAAAAGGATAACGGCCAGAAAAAAGCTGCTCCTGCACCTCGTCCCTCTAAGCTGGACACACTGAAGGTGAATCCAAATATCGACAAGCTTATCGACATCATCGAGCGCATGAAACAACATCCTGATCAGAGCCAACCAGCCAAGCAGAATGCGAGCCGAGTGTCGCAGATGGGTAAGAAGGTAGCATTCGTTGCGCCGCTCCTGCCACACCACTGCGAGCTTGAGATCTGGAACGCGGTTGTGCGTGAAACTGGCGTTTCGGGCGTCATTATTACTGCAAATCAGGAAGAGCGCTCGTTTCAAACTTTCGTTGAAACATGCAACCTGGCGAATATTCCAGTGGCGCTGACCTGCAAAGCACTCGAAACAACCCTGGAAAACAAATCCTTCCTCGGTGGTCTCGAGAACGAAATCCGCGATGCGGAGGTCGTTGTTGCCGTGGGTGAAGCATCTCTCTCAACTTATCAGGCACTCAAGGCGCGACGCTCGCTACAAAACAGACTGCTCGTCTGGCAAAACGCGCCCCGTCCTCCCGCAACTCTCGGTCTGTGGCGTGCGACCCCATTCGCTGCTCTCCCTCCGCAGATGACTCGCGAAAAAACCATCCGTCGTGAGGTTCTGAGAACCTGCGATGCAATCATTTCTCTCGACAAGGAAGGTGCATCGTGGGCTTACCTTGAGGAGGTTAATCCTCAGCGTATCCGCCGCATCAACCGCGGAGTGAACACACAAATTTTCAATCTGGAAAAGTGGGATGCGAACAAACGAGACATCCGCAAGGCTCTCGGAATCGCAGCCAACGACTTCATCTTCCTCCAGACAGGACCATTGGAAGTCGACTCCGGAGCTCTTGATACAGTTTATGCATTCAAGAGTCTGCTGCAGAGCCACAATAAACTCGTCGGCAAGGTCAAGCTATTGTTCTGCAGCACGGGTTCCGCAAGTGCAGATGTGCGCCAAGCGATTGTTGACCTGCAGATTGAAGACCATGTCTTCTTCCTAAACCCGAGCGATTCGGGCAACAAGCTGTTGGTCGGAAACCAGCTCTCACCCTTGATTGCTGCGTGCGATGTTTTGATTCACAGCCCCGTTGCACCGAGCAACGGTAGTCCACATCGATTCCTCGACACCACCTACGACATCCTCTGTGGCATGGCTTGTGGCGTAACGATTGTGTCAAATGGCTTTGGTTGGGTTGGCGAATTTGCAGGCCGCTTCTACAAAACATTCGCAGGCGGCAACATCCACAGCCTTTCACGAACAATGTTTGAGTCGATCGAAAAACGTGAAAAGCTTACCAACGTCAGACGTGCAGCATTCAAGGCCGTTGAGAACGAACTCAACTTCCAACAAGCTGCCGATGAATTTGGTAAAATTATTGTCAATGCACTTTCAGGACCGCAGCTGCAGGACAACAATTCAGCCGACGCAGTTTTCGACCAAATCGAAAAAACCATTCAGGGCAAGCAGTATCTTGATGCCATCGTTCTCATAAACAAAGCCTTTAGCATCAATGAAATTACCACCACACAGCGTGCGAACCTGTTCCGCCACATCGGCGACTGCTTCACCAAGCTCGGTGATCTGGAAAACGGCACAGCAAACTACACGCGCGCATTGGAACTTGATCCCTACTGTGCAAAATCACTGATTGGCCTTGGAACCATTGCTCTTCAGCAGCACAACTACAACGTTGCGGTTCCTCAATTCCAGAAGGCTGTAGGTCTCTCGCCCCGCGATGATATGGCTAGCCTTGGTCTGGGCCTCGCATTCGAAGGACTCGGTGAACTCGAGGAAGCACGCCGCTGGACAAGCCGCGCTTGCAATCTGAACATCGAGAACACAGTTGCGATCTTCAACTTGGTCAAGCTCGCTTACGACACAGAAGTTTTCGCTGAGGCAGAAGAGGTCGTTTCCCGCCACGTCGGCCAGCATCCGCACGATATCAACATGATATTCACGCTCGGAGGACTCGCCTTCCGTGGAGGAAAATTCGATGAGGCAACTAAGCTCATGGAAAACATTCTGCTGCTTGACCCAATGAACAGCCGAGCACACGGATTGATCGCTCAGATTCAAAGAAAAAACGAGACTCGTCGCCAGGCCTGAGTGCTGGCGTTCAGGCGGAAAAAAGGGAGGGGAGCAAATATGGCTGATGTGCGCATCAATGGACGACGTCTGGTTCTCCTGCAGCAGGAAAGAAACATCCAGTCGTTGGTCGACAAGCTCGACAACATGGCAACTAGAAGTAACAGCTGCCTCACGGCGCTTCACGTGAACGGCAACGAAATCGACCTCGACGACACCGCAACTATTGCTGGCTCTGAGCTCGGCGAAGCTGATGTTGTCGATGCTCGCATTGAAAACACGGCTCAACTGGCATTTGAAAGCCTCCAAGTCGCACAGGAGATGGCTGAGCTTTTGGTGTTCGATATTAAAGTCACCACATTGAAGCTTTGGGACTCAAATACCTTTGCTGAAAAAGAGATGGACGCGCTGCTCAAGGACTGCCACACATTCCTCACACTTGGTGCTCATCCTCTCGACCTGCTGCAACGTTCACCTCTTGAGCTCAGCGCAACAGCACAAGAATGTTTGCGTGAGCTCGACAAAATTGCGCAGAACATTGAGGACGCAACCTTGCTGGCAGTTCACATGCAACTCAAAGACACCTGCCATGTGCTGGTCGGGCGCGTTATGCCGTGCATCGAGCGCTGGCTGGGTCTCACAGCTGCATTTGCCAAAGAGCTGGAAATCGACCGGCTTGAACGCCCGAACCTCGGAGAAGCTTCCGAAGTCGTGCCCTTTAGGCCTATTCCAGGCCAAGTACCCGTTATCGTAACGCGCTGATTTAGCAATAGTAAATTGAGCGCACAGGATGCAAGCGGGCTTCCTTGACGGGGAGCCTCTTTTTTTTGCTCGAACCGCCGATCTACTGTCCGAGGAGTCGCGTTCTGCGGAGGACTCATGCGTGTTGCTCTAAATTATATAAGGTTGCGCAGCCTGGCCAGCGCAGCAGCTGTTTGGACAGTTGCAGGCTCGAGCCATGGAGTCGCGGCAGAACTGCAGCGTGAATACGTGTCCGCTCCTCTGCTCGGATCCGGCAACGCGGGAACGACCGATGTCTACGGACTGGATTCATTGTTCTATAACCCTGCCAACTTGGCGCGCACTCCGAAAGTTGTCGGTGATGTGGTTCTTGTCAGTCCTCACATCGAGGCGAGCCAGAATGGCTTGAGCCTTTATAAAGACATCCAGTCCAATAAAAACATGCTCGACGTTGTGGGTGGTGCGGTTGGACGCCCCGTTTCACTGGCGTTGCAAAACGCAACAGGTGCCAGCTTCCGACGCACGGCGTTTGCGCTCTTCCAACGTGCTGATCTCGACATTGCGGTGAAGAATAATCCTATTTCGGGAATACCTGTTGCGACAGCGGCATCGGCAGTACGCGCAGGTGTCGCCTTCGGCCTCGGTCGCAGCTTTTCAGGGAATGCACTCCATTTCGGGGTTACGGGACTCATCGTTCAAAAGGCAGAGGCACAGCTCGAGGTGTCAGCACTCGATGCACAAACGAAACTCGGAAAATCGGGTGGCAAAAGTGTTTTGGATGATGCGGTAAAACGCGGCGTTGGTGTTGGTGCACATGCGAGTTTAATGCTCACCCCTGGTGGTGCATCTTCGCCTGAGTTTGTGCTCGTCGCGCGAAACCTGGGGTTAAGTTATGGCGTCGGCGGCAAACCCTCGAGTGAGCAACCCAGTGCTGAAATCCAGACCATAGATTTCGGATTTTCACTCCAACCAGGTACAAAAAAAAGCCGCTCGAGAATCTCACTCGACCTCGACGACGTACTCAACAAATCAAAGCAGAATATCTACAAAAGACTACACATGGGCGCGGAAGTTACATTCTCCGAGATTCTTGGTGTCCTTGGTGGATTGAATCAAGGTTATTCGACCTACGGCATCTTCATCAACAGCAAAATTATTCGTATCGACGCAGGTCTCTTTGCTGAGGAGATGGGAAAATATCCAGGTGATAGCAAAAACCGAAGTTACTACGGACGCGTCAGCGTGGGGTGGGCGAAATGAGAATGCTAACGATCAGCATTGCGGCCTGCATGTTTCTGAGTTCAGCACAATTTATTGTTGCATGCGGGAGCGGAAACGTCTTCGAAAAGGCTGTTCAGCGCAGCGAGGCCGAAAAAGCACAAGCAGCGCTTGAATCCGGTGACGTCGATTCGGCAATTTCCACTCTGGAAGAATATCTCAAGAACAACCCAAACGATTCCGCTGCGCGTTCAATGCTGGCCAATGCATATCTTAAGAAGTCTGGTGTTGACCTGCTTAAGATTGGCAGCTCGGTATCAAGTGGCACAGAGGGCAAATCGGATTGGTCGACTGTCAGTGGCGTGCTCCCCAGCGGCACAGCTGCCAATGTGGACAATATGAAGGCCGCAGTTGATGCTCTGAAAAGCATTCCTCCAGCGCAACGAACCGACGAACAAAATTACCAACTTGCAATTGCGCAAACAACACTTGCAATAACGGTTGCAAAGAAGGCCTCTGGCGACGAAAGTGGCCAGCTCACCGATGAGAAAGTCGATCAGATGAGTGACAGCGACGCAATGACGATCTACAACGCTCTTCAGGGAAGCAAAGAGGCTTCAGGAGCGATGCAGACTCCGAATGATGGGCTGAGCAAAGTCGGTTCTTTTGCCGACAAGGTCGAACAGCAACCGGGCAGCACACCTGAAGAACGCTTGCGAAACTTTTTGAAGTCACAAAACTGAATCGAGCGTTTCATGAAAATCAATTGTCTTCAGACCAATCCTGGTCTCAGTCTTGAAAAAAACATGTCTGAACTCGAAAGTATGCTTGCCTCACTCATGCTTGAGCCTGGGCAGGCGAATGTTGCGGTGCTGCCCGAGGTCTTCGCTGTCATGGGCAGCGATGAACTCCGACGCTCCTCGGCGAACAATCTGGGTGATGGTGTTTTTCGCACCCTCTCGGGGTGGGCAAAGCGAACTGGTCAATATCTCGTTGCCGGAACGCACGGAGAGATTTCTCAACAACCAGGTAAGGTCTACAACACCGCTACTGTTTTTTCGGCACAGGGTGCGCTGATGGATGTCTACCGCAAGATTCATCTCTTCAACCTCAAGGACGCAAACGGTACGCCTCTCTACTGCGAGTCCGATGTCTTTGCTGAAGGCCAAGAATCAAGCACATTTTGGATAGAATCCGGAACCGAGAAATGGCACTGCATGACCATCGTTTGCTATGACCTTCGCTTTCCTGAGATCGTTCGCCGCGAAATCAGCCGCTCTGGTCCGCTCGATGTTCTTTTTGTGCCTGCAGCGTTTACACACCAAACAGGCAAGGATCACTGGGAGGTTCTTCTGCGCGCGCGCGCAATCGAAAATCAGTGTTATGTGGTTGCTTGCAACCAAACTGGCTTCCACACGGAAGGACGCAAACGCAATTGGGGTCACAGCATGGTTGTTGATCCGTGGGGACAGCTCGTAAATCAGCTGGGAGAGGAGGTGGGCGTGCTGCAAACCACTCTCTCAAAGGAAATCATTCAATCGGCGCGTGTGCGGTTGCCAGCTCTTCAAGATAGAGTCTTCAAGTCCTAAAAAGTGCCCGCATCTGCGTGCGCTCATTGAGCTCGCAATCATCACCTGTTCAGGTACAGGTCCGAGCCAACAGGTTCCCACTAATCTCAACTTCCATTTTTCCATCAACGAACTTCGCTGGGTCGCAGCCCATACTCACAGGGAGAATGGTTTTATAATTCTCCTCAAGCTTACCTTTGAGAGAGAGTCCGAGGTTAAGCTTCACGTCGGTCACATCCATCATGTCAGATATGCTCAAACGACCCGACAGATTCAAACCCAAATCAGTTGCAATAAACTTGGTCTCTGGAAGAATGTCGAGCGACTTCTTAGCCAGCTTTATTTTGATGCGAGCGTCGGTGAAATCCTGACGCGGAATGGGCAGAGTCTCATTCTTCATTTCCAGGTAAGCCTTCTGAATCTTCAGATCGACATCTGCATTGAGCTTCTCGAGTGAATCAGTTGTGGCGTTCATGTCAACCTTTAATTTACCGTTGAGCTGGCCACCAATTTCAGTGCTGAGAAACGGAAGAATGGTCTGCAATGAGGGGTCGTTGCTTGTGCGGTAGTAGGTCATGAAGTTGCTGACCAGTGGCCGCAAATCGAAGCGCACAAAATCCAATTCAACCGTGCCCTTTGGAATCATCATTGCGCGCCGAGAGTTCCCCAGGGAAATAAGATCAGCTATGCCATGACTGGTTTCAAGTTCAAAGTTTCCACCCGACTGCTCAACACGAACCTGTGCAGATAACTTGCCCACAAACAATGACAGCGGCGAGAGTGATACAGTCGCTTTACCGAGTTTGAGCACCGATGATGGGTCGTTCACATTGGTGAATTGGATGTCCTCAAAGCTCAAACCCACAGGCAACTTTATTTTGAAGTTTCCGACGGTCAGACGGAGCCGCACGGAATTTTGCATGAACGTATCGTTCACTTTCCCAATCAGCACTTCTTTAACCACATTGAATGGAAAAGACAGATACAGAAAAAGAATAAAGGAAGACAACCCGACCAGAGAGTATGTCAGAATTGTCTTGAGTCGTCGCCCCTTCTTAACGCGCGGCGACGTATTGTCGACCCACACATCAGACGAAAAAAGACTCGTTTTTCGACCAACGGTAGAGGGGACCTCTTCCGATTCATCCTCGGGTCTGAGGACAGGCATATCCTCGACTATCAGACTGCTGCGCCGCTGCGACTTGTCCATAAGGAATCCCCAGAATGTTATTTTTTAGATTCAAATCCATCGACCGCAAAGGAGGCATCAAAAAACAATTTGTTTTGGTAGAGCCCTTTGACGCGCAAATCATTCACTCGAAGTAACTTTTTGTTATCTGATTCAACTGCAACAACAAAATCGATGATTTTTCTCAAGCTCACGTTGGAAACACGAAACTCAGCTCGCGTTGACTTATATTTATCCTTCAGAGGGCTTTCACGAACGAAATCTTTTTCGTTGGAGGGTTTGTCATTCTTGTTGTTACCGCTGATCTGCAATTCAAGAGATTTAGCCTTATCCTCGAGGAGCGTAAAAATCTGAGTCCCCTGGGTCGCATCCTCAATGCGGCGATCCAGCTCTTCAAATTTCTTCTTCGTGATCTCATACTCGACCCTTTTTACACGAAGCTTATTTACAGCTAGAAACGACTCATCCAACCGTGCCTGCAATCCACTCAGCGCGCTCAGATAGAGAGCAATGAATCCTGTGACTAGAAGGATTGCAAAAAGAATACCTCCTGCTACTACAGCCGTGCGACCCTCCGGAGGAAGCTTAAAATAGCTATCCATGAAGTATTCAATGCGTTCATTTTGCTTGCCAAAAACAAACTCGCGCACGGGAAGCAGCCAGCGTGGAATGCCGTTCTGTGAACCATCTTGAAGTTCGGCAGCTTCGGTATTCATATCAGTTCACCTCTTTAATGTTTGCACTGATGCTGAACTTAACTTTATCAGAGCCCGGAATGCGTTCGGGGTCGTTCATTTTTATGCCCTGAAGACTCTGAATATTTTTGACCAGGGACTCAATTTTATCTGCAGTCGCCAGATCGACCGTTTCACCTTCTATAGTCACTGCTCCTGTAGAGCGGACGTGAAAGTTGGTCAGATCCAACGTGATAGTTTTATCGATTCCCTCAGAAACATCTTTCAATACTTTCAGGGGCACAGCGCTCTTCATTCCGATGAAACTGTCAATAGCTATCTTCTTCTGCTTGGAGTCTTCATCCATGAGCTGAAAAGCTTTGTCTGAATAGCGTTTCAAACTCCAATTGCGCTCGGCTGAAATATTTTTCAAAGCTGCCGGCTCATCTCCCAAAGTGGTTCTAATCTCTTTTTGGAACTGCTTTTTGAGCGCTTCAATTTGATCTGTGTAGAGCCACCAACGCAAGCCATAGCTTCCCGCAAGGCAAAGCACGAGTCCTACTGTTAACAATGTTATGTTTGAAATCTGTTTGAAGACGGCGTCGTAACTTCCAACGAGAGCCAGTTCGCCCTTTCGCAGGTTAATCTGCGACTGAGTCTTGTTCGGCACACCCCGCAATGCGATAGCTAATGCCTGGGATAGAATCGGCGTCCGCTCTGCATCTCCATCGTCAATCATCAGCCGTTCAGCATCGAAGCTCAAAAGCTTGATAGGTAGCTCTATTGAATCGTTCAGAAAGGGAACAATATTCCGAATACACGCTGTTCCACCAGTCACAAGGATTTGAGACGGTACCAGTCTCTCTTGCGCCTTGAAGGAATGGAGTGTGCGGATGATTTCCTTGACAAGGTCTGTCGCTGCCAAGCCCATTTGTTGCGCAACCAAGAACTCCTGCTCTCTGCCGGGCATGGGCTTCGCATCGGGCTTATATTCAAGGTAGCTGACAGTGTGCTTTAGGCGTTGTGCCTCGCCATACGTGACATCGAGTCCCTTGGCGAGCATTTCGGTAATGTAACGACCACCCATCCGAATTGTACGAGCCGAGACAAACCTGTTGTTGTTCACAAGTATCATTGCTGTCTTCATGTGGCCGATATCGAGAATCAGCTTACAATCCTCACCGTAGTCATGAATCGGCAGACGGTTTTCCTCGCTCACCTCAGTCTGCAGAGGGATTTCCGACTCCACGAACGGCATGATGTTCATAAATGTCAGGTAGTCGACGTCGATTACTTTGGGTTCGAGTTCGAGTTCCTTCAGCGCATTAAGGAAGGCCTCGATGTTTTCCTTGCGACACATCGCAGACAGGACACTTGTCGTGCCATTCACCGACTCTAGAACCTGTTGGTCGATGATGCTTTCCTCGAGGCTGAACGGCGCACTTGCCTCGAGCTCATTCTCGACAACAAGCGGAACGTCACGCTTTTTTACATTTTGAAAGCTGAACGTTCTAGTCGAGACCATCAACCCGTTCATGGCGGTGAAGATTCGGTCGACCTCAATCGAATTTTCATTAAATAGCTGACGAATCGCTGTGTACTCGACCAGCTCAGGATCCAGTCCCTCAATTTCAGGGACGGCGACTTCATAGAAGCGCTCCACCTTGTATGCATTGAAGGTGTGCGTAATCTCGAGCGCCTTGATGCTGTAGCTACCAAAATCGAGACCTAATATTTTTTGCATATCGCTGCCTACCTCTGACCTGCGGAACGAGCGTCATTCCGCTCACGCAGGTTGAATGGAAACTGACCGAGTCATTGTAACCGATCCAACCAGACCACCTCGATGCCAATTCAATGGCTGATCGAATCCTCAGGTGACAAATCAACAACTCTGTCCAGGATTTCACATTGTCAATCAGACCGGCAACTTGCTACTCTGTTGCTGGCTCCTGGAGTGAGCCAGGAGAAACCGCAGCAATGCATCGACAGCCCGAGCGACGAGAATCTGAAGAGCTCATTCTGCGGCGTATCGCTCGCCGACTCGACCGTTACCTTATTGAAATGGAACGGAGCCTCCAACCGCCTCCCGAATCCATAACCGGCGAGACAACGGCAATACTTCCAATGCCCGGTCGCACAGCAGTGCCTGAATCCTCAATGCGCCCCCTGCAGAGCAAACTCTCAGTTCCGCCTGTCTCTAAAGAAGGGCCCGTGGGCATGGAATGGGATTTACCGCCATTGTCGGAGGCGGACGCCTCCGCGACCGCTGAACTCCCGGCTCCGCCTGCACCGCCGCCTGCGCCACCACCTGCGCCACCGGCTGCTCAAGCTGCACCAACACCACCGACTCCGCCTGCGGCGCCAAAGCCTCCCGCTCCGCCTGCGCCACCACCTGCGCCACCGGCTGCTCAAGCTGCACCAACACCGCCCACTCCGCCTGCGGCGCCAAAGCCTCCCGCTCCGCCTGC
>VGHE01000007.1 GCA_016868315.1 Betaproteobacteria bacterium
CCACAGCCTACCGATCATTTTGCTGCGCTTGATGCAGAGCTGATACTGTCGGCCGCCGAGTCTACCGGACTCCGGTCGACAGGTCGTTTTCAGCAACTCAACAGCATGGAAAATCGCGTTTATGCCGTTGAGGTTGAAGATGACTCAAACGCTCGTGGCGTTGCACAAATTATTATTAAATTCTATCGCCCAGGGCGTTGGACTCCGGCTATGCTTGTGAGTGAGCATGCGCTGTTGCGATTGCTCTCGGAAGAGAATATCGAAACACCACAGCTCATACCAATCTCCGATTCTGCATTTGTGCATCCCGAGGCTCTCACTTTAAAAAGTAAGCTACGAGGTGAACTCCCTCCGCAATTTCCAGAGAGTCCGACTCTTGGGAAATTGGGGCCGTTTTGTTTTGCGGTGTGGAAGAAAATTATTGGACGAGTTCCGCTTGAGCTCGAAGAAAAAGATCTGCTGAGCATTGGGCGAACCGTGGCACGCATGCACAATCTCTTCGAAAGGCATATCAACCCCGAGTCTTTCGTACGTCCACGGTTTGGTCTCGATATGTATGTGCACACTCCTCTGCAGCATTTAAAGACCTGGGGTCGCATTCCGAGGCAATTTGAGAGCTCGCTTCTCGACCTGATTGAAAACATTGGCAAGCGTCTCGATTGGCTTCCGGAAGCTGACAAATTCATTCCTGTGCATGGTGATTTGCACCGTTTGAATCTCGTGCAGATGAATGATGGTGGTCAGTTCTGGTTTGTTGATTTTGACGACTGCCAACTGGGTTTAGCTATGCAAGATCTGTGGCCACTCGCTTCCACCTGCGGCATAAACGTGCCAGAGAACATTTCTCTTGTTGAAGATATCTCACCCACTGATTATGCATTGCGTACATTGTGTGAGGGCTACCGTGATTTCCGAGCGCTGCCACAAGATTGGGAGATCTTTGTAGAGCCGCTGCGAACACTCAAAATGATTCACTATCTCGGATGGATTGCTGGGCGCTGGAGTGACCCATTCTTTAGGCAAACATTCTCATTTTTTGAAGATGTTGATTACTGGGAAAAGACCTTTTTCGACATCTCCGATCAGTATCAGATTTTGTCGGAAAAAGGCCTTTTCGAGTAGTCAGCTTATGGAGTGCATTTGAAGAGGCGACGTCTGGTTTGAGCTGCGTCGGTAAAGAATGACGAAACACATCGACTCTCTTCAGCAAAGCATCGTGTGCCAGCTATATTTTCAGACACCGGGCACTGTCCGATTCCTGCGATTTCAGCGAGTGGCTTATCACCCATCCAGCGGTAGAAGAATTGTCCTTCCACTCCTGAGGTCAGACATTTGAAAGTGCGCCGTCCACAATCAGAACCACTGCCGCTCGTGCAAAAACTAGACAAACATCTATCATTGACGACGCTACAGGCAGATCCGGCAATATCTGCGCCAAGTGCACACAGAGGCAATCTGGTTGCTGAAGTTGTGAAGCCATCTCCCATCGGAAACCAGACAAGTGAGTTTGTTTGGCCGGTAACGCACTTGAAGAGGCGCCTGCAACTTGGTGAAGAGCAGGTCGTCGTGAAGGTTGAGCGGCAGCGTGAATTCTCTCCCATACACACCGTGCGCTGCTGAGTTCCTGGGGCACAATCGGGGATAGTGCCCAGCGATTCAATCCCAAAGTCACCCATCACGATCCAACGTGTACTCGGCGCGACGGGCATAACGGGAGGTGGTGGCGCAGCGGGCTCCGGTGGAGCCATAGGGTCGGGGCCCTCAACCACCGGAGCGCCAGCACCGCCTTCGGGTGCTCCTACGCCTCCAGCTTCAATTGCTTCCGGGTTGACAACCGCGTCGGCTCCTCCGGCGCCTTCTGATTTGCGAGAATCTTTGGGCACTTTTGTCTTGGGGCTGCTCACTGTGACACCCGAGGGAATCGCAGCACTACATCCCGAAAGTGCAAACACAAAAATTGTGGGTAGCACGTATTTGAGAATAAGCCGTCTAAACACACGAACCTCCGAAACTACACCCTTCACTTTTCGACGTCGGTTGACTAACAATTAATTTTTTTTTATAATGTTAATAAAAGGTAGATTTTCTAGACACTTGTGGATCGATGCAATGTTCCTGTTTACGCGGTTGTGCGAGAGGAATGTTGTTTATGAATGTCTTCGGAGGAAGAAAAGAACGCCTCGGGAGAGTAATGCTGCTCTCCCGAAGCGGCTGTAGAAGCGAGCAACGGTGCTGGCTCAGTTGTAAAACGGACGGAAGTCGAAACGGTAGCTTACGCCGTTCATTTCGTAGGTCACTGCGATTGATTCTGCCTGGCAGCCGCTGCTGCTCGAATATGGGTTGCCCGGGAACGCCGCTCCGAACGAGGAAACATCGAGGCTCATGGGCAAAGAATCGGTTGAAAGCTGACCAAAATCTTGTCTCTTGGAACAAACTTGTGAGTAGTGCCCGATCTCAGCACTGATGTTAGAAACAACACGTTTAAACGTATCCAAATTTGTGAGTTTTTCGAAGCTGCCTGAAGTTGCGTTCAAGAGAGACCAATCGGTCACTTCGATGCGCGTGATTTTGTTAGCGCCATCGAGAACGGCCTTAACGCTTGGGATGTAGACCGTTGCCTTTTCTGAAGCATTGAGCGGGCTGGCTGCGGCCAAATCATAGCGTCCAATCTCGGTGTTGTTCATCGAGAGTGTCCACACTCCTGCCTCAAGTTTACCGTCGTAGCCACCGCCGCCCCAGTTAAAGTTGAGCGGACGCTCTCTGCCGTCTTGGCTGGCTTCTTTCTTGACGTAAAAGAGACCGTCGTCAGAGGCGATTGACGCGCCGTTCATATCGCTGCCGCAATAATTTCCACTCTGCACTGCAGTGGTGTTGAGGTTGGTGACCTGATCGTACTCGCGACACGCTGCAGCATCGTTCTCTTTGCAGAGTTTAAGTTTTTTGCCAGCAGGTGGCTTCAAAGACAATTTGTTTGAGGCACTCGCTCCGCCACAGAGTGACTACATGGTCAGGCCAGCCCACTTCGCAATGAAATAAAGACCATAGCCATTATACGTGAGATCTGTTGCAGCAGAAGAGGTGTTCTTGATCTTTTGAATATTGCTTTTGAACACCATGTAGGGCTTCGTAAAGATGTAATCACCGTTGTCCTTGATGTTGGCTATTACGTTGATGAGCCCGCGCGCGGAGTCGTCTGTTTTGGCAATTTCCTTCATCTTAGAAACATCGAGCGAAAACGAGCTGGCAACATCGTCGGTGCGCTTATTGGAGGTATATTCCTTACCTGCCGTATCGCTGCTTAAAGTTCCCATATTAAGGCTTCCTGAGCCCTCTGCTGCGGGGATCTTCATGAGCGAGCCACTGTCGTCTTTGAGTGACAACACACCACGGATACCATCGAGGCGGTTGGCAGCGTTGGAGTCGACGGCAACAAGCAGGGTGTCGCCATTGTTCGTTTTAACACTTGCCGAGAATTTTCCATCGGCACCAATGGGAAAAGTTGCAAGCATCGACTTATCAAAGCTATAGATATTCTCGATGACTTTTGCCGGCAGAGCATAAATAACATTGGGAGCGGAGGCTGCAAATTCGAGGTTAGATTGAATTGCAAGTTGACCCGAAACTGCAAAGGTCGGAGCAGAGTCACCTGAACCCGAAGATTTCTTCTTTCCGCAGGCGGAGTAACCACCCACAACAACTGTGAGAAGAGCATAGGCAACGATCTGTGAATTGCGTTTCAACATCAGCGCTTTCCCCTATTTCAGGATTGCAAGAAATTTAACAGGCTTGTTCAAAATGAAATCCCAAGGCCTCTAATTTACTCCAAAGGGCGGCCTACTTCGCGCCGCTTTGCCACGCCAATGACGTGCAAAAGATGGCTCATTCTGCATAAACATTGGGTGATTTCACAGGCTGCAGTTTGGGTTGGGTAGAGGTAGAGTTTCTGTTGCTAGGCAGTATTTCATCCATTGCCGAACCTTAGGGCTTGTTGCGACGCATTCAACTGTTGCCTGGTAGGGAGTTCCCCGCAAGGATTTACCTACAGAGAGCGAAACCGAGATTGTGTTTACGGCGCTGGTACGTGGAACATACACGGTTCCTGCCGCGACGAACTGACCTGGCTTGAGCCCTGGTAGGCGTGAGTGCAGAGAGACATTCTTTTTGATTTGCTCCTCGCGAAACTCAATGGTTGGAAAATAATAAGAGCCTTGGGTGGGCATTTGTCCAGAATAGAACGCCGGTGCTGGATCAAGCTGAACGGAACTAAAATAGAAGGCATTGCCTGTTGTGCTATCTTTGATCTCTCCTGCAAACCCGCTGATGAATGCTTGACCATCGTTGAGAACATTTCCGCGTTCGTCTTTCACTCTCCAGATGGAATCGAGAGCACCATTTTTTCCGCACTCGAACATCCGCACGTGTTTGTATTGAGTGTCATATTCAGCTGGGCGTGCTACCGGACGAAAGTCGCGCGCGGGCGGTGTTGGATTTGATGTGGTCGATGGATCGGGAATGGATTCAGACTTCTGAGATGCCATCGCACTGAGAATTTCTGTCGATGCAGCGATGCGCTGCGGCGCAGTTTTTGTTGCATAGAGTTTTTGATTTTGTGTCAGCGGCAGGAAAAGTTTGGCACGTGAACCACGGCTTGCATCGAATGCTGCAGAGCCATCCTTGCGCATGAATGTGTTCAAGCGTTCACGAACTTTATCGTTGATTGCCTGACAGCTGAATTCATGAAATGCGCCACCCTCTATGCGCAGGTAATAGCGCGTGCTGTATTCACCGCCAATCACAAATTTCGGAATGAAGAGTTGAGCCCCGGTGACATCGCTCGGGACAACTTTTTGTGAATTCAGTTTCACAAACGCCCACCCCGCATCTTGTTCGTCATAGGGGAAAAGCAGCGAGTAGGCTGAATAACTTCCAAGTGGAAATCGGTTGGGCTTGTTCACGGGTGGCACCGTGAAGCGTTCATCTTCCGAAGTGTTGATGCTTTGAAATTCAATCAGAGTGCCCTGAAGTGAGCGAAGGTTGCCGCTGAATCCTACAACAAACGGCGATATTGTTTGTCCAAGGGTTTTTCGCACCCGCCAGATCAAGTTCAGTGCACCGGTATTTCTGCCGTCGGAGTCAATGCATTTGGAGAATTCAGTAGCTTCAAATTGTTCTGTGTATTGCTTGTGGTTCAACGCGTGAGCGGGTGAGGTTTCCTCTGTCCTTTGGTTCGAAGGTGTTGACTGACACCCGAAAAGCATCAGGGTGAGGAGGGGCAGGATCTGGGGGTTCGCGAGAATCTCACGCATGCAGCATCCTCTTCGTGTTCAATCAGGCGATGTTGTTAAAACACAACGGCAACTCGGATATCGGCAAGAGGCGCTGAGCCCATGCGTTGTTCGGTTTTTCTTCCAGTGACGTTGTTTTTGACCGTGGTGTTGCCTGCAAAAAATCCGAAAGATGGATCGAGTCTCAAGAAGCCGGTTGAAAAGCCTATGGGCATGCCTACCGACCATCCAAGAATCATTTGTGCACCCACAAGTGTTATGTCTGCGTCGTCATCGTTGAAAAACTTTTTCGCATATCCTGACTCGCCGCTGAGTTCGAGACGGAGAAACAAAGACTGTCTTTGGGAAAATTTCCAGCGGGTGTGAATGTGGGAGGGTAGCCATCCGTCGATGCGCAGTTCAGGAGAGGGTTGCCACGAGCCGCCAAGAAGTGGCATTAGATTCGAGCGTCTGGAGTTTGCGTTCCCCGCAGCACCAACGCCCAAGCCAACTTCGTCGTTGATTGACCACATCGTGAAGGTCTTGAGAACCGCAGATGTTTCGCTGGTTGTTCGGCCATTGGCTTCGAGCTCTTTGTAACCCACACCCGAGGAAAGAAAAAGCGAGTTTTCGTTGCTGAAGGCGTATTGCCCGGTAAGCTCCAGACTGAGTTGTGATGTTTGGATGGAGCGAAGCTGATTCTCGGCTAATATGTTCTGAACTGAACCTGAACCGGCACTCATTGTGAAGCCTGCAACGAAGTTATCGAGCAACGGATAAAGCCCGAGCAGATTCGCACTGGTTTTGCTGAGTCTGACCTCTGAGTCTTTTGGTTTGCGCAGATAGGTTTTATAACCCACCTGAACGATTTCTGCCGAAGGAGCTTGATCGAAGACCTTAGGTTTCTTCCATTGTTCGAGCTCAACCCAAGCCTTTGCCTCTGGGGATGCCAACAACGAGACGGAAGTGAAAAGAGATAAAAGCAAGGCAGTTAAATCAGTACGCATCATAGACCACAACTTTCTAGGCATCTCTCGGGTTTCTGCATCGGAGACTGCCGCTCCTATGAATTTGCCATGTTGATGTGTTTGGGCAAGCCGCGCAACGTCAGCGCCTTAACAGCTCCGCTGAAAGCTAGAGTTGAGCCTGCGGATATTTTTGACGTTGAGTGGCAGAGGCTTAAAACAAAGGTGACAGACCGGATTCGTCCCAATTCTTTTTGCGCGACACACGGCGAGTGGCACCAGGAAGAGTATCCAAAGGATGGGGGGAGTCGCTAGACTGCCTGTCTTGTGCCGACAAGGTACCTAGAATTTCAGCTGCCCGAGTAATGATATTCTCAGGCACTCCGGCAAGTCGGGCGACGTGTATGCCGTAGCTTTTCCCTGCCGCCCCGGTGAGGAAGCGGTAGGTGAAGATGATCTGTTCACCCGAAGCAGATTGCTCCTCTACAACTTCCATGCGCATAGGCACGACGTCAGGGCGTTGCGCTGTGGCATTAACAAGCTCGTGATAGTGGGTTGAGAAAAGTGCGCGTGCACGAACCCGCTCTGCGAGATCTTCGAGAATCGCCCAAGCCAGACTCAAGCCATCGAAGGTCGATGTACCACGGCCAATTTCATCCATGAGCAACAAGCTTGAAGGCGTTGCGAAACGCAGCATGTGCGCGGTCTCCAGCATTTCAACCATAAATGTGGATTGATTGCGGAGGGCGAAATCACCTGAGCCAATACGTGTGAAGATTTTGTCGCACAGTCCTAAAGTCGCGCTGCGTGCCGGAACATAGCATCCCATTTGAGCCAGAACGTGCGCCAGGGCAACCTGACGCATGACTGTGCTTTTACCGGCCATGTTGGGTCCTGTAACCAACAGAACGCAGCTCATGGGCGCACTGCAGCCAAAGCGTCCTGGTGGGATTTTTGCGGTGTCGCCCAAAACGACGTCGTTGGGAACAAATTTTGACTGCGTTGTGCGCAAGCCGGCAAGGATTGGGTGCACACACTGCTCCAGTGCTGTGACCTGGGCATCAACAAGTTCAGGCTTACACCAACGGTTCTCCTGCGCGAGATAGGCAAAGCAGCGCCAGATGTCGATTTGTGCAATGATGCGCGAAAGCGCTGTGAGCGGCTCTGCGTAGGCCATGACATCGATGCGCAAATTCTCGAGCAGTTGACGTTCGATAGTGGTGCGTTTCTCGGAAGCAGAGAGTGCTTTTTCTTCAAGTTCTTTGAGTTCAGGCGTAATAAAGCGTTCGCCATTCACAAGCGTTTGCTTGCGCTCAAAATGCGCTGGAGCCTGTGCCAGTTTGCCTTTCGAGATTTCGAAATAATAGCCGAACGCTCGCGTGTAGCCGATTTTCAGAGTCGGAATTCCTGAGCGGTTGCGCTCGTGAGTTTCAAGCTCAGAAATTTTGTTTTCAAAGTTGTTTTCGAGATCGCATAGTTCGTCGAGCTCGGCATGATAGCCGCTACGGAAAATACGTCCGCCTTTGCCAACCATTTGTGCTGGTTCGCTCTCGAGAGCTTTGTTCAGATGCTCATTGAGTGGAGCAAGTTGTGCAAGCAGTGATGCGCATTCGGTATTGCTCTGTTGCCAACCAGCACTCGCATCTTTCAGCTGTGCAATCAGCTCGCGTACATAAGGCATTTTTGCGAGGGTTTGTCCGAGCCAAGCTAGGCCTTTGGGGTCGATGCTGTTTTGCGCTGCGCGACCCAGCGTGCGCTCGAGATCTGCGAAGGTGCGGAGTAGGTTGTATAGTTCGCGCTCAAAAACGGGATTTTTAAGCGTGGTATCGACACACTGGAGCGAGGTGGCGACTTTGTCGCGCGCCTTCTCGGGATAGTTCAGTTTATGAGCCAGCAGGCGCGCACCACAGGCAGTCGCACATTGGTTCAAATAGTGAAACAGGCTTCCTTTGCGTTCGCCAGTTGTGGTGATGAAGAAGTCCAGGTGGCGCTTGGTGGCCTCATCGAGAACAAGATGCTTGGACACATCATAATATTCAATATGAGTGAGATTTTTCACCACTCCACGCTGAGTTTCCTTCAAGTAATTCAGGACCCCTGCAACCGCTTGTACGGAGGCATCTACGGCCGGTAGTCCGAATGCGTTCAGCTTTGAGAGAGGAAAGAAATCCTCGAAGAGCCGCAGAGCATCTGAAGACGAGCGGAGAATCCAGCTTGGCAGGGTTGAGACTCGAGGAATCAAGGAAAAATGTGAACGCGCGAATTCGCCAAAGCGTTCCAGATGAGCTCCTGGAACAATCACCTCACGTGGCACGAGCGTCACGAGTTCCTGTTCCAAATCAGAAAGAGAGAGCCGCCCGGTGAAACGGAAAACGCCAGTGGAGACGTCGACAAACGCCAGAGCCCAAAGTCCGCTTTGTGCAGGTGTAGCGCAGGCGAGCCATGTGCCAACGGGCGATGAGGAGTCGTCGTCTTCGCCCAAATCTCCAGGCACCGCGGGCGTAGCAATTCGGACGATGTCGCGTTTGACCAGCCCCTTAGCAAGTTTTGGATCTTCGAGTTGGTCACAGACTGCAACCTTGAACCCGGCCGCCAGAGCCTTCTTGAGAGTGACACGGTGATTCACAACAGGAACACCTGCCATGGGAACAGGGTTCTCGGAATTGCGGTCGCGCGAGGTTAGGGTGAGTTGGCACACCTCGGCTGCAATCACTGCGTCAGCGCCGAAGAGTTCATAGAAGTCACCCATGCGGAAAAACAGCAGTGCGTCGGGAACAGCGTCTTTGGCCTCCTTGAACTGGCGCATCATGGGGGTTTCCATTTGCGCGAGTGCAATACCGGAGGCGTGTTCGTCGGAGAGCTTTTCGAAGGCTGTTTTGAGGTGCGGGGAGAGGTCGCTCCCCTGCGCCTGAAGGGTTTCAAGAAGAGCTAGAGTTAGAGGATGTTGTGCCATGACAAAACGCTCCCAGCATATCGATACGATTTCAACTGAAGCTTGGCAGAGTCCCTTCTGCTCCTTTTCCTCAACCCTTCAGCCTATTACTTGCGCGAGATACTGCGCATGTTGGCCTGCAGAACACGCTTGCGAATGCGGATGTTCTTCGGCGTGATTTCAATCCACTCGTCTTCATCGATCCAGTCGATGGCGCTCTCGAGCGACATCTTGGTGATGGGCGTAAGCTTGGTGCTGTCGTCTGTACCTGCAGAGCGCATGTTGGTGAGTTTCTTTTCACGAATCACGTTCACGTCGAGATTGTTGTCGCGGTTATTTTCGCCGACGACCATGCCCTCGTAAACTTCTTCGCCTTCGCGCACGAACAAGCGACCGCGATCTTCCAAGCCATGCAATGCGTACTCGGTAGTTTTGCCGTTGCGGTCAGCAATCAGCGCACCGTTCTGGCGCACGAGGAATCCAACTTTAACGGGTTCCCAGCCTTCAAAGTAGCTGGACATGATGCCTTCGCCCTTGGTGTCGGTGAGGAAGGTACTGCGGTAGCCCAGCAATCCGCGTGTTGGGACCGAGAACTCGATACGCACACGGTTGGTACCAATTGTCTGCATGTTGACCATGCGGCCTTTACGCAGCGACAATTTTTCGGTGACCACACCAACCGAGAAATCAGGGACGTCCACAACCACGCGCTCGATGGGGTCGTGTTCAACGCCGTCGATCATGCGGGTAATAACCTTGGGCCGTGCAAGCATACACTCGCCGCCTTCACGGCGGAGGTTTTCCATCACGATAGAAATTTGAAGTTCACCACGTGCTTTGAGGAAGAACACTTCTGGAGTTTCGGTTTCCTCGATGCGCAGTGCCACGTTGTGCATTGCTTCCTTGGTGAGGAACTCATGCAGCTTGCGGCTTGTGAGGGGTTTGCCCTCGCGGCCAGCCATAGGTGAGGTATTCACCGAAACTTCAACGCTTACTGTTGGGGGGTCAACCTGAATGCGCTCGAGTGCTTCGGGTTTGATTGCACAAGCAATGGTATCGCCGATGGCAAGGTCAGTGAGACCAGTGGCCACAATCGCGATATCGCCAGCATCGATACGCTCAAGGTCGACCTGCTCTAGACCACGGTAGGCGCGCAGTTTGACGACTTTACAGTTCTGAACTTTGCCATTTTCGCCAAGCACGGAGATGTTTTGGTTCGTTGTGAGGCTGCCACGCTCAACGCGGCCAATCACCAGACGCCCGAGGTAGGGATTGTAAGAAAGGTTGTTCACAAGCATCTGAACAGGGCCTTCGTCTTTGATGCGTGGAGGTTGAACGTGCTCGAGAACTGTGTCGAACAGGTCTCCGAGATTTTCTGTTTTTACATCGAGTTTTTTGCTGGCCCAGCCCTGCCGCCCGGAGGCATAAAGGACGGGGAACTCGAGGTGATGATCTTCGAATGAGAGTTCGAGGAACAGATCGTGAATGGCTTCAACAACTTCTTCAACACGTGCGTCAGGGCGGTCGACCTTGTTGACGACGACGATCATCGAAAGGTGACGCTGCAAAGCCTTTTGCAACACAAAACGGGTCTGTGGGAGACAGCCTTCGGCCGCATCGACCAGAAGAATAGCGCCATCGACCATCATGAGAGTGCGCTCGACTTCGGCTCCAAAGTCCGCGTGTCCGGGCGTGTCGACGATGTTGATGCGGGTGTCCTTGTAAACCATCGAGGCGTTCTTGGCTGCAATCGTGATGCCGCGCTCACGTTCGAGATCCATGCTGTCCATGACGCGTTCGGCGACGGTCTGGTGAGCTTGGAATGTACCAGCTTGTTGAAGCAGACCATCAACCAAGGTGGTTTTGCCGTGGTCAACGTGTGCGATGATAGCGATATTACGGATTTTTTGATTGCTGCTCATAAGGCCCTCGAAAAGTCTGGGCATCCCATACCCTGCGACAGGCCGGAAAACAAGCAGACAATTGTGGATGAATTGTGTCGGGAAATCAGGAGTCTTGAGCCAGAATCTCGGAATAGATGCTGAGCATGTGTTCACCGACCTGATACCAGCTAAAGCGCTGCACCTGGTTGTAGCCTTTTTCAATCAACTGAATGGCAACCTCGGGCTTCAGTGCGGTTTCAATTTTCTCGGCAATATCGAGCGGTGAGAAGGGGTCGACGAGCAGAGCTGCGTCGCCCACCACCTCGGGCAGACTCGAGGTCTGGCTCGTGACCACAGGTGTTCCGGCAGCCATCGCCTCCAGCGGTGGGAATCCGAATCCTTCATAGAAGGAGGGGTAAACCAGGGCTTTTGAGCTTCCAAACAGTTCCGCGAGCTCGCGGTCGGAGATGTAGCCCAAGAACTCAACGTCGTTGCCGACCTCGGCCGTGCTGATGCCTGCATCGGCGAACAACGGGTTCTCGCAGCCCACCACCGTGAGTCGGGTTTTGCATCCCGGGTTGCGTTGTTTGAAAATCGAAAAACCTTTGAGCAGACCCCTCAAGTTTTTCCGTGGCTCGAGCGAGCCCACAAAAATGATGCGGTCGTCACGGGCATCGTAGCTCTTGCGGAACTGATGAAAAATGGGATCGACAGACCAATAGGTCAGGCGGATTTTTTCAATATTGAGCTTCAGCAGGCTGAGGATGTCGTTCTTCGAATAGTTTGAATTTGTGACAACCAGCGAGCTGTTGCGCGCCACCTGCGGAACCAACCAGCGGTAAATGGAGCGGAAGCTGAACGAGAACCACGCTGGCTGGACGAGAAAGCAGAGGTCGTGAATGTTGACGATGCTTTTCCCGCGGAAGGCGATGGGAGCAAGGTTGGCCGGACTGTGCAGGAGATCGACCTTGTACTTCTTCGCCAGGCGCGGCAACTCGACCTGTTCCCAATAATGATTACGGAGAACTGTGCGCTGTGAAAGCGGGCTCGTGACCAGTTGGACGTTGGGGCGTTGCCACTCGGGTGCGAAAATTTCGCTCTCGCCTGTGAACAGAACAAAATTGAACTGTGTGCCCTGATCGATCACGGTGCGGAACAGCTGATAGGCCGAGCGCTGCACGCCTGTGCGTTGCGCCACCAGAAAGCGACCATTGAGTCCGATGGTCTTTCTGTTTGGATGGGCGAACTTCAATTCACCCATGACCCGGCTCCTGTTGCCATTGAGCTTGGCTCACCTGCGGCGTCTTGGTGGGAGCCTCTTTCAGCAGAACGCGCATGTAAACAGAATGAGTTTCCTCTGCAGCCTTCGCCCAGGAATAACTTTTCGCCAGCTCACACCCGCGTTGGATGCGTTGCTGTTGTTCAGGCGAGCGAACTACCGCACGTTCGAGAGTGCGCGCGATTTCGTCTGTGTTTGAGGGGTCAATGTAGAGTGCGCAGTCACGCATGACCTCGGGGAGAGAGGAGCAATTCGACACAACCACGGGCACACCGCAGGCTGCTGCCTCGAGCGGCGGAAATCCGAAACCCTCATATATAGAAGGATACACAAAGAGCTCTGCGCCAGCATAAATGACTGGCAAGACATCGTTCGGAATGAAGCGCAGGAAATGTAGATTGTGCTTTTTATGGTATTGATCCGCGATTTTGAGAAGGCTGGGATCGAAGTCGGACAGCAATACAAGTGGTAAGGTTACGTTGCTTTTACACCAAGCTTCAACAAGGCGCGCAATGTTCTTGTGAGGTTTTCTATTGCCAATCGATAATATGTATTTTTCTGGCAACTCGTACTTCTTGAGAACCTGGCGCACTTCCGGCGCAACCGCTGACGGTGGGTTTTGGAAATTCTCACTGATGCCATTGTGGATCACCCGCACGTGCTCGCGCGGTGTATGGAAGAAGTTGATGATTTCCTGCTGTGAGAATTGAGAAACAGTGATGACTGCTTTTGCGCGTTTGATTTTCCGAGCCAACAGCACGCTGTAATAGAGGCGGTGAAAAATCGAGTAGTTCTCAGAGAGAACCACATGGTTGAGGTCGTGGATGGTCGTGACGAGTGGTACATTGCTCAGAAATGGAACGATGAAGCTTGGGGAATGAAATAGATCGGGTTTGATGCGTCGTAAAAACCAGACCAATTCGAACTGGCCAAGCCAGCTGATCCAACTGGTTTTCAGAATCTGAAATTGGATGTGCGCAGGCCAGCTTTGGTTCAGCAGCGGTGAATTTCGAGTAACAAAAAGTGTGAAACGGAATGGGCTGCTGATGTTGCGCAGGTTTCTTACAAACTCATCGGTGTAGCGGGCTATTCCGTGGCTTTGGTTAGCCACCACAACCCGGGCATCAATAACAACATGTTTGGTTTCAGCGCTCATCAAGGATTTTCACCCCTCCGCTGGGCTTGTGCTTGGGTAAAATGCGCAAGGGTACTGCGCCGCATGAAGAAGAGAGCTTTCAGGTAGAGGGAGTGCTTGTCGGTTGCAAGCACGGTGTGGTCGGGAGATTGTCGGCCGCGACCCAGGTAGACCCAATCGTCTGCCACGAGAGCAGAACTCACGATTTCGTAAAAATCTTCTTCATCAATATGGCGGGAGCAGCTGCATGCCACCAGCAGACCATTGGGGGCGACCAGTCGAGATGAGAGTTTTGCAAGTCGTTGATAAGCGCGTCGCGCTTCTGGAACATGTTTTGACGATTTTGTGAACGCGGGCGGATCAGCCACCACAATGTCGAAACTCTTTTCGTCACGATTCAGCTTGGAAAGAATCTCGAAGAGGTCACCATGCAAAAGGTGTATGTCTGGCGCAGGTGTTGCAGGCGACAGGTTGTTTTTGATGTTGAGTTCACAAAGTTCGAGCGCGTCTTTGTCTTGGTCGACAGCGGTATAAGCAGCGACACCTGCTTGAGCTGCCGCACACGACCAGGCGCCAGCATAGCTGCAGAGATCTAGCATAGTGCGCGCGCTGATGGAGCTCAGAATTTTTTGGAGCAGCAATAGATTCTCGCGTTGGTCGAGAAATAAGCCCGTTTTTTGGCACCGCTGCGGCCGAAAGATCATACGGAGGCCAGCAAGTGTGGTGTGCACCTCGTCTTGTTTTTGTGAAGGCTCGGGAGCTCGCACCCACCGCGTTCTCTCCGGAAGTTTTTCGAGTGCGCGTATTTGTCCGGAGCTGCGTTCAAAGATGGGTTTGTCGGAGACTCGTCCGAGAGCATTGAGCAGGTTCGGTAGAAGGAAATCTCCGGCGTGTGAATTCGACTGAACCACCACAATCTCGCCGTAGTCGTCGACAACAATTCCTGGAAGACCATCGGCGTCGCCGTGAACCCAGCGGTATGCTTCAGCAGCATCGGAGAGCATCATTTTTTTGCGCTGTTGGAGCTGTTGGAGTTCGGTTTCAATTAAGGTCTCAAGAGTGCTTTCTGAGAGTTTGCGCCCATTGAAATGCGGAGTCCAAGACTTGGGCAAAAAGCGCACGGCAAGAAGGTGATCCCGTGAATAAACACCCGCATGAAGACCTGCGACGAGCACAAACGCACAGCGCTGTTCGCTCAGTAGCTCTGATTGCAGGTGTTCGATTTGATTGCTGTAGAGGCAGTTCTGACTCGAGTGAAAGCGCTGCTCTGTTTTTATTTTGATGTAATGCAGGTCAAACGCATTGGCCATGTGCCTCAGGATTCTCCGTGCTGCAGATGTGTTCTTGTCAGGCCTTTTCCTCGCGCCGAGGCTAAGTTAAGCTGGCTGTTTCCGCAAGGGAAGGGAGACACAGACATGGGTAAAATAATTCAGACAGCTGAAGAGCTGAATTTCGATGTGAGATCAACGCCAGCAATGCCTGTTGCAAGGCGTATTATGATGGTCAGACCAACTTACTTTCACGTCGACAATCCGATTAACCCGCACATGCGCAAGGCCGACGGCTCGCTGCATGTTCTCGACAAGCCAAAGGCCATGCAAGAGTGGGATGGTTTGCGCACGGCATACATGAATCTGGGTCTGCAGGTTTTTGAGGCCGATGCAATCAATGGACTTCCCGACATGGTTTTTTGTGCAAACCAGTCACTGCCGTTTCTCACGCGGACAGGCGAGCGCAAGGCTATTTTGAGCAACATGGCGAACGATATTCGCAACCGCGAAGTCCCCGGTATCGCTGCCGCCCTGGAGCGCAATGGGTACAAAACAGTGGCTCTGCCTCAGCGCAGTGCTCAGACCCTGTTTGAAGGTATGGGAGACGCCCTTTGGCTTCCTGGATATCGTGTACTGCTGGGTGGATACGGGCATCGCACCCATAAGGCAATCTATGGATCTGTGGCTGAGTTGGTCGATGCTACGGTCATTGTTTTTGAGTTGGCGAACCCACGCTTCTATCACCTTGATACCTGCTTGAGTATTTTGGACGGCAGTTCGGCTCTGGCCTGCCGTGAGGCATTCACCCAAGACGGCTGGGAATTGGTCAAAAAGGTCTTTCCAAACCTTATCGAAGTCCCCCTCTCTGAGGCGGACTCGCCTGCTTTTGCCTGCAATGCCCACTGTCCGGATGGAAAGAATGTCATTCTGCAGGCTGGTTCAAAACAGACTGTGACCCGCCTTAAGGCGGCAGGGTTTAAAGCCGTCGGGCTCTCCACTGAGGAGTTCATCAAGTCTGGTGGTTCTGTCTTCTGTATGAAGCTCCAGTTCTTCTAAAACACTCTGTTGCAGCCCCTGCGCATTTGGCATAGCGTGTCGGTTCCTCGCACCCGGGCGGTCGAGGAATTGACCACAAACATAGGAAAAACGCCGATGCCAGCGCCAACAAACGCACAGCTCGTCGAGTTTTACAAAGACATGCTGCTTGCCCGTCGCTTCGAAGAGCGGTGCGGCCAATTGTACGTACAGCAAAAGTTCAGTGGCTTCTGTCACCTCTACATTGGCCAGGAGGCGGTCTCTACCGGCAGCCTCAATGCCATTCGTAAGGGTCAGGACTACGTGATCAGCGGTTACCGCGACCACGTTCAACCCATCACTCTGGGCATGACACCGCGCGAAGTTATGGCAGAAATGCTCGGTAAAGCGACGGGTTGTGCTAGCGGACGCGGCGGCTCAATGCACATGTTTTCGTCGAAGCTCCGCTATCTGGGCGGCCATGGTATCGTTGGCGGTCAGGTTCCTCTGGCGGCTGGAGTGGGCTGGAAAATCAAGTCGATGAAAGAGGATCTCGTGATCCTGTGTTTCATGGGCGATGCTGCCATCAACCAAGGGCAGTTCCACGAGGCGCTCAACATGGCAGCCATCTGGGATCTCCCCTGCATCTTTATTATTGAGAACAACCTCTACGGCATGGGCACTGCGATTTCGCGCACCTGCTCTTTGAATGTGCTTGCGGATCGCGCCAAAGGCTACAACATGCGCCAGGCGGTGGTGGACGGACGCAACGTCCTCAACACCTATGCTCAGATGTATGAAATTGTCGAAGAGACACGCAAAACCAGCAAGCCGATTCTGGTTGAAATGCAGACCTACCGCTTCCGCGGACATTCCATGTCCGATCCGCAAACCTACCGTTTAAAGGAAGAGGTTGAGCGCGAACGCCAGCAAGACTGCCTGCAAACACTGCGTGACCACATGGTTGCTCAGAAAGTTGCGACCGACGATGACTTCGACAAGTGGGAAGAGGAAATCTCCGAAATCGTCGAAGACTCTGTCACCTTTGCGGAAGAGTCGCCCGAACCCGAGCTGCACACGATCTTTGATCACGTGTTGGCTCCTTGAATTGATTCATCGAAAAAAGAGGTTTGCGAAAAATGGCAATCATCAGTTTGAGAGAAGCTCTTCGCCAGGCGATGACCGAGGAAATGGAGCGCGACCCAACAGTCTTTCTGATGGGTGAAGAAGTCGGCGAATACAATGGTGCATACAAAGTCTCCAAAGGCATGCTGCAGCAATTCGGCCCTATGCGTGTCGTTGACTCGCCCATCTCCGAGGCAGGTTTCTGTGGTCTTGGTGTGGGTGCCGCTATGGTCGGCATGCGTCCCATCATTGAAATGATGACCTGGAACTTTGCGATTCAGGCCTTCGACCAAATCATCAACCATGCTGCCAAAATGCTTTACATGAGTGGTGGCCAGTTCCCGATTCCCATGGTCATCCGCGGCCCACACGGTGCAGCGCACATGCTTTCTGCGCAGCACTCGCAGTGTGTCGACCACATGCTCGTGAACGTGCCTGGCATGATCGTCATCAGCACGGTGATTCCGGCCGATGCCAAGGGACTCATGAAGTCCGCTATCCGCAACAACAACCCCGTGTGCTTCCTTGAAAGCGAAATGGTGTATGGCAAGGAAGGCGAAGTGCCTGAAGGCGAGTACCTCATTCCGATTGGTGTAGGTGACATCAAGCGCAAAGGCGAACACGTGACGCTCGTGGCCTGGAACAAGATGGTCTACGTCGCGCTGGAAGTGGCTGAGGAATTGGCTCAGGAAGGAATTGAGGTTGAAATCCTCGATCCACGCACGTTGCAGCCGCTCGATGAAAACATGATTTTTGAATCTGTGCGCAAAACTCACAGACTTGTGGTTCTTGAAGAAGGCTGGGGTATCTCAACCATCGGTAACTACATAGTCGACCGCACAGTCACCGAATGTTTCGATGACCTCGATGCACCTCCAGTGCGCGTGCACAACCATTTTGTTCCAATGCCCTACAACGAGACATTGGAACATGAGGTTCTGCCGAACAAAGAGAGAACAATCGAAGCCATCAAGAAAGTTCTTTACCGTTAATTTTTCAGCATCCAGAGAAAGAGGCTCACTGCTATGGCAACTGTAATGGAAATGCCCAAGCTCTCAGACACCATGAAAGAAGGTGCTGTCGCCCGTTGGTTGAAAAAAGAAGGTGAAAAAATCACTGCCGGAATTCCGGTTGTTGAAATTGAAACCGACAAAGCCACGATGGAGTTTGAATCTCCTGCATCAGGAACTCTCATCAAAATTATCGTTGGCGACAAACAAACCTGCGAGCTGAACGCCCCCATTGCAGTTATCGGTAAGCCCGATGAAAACTGGCAGGAAGCCGTGGACAAGTACCTGAGCAAGAAAAAAGGCGGTTCTGCCCCTGCAGCAAAAGCAGCAGCAGCTCCAGCGGCTGCACCTGCGGCAGCTCCCGCTCCTGCCGCTCAGGCATCAACCACTGCATCCACTCTCGATCGCCTGCGCGTGAGTCCGCTCGCCAAGCGTGTTGCTGCCGATAAGGGTATCGACCTGCGCTCGGTTCAGGGCTCAGGACCCAACGGTCGCATTATTGTTCGCGACGTAGAGAATCTCGGTGGCGGGCTACAGGCTCCATCTGATGCTGTTCCGGGTTTTGCTGGTGTACCTGCTGCAGAAATGGAAAAAGTCAGCCTCAGCATGATGCGCAAGACCATTGCACGTCGGTTGGTTGAGAGCACAACCACTGCGCCACATTTCTTTCTGACCATCAGCTTGAACATGGGGCCTTTGTTGGCATGGCGCAAAGCCACAGTCGCCAAGCTGCCTGAGTCCGATAAATTCTCGGTCAACGACCTCATCGTGTTCTTGGTGTCGCGTGCACTGCGCAAGCACCCCAACATCAACTCCTCTTGGCAGGGCGATTATATCGCGCAGTACAACTCCGTTCATATGGGTGTTGCTGTGGCGCTGCCCGCAGGGCTGGTGACACCCGTGGTGCGTCATTCCGACAAACTGAGCCTCGTTCAGATTGCGCAGAAGAACCGTGAGCTCATTAAGCTGGCGCGCGACGGCAAACTGCAGCCCGACGATTACTCGGGCGGAACATTCACCATTTCCAATCTCGGCATGAGTGGAATTGAAGAGTTCACGGCCATCATCAATCCGCCTCAGGCTGCGATTCTTGCTGTGGGCACGACTTTGGCAACGCCAGTTGTGGATGAAAACGGCGATGTCTCGGTTGAGCAGCGCATGAAAGTCACCCTGAGCTGTGACCACAGGGTGATCGACGGGGCGCAGGGTGCTGAGTTCCTCAAGACCCTCAAGACCTTCTTCGAAGATCCGATGACCTGTCTTTTCATGGGTTGAGTTGCTCACGATGCGTTCCATCGTCAGCAGCCATTTAAATGCTCTGTGGAGCCCTGTGTTCCGCAGGGCATTTTGGTTTATGATAAAGCTGCATCGATTTGTTGAGGGAGAAGCACATGAGCAATGAACGCACAAAGAAGCCACAGCCTGAGGTTCAATCCGGGGTGCGTCTCAATGTGTTTTTGCAGGAGAATGGCGTCGCTTCGCGGCGCAAGGCCGATGAGCTCATTGCTTCCGGAGCCGTGAAAGTGAACGGCAAATCTGTCACACAGTTGGGCACTCGTATCGCGCGTGAAGACAAAGTTCACGTGAACGGAAAGCTTATCGGGAACAAGACACTTCCAAAAGTTGTTTATGTTCTCAATAAACCTCACATGTGTCTGACCACACGTTTCGATGCAAAAATGCGCCGCACGATTTTCGATTTGGCGGCAGTAAAATCGCTTCCCCCGAACGTTCAAGCTGTGGGACGACTCGACTACCGCAGTGAAGGTCTCCTGCTGCTCACCAATGATGGTGATCTCGCCTACGCTCTCACGCATCCACGCTTTTCCGTTGAGAAGAGCTATGCCGTGTTGGTTTCGGATGGTGTGACCATCGAAGATGTTGAAAAGCTCAGAGCAGGCGTCATGCTTGATGACGGTCTTGCCAAAGCTGTGAGCGTCCGGATGGGAAGTAAGGAACGCATGGGTGCAACCCGCGGGCAGTGGCTTGAAATTGTTGTCACCGAAGGGCGCAATCGTTTGATTCGCCGAATGGCTGAAGCAATTGGTTTGAAAGTAGTTCGGCTCGTGCGTGTCGGCATGGGCGAAATTCTTTTACCTGCGACTTTGAAGCCTGGTTCGATTATTCCCATTGATGCTTCTGGTCGGGAACAACTTGAGCAAATTAAGGCCGACATGCTGCGCAGCATGGTCGAAAAGCAGCCGCGCATGAGCCTCGACGAAGAAACGCGCTCAAAACGTCGCATGAAGCGCCAGCTCAAACTCAACGACGAAGAATATGCTCTCGAAGCGTCTCGACGCGCCGCCGAGGCATCGGAAAAACGGAAACAGCGCACAACTGTTGCGCGCAAGCCTGCAGAAGATGACCGTCCTATTGCGCGCAAGCCTGCGGAGGATGACCGCCCCGTGCCGCGTGTGCGCAAGTCGCGTATTGAGGACGATAGACCAGTCCCACGTTCCGGAAAATCGCGACCCGAGGACAACCGTCCTGTGCCGCGTCCGCGCCGTGAGCCGTCGGGCAAGCCAAGTGATGCTCCGCAAGCTCGCGCTCACGACACGCGTCCGCAGCGCCGTCCGACGCGTTCTGATAGTTCTCGTCCACATGTCGGTGGCAAACCTAAGCCCCAGCCGCGGGGCAGATCGGGAACTCCTCCGCGGGGTAAATCCAAACCTCAATCGCGATGAAACAGATCGAGCTGAGCACTTGCGATTGATTTTCCAAACACGTCGGTGAATTGCAGCTGAGGAGCGCGTAGCTTCAGGAATTCAAAAAACACCTGGCGTAGGTCACTCGTTGCAGCCAAATCCGCACGTTCAAAAAGTTTCTCGTGGATGAGACCCGGCCATTGTCCATGGAACTGTCCACCTTTCACCTTCGAGCCCATCAGCATGACCAGATTGCCATGACCATGGTCTGAGCCACGGCTTGCATTTTCCTTGAGTCGCCGCCCGAATTCGCTGAAGACGATGGTTGTAACCCAGGCATCTGTAGCGCTCAGAGTTTCTTTGTGAAGGTCGGCCAAGGCTGTGCTGAGAGTTGCGAGCTGTTTTGCGAAATAACCCTCGCCCGTGGTGCCTTGCTGCCGATGGGTGTCCCAGCCGCCGATATCTAAGGTCACAAGACCAAGCTTCTTATCGTGCTTAATGAGCTCTGCAGCGAGCGCAAATTTTTGTGGGATTTCACCAGAGGGCAGGTCTGGTAAATTCTTGGCCAGTGAGGGCAGCGCAAGATTTTCAATTTCATCGAGCATGTTGAGGGCTGCAATTCCATAACGCGCATCGTCCTGAGGACGTGAGTAGATGTTTCTCAGGGCTGTACGCATTAGCCTCTGCTGTTTGGGTGAACCATCGAGTCCGAGACCTTTGAAGCGCGGCAGCACTAGGGGTTCGTCGCTGCCTAGCAGCGATGCTGGTTTGAGTGCACCAATGGCAGCTGTTCTGCACGGGTGTGCCTTCAAGAAGCGTGACAGCCATCCTGAGTTGAATTCACCCGGGCGCGTGCTGCCCAAATCAACCAGTGACTGTGCCGCAAAGTGACTGCGTGAAGGCGTCACGAGTCCGCATGCATGAACAAACGCCATTTGCTTTTGTTGAAAAATGGGGAGTAACGGTTTCGCAGCGGCATTTAATGCAAACGATTCTGTCAACGGCAGTGCAGCATCGTTCCCACTCAGGGGCACACCAATGTTTGGACGCGCCGCTTCATAGGGCGCTCGGTCGGGCGCCTGGGTTGGGCAGATGAAACCAAGCCCGTCGAATCCTCCACGTAAAAACACTGCAACCAAAACATGGCGGTTGCGCTCAACAAGGTTCGCAGAGGCCTGTGGTTGGATTGTATTCCCAAGACGAGGAAGAAAAAAACTCACACTCAATGCGCCTGATGCGGCCAGAAAATCTCTGCGTGTGTAATTATTTTTCATGTTACGACCTCACCTGAAATTCCGGACTCAGCACGCAGAGCTCTGCAACAAGCTGGATGCGCTCCTCAAGGAGTTCAGTTGGTAATGCTGTTTGAGTGCGTCGTCCACCCGCAGCTAGCAAGGTTAATGTTTCCAAGAATTGTTTATCAGGTTCACGCATCAGAATGGCTTCAAATAATACTTTTGAAAGTATCTGCGGAGAGGTTTCGGAAACTTTCAGCGTATCGGGCCATTTAATGGGACAACCAGGAACTTCCTGGCGAATGATTTGCTGAGCTGTTCTCCAGCGGTCGATAAGGCTTTGAGGCGATTGCCAAGGTGCAGAGACATCGGGCGGGCCATCGGGTGTTTTCCAACCGAACAAACGTTGGCCGCTCTTTTGAGTTGCCTGTATGAATTTTTCTGAAGGAGAGAAATCAGGACTGAGAATTCTCAAGAGACTTGCGAAATAGTCCACGGGGCGTTTGAATTTGAAATCTTTGCCTTCGAGAAATTCCTTGGAATAAAAGAGCTGAAGGAGTGTGTCTTTGATTTGTGTCGGTGAATCTTTGCGACTCAGCCAGAATTCGGCAAGTCGATTTACGAGCACTTCGGTTGGTGTGTCGGAGACGAAGCGACGACACAGTTTGCGCATCAGATGCCGCGCTGTTCCGGGGTGCGCTGACAGAGCATTGAGCACATCTTCGCCATCTTTCAGGGGTGCCTGGTGCTCAGGAATTTTCTGTCCAAGCACGATTTTCTGAAAACGGTCGTGCCATGGTTCGTGGTAGTGAAACTCGCCGGTGTTTTTGTCGAGACCAACGCTTCCATCAGCAACACGCCAACCCGTGAAAGCGCGAGCTGATTCATAAACATCCCCATCGACGTAGCCAGCAACGAATCCGTCGCGCCCCTTTTCGACGCTCTCGCGATCCAGTGTGCCAAGGTAGTTTTCGGCACCGAGCGTGTGCAACTCGAAAAGCTCGCGTGAAAAATTCTCATTTGGGTTGCTACTTTGGTTATAGGCGTTGTCGAGATAATAAAGCAGGGCCGGGTTGCGGCACGCCTGGCCAAGCAAAGCTCTGAAGTTGCCTAAGGCCATAGGTCTTATGGCATCACGGTTCAGTGCGAGAAGCCCTGGCGCGGTTCTTTGTTCGTATCCAAAAATATTGAAGTGATCGTGCCAAAACTCAACCATCCTTTCGTAAACTTGCCATCGCGAATGAACCATGCGAATCCACGTGGCAGCCTCTAAAACCTGCACGGGTTCGAGAGCAAGATCGCGCCTTTCTCTTCTGGCCGCTCTCAGTTCCTTTTTAGTAGATGGTGCTTTTTCAGCTGGCGTCTGACGCATTGCACGCGCGCTGAGGTTGTGCTCTCTCCAGAGCTGATTCAGAGGTTTGTTAAGCACCTTCAGGTCGAGAGTCGCAATTTTCTTTTCGACCTTTTCATCAATGAAATTTGCCGATGACAATTGGTCGTCAACAAATTTTTTCCAACGTTCGGTGTCATCTTTTCCGAGCGACAAAAACGCCTGAACAAGTTCTTGGTTTAGGCCATAGGTCACCCGACTCAACAAAGAGAGTGCATTGTTGGACATTGGAAGTGTGGCCATATCATCCGCGTTTTAGAGGTTGTGTGTGCGGCGCGGGCATGAAGAAGGCAGCCCGAACTCGAGCCGCCTTCTTGCGGGGAAAGTTGCAGGTCGACTTCACATATCGAAGTCGCCCATGCCTCCCATACCACCCATACCACCCATACCACCCATGCCGCCCATGCCGGCACCTGCGCCCGCAGTTTCGCGCTTAGGCTTTTCGGAGATCATGGCATCGGTTGTGAGCAGCAGGCTTGAAACAGAACTTGCGTTCTGGAGAGCGCAGCGGGTCACTTTGACTGGGTCGATGACGCCCGCTGCGAGAAGGTCTTCGTACTTCTCGGTCAGGGCGTTGAAGCCCCAGCTTGCGCTGTTGTTGGAGAGGATCTTGTCGACCACGACACTCGACTCAAAGCCACCGTTGGTTGAAATGATGCGCACTGGTTCTTCGAGAGCGCGGCGCACGAGTTCGATACCTGCGTTTTGCTCTGGGTTGTCACCTTTGAGTTTGGTGAGCTCAACCGAGCTGCGCAACAGCGCAACGCCGCCGCCAGCTACGATACCCTCAGCCACTGCAGCGCGAGTTGCGTTTAGGGCGTCTTCAACACGAGCCTTCTTCTCTTTCAGCTCGATTTCGGTTGCTGCGCCGAGACGAATCACGGCAACACCACCAGCGAGTTTTGCAACGCGCTCCTGGAGCTTTTCGCGGTCGTAGTCGGAAGTCGTTTTTTCGAGTTGAGCACGAATTTCTGCGACGCGACCCTTGATGGTTGCGTCGGTTCCTTTGCCGCCTGTGATGATGGTGTTGTCTTTGTCGACAACAATCTTGGCAGCCTGACCAAGCTCAGTCAGGCCAGTGGTTTCCAGCTTCATGCCGACTTCTTCAGAAACAACCGCACCACCCGTGAGGATAGCAATGTCTTCGAGCATGGATTTACGGCGATCGCCGAAACCAGGTGCCTTGACCGCGCAGATCTTCAGGTTGCCAGAGAGACGGTTGAGAACGAGGGTTGCAAGCGCTTCGCCTTCGACATCTTCAGCGATGATAAGCAGTGGGCGACCGCTGCGAGCAATCTGCTCGAGCAGAGGAATCATGTCCTTCATTGAGGCGATCTTCTTGTCGAAGAGCAAAATGAAAGGGTTGTCGAGAACGGCTTCGAGGCGTTCTTGGTCAGTCACAAAGTAGGGTGACAGGTAACCGCGGTCGAATTGCATACCTTCAACCACGTCAACGTAGGTGTCGATACCCTTTGCTTCTTCAACGGTGATGACGCCGTCTTTGCCCACGCGATCCATGGCTTCAGCAATCATTTTGCCGATGGTCGGATCGTTGTTGGCCGAGATGGTTGCAACCTGCGCAATCTCGTTGTTGTTCTTCACAGGGCGGGCAACTTTACGGAGGCTTTCGATAACAACAGCGCAAGCCTTGTCGATGCCGCGTTTGAGTTCCATCGGGTTGTGGCCTGCCGCGAGCATTTTGAAGCCTTCGCGGTAGATAGCCTGCGCGAGAACGGTTGCGGTTGTTGTACCGTCGCCGCTGTCGTCGTTGGTCTTGGAAGCAACTTCCTTGACCATCTGTGCGCCCATGTTTTCGAACTTGTCTTCAAGTTCGATTTCCTTGGCCACGGTGACGCCGTCTTTGGTGATGAGCGGTGCGCCAAAGGATTTCTCGATGAGGACATTGCGGCCTTTTGGACCGAGAGTCACTTTCACCGCGTTGGCGAGTGTGTTCACGCCTGAAAGAATTTTCTTCTGGGCAGATTCATTGAAGCTGATCATCTTAGCTGCCATGAGACGTTTCCTTTTTTATCCAGAGAAGGGGTGATTCCTTGCGACATTTTGCGTCGGGATTAGTTTTCCATGATTGCGAGAACTTCTTCTTCCTTGAGAAGAAGCTGCTCGACGCCGTCAATTTTGACTTCCGTTCCGCTCCACTTTCCGAACAGAATGCGGTCTCCCACTTTCACTTCCAAAGCGCGGCGGCTGCCGTCTTCCAGGATTTTACCGCTGCCCACGGCGAGCACTTTGCCTTCAGCGGGTTTTTCCTTGGCGTTGTCAGGAATCAGAATTCCGCCAGCTGTCTTCTGCTCGGCTTCAATGCGTTGAACGAGAATGCGGTCATTCAGTGGACGAATCGACTTAGCCATAAGGCCTCCCTAGAAATTCAAAGAGATGCTTCTTTTATGCGGGGCGTCATACCCCAATCCTTCGACCAGCGAAAGGCTAAGCGGGCTCAAAGTGCTGTCAAGGGCGGGGTCAACAGAGAACTGTATCTTTGCGAAAATTGTTCTCGTCGGTTTTGGGGTAGTCGAGCGAATAGTGGATGCCCCGACTCTCTTTGCGGGCACGGGCGCACTGAACTGTAAGCATGGCAACTGCTGCAAGGTTACGCACTTCAATGAGCGCGCGGCTCGGTACCACATCCCAATAGTAATTTTCGATTTCCTGAGAAATCTGCCGAATTCGGGCGTCTGCGCGCGCGAGGCGTTTGTCGGAGCGCACAATGCCTACGTAGTTCCACATGGTTCTGCGGATTTCATCCCAGAGCTGACTCACGATGGTCATTTCGTCGGGTTCGCAGGCTTTACCGAGCTGCCAGCGGGGCACCCGGGGCATGGGGAGGTCGCGAATGGAGTTCCAAATCGTGTTCACATCTTGGGCAATGAATTCGGCGAAGGCCAGGCCCTCAAGCAGTGAGTTCGAAGCGAGACGGTTTGCGCCGTGCAGTCCTGTGCAAGCCACTTCACCCAGAGCCCAAAGCGATTTGATACCGGTGCGTCCGCGGCTGTCAGTTACGACACCACCACAACTGTAGTGCGCCGCCGGAACCACGGGGATGGGCTCACGGGTGATATCGAGCCCGAGGTCGAGGCATGTGGCATAGATGTTCGGAAAGTGCTGCCGCACGAAATCGGCGGGCTTGTGCGAAATGTCGAGAAGCACGAAAGGTTCGCCCGTTCTTTTGATTTCAGCATCGATGGCACGTGCAACAATGTCCCGCGGCGCTAGCTCTTTCCGAGGGTCAACCCGCTCCATGAAACGCTCGCCCTTGCGTGACAGCAGAATGCCGCCTTCACCGCGAATAGCCTCGGTAATGAGGAAGTTTTTCTCTTTGGCGCTGTAAAGACACGTGGGGTGAAATTGCATGAATTCCAGGTTGGCGACCCGCGCTCCTGCGCGCCACGCCATGGCCACACCGTCGCCTGAAGCGATGTCTGGATTGGAGGTGTAAAGGTAGAGTTTCCCATGCCCTCCGGTGGCCAGGAATGTACATTTTGCTAAAAATGAACGCACTTCGCGTTGCTGTTCATCGAGAACGTAAGCACCCAGACAGCGGTTGCGCGAGAAGTCTGGGCAGGCCTTGTCGGTCACGATGAAATCGATGCAGGTATGAAACTCGTGGATACTGATGTTCGGGTGCTCACGTAGCTTCCGGGTCAGAGCCGTCTGAACGGCCATGCCAGTCATGTCGTCGGCGTGGATGATGCGTCTTTCGCTGTGCCCACCTTCGCGGGTCAGGTGGTATTCAAAATCAGGGCTTTTGGAGTCTGAAGGCGTGAACTGAACCCCAAAGTCGATAAGCTGCTTGATGGCCTTTGGTCCCGTTGAGACGACTTTGCGAACCACGTCATCATGGCAAAGTCCTGCACCTGCCGTGATGGTGTCTTGGGTGTGAGATTCATAGCTGTCATGCTGGTCGAAGACACTGGCAATGCCGCCCTGGGCATAGCTTGTGTTTGTTTCCGCCACAGTTTCTTTGCAAAGAAGAGCAACCCGCCCCAAGGCAGCAAGCTTCAAAGCAAGTGTGGCTCCGGCAATACCACTCCCGATGACCAGAAAGTCAAAGGAGTTATCTTCACCGACGGACAAAAACTTTTCACTTTGCATGCCGACACTCCGAAATCTGCCGGTGGGCTTGCTCCCCCGGAATCCGAACAGATATACTCCTCTCCTCTAGAAACAACGCTTCCACCCGGAGAGGTCGAACTCTATGACACAAAATCTCGCCCAGCGCACGTTTTCAAGTTTCATTTTGGCATCGGTTGCCCTTGTCAGTGCCTGCCAGACGACTCAAGGCAATTACGCCGATCCAAACAAAATCGAGATTGTGGACGACAAGTGGAATGACTCCGACGCGCGTTTGGTCGGGGAGGAAATGATCCGCTCCGCCCTGTCGAAGCGTTGGCTCACGGAATACACCCGCGAATACCAGGGCAAGCGCCCCTTTGTTTTGGTGGATGATTTTGAAAACCGCACATCCGAACAAATCGACACCAAGGCGATTTTTGAGTCCGTGCGCAATGAGCTCATCAATAGCGGAAAAGTCCGTTTTCTGGATGGTGCACAGCGCACCAAGATTCTTGAGGAATACAAGTACCAGCAGTCGGGTGTGGTGAAGGCTAATGCGGCCAAGGGACCTGGAAAGCAGGCCGCAGCTGATTTCTTCCTGGTGGGTGCCCTTTCAAGCATCGTTTCTGAAGCTGATGGTTACAAAACTGTGACCTATCAGGTCGAAATGCGCCTCACGAATATCGAATCCTCCGAGATTGTCTGGACAGAGGTCAAGAAACTCAAGAAACAGTTCAGAAAGAGCAAGTTTGGCCTCTGAGCTGGACAGCATTCACAGCTGCCATTATGAAAAGCCCCATACGGGTTCAACGAAATCTGAAAGCCTGAGGAAGTTCAAATGGACAAGAATAGCCTGATTGCAAAAGTGAAAGAGGGGATGGAGAAATCCATCAAATCGCTGCAGGATGATCTCACGAAAATCCGCACTGGTCGTGCCTCCACAAACCTTCTCGACGATGTGCGCGTTGAATCTTATGGCTCGCGTGTTCCCTTGAATCAGGTGGCGACTTTGGCAACTCCAGAGCCACGTCTCATTACCGTCAATCCGTTCGATAAGTCTCAGCTGACAGCCATTGAGAAGGCCATCCTGACCTCAGGCTTGGGCTACACGCCCAACAACGACGGCAAGATCATCCGCGTTCCTATTCCTGCTCTTTCCGAAGAGCGCCGTAAGGATATCGCTAAGCAAGTGAAGAAGATTGGTGAGGAGTCGAAGGTTGCTGTGCGTCATCATCGCCAAGAAGGTAACACCAAAGCCAAAAGCTCGCAGAAAGACCATGGTTGGTCTGAAGACGAAGTGAAGCGCGCAAACGACGAAATTCAAAAGCTCACCGATACCTATACCAAAAAGATCGACGAGCTGTGCGCAGCGAAAGAGAAAGAAGTTCTTTCGATGTAAGCCCTGGCGTTGCGCTTTTTGGTGCAAAAAAGTGCTCTGCTCTGGTGATTTGGCTGCCCCTGCGTGGGCGGCTTTTTGTTGCCTTATTTATTCCAGTGCATCTTGTGGGGGGAGTTGCCACTGAGACAAAATTTGGCTGAGCTCGCTCCAGAATTTGAGCTTTGCGTTGTTGTTGAGATCTGTGAGAGGCACGCCATCCCAAACCGTTTTGACAGTGGTTTGGCCGAAGATCTCGAACTCTCGCGCGATTCCAAGCTTGTGCATCCGCGAGAGAGATTTGTCACTGACCTGGATTGTCAGCAGTTCCTCGATATTGAAGCAATGATTCGATCCGGTTTTCCAACACCATCCGCTGAGCAACGTGACAAATTTTCCGTTGTCCCAATTGTAACGGTCAAAAATAGACTTCCATTGTGAGAATCTGATTTTGAGGAAGTTGTTTTCGATGCGCAGATCAATCGGCAATGCCGTATGCGTTACGGTGAAACTGCCCATGGCATAGTACATGTCGCTCTGCGCAGGCGAGGAGAGCAAAAGCCAAGCTCGACTCATCGGTCGGTGTGTTCGCCAAATGGCCTGTGTGAACTCAGATGTCGTGGGTGTTTTTTTGTTTCTGATAAAACCTGCAAGTGACTCAGACTCTGATTTAATGTTCAGACTTTTTGATTGGATGTGCTGAGCCAGCGACACAAAGATTTTCAACCGTGCGAGATAATATGCCCGTTCGCTGCGATTCATCGACACGATGTTTTCGGCGTCTTTATCGGAAATCAGCTGTCCTCTTTTTTTCATTTCATTTTTGAGTGCCTCGGATTCAATCTGAATCCCCACAGGGTCAGGTGCGGGACCACTCTCGGCCTGGCCAGCTGCACTCAGCAACTCCTGTGAGTCCTTCTGGCCGTAGCGCAACGGCTTTCCGGAGTTGCTGAGGTAGTGCTTCATGTGTCGTGATGCTCTCGAGTACTTTGCCAGTGCTGCTGCATCGGCAATGCGGCTCCAGAGGGCATGGTAAAGGTAGTCCTGTGGCGTTCTTTCCCGCACAAGTGCGGCATGCGTGCCGGAGCCTTCCGTGCGTGTCAGAGTCATGGCTGTTTCGATGCTCATGGTAGAGAGATGATCGGGGTTGAACATCAGGCGTATTTTGTTGAGCGGGGATTTTGGGTCATTGCGTTGGGTCTCGAGAATCTTCTTTGCCCAGGCATCAAAAATTCTAAGAGCTGTATCATTTTCGAGTTTTTTGACTGAAGCCAAAACCTGGAGAGGCGGTGCAGTATCGAGATCCCAGCGCTGCTGGAGTTCCTGGAGGTCGGCCTCCGACCAACTTTCCGAGGGATTTTTTTTGCAGGAAAGTACGAGGCTCAATGAGAGCGCAAGAAGGCAAGATTGAGTTAAGTTTTGCAGACGGGTTCTCTTCATGAGCCATCTCGTGAGCGGGATTGTTCGTCGTTTTCGAGTGGCCCAAACAAAAAGGCCCCGAGGTATTGTTCCTCGGAGCCTTTTGCAAATCAAGCGGGCACAGAACAATCAGTTCTTGCTGCTCGCTGCAATCTGCTGAGCCACTTCAGCGGCGAAGTCTCCCGACTTCTTCTCGACGCCTTGGCCGAGCTCAAGACGAACAAAGTTCGCGATCTTGAGGCCTGCAACTCCAGCTTGCTTGCCTGCGTCAGCCACATAAGCTGAAACAGTTTTGCTGTCGTCCTTCACGAACATTTGTTCGGTGAGGCAGTTTTCTTTGTGCCAGGTGTCCATACGGCTCGAAACGATCTTGGGAAGAGCTGCTTCGGGCTTGCCTTGGTTCTTGTACTGGGTCCAGAACACTTCGCTCTCTGACTTCACCACGTCGGCTGGAACGCCTTCGCGGTTGGTGTAGAGGGGCTTCATCGCTGCGACCTGAAGGGCAACATCTTTCGCGATTTCGCTGAGAGCTGGATTGCTGCGCTGAGCGGTGAGGCCATCAGCAGTGAGCTCAACCAAGACGCCCACTTTGCCGCCGCCATGAACATACGAAGCAACGAGGTTGGTGCCTGCGCCGAGTGTCGCGAAGCGACGTACGGTGATGTTTTCACCGATCTTGGCAACGAGGTTGGTTGTCGCTTCTGCCACAGTTCCGCCTGTGGTGTAGCCCGTAGCCGTGAGGGCTTCGAGAGTCGTTGGGTTGTTCTTCACAATGAGGTTCTGCAGGTTCGTGACGAACGCCTGGAACTCTTCGTTACGGGTAACGAAGTCGGTTTCGCAGTTCACTTCAACCAGATAACCTTTGCCAAGGTCGTTGGTGATGACCGCTGCGACGACGCCTTCGCTGGCCGCGCGAGAAGATTTCTTGGCTGCGGCGGCAAGGCCGCGCTCACGCAAAACCTTCAACGCTGCCTCCATGTCGCCAGCGGCTTCGTCGAGAGCTTTCTTGCAGTCAGTCATGCCTGCGCCAGTAGCTTCGCGGAGTTCTTTCACCATTTGTGCGGTTACGACTGCCATTTTTTGTTCTCCTGTTTTTCTGGATTCAAAACGGATGCGGGTTGCTGCGTGAAAGAAGCGAGCGCTGCTTATTTTGCAGCGCCTTCGCCTTCGTCTTCACCATCGCGTGAGCGCAGGCGCTTGACCTTCGGTCCGCGAGCTGAGTCGCTGCTCAGGTTGCTGTCTTCGCGAACGATGTCACTCTTGCGGCGTTGCTTGCCCGCGATAGTCGCGTCCGCAATTAGAGTGGCGTAGAGCTTGATAGCTTTGAGGCTGTCGTCGTTGCCAGGAATGACGAAGTCAACGGCCGAAGGGTCGGAATTGGTATCGGTCACTGCAACAACTGGAATGCCAAGGCGGTTTGCTTCAGCAATCGCTGTGGCTTCTTTCTTCGCGTCGATAACGACCATGATAGAAGGCAGGCCGTTCATGTTTTTGATGCCGCCGAGCGAACGGTCGAGCTTCTCGCGCAGGCGCTCTTTGAGAGAAACTTCTTTCTTGGTGATCGACTCGTAGGTGCCGTCGGTCGCCATTTTTTCGATCTTCTTCAGCTTAGTGATGCTTGTCTTCACAGTTGTGAAGTTTGTGAGCATGCCGCCGAGCCAGCGGTGATGAACATGGAAGATACCTGCGCGTTCAGATTCTTCCTTGATGATGTCTTGTGCTTGCTTCTTGGTTGCAACGAAAAGAACGTTGCCGCCTTCTGCAACTGTGTTTTCAATTGCAGTGAGGGCGTTCTTGAAGAGCTTTTGAGTTTTTTGCAGGTCGATGATGTGGATGCCGTTGCGCTCGCCATAAATGTACGGGCGCATTTTTGGGTTCCAGCGGCGAATCTGGTGACCGAAGTGAACGCCTGCGTCGAGCAGGTCTTTCAGTTGAACGTCAACTGCCATGTGAAAATCTCCTTGCCGGTTACGTGGATTAACCCCAAGCAAAACCAGGCTGCAAAGCTGCCACCGGCAATGGTCTTGCTGAGTAAACAAAACGAGGGTTATCGCATAACCAAAGAATGGCCACAAAGGCAAGCGGAGGAGCCGCTCGGGAGAGACTCTTAGTCCTCGATTTGCGGCTCTGCGGGCTCAAAGTGCGGAAGGCTCTCGGCAGGTTCTGTAATTTCAGTGGTTTCCGTCTCAAGCGGTGCGTCGGCAGAGTCCTGGAAAGCAGACGCTCCATCCAGAGCGCCCTCCGAACTCTCGATGGGATCCTGGAAAGAGAGGTCTTGAGCATTGAGCTCGGGCTCGTCTGGCTCCTCACCATTGAGCCGAGCCAGAGCCTGCGCCATCTGTTCCTGATCTTCGGGTTTCATCTGCAATGAGCGCAGCGAGGGCAGGTCGGCCAAGGTTTTGAGGCCAAAAGTCTCCAAAAACCGCTGGGTCGTCTTGTATTCCATTGGGCTACCAACTTCTTTGCGCTGCCCGGCAACGGCAATCAGATCTTTTTCCTTGAGAGCCGTCATGATGGAAGAGGAGTCGACCTGGCGGATGGTATTGACCTCGCTGCGGGTCACAGGCTGGCGGTAGGCGACAATCGCGAGTGTTTCGAGAGCGGATTTCGATAAGCTGCGCGGTTTGCTCGCAAACTGCTTTTTCACCAATTCAGCATATTCAGGACGGGTGCGGAGCTGATATTTTCCGCCACATTCGAATAAAAAGAACGAACGTGGCTGATAGTCGGCCATGAGGTCGCGCAAAGCGAGGCGCACGTCGGAGAGTGATACCTCTCCAATAATATTGCGAATTTCACTCACTTCCATAGCGTGTTCTGCTGCAAACAGAATCGCTTCAACTTGCTTTTTGAGTTCTTCAAAAGGCGAAACGCTTGCTGCGCCTTCGAGTGTGCGAGACACTCCCTCGTTGGTGAGAAATTCCATGTGTGTTCCTCGAAGTGGAAAGAACTGGGATATGGATACGCGATTGCTGCGTGTGTGGTCAAATTGGTTGTGCCTCAGTCGCCCTGCTCTGGGTCATTTTGTTTGTCTCATCGCTCTGTTGTCTATTCTTGGAAGAACGCACGAGGGGTGGGCGCAGGCAGGGCAGGAGCCGCTCTCGCAAATTCGCCTCACCTGGAACCCCGCGGCTCGAAAGTTTATCGGGGTGCAATATCTGGCCTTGCCCCAGGGCTGGTTCGTGCTCCCAGCTGCGAAAAATGGATCCGCAATTCTGCCTGATTCAGCGGGGCTCGATTTTTGGTTGCTTCCGAACCGTGACTTGATTGAATCCACGCAGCAGCGCCTGACCCGTGAGCAACGGGAGTTCAAGGCTGCTGCTCCAACCATCGAGTGGCCCTTTGCCGACGTCGGACTCGGTGTGCTCTCTGTGCGTGAATTTCTCTCCGCAGGCTCAACTGCGCCATGTCCAGCGACACAGGAGCTGTTTTCAAACGAAGTTGAGCGTCTGACGTGGGGCAGCAAAGCCTTCGAGAAACATGACTCCGAGCGGCACTTGAGGCTCGAACTGGGTGTCACCGCCAAAACAAAATGCTCATACCTGCGGATTAAATTTGATTTTGAGCCACGCCCTGGCGAGGGAAATTTTGCTTTAAAAAATGAAGGCAATTCTCATTTTTCTGGCCCTATATTTCCGCTCCTCAAAAACGAGCCTGTCGCCAGTCGCATCGTTTTTCAGCCCCTGAGAAGTAAAGTGGCGATGTCCTGCGCGGACTGTCGGACAACAGACGAGCGAGAAACATTTGTCGATTTTTATGGACTGCCCCCTGCATTGCATTTTCTCCCGGAAGGACGCGCCTCAGAAGACGTGTTGAAGGTGTCGGGCGTTGCTCTCGGTGCCGGGAGTTTGAAGGCGGGCAAGAGCGGAGAGGAAGAGATCATTCGGGGTGTTCAGCTGTTTCATGAGGCTTTAAAGGGTGCGATTGTTCGGGCGAAGAATGAAAGTGAAAGGGATTGGCAAGTTCTGCTTCGTCGAAACGTTCTGCTGGAACGACTCGTGCTGGAACAAGTGGGAGAAATTCAGCTCCATTCCTCCTACGGCAACGTCAGTCCTCTTTTGACTTCGTATCATCGTGCTGCGCTCTTTCGCGCACTCGCAAGAGATTTTTTGCGCAGCGTTCTGGGCGGAAAGCGTATCAATGACTGGAATGTTCATGGCGAAAATGAAATTGTGGCACGTGTGCTTGCGGAAATGTGGCTGCAAGCGGCTTTTCCGAGTTTAAACAACCTCAGAGAATTGTCTGATAGGTTGGACTTTCTTCCCTTCTTCAGAGCCATCCAACGGGGGAATGCATTCCTCAATAATTCTGTGTTCGTGGGTGCTGAAGAGCGAACCGGAGATTTGGATTTTTCGGTCTACCATGAATTCTTTTCTCCCCGGAGCGGTGCTGATCTCATTCTTCGGCTGAAAAGTTGCGCTGAGCCAAATGACTTTGGTGTTCTGCAAAAACTTGCGGAAGAGGTCGCACGAGGCACGGTATCGGTTCATGAATTCAGCAATCGGCTCAGAAGCATGAAACCGATTGCGCAATGCCTCACACCTATGCGTGTTGGACTTTTGCCCGATTTTTTTCCTGAGGAGGAGGTGCAGATTGTTGAAGACAGGAAGAATCTCGTTCTCAAGCGCAAAGTTGTTGACCCACCGCAGACCTTTGAATTCTTTTTTTCACGCAACAGAAAGTTACCGCGCGAAAATCTCAGGGTCACAGTGGTTGATGCCAAGGAGGGTAGGAAGGAGCTCGTGCTCTCTGCCCAGGACACCAAAGAGGAGAAAGTCAGTCTGGCAGCATCGGTTCAGGCTGTTCAGGTGGTTGCACCACACCCTGCGGTGAGCTCTGATCGATTGCTCTGGCCAAGATCATTGCGCACAGTTCTGCAGGCTTTGTCGTTGAATTATGATTCACGCCGCACGGATTTGGTTTTACGCAGCCAACTTCAGACCACGCAAACGGGTGATGAATGGGGGCGAGCACTATTGCTTGGCTATCGCCGAGAGTTTTCCGATAACAACATTGATTTGCAGTTCAGCACGCGCTTGCCTTCACTGGTACCTGAGGCCTCTGCTTCGTTGACCATTGCGGGTACAACCCGAATTCAGTCTGCTCCACCGACTTTCGTGGCGACGTCTTATGCTGTTGAAAGAGGACGCGGCAGTGTTCTTTATCCGGAGGGCGTTGGTTTGCGGCTTTGGCTGAGACGTCCTCTCAGCCTTTCAGCCCTGAATGAAAAATTGACCGATCCCGCTCAAGAGTGGATTTTCAGTTTCAATACCGGCCTGGCACCGCGCCTGACCTGGTCAGAGGTCATCTCCTATGGCTCGAGCGAAACAGATGTCGATGTGGGACTGCGCTCTGTGCCTGCCTGGCCAACTGCGGAGTACACGTCCAAGGAATATGCTCTTGTGCGGAGTGAGTTGCGGCATACGCTGACCCAGAATCTCAACGCCACGCTGGCTCGCTCGCTTCTGTTTCAACATGCGGTGCTCTACGGAGCTCATGTGTTTGCGTTCGATCGTCTGCGTGCCGAGTCAAGTGCCGAGGTGGATGCAAGAGTTGCACAGTCACTGCTCATGGGGTTCCGTCTCTATGGAGCTCTGTTTGGGGCAAAAGATCAGGCCGTTTCATTAGAAATTGCACGTGCACTCACAGATCCTGCGCGCACATCGTTTGGGTTCAGTCTTGGGAAAGCGCTGAACTGATTTCACGCGGCAAAATTTATCAGCTGCGAGGCCAACCTGCTGGGTTAAGCTCCCTTGGGGGATGGTAAAGGCCATGGATGTTTCACGCTATCTGCAAAAAGTTGCGGGTTCGGTGCGAACCAAAAAGTATGTGCTGCTTCTGCAGAAGTCACGCTACATGGCAGAGCAAGAAGTGCGTGTTATCTCCAAAGCGGTTGAGCATGCGCTGAGTGGCTATATTCAGATACGTCTTGATGATCCTGCTGAGGGGTTGAAAGTTCTCAACGTCAAGAACGTTGAGGTTGTCATTCTCCATTATTCACTCATGAGTAACGAAGCAGATTTGGTGGATCTGGCCAAACAGCTCAAGGAAAGAAAAAAGGTGACCGTGCTTTTTGTCACCAACAACGAGCGCGCCCTCATTGACGCCTACCGTGAGAAGATGTCGCTTTATGAAGAGCTCGACGACTTTGTCGCAGCACCTATCGACCCAGCCGAGCTGTATCGAAAATTGCAGAAGTCCGGCAGTGTGGAGGCGCGGGCTGCGAAGCGGTTTTCTATTGATGTGCCAGTCAAATTGACGCGAGTCGACAATCTTGAAGAGGTGGATGCGACTTTAGCGGATTTGAGTTTGGTAGGAGCTGGACTCGATGTCCGCTCGGACACTCCGATGCGTCGTGATGAGCAGTTGCGGGTTCAGATTCCGCTTTATCCGTTTGGCATTTTTCATCCTCAGTATGGAGATTTCTTGAAGCTCTCTTTGCGGCTTCGGAGGATCGCTATCAAGGGTGACAACATCGGCTGCTCGATAGAGCATCTGACTCCAATGCAGCACGATTGCCTTGTAAATCTGTTGGAAGATGTCTCGCGTCGACAAAGAATTTTTAGAATGACGAACAAAGATAAAAAAGGAGCGCAGCTCAATGCAAAATAAAACTCAGCTCGGTTTCCGATTTGAACTCCTGGCCGTGCTTTCGCTTGCACTTTTGCAAAGCTGTGTGAATCCGCCGCAGCGCACTTCGGGGGTGAATCCTTCGCCTGCAAAGCCACCGGCAGATCAGCCTACTCCCGATGACACAGCGGGGCGGCCTATTGGAGATGATGTGCGGGGTGATCGCCCGATTTTTCCACCAGCGAATGCACCGGTCGGCGCTCCGTCTGCCGACAAGGTTAAAGTGAGCTACTGGCTGAATCCGACAGTCAATAGCAATTGTCTAACTGTTAGCGTGGAGGGCGCTGCAGAGGCGGTGAAAGCGCCTTGTACGGGAGTCACTCGCCCCACGGCACGGTGGGTTGATACTTTGTTTCCAAGCACAGGGAGCTCAGCTTTCAAGCTTAATGTAAAGCTTGAAACGACCGAAAACTCAGGCACTAAGTTTGAATCAACAACCGACATTCCGGGCGCCCAGGCATGGCGATGGCGTTGTTTTTCAGACTCCACAAAGAACCTTCACATTCTTTGTTATGAAGACGGCAATGCTTTGGCCAAAACCTTCGAAACATCTGATCTCTTCGTTCAAGTGGAAGGAGCGTCGAGTGTCGATTTTGGTGCGGTTCAGTGTCAGAAAGTGCCGGCAGCATCTTCTGCCAACTGCAATCAGAAGTAATCAGCCCTTTTTGATTGTCTAAAAACTCAAAGCCCGCATCGGGAAACCGTGCGGGCTTTGTTATTTTTGGAAGAGCCTGAACTGCGGATCAGCTGTGTTCGACAATCTTCTTGAGCTCTTCTTTGAAGAGCGGCACGGCTTGGAACAAATCTGCAACAATACCGTAGTCAGCCTTCTGGAAAATAGGCGCATCGGGATCGGTATTGACCGCCACAATGATCTTCGACGTGCGCATGCCTGCCAAGTGCTGGATCGAGCCAGAGATTCCAAACGCGATATAAAGGTTTGGGTTCACGGTCTTGCCCGTCTGACCAACCTGCATGTCGTGTGGTGCGTATCCGGAGTCCACAGCAGCGCGCGATGCACCCACAGTCGCTCCAACAACGTCAGCGAGGTCGTGGAGGATTTTGAAGTTGTCTGAGTTACCCATGGCGCGCCCACCTGATATGATCAAGCTGGCTTCAGTTAGGTCAGGCTTTTCCGATTTGCCTTTGCGAACTTCGACAATTTTCGACTTAACCGCAGCAGCGTCGATGTTCGGTTGGAAGTTTTCAACACTTGCTTCCGCAGCAGCGTTGAGAAGCTCCGCTGGAATAACGTTCGGACGAATGGTGACGAATGTGACAGGAGTCTGGCTCATAACCTCAGCAATGCACTTGCCTGCGTACATGGGGCGACGAACAACAACCTTTTCGCCATCGAGCGACACCGAGACAACATCGGTCAACATGCCTGATTTGTGGCGTGCTGCCAGACGAGGGAAGAAATCACGTCCTGTGGGAGATGCTGCACCCAAAACGACCTTGTATGAATTCTTCTGGATGAGCTGAGAAATTGTTTGGATGTGAGGCTCGCACTGGTAGGTGTTGGTTGTCGCATGCTCAACAACAAAAACTTTACCTGCTCCGTAAGTGGCCAGAGTCTTTGCGTGTGCCGCACAACCTTCACCCAAAAGCACAGCATGGATGGAATCGGTTTTGCCGCCTGTGAGTCTGCGGGCTTCGGTCAAGAGTTCGCCGGCAGTGGATTTCAGTTTGCCGTTGCGCACTTCTGCGTAAACGAGAATATTCATGGTTTCTATCTCCCTCTTCGGCGTCGGTTTCAGATGACTTTGGCTTCGCTGCGCAACAGGCCAACCACTTTCTTGACCATTTCAGGCAGCGGCTCACCTTTGAAGACCTTTCCAGGGCTCTTCTCGGAGGGCAACGCATAATTCCGAACTGTGGTCAGTGGCGCATCGCTCAGGAGGTCGGAGAGTTTTTTCTCTGCAAGTGGTTTCTTCTTTGCCTTCATGATGCCTGGCAGCGGCGGGAAGCGGGGTTCGTTGAGGCTCTTGTGCGCGCCCAACACCATGGGGGACTTCACATCGTAGACTTCGATAATGCCGCCTTCAACTTCGCGCTCAACGCGAGCTGACTGGGCGCCATCTTGCCATTCAACCTTTGTGACCACCTGAACGTGCGGCATGCCACACAGCTCGGCGAGCATTGGGCCCACATGAGCGGAGTCGTCGTCGATAGCCTTTTGACCGACGAAGACAACGTCGGGTTTTTCTTCGGCAACGACTTTTGCGAGGGCTGTTGCAACGCAGAAGGAGTCGAGTTCGCCGCCATGACCATCCGTGTTGATCCAGACGCCACGGTCGATTCCCATGGCCATGGCCTTGCGCATGGCTTCCTGAACGCGCGTTGGCCCGAGGCTAACAACGACGCTCTCTCCGGTCAGCTTTTCCTGCGTGCGCACGGCTTCTTCGATGGCGAATTCGTCGTAGGGGTTGACCATGTATTTGAATTCGGAATCGTCAAGGTTTTTTCCCCCTGCGGCGAGTTTGACCTTGGTTTCCGTGTCCGGGACATGTTTGACGAGAACCAGAATTTTCACGTGTTCCTCCGTTGTCTTTCATCGCTTCAATCGCAGTGAAGTCTACATATTTTCCCAGTCCAGTCAAAAAAATCTCCGCGAATTGGGCGACATGTTTGCCGAAAAGAAGATGAACGGGAAGGTTTGGCCTAGGAGTGTAGCAATGGCGAAGGAAAACCCGGTAAAACTCGCTCTGGCGTCTCTCGTCGCACTTGGGGCGCTCGGCTTTCTTGGCAGCACCATGTACGGCATTGATCCGCTCGCAGAGCTGAAGACATCGTTGAGTAGCTTCTGGAGTGACGACCTTCCGAATGCAGATTCGGGCGGTGGTCAGTTTGCATCAGAAATTTTGGACAAAAACGAAACACAATCACAAAAGATTGGTAAGAACGCTGCGATGCCTCCTATGGAAACGCTCGACTTGAGTGGTGGCGATAATCTTGATCTGCTCAGTGAAGAGCTGATGGAGGACAGGCTCTGGGAGGAGGGTATTTCACGCAGCGGCAGAGAAGGCGTGCGCAGTGGAGCGGCAGTTCTCGATGCTCTCGCTGAAATTGAGGGCTGGACTCCTGTGGAGAGTGGATACAATGCAACCAAGCTGTCTGTTTATATGCGTCACCCCAAACTCTGGGTGAGGATGGGTGCATTTGCGTTTGCGCTTAAAGCGGGGTCACTCGATGAAAAGCAAACGAAGAAGGCTGCGCGTCTGATTGCACTGAAGAGCCGTGAGAATCCTTCGCAGGTGAGCCGTTTCCTGAAGCGCTACGAGCGGAAGGATCCCGAGCTATTTAAACTTCTGCTGAACCACCTTGTTAATACGAAGACCCCCGCGGAAGAGACCTTGCCGCTTCAGATAGATGAAGACGCCGAGGACGCTTCCTAGCATCAGAGCGAGAGCGAGTCCGAAAAACCACCTCTCATGAAACGGCAAAAACTGGAAATTCATTCCAAAGAAACTTGTCCAGAAGGCAAGCGGGATTATTGTGGTGGCCATGACTGTGAGGCGCTTGAGCTGATTGTTAGTTGAGGTGCTCATCGCGCCCCAGTAAGTATCGAAGAGCGCCAGCAACTCGGTATGGATGGATTCAGTTTCCTCGCGCAAGCGTTCTTGGTGATCGAGGATATTCATAAACATCAACTGGCTGTCGTCATTGAGCTCAAGCAGCTCAAGGAGCTCCTTCAAAACAGGAAAGACACCGTTGACGGAATGTTTGAAGTGCGTGGCATTGCGCTTAAGCTTGGTGATGAACTCCGGAGAAAACTTCTCGGCAAGGATGAGTGTCTCTGCCTCGTAAATCAGTTCCGTGATGTTGGCTGCACGACCTAATGCGCTATCGATACACACATCAAAAATATTGTGGATGCACTGCTCCAGAGTGAGATCCGGGTTGAGATTCAAAAGGTGGTACCAATTTTGACCTTCGGAAGCCGGTCTATTTGCAAGGAAGATAAGGCTTTCATGGGTTATCACAACATGCAGTTCTGCAATGGCATTCGAAAATGGGTCGAAGTAATGCATTACTACAAACAGATATTCCGGATAAACTTCAAACTTGGAGCGCTGTTTGCCTTTGCGACAGTCTTCGAGAGTGAGCGGGTGCAGCGGCACGATCTTACACGCATTGTCGAGCTGAGTGTTGAGCAGTGTTGCATCGCGACTCAGGACAAATTCATGAAAGGGAACGTTCTGTTAAGAAAAATCTGCTCGTTTGAGGCGAGCCGTGACGAGTGTCGACGGCTTTGTCATTCCGGATGACCCTCGAGTGCAGTGAGGTTTGCGCCTGTGATTTTGACGGGCACGGTGAGGCCGAGAATGTTTCGCGGCGTACCAACTTTGACAAGACGACCCTCATAAGTTCTGCCGTACCAGGAGTGCTCTTCCTTGGGGTTTCTATAAAGAACGAGAACTTCTCGGGTGTGGCCGATTTCTGCTAGGTTTTGTCTCTCGGTTTCCTGACGTTGCAACGCAAGGAGAGCCTGTAGGCGCCGATCCATTTCTGCTTCTGGAATTTGATCGCGGAAACGCGTTGCGGGCGTGCCTTTGCGAGGAGAATACTTGAATGCGTAAATGAAGGCATACTTCATCTCGCGCACCAGGTTCATTGTGTCCTCGAAATCCTCTTCGGTTTCACCGGGGAATCCAACAATAATGTCAGTGCTGAAGGCGATTTGTGGACGCACCGCGCGAATCCAGCTGACCCGCTCGAGGTATTCTTCCCGCGTGTACTGACGGTTCATACGTTCCAGAATCTTGTTGGATCCTGACTGCACGGGCAGGTGAAATGCGTTGCAGAGCTTTGGCAAATCAGCAAAAGCCTGTGCCAGAGATGGAGTGAAATCGTGTGGATTTGAGGTGGTGAAACGGATGCGGTCGACGCCATCTACGGCTGCGACTTTGTAGAGGAGATCTGCGAACGGAAGCGTGATGCCCTCGGGCAACTGCGCCGCAGTTGGGGGTTGTTCTGGGAGAAAATCGAGTCCATAGGAGTTCACATTCTGGCCCAGCAGAACGATTTCTTTGATGCCGCGATCAACGAAATATTTAACCTCGTCAATGACCTCCTCCAACTTGCGACTCTTTTCGCGCCCGCGGGTGTACGGAACGACACAGAATGTGCAGAAGTTGTTGCAGCCCTTGATTATGTTTACATACTTGCTGATTTCGTTTTTGGTTTCATCGACGTAAGGCGGAATGACATCGACCGGGATACTATATCCTTCATCCTTGTTGAACTGCGCATTCACCAGGGGTTGATGAACATTAAAAGCACGCTGTTCTTTGGCGGTTTCGGCACGTGTCACCACATTCTCGAGCAGCGACGGCAGCTGTTCGATTTGGTCAGGGCCGATGATCAAATCTACAAAAGGCACTTCTTTGGCCAATTGTTTTGCTTCTGCCTGAGCGACACAACCTGAAATTGCGAGGATCAAATCTGGGTTCTTTTGCTTGAGCGGTCGGAGTTCACCAAGCCGGCTGACCACTTTGTGGCGTGCCTTTTCGCGGATGTGGCATGTGTTGAGAAGGATGAAGTCAGCCTCGTCAACGGTTTCTGTTGGCCGGTAGTTGCACTTGCCAAGAAGACTCAACATCCGCTCGGTGTCGGCCACATTCATTTGGCAGCCCCAGGTTTGCACATAGACTTTTTTCAAGAAGCTTTGGTTTTCTGCTCCCACGTCAGGATAGTTCACCTGAGGCTTCGGCATGTATTTTGCGAAAGGATTTTCATCCTGGCCGCCGGAATGACCATCAAGGTGTTGTGCGTTTTTCAATAACTTGAACATGGGTTTGCATCCTTAGTCGGGCAGAACGTGCGCTTAGCGCCGGTTCTTGGCACGTGCTTTCTTTTCTTCTTTTTTCTTTTTTCGTTGGCGATTGATTTCGGCGAGATCTTGAGTGGAAAGGCCGCCTTGGCGTCCACCACCCATTCCGGGCATACCACCCATCAATCCACCCAAACCGGGCATGCCACCCATTCCGGGGAATCCTCCCATTCCGCCCCCTTTCATCATTTTGGCCATGTTGGCAAGCTGATTCAGCCCCCCCATTCCTGGGATTTTACCGAGCAGTCCGCCTCCAAGTCCGCCAGAGAAAAGGCTCATCATTTGCTTCATCTGCATGAAGCGCTCGATGAGATCTTTTACGTCCTTCTCTGTACGACCTGAGCCCCTGGCGATGCGTTGCAAACGCGAACGCCCTTCGGGAGTTTTAGGAAGAAGGATTTCTGGTGTGCCACGCTCCTGCTTGGTCATGGAATGCACCATGGCCGCGATGCGCATCATTTCCCGATCGTCGACTTTGTCGAGATCTTGTTGATTGATTTGGCCTGCGAGTGGCGTTTTGGAAATGATGTCCTTGAGTGGCCCCATCTTCTGAATACTCTGGAGCATCCCAAGGAAGTCATCGAAATCGAAGTGGCCTTCCATCATGCGGTTTGCGCTACGCGCAGCTTGGTCTTCGTCGATTGCTTTGCTGAAGTCCTGCATGAGTCCAACAACGTCGCCCATTCCAAGAATACGGGTCGCCATTCCCTCTGGACGGAATTCCTCGAGGCGCTCGAGGCTCTCACCCACGCCCGTGAACAGAATGTTTTTGCCAGTCACTTTCTTGATGGAAAGCGCAGCTCCACCGCGTGTATCACCATCGAGTTTAGTTAGGATGACACCGGTCAAATTGACTCGTGAGTCGAATGCGCTTGCCGTGCGCACTGCATCTTGTCCAATCATGGCGTCGATGACGAGCAGCACATTTTGCGGTTGAATTGCAGTTTTGATGTTTTCAATTTCAGACATCAAGGTTTCATCGATCGCCAAACGACCGGCCGTGTCGACGATAACGAGGTCGAGCCACTCTTGGCGTGCATGCTCCAGACCCTTGCGGGCAATTTCGACAGCATCATTTGTGTCGAGGGTAAAAACTGGAACGTCGATTCGTTCACCAAGCACCTTTAGTTGTTCACGCGCAGCGGGGCGATAAACATCGGCCGCTACAAGCAAAGGCCGCATTTTGTGCGTTTCTTTGAGAAGCTTGGCGAGCTTTGCTGCGTGTGTGGTTTTACCCGCGCCCTGCAAACCAACGAGCAGAATAATCGTTGGGCCTTTTGTGTTGCGCACGATTTCTGTTTGCTCGCCACCGAGCAACAGCAGAAGCTCATCGTGACAAAGCTTAATGAAATGGTCGCCGGCGGAAACCTTCATCTCGGCTGATTTGGCTTTGGTGTGCACCACTGAGCCGAGAGCTTGGCCACGCACATTCTCAAGAAAATTTTTGACAACTCCGTAGTCCACGTCGGCATCGAGCAGACTCCGTCGCACGGTGTCGAGAGCTGGGGCGATGTTGTCCTCGGTCAGTCGGGTCTGGCCTTTGAGTTTGAGAGCAGCGTCTTTGAAGCCTTGGGAAACGATATCAAACATAGAGATAACCTTTACTCTGCACGTGACGGCAGGCGAAGGTATAGCCTCAGCAATCAGGGCGGTCAAACGGGAAGATATAAGATTAAATGCCCTGAATTACAGATGAAATTATGAGCCCTTGATGACCCTGAACCTGAGGGTCTGACCTGAGGGTGGTGGAACAGGCTCTGGAGCCTGTACGGTCTCGTCTGCTCCGTCCTGGTCTTGGGGGTCATTTTCCAGCGCAGATGAGACAGCTTCCTTGAGTGCTTCCATGAACAGCTGTGTGCCCATGATGCTTTCACGGACGGCATCGACGCCGAGAAATTCCTGAACTTCGCGAACAAATTGATCTGCGAAGGCCGCTTGGGTCAGGAGGTGACGTGCGAGTTCATCCGTGAAGGCTTTGTCGTTCAGTTTGAAGGCGCGCGCTACTTCAACAGCGTGCGTCTTGGAGCAGCGCTGTTTTGATTCTTCGGATGCATCGCGGAAATAGAAAGACCAGCAGCGGAATTGGTCGTTGCGATTGAACTCAATGCAAACATCAAGATCCTCTTCTGAACGCAGGATCATGTACAAATGCTCGTCGAGTGAGGTTCGCTCAAAGGCGTTGACCATGTCCTGCAGAGTAACGTTCATATGCCCACGTTCCTGAGTCCAATCTGCGACAGCTGTTGTTCGAGTGCTTCGAGAATTGTCTCACGCAAATGTGAGTGAGTTGAAGTAATGGCTCTGCGAATAGTATTGAGATCGTCGGCAGTGAAAGAATGCTCAATTCCATTCATTGTAGCCGATTTGCTGCCATTCACTGTTCGGAAACACTGCTCGAGTAGATTCTCGAGATACACAAGTTTGCTGAGGTACAATTCGTACCGGACGTGCGCATCCATCGAGGTCTCGATGGGTGCCATCAATTCCTCGACGAGCTCTTTGTAGAGCTCATATGACGTCTCCAACGGTACTGGGTGTGCTGATCCTTTAGCCATTTCGCTGCCCTCCCGCTCAGGCAATTGGCGTTGTTGCTTTCCAACAACTTCATTGGCCGCATCGGAATTCAGCGGATTTTATTGAGAAAGGTGGCGTCAATGAGCCAACTCTGGGCAAAGATTCTTCAGAAAAGAGAGGCGATGCAGAGGGGTTGGGCCATGCTTGGAGAGGGCTCGGCGGTGTAATTCCGTGCCGTATCCGCGATTTTCTTCGAAGCCAAATTCCGGAAATGAATCAGAATAATTTTCCATCCAACGGTCGCGAACGACTTTTGCAATCACCGAGCTCGCTGAAATGGACTTGAGATGATCGTCACCCTGAACCACCAGCAGCTGGGGAAGCTCAAACCAGGGGGCGGTCAGCTTCAATGGGCGATTGCCGTCGAAAAAGACCACGGTTGGGGTTTGAACTTTTGGAAGGGCTTCTAAAGCTCGACTTGCGGCCATGCCGAGTGCGGTAATGACTCCAAATCCGTCGATTTCTTTGGCCGAGGCTGAACCAATACTCGCGGCAGCGAGCCTCATGGAAATGTTTGGGCATCCCTTCACCGAGGCGCGGGTTTTCTGCACGTCTGCCCCGTTGAGCTTCACAACCAAGGGGGGCGAATGAAGCGGCGAGTGAAGATGCATGGGCGGCTTATTTCCAGAGCCAAGGCTTTTGGTCAGAGGTCTCGCCGTTAATTCCGGAGGCTCTTTCCAGCTGCCGACAAGCAATTCGTGTTGAATAAAATCGCTGAAAAGAATGTCGCGTTTTGTGCCACTGAGCTTTTTGCTGTCACGCAAATGAGGGTACCACGATATGAGGGGATCATCGTGCGTAATCGAGCTCCAGAGGGTTGTGCACACCACCACAGGACCAGCAAGACATCCGCGTCCTACTTCGTCGATGGAAATAAAGTAGACTGGTGATTCACAATTTCGAGCAGGGGAGATGTGAAACAGAGTATTAGGCTGCGCATATGACAGGAGCGCACTCTCGGCAGAGAAAATGCGCTCATCAGATTTCAGTGGGTTCTTCTTGGGAAAATTAGCCATTGGCAACAGAGTCAACAGCCTTCAGTATGGTCTGCTTCGGTTGATTGCCAACCAGGTCACCCACTTTTTGGCCATTTTTGATGAAGGCCAGGAAAGGGATGTTGCGAATATTAAATTGCGCAGCGAGTTGGGGCTCTTCTTCAACGTTCACTTTGCAGACTTTGATTTTACCTTGGCGCTCGCGCGCGACTTCCTCAAGCGTAGGAGCCAATGCCACGCATGGCCCACACCAATCAGCCCAGAAATCGACGAGAACGGGGACGTTGCTTTCGAGGACTTCGGTTTGGAAATTTTTCTCTGTGACGTGCATAACGAGTTCTGACATTGGGCGCGCTCCGCAAAAGGGTCCAAGAGATTCTTCTGATTTTGCACCCTAGCGCGTACACTCGAGAAGTTCAAATGCTGGATTTGCCCCGCAATTGGAGAGATGCGTTGGAGACCTCGCAGCAGCCAGAAAAGTTCGATTTTTTTCGACAATCTACGATTTTGTGCTTGATTGTTGCATTCATTGGCATCAAGGCGCTCCAACACGTACTGGCTGCGGACACTCCCCGGCATTTGCTGGTGGCTTTGCTTTTGCTGCTCTTACCAGCTGTTTTTGGAAGTTCTTCGCTCCGCTCGACTCTGCGTGAGATTCTATTGACCCGCCTGCGCCTCGAAGATGCTGCTGTGCTCGGATTTTTTTTGTTGCCGATTGTTTGCAACGTTCTGTTTTTGCCTGAGAGTTGGCAGCAAGCCCGAATAAATTGGCAAAGTTGGGTATGGAGTGAGCTCGGCCTGCTCTCGTTGTTGTGCGCACCAATTGCAGAGGAATATTTTTTCCGTGGATGGTTATTGAAGCGTCAGCTCGGTGTGCTGGCGCAGCGGTCCAGCTTGGGCTTCAGCGCGATGCTGAAGCTCTGTTACTTCAACGCGCTGGCATTCTGGATCATGCACATGCCCATCGATTTGAACATGTGGAGAGAGGCACTGCCGGTGGGGGCAGTTCCCGTTTCACCGGGATCATTTTTGCTGGGTCTTATGACTTCCGTTCTCACTCTAAGAACAGGCAACATTCGCGCAGCTCTGTTGTTTCATGCAGTTGCTAATGCTTCGGGGCCGCTGTGGTGGCCGTTGCTTGGCATGGATTCCCTGCGTTCTCTTTTTTATCAGTGAATTAAACTCAGCTGGCGCGGATACGGGAGCCAGGTGCGGTTAGCAGGCGTGCGTGCAACTCTTCGTAACGCAGCTGAAGTCGTTGTTGAATTTCCTCGGCATCGCCCAGCCGCAAAAGTCCCTCTGCAAAGCGCCTTGCTTCGTCCACGTCTGTCTTGCGGATAATTTCTTTAATCAATGGGATGGCTGATGCGCGGCAGGAAAACTGCACGCATCCCAAACCAATGAGTAGTTCTGTTGCTATGGGATCTGAGGCAAGTTCTCCGCACAGACTGATGCTCACATCGAGATGCTTCTGCTGCTCTAAAATCGACCGTATGCAGCGTAAAACCGCCGGATGGAACGAACTGTAAAGGTTTTGAGTATTGGGATTGTCGCGTTCAACACACAGATAGTGCTGGGTCAAATCGTTGCTTCCAATGCTCATGAAGTCACATTCTGCGGCAATATGGTCAAGCATTTGCGCCGCAGCTGGCGTTTCGACCATGGCACCGAAGCGCGGATAATGCAGTGCGCCGCGCTCGTCTTCCGGAATGTCGAGCCAGAGGGAATGAGCAATAGCTTTCACACGTCGAATTTCACTGACGTCGGTAATATAGGGCAAAAGGATACGGATATTCCCAGAGGTATTTGCTCGCAGAAGCGCACGCAGTTGCAGCTCGAGAAGTTTCTGTTCGGCAAGCAAGAAACGTATCCCGCGGAGTCCAAAAACACCTTCGCTCGTGTTTTGTTTCTCGCGCATCGACATTGCGTTGTTTGGTGGATACGGCTTATCACCACCGCAATCCAAAAGACGCAGAGTTGCCCAGCCCGGGGAGATGCTCTCGGCTGTGAGTTGGAAAAAGACCTTCAGTTGTTCGTCAGTACCAATAAATGATGTTTGCTCTGCAGGATGTTCATTGAGATGCAAAAATTCCGTGCGCAATAGACCAATGCCTTCTGCACCTGAGCTCTTTAGGGCTCGCGCATCGACTGGGCCGTTTGCGTTGGCAAAGACGACAATCCGTTGTCCATCAACTGTGCGTGCGACGGACTGTGCGCTGGACTTGAGTTTCTGCTGCATCATCAGTTCGACGGCGCGCCGAGCTTCTGCTTTGCGCTGTTCGGTGCGACTCGGGTTGATTGTTATTTTTCCCTCGTGTGCATCGAGAATCACTTGCTGCCCATTGCTGCTCATTCGTAAAATTCCTTCCGCGCCGAACACGGTAGGAATGTTGAAGCTCCGTGCAAGTATGGCTGCATGGCTGAGGTGAGAGCCCGTTTCTGAAACAAGTCCTGCAACTCCGACTTGGTGGAATCTGATGATGTCGTTTGGGCAAGGATGCTGAATAACAACAATGCGTCCCTTCAGATGCGACCATTGATGAGTCTGCAGAGACTCGGAATCACTCAGCGATGACAAGAGCAGTTCTTCACAGGCATCGAGGTCAAGAACCTTCTCTCGAATGTGTTGATCGCCCATAGATTCAACAACCGAGCGTACATCTTTGAATGCCTGAAGAACCGCAGAGGTGATGTCGAGTGACTGTCCGAACACCAAGTCCTTAATCCGCTCACTGAGAATTTCATCTGTCAGGAGCAAGGTGTAGCTGCTCATCACCTCAGGAAGCTCTTGGTCAGAAGTCTCATTTGCACGAGCTTGGGTCGGCAAGCTCTTTTTGGATTTTTGAATTTCAATGGCATCGCGTCTCAGTTCATCGACGAGTTGGAGCGCCTTGCGCTGCGCATCGTGGTACTTCTGCCACTCGGAGTCAGGGGTATGTATAATAAGTGGGACGTGTTTGTTGGACGATGTTCGGCCGGTCTTTGCCAGTCTACCGATCACCAACCCGTTGGATATGGGCTGACCTTGCAACGATTTCCTCGTTGTCGCTCTCATTCGCCCCCTCTGAAGCCGCAAAGCCAGTCTCGAAGAGATCTTTTACGGCCTTCAGGAGTTCATCGGCACGTGGGCCGCGGGTAATGAGTTCAATTTCGCTGTCTCGGCCTGCTCCGAGGCTCAAAATTGAAAGGAGGGAGTGACCTAAGGCTCTGGAATTTGTGGTTAAACACCTGAGTTCAAGCTCGGTTGGCCGATGCGCCTGGGCGCAGCGGACGATACTGACCCCCGGCCTCGCGTGAAGACCCATGGGGTTCATGACGCGAACCCTGGTTTTGTATTCAATCACGGTCTACTCCCGGTCAAAGTGCCTATGTTCAATCTTAAGATTCGGAATCAAGGGGCGTAACCTTTTGCCGAGAGACTCAACAATAGCAACACTCCTGTGTTTTCCGCCCGTACAGCCAATCCCGACGCCCAAATAGCGCTTGCCCTCTGTTTTGTAGAGCGGAACAAGAAAGCTGAAAAGATCTGATACTTTGTCGACAAAAGTTGCGACATTTGGATCGCTCAGGACAAAATCGGAGACCTTAGCATCGAGTCCGGTCAACGGACGAAGAGTAGCGTTGTAGTGGGGATTCGGAAAGCAGCGAACGTCAAACAGGGAGTCAAGATCTGCCGGGGTTCCGTGTTTGAAGCCGAAAGACACCAACAAGACGGCAAGCTCGAGATGCCTCGTCGATGGTGCATAATCATGGAAGATGATTTGGCGCAGCATTTGCGAGGACATTGCCGAGGAGTCGATCACTCGTGTGGCACATTTGCGCACAGGCTCAAGAATTTCTGCATCCAGTTCAATCGCGCTTGAAAGGGTATCGGCCGCCGGATTTTCTTCATCACCCAAAATTGCACTCGAGAGCGGGTGTGAGCGGCGTGTTTCACGGAATCGATTCAAAAGAATTTCGTTCCTGGCTTCGAGGAACAACATGTCCACTTGTGCGATTTGGTTGAGTCTATCCCAGCAGCTCAGCAATGCGGTGGGCATGGAGCGGTCGCGCGCATCGAGTGCCAGCGCCACGTGTCGGGAATGCAATTGACCCGCCGCACAGGCTTCCAGGAACTGGGGCAGCAAAAGCGCGGGGAGATTGTCGACGCAATGAAAGCCCAAATCTTCGAGAGCTCTGAGGGCAACACTCTTGCCAGACCCGGCCATGCCTGTGACGACAACAATTCTTGTTTGCGCCGAGTGTTGTTGAGTCATGGCGAGGTCTCCTAGGTCACCGACGACGTGGGTGGGGCGGCGAGTTTGAGATCTTCCTCTTTTTTCAAGATTTCAAAGATCGCAGCGGGTGTTTGCGCGCGCAGCAGGCGCTCGCGCAAACTCTGTGAGCGCATCAATCTGCAGATACTCGAGATGAGCTGCAGATAGCTGGCCTGATGGGGATTGATTTTGGCAGGCGCCAAAACAACAAAAAAGAGTTGTGAATCTTCATTGTCGAGAGCGGCAAACGGCACGCCAACCTCCGACTTTCCGAAGGCAACCATGAGCTCCGATGTGTCGTGCAGAGTTGCGTGCGGTATGGCAACACCATGGTCAGCTCCAGTGCTTGCCTTGAGTTCGCGCTCCATAAGACGCGTGTAGATTTCTCTGACGTCGAGGTCGGTTCGAGTTGAGCCCACCAGGGTTGCAAATTCAAGCAACACGGAAGGCTTGTCGGTTGCTTTCAGTGAGGGGGCAATCCACTCAACTTTCATGTACTCCGTGATACGGCAAGCCATCCGCACACCTCAGCCCGAGGGTAAAAACTCTTTGTAAACCCTAAGTAGTTAGGGAATTTGGGTTGGGCTGTCAATTCTTGGCGGTGCTCAAACTCACATTTCTGAGTTCAAAAACGTCGGACGCGTTTAGACGAGGGGAGTATTCCAAGTGACTCCCGGTATTTTGCAACCGTACGGCGTGCAACTTTAACGTTTTTGTGACTCTGAATCCAATCAGAGATGTCTTGGTCGGAGAACGGTTTCTGCTCGGACTCTGCTTTGATGCACTCAGCGACCCAGGATTTTACGACTTCGTTGGCCAGTTCACCACCACTGTCAGTGCTCATGCCTGAGTTGAAGAAGTGCTTGAGCTCAAAAAGCCCTTGAGGGGTGTGCATGTATTTGTTGTTGGTGGTGCGCGATATTGTGCTTTCATGTAATCCAAGATCTTCTGCTACTGCCTTAAGTGTCAGTGGCTTGAGATGCTCTGGCCCTTCCTCGAAGAATGCCTTCTGTTTGTCGAGAATGACCTCAGTCACACGCAAAATGGTTTTGTTCCTGTCGGCAAGAGCTTTTACGAACGCACGCGCCGTTTTGATGTTGTCGTTCACGAACTCTTTGAGTGATTTGTCATTTTCGGGCTGGTTGATTTCAGTACCGCTGTCACTTTTTTTGCCCTCGAGCGCAGCCTTAATCATGTTCTCGTATTTGGGCGATATCTTGAGCCGCGGAAGGCCATCTTCGTTGAGGCTGACCACCCATTCATTGTTTCTGCGAAAGATGAATACATCGGGTGAAATGACCTGATCTTGTCCGCCACCAAATTGCCGCGCAGGGCGTGGGTCGAGTTCTTCGCGGATAAACACAAGCGCCTCTTTCACATCCTCGGGGGTACGTACCAAAGCTCGAGTGATTTTCGCATCGTCGTTGGCTTCAAATTCTTTCCAGAAATCTCGAATGATCAATTCCTGAAGCAGGAATTGTTGCTCCTTGGCCTTGGTACGCTCGTGCTCCCGGAGGTAAGTCAGCAGCTGTTCTTGAATGCTGCGTTCGGGATCATTGAGCCCTTCAAATTTTGGCAAATGATGTTTGCGAAAAGCAGCAATGGCTTCTTTGATTGAGTCAGAACTCCGCGAGAGAATACGCAGAATTTTGCTGATGTCCTGCTTCTCGAAATCATCCCAGTGATGCTTCAAAATTCGTTCGGCTAATTTCGGTGCATTCTTTTTTTGGCGCAGTTGAAGCAGCAGGCATTCCTGCATACCCGATGCACCGACTCCAGCAGGTTCACACTTCTGAATCGCCTTTAAGGCATAACGCAGGTCATCGGGTGGGATGTTCTGCTCGCGTGCAAGTTCGTCAATGCTGGCTTTGAAAAAACCGTTGTCATCGAGGTACTGCAAGAGGAAGGTGGCGCAGTCGAGTTCATACTCGGTGAGGTGCATGAGTCGGAGCTGATCTTCGAGCGAATCGTGCAAATTTGACTCGGTGAGATTGAGACGTTCATAACTCGGAGAATCAAATTCATTCTCTGAATTTTCACGTTGTAGGCTTTCTTCTCCTGGTAATTCGCGGAACCGAGAGAGAAGCTCATCGATATCTGGCAGCACTTCTTTTTCGGGGTTCTCTTGCTGAGCTTTTTCTGTGTTGATTTGAGTGTCGAACTCTACAGCCTCAGTGTTCTCGGGAGTGTTTTCACCCTCTTCAAGACATGGGTTTTGTCTGAGCTCCTCGGCGACTAATTCCTCCAGTTCTTGTCGACCAAGGGTCAGAATCTTGATGGCTTGTTGAATTTGAGGAGAGAGTACGAGCGTCTGGCCAAGTTTCAGACCTTGCTTTAGTTCAAAAGCCATAAAAAAAACCTCGATTTCCGCGAGTCCAATTCAAACAAATTAACAGAGCGGGATGCTTTCAGACATCCCGCTCTGTTACGTTATCCACGCAGCAGGGTCAATACTGACTCTGGTAGCTGGTTGGCCTGAGCCAACACTGAGGTACTCGCTGCTGTAAGAATCTTGGACTGTGCCAGTCGAGCGGTTTCCGAGGCATAGTCGACGTCCCTGATGCGGGAAGCAGCTGCACTCAGGTTCTCACTGCTCACATCAATAGATGTGATGGTTGAGTTCATGCGGCTCTGCATGGCACCGAGCGATGCTCGGAAGTCGGTGACCTTCTCCATCGCACCATCGATTGCGGAGAAGATGTCAGCCGTGTCACCTCCACCCAAAGTCTGACCCGTTTCACCTTCGATGCTTGTAGGCAAATCTGAGATCGCCTGGTTCAAGTCAGCTAGGTTGTCGAACTTAATGCGGACAATCCCAGAGGAGTCATCGCCATCGCGTGGTGCACTTGCGCCCACTTGGATGGTTAGATCCGTCTCTTGCTCGCCCGAGAGAATCTTTTTGCCGTTGAACTCTGTACCATCTTTGATACGTGAGAGTTCTTCACCCAGCTGTTCAAATTCTCTGTTCAAAAAGCTCCGTTCCTTTTCACCAACGGTATCAGAAGCTGCCTGTGTTGTGAGTTCCCGCATCCGCGTGAGGATGTTGTTCAGTTCACCCAGGCCACCCTCGGCCACCTGCAGAAACGAAACACCATCGCTGGCGTTGCGTTTGGCTTGCGCAAGACCCCGAATGCGAGCGCGCATGCTTTCACTGATGGCCAATCCTGCTGCGTCATCTGCGGATTTGTTAATCCGGACACCGGATGACAATTTTTCCAGACTGTCGTTCATCTCTGCTCTATTTTGGCCGAGCTGTCTTTGTGCGACCAGACTCTCTACGTTACTCTTGATTCTTAAACCCATGATACGTTCCTCCTTGTTGGACTCGCTGCTCAGACCCTGAGCAGCGCATGCGTTTCAGGCGAATTTCACGAACGGGAAGTCCTCATCAGCGGAGGAGTGAGAGAGCCATTTCTGGACGAGTGTTGGCTTGCGACAACACGGCCAAGCCGGCCTGGCTGAGAATGCGGTTCTGGGTCATGCGTGCAGTTTCCTCGGCGAAGTCCACATCACGGATGCGGCTCGAGGCAGCGGCCATGGTTTCTGTACCTTGGCTGATGTTGTTGATTGCAGCGCCCAGACGAGATTGAAGCGAACCGAGAACAGCGCGCGAAGAGGCGATTGTCTCGAGGCCTTTGTCGATAGATTCGAGGTTGGAAGCCACTGTTTCACGGTCAGACGCAACCAGGTTGGTTCCGCGCACACCCAGTGTTTCGGCATTGATACCATCTGCGTTGTCACCGAATTTGAGTGTCAGCTGGTCGCTTTCGGTTCCGTTGTAGCCAACCTGAACCTTGATACCGTCTGGTTTGTCGTTAGAGCGGAGCAGCTGCAGACCGTTGAATTCAGTGGTTTCGGAAATACGGTCGATTTCCTGGCTGAGCTGATCAAATTCTTTCTGGATGTATGATTTTTCGCGCTCACCGACAGTGTCTGAACCCGCTTGCAGCGTAAGTTCACGCATACGCACCATGATGTTGCTCATTTCACTGAGACCCGATTCGGCCACCTGAACAAGCGACACACCGTCGTTGGCGTTTCGTTTCGCTTGGTTCAAACCGCGGACTTTGGCGCGCAAGTTTTCAGAAATCGCAAGACCGGCAGCGTCATCCGCTGAACGGTTGATGCGCAAACCAGATGCCAACTTTTCAAAGCTGTTACTGAGTTCGGCATTGCTGTTGGAAAGACCACGCTGAGCAACAAGTGATTCAACGTTAGTACGAATACGAAGTCCCATGACACACTCCTCCCTGAAGTTCACAGCCGCGACTCAACCCTTGAGTCCCAGCTCACCCGGTCGCCTCTCCTTGAGACTTTCCGAATGTGTGAGTCATTACCCAGTCCCTCCGGGTTGTTCCGTGACTCACATTTGCTATTTCGTAAGAAGGAGTTGGTACTTTAGAAAAAGTTTAAGTAAATTTAAAAAATCAACATAAATTCAATATTTACATGCGCTTTGTTTTAAGTTCTCGACCGAGAGGGGCTATCGAAGGCATTTGCCTAGTCTGAGTGATCCGCCGAGGCGAGGTGGCGGTTTTGCGGAAAAATCCCAAGCAAAACAAAAGCCCGGCACTCGGCCGGGCTTCAATGAATCGTCTTGTGAGCGAGGAGTATTAGAGACTGGGCATCTGGCGGAGGCGCGCAACACGCTCTTCAAGCGGAGGGTGAGTGCTAAACAAAGCAAAGAGCCCCCCACGTTTGTTGGAAATCCGCATTGCTGCAACGGATTGTGGTGCGTTGTCGGCTTCCATGTGACCGAAGGCACGGCGCAAAGCCTCGAGAGCTGCAACCATTTTGTCGCGTCCGGCAAGGCGAGCACCGCCTTCGTCGGCGCGGTATTCGCGGAAGCGCGAGAACCACGAGACAACCAGCATTCCCAGGATTCCCAGGAGAATTTCACAGGCAATCGTGACCAGCATGGTGACCATTGCGCGGTTTTCTTCTTTGACGGTCTGTGACACTCCGAAAGCAATAATGCGCGCTATGAACATGACAAATGCGTTCACAACACCTTGAACCAGGGTCATGGTGACCATGTCGCCATTTGCGATGTGCGCAACCTCATGGGCCAGAACTCCCTCAACTTCGTTTCTGTTCATGCGTTGCAGCAGTCCAGTGCTCACAGCAACCAGCGAGCGATTGCGTGTTGGACCTGTTGCGAAGGCATTCATATCGGGGCTGTCGTAGACACCCACTTCAGGCATTTTAGAAATGCCCGCCTTCTGAGCCAGCTGATAGACCGTTTGCAGAAGCTCACGGTTGTTGCCTGATGCATTGGCAGGATCAATGAGCTTGACCCCCATAGTCCACTTGGCGAGCACTCGGCTGAGCGCAAGCGAAATAAACGCACCGCCGAAACCCCAGACGAGGCAAAATCCGGCGAGAGCCGTATAATTAATCCCGTAGGCTGTCATGTACCTGTTAAGGCCGAGCAGGCTCGTAACAATACTAATGCTCACCACAATGAGTATGTTGACGGCAAAGAACCAAAAGAATCGTTTGAAAAGTTGCATTCGGATTCCTCCTTTAGAGAAAAACTTAATTAAGTTTTCCCAATACTTCACACTCTGTAACATATTCGGAAAAAGTCAACGCCAGTTTTAAGCGAACGACTGAATCCGATAAACTTTTTCGGGAAGTGCGGCGACCGGGCGTCCAGAGTGCTGTGAATCAACCACCACATGCACCGCGCGCGGTTCGCATTGCACCATGCCTCGGATGTTGACGTACTCGTTCTCGAAATTGCCGACGATGTTGTGCTTCGCTGCAATAGCCCGAAAAGCTTCCTCTTTGAAAACGGCATCGTCGGTGACTGTGTTGAGCTTTAGAATCAACTCAGCATCCTCGAGCGGAAAACCGAATTTTTCCAGCTGTCGGCACGTTCCCGCATGCATTACTTTATGGCTTCGTCCAGTCAAATAAACAATCTTTAACCCCATTTTCTTGCAGAACCAGACGAACTCTGATGCGCCGGTGTAAACAGCATCGAATTCAACAAGGGTTTCGCCATCAAAGAATTTCTTTCGCCAAAATCTCTCCACGGTCACAAGGACTTCCATGACATCTGGATTGCGCATATCGAGTCCTGCATTCTCGAACGCATGAGATAGACTATAACCGATATGGTTGAATCCGATCCCTTCGATTTTTTTGATGAGTGGCTTTGGAAAATGAGAACATTCAGGCGAGCTCATCCAGCGTTTAAGAATTCCCAGTGTCCGGTGCCCGACGTCGAAGAGAGTGCCGTCGAGGTCAAACACGATTACTGCAGATTTGCCGTTATTCACTGTACCTATTTCATTGCTGCGGGAGGCAATGAAGCTTTTGAGTGAGTCTGAGTTTGTGTCCTCAATCCACCACTCAGCAGGTTCGCTGCGGTAGGTTCGGCTGCGCGGGTGTGGGTGTGGTGGATGGTCGTAAACAGCGCTGACACTGATTTCCCGAGCAAGATCGGTGGAAAGCTTGTTAACGAGATTGAGTGCATCCTCGAAGCCCTGCTTATAATCAGCCGAGCGGGCGCCGTACTGAGAATTCAGTTCACGCAGTGCTTCGCGGTGTTCAGTGAGTTTGTCTTCCAAAAGACCAAACAAATTTTTATTGTTCATGATTTCCTCATGAGACGGGCTTGATGACGTGTGTTCGGATGATACGTGCACCCCAATTTACGCAATTTTCTTCCCAAAGTGCACTTTGTTGGTCGCGCCACTGCATTTCAGCCTCCTTCGAGGCAAACAGGGGGAGTGCATTTTGAGCTTCGGCCAACATTTTAAGAAAGCTTTTGCGCGAAAGTCCAATGAGAACCGGAGCACCCAGTTCATTTAATTTCGCCAGGGCAGCCGGACAGAGCAACTCCAGGTTGTGCGCAAGTGTTTTCCCGAAGCCTATGCCAGGGTCGACGGCCACCCAATGAACCCCGCAGTTGCGCGCAAATTCAATGCGCTCCTGCAAAAACAACGCGACTTCATCAACACAGTTTTCGTAGTTGGGATGACGCTGCATGTTCGAAGGTGTGCCTTGCATGTGCATCGCGATGAAACCGAGGTCAAAGTGTCCTGCGACGTGAGCGGTGGTTGCACCAAAAGCCTGAGACTTGTTGGTTTTCACGGAAAGAGCTGTGTCTACTGCTCTGGTTTTTCTCGCTGAGTACACATCGTTGATTATGTCGATGAGATTTTCCTGGGCGGCTGCATAGGCAACTGTGGGAGATGAGGTGTCCAGGCTCACAAGAACATCCGTAGGCAGCTGACTCCGTAGAGCTTTGAGCACGGGCAGAACCCGTTCAAGCTCAGCCTCGGCGGAAATTTCGAGAGCGCCCGGGCGAGTGCTCACCCCTCCAACATCTACGATGTGCGCTCCCTGTTGCACAAGTTTCAGTGCCTGAGCGACCGCACTCTCCGGTGCGTCGAACTGTCCGCCATCCGAGAAACTGTCGGGAGTAACATTAATGATGCCCTGATAAACCGTTTTCGTGCGGTCCATCAGGGCATGGCATCGTTGCGCGCCAGAGGTGTGGAGGCTGCTATTCATGCGCTTGGTGCAGGAGTGGCGCCACCAGCCGAGAGAGTGTGTTCCGTCGAGGTGACTTGAGCCGTCGCAGAAGCTGCGGGAGCTCCTGCGGCTTCATTGCTGACCTGCGCAGCAGCAGCTTTCTTGAGCTGCATTTCGCGCACTTCTGCAAGGGATGCACCATTGATGACCGCGAGGAATTCGTCGGAATCGAGAGTTTCCGCTTCAACAAGAATTTGCGCGCAGCGTTCAAAGACATCCATGTGATCGATGAGCGTTTGCTTCGCAAGTTCATACTGGGAGTTGATGAGTTTGGCGACTTCGAGGTCAATTTCGTGCGCAAGGGCGTCGGAGTAGTTTTTGCTTTCTCCCCAATCGCGGCCAAGGAACGGATTTTCGCTTTTGTGTCCGAAGTTAATGGGACCCAAGCGGCTCATCCCGTACTGACAAACCATGGCACGGGCGAGGTTGGTTGCCTGTTGGATGTCATTCGAGGCTCCGGTTGTGAGGCGTCCGAATTTGATTTCTTCCGCTGCCCGACCACCCATACCTTTTGCGATCTCAGTCATCAGATCTTCTTTCGATGAGCTGTAGATGTCTTCTTTGGGCAGGAAGGCAGTGACTCCCAGTGCTGGGCCGCGTGGAATGATTGTGACCTTATGAACGTCAGAGCGTGATTTCAAATAGTAGGCAACCAGCGCGTGTCCCGTTTCGTGGTAGGCCGTCATAACAAGTGTTTCCTTGTTCATGACCATGCTCTTGCGCTCTGGACCCATCAGTATTTTGTCTTTAGCTTCTTCAAAGTGTGTACCCGTGACGCGTTTGGCATTCGCACGGGCAGCCATCAATGCAGCCTCGTTGACCAGGTTTTCCAGGTCAGCGCCCGAGAAACCGGGAGTACCAAGCGCAATCTTTTCGATGTTCACGTCTTCCGTAGCTTTCACGCGTTTGATGTAGACGTTGAGAATTTCTCTGCGACCACGCACATCGGGGAGATTCACGATGACGCGACGGTCAAAACGTCCCGGACGCAGCAGGGCAGGGTCGAGAACGTCGGGGCGGTTGGTTGCCGCGATCACAATGATGGCATCGTGCGCTTCAAAGCCATCCATCTCGACAAGCAGCTGGTTGAGAGTTTGTTCACGCTCGTCGTGACCACCACCGACACCTGCACCACGGTGACGACCGACGGCATCAATTTCGTCGATGAAAACAATGCATGGAGCATTCTTTTTCGCATTTTCAAACAGGTCACGCACGCGCGACGCGCCGACGCCAACGAACATTTCTACGAAGTCGGAGCCACTGATGTGGAAGAAAGGTACGCCCGCTTCGCCTGCAATCGCACGGGCGAGGAGTGTTTTACCCGTTCCTGGTGAACCCATCATCAGCACGCCTTTGGGTATGCGCGCGCCGATTTCCTGGAAGCGCTTGTGGTCTTTCAGGAATGAGACGATTTCAGAGCATTCTTGCTTTGCTTCTTCAACGCCAGCAACATCTTTGAAGGTCACGCGCGTCGCATTTTCCGGCATCATTTTTGCACGGCTTTTACCGAACGAAAGAGCCTTGCCTCCTGCACCTTGCATGTTGCGTAGGAACAAAAACATCAGTGCTATGACGATAAGGAGTGGCACCCATGTTCCAAGAATACCCCACCATGCCTGCCCGTCGTCGCTGCGCTTGTAATTGATTTTAACTTCGCGCTGCGCAAGCTTTTCACGCATTTCTTTGCGCAGAGTTTCATCGAACGGAGCAAACGTAGTTATCCGTTTCTTGTTCGCCAAGGTCGCAGAATATTCATCGCCACGCAGTGGATCGCCTTTGATTTCGACGTCACCATTGATGGATTCCAAATCGGGTGGCTTCTTTTCAACAAACTCCATGAACTGGGAGTAGCTGACAGATTCTTCGACCTGTCCACGATTCACGAACTTGAAGGCAAAGATCACAAGCGCAAATACGCCTGCCCAAACGATGACCGCCTTCAGCCAACTTTCTTTCATCACAAACTCCTTAAGAGGCCGCCAAGATGGAAGCATCTCCGAACGTGAATTCCCAATGTCTATCTTAACGAGAGAAAGTCAACCATGCTTTGTCCCTGCGCTGCCCTATGTCAAAGCTCTCCTGCGCTGCCCTATGTCAAAGCTCTCCTGCGCTGCCCTATGTCAAAGCTCTCCTGCGCTGCACTGGTTGAACATTAAAAATCTAGGAAGTTACCTTGATTTCCAGCCGCTTGCTGTTAATTGTAACAAAACTTCGCTCCGACAATGCAATTTTGTACCCCTCACAGTGCGATTGATTCGCCACCAATTTGCGCACATGTGCGAGAATGTTGGCCAGTTTTTCGCGGGTCAATTGCCGGGCAAGCACAGGTTCAGCGTTCAGCAAGAAATCCCTCAGTTGCGGAACCCCGGTGAGTTTATGAAGCTCGATGCATCTGCTTGGAGCAGTTGATGTGTTCAGCGTTGCAGCTGTGTCGGCACTGGTCTGCTGGGCTGAACCTTTGTCATAATTCTTGAGATCTTGTGAAAGTGTCCAAATGTGCTCGACGGCCTGTGGGTTGATAAGCTCGAGCTCTGTGAGCACCACGTTGCGCAGGCGATTGCGTGTGTAGTCGAGTTGCTGATTCGATGAATCTTCGCGGTGAGGCAGAGATTTTCCCTGGATGTAGCCATCGAGTTCGTCGGCGGCGAGCCAAAGAAGCGGACGCAGGAGCCTCGTTTCAGAGCTCCAAGGTGACATGCTGTGAAGTCCAACAGCTCCGCACCCCCGCACCAAATTGTGAAGCAGAGTCTCCGCATGATCACGTCGGTGGTGGGCTGTGACGATCATCCAATTGTCTTTGTTTCCAGGTTGTGCGGCGTCCACTGCGGAGTTGCGGACGCTTTGATAGCGCCATTCCCTCGCCAAGGCGTGAAAATTCAACCCATCCTTGAGTTTGTTGTTGAGCGTCTCAGACCACCTGTGGATGAGAATGGGGAGACCCAAGTGACGCGCAAGATCGATGCATAGAGCTTCATCTTGATTTGATTCTTCCGCCCGACGGCAGTGGTTGAAATGGTGCAGTGTTAGGTTGAAATGCAAGCCACTCCATGCTTGCGGGAGACGTTCAATGCGGTGAAGAATTTCGAGCAGCGCGACGCTGTCTTTACCGCCAGAGAGCATAAGGTGCAGGGTGCCAGGATGATCTGCGCAGAGGCGAGCCTCACGCAGATGCTGGAGAATTTTGAATTCAGCTGGCCTGAGCCGCATTGCCTTTCCACCTTGCCTGAGCTAAAACCGCCCGACTCTTTCGTATGTTGAGACCACAATTCGGAGCGGAGAATGCCCATGCGCAAAATCTCGACTTCACTCTCTCTTGCTGCACTTACTGCTATTTTTAGCACCTTGGCAACCCGACCCGAGAGCGCCTTTGCGCAGTCTAAAGGGGTTCTCATTTATGGCCGAGGCGGCGACTCCGTATCGCTTGATCCTGCGAAGGAAACCGATGGTGAAAGCCTAAACGTCTGCGACAACATTTTCGATACCCTGGTTCAATTCAAAGACGGAACCACAGAAATCGAACCAGCTTTGGCACAGCGCTGGGATGTCGGCGCAGATGGACTAACCTATACTTTTCATCTGCGTCCGAACGTGAAGTTCCATGATGGTACGCCGATGAACGCCGATGCTGTTGTATTCAGTCTGTTGCGGCAACATGATCCCAAGCACGAAGCCTATAAATATGCACAGATGTGGTCGTATTGGCAGGATATGGGCATGGATAAACTCGTTGCCTCAGTCGATAAGCTCGACGACAAAACAGTCAAAATCGTACTCAAGTCACCCAGCGCACCTTTTCTCGCCAACATGGCCATGAGCTTTGCATCCATCGTTAGCCCAGCAGCGGTGCGCAAGTTCAAGCAGGAGTTTGCACGCAACCCTGTTGGAACCGGACCATTCAAATTTGTGAGCTGGACAAAAAGCGAAAAAATCGTGCTCGATGGATTCAATGAATTCTGGGGCGGACAGCCGAAACTCGGGCGCGTTATTTTCAGAAGCTATCCTGATTCCGCCACACGCCTCAATGCCTTTTTGGCTAAAGAGATTCACATGATGAATCTCCCAACCCCCGATCAAGTCAACGTTATTCGCCAGAAGCGCGCAGATGCCAAAATTATTGAAGAGCCAGCAATGAATGTGGCCTACCTAGCCTTCAACACAACCAAGGGGCCATTCGCAAATCCCAAGGTCCGCCAGGCTCTGAACATGGCTGTCAACAAGGAAGCTATCATTAAAGGTGTCTATGCAGGTATGGGTATTCCAGCGGTGAATCCTATCCCGCCTTCGCTCTGGGGCTACAACACCAGCATTTCGCCCTACGCATTTAATCAGGTCAAAGCAAAGCAGTTGCTTGCTGAAGCTGGCTATCCAAAGGGTTTTGAATCGGAGTTGTTTTACTTGCCCGTTTCGCGACCCTACATGCCCGATGCAAAGCGCGTTGCAGAAGCCATCCAGGCGGACTTCAAGGCAGTGGGCGTGAAGGTTCAGCTGACCACCCACGAGTGGGCGGTTTATCTCGACAAAACCAAAAAAGGTGAGCATCCGATGGCACTCATGGGTTGGACGGGTGACAACGGTGACCCCGATAACTTTTTGAATGTGCTCTTAAGCGGCGACAACGCCAAACCACCTGCGTCCAATATCGCGTTCTACGACAATCAGAAGGTCACCCAGATTCTGCGTGATGCGCAAAAAGTCACTGTTCAAAAAAAACGTGCTGACCTTTACCGCCAGGCGCAGAAGCTTATTCACCAAGACGCGCCCTGGATCCCCATTGCACACTCGCGTGTTGCGATGCCTATGGATCCCAAGGTTCAGGGTTTTATCCTTCAGCCGAATGGGTCGCGTCGTTTCTTTCGGGTCAGTCTCAACAACAAGTGAGTCGGCATGTTCATACGCCACGCATTTACCCGCTTCGTTGCGTCCATTCCGGTGCTCTTGCTACTCACTCTTGTTTTGTTCGGAGCGCTCAAGCTGATTCCCGGCGACATCGCGCTTGTCATGGCAGGAGAGCGAGCTACACCGGAACGCGTGGAGTATATCCGCGAGTCTCTGCATCTGAACGATCCTTGGTTTGTTCAGTACGGGCTTTATCTTAAGAGACTTGTGTTAGAGGCCGACCTTGGACACAGTCTCTTTCACGACCAACCCATCAACACTCTTTTTGCGTCTGCCATCCCCGCAACAGTCGAGCTGGCTGTTGCAGCGTTGTTGATTGCGATTCCGGTTGGATTGTTTCTGGGTGTTGTGTCGGCTGTTGCCCGACGTTCCTGGTGGGATCGTTTTGCGAGCTTAATTGCGTTAACAGGAGTGAGCATGCCGATCTTCTGGTTGGCTTTGCTCCTAATGTGGTTCTTCAGCCTGAATCTGGGATGGTTGCCAACGTCTGGGCGTTTGTCCGACGAAGTTCTCTTCGATCCTGCGAGTCAGTCACTCTTTAGAATGTACACACTTGATGGTCTGTATCTTGGGCTCGCTGGCGAAGGTTGGGATGTGTTCACGTCGGCCGTGCGCTATTTGGTTCTGCCCGCGGTCGCGTTGTCGACTATTCCCATGGCGCACATTTGTCGCATGACTCGTTCTGCCATGCTTGATGTTCTTCAGCAGGATTACATCCGTACAGCACGCGCTAAGGGACTCTCTGTATTTAAAGTGGTACTTAAGCATGCGGCAAGAAATGCCGCTTTGCCTGTTGTGACTATTATGTTTCTGCAGGCGGGTGCACTGTTCGGTGGGGCTGTCATCACAGAAACCATGTTCGCCTGGCCAGGGTTGGGTAAGTTGCTCGTGGAGAGCATTGGTAGCCGTGATTTTCCCATGGTGCAATCGGGCACGCTTTTTGTTGGGTGTATGTTCGTTCTCTTTAACCTGATGGGTGACATTGTTGTGGGTTGGTTAGACCCTCGCATCAAGCAAGCGTCAGGCACTCAGAAAGGCAATGGCTGATGACCGCCAAGCCCTCCGTTTGGTTTCAGTTGTGGATGGAAGTAAAGCACAACCGCACTGCGCAAATCGCTTTGCTTATCCTTTTCATCCTTGTTGTGTGCGCCATTGCAGCGCCCTGGCTCGCGCACCATGACCCTCTCACGCTGAATCTCGAGACTTCGCGTTTTGTTCCTCCCTTTTTTGTTGAAGGCGGTTCAATGCATCATCCGTTCGGAACCGATGCATCCGGTCGCGATGTTTTCGCCCGCGTACTGCATGGCGGGCGGATTTCTCTAGCCTTGGGTTTTTTGCCAGTTGTCATTGGCGTGGGTTTGGGCGTTCCACTCGGCTTACTTTCGGGCTACCTCGGAGGTCGAGTTGACCAGATTCTTATGCGCATCAACGATTGCCTTCTGGCTTTCCCTTCCATTCTCCTGGCTCTCATTCTTGTGGCCTTTCTTGGGCAAGGAATTGTGAACCTCATGATTGCGGTTGGTATTGCCTATGCGCCGACCTTCGCCCGAGTGTCGCGCGGAGCTGCGCTGGGTGAACGCAACAAAGAATACGTGGTCGGGGCTTTTGCGCACGGCGCTTCACTCTCCCGTATCCTGTTCAAACACGTTCTGCCCAACACCCTGAATTCAATTGTGGTGGTTGCCACTATGAGTTTCGCAAGCGCTCTCTTGGAGTCTGCAGGGCTCAGCTTTCTTGGTCTGGGTGTCCGGCCGCCGGTGCCAGAGTGGGGGGCTATGTTGGCGGAAGGTAAGGCCGATTTCTATCAAGCCTGGTGGACCCTGGTATTTCCGGGGGCTGCAATTTTCCTTACGGTTTTGTCCCTGAATATGTTAGGGGACGCGCTGCGAGATGCGCTCGACCCGCGCTCTGAGCGCCGCACTGCGTGAGGTTTTCCATGAGCACAATGAAAATGGCGAGGCGCTGGTCTTCCTTTGGCACCAGCATATTTACTGAAATGACCCAACTGGCTCAGCAGCACCAAGCTGTTAACCTTGCGCAGGGCTTTCCCGATTTTCCCGGTCCGTCGGAAGTGTTGGAGCAGGTTGCTCATGAAACCCTGCACTGTCACAACCAGTATGCACCTGCCATTGGTGAGGCGGCTTTGCGTCAGGCGGTCAGCACTCTGGTGCACGATAAAACTGGAATACAATATTGCCCGAACGATGAAGTCACCATCACTACGGGTGCAACCGAAGCTATTTACTCGGTTGTAAATGCGTTTGTGAACCCGGGCGACCGAGTTATTGTTTTTGAACCTTGCTACGACAGTTATGCACAGGCGATTGCGAATGCAGGTGGGATTCTTGTTCCCGTGCGTTTGCATTCGCCTGAAACTCCCGTTGGTTTGGCGGCGCGGGGATGGAGTATTGATTGGAGTGAGTTCGCCGCAGCTGTTGCCGGTGGTTTTAAGTTGATGATTTTGAACTCGCCGCACAACCCGACCGGCAAGATTTTCTCCCGGAGCGAGTTGGAGAAGCTCTGTGAGAGCGTGCGCGAAAACGATGCCGTTCTCATGTGCGATGAAGTTTATGAATATCTCGTTTATCAAAATCCCGAACAGGTTTTGTCGCCTGTGCAGCTCCCGGGAATGCGCGATTACGTTGTGCGGATTAGCTCTTGCGCAAAGACATTTGGATTCACCGGGTTCAAGGTGGGCTGGGTAACAGCGTCGGCCGAGCTGACTCGTGCCGTTAGGCTGGTGCATCAGGCGGTGGTTTTCTGCACCAACCCGGCAACACAGCGCGGTTTGGCTACCATGATGTCCGATTTTTCTTGGACCAAGGCGTATTTGAGCTCTCTCCCTGAGGTCTACGCGAGCAAACAGGAATTCCTTGCCGAGAATTTGGTTCGGGCGGGATTTGCGGTTCAGCGCGCACAGGGAAGTTATTTTCTGATGGCCTCGTATGAGTCGCACGTTCAGGGTGGGGCGATGCGTGATGTCGATTTCGCCAAGCTTCTTATTCAGGAGGCGCGTGTGGCGGCTATTCCGCCGTCGGTCTTCTATTACGGGAGCGAAGCGCCCAAACGGCTCAACTGGTTGCGTTTTGCATTCTGCAAAACAGATCTCACTCTCGAGAAGGCTGCAGAGCGGTTGTTGAATTGGACGCAGAGCAACGGGCCCAGAGTTTGAAGCTCGCGCGCGCCTGTTCCTCGAAAAGAATTTCGCCGCGGGTGACTCCCCATCCCGAGCTGCTTGCATGTTTGCTCGCGGGAGTCTCTAAGTAACTGATCTCAAAAAGATGCTTAGAATATACCGGAAGCTGGTCGAGCTCCTCGAGCGCTGTGCTTGCGAGGCGGTCTGCTTCCGGACGCGTGCCCGACGGCAGGGCGTTGATGACGACGATGTGCGATTTACGGTTCTGAGGCACATGTTTGAGTATTTCACCCCGCTCGAGTTGAGTGCGCGAGAGCAGGGTTGTGCTGCTGTTGTGTTGATGTCCACAGGCTATCGAGATGGCCTGGGCGCAGGTATCGGCCATGGCTCCTGTGCCCAAAATCACGAACTGAAGAGCAGCATTTAAGTCACCTTGCTCGTTTACTGACCTCAAGATCCGAGAAAGTGTTTCCGAACACCCTGCGAGGTCAGTGTTGGCTAAACGCCATACGCTTTGGTTGTTTTCGCTGACACGGTAGAGAGTATTCGCAGCTCGACAGAGCTCGGCTGACCCGTCCAATTTCACACCCGGCAGATTCAATGCGCTGCGCTTGAATGGGTTGGTGATATTGCCTCCCTGAAAGCCGCTGCATTCCATGAGAGCCGAGCACAAACTCATGAAAGCTGTTTCATTCTGACAGGGCATTGGAAGATAGACCCAATTCAAACCCGCCTGCTCAGCCCAGGCGGTGTGTGTTGCTGGTGAGGGAGAGAGCCGCAGGTCTTCTCCGAAGAGGGCGAGCATCTGTGTGGTGCCGTTGGGGTGGAGCACGGAGGTTATCTCCTCTTTTCAGCTGACAGGTTCGTCCATGAGATAGGTGATATAGCGCTTAAGGCTGTCTTCTGGAACTGCACTGCCATCCGGAAAAACGAACTTGCAGCCAATGGATTCCATCGAACCGTGGCTACCCTTGTTCTTTTTCGACCACACCACCCTGCATCCGACAATCAGATTTTCTTCAGGAAAATCAGGCAGGCTACCAAGCTGGAGCAGGATGAGTTCTCCCTTTTTGACCGGCGTCGGAGAAACGAATCCGCATCCCCCTACGCTGAGTGACACGAGTGTCAGGGGATGATTTTTGAGGAGCAGCAAACCCTGCAAAAGAGCGTTGGTGGCAAGCTTTCCGGTGAGATAACGCTCAGCCTCCTCGGCATCCAAAAGGGCTCCCTGAACCCGATAGAAAATCCCATCGACACGTCCAAACTGTCTCTGCCGAAATTGCACATTGTCGTTCTTTTCTCTTGGCCAGAGGGTTGCCATAAAGAAGAGAACGAGGATGAAGGAGACGATTGCGATGACTGTGATGGTTGAAATTGAACCGCTGCTGGCATTCCCGGAAGTGATACCTGTGCGCGCCTGGAGCTCAAAACTTTGAGTTCCGTATTGCGCGAGCAGGGATGTAAATGTGTTTTGTTGTGTCAAAAAGTTCACCAGCAGCTCCAAAAAAGTGACGTGAGAAAAAATGCTGAACTTCGACTCAAGATATACTGAGAGGTGTCGATGAATTGGTGTCGCATGAACGTGCGGTGCTCTGCGTCGGGATGACGCTGCGGGAAGTCACGTCGAGAGACGTTGCGGGTGAGTGAATTGGTTTCACAATTCAGGCGTGGGGACACAAGCTTTGTCTCCGAGCGTCGCAGTCTGAAGAAGGGAACGTCTAAATGACAGTTGAAACTAAAGCTGAAGTATCGCACGCAAAACCGAAGCGTGCAAAGAAGAAGAAAACCGCCCGCGCTGCTAAGAAAAAAGTCGGCGGCAAGGCGAAAAAGAAAGTAGTGGCGAAGGCTAAGAAGCCAGCTAAGCGCAAGGCCAAGAAGGCAACTGCGAAGAAGCCAGCAGCGAAGAAAGCTGTTGCTAAGAAGAAGCCAGCTCGCAAGGCAAAAGCTAAGAAGGCTGTTGCTAAGAAAGCTGTTGCTAAGAAGAAGCCAGCTCGCAAGGCGAAGGCTAAGAAGGCAAAGGCTAAAAAGGCTAAGAAGCCAGCTGCTAAGAAGGCTAAGAAGCCAGCTGCGAAGAAGGCTCGTAAGGCTGTGGCTAAGGTCACTCCCCTTCACAAGGCCGGCTAATTTCAACAGTCAGCTGTTGAGAAAAAGCGACCCGCCCCTGAGGGCGGGTTTTTTATTTTGGTCGTAACATTTTTTTGGTTTTCAGAGGGCACTGGTCTCGCGCAAGTCGAGACCTTGGTTCTGCTGAGTTGTTATTTCAACTCAGCGTGTGCGCGTTAACTTCTCTGCGCTTTGTGCAGCTGCGTCGGCTGCGTGAATTTTTTCTGCGCGGTCTTTGATGTCGTTGGTCAGCTGAGCAATGAGCTCTGAAGACAGGCTCACAATGTCTTTGTCTTTGAGGCCATGCTGTCTGAGGTCGCGGAAAAGGCAGTCAGCGAGAACTTTGTTGTTCAGTGGTTGGGCGCCTTGTTGGCGAATCGCATTCAGTGTGTTTGTGAGTGTATCCATTTGGAGTCCCCCTTTTTTTGGCAGATTTTACGACTGAGGGTGTACTAGCAAATTTCATGCCAAGATTGCCAGACTATCATTTCGAGCCTGATGGAGCTAAATCTCAGCCAGTGGAGTTCCTCCTGGTGTCTCATCCTCACACCAGGGGGCAGGCGAGTGTCTCTTTTTTGATACAGGTAACCCATGACGACCCTCTTCGACCTGATGGAACGTGCCGGGCTGGTGCCTCTCGAGAATTCTCAGGTTGTTTTGCCCAACTTTGAGTTCCCCGTTTTACTGAATACGGACTACGACGCTCCGCCTCCGATTCAGCCTCTCTTTTGTCGGGAGTCAGGTCCTGAGGCGCCGCTCGCCACGCTTCTCTATTTCACCTTTCCTGGGTGTGAGAACTGTCGGCCGGGTTTGAAGGCGTTCGAGGAACTGGCGCGTGATTCGGCCACGACATCTCAGAAGATATGTTTTCGCGCCGTCGTCACTGATTGGCAAACTCAGGCGGAGATTGCTGATGAGCTCAAGAGTGTTTCATGGCGCAGTGAAATCGGTGTTGTTTGGGATGCACGTGGTGTTCTTCAGGAACGCTTGGCGGTTCTCGCGCAGCCTGCCTTTTTTCTTCTCGACCGCGAGGGCAAGGTCGTGGCCTACACAAATTCAACAGTCGAGTTCGGTGCGCCAGGCTTTCAGGTCTTTTGGACGGCCTTCAAAGAATTGATTATAAATAACGCAAATTCAGCGACTCAGGAGCCACTGTGGAGCCATTCGCTGCGCTCGGAAAATCTTGTGAAGTCAAGCAGTACCGTCACATTTTTGAATAACGGAGTGCTTTCAGCTTTGTGGCTGGTCGTGGCAATTGCCCTCTGCTACTCTTTGAGCAGGTTTTTCACTCGACTTCGAAAGAATTTCAGAGGGTCTTAAAATTCATCTTGACCCGAGCCTCCGGTCGTACAATGAAGGGGGAGATTGAAAAACCTGTGATGGTCCCGCATCTGCCTTTTTGGGGTGGGTGCTCGACGTGCGCACTGAAGCGCAGACTGAGGAGAGCACATGGATATGCATGAGTTGATTCGGCAGATGGAACGCGCAGAACGAATTTGGCCAGACGACCGTCCGTGGGCCATTCAGATCCTAGCCGGCTATCTCCACGTATCGCCTGCGGAGCTTTTGTCGCTGTTTCGCCAAATCAACCCAACGCTCGAGACCGAGCGCGATCAGGTTCTACCTGAAGACCTTCGCCTGCTGCGTGCACACTGCGAGCGCATCCTTGAGAAGCACTCTTCTGAGAGCCTTGAGGACAAGCGCAAAGAGCAAGCCAAGGCACGTAAAACCATCCAAACTCTGCTTCCTAAAATCTCAGAGCTCATGGCCTCTAAGGATAACGTCCGCGCTCTCAACACCTACATTTACATGATTGGTGAAACGGGCGAAGTCGCAACTCCTGAAGAGAAGGCGCAGTGGTATGAAGAAATGGGACGTCTCAGCCTGAAGGTGAAGAGACACCCCAACGAAGCTGCCCGTTATTTCCGTTCTGCGGTCAACGCCCTGAGTCTTCTCGAAGACGCAGAAGGCATCCAAGACTTGCTTGAAACCTACGATGAAGAGTTCCAGGGCGACGAGGCGAGAAAATCTTGGGAGCTCGTTGTGGCAACGGGCAAGGAATCGCTTGCGAAGCTGACCTACTCTATCTGAGAGGGCGCTCGAGCGTATCCGTCAGCCCTGTGTGGCACTGGGCAACCTCTGCCGCTCGCGCTTTGGGTCTGACAACCGAATAACCCCACGGGTGAAACTCGTGGGGTTTTTTGATGTCTGAATTTTTGGACACCTGCCAATTCAGAAAATTCAGTGCACTGACAGTGCTTGCTGCTGCGCTTTCAGTAGCGCACGTTCACGTGGCTTTTGCCGCCAATGTTGATTCCCAGAAAGCCGAGGCTGGGCAACGTTCATCTGCTGATACAGCCTCCACAGAAAAAGAACAGATTAAATCGTTCAACGAAGTTTTGCAGGATCTGGTGAATGAGTTCGCATTCGATTTGCGAGCAAAAGCCTTAAATTCGTTGCGTACGGTTGCTGTTAGGCGTGTCGCACTGGGCGAGGGCATTCCGCGCTCATACGAAAGCTATCTTGAAACACAAATTTCCGATGCATTCCGCAAACACAGTGGAACAAAGGTGCTTCAGTGCACCAACTGTAGAATCAGACGAACGGTTGTTGAAAATGGTCGGCTTGTGATGACCACCCCCATCAACAATCCACAAGAACTTGATGCGATTGCGAGTCAATTGGGTGTTGAGGCGTGGGTTGATGTGAGTCTTTTGTACCAGGAAACGAGCATGGTGTTGGGCTTTCATGTGTTCGACGCCAAGTCAAAGGAGCTCGTCTGGACCAAGCTTTACAACACGGAAAATATCTACAAGCAAAAGATGGAGCAGAAGGAAGCTGAGCTCGCTCAAAAGCAGTCTGTGGAGAAGGAAAAAATCTCAGACTATGTGCTCAACACAACTCTCGGCTGGCAGCTGGTTCCGAATGTGAAGGACAGCGCGAGTATGTTGTCGGCTACCGTTCGATTTGCAGAGCGTTTCAGCTCGGCAAGGCATGAGGTTGGAACGCGGTTTGGATTTCTGGTCGCGCCATCGAGTGTGCTTTCCGATTATCCTGGAATTGCGGGCGACCCCGCGTCAAGTGCAGAAATTGTTGATGGCACCAGCAAGGAAGTCATTCTTCCCTTCACGAAGGGCTTTGCATTGTCAGCCTTCTACTCCAGGATAGTGAGCCCCGATCCTCTTAAAACAGATGGTGTTGTCTGGGGTTGGGAACTGGGAGCCGGTACGATTGTTTCCACCGGCTACGCATGCTTTTCCGTTCGCACCGGTGCGCATATGCGCATGGGCAAGCGTTTTGTGCTCGATGTTGGTGGAGCCTACAGCCTGCCCACAACCATTAGCATCCGTAACAAGTACAAGTACACAACTCCGGGAGGTATCGGCGCAGATGTCGGTTTCGGCGTGCAGTTCTAAGCGCCTTTGTGCGCTTATTATTCTTGCAGCAGCGTGCACATCCACTCCACCGGATGATGCGGCGTCTGATCGTGCTGAAGCAAAGGCAAAACCAAGCCAACGTGAAATCCGTATTGCCCCTCCTCTTGGATCTGGAGAGATTGTAAAGAGACAGCAGCGTGAGCAGATTGAGCAGGTGCTCGCCGGAGAGTCTGGCACAGATTCTGTTTCAGAGGTCAAACTGCCCGCCTCTGTCATGGGATTGAAGCCCGCTGATATTACTGAAGACCCTATTTCTTTATCGCGCGAGCAGGCTCGTACCCAACGCACTGATGCTGAGATTGCAGTGAATGCAGGGCAGGGTGAATTCGAGAAAAAATTGGGCGACTTCGATCGTGTCTTGGATGTGAGCGAAGAAAACAACCGCCCAATGACTCCGAGTTTCATCGGTCAAACACAAAAAATCCGCGAGCTCTTTCAGAGCAGAAAATTCGAAGATGCACTCGTTGAAGCCAATGAGCTCCTTCTTCACTATCCGCGATCTGCTTTGTTGTGGACTATGAAGGGGACTCTGCATTTAAGACTGAATCAGAAAGATTTAGCCCTGGCCGCATACGAAAAGTCCTTCGACATTGAACCTTCGCGTCGTCTGCTTGCACAGATTGAGGATCTGCGTCGGCTTGTGTCCGAACGAGAGTCAATGCGCAAAAGCCGTGGCAGTTCGACATCCATAGAGTCGGTTCCTCAAGCGACAGGAGAGCAGCGCAAATGATTGGAGTGCTGGTTGGACTGTCTGGCTTTGCATGGTCACTCTGGTATGTGTTGCAGCACGGCAGCAATCAGTTCCGCGGGTTCTGGGATCCAGCAGCTGCCATCTTGCTTGGGGTGGGGCCACTGTGCGTGATTTTAATGTCCCACAGCTTTGTTGATTTTGTTGCAGGAATAAAAACACTCACAAAAATTGCGTTTTTCAGTCAGAAAAAAGAAATGAATCAGATTGCCAACCAGCTTTCTACAATGACCTCAGCTGTGCGCACCGAGGGGGTTGGAATTCTTGCACGGTACAAGGAACACCTCAGAAATCCTCTGCTGAAGGATGGTGTAACGCTCATCTTGTCGGGCTTTACTCCCGATGAAATTCGCCACAATTTGACAGCAAAAATAAACACGAAGCAGAATGAATTTACCCACGCGTCGAGCTTGTTTGAGAACTTGGGTAAGCTCTGTCCAGGTATGGGATTACTTGGGACGATTGTTGGACTTGTCCAGATGCTCTCCAACATGTCCGACCCCGCTCGACTTGGCCCAGGAATGGCGATTGCACTTTTGACGACCCTTTACGGACTTCTACTTGGCACAGTTGTGTACACTCCCGTGTCCGAGAAGATATCAATTTACGCAGAGAAGACCCTGCAGCGGGATTTGATGATTCTCGAAGGTGTCATGTTGATGAAGGAGAAGAAATCGCATGCGCATCTCCGTGATGTGTTGAACACCTATTCGAGTGTTGCCCCAGCAGAGCGCACGCAAACAAGGAATCCGCACTCTTCGGCGCCTCAGCACCCTCCTCTCTCTCGGTCATCGTGAGGGGGCAGAGTGACACATCCATCTATCTTTGAAACCATACTCCGCCCCCAACGTCGCTCCCGCAAAAAAACGGGAGATTCGCCGTGGATTACGTCCTACGCAGATCTGACAACGAATCTTATGGCTCTCTTTGTACTCATGTTGGCCATGTCGCAAGTCAATGTTCAGAAGTTCGATGCCGTCTCGCAGGTTGTGACTCGCCAACGCACAGACAGCCTCGATGAATTGAAAAAGCAGATTGACGCTCAAATTGCCACGCGCGGGTTATCTGGCTCTGTCTCAACAGAATTGGGGATGAGCGGGCTCATGGTGGAGTTCCTTGGTAGCGTACTTTTTGAGCAAGGAAGCGATAAGCTAAGTGCCTTTGCTGCCAGGGAAGCTGTTCCGATTTTGCAGATTCTTCAAAACACCGACAGCAAATATCTGCTCAGTTTTGAGGGACATACTGACGATGTTGGCAAGGATGATTTGAACTGGGCGCTCAGCAGTGCACGAGGTGTTTCGTTGTTGAACAGGATGCGCGCACTGAATGTGTCTCAGGAACGAATGAGTGTTGCAGGTTTCGGCTCTACCCGTCCCAAGGTGTCGACCGAGGGAAAGAGTGGAGAGGAACTTGAGAAGGCAAGGTCTTTGAATCGAAGGGTGGTGATACGGGTCTATCAATGAAAATTCAAAGTTTGGTCAACAAAAAAATAAAATCAAAGTGGGGGCAGGCAAGGCTCTCCCTGATTAGTTTTTTTGCAGTGCTCAGCTTTATTGAAGTTGAATATGAGACTTCGCCCTTTGGTAATACTCCTGCAGCCTATGCATCAGTGAGCAGCGAAGATTCCGAGAAAAGCAGATATGAAAGTGAAATCGTTCAGAGCCTAAAGAGTCGTGTGCAAAGTGATTTGAATAAGTACTGCCCTGACGGTTGTTCCATTTTGGGCATTGAAGCAGAGGCTCGTGAGGTCTTCGACACAAGCTCAGCTTCCTTGGGATTTGAAACAAACGTTGCTGCACCGCGTCGTTTCTCGGTGCGGCGATCACTTGTTGAAGTTTTGGTTGACAATCGACTGGGTACTTCCAATATTGAACGGATTGAGAATGTTATTGAGCGCTCGAGCAGGAATTATGGAATTGCTGTAGAAATTGAATTCATTCGCACTACTCTTCCTGATTCACCCCAGCTTGTGCGATCTGAGTCGCAGGCGCGCAGCCTTGCTCTCGACAACGTCCGATCGGCATATGAGAAGATCGTCAATGACTTTTGCCCGGAGGAATGCCGCTTAAATTCGGTCGAGATTTCGACTTCACGGATGTCGGTCGACGAGATTCAGGCACAACCTGCCCGCCGCATCGCAGTAATTCCTGAGAGCAAATGGGCACTTTACATTCAGGGCAGCACGGTCAATATGAGCATCGATGAACAGATGCCTGACCAGCGCCGTGAACAAATCGAAGAACTCATGCGTGACAGCATGGAAGCTTATGGTGCTGTTGCTCTGAATGTGAAGAAGACGTTGTTTCCGAAATCTGCCCGTCAGCTGGAGAAAGATGCTGATGAGATGCGCGACGACCCCTGGGGCTTAGATAAGCTCGGTCGTGCGCTCAAAGTCTTCAGAGAATTTGCCAACACCAAGGAAATTATCCGCGAAAGGGAATCACTCAGTCGTGAGACTGAGAATAAAACAGAATCTCTTGCTGAGAGAAGGTCAGAGACGAAGGAAAGCACCGACAAATCTCGCGAGAGCTCTCAATTGCAATCGCAAACCGAGAATAAGGTTTCTGACAAAGAAAGCATTTCGTCTTTCTGGAGTCAGGAAAAGATTCTTCTTGCTGCTGCAGTTCTCGCAGTTCTGTTGATTGTTGCTGCCGTTGCCTTACGCGTTGTTCTGACCGGAAAGCAGGTGCAGCACCTCATTTCCGAGGGTCGTGGTGGGATCTCCGATGGGTTTTCGGGATCTCCCGATGAGAGCCAGATAGATCCGTCACTTATCGGTGTTCCACCTTCGACCCGCTCGCTGCCACAAGCACCGAGTGTTGCACAAGTCACAACAGTGCGTTCGCCCGTGCATTTGGCGCAGGGGCTCACAGATGAACTCGCACAGCGTCTCAACACTCAGTCGCTAAAGGATGAACTGACCCAGGCGTTTATCACTCAGCCCAAGCTGGCGCGCGAAGTTTTCGCACGTGTTTTGCGTGAGGACGGTGTCGAGTTTTCGGCAAAATGTGTGGCTATTTTGGGAGAGATGGTTGTTTTTGATCTGGTAAGCGACGACGATCTCAAGAAGGAAGTTGCTCTACTCGCTGAATATATTCACGTCAGTACTCCATACGTGAGCGAGAGCGAGCAGTTGACTGTATTGCGAAACCTGAAGCTTAAGATAACAGCAGCTAAGATGCGAATCATGACACAGCGCACCAAAGAGGCGTTTGATTTCTTGAGAACTCAGTCGGCACAGCAGATTTATGATCTTATCGTAGATGAAAGCGCACGCTCGCAAGCTGTGGTGCTGACCCAGCTTTCAACAGAGAGGCGGCGGATGGTCTTCGAATTGTTTGCAGGTACGTTGAAGAACGACCTTTTGCGCGAGTTGTGCATCAAGGAAACGCTGCCACGTGAATATCTGCAGAACGTTGCTGATGCTCTGAAAAGAAAGTTGCGTCAGACAGGAGTCCTCGATGGTGAGTCATTGGGAGGAGCAGATGTTCTCATTGACCTCATGGAGCGCTCTGACCGCGATGGTCAGTCTCAGATGATGTCTGATCTTGACGTCAACAACCCTGAGCTCTCACGCCAAGTACGCAGCCGCCTCGTGAGTGTCGAGAGCCTAGCTTACCTCAGCGATGGGCTTTTACTCGAAATTTTCCTCTCGCTCGAACCCCAGACGATGGTGGTCTTCTTGGCGGGAGTGCGTGAACACATTCGCACAATGATTCTAAACAAGGCTCCCGACGAAGTGGCGGCCGACTGGAGTTCAAGTGCTGCAAGTGTCAGGAGCATTGACCCAGAGACATTCCGTCTTGCCGAGATGCAGGTGATTGGCAAGGTTCGTGGCTTTGCAGCCAATGGAATGCTGAATTTGTTCGAGATCAATGAGATCATGTTCCCGATTGATAGATCTGGACGGGAGAATTCATCCCGCACTGAGGCTGCGCATCGGGTACCTGTATCCAACTTGGTTGTTGCTTGAGTCTGTTTTTTCCTACGAGAAAGACCTGGCAGCAGATGTATTGGTATTGTTCAGGAGGCCAAGGCTATGCGTTCAAGTTTGTTTAGACGCTTCGTGGCAGCGGGTGTGATCGCTGCGGCCTTCACGGGGATTGCCAGCACCGGTTGCATCAAACAAAAGCCTGCAAGCCGTAGCTATGGCATTGAAGATCGCGACAATCTAGACCCTGAAACACAACGCCTGGTGAATGAGGCGTGCATGCCTGAAGATGAGTCTGGGCTTTTGGATCCGGATACCGAAGGGCAGTTGAAAGCAGATTGTCTTGCGCTTCATCAACTCGCTGTCAACATGCAAGCGGGACGCAATGGCAAAGTCAAAGTTCAAGTTCAAAGGAAGAAAAGCGACTTTGAAGAATTTCTTCCTAGCGCAGACATGGTTGCGCTGCTTGGCGAAATGAAAAAGTCTGTGACTCAACCTGAAGAGACCGATGTGCTGAGGTTCTTTGGCTGTCGTATTACTCCCGCTCTCGGAGATCCAAATACACTTCTTGGTCAGAAGGGAACAGGGACAAACGATCCAAAGGATTGCGCAGCTTTTGCAACCGATCCGAAGTGGGGAACAACCATTTTGGGTGATACACGGCAGTTCGAATTTGTTTTTGTCAGAGGTGCCGACAGCAAACTCTACCAAGCTGTTCGAGTGACCGGGAACTGGCAGGAGCTCTCTGCAATCTTTATTTATCGCAAGCCCATGGCGCGCACTGTCATGGTCACTCATCGTCCGGATTCGTGGTCAGACCAAATCGCTTTCCCTGCACCGTTGCCTTCGGATCGCTTCTTCGAGGGCAAAGAGGGAAGTGATGAGCAGGATGTTGCGCGTCAGATGCTTGGACTGCAGGAAAGTGAAAAGGCTCCGCGTGACCTAGAGGAATTTTCCCAGGTTTGGCTGAAGCAACAGGTTGATGGCGCGCGTCGTGTTGTTGTCGGCGTCTCGGCTGCTGTGATTCTCACTGCTGCATCGCTTCCAGCTTTGGGTGCTGCGATGGGGAGCTTCTGGACGGCGACAGCGGGCACAGTTGGTTACTTTACTGCCGGAGCGACTTCAGGTGCTGCCGCGGCGGCAGGAATCTCTTCGGCTGGAGGCGCTGCGGCGGCCATGGCGACCAGTGCATTCGGAGTAGCGATTGCTGCGGGTGGTATCTTCACTGCGGTGAGTATTCCGCTGCACCGCTGGATTGAAGATCTTCCGCGTACACCGCTCAAAACAGCAATGCAGACGGCCTATTTTGTAATGGTGGCGGCCGACGTCTATGGAATGGGGCGTGGGGCTGTTGTGCATACGGCACGTGCCTTCGGAACGACGAAAAATTTGCTTGGAACCGTCTTCAATCCGCAGTCCTGGAAAAATTTGTTCAATCTCTCGCCAAAGGCGGTCAGCAAGAAGGAGATCGTGAGCACCCTGAATGCCAAGGGTGGCCCTGCATGGGAGCGCTTCAAAGTGGCTCTCAATGGATTGAGAAACGCAGCCGGGAATATGCGTGGTACGCGTCCGAGCGCGCCGAGAGCTCTACCCCCTGAAATTCAACTTGAAATCAAAGGGCTGTTTGCTGGTTCTGCGGATGCCGCGGCCAAGTCCGGAGATGTTGCATCGCGTGTGCGTCTTTCCCAGATGCTTGAAGAGAATTTCATAAAATCACGCCTTGCTGACCTCGAACGGGCGTTTGTAACCTCGGGACTCGGGAACTACTCAGGGGGGCGTCCCCTCTAATTCTAGCCAGGGACAAAAATAAAGAACTTTGTTCCCCGCCAAAAGTCGTATCAATATGTGTTCTTTGGTCTTTTTATTGAATAAAAGAGACATAGAAGACGATACGACTGATGAAAGGGGTAGGCCGTGGAGAAGGTTAACCTCAAAAGAGTCTGCAATGAGATCGTTAAGCCTTCGGGATTTCTCGACTATCGAGAGTATCTCGAAGCGGTTTTCAATGCGCTCAAGCAGCTCGACATCGATTATACTTATTTTGATTTTGCAGAGGATGCAGGGCTCGGGCGCAACAACTTGATGAACGCCTTGGTTCGGAATCGCCGCCCATTGACCCCCAAGGCAGCCAAGAAAATCGTCCAGAACCTGAGCCTGGTTGGACGCGAACGGCAGTATTTCGAGGCTTTGGTTGAACATGCCTACGCGCGAGACCCTATCGAACGTGAATCCATCTTGCGCAAGTTGGTCATGCTCAAAGGCAGCCTGGTCGCCAATGAGCTCGACCGTTGGCAGCTTGAGTTTTTCAGCCACTGGTCGAATGCGGTGTTGCTCGAGCTTATGAACTTAGAGGATTCCACGCTTGAGCCTGAGTGGTTCCAAGATCAAATCCGTCCGAAAATTACCGTGGATGAAATTCGCTATGGACTCGATTTATTATGTCGCATTGGTTATGCAAAACGCGATGAAGTTCAAAGTAAATATATTCCTCTTCAAACTGATGTGAGTACCGGAGCAGAGGTCGCGAGCGTGGCTATGATTCGCTATCACCAGACACTGCTCGACTTGGCTCGTGCTGCTGTTGTGGATGTTCCAGCAGAGCAGCGGGAAGTTAATTCTCTTGTGCTGAGCGTCACGCAAAACGAATTTGAAGCAATTAAAGCGAGTATACAGGAGTTCTCGCAGAAAATTTTTGACAGTCATCCACCCAAACCTCCGGATGCATCATCACGAGTTGTTCAAATCTCTATGCAGGTCTTTCCACTGACTCGAAGCAAAGGGGAGAAGAAATGATTTTTTGGAGCAGCAAAAAATCCAATCACGTGTTTCGTAAAACTCTTCTCACATTTGCAACCGCAGGCTGCATATTGCTTTACGTTCTGAGCGGCTGTCGGGTTCAGGCGGGTAATCCATCCGCTGACAAGCCCAAAACCCCGGGGACGGTCACGGTTGCGCTTGCCGATGCTCCCGTGGATGAGCTGTCGAACTTGTACGTCACCGTGAAGGGAATCGCTTTTGCAGCCGAGGGTACGGGGCGTTGTTTGCGCGAACCTGCACGAGCTTGCGCTGATTCGAGTTTGGTTTCGTTTGAGTTCAACAGCACTATTGAGGTCGACCTGTTGAGTCTTTCGGACGGTCGTACTGAAATTTTACCTTTCTCTCAGGAACTCCCATCGGGAACATATGAAGGATTACGTTTGTTTTTGAACGAAGGCAGTTCTGTGCGCGGAGTGCTCAAGAGCGATGGCAGCACTGTTGAGGTTGATTTTCCTGTGAGCCCACTCGGAAAGCGTGAGTTCACAATCGCACAGGAATTTGATGTTCAAGAGGGAACTGAAAATCAATTGATCATTCACGTCGACTTGCGTCGCTCACTGCGTAAGAATCCAAACGGACGGTTCTTCCTGTCGCCCATCGTTAATGTGGTTCCGGAACGCTTTGCTGCGCGCTTGTTCGGAGATGTTGCGGACGCAAATGTGACACGCATCTGTGCCTACAACGAGGCAGGCAAGCGACGTCCGGATGGCTCAGGACATTCAGGGGGCAAGCCTGGGCAACCTTCAATAAATCCACAGCAGCCACCCCGGCCATCGTACCCTGTTCCAACGCAGCCCACACGCTCGCCCTTTCCGCAGGCACCGGTACCCCCGCAACCTCCGTTGCGTCAGCCCGATGCAACCAGTTCGTGTGATAATGCCGAGGCTGTTGCAGATCTAAGTGACAGCAAACGTAGCTATGATCTCAGGTACTTGCCACCCGTGCGCTACACCTTGCGGGCATTTAAGAAGGATGGCTCTTACACCGATACCTCAGTGACCGAACCGCTTTTGCCTCGCGAGAGCAGGGAGCTCGGACTGTGAATGAGTCGGACTGTGGGACAGGTGGTGACGCATGTTGCTGACGCGTGCTGTGGTTGCTGGAGTGTTGTGTTGTGGAATTCCACAGGCCTGTTTGCCGAAGCAGAAAACGGATGCTGAGGTGAACTATGCTGTCGGTGACTGGTGGAAACGAGCTGACAGTAATCTTCTTGTCGCTGCAATGGAAAAGCAGCAAGTGATTGTTTGTTTGACCAGCGAGGGACGCGTCGATGCGTCCGTTTGGCCGCGCAACAAAGTGCACTTCGAGAAAATTGTTCGCTCTGCGCTGAGCGATTGGTTTGCTGCCATTGGTGCGAAGGTGCAAATCAATTTTGTTGAGCCGAGCTGTGTGAATGATCTGACCCAGGGCAGGGTACAGGTTGTGCTGCATTACGATGAACCACTTTTCCAGTCACGGATATCACAAACAGCGTCGCCCACATTAGGCGTATTTTTGATTGGCGATGGCGGCTTGCATCTCAACGTCAAAGGCGTTTTGAATCCGGCGCGCGATGCGACCCTGGGCTACAAAACAACTCTGCATGAGTTGGGCCATGCGATGGGTCTCAACCACAGTCAGGTCACTGGTGCGGTGATGCAGCCGATGCTCTCGCGCGCAAGTGCGCGGCTCACTGCGGATGATGTTGCGGGGATCAAAGAAGTTTGGAATCGAGTGAGTCAGCAGCGTTCATCGGCTCCACGTGAGAGCGGCTCCAGCAAGGGCATGGATAAGCCCGTTCGTGCGGCAACGCGCGCTGCAGAAATTCAACCGTCTGTGGCTTCACCGGCACAGGGCGCAGGTGCACCAGAGGCTATGCCATCAAGCTCCACAGTGCGCTTGGCTCTGCGTTATGACTCCTGGTTCAAACTCTCAACGGCGCAGTCTTATTTGCTCGCTGAAAGCGAAAAATGTCCCTTGAAGTTGGATCAGCGGATTGTCGTGCAGATTCTCGATGGAGGCGCTTTATCCTCAGGACATCTCCGTGTGGCACTTGCAGAGAACCTGCCAGGATGCGCTTTCGGAGGCGTCGGCACTGTTGGATTTCTTTATCAGGGACATATTGATTGACACTCAGCAGTAGCTCTTGCGGAGTAGCAATTAACGCCTCACAGCTCTGTCCATTTCTCGTTTTGCGTCTTTGTTCTTCTGTGCTTCGCGTTTGTCGTGACCAGCTTTACCCTTTGCCAGAGCAATTTCTACCTTCACCAGATTGCTGTCATTGAAATACAACTCGAGCGGCACAATTGTGTACCCCTTTTGGCGTGTTGCTTCGTCGAGTTTTTTGATTTCGTTGCGGTTCAGCAGCAGGCGTCTGTCGCGGCGTTCCGTGTGGTTCAGATACGAGGCTTGTTTGAGTGTCGGAATGGTCAAGTTCATGAGCCAAGCCTGGCCGTCTCGGATCATGGCATAGCTCTCTGCTAGGCTCGGGTGAGAGTCACGCAGGCATTTAACCTCGGAACCGCGCAACGCGAGACCCGCCTCGACTTTGTCTTCGATGTGATACTCGTGAAAGGCACGCTTGTTTTTGGAAATAGATTTCATCCGATGGCTCTGTTTGAAGGCTTGTGGCAGACTCTTCACCTTATGGAATAAGTGTTTTCAAAGATGAGGGCAAGTCGAATGCTGCTCGACGAACCGACACTCAATATATTTTTTGCAATTTTCCTGTTCGCCTTTGGGGCATGCATTGGAAGTTTTTTGAACGTTGTTGCGCACCGCTTACCCCGTGATAAGTCCCTCATTCGCCCACGTTCGCACTGTCCTAGCTGTTCAGCACCCGTCCCGGCGCTTGGTTTGATACCCGTTTTTGGCTGGTTTCTAGTCAGAATGCGCTGCCAGAACTGCGGGGTAAAGGTTTCGTGGGTCTATCCGGCGGTTGAGCTCCTGTGTGCTGTAGGCACTGTATTTTTGTTCTTCAACACCTTGAGCCCAGCTCAGTTCGTGGGAACGCTCTGGCCTGAGGCAGCCTTGGGGAGCCAGCTTGGAGCAATGCGTTTTCAACCTCTGATAGCTGTTTTGACCCATCTGTTTTTGTTTTATACGGCCGTTCCACTGACACTCATTGACCTCGAGCACAGGATTTTGCCCGACGTTATTACGCTGGGTGGTACTCCCATTGCTCTGTTCCTGGGCGGAGCAAACGTGCACCTCGGGTGGCAAGGTGCCGTGGTGGGTGCCGCTGTGGGCTCGGGTGTACTGTTTTTCGTGGCCAAAACTTACGAAATCATCCGTGGTCGCGAAGGGCTGGGCTTTGGCGACGTAAAGTACATGGCACTGATTGGTGCTGTGGTTGGTTGGCAGGGGGTGCTGCTTGTGCTTGGCCTTGCCAGTGTTCTGGGCAGCGTCGTGGGAATCTTTCTGGGTTTGAGAAAACAGGCCGGATTGCAAACAGCCTTGCCATTTGGACCTTTTTTGGCAGCTGCTGCTCTGGTAGTGAGTTTATGGCAGCCGCTGATTTTGAATTTCTTTTTCGGTGATGTCTGAGGTTTTCTGTTGTGAGTTCATTTGATTTGTCGGGAACCCTCCAGTCATTAAATCCCGAGCAGCGCGATGCTGTGCAGACGATGACTGGTCCATTGCTGGTTCTTGCCGGCGCAGGCACCGGCAAGACAAAAGTCATAACATCCCGGATCGCACATCTGATTGCGCAAGGGTGTGCGCCTGAGAAAATCGTTGCGGTGAGTTTCACCAATAAGGCCGCCCGCGAGATGGGCGAACGCTTGGCTCATTTGGTTGGCAAGAAAGTAGAGAAGAGGGCTATTCTCTCAACTTTCCATTCGTTTTGCTTGCGTCTTTTGAGGGAGTTTCCTGAGTACGCGGGGCTATCGCGGGGCTTTTCTATTGCCGACGAAGGTACCAGTCGCGACTTGCTGCGCGACTCTCTGTCTGAGCATAAGCTTCAAGAGATCTTTTCGCTCCAGAAGGCGGCCGAACACATTGGTGGATGCAAAGACGCTTTGCTTCGGCCTGATGATCTTGTGAATGAAAAGCATTTGCTCAACCGCCTTTTGGTGAAAAAAGTGTTTTCCGACTACGAGCGGCGCCTGCGGTTATTCAACCTGGTTGATTTTGATGACATCGTCTACCGAACGGTATTGATGTTGCGTGATCATCCAGCCGTGCGGGATATTATTTGTGATCGCTATCAGCACTTCCTCGTCGATGAATTTCAGGACACAAGCAACGCACAGTTTGAATTGATTCGCATGCTCGGTGAAAGGCACCGCAACGTTTGTGCCGTGGGCGATGATGATCAAAGTATCTATGCCTGGCGTGGAGCCAAGCCCGAGGTGCTGTTTGATTTCTTCAAGGTCTTTCCCGAGGCAAAAAGGGTCACACTCGAGCAGAATTATCGCTGTAGCAGCGAAATTCTCACGGTTGCCAATTCTGTGATTTCGACCAATACCACGCGTCTTGGCAAGACCCTTTGGAGCACCAAGACAGCAAATTGTCCTGTGCGGGTGCATTCTGCCGAAACCGAGCGTGACGAAGCAATTTTTGTGGCCGACCAAATCCAACGCCTACGCCGTGAAGAGAATTTGCCATGGGTTGGATTCACGATTCTCGTGCGCAGTAATGCCCAGACAGAAATTCTTGAACAAGTTTTCATCGAGAGAAAAATTCCATTCCATGTTCATGGTGGAAGCGAATTTTTCGATAAAAAAGAAATTCGTGATCTCCTCTCTTATCTGCGATTTGCTAATAACCCCAAGGATGCCAAAGCACTCATGCGCGTCATCAATGTGCCCGCTCGTGGCATTGGTCTGCGCACTCTTGAGCAGCTGAGTGAGGGGTTTCTTGAGGCTAGCTCAACTCAGCCGAGCTTGACTTTCTTGGCTCACTTGGATGCACAGCGAGCTCATTTTCCTGCTGTCTCGAGTTACCTCGATCAATTCATTCCAATTCATATGGAGTTCATCCAGGCCAGAAGTCAGTCTGATGTGGCAAGGTGTCTGCGGCGGTGTTTCGAGGAGCTTGGACTCAAAAATGAGATCCTGACCTCCTCGAAGAGCATGCAGATTGCCAACTGGCGGATCAATCTTGTGGATAAGATGCTTGCTGTGATTGAAAAAATTCAGCTCGACGGCTTCAGTTTGGGCGAGATGGTGGATGCCTTGAACCTTGATGAATCGAGTTTCTCATCGCGCAAAGAAGTTGGCGATCGGGTTCAGCTGATGACCATCCATGCTTCAAAAGGACTCGAATTTCCTTGTGTGTTTGTTGTTGGAGTTGAAGAAAAGCGTCTGCCGCATGAGCGGAGCATTGAGACACCTGCAGGTGTCGAGGAAGAACGCAGATTGTTTTACGTTGCCCTGACCCGCGCTCAGAAATTTCTTTTCTTGAGTCACTGCGGATTTCGGGCACGTGGTTCGCGGCAGAGTCGGGGTGCTGATATTCAGCCGTCACGGTTTTTGAATGAGATTCCAGCAGAGTCTTTGCTCTTGACGGAAACCGATCCGGCCACCGAGGAGGCACAGCGTCTTGAGGCTGCGCAACGGCTCTTTGAACTGTTTCGGTGACCTTCATAAAAAGGGATGCCTGTGCAGAAAATTTTGAAAAAATTTCTGCTTGTCTTGGGACTTATTTTCGCTGCTTTATTCGCGATGGGTGCGGCTATTTGGCTTGCCGGCGTCCGTCAGAGTGAATTCTATTTGCTTAAATCGCTCCGCGGGCAAGCTTCCCTTGCGCTTTGGCTGGCACCACCTGAATCGGCAGCAAACTGGTGGGGATTGAGTCCCGAAAAACTGAACCTGTCTGTTTGGATTTCTCCCGCCAAAGTGCGCGCAGCTGTTCGGCATTTTGATGTTTGGATTCAGGAGTATTCTCTGTTGCGTGAGCTTACAGATGAAGCCGCAGATCAAGAGGGGGATGGTTATGTTTTGCCGCCCTCGGTTCTACCCAACGACGAGCAAGAAAGTGAAGAAATCTTCCTTGAAGACTCGTATGACATTGCCCTGCGTCAGCTGGTTCAGGATTTTTGGCAATCAGGTTTCATTGTGGTGGCGGGTTCAGTTCACTTCCGCTCGCCTCTCTGGCTCAAGCCTGGGCTTGGATGGTTAGCCTCTGGTGCGCATCCTCAATTGGCCACCGCATTCTTTGATTCCTACCTCGCATCGCTCGGCGCCCGTGAGGATGGCGCTGACCTGCCGAGCTGGATGACCGAGATTCCCTTTGCTCATCTTGATGTGTTGCAGAAGGATGGAGCCGCTCTGCAGGAATCGGTTTTCGAAGTTGGTGGCGAGCAGTTGGCGAGTCTGCATGTTCGCCTGTGTGACTTGGGTCATTTGCCGGACACGTGGTGCATTCTTGATGAAGGTACACCATTTGCAGTTGAGGCTCTTCTCTATGCCACCGAGGATTTTAAGGCGCAGTTCAAAGTTTATTGGCAGATCCGAGGTGAGCATTTGGTTTGGTCAAACACACCAGAATGCCTCTCAGCGCTGTTGGGTCAGCGTGAGGTTGCCAACCACACCTGCGGAGAGTTTTCCGCTGCGGTAGAGCCGACCAAGCTCTCACTCGGAGAGAGAGATTTTTTTAAAAGACAAAGTATCCAAAAAACCTCAATGGAGGCGGGGTTCTTTTTGAATCAGCATGTTCTCTACAGCGAGTTCGAACGGTCGCACAAATTGCTTGAAGAAACTCCTGCCGAAGGTGCAAGTTGGTTGTTCGATGCACTGCAGAGTTCGGGTGGTTTAGGAACGGTTGAGCACTGGCGCGCTGAGCTGCTCGAACAGTCGCTTTTGCGTCCGCGCTGGGGCTCTCGCTTTGTCTGGGAGCCACCCGAGGCTGGCGCGTTATCGACCTTTGTGAGATTTACTCAAAGCCCTCGGCCAGAGGACAGGCTCGCGGCGCGCTGGGCAGAAAGTCAGTTTAAATTCCTGTATGGTTTAATCTCGTCTTGGCGCGGTCTTCCCCGCAGTCCGGGGCAAATTGAAAAAATAGAACCATGGCAGAAAAGTGAAAGTTTCTGGAACGCCGTGGCACGCTATCGACTGGGATGGAGCGAAAGTCAATGAAGTTGATTGCAATCGATGGGAATTCTCAAAAACTCGATGGCGGGGCGATGTACGGAAATGCACCGCGTGCCATGTGGGAGAAATGGTCGCCTCCGGACTCCTTGAATCGTATTTCATTGGCTTGTCGCAGCTTGCTCGTGGTTACTGATGATGGTCAGAAGATCCTCTTTGAGGCAGGGATCGGTGCTTTTTTTGAGCCAAAGTTGCGCGAACGTTTTGGTGTCGTTGAACAGACTCATTGTCTCATCGAAAACATGGCGCGTTTGGGAATCGACCCTTCTACAATCGATGACGTGGTTCTTTCTCATCTGCATTTCGACCATGCCGGTGGCATTTTGAGTCGTTACGAGGATGGACCTTTGCATCTTGTGTTTTCCAAGGCTCGGTTTCATGCGTCGCGCAAGAATTGGGAGCGTTCCAATGCCCCTCATGCGCGTGATCGCGCATCCTTCGTTCCAGAGCTCAACCGATTGCTGAATGAAAGTGGCCGTCTGTTTCTGGTCGACAAAGAGCCACACGCTGCTTTGGCGCATCTTGTTCGATTTCACTGGTCTGATGGACACACTCCCGGACTCATGATGTCTGAAATCAAAACCCCGAGTGGTCCGATTGTGTTCACCTCTGACCTGATTCCCGGTGCACCTTGGGTACACGTGCCAATTTCTATGGGATACGACCGCTTCCCTGAGCTTGTCATCGACGAAAAGCGTCAGTTGCTCGAAGAGTTACTTCCACGTCAGGCGATGCTGTTTTTCACCCACGATCCTGAGGTTAGTTGCGGTCGGCTGCAAAAAGACGCCGCGGGAAAATTTTCCACAGTGCCTGTAATGTTGAGCGATGTTCATTGAGTGTATCCGTGGTGTCTTGAATCCAACGCGAGAGCGAGCGCACTGAAACTGCATTGGCTTTGCCGCCGGCACAGTTGCCTTGCACCACAATAGCTTTGAGTTCTCTCGTTTGGTTTTCAAAATTCCAAACCGGTGCTCCTGAATCACCGGAACAGGGCGCAACCTGTGCGCTGCCGGAGCTCAAGTGCATCTTTCCCTCGCTTGCAAGTTCCTGTTCGAATCGGAGTGGACTCCAGGAAGCGCTTGTACTCAAAATCGTGCGCGCAGACTCTGTTTTTAAGCGTATTGGGCTATAACCTTTCATCCACAGCGTCTGAGTCTGCCTTTCGGATGACGCTGGTAGTTTTTCGGACGTCGTCTGCTTTTCTGGCAGAGAGGTCTCGAGTGAGAGCAAAGCAATATCCACATCGAACGCGTTTGCTTTCAAGGTTGGCTGAAAGAGTGGATGAATAAACCAACGATTCACGCTGAAGGTGTTAGTTTCGCCCGGCTCTGCTCGAACAACGAGAGTCTGCTCTGGCCAGTGATTGCGAAATTCCTGAATGCAGTGTGCTGCGGTCAGGATAAGGTCACGGCGGAGTGGCACACCACTGCAAAAGATCTGCTCTTCGCCGTTATTGCTGCGCGCAGCGAGGGCGACCGCAGCGGGCAAAGCTTCGTGTGTTGGCGGTTGCCATGAGGAACTTTCGACAATCATGGAGGGCTCAAAATCCTTCCGTGTGAGATTCGTTTTGAGTTTTGTTTTTTCGGCAGGATATTTCAAATGTGGTTCTGTAATGAAAACAAAAAAGGTCATCTCACAGGGAGATGACCTTCTTCAGAAGACACTGCGAGCTGAGCTCGACAATGCAGGAAAGCTTACTTCTTACGAGCAGGAGCTTTCTTAGCGGTTGCTGCCTTCTTCTTGATGCCAACAGCTTCCTTGAGCGACTTGGCAGCGCGGAATGCAACCTTCTTGGAAGCTGGGATGCGGATTTCTTCGCCAGTTTGAGGATTGCGGCCCTTACGAGCAGCGCGCTCTTTCACCTGGATGATGCCAACTTTGTCGAGGCGGATTTTGGATTGACGGCTCACGAGCTCTGATTCGATTTCAGCAAGGAACTCGACGATGAGTTCTTTGGTGACTTTCTTTGGAAGTTCGTCGTGCTTGCTAGCAACGGCGGAGATCAGTTGGCTTGTGGAAACAGTAGTTGGCTTCTTCATGCGCGTTGTTCCTTTCTTGAAAACCTGTGGCGACTCTACAGTGCAACTTTAAAACTGACAAGATCTGCAGAGCAAAAAATTTCGAAAACATTCACGACACGAAAATTTGAATGAGTCAACTGCCCCTTACAAAAAAGGGCACATCGCACCCCGCACCTGGGCTTGCTATAGTCTCCCACCTGGGGTGAAGTACGCCTATCCCATTAAAATGGAAGGACGAGATCTTCATGGCAGACCTAAATATCAGGGGTGCAGCGCGAAATTGCAGAAATCTTTCAGCAGGTGACTGGCACGATGACGCGCATCTGCCGCGTCGTGATGTTGTCAGCCCGCACAATGGAAAGGTGATTGGTCAGGTGCCACTTTCTGGGGTTCAGGAGGTTGCACGAACCGTCGAGGCTGCGGCTTTGGCTTGGCCTCGATGGGCTCAGACCCCCATACGTACGCGAGCCGAGATTCTGGCTCGCTTTAAGTCACTCATGCAGCAAAATCTGTCTCTTCTTGCAGATTCGGTGTCGGCAGAGTCGGGTAAAACCCGGGTTGAGGCTGAGGCCGGATTGCAGAAAGGAATGGAGATTATCGACTTTGCAGTCAGTTCTCCGAATCTTGATTTGTGGGATTCGGCCGAGGTCAGCATCGGTGTGCAGTGTCAGTTCCGCAGAGAGTCCTTGGGTGTGGTTGCAGGTATTACACCCTTCAACTTCCCCGCCATGGTGCCCCTTTGGATGATTCCTTTGGCACTCATTGTGGGCAACGCCTTCATTTTGAAACCCTCTGAGAAGGTTCCATTGACCTCGCAGTTGTTGGCGCAACTTCTCATGGAGTCCGGCCTACCACGGGGTGTGTTTTCGATTGTGAACGGAGGAGCGGAGGTTGTCGATGCTTTGCTTGTTCACCCCGAGGTCAAAGCGATTGGCTTTGTTGGGTCAACTGCAGTTGCCTCGCACGTCTATCGGACTGGAACAGCGCATCACAAGCGTGTTCTTGCCTTAGGTGGAGCCAAGAATCACATCATTGTGACTCCCGACTGTGATCCGAACCTGACTGCCAAAGGCATACTCTCTTCCTTTACGGGCTGTGCCGGGCAGCGCTGCATGGCTGCGAGTGTTCTTTTGGCTGTGGGTGATGTTGATCACGTGATTCAAAAAGTTGTTGAATTGGCAAAGGGGCAGTGCCTTGGACGCGATATGGGAGCCATCATTGATGATGCTGCTCTCAAAAGAATCGAGCGGGCAATCACCCAGGCGGAGTCCGAGGGTGCGAAAATTCTGCTCGACGGACGTGGTCAAAAGGCGAGTCTGGCGGAATCTGAACGAGGATTCTGGGTCGGACCAACGATAATTGATCATGCTCGTCCGGAGATGGAATGTGCGCAGATGGAAATCTTTGGTCCTGTGCTGACCATCATCCGTGCCTCGCGTCTCGACGAAGCTGTCGGCATTTCTAATGCATCTCCTTACGGCAACGCTGCTGCTGTGTTCACAACTCGCGGCGACGTTGCACACTATGTAGCGAGCAATGCCAATGCGGGAATGATAGGTATCAACATCGGTGTTCCGGTTCCACGCGAGCCATTTTCGTTTGGTGGAACGAAGCAGTCACGCTTTGGGCATGGGGATATCACCGGCCGCAGCGGATTGGATTTCTGGTCTGACTTCAAGAAGATCACAACCACCTGGCCTGCGCTACAGAGCAATTCAAGTGTTCAGGTTGGCCAGTTCCTTCTTCATACAACTTAAAACACATCGAGGGTAATCATACGTGACCACGCAAAAAACGGGTGTCCATCACATTGTCTTGACCTCGCATCCGAATCACTTCGGTCCTAAACCGTTGAGCATCAACTGGGGAGAACGTGATTCGCTTAAACGCGGGCCGGTGATCGCAACAGTTGCAAATCAGGCTCATCGCAATGCCATTGGGACTCACTCGGGCTCGTACGCAATCTATCGTGCGCTTGCAATTGCTACTGGGTCGTTGCAGTCCATGCATAAACCAGACCTCACAAACACTGCTCCTGCAGTTTCAATTGGTCCACACGAAAGCTGGTACAATCCTGATAAAATCGTGTCGATTGACCCTTGGGGTGCGCTCGTTGCGGAAACTTACAAAGAGTATCTGGGGCAGGGCTATGACATTCGTCCGACCATCGCAGTGACCAAAGCGCATATTCACATGCCCGAAATTCAAGAGGCTGTGATGCGCGGTCGGGTCAAACCTGATGGGCAGATTGTCACTCCTGAGGGCATATGCTCCGTTGTCAAAGCAGCGATTGAGCCTGTTTGGTATTTGCCGGGTGTGGCAAAGCGATGCGGCATTGATGAGGGTGTGTTGAGACGCACTTTGTTTGAGCAAACGGGTGGAATGTACCCAGAGCTTATCACCCGCTCCGACTTCTCAGTCTTTCTTCCGCCTATCGGCGGATACAGTCTTTATATTTTTGGCGATCTCAGCGCTATTGACGATCCGAGCAAACCCATTGCTGTGCGCATTCATGATGAGTGCAATGGCTCTGACGTGTTCGGATCCGATATTTGTACGTGCCGCCCTTATTTGACACATGGCATTGAGGTCTGTGCCCAGACAGCTCAGGAAGGTGGACTCGGGATTATTGTTTACTGCCGCAAAGAAGGGCGTGCTTTGGGGGAAGTCACAAAGTTCCTCGTTTATAATGCGCGCAAACGCCAAGAGGGCGGTGACCGTGCTGATCAGTACTTCGCTCGAACGGAGTGCGTGGCTGGTGTGCAGGATATGCGCTTCCAGGAATTGATGCCTGATGTACTGCACTGGTTGGGGGTCAAGCGGATCGATAAATTGGTTTCGATGAGCAACATGAAATACAACGCCATTGTCAACTCGGGCATCGTTGTTCACGATAGGTTCGAAATTCCCGAAGGGCTCATACCGGCAGATGCGCAGGTCGAAATGGATGCCAAGAAAGCAGCTGGTTATTTCACAGATCAAGTTCCGGATTCGGAGGAGCTCAAGAAGAAGAAGGGGCGCGAACTGTGAACGTATCAGACCCAAAGGCTGTGGTTGCTTATCTGAGAAAACTCTCAACCATTCGGGAGCGCTGCAGCCGACTCTACGACCTTGCAAGAAGCAACGCTCTTGCGCACTTTACTCTCGATGAAAGCAAACTCGATAGCGTAGTTGCTTTTGTTGAAAATTTGATTCGTCAGGACTATCCCACGCTTGATATTCCTTTTCACAGCCGCTGGCGCCATTTTGGTGCAGGCGGGATTGAGCGCCATCTTCAACTGCAGCAGCATTGGCATGATTGCGAATCACTTGAAGTGGCGCGGCGACACATCGATTTGGTTGTTGTGAGCGTTCTTCTCGATGCTGGTGCCGGACCAGACTGGGCTTTCTATGAGTCGCAATCCGGCGAAAAATTCTCACGTTCAGAAGGGCTTGGTGTTGCGAGTTTCTGGATGTTTGCTCAGGGTTCTTTTTCCTCAGAGTCTTCTCATCCGCATCAGGTCGATGCGGCGGGTCTGGCGCGACTGAAATTAGAACATGTTGAGCAAGGATTTCAGATCACACAGGCAAATCCACTGGTCGGTTTGCAAGGTCGAGTCGAATTATTGCAACGCCTCGGACAAGCTCTGCTCAACAAGCCGGAGTTTTTTGAGCGCAATGGTACCTTTCGTCCCGGCAACATGATCGATGCCCTTGCGCGGCATCAGGGTGCAGACAAAACTGTTCCTCTGGTTGAGCTCTGGAAGATTGTGATTGAGGGCTTCAATGAGGTTTGGCCAACGGCCGGGCGCTTGCATTGGGGGGATTTTTGTTTGGGTGATGTCTGGCATCACTCGGCTTTGGGGGGGAGCACTGATTCCGTTGCCTACATTCCCTTTCACAAGCTTTCGCAGTGGTTGACCTATTCACTCCTGGAACCACTCGCTTGCTCTGGTTTCACAGTCTCAGGTCTCTCGGCTCTCACCGGTCTGCCCGAATACCGCAACGGTGGTCTGTTTCTTGATTTCGGGGTTCTCACACCACGGCAACCTGAGATACTCTCTCAACCCATGCCCGTGAATTCGGAATGGATTGTCGAATGGCGTGCACTCACTGTGATGCTCCTGGATCAGGTTGCCGAACGGCTGCGTCTCAAAATGGGCAAGTCTGAAGCTGAATTCCCACTTGCGAAGGTGCTCGAAGGAGGGACGTGGAAAGCTGGTCGCAGAATTGCGGCTCAGAGACGTCCAGGTGGATTGCCTCCCGTTCAGGTCATCAGCGATGGTACAGTTTTCTGAAAAGGACGTTTTATGACTTCTAAAAGCTTCTCGAATACACATTTGATTGAGCATCCCCTGATTCAGCACAAACTAACCATCATGCGCAAAGTAGAAACAAGCACTCACAAGTTTCGTGGCCTTCTTTCAGAAATCAGTATGCTGCTTGCTTATGAAGTGACCCGCGACATGCCTATGACTCTCACGGAGATTCAGACTCCTGTTTCGGGCATGAAGGCTCCGATGCTTGAAGGCAAGAAAACTGTTCTTGTGTCTATTTTGCGTGCAGGTCAGGGTATCGTAGATGGCATGCTGCGCATCTTACCCTCGGCACGGGTGGGACACATTGGGCTCTACCGTGAACCCAAAACTCATGTCGTGGTGGAATACTATTTCAAAGTTCCACGCGACATTTCCGAGCGGGATGTGATTCTTGTTGACCCGATGTTGGCGACTGGAAATTCAGCTGTTGCTGCAGTGCACCGGCTCAAGCAGACGAGCCCACGCACTATCAAATTTGTGTGTTTGCTGGCTGCTCCTGAGGGTCTCCAGAAAATGCAAGAAGAACATCCCGATGTGCCGATTTATACTGCGGCTATCGATGAACGTCTTGATGAGCACGGGTATATTGTTCCCGGTCTTGGTGATGCAGGAGATCGTTTGTTCGGTACGAAATAGTTTGTCATCTGATTTCGTTCGGAGTTCATCAATGTCTTTGGCCGCTGCGTTGCATCCAGTTGTTGTTGGGGTTTCCGGTGGATCCGGAAGTGGAAAAACGACTTTCTGTCGGGAACTCGTTGCCGCTCGGGGGGAAGCAAAAGTCCTACATCTCAAGCAGGACAACTATTATCGTGACCTCAGTCATATGACTCCTGTTGAAAGAGACGCAGTCAACTTCGACCATCCGCAGGCTCTTGAGTTCGAGCTCTTGAGTTCGAGCTCTTGAGTGCACGTCTTAAGCAGTTGTTGGCAGGCCAAGTGGTCGATGTGCCCGTTTATGATTTCGTCTCGCACACACGCCAGTCCCACTCGCTTCGCTTGGCTCCACGTCCTGTCGTCTTGATTGAGGGAATTCTTATTTTCTCTCAACCGGGTATTTTCGAGCGGCTCAACTATAGTTTCTACGTCGATGCCTGTCAGGATGTTCGTTTGGAGCGACGGATTCGTCGTGATGTTGCTGAGCGCGGGCGTTCCCCCGAGAGTGTGCGCATGCAGTTTTTTTCTACAGTTGCACCCATGCACGACCTTTTCGTTGAGCCTTCGAAAGAAAAGGCGAAGGTTGTGATCTCGGGAGAGTCTCCTTTTCAAGAAACGATCGACGATTTGGTGCTTAAACTTTCGCAATTCAAGTCTTGAATTTTACAGGCAGCCCGAAGCGCGATCTGCGAGCAGGGCATCATTTGCATTGATGCGTGTGTCTGTAGCGCCGCCAGCTGCAACGCGTGCTGTATTGGCTGTGCCTCGCCCTGAGCGCACAACCTCCTGTTCCTCGCTCCCAGCATCGGGGAGCGCCAGGATGGCGGATCCACCCGAAGTTGGATTTCCATCAACTGTGTTCAACACCAGTAGCGGAATTACACCCGATAAAGTCAGCATCGCACCGCTGTCCGTGGGGCCAAAGTTCACTTTTGCGCCGTTCTTGGCTAGGTAAAATCTCAACACACCTGCTGCGCGCACACCTTTGCTGGGGAGTGGATTTGAACCGCTGAGCAGAGCACTTGAGTCTATCAAGCCAAAGCCAACGCTCTCCGCGTTTCCGGAGCCAAGACCCAGCACAGGATTTGCTGCAATGCTGAACTGCTTTGGTAAAGCCATGATCTTGTCGTCTTTAGTTGGAAACATCGCACGCAGCGCGGTGATTTTTTGGTTCATAAACGCATAGTAAACATCGCTTGCTTTGAACATGTACAAGTCTTTGAGCAGGTAATTCGAGTTTGTTTTGGGTTGAACCCGGACAAAAGGCGTATCTAAACCAAAACCGAGATCCTGAGCGTGGTCGAGAGCATTCTTGCGTTTACCATCCGTGTCTGTTTCCACGAGATGCTTTTTAATGACATTCAAAAAGCCTTCACGAACCGCGCAAATAGATTGTTCCGGAGAGTCTTTGGCAAGATATTTTCCGCACACTTCTTTATTTAAAAATGCTGGAATTTCAACGTAGCTCAGCAATCTCCAACCACCAATTTGACCCGCAATTCTCCTGCTCCATGAATCATATTCTCGGGCTATCGATGGATAACTCGAAAGCAGCTGACTGTGGTTGCGCTTCTTTGCTTCCAGAAGGCGACGAACAGAGTTGAACTTCGCGCTGCCAACGTCGCTTGCTTTCAATTCGAAAATGCGCACGGTCGTATCTAGGGCAGACCAACACGCTTCTTGGCTGCCAGCGACATTGAGCTTATCCTCTGCTGATGAAATACAGACGTTGCGTCGGTATTCATCGCTGCTGCCTGTTCGTTCGTTTTCTTCGATTGACTTGCTCGGATCGAGGGATTCAATTCCACGGTCGGCATAGAGTTGTATCTTGGTCGCGCGCTCTGCCATTGCAATTGCATCTGCAGAGCCCAGGGCACGCACCTCGCTCAAAAAGGCGCTGCGGCGTGTGAAGAAATCGTCGTTGACCTTAAGATTCTTCAGATACCCTGGAGCGACCCGCTCAGATGCAGGAACGTGCAGTGAAATGCTCAATGCGGGAGTGTCGAGTTTGTCTTCTGCAAAGCAGTGCTGCGCAGAGTATGCGTTAAGCGTGAGTGAGGTGTCGGAAGAGTTCAGCAGCATGAAAGTTGCTGTGCAGGAGCGGCTTCCGACGTTTACAAAACCACCCGCTGGAACCACTGGGGTTGCTTTCACCAACGCGCTCGCATCGTCCACGGTGGCTTGCGCAGCCGAACACCCGCCGGTCATTTTGCCACTAGCACGGCACGCGCTCAGGTAAGCAACTGAAAAAACAGCAAAAATATAAATTAATTCGCATCTCATGCTATACAATCGGCAATTCAGACAAAATTCTTAAGGAGGAGGAAGTGGCTGGGGAACTAGGACTCGAACCTAGACTAACGGAGTCAGAATCCGTCGTCCTGCCATTAGACGATTCCCCAAATGGCGCCAGAGATGGGATAACTTAGCCACAGGGGCTTGGCAAGAGGGAGGGGCGCGGTAAGCCTATTTGAGACCGACCCGATCGAGGAGTTGATTCAGGCGTTCCGTGGCTTCTCTGCGTGCAGCTTTGTACTCACTTGAATTGACCACACTGCGCCTCACGTCTCCAACAAGTCCTCGCCATTTTCCGAGGGTCATAATGCCCTTTAGAGCAGGCTGGATGTCGGCATAGATCAACGAATGCAAGGGAGATTGTCCAGGCCAAAAAACGGGATCATCCCAATTCCAAACCAGAAGGTTTGCGAAGCTGCCCCCACTCAGCCCCGTGACCCTCGGGTGTGTTGTTTTTCTTTTTGCATTTCCCAGAAACAGCACGTTGAGCAGCGTTTGCTCCGTTGGGTTCATCAGAGGCTCACGCAGAATTGATTGGCGCAGTGCAGACATGCCTTGCGCTTGAATTGCACTCGCAGAGCGCCGGAATTCGTTATACTCCGGTGAGAGTCCAAGAGAGTTCATGGGCCAAGTAGCCATCGTGCGCATCTCGGCCTGCACCCGCAGTGAATCATTACTCGCTGCGCAGTCGGTACCGACACTCCAGTTGAGATCCGCACGCCACCAGTCGCTGAACGCTGCCGGAAAATGAAAAATCATTTGCGAATGCGGACAGGCCACTAGCCGCACCGAATCGGTTTGGCAATACGAGAAATCTTTCTGGCTCGCATAGATCATATGCACAAGTAGCTTATCAGAGGAGCAGTCTAGAGCACCCACGCGGCGCAGAAAGTCTACCGGTGTGCACCCGTATTGAGCCTGGCTCCGTTGGAACTCTTCGGGCGACTGAGCGACATGGCAGTGAATCGGCAAATTGAGTTTCTCGCTCAGGTCAATCAATTTGCGCCACAGGTCTTCGCTTACAGTGTCAGTGGCATGTGGTCCGAGAGCAGCATCAATGCCAAGTTGCTTGTGGTAGGCGCTGCCATTGAGAGCTTGAGTGAAGGTCAAGCCAGCTTCCCAATCCTCCTTCCCTGGCCCTGAAAGATCCTGCAAAGTCGCAGCCACTGTTCCTGTGAGTCCGACCTGCACCATAGAGTCAGCCACGGCATCAGCATGGTAGTAGTGATCCCAGACGTAGGTCGTACCCGAGAGGAGGCACTCGTATGCGCCCATGCGCGTAAATGCGCTCACGTCGGCAGCTGTGATCTTTTCTTCCATTTTAAAGAATAAATCTTCGACCAGATTTCCACTCAGCTGCTGTGCAGCAATCCCACCACGCATGAAGTTCAATGCAAGGTGTGTGTGCGAGTCTACAAAACCTGGAGTGACCAGATCATCCCCGAACCAGTGTGAGGTTGCGGTGATTTGCTCTGCATTAGGATAGGTTTTGATTGATTTGATTTGCGTTCCGTCGATGTGAAGGACGGCAGGTTCAACAGTCCAACCTTTTTCGGGACTGTGGAGCAGGACTCTCTTTGAACCGACGGTGACAGGCATGGTTTAATATCTCCAATCTCTGCTGTACACTGATAGTCGCGTGAATTGGAGCCGAGGAGAAGAGATTTATGTCAGACAACGCGACGCAATTCCGACAACCCCCTGCATCCAGATCTTCCTTGCTTTTTGTTGTTGCATTTTTTGCTGTCGGCCAGGTGTCGTGCGTCACGAAATCAAAATCAACTTTATTGGCTCCTTCTGCTGGATCTGAATCGAATGGTACGAGTGCTGAGAATAAGCTTCTCTTCAATGGCGGCCCTGCTGTGCCCCGCGCCGAGCCCGGACAAGGGCTGCTCTGGTTTCCATTTGTCTGGCAGCCGCAGCTGATTTCCCCGGAGAAAGATTCCGGCTTGCTGCAACTTGAACGCCTGGTGCTCCGCTCGCCGCGTTTGGTTCTCAGGAACAACCAAACAAAGGCTGAAGTCCTGGTTGAATTGCGCGATGAAGACCTCAAGTCTGGCAAGAGTTTCGAACTTTTGTCCAAAGAACCCCAGACCGCGCCGCGTTTCTACTTGCCGCGGTTGCTTGCACTGAGTGCAGGTGAATATACCGTGGAGAGCATTCGGCTTGAAATCGGGAGCACAGCCCAAGACTCCATGCTCGTGAATATGCCGTTTGTGAACCCCTTTCAGTCGAGTGCGGCAAAGCCCCTGGTCATTCAATTGCATGACGGCAAAATCTCGGCTGTTGCACGAGTGGTGCAAACAACCACTATGGCGCAGGCAGTCCAGGGTTTGAGTTTGAAAAGTTCATCTGAGAGTCTCGATAGGGATGTTGTGCCATTCGATGTTGTTTTAAATCATGCAGGTCTTTCACCCGTGCAGGGCTTGGCACTTGTTCAGTCTGGCACCACTGATTTTCCGCGGATGCGCATTCTTCTCACAGACGACAAAGGCAGCGTTGTTTCAATTGAGGACTCCAAGGCAAAGGTTGGTTTTCTTTCGGATGCCCCATGTGCAGCGCAAGGGACTGTCCGCATGATCTGGAAGCGTGCCAATGACGAGCGAGAATATCTGACTCAATTTCCATTCAATCCACAAGCAGAGGGATGCCGAGACAAACAAACTGTTGGTCACAACTTTATGCTTCCCAACGGCGACTGGATGCTTAAGGCGTATATGATTGCCGAGCAGAAAGCGTTCCAGCTCGATGTTCAGACCCCTTGGTTGAAAGCTCCTCCGAAAATCCTGCGGCAGTATTTCTCTTTAGAGGAATCATCGTACCGCTGGTCGCTTGAAACCTCGAAGGAACGAGAGATTCGCCATCCGGTCATGGTGCAGCTTGATTCATTGTCGCGGCGCCACAGTGAATTGCGTTCCAGGCAAGATGTTTTTCGTGTTGGCTCTGCATCCCAAGAACAACAGGTGCTCTTTCTGGGGCACTTTGAGATCCGCAATGCTGAGGCAAAAAATGACCGTCCTGGAATCTGGGAAACGTTTTTAAAAAAAGATTTCAATCTTGAAAAAGCTCAAGCGCTTTTGGGTAGCAAAAGTATCTACAACGCATACACTCTCGAACGACTGATGCGCAGCCGTTCGCTGAAGGTCAACACTGTCATGCGCACAGCCTCAGACAAGGATGATCTTCCTACGGTCAAGCCTGTTGCGGCAGAGCTTCGTGGTGAGGCTGCTAAAGCATACACAGCCTGTCTGCATGCGCGTGAAGAGACCGACCCGCTCGTGAACATGGGGGGTGAATTGAGATTCACGGTACTCAAAGGTGGCGACAGCGTTAATCTCAAAAGACTCAAAATTGGAGACGACGGTTTGTCGGATAAATGGGTTGAGTCTTGCCTTGAAAAGAAATTGTTGAGTTTTCGCTTTTCAAAGCGGGCGCCTGCTAATTTCCAGGGCGAGCTGAAATTCACAAGCGAGTGAAACGTGCTGAAAACGTGAATCAGGACAGGTATTGAGAATCTGAGTTCACGATGCCTTGGGTGTGGAGTTGCTGTCTTCATCATCGTTTATAGTCGATGAATTTTCGCTTATGACCACCAACCCGTCTTCGAGATCGCGCAGGCGTGAGTCGAGTCCATCTAAGCCCTGAGCGCTGAAATTATTTTGAGCGGTTCCATGTTTCTTTTGCAATTCAACCGCAAGGGCGTTGAGTTCGGCAACGAAATTATGAAAGTCATCATGTTCTCGAATGTGAATTCGAACGGCATAGTTGCCTTTTTTAAGTTCGGCCACAAATCGCATCATTGAGATCATTGGACCGTACATTCTATGTGTGCGACGGATGACAACGAAGAGTGTCACAGCCACAAACGCCACGATGGTGAGAGTCAGCTTGAGTTTGTTACGGATAAAGATGTCATTTTCAACCATCGCGGCTTGGTCTGCGACGTTGAAGAAATCGAAAACTTGCTGATACTGCTCGCGGAAGGCCTCGAGGAAAACGTATGCAAAGATTGCTGCGAAGGACAGAGACACCATTACAACGTGCAGTCCGAAACGGATCTGCTTGAAGGGCTCCACCAAATAGGCTCTAAAGGTACGCCGTTTTGCGCGCATCGTTTATACTCCTCAACACGATCCGTGAACAGAGCCACAGATGGAGTGCATTCCATGACCGAACCAGTAAATCTAGGTTACCGCATATTTCGTTTTCAGGGAGCGGGGACGGCACCGAATTTCCCAGTCGTGCTGTTGCGGGGTTTGGGAAGATCGTCAGGATTTTGGCTCGAATTCACTGAGAAACTGGCAGCTCATTACGAAGTCATTTGCCTGGATTTGCTTGGAACGGGCTTGTCAGAGTCCAATTGGGGTCGTGGGCGCATAGCCCAGTTCGCAGAAGATGTAGAGCACACCTTGAAGCTCTTGAATGTTTCACAGGCCTACCTGGTGGGTATAAGTCTTGGTGGAATGGTAGCTATAGAGGTCGCGGCGCGATCGGAGAGGGTCAGCGGTTTAGCTGTTCTGGCCTCTTCCTCGCAGGGTGGTGCGGGTGCTCGAATCAATCCCAAAGCGCTGGCACGTTTGCTTTGGTCATTGCGACGTGGAACACCATCAAACTCCGAGCTTGCACCCTACCTGGTCTCTCGGGCAACTCTCGAACAGCGTCCAGAGCTCCCGCAGCTCTGGGATGAACTTTGGAAACGTGAGGGCTTCAGAACTATCCCAGTTTTGCGACAGCTCCTGGCTGCAGCTTTGTTCGACGCACGTCCTGCACTCGAGCGCATCAGCATCCCTGTGCTGTTTATGGTGTCACGCGATGACACCCTGGTACCCTGGAAGAAAACTGTTCAGCTTTGGGAGAGGGCTAAAAACTGCAAACTGACCGTTTTGGAAAACTACGGTCACGATTTTCCCACTGAAGCGCCCGATGAGGTTGTTCAGCACCTGTGTGCGTTCTTCAGTGAGGCGGCGGGTGATTTGCGGGGCCAGTGATTACTTGTGCGCGATGCACTCGATTTCCACGAGGACGTCTCGGGGTAGGCGTGCCACCTCAACTGTGGAGCGCGCAGGTTTGTTGTCGGCGAAGTGGGTTTCGTAAATCCCATTCATTGTTTGAAAGTCGTTGAAGTTCTTTAGGAACACCGTGGTCTTCACAACTTTGGACAGGTCGGAGCCAGCGGCCTTGAGAACTTCGCTCAAATTTTTGAGAACCTGGGTGGTTTGAGCGGAAATATCGGTACCAACAATCTGCATGCTTGCAGGGTCGAGTGGGATTTGCCCGGAACAGAAAATCATGTCGCCAAAGTGGATGGCCTGTGAATAGGGGCCAATGGCTTTGGGGGCTGTGTCGGTATGGACAATAGAGTGTTTCATGGTGTGGCCTCGTACGGAAATCAGTTGACTTCACCCACCTTTTGCGCGGACAGCTGCATGGTGTTGTCGTACGATTTAACAGCTTTTTGCAGGGCTTCATAGGTACGGTGTGCGATAATCAGGTTTGTCATGTTTTTCATCGGATTGACATTGCTACCTTCAATAAATCCCTGCGTGAGTTCTCCGGAAGGTGCGACCATGTTCTCGGGTGGTCCGTCGTGCACGAACAGATTGTCGCCGAGCCGTTGCAGTACTTTGAGGTCGTTGAACGCCACGGTTTTGAGTTTATCAATGAATTTGTCGCCCTCGTAGACTTCACCACTGGGCAGTATGCGCATCTGGCCTTCGCTCAATCCGGTGATTGCGCCGCGTTCACCAATGACCGTCGCGCCATTCTTGGTCACGAGTGTTCCATCGCTGGTCAAGGAGAAACTTCCATCGCGTGTGTAGCGTTCGCCAAAGGGAGTATTAACGGCAAAGAAACCATTTCCTTGAATCGCCATGTCGGTGTTGGAGCCGGTGCGTTTGAGCGCGCCCTGAATGTGACTTGTTTCGACGTTTGAAAGTGTGACGTATCCCATCTCGTTGCCGTGCAGCGGATGAATTTCACGCATGTCGAGTTTGAATTGTGCTGGCGGGAGTGGGCTTGTGTATGCAGGCCATGGATTTGCTTCAAGTGCAGCGAAGGTGACCTGCTCCTCCTTGAAGCCTGTGGTGTTCATGTTTGCCACATTGTTTGCGAGAATCTCAAGAACCCGTTCTTGAACCATGCCACCTGAAAGCGGAGCATAGATATTCTTGAGCATCAGGCACCTCCCCGTGCTGAGGGTGCTTGAATTGATGTGTCATCACCCTCACAGCTGCAAGTTTAACACCAGGTTTTGGTGACCCTGTGGGATAATAATTTCCCGTTTGCCAAGGATACTGCCATTCACAAGAGAGCTAATCACCAGTTCGTAGCTGCCAGGAACCAGACGCAGTGAGCGGTTTGAGCCCACGCTGATTTGGAATTCCATTTCTGTTTGCAGGATATCTTTGCGGAAAGACTCTAGTTCACTCTTTGCAGCGACAGTGAGATCGCCAGGTGCGCGCAAGACAATATCCCGACAGGCAGGATTTACCGAGGCACGACGTGCAAACTGGCGAATCAGTTGAACGCGGGTTGATTCGTCCCATACGCCACGGACAATGGAGGAACTGAACAATTCATTTTTACTGTTGCCCAAGTCGAGTCCAACGCGTCCGCGGTAGGTTTCACATACAGGAGAAAGAGTTTGAAAATCTCCTTTGGCAAAAGCTTGGCCATTGATGAATTCAAATGCGGGAAGTACAGATTGTGGCGCAGTCGCTTTGAGATTCGGAGTCGCTTGTGCTGATTGATTCAGAGCCACCTTTACAGGCTTTATAAAATTCATTGGCAGAGTCACCAATGAGCTTGTGCTGAGTTGCTGATTGCCAGCACTCTCGACCTGATGGTGCATGTGCAGAGCACCTGAGCGAAGCATTCCTTTCACCACCGAGCCGCGTGCCAAGCTGCGTGAATTCATGCGGACAGCCACATTAACTTTTTGCGAATCCTCGATTTCGAGTACCTGTCTGAGCTCTTCGTTAGTTTGGGTCAGCATGTGCGAGATGATGCGTGCCCACTGCCATTTCTTTGAGTCGTCGGCGAGAATTTCAAGTTCAGGAGAATTCACCAGAGAGCGTGGAAGTTCTCGATGATCTTCCGCAAGAATGCTGCGAATAACCCAGCCGACCTGCGTGAGCGCTTGCTCGGGCTGGAAGCGGCGTACCTGTGCTGTCTGCAATTCGAACGCAATTCGCTCGCACAGCGCATTGAAGTTAAAAAGTTTTCGATGAAACAGATAGGGTAGTTGCGGGAATTCTTTTCGCACCATCTTTTCTGATGTTCGTGAAAACTGTATGCCGTTGGCTGCAACGGTTTGCAGTGCTTTGAGGTCATCTTGAATTGTCACTGGCGTGCTGAACCACGACAATTCGAGCATGTTCTGAGGCATTTCCGTTGTCACGGTTTGAATTTTTTCTTCGTTTTCGCGCTTGAATTCCAGGCTCATGCCTCCAAACCAGGGCATCTTCAATTGCTCTGCAAATCCATCTTTTCCGAAGCTGGCGGCAAATTCGCTTGGCGTGAAGAGCGAGCCTGTTAAAGGATTGAGCTGAAGATTTTCCATTCCTGGCTTTCGACCGGAATCGAAAAATGGAACGTGTATGCCGTTGAGTTTGGTGCTTTCAGCAACTTTTGTTCTGCTGAGCGCTGGCCTGAGGCCAAACCGTCCAAGATGTCCTTCGGGCTGACCTTTAATAAGTTTGAGTCCTTCGGCATCGGTTTTGGCCCACTCAGCCTCACTTTCGAAGACCGTTGAGTCCAGGTGCGTCACCGCGACAAACTGCTTGGTCGACGCTAAGCCCTGCCCATCATCGAGCGCAGAGATACGGATACCGGTAATGAGAGGTGCATAACCTAGGCGGTGTCCGATTTTGATCTCGGAAAAGAATTCGGTCTGCTTGTCGTCTTTTTTGGCTGCGAAAACCGCAGTCCCCATCGGAATGCCCTGGATGGAAACCTTATAAAAAGCCATCTCTTTGTAGCCAGCGGGGGTAGAAACGACGGGCGCAGGAATCTGAGGGTTGCCAACAGCCATGGCCACGAGACCAGGAGCGGGAAAGCGTTTGCCCAAACTGGATTGGCTTTCCTTGGTGCAACCGGAAGCTGCAACCGTTGCAAACGCGGTTGCGACCAGCAGCATTCTCTCAGCCTTGATAACCATCATGGTGTGAATCCTCATCATCCCTTGAGAGGTGAACACAACGTGCTATCGTCCGCGGTGTTCGCGCCCCCAGGAGGACTCCTTGAAATGATGCGAGACATGCGAAGATTAGCTTGCGTGGCGCTCTTTTTTGTCTCCGTTCATCCTGCTACCGGCTTGGCGCAAAGTCAAAAGTCCCAAATTTGGCGGATCCCGGTCTTGCCCTCTGATGAGGCGCGCAATTCCCCAACACCTCCATCCCCTTTCGGGCTGGTTCCGTCGCCCGAACGCGCCCGACTTTTTCAACGTTTGGTGCGCCCCGGGGAGGAAACTCAAGTTTCTGCGCAAGAATTAAGCACAAGTGAAGCTGCAGTTGGACGCAGCAGAACGCTAAACGACGCGCTTGCTCAGCTCGGGCTCTTATCCGTGGGTGGTGAATCCGGTGCTTGGGGTGGGGGGCGTGTGTCGATGCGAGGGTTCCCAGGACGAGAGCCGGAAGCACTTCTTGAGGGTGTGTCTCTGGGTACGGGGTTCACCGGGGCGAATGCAATCGAGCTCGTCCCGGGCTTAGCTGTTGCGTCGGTGCAAGCTTATCCGTTTCTTCCGGGCTTGGGGCTGCCGCGTCGTGGGCTTGCCGGAGCCTACGATCTTTCACTGAAAGCTGGATCACAAAAATATCGCAGGGAATCTCTGCTGCGCATCGAGAAACCTGAAAGTTTGGTTCTGGGACATCGCCAAGAGCGAGGCTGCACCGATTCCTCTACCTCTGTGCTGGGATGCGTGCAGTTGGCGTGGCAGTTGGCGGTGCGCGCTGGCGTGCAAATGGTGAAGGATGACAACAACACTCCGCTGTTTGTCGAAGACGATTTTGAATCGCGTCTTCGTTACAACGATCTTCACCGCACAGGGCTCTCTGTCCGGAGCTCGAAATCTACGTCTTCAGGAATTTTATTGGATACACTGACGTTGCTTGGAGCGGAAAACCGGGGCATCAATGGGCTTCCAGTTGCACTTGCGTCGAGCGATAACCGTTCGAGAAAAATTTTTGGGCTAGTCACGCACAGGGCTTCGTCACTTTCTCCCGAGACCGGGCGAACGTGGCGCGCTCGGGGTGACGTTCGAATTGATTCAGTCCTTTTCAGCACTCGTCAAAACACCCAAGATCAGCGGCTGCGCAATGACGAACGCACGGAAAAAGCATTTGGTGTGGGCATGGGCATGTCTCAGCCAGCGGATCTGGGACTTTGGAGCGGTCGTTTTTTTCTCAACGGAAATTTTGAAAACAATCTATTTAGCACCCGCTTCGGATTGGGAGCAGATGTCACCTCGAGCGCACCCAATTCAGGTGCTGAATTGATTGCTGATTCTACCTTGGATGGGCGATTGACAGTTGCTGATCTGGGTGTTGGTTATGAATTTGTGCGTCAAAAACATGTACTTTTGCGGCTAGAGGTTTTCGCTCAATTGATGTCGACGCGGCAGAGCCAGATTTGTGGAGCTTTTTCACCGCAGGTACTTTGCGCAGCGCAATCGTCTGGCATTGCACAAACGTCACCAGGTGCTGCGGTGGAAGTCCAGTGGTCTGCGTCGCAGCAAACCGTTTTGTACGCCTTGACTGGACGCAGCACGCGTTTGCCCACTCCCGCAGAGCTGGCTGGACGTCCCGATGGTGTTGCCGCGAATCTCGATTTGAAGCCTGAGGCTGCAATTTTCTCTGAGCTCGGAGCGCATACGCCTTTTCTTCATGCCGGTGTTTTCTTTTCGCGTGACAGCAATCTCATCGCGTTGCGGCAAATCAATCCGTATCTTGTCAGGCATTTTAATTCATCTCGAGTGCACCGCGGAGGTTTGTTCGGACGCGCCGAATTGAGAATTTCACAGCTGGAGCTTGAGACTGCCCACGAGCAGATTTGGGCGCGGGCTTTTGCTGAAGGAAGCTTCTCACAGGAGGTACCCTTCGTGCCGCAACGCCATTCACGCGGAACAATCCGTTGGCAAATGGGGAACACCAACGCCGCTGCCGGTCATGGTTTTTTTGCACTTCATCTAACCCAGACGGGTTCCTACACGCTTGACCCCGAAGCTATCTATCGCCTCAGCCCCCCTCCGCTGCTCGCGTTCGAGGCGGTGGGACTGCTGCAGCCTGCATCCGAGGTTCTCCAAGCGAGTCTCAGAATCGACAATCTGCTCGACGCGCGCACCTCGCGTTTGGCGCTCAAGGATAAGGAAAGCTTAGAAGTTGCGTGGAGTTACCTCCCAGCTCTGCCCATCATGGGGCGTTCGATTGTCTTCTCTTTAAAGTTGCTCACTTCTTGAAATTCGGAGTAATGGAGCCAGCTTGAGACAGCTGCTCAGGAGATTTTCATGCCTTTGTATCTGAACAACTTGCTTCGCAAATGGGGAGTGTCTTTGGGCCTGTTAGCAACAGTGTTGCTTGCACCTGGCTGCGATGGAACTCAAAAGCAAAAGTCGGAAAGCTCATCAGTGTGTGGCAATGCGCCAGCGCCCTCAGTTCTCAATGGTCTGTTCTGGTTGATTGGTGAGCCCACGGGCGCCAACGTTTTGTGTTCTGTGCAGGAAGGTTCGTTTCGCTCCGTGCAGGTTCTTGCGCCAGAGAGTCGCGACCCGATACTGCTGAATGACAGCACGACCGAGCAAAAACTCTTGGTTGAAAGATTTTCGGGCGCATCCGCTCGACCAAGCCGCGCGACCTGGTTTGCAGCTTCCGGCGCAGTCATCATGCAACGGGGCGATTGGCCGCAGAATGCCTACAGCGTGAACCGTATTTCCGCTTCGCAGGCCGTCGTCACAGGCTTCGATTTTGCAGATTTGCGACGTTTTTCCTGGTCAGGAGCGCAGAGTGAGCCTCTTGCACTGGGTGAGCCACTGTTGCAGCTCAACCGTGTGAATCCCATTCTTACATTGCGGCGTGGTGAATGGCTGGCAACTCTTGATGCAGGGTTTGACCTTCAAAAATTCATCCCGAGAACAGCAAAGGCGGTTGTCTTTTCCGAGGCGTCCTCAGGAAATCAAAAAGAAATTCTGTTGAGAGACAGCATTCAGAATCTCGATTGTAAAAATGCATTTCAATTTCTTCTTGTGAGCCAATCGAGTGCTGTGGTGAGCTGCAACCCACAATACTTTGGTGCTGTCGAAGGAGAGACTGTTGGCGTTTTTATTGTTGAGCTTTCTGCGCAAGGTGACGTCGTTACGCGCGCTCTTCTCAGTCGCCGGGCAAATCAGGTTCAAAAAATTGATCTATGGGGACTCAGTCCCTCGGGCGAGCGTGTTTTCGTTGGTCTCAAGCAGACCAAGTTCGATGACTACAATGGCAAAATTCTCGAGAGTGGATGGATTGCGTTACAGAGCGCCGAATTTGCGCCAGAAACTCGATTTGCGGGGCCCATTTCCGCACTGAGCACGAGCACGTTTGTCTGTGCGTGTCAGCGTGATTCCACTTCATGCCAGGAGGGTGAATTTTTGGCTTTAAATGAATCCTCGGGTGCAATTGCTCGCGTGCGTCCTGCGTCCTCGCTGCCCTTTCTTTCCTTCGCCACGGACATTCCGCAACCATGAAGTTATCTATTGCGCATATAGCTTTCATTTTTTCAGCTTGTGCACATGCTGTTGTGATTTTCTACCCCGGTGCAGGTGTTTCGACGTTCGACGGAATCTCTGCATCCAGCAGACCCACAGTCACCGCGCGGATTGTTGTCCGCCAAACCTCTGAATCAATTGTTGTCCAATCTGAGGGAGTGTCGCGGCGCGTTCCATCTCTGCCCGATAGGTTGGAACCAACTGCCTCCGCTTCGGTGCAGACGCAGCCTGCTCTCGCGCGCATCGAAACTGGTCAGCAGCAGCTGGAGTCCTTGGCTGCAGAGAATTCGACAGATGTATCGAAGTCGTTGTCGACAAACGGGTCGCCTGATCGCTCTCAAGAGGCATCACCGAAACCAGATGCGGCTTTAGAGGTAGGCCTCAACCAGGCATTTTCGATGTGCCGTGCTGTTGCGTTGCCTAAAAACTGGATTCACCGCAGCAATCTTTTTCCGCGTCGATATACCCTCGAATTTATGATTGCCCGAAAAACTGAAGGGGTTGTGTTTGCCGTACAGAAGCTCACCCCCGACGAGTCGGAACTTCCATACGCAGACCGCCTCATAAAGAGAACGTTTGAAGATTGTATGAACCAACAAGGGCAGGAGACGATCCTCGCTCTCGAGGAACGATTTAGGGCATTGAATCCTGAGCCCACAGAGGCATACTCTCTCAAAATCGAATTCGACACGCCCCGCGCCCACGCAGGGCAGAGCAAAGGGATCTGACATGCAGAAGCCATCGACTCTCACTCAGCTTGTGCTCGAGATGCAGACTAGTTCCGTGTTTGTGGTCGGTGATGTGGTGTTGGACTGTTATATACACGGCTCTGTGTCACGGCTTTCGCCGGAAGCTCCCGTTCCGGTCGTTCTTGAAGGTGAACGCAGATACGTGCTGGGAGGCGCCGCCAACGTGGCAGCCAATGTTGCTTCTCTAGGTGCACGTGCAGTGCTGTGCGGGCGCGTAGGTCGCGATTCCGACGCTGGTCAAGTCCGTGAACTTTGCCATTCCTACAATATAGAATCACATGCACTCTTTGAATCCGATTCAATTCCAACCATCCGCAAGACAAGAGTGCTTGCGGGATATCAGCAGCTCGTTCGGGTTGATCGCGAGAAAGTGGCGCCCTTAAATTCGGGCGAAGAACAAAAAATTGTTCTTCATTTCGAGCGCTATCTTGCTGAGCCTGGTGCAAAGGCGCTTGTGCTATCCGATTACGGTAAAGGTGTTTTGACCCACCATCTGTGTCGCCGTTTGATCGACACCGCGCGTGCTCACAAAGTACCTGTCATCACCGACCCTAAGTCGAGTGATCTTTCCCGCTACCAAGGCACCACAATCATCAAGCCAAATCTGAAGGAAGGCCGTGCGGTGTTGCATCACTGGGATGCTTCGCTGTCGATTCATCACTTCGATGAAGAGGTCGACGCCATCTGTGAAACAATAGCGCGTCAGTCAACTGCTGATGCGGTTGTATTGAGCCTTTCTGAGCATGGTGTTGCTCTCAAGGTGGCTGGGCAAACTGGCTCACAGCGTTTCGCGTCGCGGGCACTGCAAGTTGCAGATGTCTCTGGTGCGGGTGATACCATGGTCGCTTTTTTGGCTATGGCTGCGGCGTCGCGAGCATCGATGCAGTCTGCTACAGAGATTGCCAATGTGGCAGCTGCGCTCGTTTGTGCAAAACTGGGCACAGCAGTCTTGAACAGCTCAGAAGTTCTTCAGGCGCTTACCTCAGATCCCACGGCGCGCACTTCACACTCGCCCAAGATTCTCACAGCTGAAAATCTGCCTGTGTTGGGTCAGACGCTGCGTCGCAATCAACGCCGTATTGTCTTTACCAACGGTTGTTTTGATCTTCTTCACATGGGGCATGTGGATTTGCTCGAGCGAGCGCGGGCTTTAGGTGATGTCCTTATTGTTGGTCTGAATACCGACGCCTCAATTCGTCGGCTGAAAGGCGCTGAGCGCCCTGTGCAGACTTTTGAGAGCCGCGCCCGCGTTCTCGCTGGGCTTGCAGCTGTCGATTTTGTGATTGGTTTTGAACAGGACACGCCAGTGGAGTTGATTCGCGCTCTGAATCCACACGTGCTGGTTAAGGGGGGTGACTATTCGGTTCAAACGGTTGTGGGGGCAGAACTGGTTCTCGCAACTGGCGGCAAGGTGGAAATCCTCCCGCTTGTGCCCGGTCATAGCACCACAGGCCTGGTCGATAAGGCGCGCACCTCGGTCTGATTCAATCGTGCACGAAGTCGTGCGGCATAAAGTCGCGTGCGCTTCGGAAACTGAAGTTGGGCGAGTAATTGAGAAGGTTAGTTAGCTGGCTTGTGTAGAGGCAGGCGTAGTTCTCAACCTGAGCGGCAAAGCGTGAGTTCTGGTGTCCTGTTTTCATCAGTTGCCCCCACGTCCCGTGAAAGTTCTGATGATACTTGCGCATGCTCCGCCGCAGTGCCTCACGTGTGGAGTCGCGCTTTTGCGTAAGTGACTGCACGGTGCTCGACTTACTTGCGTTGCCTTTTGTAGCTTCTGTGGACGTTTTTTCGAGTTCAAGTTGCAGTTTTTGAATTTCATCGTCGAGATCATCTTTAATCTGCAGCAGCTCTTCATACCGCTTGAATTCATCTTTAAACTTGAGCAGTGCTTCGAGCTCTGCCTCAAGCTCATTGATGACCAGCATGGTTCGCCAGCCAAGCTCTTTCTTGCTGCGCAGAATATCTCCATAAATGTGGTCGCCGACGTAGAGAATCTCGGGTCCTGAGGAGATACCTAAACGCTCATGAAGCTGTTTAAAGTTTCCGCCTTGGTAGATTTTCGAATCGGGTGAGAGCACACCGTCGGTGTTTCTGAGCAAGCCAGACTGCGGATCTACTTCATAAAGTGGGTTTGGAGACATGAAAAATGAGGGCTTGGCCGCACCCGTGACAATGACATCGAAATTCTGCACCCAGTCGAGAGTTAGATTTTGAGTGTCGTTGCCAAAAATATAATTCATCACAACATGTGTGTAATCCCACAGGCTGTTGGTAACGACAAATATTTTTCGTCCGGACTGACGGAGCCTTTCGAGAGTATCTTTGAGAAGTGGATCTCGTTTGATGTACTTACCCGGGTTCTTTGCGACTTTGAGTTTGATACTGCCGTCGCGGTGACAGAGGTCGATTGAGTGTCGCACATCACGATATATTTCGAGCGGTGTTTTACGGATTTTATCGGGATTCTTGTTCCTGAGATCGATAAGCTGCGCAAAAAGGTATGCGTCTGCAAGGGTAAACAGGGTATCGATCAGAGCATAGTCTGGTTCTTCGTAAGACTGCGCAAGCGATGCGTCGTAGAGAGAACGTCTCTCTTCGCGTGTTAGTTCTTTAAAGCCGTGATAGGCGACCTTCACATAGCGGTGTCTGTCGAGTTTAATGATATTGCCGCGGTGCTTGTCGATGGCCAACCCACGAATCATGTGGGTTATGTCGAAAGTGAACCCGAGTACGGTTTCCGGATAGCCAGCACTCACAAGCTTTTTAAGCGTTTCCTGGTAGGCCAGAACTTCAAATTCCTCGGGCTTATAAAGCGCAAGGGTGTAGTCCATGTCGAAGCCAACGGCCTTAATGTTTCTCATGTTAAGTGACCGGTTGCAGTAGATTCGATTTTTGGGATCGATCTCAGACAAAGATATATGCATCTTTGCTGTTCTCCTTAGGGTGTATTGATGAATTGGATGCCGACCTGATGATAATTGCGGCCGGATTCCTCGAAGATCTGCTTGATGTAAATGATTCGACCGCTTTTGATTTCAGCCGGTGCGCTGGGGTGCACGATCTCGAGCTTTTCAAAGATTCTACCTGGCTGCATCAGTTTGCTTTTCGTGCGTGACCGGAAGCTCAATCCTCCTTTTGAGAGGTCATAGAGGCGTCTGCGCAAAACTGTTCCTGCGTCGAAGGGGTGTGCGATGACCACTTCTGCAATTTCTTCGCTTGAAAAAATTTGTCGAGCCTCCGTCCGTGACTGGGGGAGAAGCGAGATGTGGTGCGTTGGGAAGCGAATTTCGGTTCCATGCGCAAAAAGAGCTGCGCTCATAACTAGGTAATCTCGGCAAGTGACCGTGAATTCAGTTGATGTGATGACCTCTGGCAGAACTTCAAGCGGAATGGAGTTTTTGAAGATGATAGCCTCTTCGGTGATGGCCACCGGTGTGCAGAGGAACGACATCATCTTTCCTTTGGGCGAAAGCAAGAGTGGTTGATTCTTTTTTATCGCTTCGTTGTATGCACTAGCAAAAGCGTCTTTGGAAACGTGCATGCTTCAGTTTTCCTCGGCGGTAAGTGAATCACTGAATCGGTCAAGGCGTCGCAACACAGCTCTCGAAATAGGCCAGCTGTAATTTAGCCCTCCCATGTACATCATTTTCGATGAGGAGAAATCGCTGAGTGACGACTGTGTCGATTCGTATGAGAACAGGAATTGAAAACGCCAGTTTTTGGTGAGGTCGAAATAGGTTAATAGACCCGTTCCGAGAATGGAGTCGGATCTCTTCACAAGCTCCGCAGCGTTATCGCTGCCGGCGTCAATTTTAATCCGCTGAAGAATAAAGTTTTCGCTATCGTACTTGAGTGTTGGTTGCATGCGAATGTTCATGGCAATGGGGAAGTCCATGCTGCCCTTGAGACCGAACTTGGAAGAGTCATTTTGAATTGATGCTGATTTTTTATTTGTCCAGTTGAGTGTCACGCTCGCCGTTGAAGAGATTTTTGGCAGGTAAAAGAGGTTGTCCTGCAACAGCGAAAAGAAAATTCCTCGGCCGGCGTTTTTGAGCGACCAGGTGGTGAAGGAGTTACGAGGATCTTCCTTGTTGATTTCGGTGCGCATCGGCGAATACACAGTAGCGATATATACGCCTGGAATACGCCATTGCGCCCAGGGCACCACCTGTTCGGTGTTGCGCACACTGTCGGCCACTTCATTGGGCTCTCCGAGGAATGCCGCGCTCGAGCCGACACGTTCGAAATCGAGCATGGCATGCACACCGAATTGCCAAGGAGTTTTGGAGTAGCGGATTTCTGTCACCAGCTCGTGCGAGCGCAGCATGTCGCGTGTGGGGAAAATAAAGTCGCTTGACTTGAAGGTCTTGAACCATGTGCCAAAGCGAGCCGATTGTTCCTCATTTGTGCGTAGGTTCTGGGTGTAGCGATAGTGTGTGGTGAAGGAAACGTTGTTGCGCTTTACCGGTCCCCAGCCAGCTGCACCCTGCAGTTGGAGCGCCCAGCGTGGTTCATCAATTGTCTTTTTGCAGCCGCTGCTGCACTCGGCTGCTCCCGGATTGCTCTTTGAGATGGTCTCAAACCCAAAGCCTGCGCCAGTCGAGCCATACCAATTTCTCACGCCCGAGAAATCATCGCGATTGCGCATATGCGGCGGCAGTTCCGCTGGTGTGCCGTAAGGATTTTGATTTCGGACAGGCGGCGGCATGACCACGGGTGGTGCAGGCTGCGGCGGGGGAGCATAGCGAGGCGCGGCAGTTCCGGGAGGCGGATATTGCGGCTGATACTGTGGGGGATACTGCAGCGGGCGGCCTTGGTAATTCGGTGGAGCACCCAAGTTGTAAGACGGCGGTTGAGCAGGTGGATTACGCCGCGGCTGACGGCGCGGTGCACTTTGTCCCTCGGCTACACCGGTCAGGACAACGGACAGAAACAGAATTTTAAATTGTCCTGGCCAGCTCAACGTCAGAGTTTTCTCCAAAATAAGATTTCTTGAAGCAGCTCGCCTATGCTAACCCCGTTTTGGTCGAAGTGAAACTCTCTCGCCGCTTCCTGCGAAGGAGTTGCTGCTTGTATGACGGAAAGGTCAGCTCATGCGTCAAAATCTGGCATCGCTCGTTTTGGTATTGCTGTCGCTGTTTGTGCATCCCATTGCGCAAGCTAAACAGCCATGCATCACACGTCAGGAACTGACAGCCCGTTCCACGGGTATTGTGCAGCGCTATCATGTTTCGAATGGTGACCAGGTGCGCAAAGGCGATGCGATCATTGATTTCGACTCTCGCCTTCTCCGTGCTGGTTTCAAAGAAGCACAGGCCGCTGTTGATGCGGCCAAAGGAAATGAGGAGCTTGCTGTCGATGCATTGAGCCGGCTTGAAAAGCTACAAGGAACCGAGGCCGTCACAGCACAGCAGGTCGCTGAAGCAAAAATTCGTGTCAGTCAGGCGCGGGCTCTTAAACGACAAGCAGAAGCTGCAGCAGAGCGAGTCAAGGTACAAATCGAAGATGCTACCTTGCGTGCCGAGGTTGCAGGTCGAGTTCAGGGACTTCCCACCATTTTGGGTATGGTTGTTCAGGTGGGGCAATCGCTGGGAAGTGTGGAAGTCATCAACCCTACCTGTTCGTCTGCTGTACCGGTCAAAAGCAATTAAAGTATACTTGAGAGGATGAACAATGAATCTGGCTCGTTTTTCGGTTGCCCGTCCCGTGACTGCCGGAATCATCAGCGTCGCGCTCTTCTTTTTGGGCATGTTTTATTTGTTCAAAATGCCCGTGTCGCTGTATCCCGATGTCTCGATACCGTTCATCTCTGTGACCGTGCCTTATCCAGGCGCATCACCTGAGCAGATAGAATCTGCGATCGTTAAGCCCATTGAAGCGGAGGTTGCTGGCCTCAAAAAGATCAGCCGAGTGATTGGGGTTGCTCGACCTGGTTTTGGACAGCTGATTCTTGGATTCAAGATGTCCGCCGATGAGCAGGAAGCAGCCGATGCTGTGCGTGAGAAAATCGCGATTGTGAAGGGTAAGTTTCCGCAAGGGGCGAAAGAACCGATCGTGGCGCGCGTCGACGTTGGTGCAACTCCCATTCTCATTTATGGAGTCGAAACCGATAAACCAGCCGAGGAAACTCAAAAGCTCCTCGACGACGGACTTCTGGCTGAACTGCGACGCACGGACGGTGTCAACGAGGCTCGATTGGTTGGCTTGGGTGAAGAACGCATTCAGTTGACACTCGATGCCCGACGACTGTCTGACTTGCGTGTTGCACCCCTCGATATTTACGAACAGCTTTCAGCAAAAATGGCCATCATTCCCTGGGGTGATGTGACTCAGAACGACCAAGTTCTCTCCGTCTCACGAAGCCTCCTGCCTGCCGATTTGAAATATTGGGAAGAGCAGCGGGTGACATTGCGTGATGGCCGCTCGGTGATGTTGGGTGAAGTGGGCACCATCAAAACCGTGCGTGATGAAGAGGCCTCCAGTGTATTTATCAATGGTAAACGCGGCCTGGGTTTAGTGGTCACCAAGCGTGCCGATACCAACACCGTTTCATCCGTTAAGGCTGTGCAGAAGACGTTGAAGAAAGTCTCTCTGCCTGCGGGAATCAGCCTATTTAGTATTCTCGACCAAAGTGCTTTCATTCAGGAGAACTCACAGGAAGTTTGGATTGCACTTTTTGCGGGTGGCTTTTTTGCAGTTTTGGTCATCCTCTTCTTCCTCACTGACTGGCGCAGCGCGGCCATTTCCGCCACTGCTCTGCCGGTGAGTATCGCAGGCTCCTTTATTTTTATGAGTTGGCTTGGGTTCTCGGTCAACATGATGAGTCTGTTGGCGATGGCATTGGCTATTGGTTTGCTCATCGATGACGCTGTTGTGGTGCGTGAGGCAATCTTCTCCGAGATGGAGAACGGTGCCACCCCCAAAGAGGCTGCTATCCGCGGTACAGATCGCGTTGCAGCAGCTGTGATTGCAACCTCTTTGGCCGTTATTGCCGTGTTCCTGCCTGTGGCAGGCATGGATGGCATGGTGGGCCAATTCTTCAAGCAGTTTGGCGTCACCATTTGTATTGCGGTGGCCATCTCCACTTGGGTGGCATTCACCCTCGACCCAATGCTTTCGGCTTACTTTGCTGGTCATCCGCGACCCTTCAAAGGAGCTTTTTGGGTGCGTTGGCGTGCTTGGCTCGGACGAGTTGAGGGGCGTATTGCGGGCTGGGCTGTGGCATCCTTCAATCGGCCAAAATCCGTATTGCTGCTGTCTTTGTTGGCTCTGGTGCTAGCGGTGGGCTTGAGCTTGTCGCGTGGTGCTGACTTTCTTGCCTTCGAAGATCGCGGTCAATTCATTGTAAACATCCGCACACAGGCGGGAACAACGCGCGAGCACAATGAGAGAGTTGCTCAGGAGGCTCTCAAGAGAGTCCAAGATTTTGAAGGGCTCGAGGAAGTTTTCGTCACTGTCGGCGAGCGTGGGGATGATAGCCTGATTCAAATGCGTCTTGTTTTTGTTGCCAAAACAAAGCGCAAAACCGGTCTTCTTGAAATGCAGCGTATGGCGCGTGAGCGTCTCAAGGACGTCGATGGCAGGGTTCTAATAATGGATCCTCCGCCCATCGAGGGTATTGGCGGTGAAGCGCCATTAAGCCTTTATGTTTATGGAGAAGATCTTCAAAAAACACGCGAAGTTTCCGAGCAGCTGCTCGAGAAAATTCGTGCATTGCCTGGAATCGCAAGCGCACGTTTGGAAACCGCAGCATTCACTAAAGGTGTGGATGTGAGCTTCAAGCCTCAAGATCTTGGATTTGCAGGTTCAGCATCTCAGGCTGTGGAACTCACTGGTCGGCTTGCACTGACAGGTCTCGAGGCAGGGACTGTGGGTGACAAAAACACGCCGTTTTATCTGCGCTTAGACGACAAAGATAGAAACATCAGTACGCTCTGGAGCCAGGTATTTGTGCCCAGTATGCGTGGGCCTATGCCTCTGAGCCAGTTTGCGGAAATCAGCGAGACATCCCGCCCGCGTGGTATCGATCGCGAGAAGCGGTCACGAAAAATGGTGATCTGGGGAACGCTCGACCGCACGCAGACTTTTGGTGTGGTGTTGGCGAGCGTGCAGAAGCTCGTCGATGAAATTCCAAAACCATTCTCTGGTGAAATTCAGGGTGATAAAGAAGTCTTCGAGGAAATGGTCGGGAGTTTCACTCTGGCTATTATTGGTAGCCTCTTCTTCATTTTCATTATTCTCGCTGCTCAGTTTGAAAATTTGTTGCGCCCATTTGTGATTCTGCTCTCGTTGCCTTTGGCGGTGATTGGTGGATTCGTTGCGCTGTATCTTGTCGGCCAGCAGCTCGCTTTGGGAGCGCTGATTGGTATGGTGTTTCTCATTGGTCTTGCCGCGAAGAATGGAATTCTTCTCGTTGATGCGATTGGCGTGAAGGAAAAGAGCATGTCGATGCTCCAGGCCGTCCAAGAGAGTGTGCGCGAGCGTTCCCGTGCTATTCTCATGACCTCTATTGCAATGATTTTTGGTATGATTCCCACAGCTGTCATGCGCGGCGGTGGTTCGGAATTCCGCTCGCCTATGGCTATCGCCATTATTGGTGGAGTGATCTCCAGTACCGTACTTTCGTTTTTTGTTGTGCCGGCAGTGTTTGGATTGATTGACAACTTCAGGCGTCGCCGTTTGTCGGGTTCGCCAGCATCCGAGCTTTCCGCTGCAACCCGCGTGGGTCTTGCGCTGTTACTTTGTCTTGGTGGCGGAGCGGTCGCACCAAAAGCACCCGCATCCACCTCAGCCTCAGCAAACACGACCGGGCAATCTTCTGATACTGCGCGCAGCGGATTATCTCAGCAGGCAGCCAATATGGCACAGGTCATTTCTCTTATCAGTAAGTTGAAAGCTGATGGACCTGAATCAGCGCAGATTGAGGGTGCCGAGCGCGCAGCCTCGGAAGCCACAAGGACAGCTATTGAGAGCGTTTTTGGTGGTGCACGGCTCGAGTATGGACGTGAGTGGTTCAATCCGGGTGTCTCGCAAAGCTTCACTTTACCTAGCCCAAACGGACCAATTTCACAGACCACGGTCGTTGTTCCCAAGGAGCAACGTGTGACCTCAGTGGGTTGGCAAATCCCTGTGCTGAATGCTCAAGTTGTTTATGGTTGGGTGATGCGCAGTGCACTGCACAACCAGGCCGACAAAATCCGTGAGTCACAGCTGGAAAGCGGCACATTGGGAGCTGCGCAACTTCTTCTTCAGACTGAACTCGCCGTTCAAACAGCTCGGGTCAATCAGGGTTTTGTTGAAATTTCGAAGGCGCGTGAAACGATTGTGAGGCAGCGATTTGCAGCGGGCTTATCTACGCGATTGGAGCTCAGCCAGGCTGAAGCAGGTACGCTTGCAGCAGTTGGACAATGGGAGCAGGCGAAAGCCGAAGAAACGCGGATTCGTCAGCATTTCATGCAGCAGGTTGGACAGCTGTTCCCTGAGTCTGGCATCGGTGTACCACAGTTCCCGTTCAACGCTGACAAACCTTTCCGCTCCACCGGACTCGAGGCTCTTCGCGCCATTCATGAGGTGCAAGTTAAAAACAGCGAGCTGAGTGATGCGTCGTTTTACCCGACTATCAGCGTTGAGTTGGGCTACTCGGACAAGAGCTTCGAGACTTCACCCGACCCACAGAAGTTTGCTGCGGTGAAGGCGCGCTGGGATCTCCTCGATGGGGGAACTCGTTCTGCCATGCGCGGTCGCAACATGCAGGTGGCCTTCGATGCGCTTGCAAAAGTGCGGCAGACTGAAAATCAGCTGCGCAGTTCTTACGACACACTCAAAGCTCGGCAAGAGGCTTTTCAGCGTGCTAAATCAGCTGCCGAGTTTGGGCAGCGCGCCGCCGCCGCAGCGCAGCAGCAGGCGATGCAGGCGTATTCGGCTGGTCTGGTGCGCGCCTTCGACGTGCGGACTGCTGATGAGGCAAAACTGAGAGCCGATTTCGCCCTGATTCAGCTTCAGTTTGCTCTGCAGGGGCTGGCAGTTGAAGCGCTTGCTCTGACCGGGGAGTGGAATAGTTACCTGCGGAATTTTCCTCAGCGGTAATACTGGCCGAAGCGGTTGGAGAGGAACATGTCTAGGGGAATATCCTCCTGGCGGATAAACCCTTTGCTTTTGATTTTTTTGTCATGATGCAGATCGAGTACCGCGCAAATGCCGGCAGCCGTCGTCACCTGAATTGCTCCCCAGTGCTCGCCGCCAATGTCTTGGTGGTAAATTTTATGAGCGTAGCTCTCCTGACTCAGCACGCCTTGGCGCAAGCCTTGCACAGTCACCATGATCAGCACCACGTCTTGTTTCGTGGTGGGCAGTGCATTTTCAAAGATTTTCTTCAAGGTGCTGCGGTCTTCGTTCATCTTCAATTCATTCATCAGCAAAGCGATGATTTCACGATGACCAGGATAGCGGACACTCTTGTAGTCGAGTGATTTTGCTTTTCCGGCAAAGGTTTCAGCGAGTGTTCCCAGTCCGCCAGATGTGTTGAAGGCTTCATATTCGACTCCATCGAGGTTGAAGCGCTCGAGACCCTCTAGTGGTTGAAGCAGAGTGAGTTTACCATTCACAACTGCCTCGCACGGGTTGCCATACTCGTTGATGAGGCCTTCGGTGCTCCAAGTGAGGTTGTACTTGAGCGCATTGTGCGGGTATTGCGGTAGGGCACCAACCCGCATTTTAATGTGATCAATCGAGTCGAAACTTTGCGCCATGCCATTGGCAACCACGGTGATAAAACCAGGTGCGAGTCCGCATTGAGGAACAAAGGCCAGCGCGCTGTCTTTGGCAAGCTCGCGGACTGCCTTGGTCGTGGCTACGTCCTCAGTGAGATCCAGGTAGTGGGTTCCTGCGGCTTTTGCTGAGGTCGCGATGCGCACGTTGCAGTGATAGGGAGCACAGCTCAAAACGTAGGTTTGCCCCTTCATAGCTTTATCGATTGCAGAGGAGTTGTTCAAATCGATAGATATCGCCTCACAGTAAGGCAGTTTCTTGCCGTTGCCGTCATGGATTGCGGCCTGGGCAGTTTCAAGGTGAATATCCGCTGCAGTCACGGCATAATCACCGCTGCGGGCCAGAAGCGACACAACAAGCTTACCTATTTTTCCACATCCCAGAACCAGAATTTTCGCTTTGTTTCCCATGACTTATTCTCCAATGGTCTGTTCTGATTGGGCGCTCTCGACTGGCCTTTTAGCGCGCGTTTATGCTACCCTGTGCCCCAACAACTCAATCAAAAAATGAGTTCCAAGGAGCAGCCATGCTGAACACCGAGTCCGATACAACACTTTCTTCTGCTCGGAAGCCCTCCGTTTCCAGAAAGCCTCGGATTTCGGACGAGTATCGTATTCATAGTAACTTCCGGTATGTCGATGGGCAATCGCAACCTGATCGTGTCGGTGCTGTTGACGAGCAACAAGACTTTGGCATTGGCGTCACCTCGGAAATCGGACGACTGCGAAAGGTTTTCGTTCACACGCCCGGTCCAGAAGTCGAGCGGATGACACCAAAAACAGCATCAGAACTGCTCTACAACGACATCATTCATTATCACCGCGTACGTGAGGCGCACGGCCAGCTCAAAGGTGTGCTCTCGCTTGTGGCGGATGTGCTCGAGGTACGTGAGTGCCTCGCTGATGTTCTGGAAATGGCTCAGGCACGTGATGAACTTTTGGCGCGCATCACAAACGCACAAAACTGTGCGCATCTGATGCCCGAGTTGATGGACTTTCCCGCGGCTGATTTGGCAGAAATCCTCGTCTCAGGATTGCCCCTGAAGCGTGATTCGCTCGACGCGTACTTGTCGAGCCGAAGCTTTTCTCTCGTGCCACTGCCTAATATGTACTTCATGCGAGATTCAAGCATGGTCATCGGCCCGCGTTTGGTGACTGGCGGTATGGCAAGTGCGGTGCGTGATACTGAGTCTCTGATCATGCGAACCATTTACGAATATCATCCAAGCCTGCGTGGACGTGGCATTCTGCTGGATGCATGCCTCTCTGAAGACAGAAGCCGCTTTACTATAGAGGGTGGTGATGTTCTGGTATTGAGTGAGGATGTTCTTCTCATTGGAGTCAGTGAACGCACGACACCCTTGGCTGTCGATCGTTTGATTGATGCCTACTACAATGCTCGGCTTCAAGATGGCATCGACCGTCCATTCGATGTCTTCTGTGTCATTCTGCCACGTGAACGCAGTACAATTCACCTCGACATGATTTTCACACTCGTCAACACCGAGCAAGCTGTGGTTTACGCGCCTTACATTCTTGGGCGTGAGCGTTCCCGCATTGTGCGTATTAAAGTGCGCGAGGAAGGGCGTAAACGCTTCTCAGAAGTGGACGATCTTCTTCTCGGATTGCGTGGACTCGGTATTCGCATTGAGCCTATCCTCTGTGGTGGTGACGAACCCCTCCATCAGCAGCGCGAACAGTGGAACAGTGGTGCGAACATGTTTGCTTTTGCACCAGGACAGGTGCTCAGCTACGACATGCATGAACACACGGTTCGTGCCTGCGAAGGTGCTGGTTTTCGGGTCGAGTCGGCAATGAACGTTCTGAAAAACCCGAGTCTACTCGACACTCAACGGCCTCTCGTGGTGACCCTCGACGGCACTGAACTGGCACGTGGGGGCGGTGGCCCGCGCTGCATGACTTGTCCGGTAAAACGCGACCCTATTTGATTTTTACCAACGTCTTACTGATTCCCTGTCAGGTTCCCGACGGGGAGCTTTTGCCTGTCCTCTGTCAATCGACGGATACTCCTAACCGATGCCCTTAATTCCAGGCCATTTGATGCCGATAAGACGTCAGAGAAGACGAGGTTTTCATGCGTGGTTCGGTGCCAAAATCTGTCCGCTCGAAAGCACGGAACCTAGGGCTTTGCACCCTTGTTCTCGGAGCCGGGGCGCTGCTGAATCAATCTGCCCGCGCTCTCCCGCTGGCATTTGACTTTCCTGATGCACAAAGTGTTTCCAGCGCGACTGCGGACAGTCCGAAACCGAGCGAAGAAAACTTATTGCCCAGTAACAACGCCCCAATTCTGGCGCCGCTGTCTTCCGAGTCGAACAGTGTAACCATGCCCTTGAACCGCTATCGCAACCTGTCTGAAGCGGTTCTGTTGAGAGAAGTTGGACTCGAACCGTCTGCACAGGTCGACGTCATGGTGGAAAAAGCTATGGCATGGGTGACTCAGTCCATGTCAGCGGCTCAGCGCATTGAATTCGCACAGAGCTGCGAGCAACATTTCTCCACTGTTGTAAAGAGCATGCAACTCAATCTTCCCGCATTGGCATGTGTGCCTTGGGCTATGGAGCGGTTGAATCAGGTTGTAGCTGGTCGTCGTAAACCGGATCAAACCCGTCCGAGCGGCGGTGGTCGTGTCAGAACAGAAAGTGAATTGCGACAGTCACTCCGCGGTGTTGGTTTTCTCGATGCCTTTTGGCGTATCGATCCACAAACACCTCAGGAGCTGACAGCTGAGGCTGCTCATGTTCAAAAGCTAGGAAGTGACTGCCAATATCGAGGCACATTCGCAGCACTCATTGCGCGCGCCGAAGCCTTTTTTCCAGATCCTGCAGCCCTAGCCGCGGTTGAGCGCGTGTATCCTGCTGCGTTCACTTGCCTCGAACCTGATGACGATGGGTTCGAGCGCACACACTTACGCGCAGGCCTATTTCGGTTAATGAATGGTGATGCGGTGAAGGCACGCCAGAGTTTGCTGCTCTCTGCTCATGCTGAGAATCCTGAAGAGGAATTTCGTTCGCTGTTCTGGCTCGGTGTTATAGAAGAAAATGCTAGCCTGCGTTCAGGTGGTGGCGGTGCGAACGAACACTGGGATCTGCTGCGCAAGCGCTACCCGCTGACGCTTCACTCCGTGATTGCAGGGCATCGCCAAGGTCAAGATCCTCTCAGCAATGCCGTTTCAAGCAAAGAGGCGATTATTTCACGGCGCGTTGGCGTTGCCTGGAGCGAGTATAATCTCGCGGCATTCTTTTTTGAGTTGCTCATTGCGCGCAAAGAGGCAACTCACCTCTCTGCTTTCGCTCGGTACACCTCCAGAATCGTGGATGCTCCGAATCCAGAAAGCCTCTTGTTCCTGTCCAAGTGTTATGACACAGCTCAGGCCTACAAAATCGCGATCGGAACTCTGACTCGATATTTTAAAGAGACTCAAAGCCAAGGTGTGACGCTCGATACTTTGAATTTATTTTTTCCACGCGCCTACACCGATCAAATCCTCAACTCAACAGGCGTCGTTGATCCGGTGATCGTATTGAGTTTGATTCGCCAAGAAAGTGCATTTGACCCATTTGCCCGTTCGGGTGCGGATGCACGCGGTCTCATGCAGTTGCTTCCCTCAACAGCAGCAAAGTGGTTGCCCAATGCCAAGCAAGAGCTTTTCGACCCCAGTGCGAACGTGAGAGTGGGTGTGAAGTACATGGAGACACTCTTTAAACGCTATGACGGAAACGTTGAGCATGTGCTTGCAGCATACAATGCGGGTATGAGAAATCTCGACAAATGGCGTCAGCGCTTTCCTAAAACCAACACTCTGATGTTTATGGATTTGATTCCATTTAAGGAAACGCGGACGTACGTCGCGATTATTTTGAGGAATGCCTATTGGTATGGACGATTGATGGCTATGCAGCGCGACCTTGTGGCAGACACTCTTGTTAAGAAAAGCACACAAGCACGTTGGCGTTCCGAGACAGTGCAGAATCTTCTAAGCATTGCCTGGGAGCTCGACGGCAGCACAGGGAAATCGAGGATGTCGCTATCGCAGTTATACGCCTTGCCAGCCAATTTGAACCTACCTCAGCCTAACTGAAGTTTATTTCTTTTCGATTCTGTTTGAGAAATAGAAGGCTCGGATATCCAGGCCACCCAGTGTGAAATGTTCACAGCGTTGTCGCCATCCGCTCAAACATTTCTTGAGCACCTGCCAGGTCTCTTCATGCGCGCACAAAACGACCCCGCTGAGAAATTTATCAGAACGCATCATGACTTTGCCCGCTTCCAAGATTCTCTGCGCAAAGTCGCGATAGAGCTTTTCTGTGCCACCTTGTGATGCGTTGGAAAGCCTGATTCCAAAAGGTGGGTTGGCAAGTAACCAAATGCAATTGTGAGTGGTTAGTTGTGCGTCATCTTTATCAATTAAGGTGCTGTCTCGACAAACGATTTCAACTCGAGGATGGAGATGTTCGGGTATTCCATGTTCATTGAGCCAAGTTAATGTTGTGTCGACCAGTGCCTGAGATTTTTCCTCGCCTCGAAAAAACACACTCTGTGCATTCTGATTTTCGCCAGAGAGGAGTGCTTTTGCTTTTTTCTCTCGGTAGTGAAAACTCGTCTTTTTGAAGAAAGGTAGGAGTGGATAGCACCAGCTGCTTTTGTTTCCTTCGACTCGTCCAAGGCGACCGAGCAAAAGCGCAGTCTCGTGCAGCAGGGTTCCCGTGCCACAGAAGGGGTTCCAGACCAACGCAGGCGGGCGGATTTCGCTCTGCCAATCAGAGTAGAGTTCGCTGAGGCGGAGCACGAGGCAGGCAGCGAGATCTTCGCGCAACGGTGCAGCGTGTTTGAGATCATTCTTTGCGCCCCGTTGCCAGTAGTCGCGGCCTCCGAGTGAGAGAAGAATCTCAAGAGACTCACGTTCGAGGTGCAAATCAAGCCCTACGTGGAGAGGTGAAGCACTTGTGTTCTTCTTGTGTTTGAGTTTCAGAGTGCGGAGCGTTTGCTCTTTGATTCGAGTTTCGTTGTAAAGCTGGCTGCGGAGCGAGTCGACACGCAGATCCCAGACGATATTCGCCTCAGTGGGAATCCACAGGTGCCACTCAATGCCATCGAGGATAGCTTGCAATTTTTCTTCACTGGAGCAGCGTCCGCGATGCAGTAGGATCTTGACATCTGTAAAGGGCAGACCAAAAAGCAGCAGGTCGTGGCAGAGCTCAAAGGGTGCGTTTTCGATCTGCAGCCGACCATTCTTGTCTTTGACTTTGCATTGCGACTTTTCGGTCTCGGGATGTTCTGAGACTATCCTCCTTGCGAAACGTTCACAGAGCTCCAAAAAACCTGGGGGAGCTTCAATTTCGAAGGTTTGCGGCCGAGCGTGAATATGTTTGCGAATGCGCCGTTCAATGTTCACGGCTGTTGAAGCTTTAGAGTTCTTCATTCACGTGCGCCCAAATGTTTGCCTTGCGCATCGCTGGCGATGGCAGTGACGCGTTCCCAATGTTCGCCGACAGAAACCTTGATTTGAATTATTTCCTTGGAGGTTAACGCGCGGTTGAGTGGAACAACCAGAGGACTCCAGTGCTCGCAGGCGTCTTTCTCTCCGGGAATGTTCGAGATGCTCATTGCATGGGTAAGGTGAGCTCTGAAGCCAATCAAGAGCGCTGGCGCTTCGATTTTTTGTTCAATATCAATCTTAAATGAAGCTGCTGGGCGGCTTGTGGAATCCGAGGGTGGCGGTGCGAGCGGAATTGAAAAAGCTTTTTTCGCAGCTGCGCATTTCTTTACATCACCCGGACGAATCATGTGTGCAAAGGAGACGTCGTGAAAGTCGAGGGTGTTTCTTATTTTTTCGACAGCACCGCTCCATTGTTTCTCTGTTGCAGCCATTTTTCCTGCATAGCGACTCAGCCGTGAGTGAAGAGGTCCATCAACAACATCGACGAGTTGAACAAAGATGGAACAGCTTTCAGGAATGCCGACAGCTTGCTTGTTGTCGATGCGTGCGAAGATGTTGCGCAACGTCGGGACAACTCCTTCCTGGAGCGGATCATTGCCAAAGAGTTCGCTCACGACATGGGTCACAGTCGAGGGTATACGCGCGTCGAAGGAATTGCAGTTGTGAATCTGAAGTCGCTTGCGCAATCCCTCACTCAGATTCTCACGGAGTTGCTTGAGTGATTTTGCTACTGCGGTTTCTTCGATGGCATCAACTTTCCCGGCACCAGATTCAAGTGCGTAGAGAGAGAGCAGTCCACTGCCTGCACCCACGTCGAGAACGTGTGAGTTTGCACCCACGGCATCTTGGATGGCTTTCTGATAGGCCTGGCAACGTGGGGCGTCGGCGAGCATTGCCCACTGAATCCAGGCATCACCAAAGCCATCTTGAAGCCCGTGTGCTGCTTCCTGCACGCCAGCTCTGACCAAGCATTGAGCATCCTCGAGATCCTGCAGCAGTGCGGAGATCTCTCTGGAATCAGGTAAATCCTCGGTGATTTTTCGAAACCTTGTGCGCAAGCGGCCTTCAAGCTCAGAGGGTTGTGAACCCTTTTGAAGCAAGCAAAGAAGTTCGATGATTTCGGGGGTCAGGTTGAACTCGCCGGAAGAGGCGGAGACTGCGGCTCTGAGCTCACCCGTCGGATCGATGCGGAAGCGGAGCGCTTGGGCGGGCCTCAGAGAGGATTTTCTAGCGGAATCATGAGATTTTTTACTGGCCACGAAGTTCCCCCTGGCGACTTTTCCCGCTGCACTAAATCGGATATGACCGGCTCGAAAGACAAAGGCATCGACCATGTCCATTCGGAGCAGACACGTACCATGAAGTTAGACAACATTCTGCAGGCCATCGGCAAGACCCCTCTCGTTCGTGTGAACCGTTTGTTCCGCGACAGCCCCGTCGAAGTGTGGGCAAAATGCGAGTTTCTTAATCCGGGCGGGAGCGTCAAAGACCGCATCGGCTATAAAATGATTATCGATGCACAGGCGTCAGGTCGCATTCGGCCGGGGGACACCCTTATTGAGCCCACCAGTGGCAACACGGGAATCGGTATCGCTCTGGCCGGAGCGGTTTTGGGCTACCGGGTGATTATCACCATGCCGATGAAAATGTCGCGCGAGAAGCAAGTGGCGTTGGAAGCGCTCGGAGCAGAAATTGTTCGCACGCCGACTGAAGCAGCCTACGATTCGCCGGAGAGTCACATTTCGATTGCCAAGAAGCTCAACGCACTGATCCCGAACTCACACATCTTGGACCAGTACAGTAACCCTTCGAACCCTCTCGCCCACGAGGAAGGAACGGCTCTGGAGATGGTGGAAGATATGGGCGGTGTTCCTGATGTTGTCGTCATGAGCGCAGGTACGGGTGGAACCATCAGTGGTGTGGCGCGCAAGCTCAAATCATTGCGCTCGGATGTTCAGATTGTGGGTGCCGACCCTGAGGGAAGTATTTTGGCCGGTGGAACCCATGTGGGCACCTATCATGTTGAAGGCATCGGCTACGACTTCATCCCCGATGTGCTCGATCGCAGCTTGGTCGACACGTGGGTAAAAACCAATGACCGCGAGAGTTTCGTTTGGGCACGGCGCGCTATGCGTGAGGAAGGTTTCCTTTGCGGTGGAAGTTGCGGCGCAACTCTCATGGCTGCAGCTAAAGTCATTCCGACCTTGAAGAAGGGCACCAAAGTGGTGGTTCTGTTGCCCGATGGTATCCGCAACTACATGAGCAAATTTGCCGACAATAACTGGCTCGGTGCAAATGCATTTGAAGGTGTTGCTCCGGCTGTTCCAACATTTGCAGCAGAACTGCTCAAGGTAAATTCATGAAAACACGCATTGTACTCTTTGCTCGATTGCCCGCAGCAGATGAAGGACAACCGCCGCAGATTGTTTTTGCACGTTGGGGTGAGACGCTTGAACTCGAACTTCCGCAACAGATGGGTGTTGAGGATTTTGCGCTAAAGCACAATCTAAAACGTCTCTCCAAGTTCGACTATGCAGTTGGCGAGATGGGGCGTCGCGCCACGCTCCTCGAGTGTCATGCTCAGCCTACTTGCTCGACGTTAATCCTTGATGCAGGTCGGAGCTTGACGTTGACCTGGGAGAACTTCCGGCAAACCGCTTTGGCACTCAAAAATGGAGAGGATCGCAGGTTTCTCCAGTTGGCTGTGCAGTTTCTGGCGTCGGGTGAAAGCATCGATGACTCGGTGATTGCGGCCGATTACGATGCTGAATTTCTGCAACAACTCCGCACTAAACTCGGTGGCGATAGTGGCGACGAGTCGCGTTGAGCCTATCACTTGGTTTTCATGACCCAGACTCCATCCCAGTCCTCTGCGGGTGGATGTTCCAAGTAATATTCACAGCGCTCAAGAAAGACCGACGCTGGCCCATCCTGAGCTGTGAATTGTAAAATTTGAAGCATCATTTGCATCGCACCCTCAAAGTCACGCATGCGGTATTTGCTGAGACCTTGCTCGAAAAGATCTTTGGTCTTGAGAACAAGGTCTTTTCTCTCTGGGAGAACGCGCATCACTTCGTAAATAATGATCGGTTCGTTCTTGCCTTTGACTTTGATTGAGTCCAGTTCCCTCAAAATGAAGTCTTCGGGGCGCTTGAGTTGCCTTCGGGTTGAATCGGAACAAATGATTCTGACTCCATATTCCTTGGTAATACCTTCGAGTCGTGAGCCCAGATTTACGGCATCGCCGAGCACAGTGTAGTTGAAGCGCTGAGTGGAGCCCATGTTGCCCACCACCATAGACCCTGTGTTGATGCCACAGCCAATATCCATGGCTGGCAAATTCGTTTCTTTCCAACTCTCACGGAGTTTGTCGAGCGCATCGAGCATGCGTAGCGAGGAGTGCAACGCGCGGTCGGCATGATTTGGTGTGTGCAATGGTGCTCCCCACACAGCCATAAGAGCATCGCCGATATATTTGTCGAGAAGCCCACCTGATTCGAGAACAATGTCGGTCATGGGGGTGAAATATTCGTTCAGGAGATTTGCGAGCACTTCGGGCGAGAGCCTTTCGCTAATGCTCGTGAATCCGCGCACGTCAGAAAAGAATACCGTCAGTTCGCGCTTCTCTCCGCCCAGTTTCAAGGCATCAGGAGAGGAGAGGAGTTCATTGATGACCGAGGGGTTGAGATACTGTTGGAAGGCTCCTTTCACTTTGCGCTTCTCGCGTTCTTCAACAAAAAAACGATAAAGAATCATCGAAGAAAAGATCGTGAAATTTTGTAGATGGAAAAATCCAAGATGAATTATTTTTCCTTGGCTAAAGAAGAATTTGTGGTCAATAATTTCAAAGGTTGCGACAGAAAAAATCAGCAGAATTAAGCACAAAAGAGCATCTAATTTGCTCAGCAATGCCACAAGGGTGATTGCTGCTATGAGGCTGGCGAACAGCTCGAAAATAACATTTTTTGGGTTTCTCACGAGAAAGTCTTCCCGTAAAATGTTCTCGACAACTGTCACGTGGTGCTCAACGCCATTTGCAGTAGGATTTAGCGGAGATGGGCGGACGTCAGAAATTCCCACCGTGGTTGTTCCCAGGATGAGAATATCCGGAAGCTCTTTGGGAAGAATGTTTTCAGTCGCATCAGCGAGCGAAATTTGGATGGGGGTCAAGCGTTTTCTGGCATCTTGATGAGTCCCATAGTGATTGAGAAATATGTGATTTGAAAAGGGCGGAAGTGGAATGTTAAGTGCCTCTCCATTTGCTGCTACGAGATCCAATCTGATTTGTCCCTTGTCATTTTTCATTCTGATTTTTCGGTTGAGATACTTTGCTGCTAATTGCAGACTCAGGCTGGGTAGATATGCAGGTGCGGCCAAATCCCTATTCTCGGTTTTAAAATTGACCGGCCTGACCAGCTCGACGGTTCGAGTTAGGCCATCACTTGAGGGTGTGTTGTTGATGAAACCAACAATGGGGCGTGTGCCTGCGATGTCTGATGTGTTTGCAAGGAAAAAGGGTGGAGTCACGAGTTGTTGATCGAATGCCCCGGATGCAGCGGCTGTGGTCTCAACAATCGGAACCAATGATTGCGCGAGGATTTTGCGCTCTCCGTCCAAATCTCGCTCAATTTCTTCATCCTCAATGGGTTTGAAAAACTGAACGGCCTGAACCACATTTCCGAATCTGCGAAAGGTCTCTCCTAAAATCACGTCGCCTCTGCTGACTTTGAGTAAGTCGTATGCAGAGGCTGCGAATTTGGTTGGATCCAGCATTCCTGCGGGGGTTGAGTTTTGCTTAAGTAAATTAATGAGCGCAGGGATAGAATCCTCAAGCAGGGGGCGCTCTGGCTCACTGAAGAGCACATCGAGACCAATCCATTTTACGCCTGCGGCTTTGAGATTATCGAAGGCTTTCGCGTAGGAGTCTCGCGGAAAAGGCCAGCGTCCAAACATGGCAATGGATTTGTCGTCGATCGCAAGAATCCCAACCTTGCCGCTCATGGGACGCGTGTCGCGTCTCAGGATACGGCTGTCGAAAAACATTCTGTCTGTGTTTTTAAGAAAGCTCTGACCTGAGTCCTCATCTCCAAGATTCTCGAACTGCACGCGTCGTGCGTTCAGTGTGAAGAAAGCGAGAGCCACGAGAACTCCCACATGCCAGGCAGCGAGTCGGAGTTTGAGTTTGGATTTGAGTTTCTCGTGCAGCACTTTTCACCTCACATCATGAGCAGGCATGGCGTGAGTTTAGCAGCATGGCTGGTTTAATGGGCTTCAAATGCGCGGTTTTTGGCAGTGCACGAGCTGAATTCGGGTCAGTATCTGGGTGAGGTTAGCGACACCTGTTCGGAGAGATTCTTCGCGTGAGTTCTCTACGCTCGTTTCGTATATTGTCATCGTAGCAAAATGTTTCTTCAATTTTTCGAGAGCCGTTTGAAAGCGAAAGCGCTCTGGGTCGGCAACCAAAAGAGCTCCCTCGGGCTTGAGCAGTTCAGCTGCAATCCGTGGCACACTGTCGAGGTGCGAATCATCGTAGAAAACATCGCAGGCAATGATGAGGTCGAAGCTGTGGCGCAGGTGTACGGGAGCCGCCTCACACCAGTCGAGGGTCTCGAAGGGAAGAGCTGCTTCGACTCCAAGTTGCCTGCAATTGCCTCTGAGAAATTCTGCATAGGCAGGCTCGTAATCGGAGGCGGTCACCGACCAGCGGGTGTTTGCCGCCAACAGGGCGGCGAGGAATCCAACCCCTGAACCCAATTCCAACACAAGCAAGTGTTGATCATTTTTATCGGATCCAATTTTTGCAAAGTGTGACGGGTCGGCACTGAGCCATTCCCAAAGTCCCCGTGCACTCGGCCACAACACCGCCCCAAACGGACAGCGCTGTTGGTTGAGCTGTTCGTCTTGCTCACCTGCGGAAATAAAATCTTCAAGGAGTGAGTCGATGTCCGGTGCCATCCAAACGTTAAAATCACGCCCCGCAACCCGCACCATACTGAGCTTGGCTTTTTCAAATGCGAGCGCGGGATGTGACTTCTTCATGGTTTTGGCTTTATCTCGGGCTGACTGAAAGTCCTTAATTCAATGCAGCTTGAGCGCTGCTCAAGATAGCTACCGGAACGCGGTAGGGCGAGCAGCTCACGTAGTTCACTCCGACTTGATTGAAGAACTCAATCGAGCGAGGGTCGCCCCCGTGCTCTCCGCACACACCAACCTTCAATTGCGGTTTGCTCGCGCGTCCCTTCTCTGCTGCCCATTGGATCAGCTGCCCGACGCCCTCTTGGTCGACAACTGCAAACGGGTCATCGGTCAGGATGTTTTCACGCGCATAGACCTTCAAAAAGGGAGCACTGTCGTCGCGTGAAAAGCCAAAGGTCGTCTGGGTTAAATCATTGGTTCCAAAGCTAAAGAAGTCAGCGTGTTCTGCGATTTGATTTGCAGTGAGCGCAGCGCGTGGAACCTCAATCATCGTACCAAAAGGAATGGCGTCAGATGTTGATGTGGCACTGAGTGCAGATATCGCGGTTTTGTAGGTTTCAGCTGCAAGACCCTCAAGTCTGTTGCGAAGCCATTTGAGCTCTTGTGCATGACCTACCAAAGGAATCATCACTTCGGGTTTTGCATTCACCCCTTCCGCATGCAGTTGTGCGGTCGCTTCTGCGATTGCAGCGACTTGCATTTCGTAGATTTCCGGATGGCTTATGCCGAGGCGGCAGCCACGGTGGCCAAGCATTGGATTTGCTTCATGCAGCTGCGCAACCCGCATTCTAATTTCATCCACCGGAATGCCAATCTGTGTTGATAGATTGTGCATATCGCGTTCGGTTTGCGGAAGGAACTCGTGTAGCGGCGGGTCAAGCAAACGCACCGTCACTGGGTAACCTTCCATGGCTTTGAGAATGTCCACAAAGTCCTGGCGTTGAAAGGGCAAAAGCTTAGCGAGTGCACGAGCCCGCTCTTGCTTATTCTGAGCAAGAATCATTTCCCGCACAGCCGGAAGGCGCGCTTCGTCGAAGAACATGTGCTCGGTGCGGCACAGACCGATACCCTCAGCACCGAACTCGCGTGCTGCACGCGCATCGCGAGGTGTGTCGGCATTGGCGCGCACATTCATCACACCCAGGTCTTTTGCCCAACCCAAGAACGTCGAGAATTCGGGGCTCAGCTCAGCTTCACGGGTGCTGACTTTACCCAGCATAACTTCGCCCGATGCACCATCCAGTGTAATCCAGTCGCCTTCGAAAACCTCAATACGACCGACTTTGAAGTATTTATCCTTAATGTGGATATGCAGAGCACCGCAGCCCGCAATACAGCTTTTACCCATCTGGCGAGCCACAACGGCCGCGTGTGACGTCATACCACCGCGCGCAGTTAGGAAGCCCTTTGATACGTGCATTCCCCCAATATCTTCGGGTGATGTTTCGTCGCGGACAAGGACTATGGATTCACCGCGTGCTGCCCATGATTCGGCGTCCTTTGAGTCGAAAACGACGCGGCCAGAGCAAGCGCCTGGCGATGCAGGCAAGCCCTTGGCAATCACCTGCCGGTGTGCGCGCGGGTCGAGAGTCGGGTGTAGTAGTTTTTCAAGTTCATTCGGTTTGACTCGAACAATCGCTTCTTTTTTGCTGAGAAGTCCTTCGCTCACCATGTCGACTGCAGTTTTAAGTGCTGCCTGGGTCGTGCGCTTCGCATTGCGCGTTTGGAGCAGCCAGAGTTTTCCTTCTTGAACGGTAAATTCGATATCCTGTACATCGCGGTAGTGGCGCTCGAGAGTCAGTCGCACGCCGTTGAGTTGTTCATAGACACCAGGCATTTCCTTCTGCAAAAGTGCGAGTGGCTTGGGGGTTCTGATACCCGCCACCACATCTTCTCCCTGGGCATTCACAAGGTATTCACCGTAAAAAATATTTTCACCGGTCGATGGATCGCGCGTAAAACAAACTCCGGTCGCACTTGTGTTGCCCATGTTTCCGAAAACCATTGCGCAGACGTTTACAGCGGTGCCCCAGTTTTCTGGAATGTTATGAATCTCTCTGTATTTCTTTGCGCGGTTGCAGTTCCAGCTGCGGAACACGGCAGAGATGGCTGCCCACAGTTGGGTTTTGGGATCTTGCGGAAAGGCTTCGCCAAGTTCACGTAGATAGATGGCTTTGAAGTCCTCAACCAGGTGTTTCAGGTCTTGGGAATTGAGCTCGGTGTCATCCACAATTCCCCGGTGCTGTTTCAGATTCTCGAGAGCGTCTTCAAGGATGTGTGCATCGAGCCCTTTTACGACATTTGCGAACATTTGAATGAAGCGCCGATAACTGTCGTAGGCAAAGCGAGGATTATTGGATTTGCGCGCGAGTGCTTCAACCACCGCGTCGTTCAGACCGAGGTTCAGAATTGTGTCCATCATCCCAGGCATGGAGACGCGAGCCCCAGAGCGGACGCTGACAAGCAGAGGTGACTCCTGACTTCCAAACTGAGCATCCATGGCGGCTTCCATGTTGCGCAGGGCTGCGTTGACCTCGTTCTCGAGCGATGCAGGAAACTTTTCGCCTCCGCTGAGGAAGTCCATGCAGACACGAGTCGATATCGTGAAGCCTGCAGGCACAGGAAGGCCGAGAGAGGTCATTTCCGCAAGGTTTGCACCCTTTCCGCCCAACTCGGATTTCATTTGAGCGTTGCCGTCAGCTTTGCCTTGTCCGAAAAAATAAACTAGCGTCATATGTTGCCCCCTGCAGCGAAGGAAGTTGGAGCGGGATAGCTTGAAACATACCGATGCGATACAGGAAAAGCAGCCAATTGTAAAATAGCCACTTAAATCATTGTGGCCAGGTTGGGATGTTTGTTGACCCCCCATATCCTCTATGCTACGTGGGCTCGGCTCAGGCTGCCGCTGCGCCCCCGTGGCGCGACGGGCGCGCTTGTCATCGACCAAAGCAGCTGGTGTACACGCCACCAGCACTGTAGAAAGAGGTTTTGTATAATGAAAGAAGGAATTCACCCCAAGTACGGCCCATGCGAAGTTTCTTGTGCATGTGGAAACGTCTTCCAGACCCGCAGTACTAAGAGCAGCCTGAAAGTGGATATCTGCTCCAACTGCCACCCATTCTTCACGGGTAAGCACAAGGTTGTTGACACCGCTGGACGTATCGAGCGCTTCAACCGCAAGTATGCCAAAACAGGCACCCCTGCGAAGTAATCACAGTCTCCTGTTAGTCACTTACTGAAAAAGTCAGAGCTCTCGCAGCTTCTTAGTAGCTCGAGAGGGTGTTTTCATGGCTCTTGTTGACCAACTTTCGCGCCTTGAACGGCGATTCCTGGAAATCGAGAATCTGCTTCAGCAGCCCTCGGTTTCCGGGAACGCGTCCGAATTTCGTCGTCTGAGCAAAGAACATTCCGAATTAAGCGAGACGATTGCTGCCTTTCGTGAGCACAAGTCCATCATAAAGCAAATTGCAGACACGGAAGAACTCGTTTCTGAAGCGAGTCCGGATTTTGTTGAACTTGCAGCCGAAGAGCTCTCGAGCTTGCGGACGCAACTCTCTCAATCCGAGCACGGTTTGCGCATTCTCTTGCTGCCTAAAGATGCCAACGACACGCGCAATGTGTTTCTTGAAATTCGTGCTGGTGCAGGTGGCGATGAAGCAGGGTTATTCGCTGGCCAGCTGTTTCGGATGTATTCGAGATTCTGCGAACGCGCAGGTTTTCGCGTTGAACTCATGTCCATGAGTGAGAATGAACTTGGAGGCGTTAAAGAGGTTATCGCGCTTGTCTCTGGCGACAACGTGTACCGCACTTTGAAGTACGAGAGTGGGGTGCATCGCGTGCAGCGCGTCCCTGCAACTGAAAGTCAGGGGCGTGTGCACACATCGACCGTGACTGTGGCTGTTCTGCCCGAAGCTGAAGACGTTGAAGTGAACATCAATGAAACGGAACTGCGGATTGATACGTATCGCGCGAGCGGCGCGGGTGGGCAACATGTGAACCGAACCGATTCGGCTGTGCGCATCACGCACTTGCCCAGTGGTCTTGTGGTTGCCTGCCAGGACGAGCGCTCCCAGATCAAAAACCGGGCAAAGGCGATGAAAATCCTACAGGCAAAACTTTTAGAGCTGGCTCAGAGCGAGCAGGAGAAGGCTTTTGCTGCCGAGCGTAAATTGCAGGTCGGACGCGGAGATCGCTCTGAGAGAATCCGTACGTACAATTTTCCTCAGAGCCGTGTCACCGATCACCGCATCAATCACACAACTCACGCGATTCAAGATTTTATGGAAGGCGATATCGGTGATATGCTCACGCGGCTGGCCGCCTTCGACCAAGAGCAGTTGCTCAAGGAACAGGCCGAGCGTGAGCTGGGGTAGGCATGTCACAAACCACCGAAATCTGGACCGTGCGCGACGTTCTGAATTGGACGGCGCAAAGGTTCTCTGCGCTCGAGCTTCCTACGCCTCTTCTTGATGCACAGCTTCTCATAGGCTTTGTGCTTTCGCTCAGCAAAGTTCAAATTTATACCCAGCTTGATCGTCCTTTGATTGAAGCAGAACGCTCACAGCTGCGTGAGCTGGTGCGGCGTCGGCTTTCGGGCGAACCTGTTGCGTATCTGTTGAATCAGAAAGACTGGCACGATCTCGATCTCTTTGTAGATAATCGTGTTTTGGTGCCGCGTCCTGAAACGGAAACTTTGCTCGATTTGACACTTGCCGTGTGTCGTCATGAAAATTGGCAGCCGCAAAAAATTCTGGATTTGTGCACCGGCTCTGGATGTCTTGCAATTGCACTTGCCAAGGCTTATCCCGATGCCCAAGTCGTTGCTGTTGATGTTTCCGCCGATGCCCTCGAAATTGCACGCATCAATTGCGAGCGCCATAGTGTGAAGAATGTTGAGTTGGTGTTGGCAGATGCACTTGCGCCGCAGGTACAAGCTCAGCTCTGCAGCAAGGGACCTTTCAATATCATCGTCAGTAACCCGCCTTATGTTTCTGAAGCAGAATGGATGGCCTGCGACGTTTCAGTGCGCAGCTTCGAACCCAAGCTCGCGCTGGTGGGAGGCGAACAAGGTTGGATGATGCCTGCTGCTCTTTTTCAGGCACTCTCGGCAAGCGGTTTGATGGAAAAGGCGGAGTTGTTGGGTTTCGAGCTTGGGCTCGCACACCCTGAAATCCTTGCGCGTGAGCTCGCTAACACGCTCACGCTGCCATTCACGCAGCCTCTTCAGCTGTTGGCTTGTCAGCGGCCGGTGTGGGAGTTTCCGCGCGATACTTGGTTTGCAGTGAAAGACTACACGCAGAGGAGCCGCTACTTGTTTGCAGCTCGTTCGAAAGCGCAATGAAGCCTACCCCAATGGAGCGGGTTTTTGTATAGAAGCTCAATGCCGACTGTGTTTCTTTGCTATCGCTTCAACGATGTGAGCAATCTCTACTCCGATTTCATGGAAGCGTGTTTTGCTCAGGCGCGTGAGTTCGGCTCCTGAATGCATGAGCTGTGTTCCCGTGATGACAAAAGAGTCGTTGATGCCGAGCTCTTTGAGCAGCTGATTTTGGTCGCCGGAAATGCGCCCAAAGACGCCAGCCAATCGCACTCCGTGCTCACGTGCGATTTGAGCCACGATAGAAGGAGCCTTTCCAGCCAAGGTTTGCTTGTCGAGACAGCCTTCACCGCACACGGCAAGGTCAGCGCCATGAAAGCTCTGCGCCAACGCTGAAACACGAGCGATCCGCGACGCTCCAAGTTCCATTGAAAAATTCGGGAAGATTGCACCGAGTCCGAGGCAGAGCCCACCGCCGGCTCCCGTGAACGGGCTTTCGAGGCTGGGAACGAAAGGGTTACTTTTATGCAGATGCGTCCAAAACTCTTTGAGTGCGCTTTGTACAACCGGGATTTGATCGGCCGCGAATCCCTTCTGCGGCAGAAAATCGGCAAGCGAGATGGGCTCGCCCAGGGCGGGTGCCTTCACGTCGCACAGGGCAACAATTTTGGTTTTCAACATGAACTCGGGCAGTGCTGCACGGGTCAGGACGCTGATGCGTTGGGCGTGCGCGAGGCTGGGCGAGAGGTCTGCGCCGCTGGAATCCTGCGCCTTTAAGCCGAAAACCTGCGCTAAACCCCAACCCGCATCGGCTGTCATGGTTCCCCCGACAGCAATCCAGATTTCCTGGGGACGGAGGTCAAAGGCTTTTTTGATCAGAAGACCAAGACCAACTGTTGTTGCCTTCAGTGAGTCGCTTTTATAGGCAATTGTTCGACTCGCACCAAGGACTTCGGCGGTTTCAATGACTGCTACGCGGCGGCTGTTGTTCCAGTAAATATGAGCCTCAGTGGGTTTGCCGAAGAGGTCTGGAACCTCGATGCGCATGGGCTCGAGGCCAAGATAACTTGCCAAAATTGCTGACGTTCCATCGCCACCATCAGCCATCGGTCGCAGCGCGACTTCGATTTTTGGATTACGTTGGCGGATACCCTCTGCAAGGCATTCATTCGCCTGTTGTGAAGTCAGGGTTCCTTTGAACTTGTCGAGCGCCAGTACAACGCGCATGAGCTCCTCCTGTCTGCACAACCCCTCGTCGACACGATTATAAACGAAATAATTCAGATCACTAGGGTGCGTTGATTTTGAGACGCTCCTTTGGTATTGACACCCAGTCCAAAATCTAAACGCAAAGGAGATCTCTTCATGGACAGCAAGACCGTTGAGGCGAAGGTCATCAAGATTGTAGCAGAAAAGCTCAACATCGAAGAAAAGAACGTCTCGGCAGCTTCACGCTTCCAGGAAGACCTCGGCGCTGACTCTTTGGACATCGTAGAACTCCTGATGGAAATCGAAGAGGAGTTCGGAACCAGTATTTCGGATGAGGAATCCGAGCGCCTCAAGACCGTTGGTGACGCCGTCAAGTTTATCGGCAGCAAGCTCTGATTGCTCTCCTCGGAAACGGCACCTTCGGGTGCCTTTTTACTTTTACAAGCAGATCAAGTTCAGGGATGACTAAACGAAATGAAAATAGCCGTTGCATCAGATCACGCAGGCAAAGAACTCAAAAGTTACATCATTGATTTTCTCAATCTGACGAACCACGAAATTCTCGATTACGGAGTTGCAGCCGACTCCGTTGGTTCTGTTGATTACCCCGATTATGCTGACATCGTCGGATCCGAAGTTGCAAGTGGTCGAGCTGACCGCGGCATTCTGATCTGCGGCACAGGAATTGGCATGTGCATTTCCGTGAACAAGTTTCCAGGCGTGCGTGCTGCTCAAGTTTTCGATGAATTTACGGCACGCATGAGTCGGGCACACAACGATGCCAACGTACTTTGCCTTGGTGCGCGCACTATCAACCACCAGCGCGCGGTCGACTTCGTTAAAATTTGGTTGACGACCGAGTTCGAGGAAGGACGACATCGTTCACGTCTGAACAAGCTCGCTAACATCGAGAAGAGGCTTGCCTCGCTCGCAGGAACGCACGAAAATCATCGTTAATCAGAGGGGTCTGCCGTGAATCAAATTCTTTCTGCGAGCCGCGCCGTTCTGTCTGAGTCTGACCCTGCTGTGGCCAAAATTCTTCAATCTGAAGCGCACCGTCTGAGCGATGGGCTTGAGCTTATTGCTTCCGAAAATGTGGCTAGTCCGGCAGTTCTGGCGGCTCTGAGTAGTGTGCTCTCTAATAAGTACGCTGAAGGGTATCCTGGTCGTCGTTATTACGGCGGATGTGAGCATGTGGATGAAGTCGAATTACTGGCTATCGAACGTGCAAAAAAGCTTTATGGCGCTGAACACGTCAACGTGCAGCCTCACAGCGGTGCTCAGGCCAACCAAGCCGTATTTCTGTCTTGCTTGAAGCCGGGCGACACCATCCTCGGGATGAATCTTTCGCACGGAGGGCACCTCACCCATGGTTCGCCCGTGAACATGTCAGGTATGGTCTATAAGCCTGAATTTTATGGAGTGCGCGAGTCCGATGGTCTGCTCGACTACGATGAAGTTCGTCGTGTTGCGCATGCAACTCGTCCTAAACTCATCATCGCGGGTGCCAGTGCCTATCCCCGCATCATTGATTTTGCAGCCTTCCGCAAAGTCGCCGATGCGGTTGGTGCGCTTCTCCTTGTAGATATGGCTCATATTGCCGGTCTCGTTGCTGCAGGCGTGCATCCGAGCCCCGTACCATTCGCTGATTTTGTAACCACCACAACTCACAAAACGCTTCGAGGTCCACGCGGTGGAATCATTCTGTGCCGCAACGACCATGCTAAAGCGGTCGACAAGGCATTGTTTCCAGGAACCCAAGGCGGTCCTCTAATGCACGTCATCGGTGCCAAGGCGGTTGCTTTTGGTGAGGCGCTGTCGCCCGACTTTAAGAAATATGCTGAGTTGGTCGTTGCCAACGCTAAGGCGCTGGCCGCTACTCTCGTTGAGAGCGGGGTGAAGTTGGTTTCTGGCGGAACCGACAACCACCTGATGCTCATTGACCTGCGTGAGTCGCCCTTAAGTGGTAAAGATGCAGAAGAGCGGCTGGGTCGGATAGGCCTGACTGTAAACAAAAACACTGTGCCTGGCGAAACCCGCAAGCCCATGGTGACCAGTGGAATCCGTATCGGTACCCCAGCTATTACGACCCGGGGGCTAAAGCCTTCGGACATGAAGGAATTGGCAGAGGCCATTGTTTGTGCTTTGCACCACAATGAAGACCGAATGGGTCATGCACAGACTCTGGTGACGCGGCTTTGTCAGAAATACCCTCTCTATGATGGTGTTTTTGCTCGAGAAGGCTATGCCGTCCCAAAAATCTAGCAGATTCACTCGGACTTGCCGGGAGAGGCCATGAAGTGCAGGCAATGCAAAAGTGAAGACACCAAGGTTCTGGAGAGCCGTGAAAGCAAGGACGGCTTGACCGTTCGGCGTCGGCGTGAATGCCAAAACTGTGGCTTTCGTTTCACCACCTTCGAGCGCTCCGAGGAGTTGCCCGTCTATGTGGTTAAACGCAATGGTGCCCGTGAGCCTTTCGATCGCCAGAAACTGCTGCGCAGCATGACAGTTGCCTGTCAGAAGCGCGCGGTCAGTGCCAAGGAACTCGAGGGTATTGCTGATTACGTCGAGCTGACCGCGAGCCAGCGTGATGATCGCGAAATTTCTTCGCAGGCCATTGGTGAGCTCGTTCTCGACGTTCTGCGTCACCTCGATCCCGTTGCCTACGTCCGTTTTGCATCTGTTTATCGCGCCTTTTCAGACCCCGAAGATTTCCTCCGAGAATTGCAGCGTCTTGCACAAAATTCGCGCTTCAATAAGTTGCAGGGAGACCTTGAGAACCCTGAGTCAGTCCAGTAACACTTCACTCCAATCGGGCTCGTGCTTGGGGGGGAGGGGAGCAATGTTCACGGGATTAATTCGTGATGTCGGTACTGTTATTGCGTGGCAGCAGCGCAGCAATTCAGTTCATTTCTCCATATCAACACAACTTCCACTCCAGGATTTGTCCCTGGGCGCAAGCGTTGCTTGCAATGGCGCGTGCCTGACTGTTGTTGCCTGTGAGACTGCAGCCAATGGCAAAAATATTTTTGAGGTTGAAGCTGGTCCAGAAACAATCGCGTTGACTCGATTTGGGCTTCCCGATTTTAAAGGCGTTGGAGAGCTCATCAATCTGGAGCCTGCCCTGCGCATGGGAGATGCCCTTGGGGGGCACATTGTTACGGGGCATGTCGATGCGCGTGGCAGAGTTCTCATCAACGAGAGTGGTGCAGACGGTTTTTGGAAACTTCGCATTCAGTTTGCGCCGCAGTTTGCTCAATATGTTTTTCTCAAGGGTAGTGTTGCCGTTGCTGGTGTGTCGCTGACCGTTGCACAATGCAACGCTGAGGAGCACTGGCTCGAGATTATGCTTATTCCGCACACTTTGGCTCAAACAAATCTCCAACAATTACAGCCAGGAAACCAAGTGGAGCTTGAGTTCGATTCTCAGGCTAAAATGGTTGCACAGATGCTCTCCGTCATGCTACCAAGTCAGCTCAAAACACTCATATCTCAGAGCTGAAGCTGTAAATGCGAAACGAGCGATTCTATCATAGCGCGCAAAGCGCTGCTGAATCCAACGTCGATGCAGGTCGAGGAGCAATCCCTGCCGGCAACGCGGTCGCTTTGTTTGAGCGTATTTTTCCTCAAGCTCTTGAAGTGTCGGCCTACACCTTGCGCAAGCGCTTGCTTTGCCCGCGCTGGTGGCTGACTGGGGTTATGACGCAGTGGCTGACCAAAGACACCGACCTTGTTGTTGCCCAGCTTGGGCTGCGTGAGGGAGACTTTGTTCTCAGTGGTCCTCAACTCAATGCCAAAACGTTCCCATTAATTGTCTCGTTGTGGACCGAACTAATGAGTCAGCTGACAACGGAGAATGCAGCGGGAACCTCTGTTGAACTGAATATCGGTCGCATTATTAAAGGCACTGCTCTTGAAATGGAGCAGCAACGAGAATTTTTGACGACTTATTTGAGCTCTGCACTACGTATTCAGAGGCTTATTTCCTCTCCGGGTAGGGTTTCATCGAGGCGCACGAAGTCTGTGCAAAGCCCTGGCTCTGGTTTCGCATTGGAGTCGGTTGGTCTTGTTCAGGTGGTTGAGAACGTCGTAATGACAGACTCCTCCCGACAAAAATTGTGTGTGACTTTTGCGCGAGACCCGCGCAAACTCTTTGCGCTCGATGTCACTGAGCTTCTGCCTCTCCCGTTGTTGGACAACGCAAAGATTGCTCAGGGGCTCTCGGAGTGCGGCAATGGCATTGTGACTTTGCAGCCCGATGTGCTGCGTGCGATGAGCCGCAGTTTATCTCCGAAAAAACTTATCCCATATTTTCTGCTCGAGATGCTCAAGATCGAAAAACCGGCCACGGATGATGCGGAGGGCAACTTATCCGGCAGCGTGTGGCGTGGACGATCGTTGGGTCAGCGTGAGCTGGCTCAAACTCACAAAGAGCAGCTTGCGCAGGCGCGTGCTCTTTACGATCATGGGTTGTTGAGTTGGGAGAATGAAGCTCCCAGACAGCGTGTGCGAACGCTCATCGACGACTCGAAGGGTTTGCCAGGAAACAGCGGAATTGTTCACTGCTGGCGTTTGTCTCAGCATGCTGTCGACGCAGTCCAATTTGAGCAGGCTATGAGCTCTTTTCTGCGTAACACCGATTCATCCCGCAGTGCAGAGTTGAGTGCTCCAGCGCCACGTCTGTCTCTTCCCCAGGCGGGAGTTGAGTCGGCGGCGGTTCAGGTGAAGCAAGTTGAGTTGAGCGCTCGCACAGCTCAAAAGGTTCCCCCTGCAGGCGCGGATTTTCCTTTGCAGGACTCTCCTGCAACGAAACACTCTGCGGATGTGGGTCGAATCAGTGCAACTTCGGAGAGAACTATTGTCTCTCATGCGGTTCATTCAGGGTTGAATTTCTCAGGTTCGCAAAAGCCTGCTCCCAAGCCTGCTGCGCGGCCACTGCGAGAGGCATGTGAAGGCTCAGGAACTGTTTGGAGCGATGATGAGTTTTTGATGTGTGTGGCGGAGTTCTATGAATCTCTGACGCCTGCGCAACAACAAGCGTTCGAACGGGAGCGCAGAAGAATGACTCCCGAGCAGTTCCGTATCTACGTGACTCCAGCTCTGATGCGTCACAAAATCAAGAGCGTTTGAGAATCTCTTCTAGACGTGTTCGGGCGGTGGCAAAACTATTGCCCTTGATGTTCTCGAGCTCTTCATTAGAGAACTTGCCGAGCACGTAGTTCGCTGTTGCGCTTTTGTGCTCGGGTTTTCCAATTCCAATCTTCAGCCTATAAAAAGCGTCTTGACCCCAGCGTGCCAGAATGTCGCGAATGCCATTGTGGCCACCATGACCGCCACCGACCCGAAGGCGCACCGCACCGGAGCTTTGGTCGAGATCGTCGAATACGACAATGACTTGAGCCGGGCTCAATTTGTAGAATTGAACGGCCTCCAGTACCGAACCGCCGGACAAGTTCATGAAGGTCTGTGGCTTCAGGAGAAGGAGATCATGCCCTTTCCAGTTGAGCCGAGAGACCTGTGCGTTGAATTTCGTCTGGCTGAACGAGGCTCCGGATGAGTCTGCAATTTCATCCAAAAACATAAAGCCCACGTTGTGACGCGTGAGCTCATATTGTGTGCCTGGATTGCCCAGGCCAACGATGAGATGCATCGGCTCTTAGAAGCGCACCAGCGATGCCAACGCGAGGTTGCGGGCAGCAGCGAGGTTCACGCCTTCAGGCAAGCTGACGTCGCCAATGTGAGCGGATTCGTCCACCTTAAGTCGGCTCACGTCCACTGTCAGCGAGCTTGGAAGCTTGTTGGCAGGTCCCTTCACCAGCAGCGAACGAAGAAGGACTTTGAAGGAACCTTCTTTCTCTTGCTCACGAGTGAGGCCAACGAAGTTGAGTGGAACCTTCACTTTCACCACTTCGGTTGGTGAAACTTCCTGGAAGTCCATGTGCACGGGAGTGTCCTTGAGAGGATCAACCTGTACGTCGCGCATCAACACAGTTGTGGTTTTGCCGTCGATGTCGAGGTTCACAAGCGTGGAGCGTGGGTGTTGTTTTGGCAAGTTCTTCACAGAGATAGCGATGGTCTTGCTGCCCGACTTGCCAAACACAGTCGCAGGTACGAGACCCTGTTGACGCATTTCGCGCAGAGCTCCCTTTGTGGACAAGGAGCGATTTTGTGCAACGATTTTAATTGATTCTACTGTCATGATAAGACTCCGATAACATGCCTCGTGCTGAGCTCAGCTCAAGTGAGCCCCGTGGATACACCAGAACTTTTGGGTCGGCAAGTCACAAAGTGGCTCTGTGCAGTTGACAAATTTAAGCCATTGAATAGTTTGGGTCTTAGGTTTTATGGCACGGAGATCTTTGGGTTTCATCAGGATCATCCGCCGCCGCCGTTTCATTGAGGAGTTTTGTTCTATGGCAATCACTCTCCGCCGTGTTGCTCTCTGTTCGGTTGCAATCGCAGCTGCAGCCTGCTCCAAGAAGAAGGCTCCAGAGCCTTCACTTCCCGATACGAAGGCAGCTGCAGCTGCAGCCGCGCCTGCTCCAGCGCCTGCTCCCGTTGCCACGCCCGCTCCGGCTGTCATTCCAGCTGCGCTCGACACGGCAGATTTCGCTTCTGAAACCATCTACTTCGACTTCGATAGCTACAGTGTGAAGGCCGGAGAACTGGAAAAAGTGCGCAAGCTCGCCGCTGTAATGAAAGCTTCTGGAAGTCCAGTTAAAATTCAAATCGAAGGCCACTGCGATGAGCGCGGCTCGAACGAGTACAACCTCGCTCTCGGTGAGAAGCGTGCTCGTGCAATCCAGGACGCCCTGGTTGCTGAGGGCGTAGCAGCGTCCAACGTCACAACCATCAGCTACGGCGAAGAGCGTCCTGCTGTTGAAGGTCAAGACGAGTCTGCATTCTCGAAGAACCGCCGCGGCGAATTCAAGAAGCTTTAAGCTTCTTCAACCGGTGCTGCGAATCAAAGTTTGGCCAGGTCTGAATGGATCTGGCCAATTTCTTTTCTGAGGCTCTCAATTTCCGCACCAACTTGCTGGGTCTCTGCCTCCGCATCCTTAAGAATTTTGCAGCTTGATGGGTTCGCCTGGGTTCCAGCGCCATAGTACTGGGTAATCCATTGAAGAGCCTGTTGAGCGAGAACAACGGCACTGCCTGGGCCAGCGATAACTCCTCCAATTGCAGCAGCGACTCCTGCAGTCAGCAATGAAGCGAGCGCCTTGGTTCGTGCTTCCTTCACGGCATCAACAGCCGTGTTTCCCTCACAGCGCTTTTGAGCTTCAAGTGCCATCATCAATTTACTTCTGAACCGGAGTGTCACGGATGCGAGTTGAGCTTCCTTCATCATAAGCGAATTCAGCACGCGTACTTTTTCTTCATTGAGAGTATTGCTCAAGGAAATGTTGTTGGTTGTGCTGAGCTGAAACGAGCAGCTCACTGCGTCGGTGTTGGTGTCGTTGGCACGGCACGGATTGAAAATGTAGAAGTAGCTTCCGGTGGCTGCAAAAGGATCAGAGAATGATGTGCGCATGATTCTCTCACCCAGGAGTCTGCAGTGATAGGTGTTAGAGAGCGCGCTATGCCACATGGCTTTCATTTCGATTGCGCTGAGCGGAACAATCATGCCTGCTGTATCACGGCTCGGAAAGCCGAGTGGAGTGCGCAAAATATATCTGGCGCTGCAGCGCAAGGTCTGCACGAAGTCTGCGTTCTGGTAGTCCACAACCGCAAGGGTATCCATGCTCGTACCTTCAGCGCGCATCGAGCTCAGGGCAACCTTTGGGGATAGATTGAGCTCAGTTTGTTGTTCGCTCTGAGCATCCTGGCTTCCGTTTTGTGCTTCTGCTGCATTTGTGTCGTTCGTCTGCGTATTGTCTTGCGATGGTTGTTCAGCTGAGCCGCAGCCAATTGTGTTCAGAGCCAGCCACCCCAGAGCAACAAATCGTATTCTCTTTCCAATCATGGCAGCAGACCCTCCGGAATATCCAATCCAATGCGTTGTGCTTCCTCTGTGTCAGCAGCAAGCAGCAACTGCAGATCCTTGATCCGATAAAGCTCAACGGCTGTATTGATTTTGATTTCTTCGGCCGTGCTGCATGTCTCTCTGAAGTCGTCTTTGCTCGTAAAAAGCCAAAGGAGAATGCGGGTAATGGCCTGCCCTGTTTGAACGGTATCGATTTTGGTGTTCCAGATTGCATCGATGCGATCGGCAATTCGATTGTATGGAGACCTTTGCGAAACCGAATTTGGTGCCAGTATGTCAATGAGAATTGCAGAACCATAGCTAATAACATTGGCTAGAATGCTTCTTTTGAGGAGTCTCTTGGTCTTCTCCCAGTCGGATGTGTTGCATCGTTCGTAAGCCTCCGCCAAAGCAGCGGCTTTCACGGGTAATGATGCTGCGATCTGACGAATAGCTGATATTCGATTGGTCATTCGTGTTAGTAATTCTCTTTTACTGCTCTCAAGACCGTTGCGAAAGCCAAGCAACGGCTCGGTTGCCGCGACAGCTTCACTGCAAAGAAAGGACTTTGATTCCAGGTTGGGCAGGCATGCGCGCACAAACCATCGCCAGTCACCTGATGGCGCAGTTAAATCAACGAATTCAATCTGCGGTTGTGCATCCGAAACAGCTTCGCATTTGAGCTTTACATCTTCCCAAAACATGTTTTTTGAAAAAAATTCTTTGAGCTGTGCCTCTGTTCTCGAAGACGCACCGAGTTCATCAAACTCATTCACTGCACCCCGAATTTTCGTCTCAGCATTGCAACGGTAGATTTGAAAGAGCAATGCAGGGTCAGGGAGTCCCGCTGGCAAAATCACCGGCGCTTCGATTGTCTTGAATTGCACCAAGCCGACGCTCGGGGAAGGGAGCCGAGTCAAGAGATTCAACTGCTTGATTGAGGTGCCACGTTTGCTGCCGAGCTCACCTATGAAGTTGTTGTTGACCTTCAATTCTTTCTTCTCGTTCGATCGGTCAAACCTCTTGTAACTTCCGCAGCCTCCCAATGTGCTGGCACCTAGGAGAAGCAAAGTCGCCGCTGCACGATTTTTGCGAGTCAGGAATTTCATGCGCTTGTTCCTCACAGTGGGTTCAGACGCACAGGACAATCACGTCGGCGCATCAGGTCGATGTAAGATGGGTTTGCAGTCAGCTCCTTTTCAATCCAGGTCAATGAGCTCTTTTGAAAGTCAAACTGAATTGAATCGCGTTGGTAAAACTGCTCGCCATTGATCAACACACTCAGGCTGAGCAGCTGATATCGGTCGCTCTCCCTGTTCTGCCATTCGCAGGCTGTCCGTAGACCACCCCAGGTTGACCAGCAGTTCTTAAATGACCGGTAACTCACGCCCTCCTTTTTGATTTGAATGCTGTGCATATCTCCTAGTGTTAGATCCGATGAAACATTGAGGAGCCACCGCCCCTCATCGCGGAAGAGTGGAAACAGATTTTCGTCCGGATTGGTAAAGCGGAGACCACCTCCCAAATCAACCGTTGTTTGCCGTGGATTTGCAATGCTCGTTAGTGGCTTTCGAGTTGACCCCCGATCCCAATCCGAGAGGGGGAGATGATTGCCCTTGATACGAAGCTCAATTGTTCTGATAGGCTCTTTACCCCAGCAGCCCAGTTGCAAGTCCCCGCGCAGGTCGCGCCGCAGCCTTGAGATGTCTTGTGCTACGGCAAGGAAAGTATCGGTGCGAGACTGTTGCAGTCGACTTGCGGAAAAAAGCCATTCCTCAAAAAGGGTGGAGGTTTGCTCCTGTGATGCCTGCGAATCTTCCTCTGGCGCGGTGATCAATGCTGGGCTACTGGCTCTGGCAATTGCCTCCTGTGAGAGGTTATCAAGTTCATTGTCTGCAACACGGCACTCTGGAGTTGAAAGTTTTTCAATCAGTGGGAGTGTGCTCACTGAAATGCTCGATTGCGTTCGTGTGCTGTAAAGAATTTGCTCCTGAGTCAGCAAGGAAGTATTGTCAACCTTGAATGTGAACTGCGCGTTTTTTAAATCCGGTAGGTTCGCGTCAAGAGCCTTGATTTTGATGTTCCCAACGTCTGAGAGTTTTAGATCGCGGAGTTCTCGCGTTCCCGTTGATGTCCAGGTGATGATTTTCTCTTCGCCTGCATCAAACGCACCAGATTCGATAGAATTATCGAGCACGAGTTGAAACCTGCCACTGACTCCCTGAATTCTGACTCGATAGGTTCTGTTGTCCCAAACGCGTTGCTCAGCACGACACACCGCAGCAGCGCGCCAAACTGAGGGAGAGAGCGGGGTGTGAACAATGCACGTGGAGAAAAGCTCTGCTTGACTGGCACAGAGTGCATTTTTTACCTCAAACATCTGTGACAGATAGAGGTTAAGTTGATTGACGTTTGTGGCAATATTTGCAGCACTCGCTTTCATTCCGTCGAGTTTTTCAGTCCAGCTTTTTGAATCGAGATTCTTTGGCAGAGCATCTGCATCGCCGCCATTTTTGTTGGATATCGATTCATTTTGATTCGCTTTTCCTGAATCGTTGGTATGTGTTTGAAAATTACTACAGCCATTGACAGCTTGGAGAAGCAATAGAAAGCACAGTGTGGAGCGTTTCGCTGGGAATTGAATAAGCATCGCACTGCCCTCGAGTCGTTGTTTGTCGGGGTCACTTATTGTCATTCGGTGCAATGCTCTGTTTGCTTAACACTGCATAACCCGCTCCCCGGCAGATTCTCTCCAGTCAAGAGCATGCACAATCTGCGCAACAATATTGCAATTAATGATACCCTCCAGGAGGGAGACCCTGAATTCAACCTTCACAGGGAGGCGAGCTATGCGCGTCGTAAAAGGAGATGTTGTGTTTCTTCGCAACGGCACTCCTGCACTCGTGAAGGAAGTGAACCGGGAGACTGGAAAGGTCGTTCTTGATTACGACATGAAAAACGTTCAGAGGGCAACGGAAAAAGGTCTGAAAAATCATCTCTCCGAGACACAACGTTCGTCTTACAATGTGACGTTGCGCGAGGTGGAAAATTCAGACAAGCGCGAGGAGGTTCAGGATTTGCATGAGGTGATTCAGAATCTTCGGTCCAACCGGCGCACGGATCCGAAGGTACTTCACTACCTCGAGAACGAACTGATGCACCGCATGTTGAGGGAAAATTACACACCACCAAACTTTGAAGTCGATTCAGAAAATTTGCCACAATATTAATTGAGAAAGGGGAGGGATAATATGATGTCAATGCCAGTACCGAAGCGAAATGCGAACATGCAGATTGGCGATCTAGTTCAGAAGGCAGGAATCTACACTAAGCCAGGTGTAGTTGTTGAGAAAAAAGATGATGGCACTGTTGTTATCGATACTGAGCAAAAGCAAATCGAGCGCTACCATCGCTATGCGAACACAAGCGGTCTGACTCCCCAAGAAAAAACGCGGTTCAATTCCATCATGGACGAAGTGATGGAGGGCCGTGACGACGCGGAGCGGATCAACCGTCTGCAAGAAAAAATCGACCAGGTTCGCACTGAGCCAGATGGCAAGCGCGTTTTTGATACGCTGATCAACCAGCAATCAACCTTGATCCGCTATGCAAGGGAATTGCCACGGGTCTATAGCTACGACTCAAGTCAGATTAACGGTTATTAATTTTATTTGCCGATGCAAAAACTCGAGAAGATGTTCGCAAGGACATCTTCTGTTCCTATTTCTCCAACAAGCTCTGTGAGATGTTGTGAGGCAAGAACGAGTGTGGAGGCAATCTTCTCAGGGAAATCTCCTCGAGCCACCATGTCAATGGCATGTTCAACAGCCCCAAGGGCAAGCAGAGCCTTGTCTTGCTGCCTCCTCGAAATTAAAACAGGTGAGTCGCTGTTACGGCCTGCAACGAGAGTTGCATCGTAAATTTTTTCGAAGAGTTTTCGAACGTCACCGACGGTTGCAGTTTGGCTTGAGCTAAGTGTGATCGGCGGAACGTGGGCGTCGCTTTGACGGCTCAGTTCGTTTATGCGTTCGCTGAGAGCGCTGGGCCAGAGATCTGATTTAGTCAGGACGATGAGTTCTGCACCGCTCTTGTTTGTTTGCGCTGAAGCTTTGAGTTCCGAAATTTTCTGCTTAAGTTCCAACTCCAGGGCTGATGCGTTCATGTGCACGGGGTCAATAACATAGCAAAGGATGTCAGCCTCCTTCGCTGCGCGCAGGGTGCGCTCGACTCCAATTTTTTCGATTTGGTCATGAGTCTCGCGCACGCCTGCTGTATCGAGAAGAACAAAATCCTTCCCATTGATGAGCAGTCTATCCTCAACCACATCCCTCGTGGTGCCGGGAATCGCAGTGACAATGGCACGTTCTGTGCCCAAAAGCGCATTGTAGAGCGAGGATTTACCTGCATTCGGTTCACCCAAAAAAACAACCTTAAGCCCTTCGCGCATTTTCATACCGGAGGCGTATGAATCAGCCAGTGACCTGACCTTTACGTGTATTAATTCGAGTTGCTGCTTCTGGCTCACGGCATCGTAAGAACCGACCTCATCCTCGGCGAAGTCGATGTGAGCCTCGAAATAGGCCATGATTTTGATGAGCTGCTCTCGCAGTTCATGGGTATGCGTGGCAATGATTCCCGAGGTTGCTTTTCTTGCCAGCGCAACACCGGCAGCTGTGTCGGCATGAATAAGTTGGTCAATAGCCTCTGCTCGGGTTAGGTCAAGTTTACCGTTGAGATAGGCCCGCTGTGTGAACTCGCCTGGCTCAGCATCACGCATGCCAATGCGCCGTAGCAAAGCTTGAATGCGAGCGACGATGTAGGGATTTCCATGACTCGAGATCTCGAGTGTGTCTTCACCCGTGTAGCTGAACGGTTCCCCGAAGAAATTAAACAGGCAGTCATCAATAATGGTTCCGTCTACGTCGACAAGAAACCCATACCGCGCAAGCGCGTGCTTGAGAACAAGAGCATCCGAGCTGAGTTCCGTTCCCGTTGTGGTAGAAACGGCTCGTCGCAAATAACGCTCGATTTTCTGCAGGCAGCCCTTCCCTGAGATCCGGATGAGGGCAAGAGCCGAGCGCCCCTTGGCGGAGCTTTGCGCAAAAATAAGGTCAGTTGGGCTCATCGAGAGGTCACGGCCATCGGTGTCATTTTCATGTATTCAACGGTGGCTGTGCAGACTCGTGCTCATTGCCTTGAGCCTCTGCAGGCTGCCCTTGAATGCCATCACGTCTTCCACCATGCCGGTTTGCACCGCCTCCACGGCGTCCACGTCGGCGCGAGCGGCGTGGCTGCTGACCTGCGTCCCCTGCGTTCTGAGAGCTTGCATTCCAGCGCTGTTGCCCCGTGCCACCGCGGCCTCTTTCTCCCTGGCGGGAGCGGTTTTCTCGTGGTTGAGTATCATCTGCTGAACGCGGTGGGCGGTTGGTTGAATAAATAATGAGTTTTCGATTGTCACCCACACCGACACTCTTGGTGGCGATGCCTTCCATATTTTCGAGTGCCAGGTGAATTACGCGGCGCTCCTGGCTGCTCTTCGAACTCAAGGTGATCGTTTTGCCGTTCTCTTTGACTTTCGTTGCGACATCGAGTGCCATCGCGCGGAGCTTGTCTTCACGGTCTTGAGCCGCTCTTCCCGAGTTCAGTGTGACGCGTCCAGAGACATCACCGAAGCGTTTCTGAGCTATGCGTTTGAAAAGATGTTCAAATGCGCACGAGAGGCGGTCGCTGCGCACAAGGAGTTCCTCAAGTTGAGGAGCTTCGACAGTGACAACAACCTCTTCCTCGTTGAGGAAGTCGAGATTTGGGTTCTGCTGAATTCCAGGATCGAATCCTTGTGCGAACTGCTGTGCAAGCTCGATGAGCAGAGTTTTGGACTCTTGAGAGTTGAGTGCGCTTCTTGGTCGGTTGGCACGCTCAGAAAGAGCCTCTTCTGTTTCCAGACGCATATCGTGAGTCCGTTTGCTCTGGGGTTGATTCTGAGCGCCGCTGCGGCGGTTGTTGCTTTGGCGTGGCTCAGGCGCAGATGCATTTGCACGGCTGTCCCGATCCTGGCGTGCTGGTGCGCGCTTGTTGCCAGCATCGCGCTCGTTGCGTTTTGGGTTTCTATCTTTGTTGTTCGGCTGCCGCTCTCGAGGTTGTGGTCTATCGGATGATTCGGTGGTGCCGGACATGGCCTGACGCACAGCTTCGCGCGCTGCGGCTTGGACATCATTTTTGTTGTCGACCCAAGCTTCAAGACGCACACCACGCGCAAAGAGCTTCGAAAAGAGCCCGCCACTCGCCTGGGGCAGGATGTTGTACGAGAGAAGATTTACATCTGTTCCGAACGCGCGGGCAGCTGCTGCAAGCGCCTCGTCGAGAGTTTTGCCATTAAATTCTTGTTTGCTCATTAAAATGCTCCACAGTTAGGCGGACTTCGCTCCAAGGACTTCCGCGTCAGGATGCAGGTTTTACTGGTAGTTACGCATCCTTGTATTTCTTCATCATGTACTGCTGCTGTGCGAGCGACAGCACTGTGTTCGTAATAATATAGAGAACAAGCCCCGATGGGTAGGCCAGCATGAATACCGCAAAAATGACTGGGAGCCATTGCATCATTTTTTGTTGGGCTGGATCCATAGAGGTGGGCATGGGTGTAAGTTTTTGTTGCACATACATCAATGCTGCCATGATCACAGGTGTGACATACATTGGGTCTTTCGCCGTCAAATCGGTCAGCCAACCCGCAAATGGAGCATGGCGTAGCTCAAAGGTATGCAACAAGACTGCGTTGAGGCCAAAAAAGATGGGCAACTGTGGCAGAATCGGCAAGCAACCGCTCATTGGATTGACCCCTTTCTGCGCCATAATTGCCATCATTTCTTTCTGCTGTGCTTGCCTGTCGTCTTTGTATTTTTCTTTCAACGCATTCAGCTCGGGTTGGATTTTCTGCATCTTTTTTCCAGCCACGAATGCTTTTTCGGTCAGCGGGTAAAGAATAATTTTCAGAACGATGGTCAGCACAATAATGGCCATACCCCAGTTGCCCAGAAGGCTATTGCACCACCTGAGGAAGTAATAAAGCGGCCAGGCAATGACCGAGAAAAAACCGTAGTCGATGTTCTTTTGCAGGTTGCTTCCATCGAAAGTTTCCAGAGCCGATTTAGATTTCGGCCCTGCAAAGAAATCGAAACTGAGGGTCTGTGCCGCGCCGGGCTGGAGGTTGTCGATTTGTGTGGAGAGCATGACTTCATAAAGTGTTCTGTCGGGCACAGAAGTTGCCGTGGCAGCGGAATTGAAGCCTGTGCGCGTCACGCTGAAGTCAAACATTGTTTGTGATTTGGGAAGCAGAGCCAGCGAAAAATAAAGCGAGTTGCCAGCAACCCACTTGGGCAAGAAACCTTTCTTTTCAAGCAAGACTTCTTTTGTCGGGCTCTCTTCGAAAGGAAGTTTTTCGCGCGTCACCTCATCGTCTGCAAAAAAGGTTGCATCGCGGTATTCGAGCGGTACAGAGCCAAAAAGGTCGCCTGCGCCACGCAGTTCCGAGACTCCCCCCAGATCCACTGATACGGGACCACTCCATGGTGTAGTTCCGTTGTTCTTCACAGTGATGGTGAATTCGCCTGTGTAGGGCTTGTTGAGGTTGAGTGTTTTAACGACTCCAAGATTGTCGGAGGTCTGCGTCAGGGTTGCTGCGCCAGCTCCTGCAACGACGATGTTCGCGGCCACGTCGCGCAAATCTTTTCCGCCGACGCGCACAGCCAGAGCACGGCAGGGGAAATGACCACCTGTCACATGAGCATTGTCTGTCGATTTAGAATTTTCTTTGAAGCCCTTGAGCTGCACGTGCTCGATACATGCGCCCGTGCGGCTGAAACGTACCATCATGTCGTCACGGTCGAGAACCATTTGTTCAGTGCTGGTCAGCGTTGCTGTGGGCTGCTGTTGCAACGCTTCTTGAGACGTAGGCGTCGGAGCAGCTGCGGCACTCTCAGGTGTAGCTGTTGCTGCTGCAGGCTGACTCGGGGCTGCCGGTGTTGCGGAGGAATTTGTTTCTTGGGCTTGAGAGCGAATCGGTAACAGAACGCCACTCAAAACAATTGAAACGATAAGATTCTTGAAATTTGTAGAGCGTTGCAGAGTGAGACTATTGAGCACGGATGATTTTCCTGCAGGTTGAGGGATTTTGCGTTGACGCCTCAGCGGGGTCGTCGCCATAGGGGAAGTCCAATCCTCCGGGATGCCACGGGTGACACTTGCACAAACGCACGGCTGTTCTGGCTCCTCCAACCAAGAGTCCTTGTCGCCGGATACACAAGTGGGCGTATTCAGAGCAGGTTGGATAGAACCGGCACCTTGGGCCGAGCGCTGGAGAGATACACCGTTGGTAAATGCGGATCAAGCCGAGCACCAACAGCGCTGGAAATGAGCTCAATGCTTTATAAAACTCTTTCATTTTAAATCCTTTCAGTCCTCGCCAGTTCATCGAGCAGCTTTTTGAATGCCGATAGAATCTGCCTTTGGAGTTCCTCGAAGGAGGCATTCTGCATCTCTCGGTGGCTGACAATCAGGAGCTTCAAGCTGACCTGTCCATCGGGCTTCAGTGGGCTCAAGCCCGGTTCGCTCTGTAAAACCCGCGCAGCGTTGCGCAAGCGGCGCTTGACTCTGTTTCTCATGGTGGCCAGTTTTGAAACCTGTTTTTTGGAGGCAACGATACCCAGCTCGAGGACGTGGGGAGTCTCCTGGGAGAGTTGGGGCGTTCTTTTTGCTTCAAGACAGAGCATTAACAGCGAGCCAGAGCGTGAACGCGCAATGGCTTCGTGTCTTGACTTCCGTCCGCCGGAGCGCGCCATGGGGCGCACCTGAATGTGAGCAGCCAAAATAATTACCTTCAGTTCCGGTTGCTTGAGCTTGTTATTCGCGTCCACCATTCAAATTCCTGACGGTTTCTCAATCAGGCGATGGAAGGGGCCGAACATTCCCACAGGAGGCTATCTTGATGTTTGGCAGCGCTGTCAATCCTATACGGCTCGCCCTGTGCGCCGGCGTTCTGATTTCTCCGGGATTTGCGACCGGCGCGGCAGCAGAGGTTTTGCTTGGTAAGGTCACAGCTGTGACGGGCAAGGCTGAGATCGTCCTCACCAGCGGTCGGAAATCGGCCGCAGTGGGTATGGAGTTAAAAGAATCCGACCTTATCGAGACAGGCGCTGGCGGAGCCATCCAGGTGCGCTTCGCTGATGGCAGTTCGTTTACTGTCTATGAAAAGTCGAGCATCAAGATCGATCAATATCGCGTCGCACCGCAGAACCGCAACGTGATTGATTCCGCTGTTGACATCTTGCATGGCAAGCTTCGGTTCTTCGTCAATCCCGATACGAAGAAGAAGAAAAATGCTAAATTCAAGACAAAGTCCGCTGTTATGGGCATTCGCGGCACCAGCGGTGTCATCGATGCGGCTAACCCAAATCAAACGCAGCTCCTGGTTCTCAGCGGGAAGGTCGAGGTCACGAACCCCAGATTCCCTGCTCGTCCGGTTTTTGTTGGAGCGAACCTGATGACCAGCATCCCAGCGGCGGCCGTTCCATCGCAACCGGTTCAGGTGTCCGGCGATTTCTTGAAAGCCTTCGTTCCCGAAACACCAAAATCAGCTGGATTTTCTGATGACAGTGCTACAGCGGCCTCCGCCTTTGGTGGAACTTCACCCGTTGAAGGTCAGAAGCCGAAGTCTGACGAGGAAAAACCTCCCGCATCCGAACCCCAGCCGAAGAAAGATCCCGAACCGTCCTCAACACAAAAAGACGGAGGCAGCCAACGCGGTAAAACTCTTTTCGCTCCGGGAGGAGAGGTCATTCGACCAGCTGCAGAGTCAGGTGGGATAGAGTCCTCGCTTTCCTCGGCCGCACAAGGAAATTCAGGCACGGCAAAGCAAGGCAAACCAACAGCTGGCGCGGCTGAAAATACACCGGTGGAGAGAAAATCCTCTGAGAAGGTACCTGCGGTCGATGTGCTGCGACAGGTTGATAAAACCACGACTCAAATTAAATCGACTGTTGAAACTGTCGAGAGAAATGTGCAGCAGACGATTCAGGTCATTGCTACTCCCGCACCAGCACCTCAGAAAATCAAGGTCAAGATAAACTTGCCCGGGAATTAATGTTCTTATTTTTGCTTGTCTCGACGTGATAAATTCAGTTGCTGAGTTTGTGGAAGACGGGTGATGATGACCTTCCTCTTCGTTGGCCATGAGATGCGTTTTTGCAGCACCTGATTCTCTTCCGTAATCACGGTCAACTCGATTTTGTTATTTTTACTCTCGCGTTGTTGCGGTGTAGCTCGATAAATTCCGGATGTCAGCTTCGCTTTCCAAAGCTGCAGCGGCATGTTTTCAAGATAAACCCGCACTTTTTGGTTACCGTGTCGAACCACAAAGACTGTTTCTGTATTGCCCACTTTCTTTTCGAGTTGGGGGTTTTCGTAACCTCTAATTTCACTGAGCCAGGTCTCTGCTTCTTTTTCGATATTGGGAAACTGGTTCACCAAAAACGAAAAGTGCTCGCCGTTGGCGCGCTCCCTGGCGCACTCATGCACTGCTGGAGCATCTTGAAGAGTCGTGCATGCGAGTTTGATTCGTTCACCGAGTGGCATGCTGTCTGCTGCCTTCTTCAGATTCTGAACAAGAGTGTTCTTGAGAGTTTCGTCAAGTTTCAGAGCGGTGAAGTCAAAAGCAATCCATTCTGGACGAGGTGTGGGTTTGTTCACAAGTGACGTGGAGTCTGAGTTGTGCGAAGACAACAACGTGGCATTGCCTTCGTGCACTTCGGCGAGGTCAAAAAAGGTGGTGGCTTGGTAAACGTTAGACCGAGGTATCAGAAGATCGCGCCGCATTTTGAAGGCGATTCCCTCAGCCTGAAGGATGACCGATTTTCCACTCTTCAACATGACACGGCTTTCGAACACGCCGTCAGCGTTGGTTGTGCCGAGCACAATTTGTTCAGGATCAAATGCAGAAATTTTTGCGTTCTTTACCGCTCTTCCACCGGTACCGCGCACTGTCACCTTGAGCCTGACCTCTGTTTTTCCGGTGGTAACCACCCCCGACTCAAGCTGATAGCGTTTGATAAGAAATCCGACCGAGGCTGATGCCAAGCCCATCACAACAAGACCGATGTGTGTCCAGGTCAATTTCATGGTGCATCTGCCTCCCCTGACCTGATTTTGGCAGATGCTTCTGCATATGCAGTGGTAAAAATTTGCAGCTTTTTTTTGAGCGGAACGATTTTGCTACACTCTGGGAATTAATTTCCAGAGTCTACGCTCTGGGCAGTAGGCAATGCATATGCTGCTTCTATGCTTGTTTAGGAAATGCTTGGCTCTTTGGAGTTGCTTTTTGGTTGTTTCGCGTCGGGCAGTCGAGAGCCAGCCCACGTGGTCGGAGTGCCTGACTTCCCCTTGAAGCAGGTTTGTGAGATCCGGGAGGCGGAGCCCTCGGGGACTGCGAACCAAGCAGTGCAGCAGAGTGAGTGTGCGTTTGGGAATGCGCTGCGGAACGGCATCGATAAGTTCTGTCATTGGAATGAGCTCTTGGTATTCAGATTTCATTGCGGGAATTCATCCTCCAGCCGCACTCTCTGCAAGAGTGATGCCAACGTCAAAATGTCGCAGGGCAAGCGTGACCCTCCTCCTGCGCCTCAGATCTGCGAGACTGCCTGCATGATGACAAACCATTCCATAGACTTCAGACAATTGGCTGAGTGGCAGGAGAGTGCGACTCGAAACCGGGCGCTGATTCGTGTGCTTCAGGAATCTGCACAGGAGACTCTCGCAGGAAAGGTCACGCCCTTAGCTGCGGCGTTTCATGAAGCCTCGGTTGCGGCTGTATATCAGCAATTTGGTTTCTCCGTGTTTTCTCCGGAGTCTCGGCGATTGCTGGCTATTTCCCAATCTCGACACACCCGAATCGCGAGCCATACCATCCTCGACTGGCTGGATCAGGCTGCATATCAACAGCTGGCCGATTTCCATGTGCTCAGGTATCTCGACGCTGAGCCAGACTGGCTGGAACTCAGCCACACCTTCTGCGTTTCAGTCATCAAACGGATCGTTGTGTGTCGTCCGCAGGAGTGGCAGGCCGTAGGACTAGAGCATTACCCGCGTGAGCTACTCGAAATGTTGCTCAGAGTGGCGGATTTGCAAATGCTCGGAATGCGGCAACAGGCAGAAATCCTGCCAGGCTTCGAGATGCTTCTGCGGGCGCAGGGCGATCACCCTCTGCTCAGCGAATTGCTTCAATCGTCGCTTGAACAATGGGGTCACGCTATCGATCTGGTGCTGGCGCGTGTTGCACAAGAGCCCCTATCTCTGCTTGCTTGGCGTCTTGAGGCGTTCACAACCGAGAGGCAGTTGCAGAATGATGCACGTCTCGCGGTGCAGACCGTTTCACCTGAAGAAGTTGAATCGACCGCTCTCAAAGTCATTGTGATGATCGCGGCGCTTTCCGGATTCGAGTTTGGCCAGGAAAAGGCTGTTGTTGCCGAAACACCTGTGACTTTTTCGCACCTGACAAAGGCGCTTGAAGGCTTCGTTGCGCTGCAGACAGAGCCAGCACGCATGGCTGCTCTGCTGCTTAATTGTGGAGTGTCTCGTCACAAGTTGATTCAAGAAATCGAAATGACGCTTGCCGTGGGCGAACAGTTGGGCGTTTTCAAATGGGTGACTCTCGCGAAGAACCAGAAGGCAGTGTTGCTCACATCGCTTGCGATGCAGGTCATCGAGCCTTACCGGGAGTTAATCGAGTCATCCTTTGGGCGAGGCGAACCTCATTCGCACGTTCCCTGCTGACAGTTCTCAGGAACCTGTGCCGCTTTCATTGCATTTCTAATGGCCTCTGAAAGCATTGCGCTATCTCTGACTCCTGTGAACGTAAAATCAACGCTGATGTTACCGCCGTCAAGAACAGCTTTGAGAACACGTCCTGTTCTGACTTTATTGGGTGGCACTCCGGTCGAGACAAGGCTTTCGCGTACAGCGTTGATGTGCGCGGGGGTTTCGGCCTCGACTCTGAGTATCTCCCACGACGTGATGGCAGCCTGAAGTGAGCCACCCAGGTCGATGAGGAACGATTGAGACTCAGGAGTCAGCGTGGGTCGACCCTTGTCGTTAATGAAGTTGATGATGTTATCGAGAGCCAGCTTCACAACATTTGCTGTGACGGTGATGGTAAAGTCCCGTCTTTTAACTTCAGTAATGTCCTTGACCTTGCTGACCACTGTAACCTTACGGATCACCAGAGAGTCAGGCTGTCGGATGGGCAGACCAAATTGGATACCACCCATCAGGCTGTAGTCAGTCCAGTTCTTCAGACCGAGATTGGACGCAAATTTAAAAAGAAATTTCATGTTCAGGTCAGGATTAAAGATCTGATATCCCGTTTGCACCCCAAGTCCAAAGCCTGCCCCCGAGGTCTTCGCCTCACTGAAATAATCGAGTTGTGCGGGAAAGCGAACCTGAGTAATAAGTCCAGCAAAGAAGCTGTCCGTAATGCGATACGAGGGCGAAAATTCAACGAACAGTCCCGAGACTCCGAGCTCACCATCGACGTCACGGGTTCCCTTATCGTCTGTGAGTTTTTCCGTACCTTTGAGCTTGTAGGAATACCAGCCCAAGCCAGAGTCAAGCAGCCAATCTTTGTAGAGAAATCCAGCAAGACCTTTGATTTCGAGCGCTGTCCCTTTTTTAGCCGAGTTCAACTCAGTGCTGCGCGGCTTGGCATTCATGATGCCGTACTCGCCGCCGAGAATCGCGCTAAAACCGGACGAAGCACCTTTGACAATCGTCCGAGTGCTCTTTGTTTTTGTTCCGGTCACACGCTCTTTAGTTGTGGTCTGAGCCAAAGCTGTTGCAGAAGCAAAGCTGAGAAGCGCGGAGCTCAGGGTGAGGCAGTATTTTTTTGAACGCGAGATTCTCATAGTCCAGTCTCTCCCTGGCTTTCAGGTAAAGGCGAAGTGCCTGGCGCCGGGCTGGGTGGCGCAAATCCCGGAGTATCAGCTGAGGGTGCAAAACTCGGCGTGTCGCCTCCAGCGGGTGGTGCCTCAGGAGCTTGACCGCCAGTTGCATTGTCGGGTGAACCTGATGAGGGGGCAGTGTCTGGAGCTCCCGTTTCAGGCGAAGTTTCCTGTGAGTCGGTCGCTGGTCGGCGCGCTGGGCGACGTCCAAAAATATCTCCTTGAAGCTTTGTGATTGACCGTTGCAAGATACGCGCATCACGCATGCCCTGGACCTTGATTTCAACGCGGCGGTTCTTCGCAAAATCGATTTCAGTCTTTTCTTCTCTGACGAGAAGTTTCTCTTCGCCATATCCAATGGCTCGGACGTCTTCAGCCGAAACGCCATTTTGAACAAGCACGTTTCGGACGGTGTCTGCGCGGCGCTGCGACAGTCGCTTATTGTAGTCGTTGTTACCCTTGGAGTCTGTGTGCCCTTCGACCACAAGTTTTTGCCAATCTGAGCGCTGTGCGGCAAAAATCTGCCCCAAGCCGGACACGAACTGATTCGATTTCTCGGTGAGGTCGGCACTGTTGGTTTTGAAGTTGATCATTTGCGAGTCGAAGATGAAGCTCACGTTCTCGTTTTGAATCAGATTCTGTCCGCGCGTGACAACCACCTTTTTCTGCACCCGGGAGCGGGATTCTACCGTCTTCCGTTCTGTCACTTTGAGGTAAGGAGAGTTGAAAAGATAAGAATAAGCGCCACCAAACTTAAACACAGAAGCTGTTCGCTGGTTGCCCGTTGTGAGGAACTGCGCAGTTGCAGCGATTCTGAAATAATGCCGTTGCACTCGGTTCTCATAGACCAATTGTGGTCCCACAAGAACCCCATATTTTAGCCCCTGATTTTGAACCGACGAGTACAAAGCTTCCTTCGCGCCAAAGAGAGCTGTTGCCGACACACCCGCCTGGAATTGCCCATTGTCAAAACGGAGTCTCGCATTTCCCTCCACGACAGGAAGCGTTTGCGTCGTCGTGTAGCTCACGTTTGGTTTGACTTCGGTGACCTCAGCATTGACTGTTTCGTAGTCATTCGTGCCACCAATAATGTTGCCATTGAGAGAGTGTGATTGGACTCCAACGAGCACATCCAACCCAATTTTCTTGCTAAAGATTCCCACGCCAAGTTTGGGCTCGACAACCCAGCCACTCGACGCTGTTTCCAGCCTCGCGAAAACATTGTTGGAAGCAGGTTTTGTGGAGATATATCCAGCATCAAAGTGCGGCGTGATAAAAAGTAATCCAGTCCCACTGTGAACATCTCGTGCACGCGTCTCTGTCTTGCTTTTTTCCTCGGTCTTGCGGATCTCGCCGGCATCAATCGACTTCTTGGCTCCTTCGCGCTCATCCGCAGTGGGTGCCGGAAGTTCCTCTTGGGCGTGCGCCTCCTGGATCGCTAGCAGCGGCAAAGCAGTCAGCATGGTGGCAATCGCAGTTCTTTGATTCATTCAAAGACCCCAATTTCGGATGGTGAGGAGCAGCGCAAACATCATGTTCCGTTTCCGCGATTATTCTCCTTTTCCCGAATGATGACAATGAAGTAAGTTTGACACGAAAAAGGGTCGTCCAGTGTGGACGACCCTTAGTTCAGCGAAAAAGCCCTGAGAAATTTTTCAGTGCTTAGCGAGGTACTTGCTCACGCCGTCTTTGGTTGCCTTCATAGCTTCTTTTCCATTTGCCCAGTTTGCAGGACACACTTCACCGTGCTTCTCAACGTGCGCAAGAGCGTCGACCATCCGGATAGCTTCGTCAACGTTACGGCCCAGGGGAAGGTCGTTCACGATTTGGTGACGCACAACGCCAGCCTTGTCGATCAAGAACAGGCCGCGGAATGCAACTCCGCCGTCCGAAAGAACGTCGTAGTCGCGGGCAATGGTGCGGTGGATATCAGAAACCAGCGCGTACTGTACGCCTGCAATTCCGCCTTGATCCTTTGGCGTATTCCACCAAGCAAAGTGCGAGAATTTGCTATCGATGCTGCACGCAAGAACTTCAACATCACGCTTCTGGAACTCTGCAAGCTTTTCCTGGAAAGCGTGCAATTCTGTGGGGCAAACGAAGGTGAAATCCAACGGATAGAAAAACAGAACCACGCTCTTTTTTCCGCGATAGTCAGAGAGCTGAACCTCTTTAAAATCACCGTTGATAACTGCTTCTGCCTTAAAATTGGGAGCTTGACGTCCTACCAAAACGCTCATGACATGTACCTCCAAAAGGTGCCTTCATACTGTTTTTGACTGTTTGACACTCATTGCGAGTGCGAACGCTAAAGGCGGAGACTCGAACAGTCAAGGTAACCTCCGTTGGGCGCCGTCTATTTGGCCACTTCAGCCAAAAGGAGGGGGCGAGAATTTCCGAATGCACCCGGTTCGTGTTAGGCACTGCCCGCGTCAGAGGCGTGTTGGAAAAGGCAAAGACGGTTGGAGATGGAATGACGCAAAATGTTGCTCCTTGGTTGCGGCGATTGCCCAATCAGCTGACATTGCTCAGAATAGCTTGTATTCCTGCGGTTGTTGCGCTCATGAACCAAGGCCAAGTGGTTGCCGGATTGGGCGATGATATTGGTTGGTCGACAACAGACATTGCGGCGGGAATCATCTTTGCTATCGCAGCAATCACCGACTTTTTTGATGGGTGGATTGCACGAAAGTACGGGGTGGAGTCCATTTTGGGCAAACTTCTCGATCCACTTGCAGATAAACTTCTCGTTGTCTCGGCGCTCATCATTTTGGTCGAAAAACATCGCCTCGCGGGCTGGATTGCGGTGGTCTTGATCGTGCGTGATTTGGGCATCAACGCCATCCGGCTGGCTGCTTTTGAAGACAACATCATGATCTCCTCCAGCTGGCTTGGAAAAACAAAAACCCTATTCCTCGATGTCGGAATTGTTGGCCTCACAGTGTGGTCAACTTGGGGCTTCTTTTCGTTTGCGACCTGGGGAATGGTTGCCATGTGGCTTGCGCTCTTCGTGAGCCTTTGGAGCGCCGGGGAATACGTTTGGGGTTACGCTGCGGAACTCAAAAAACGTAACGCAATTGCTCCGTGATTAGCGCTCCCGTACGAGAAGTTCGAACTCTTTTCCATTTGTGATTTCGTCGCCGCGCCTGTGTCTGAGTGGTGAAGTCACGCCTTCGCTTATTCCAGCGATCAGCTCTCCTGAGTGAGTACACAGCTTGGTTTTGGCGCCGTGAAGAGCAAGGTGCGCAATCCTTTCATCGCTTATTGCTGCGATCTCGGCGAGTTTGTTTGACTTAAAATAGACTTGTCTTTTTTGATGACCTTCCTGTTCACCCACAGGAATCGGGTCACTGACGCAAACCGCCCAGGCGTTGTTTTTGCACGTCTGTTTTTCGTGAGCAAAGAGGAGATAGGAGAACGCCAGATCTTGATGATCCAGTTGAGTCCGATGGTCGAGCTCGAGCTGGAACGGTGGGGCTTTAAAGGTTCTTCTGAACCAGCACCAGTCCGGGCGATTCATTGAAGCGCCGAGTGGGCAATTTGATGTGTGCGGACAGGGAGCAATCAGTTGTAGGTCGCTCCTCTCCTGTAAAATCTGGTCGCGTAACTCAACCAGGTGTCTCGAATGAATCTCCTGTCCAGGCTCAACAATGAGTAAAATTGAAGGTGTCTGCGTGTCTTCGGTTCTGAGAGCTTTCTGAAGCATCTTGAATGTTTTAAGATGGTGTTTTTGTGGAATCTCATTGAACACATTCGATGCGAGAACAACCTCAAATTTTTGATCAGCCGGAACAGATGTTCGCCGTTCGATGTCAATCTGGATTCCTGGAGCAATACACCGCTCCAGCCAATTTTCTGCCATCCGAACCGCTTTTTCCGAGCGTTCCACTGCAATAATCTTCAGCTGGCTTATTTTCATATTCTTCGCAGGCGTTTGTGCCAAAGCCTCGCCCAACGCGATTACAAATCCAAACGTGCTGCTCAAAGGACCTGCGCCAAAGTCCAGAACACTGAGAGTCTCTTTTTGGAGAAGCGCAGACAATTTCTCGAGTGCAGTTGGCCGGGTAAGAATGTGCCGCGAGCGCTCGATATTTGGAATAAAAAAGGCAGAGAGATAGGCGCTTAAGTGCCTTTCGCTGGACATGTAATCGCGGTCAAGTGCTTCACGGTCTGTGTTAAAGGCTTGCCAGAGTGATTTGGTCAGATCACCAAGCGATTGCAGCGCGCGCTCACGTTCGCCGGGTTGGTTGCGATGCTTGACGAGCTCTATGAGGTCATTTTCCCAGAGTGTTACCAGAGCGGGAGTGTCGATCAGTGCTTCCGGGGAGCGCGCCGACCACCACAATTCTGCATTTTTCAAAGCTCGTCTCTCCTGATCAGTTGCGGGCAGTGCCCCTGCGGGATGGCAGAATCTGGTACTGGTACACACTTCTTTCGTGGTCTTTCAAGTTTTTCGAGAAGATATGGCTGCCATCTCCGCGCGACACAAAGAACAGATCCTCGGTGTCAAGAGGATCAACAGCAGCCTCAATGGCCAACAAACCTGGACTCGCAATCGGCCCGGGTGGAATTCCGGAGATGACGTATGTGTTGTAGGGAGTTGCTTCGCGCAGGTCACTTTTTCTGATGTTGCCGTCGTAACGTTCCCACATTCCATAGATGACAGTTGGGTCGGTTTGGAGGCGCATACCGAGACGCAACCGATTGTGAAAGACCGAGGAGATGTGCCGCCGCTCCTCCGGTTTTCCTGTCTCTTTCTCGATAATCGAAGCGAGAGTGATGATTTCAAGAGGGGTTAGTTTTCTCGCTCTGCCTTTTTCAATGATGCTTTCGGGTACGGTTTTTCTGAAGGTGTCGACCATGGTTTTGAGAACCTCTTGAGCTGAGGTTCTCGGATTGAAGGTATAAGTTTCGGGGAAGAGATATCCTTCGACTGAGGCGGGCTTGGTGGGCAGAGAGGCGAGCAATTTGGGTTCGCGCATGTGTTCGAGCCACTTTTGCTTGCTCGTGTTCGGGAAAACCTTCTCCAGGCGCTCTGCAATCTGGAAAGTGTTCCAGCCCTCTGGGATTGTGAAACTGATGGTGATGGTCTGACCCGTGGCTAGAACCGCAGCAATGCGCTTGGGCGACAAGCTGTTCTCAAGCCGATAATCGCCAGCTTTAACAGTTGCTTTGGGTTGAGTCAGGCGCCAGCCGATCTCAAAAACCTTGGCAGGCACTTTGATTGCCTTGAGCCGTACCAGTTCGTTGGAAACACTTTGCAGCGTTGCACCTTCGCGCACCTCAAACTCGATTGGGGAGGGAAGCTTTACGGCCGAGTTCCACCAATTCTGAGCCCAGTAGGCAGCTGAGCCTGTAGCTGCAAACAACAGCAAGAACAACACAAATAATGCGCGAATCATAGTCATCCTCCGCGAACACGATGATGCTACCGCGTTCTCCCAGGGGAGAGGACACCCGGCGGACTCTGCACTGTCAATCGTGTGGCACCGCTTACAGGCCTGCGAAAACAAGCCGATCAACGCACAAGAGTGTTGGAGGAGAGTTCAGTCATGGCTCAGGGATTCAATGAGTTGGAACTTACTCGGATGATGGAAGATCAGGCTGCCCGGTGCGACAGTATGGGGCGCCTGCAAAAGCGCAACTTCATTCTTCAGCAGCTGCTCACCCGTGTGCAGGGGTTATCCGACGAGGATTTTGAATCGGCCTTCGCTACTTTTTCCTCGATGGTGGAAACACTCGAGGCTCGGCGCAAGAAGACTGAAGAAGAGCGGGATAAAGTAAACGGCAGACCTAAAGATCTCATCCAGGAGGTCAACCGCAAGGTCACTCAAAGTCGAGGAACGACAATCTAACGTCGAGCTGCTGTGTTTGAATGCTCAGAGCTCCCGGTCGCCAGTCCACTGTGGCTACCCGTTTTTTCCAAAACAAGACCGGCCGGCTGATTTCAGTCGTAATCCGCATTTCTGGGCGGGATTTGTCATTTTCGCTGCTCCTGAATTCCACCTTGCTCGCCAAAGACCAGAGATTCTTTCCTTGGAGCTCGATCTCCCGAGCAGTCTTCAACTCCACCGAGGGAGGGTCTTTTTGTTCAAGATTCTTCTCGGCGAAAAGCAATCCTGAGCAGAGCAGCGAACGAGCTTCTCCAGTACCCATTTGCGCCAGAAAATCGAGTGCAGTGAGAACGTCATCCGGCGCTCGTACACTCTGATCAACGAGCTGCAGTCCAGAGGAATCAATTTTGAAATTAAGTAGGTCTTCACCAATAGGGTTGAGAATCTGTCCCTGAATCTCACGCTGAGAATCCCAAATCGCTTCGATTCTCGCAGTACCTTGACCTGAAATGACGAGGTCGGCGCTGAAGCCGCTTTTAGGTTTCAAGCGACATCGACGATGCAGCTCAGCAATGGAGTTTCTAACGTGTTCGGGTTGTGCATCCGTCGTCCATTCGCGGTTGCTCACACAAGAGAGCAAGAACATGCTGGTGAGCATGAGGGCAAGATTGAAGCACAATGATTTATTTGCGTTTCCCTTGTTCATGCTCACTCCATCAAACTCTGAACGATGCTCTTGGAAAGGTTTCGCCCGCTCAAAGATTCATATGCGCGCAGCCCCGTGGGTGAGGTGATGTTGATTTCAGTGATGCGGTCACCGATGAAATCGAGTCCTGCGAGAAGAACGCCACGTTTCTTGAGCTCTGTGGCGACTTTTTCAGAGAGCTCCTTTTGGAGTGAGCTCATTTCAGAAAGCTCTGCGGTACCACCCTGCGCTAGGTTTGCTTCAACCCGACCTTGAGCAGGGCGTCGCACAAAGTCAAAAGCAACACGTCCGTTAGCAACAAACACACGACGATCGCCGTGGGTGAAGATTTCCGGCAGAAGGGGCTGGAGAATGATGCGCTCCGTCAGTACGCCTGTGTGCGGGGTGCAGGGGAGCTGCTCTAGCCAGCTTGCCAACTGTTCGAGTGAGGCGAAGGTCATCACGCCGCGACCACCATGCCCACGCCAAGGTTTGCACAGGACTTTGAAGGTATATTGACTGAACTCAGGTTCATTTTTCAGTGTGTCCAGAAGTGATTTTGCGGTCTCAAAGAGCTCGGCGGCATAACCCATGAGCCCCTGGACGGAGTGGGAAATGAGCTGTGGCACAAGGGCGTAATCAGGAATAACCCCCGCGCGCGCAAGCTGCAACGGAGCCAGTTTTTCATGATGAAGTAGGAGTGCATGGGGCGCGTTCACAACAACCCCTTCCGGAAGCTGCGCTAAAATCCAGCAGAGATCGGTGTATCCCTGATCAAATGGTGGGTCTTTACGAATCAAAATGCGCAGGTAGTGCTTGGCTAGGTCGAATGTTTTGTTGGTGGATGAAGTTTGTGGAGCAGAGTTGGTGAATACTTTTTCAATTTTTACAGGGCTTTTAACCACAACGCTGGAGTTTAAGACTTCAATAGCCCCGGCCGTAGTCCAGTGCACAGAGATGCCTAACTCCAAGGCTCCTTGTGCGATTGCCAACGACGAGTCTGAGCCGAAATTGAGCTCGTTGAGAGGATCGCCCACGATAAGAAGAGCTTGTGTCATGCGTCGAAGTCCCCAGAAATGTGCCACACATTGAGGTTGATTTTCCCCTCAGACTGGAGAGAATAGCGCACTTGGAAGTCAAGGGGAAACCAGACACATGTGGGAGTTGAAATGATTGATTACAGACGTTTGGGTGCCGTTTCGGAGAAACCACACACCGTATTCGAGTACGAAGGCAAAATGGTGGCCGAGCACGTTTTCACACGTGATGGTTTCAGCGACCTGTACTCCATTCTCTACCAGCGCCGTGCACCCACCCATGAGGTCAAGGTTGAGACTGCCGACATCAAAAACCCGGGCTTTCCTCATAAGCCCTCAGCGTCTGAAGTCGAACTCAAACGGCGTCACATCAAAACACCACTGCATCCGCAGGGAGGAACCTTTCTCCAATCCCGCAAAACATTGTTTTTCAATGATGACTGCACAGTTGGCGTGGCTCGTCCCGACAAGAACTGCACCGAATTTTTTATTAATGGTGATGCCGACGAAATGCATTTTGTCGCTGAGGGGCATGGAGTTCTTCAGACTGTCTTTGGTGAAATTGATTTCAAAGAAGGCGATTATCTTTGTGTTCCAAAGGGCATTGCCTATCGCTTCCAGATGAAAACGCCGCTCTACATGATGTGTGTCGAGGGACGAAAAGATTTTGGGGTGCCGCGTGAATTCCGTTTGGCGCAGGGTCAGCTTCGTCTGGATGCCCCCTACACGCATCGCGATTTCCGCTCACCCTCGCGCCTTTTGTCTCTCGGCGCAAAAGAAAACCCTCCGTTCATTGTCAAAAGAAACCAGCAATTGACCCGTCATGAGTATACGGAATATCCGTATCAAGTGATTGGTTGGGATGGGTGGTGTTATCCTTATGCGTTCTCCGTGCATGCCTACCAACCCAAGACCAGTTCAGTGCACCTGCCACCGTCGATTCACACGAGTTTCAGCGGGCGGGGTTTTTACATTATGAATTTTGTTCCGCGAGTGGTCGATTTTGCAAAGAATGCCATTCCTTGCCCGTATCCACACAGCAACGTCGACTGTGATGAAATTCTCTTTTACGTGCGCGGACAATTCACTAGCCGCAAAGGTATCGAACAATACAGCATGAGTTTTCATCCGGGCGGCATTCCGCATGGTCCACACCCAGAAATGTATGAAAAGAGCGTTGGTGCTCGCGAAACCAACGAACTGGCCGTGATGGTCGACACCTTCGCACCATTGAAAATGGCACCAGCCGCTTTCGAAATGGAAGATCAGTCGTATCATTACACATGGAACACCACTGAACACCTTTGATGCACTGTGCGAGGTAAAGATATGCGTGAGCCGTTGACTCTTGGCCTGACGGGAGGAGGGACAGCGGGTCACGTCCTTCCGCATTTCGCCATTGCAACCAATCCCGATTCCACGCTGGCAGAGAAAATCAACGCCGGAGAAATCCGAATTGTATATTTCGGTGGTCGAAATGGGATGGAGCGAGATATCGTCACTCATGCTCAGCCGAATTGGACGTATGTTCCTATACGCACGGGTAAGTTGAGGCGCTATTTCAGTTTGCAGAACTTTGTCGACCCCATCAACATCCTGCTCGGTTTCTTCACAGCACTCATCATGATGCGCAGATTGCGCGTGGGCTGTCTGTTTTCAAAAGGTGGGTTCGTATCTGCTCCTGTTGTCTGGGCAGCGTGGTTGAACCGGATTCCGGTGGTCATTCATGAATCCGACGCCACTCCCGCGCTCGCAACGCGCTTGACACTTCCTTTTGCACAACGTGCTTTGGTTTCATTCGAAGAGACCCTGAAGTGGATTCCTCAGCGCTACCATGCACGGGTGCGTGCATCGGGCTTGCCGCTGCGCTCCGAGCTATTTACGAAGTCGCGTGAGGCAGCACTTGCATTTTTCAAGCTCAACCCAGATCTTCCGACGCTTCTTGTTTTTGGTGGAAGCTTGGGGGCTGAGGGGCTCAACAGGCGCGTAGCAGCAGTGCTTCCGCAACTTTCATCGTCGTGGAATATCATTCACATTGTCGGTAAGGGAAAAAGTTTTACAGGTGAGTTTGGTTCTTGGTACCGGCAATACGAATTTCTGAGTTCTGAAATGTCACTTGCCTATGCTGCCGCTGATCTTGCGTTATGCAGGGCTGGTGCTTCTTCGATTTTTGAACTTGCAGCTGCGCGTATTCCCATGCTGCTTGTTCCACTGGGTCTGCACCAAAGCCGAGGCGATCAAATCATCAATGCAAAAATATTTGCTGCCAAAGGTTGGGCAACCTGGTGCGATGAACAAGATTTGAGTCCAGACAAGATTGTTTCCCTGCTCGAACAATTGCGCACGCAAAACGTTGAGCTCAAGCGGCAGCTCGAGCGTGCTCCCGGAGCTCAAACAGCTGCGCGTGTTGCACAACTGTTGATGTCTCTGCTTCAGCGCAATGCGATCGCCGAGCCATTCTGAACTTATTGTGTGAGGCCAAACTGTGTTCAAAAGCGAATCTCTTGAGCCTTGGGCAGCAGGGGGTCAGGCGTCAGTTGAGCTTGCGCTCATAGATCTCCCTGCACTGGCTGATGCATTTTCTGGTTTCTTGCGCACGCAAGATTTTTTGTTGTTGCAGGGAGATTTGGGTGCCGGGAAGACAACGTTTGTGGCTTTGCTTGCCCGTGCGCTCGGGACACAGCAGCAGGTCGCGAGTCCAACCTTTTCTCTCTTGAATGTCATCGATATTGCTGTTCCTGCTGTGCACTCGATTTCGCGTATCTGCCACATGGATCTCTACCGTGTCCGCAGATCAGAAGAACTCTTGCACCTTGGGCTGGAACTTGAGTTCAATTCTTCAGCGTTAGCGATTATTGAGTGGTGCGAAAATGTCGATGGCATGGGGTGGAAGCATTTCTTCGAAACCACACGCTGCAGAAAACCCACCCGCATTCTGACTCTCTCTATCGAGAATATTCAAGAAGCCTCAAAGCGCAGGTATTCATTCGGATGGTTAAGTTTCTCTGAATTTGTTGATGCTTGAAATCAGCATAACCGACTTTTGACAAACTCACACGCCACGCAGATTGCCATGAGTTAGGACGTGCAAGCGTGTTGTCATCCGCCAACCCTTGCTCAGACAAATCTCTTCGAGCCACGTGTTGGTGAGGTGGTCTTCGGTTCGTGTTCCTTCGGCCATGAGTATGACTCTCGCCGAATCAATTCCCGCGTCACGAATGAGCGTTTCAACCTCGTCGAGATCCTGCGCAGATTCCTTCTTCCGAATCACAAACTTGAAGTTGACGCTCACCTTTTCTGAACCCAATGCAGCCCAGTGCCTGAGTGCGTCAATGTTGAGTGGTTGACCCGCGTTCTTACCCTTGGGGGAGATGTTCCAGTCCATCAATGCGTAGTGTTCGCGTTTGAAGGAGTGGTGCGCCGCATGGGGAATCTGTGTGCCATTGCTTTCCACTTCGATCGTATGCGTGTCGCTGAGTGCAGAAGCGAGTGGAGCAAGATTCTGCAGAGTGGGTTCGCCACCCGAGAGAATGACATGCTTGATTCGTGCATGAGCTTTGATCTCAGCAATGAGCTCGTCGTTTGTTATGCGCTTGAATTTCTGCTTTCCTGCGGGTTCATTTTTGTCGACGGGATCGCTGCGTAACGTATGTGTGTAGGGTGTGTCACACCAGGTACAGCGCAGGTTACAGATTTGCAAACGCACAAGGACACTGGGTTTCCCGAGATGTGGTCCTTCACCCTGCAGGCAGGGATAAATCTCGTTGACAAGATAAGTCTGGGTCTCGCTCATGGGTACAGTGCACCCTTGTTGAGCCCCTCGTAGCCGCGCACCTCAACGCCAGTGCATTCGGAGAAGAATGTCTTATGAATCCACTCAGAAATATTCTCGATCGTGCTTTCCTCGGGCATCAGAATAACTCTTTCGCGAGGTGCACAGACCCTGACTTCACCTTGTGTGCCTTCGTATTTGAGCCACATATGGTTATCGGTTGTGAATTCAAATCCAGTCAAAAGCTCCGCATGCTTCTGCAATTCAGCTGGGCTCGGCAGGTGCGCATAGACGGGTGTCACAAGATATTTGCCATCGAGCGCACGCGCGACGTTTTCAGAAGCGCTCTTGTCCAGAGCTGCGTTACGGAACACCTCTACGACATTGCTGTGACCATGGAATCTTTGGCAGTTTCCGCTGTGCATCCGCAGACTGTGCAGGTAATTGAAGAAATGTGGTTCATGAGCCTGATTGTGCCAGCTAAGTTTAACCTTCACGTGTGAAATGTTGGCTGGGCTTTCGGCGCGGATGGCCTGGGCAACAAGGAGTTCAAGTTTGCTGCAAGCGTCAGTCGAGAGCTCTTCAAAGATGTCTTCACCAACAACTGTGAGTGATTGAGGGTAGGTGTCGAGCAGAAAGCGGTTCTCCGGGGCTGTGGAGAGATAAGGAACGCAGAGCGTTCGACCGTCTGACAACTGCCGTACGTTTGCTTCCGAAATCACAAGTCGATGGTCAAACTGTTCGTCGATAATCTTCTTTGCGATTTTCTTTGCTGCCGAGAAATCGACAACCACGCCTTCCTCGTCTGTGGCACCATGCCACTCGACATCGACGCTCCAAGAGCGTCCCACAGGACCGCGCGTTCTGTCCCAGACAGCGCAATCAAGGATTGTAACGTTGCGGACAAATATTTTTGAGAATTGCTGCTTGATGCTCATATAAAGCCTCAACACACCTCGGTAAATTCCAAGAGGTTTCGGCGTCTTATATGAAAGCTTTTACGGATTCAACTCAAAAGTTTGAGTGCGAGCTGGGGGAGCTGATTGGACTGTGAAAGCACCGCCACGCCGGCCTGCTGGAGGATCTGCTGCTGCGTCATTCCCGCGCTTTCCTCAGCAAAATCAGCGTCTTTGATTCGTGACTTGGCCGCGTCGAGGTTCTCAATACGGATGCCCAGGTTGTTGACTGAGCTCTGCAGCCTGTTTTGCACGGAACCGAGGGTTGCTCGGTACGAATTGACCCTTTCCAGTGCATCATCGAGGCGTTCCATACTTAACTGAGCCATTTCCTTGGTGTCGACGCGCGTTCCGTCTGGGCTTTCGGCGCTGCCAATGTTGAGCGAGTTCGGACCGTCTGTCATGGCATTCAGGTCTTGAAGATCGATGCGGATGATGTTGGTTGGGTTTTGAACGTCGCGCCCGTCTGTCAATGGATTCCAATCAGACCCAACTTGTATCTCGAGCGGCGGAATGTTTCCGTTGCGTTGGAGTTCCTCGGGCAACTGGTTGTCACCGACCAGCAGCTTCGTGCCATTGAAGTCTGCAGAGTTCGCAACGCGATCGATTTCGTTTTTGAGAGCCGAAAATTCTTTCTGCAGAAAACCACGCTCGACCGGACCAATGGTGTCGCTTGCCGATTGAACGCTGAGCTCTCGCAAACGCGAGAGGATATTTGTTATTTCGTTCAGGCTACCTTCCGCCGTTTGAACCAAACTTATGCCATCTTGTGCGTTGCGTCGTGCCTGCTGCAAACCGCGAACTTCCGTGCGGAGATTTTCGCTGATAGCCAGACCTGCAGCGTCGTCAGCAGCTTTATTGATGCGGTATCCGCTCGACAACTTTTCCATATGGGCATTGAGTCGTTGGGTGGAAAGCCCCAACTGCCGTTGTGCGTTGATTGACTGGACATTTGTTTGAATTCGCAGTCCCATTGCGTATCAGGCTCCCAATTCAATTCCATTAGAGGTGGCTTGAGAACGAGAAAAATCAATCTGTGACAGGTGCTTTTTGAGCTTCAAGGTAATCTCGATCACCTTAAATGCCTGCGCTCGCATCGTCTCAATTTCATCCTTCGCTTCCCAGGTCAGTCCTTCATGAACTGCTCGATTGCGGCTGTCCTGAAGTGAGTGAATCAGCTTAATATACTCAAAAAGCTCAACGTCGCTTTCGAATCCTAGCGGCAGCATTTTTTCAAGTCCAAAGCCACATTTCAAACGAGAAGTGACCAGGAAAAACAACGCAAAAGCCTTCGGACCATCAAGTGTGAAGCGCTTACCCGGCCTGTAGAGGCAGACTCCGCGCAGCATTTTCCTGAGCTTAAACTTTGAAAAATAAGGAATGGTCTTGACGACCGGAAGTGTCGCAAGAAAGTCCTCAAAGATTTGCATTTTTTCTGGAATGGGGCGCGCGTAGCCGAGGATATCGAGTTTGCGTGAGAGCTGTCCCTTGCGCAACAGAGCATCTGTGTAGGGCTCAAAAGAATCACGGAGCACGAGCTCAACAGCCTTGCAGTGCATGTTCACAATTGGGCTAAGATCCATTCCTCCCTGCGTCCATCCGCGGCTCTGCAGAAAAATCATTTCTGCTGTGCGCAGCGCAGATCTCGCATCGACATTCAGAGAGTCACTGTTGGGCAGAAGAGTACGGATTGTTGTGTCTACATCTTGCCTGTCCATCCGCGCGACCTTCTTGTCCAGGTCAGTTACGCTCGCAGAGTCTTGTTGATCGATGAGAGCGGCAACCCTTCCAACAGCATCGCGCACAGCGTCGTCAATGTGCTGTGGTAATCTGAGGATTTCAAGAGTCTTGAGTTCCTGGAGAATCTCTTCTGGGTTGTGAATTGATATTTCGTCAAGAATGTTCAGCTTGAGTTCGTCGGAAATAGCATTACGCCCTACGCAACGAATCAGTGCTTGCTGTGCACGTGGGTGCGGTGACGGAAGCAGTTCGCGAATAACATGCGAAACAAAATCTCCATCAATATGCTGCAGCCCTTGGTAAAGAAGTGTCTTAATTGCTTCATCGGTTCCGAGTTGAGCCAATGCTTTTGCTATCCAACGCTTTTCAACGTGTGTGGCAGTGCGCATGGCTTCACGTAGTTGAGTCTCGGTTTCAGCAAGCGCAGATGACTCAGCAACCTGCTTTTTGCTTTCACTCACAGTGGATTGCAAAGCGCGAATCACCGCTCCCCAGCGCGCAACCGGACGGTCGACAACCATGTGCCCAGACCAATCTGCAGCACCCGCTTCACCTTCATCGCTCTCTGCAGGTTCTTCAGTTCCTTCCCCCGTCAGAGCCTCAACGTTGTGATTGGGGTCGAGCAAAAGACAGAGCTGTGCGAACCGTTCTATTGCATTTAAAGTTTCGGTGTCGCATTCCGAGCGCGAGCTTAGCAGTGCGAGAGCCGTGGTTCGGGTGAGATATTGCAAACTAAAATCGTCTTTGCTTTTGGATTGATTTTGCTTCGCAGTGTTTTCGAACCGCTTTAAAACATTGAGTCCAAACGAACTATCATCCGGACGCAAATGCACATAGGCAAGGTCAATCCAACTGATGTCCTCGAGTTGCTGTTTAAGAAAGGCAGCAAGGTTTTGGCTTGTGAGTCTACAACCCAGGAGCGCTGAAAGCACTGCTGAGTTGGTGTCTTTGTCTTTTTTCTGCGAACACAACTGGCTAAGCTTGGAAAGTAGCTTTTCAACCAATGCATTCGCTTTTTTTTCTGAAAAATCGTGATTTATGACCGCATTTTCCACGGCCAGAAGTGAACCCAGACAAATGTTGAGAGCTAGATCGGATTCAGCAACTCCCGTTGCCTTGAGCCATTCATCTAGCTTCTTATCCAGGTCTTTCATTTCATTGTCAGTGAGGTGGATGGCGAGCAGCTCCGGAGAGTCTGCTATCCATGTTTTCAGATGATTTGGATCGGTCAGTGCTGAGGTAAAGGCTGCAATCCCTGTGGGGCAGTATTCGCTCCAGAGTCTGCGCACTGCTGCGGCATTTTTGTCTAACTGTACAGCTGCAATTCCAAGTTTAGAGTGGCTTGCGAGCCACTCGATGCACTCTCTGTCGCCGAGTTTGAGGATCCGTTCCGTGAGAATCGAGCGCTCGGGCAATTGAGCTTTTTTCTCGAGTATGCGCAGACTCTCGAGTAGTTGTTTGTTTTCAAAACAGCCATATCCGGTGAAGTTGGCTTCTAGCTGTGTGAAGTTCTCACTCCAGAAGAGTTCTCCTGAGAGTTTGCTAAAGTCTGTTTCGTTACCCTTGCTCAACAGATTGATCTCTTTGAATCCCCAGTTGAGAAGTCGTCGTAGTTCAGGAATGGTGACTTTGGCCTGAATATTGCACAAAGCCTCGATGTGTTTCTTGCTGCCTGCGAAGAATAGATAAGTGATCGCAGCAACTGCAGCCTTTCTATCCATGTTAGTTGCGTCAATATGAGATGCAACGAGTTCGTGCGCAACACTGAGTGCCGGTTCGCTTTTTATTCCATGCCTGTAAAGCGCATTGAATGAACGTGCCAGATAGGCGTCAGAGAGGTCTGTGGCAAGTGTGGGTGCGAGCTGCTGCGCGATGCGGCCATCATGCGCTTCCTCGCAATAGCGCGCGAGGCAATACAAAATACGTTGTGGCCGTTCTGGGCTCTTCAGATAGTGAAACGCTCTATGGGCGAAGCTTCTCACCTTTGAGCGGGTCATGGCATTAATAGCGTTACCCACAACATCCTGTTCCGGATCATTGAGCATATAATTGCAAATCGTCCAAGCTGCCGCGGGTTGAGGAGAAACATTCAGAGTACTCACAGCCTGCACGCGCTCGAGACGAGAGGGCATCATGGCAAGCAGACTCCAAAGTCCGCCATCTTGCATCTCAGGGTTCGATGCTTGAGCTGAGATTGCAGGAATGATTTTACACCGCTCTGACTCAAGCTCGGCTGCAAGGTATGCTGCGAGTGGACTGACTTTTTCCATGTTGCTCTCCCGACCCTCCGCTCAGTGTACCTTTTCTGTCCGGGGGCGGGTCAGAGAACTAATGCAGCCTCGAATTCATTTTTGGGTGGGCAAAATAAGGTCAGTAGGCGAAATGTATCCAGTTTCCATTTGCGCAAGTTGAAGCTTGCCACTCACGTCCCAATTGACCGCTTGCCAGCGGGTGAATTGGTCAATCACCCAAACTCCCGACTGCCGGCTGCCGTTCCCACTTTTTCCATTACCCCCAAAGGGCAAATGCGCCTCGGCTCCGGTCGTGCTGTTGTTGATGCTTGTCATTCCGGCTTTGATTTCAGTTTTGAAGCGGTAGGCGGTTTCAATGTTTGTTGTGTAGATTGCCGAGCTCAGACCATACCCAGTGTCATTAGCAAAGAGTATCGCCTCATCGAGCGTCGAGTAGGTCATAACGTTGATGAGCGGACCGAATGTTTCGGTTTTATAGATCCGGTCGTTTTTCTGAACATTGTCAACAATCGTAGGGAAAGCATAGCAACCATTCTGAGCATCACCGGAGAATGTTCCCCAATCATTGGCCGATGAAATACGTCCGTTTTTGGGAGTGAGAAGTATGTGGTGTTTCTCAACAAGCGTCTCAATGTTCTGAATATGAGTGTTGAGGAACTTTTGGCTGATCATCGGTCCGTAGAAAATTTCTTGGGAGCGAGGATCGCCAATCTTCAGCTCGGAAACCTTCTCAAGAAGTCTTTTGATGAATGTGGACTTCACGCTCTCGTGGAGAATTAGGTTGCCCAGCGATGTGCAGCGTTGGCCAGCGGTTCCAAAGGCAGCCCAGAGTGCGCCCGAAAGCGCCGCCTCCAGGTTGGCATCTTCGGCAACCACCAGTGGATTCTTGCCACCCAATTCCAGGCATGGAGACTGCAGATTTCGGCCGCAGATTTCACCGATCTGCCGACCGACTTCTGTGCTTCCCGTAAATCCCACTTTGTCGATCAGGCCTTCATCCACAAGAGAGACCAAGGCTGCTCCGGTGATCTGACCGGATCCAAAGACAACATTAAAAACTCCTTTTGGAATGCCGGCAGCCATAAGGAGCTTATAAAAGGCTAGCGAGGTTTCCGGTGTGTCTTCAGAAGGCTTCCACACACAGGTGTTTCCGCACAGCAGTGCAGGCACGAAGTACCAAGAGGGAACTGCCACAGGGAAATTTCCTGCAGTAATGCATGCGAAGACGCCCACTGGACGTCGGTAGGTGAAGAGCTCTTTCAACGGCATTTCGCTGGGGACTGTTTGTCCGTAAAGACGTCGGCCTTCGGAAACAAAGAAATGGCAGGTATCAATAGCTTCCTGAACATCACCGAGTGCCTCACGGATGGGTTTGCCCATCTCACGTGTCACAAGCTGTGCTAACGCTGCTTTATTGCGTTCAATCAAGTGAGCGAAATTCTGGAGAACGGAGGCTCGCACGGGAGCCGGAGTCGCCGACCAAGCAGGGAAAGCCTCACGCGCTGCAACACAAGCATCGCGACAAAGTGGTTTGTCGGCACTTGCGTATGTTCCAACCACATCGTTGTTATTGGCTGGGTTCAGTGACTGAAAAAGATTGTCTTGCGAAACGACGTCCTGACCCGCAATCAATGCACTCAATGCCTTCATCATGCTCTCCCCAATGAATCTTGACCAACCAAAATAGTCTGAGTTGCGAAACTTTGCATTCCAGAACGGTGTGCAACAAAAATTTTGACTGAATGAGCCGTATGTAAATCAAGGTGTGCGAGTACTTGCGACTCTGTGGCGACATCAAGAGCGGAGGTGCCTTCGTCAATCAGCCACACTGTGGGGTCGGCGAAGAAGGCACGCGCAAAGGCCAAACGCTGTTTTTCTCCGCCTGATAACGAGAGCACAGAATCGAATCTGTTTTTGTTGGAAAGGCAGGCGCGTTGGAGGGCTGTTTCGATGCGCTGAATCTGAGTTTCATCTGATGGGCGGAGAGAGTCCGGATAGCAGACATTCTCTCCCACTGTACCCGGAAAATAGAACGGATCTTGCGTGAGATAGGAAACACTCAAGTGCTCCGCAAGAACAGGATTGGCAATTGTGGCTCCTTCACCAGCTTCGAGCAAAATAGTGCCTTCATCTGCTTGTCGCAGTCCGGCGATGCATTCGAGCAGCGTGGATTTTCCGGAGCCGGAGGGTCCCACAATAGCAAGCTTGTCGCCTGCGGATAGATCGATGTTCAAATCCGAAACGAGATTGAATCCAGCTTGCCCGGGACGAGCGATACGCAAACCGCGCACTCTCAGGTGCTCTAATTTCCCTGAAGAGTTTACCCTGGTTTGGCTGTCTTTTTTCTCCACTTCCTGGGAAATGCATTGAGGGTCATCCAGGAAATCAAGGAGACGCTTCAATGCTGCACTTCCTTTTTTTGTGCTGTTGAATTGATTGACTGCTGTTTGCAGTGAGCCAGAGAGCTGAGCGACAGTGACTAGAAAAGCTGTGAGTATGGTGCTCGGCAAAGCTCCCTCAGAGACCCGGCGCAGCGCAAGAACGAGCACAAAAGCGCCTGCAGTAATTCCCAGCCATTCGACTGTGGGTGATGACAGTGCTTTTGCACGAGCCGAACGCCTCCAAATGTGAAAGATGGTCGAGTTCTTCTCCTCGAATTTGAGAAGTTCGAGTGGCTTTGACGACAGTGATTGGATGGTCTGCCAGCCTTTCATCTTCTCAAGGAAAGACTGCGAAAGCTCGGTTTGTACATTAATTCCAGTGCGTGCCAGTTTTCTCAGAGTCGAACCGGTGGTGCGCACAATGAGCCCAGCAGGGATGAAAATCACAAAGAACAGAACAAACAATTGAGTGTCGAGCAAAAGAAGCAGAATGAGGTAGATGCAGCTATTGAAAATCTCGGTCGGAATGCTTCCACACAACCGCGTAAAGCACTGCCGGATTTCGCGCGAATCATCCCCCAGAAAGCTAGCGATCAAAGAGCCTTGGGTTCGGCGCGAGATTTCAAAGGACGAGCCCAGGTAGCGCGAAGCTAGCTGGTTTCGAAGATCCCGAGCGACAGTTTCTCCCAATTTTTCCAGCTCAAACTCCTGAAGTCCCCTCAGGAAATTTGCAAGCAGGGCGACAATAAGCAGCACAGGAGCCACAAACCAACGTTGGTATTCGACGCTCAAACCGCTTTCCAGGGTCGTTCCGCGCACGATCGGGGTCAGCCATCGGCTCGCGTGCTCCCCAAGGAGCTCAGGCCAAGTGACGAGACGTGGCTGACCCTGTAATTGCGACACTGCATAGGTGACCAACAAGAGCAGGCACATTCCGGGAAAAACAGCGACGAGTCCTGTGGTGAGGGTCAAGGTGTAGCGTTTCTTGATGGGCGCAATAACCCGTGACCAGTAATAAAAACTCGATTTTTTGCGTTCCTCTGGAAGGGGAATTGGATCCGCGACAGCTTCTTCCAAAAGTGCCTCACTGAGTGCCGGATTAGGCACGAAATAAGATAAACCCTCATGATTCGGCAAAAATTTCCGATCCGTTCTTACGGGAGCGGAGATTATCAGTGTCAAAGCAAATTAGGAAATTTTTGCGATTCCTGCCCATTTTGCCGGGTTTGCTGATGTCGGCAACCGTCTGGCTGGGGATTTTCTTTGCTCTTCTCGCGTTGTTCCTGACCGCAGTCATTCATCCGTCCACATCCGAGAGATTCTCGCTCTCAGCGCGGAGTTTGAATGAAAAGGCAGGGCTGAGGTTTCCCCTCGGCTCAGAGGATGTGGGTATCGTCGGGCGGCTTCAGGCTATGAATGTCGCACCGGTCAACGATGATGGCTTGGCGTTGCAGTGGCACCTGCTCAGCTGGCCTAACCAGTGGTTTGAGCGTTTCCCTCTGACAGTTGATCAAAACATGCATGACCTGCGTGGTCAGCAATTCGAAGAGACAGCGTACTGGTCGTCGCGCCGCATCAGCGCACGGATTCCCACGTACGAGCAGACTGCGCAGTGTCTTCAGCCCAATCCGTCGACACCCGCGGCGTTCAAGCTCTGGGACTCGGCGATGGCCACTTCCGGTGAGCATCTGGGTGAACTCGTGCTGAGCGACAGTATGGCTGCGAGCCAGCACAATGACCTCGCAGGCGTGGTTGCTCTCTCTGAAGGGCAGACCGGGAGTCCGCTCGAGGGCGACACCCACGGAACTCATGTTGCCGGGGTCATTGCAGCGAAGCGAAACGGTGAGGGGGTCGTGGGTGTCGTTCCGGGGCTCCGCATTCGTCTCTTCCCGCTTGAGGTTGAGCAAAAGCGCAGCGGGCCGCGCATCTCCGGTGCTGGCGTTTTGCGCAGCCTTGATGCGATTGTCGCTTCGATGATTGCCGCTTCTGGCACGCCAAGGGCACCGCGCGTGATTTTGCTTTCGTGGGCTTTTTTCGAACAAGATGGCCTGACAGTCGAGTTCATTGAGGAACTCGAGTCGCGTGTGCGGCAACTCCTGGAATTCGACGTTGTTGTCGTTGTACCTGCAGGTAATTTTGAGTCGGGCAGAGCCGATGCTGGCGGCCGCGTTTTTCCTGCCTCGTGGTCAGGTCAGTTCCGGGATCTGCGTGGCAGCTTGCTTCCCGTTGCGTCGCTTGATGTCTGTGCGCGTCCTTCCTGGTTCACGAATCTTGCAGCGAATGATCTGAGTGACGTGCTTATGGCGCCGGGCGAGCGGATTTTCTCTACATTGCCCCATAATGACTATGGCTTCATGAGTGGAACCTCGGCTGCAGCGGCGCAGGTGGCAGCAATTTTGGCGATGACCTCCGCGCAGTTCCCGGATGTCGAAATGAAAACCCAGGTGCACACGCTGATTCGCAGTGCCTCCCCTTTGGCATCTCATGTTAACGATAGACTCTTGTCGTTTGATGCGCCTGCTTTTGTGCAGGGATTGATGGCTGAATTTGGATGGATTGCTCGGTACTGAGTAAAACTTCAAAAGTTCCGCAGGCGTAACATCTTCTTTCTGCCGGGAGGCAACTTGAGTGTCCATTGATCCGGTTTGAGGCCAGATTTACTGGGCAATCGAATTGTGACTTCTTTGTCTGCAGGAACCTTAATGCGTGCGACTTGTATATTTGCAGGAAGCAGTGTCCAGCTGCGCGTATCGGCACGTTCCGTCACGAAATTTGTAACCATGAGCGCAACAGAGCCGACCTGACCGAGGTGTTTTTCGGCCTGCTCGCGCGCCTTTTCTTTCAAAATGAGGCGTGCCGTCATCTTGGCAAAGTCACGGAGCCTGCGTCGCTCAAGGGCATTCTCGGCAAGCGTCCCAATGTCGGTGGATTTAACCGCCGTACCACACGCTGCATTGTCGCAGTAAATTGCGGTGCGCGAGCTTGGATTCGAGATGGGTTGGTACCTGGGAAAGGAAACGTTGACAATCGTTTTGCCGAGGTTCAATCCGTAGTCTTGTGCGACTTTTATTGGGCTATGGCCATCCTCGATGACCACAAAAACTTCGCCCTGAGAATTGACGCCACTGAGTGATTCTTGTGGTTTGGAAAAACCAAGGTCGCGCAAGAAATCCAGAACATCATCGCGACGGCGGTGCTCGGCAATACGCCACAGGGCATCTGCAACCATTTTCCGAATGTCAGAGCCGTAGTCTTTGTTGAATTTATTGTAAGCCGATAATGCTTTGCGGTACTCGATGATGGCTGCATCCCAGTTTGAATTGGTTTCGTAAATCATGCCCGACATGAGATAGGGGAAGCCATCAATACGGGAGCGTGATTCGTCTTGATCGAGCTTGAGCTGATTTATGACTTCATAAGCTTTTCGGATTTCGATCTGAGCCTTTCCTGGCTCTCCAGCAGAGAAAAAAGCCATCGATGAGAAGATCGGGAGCAAAACTTTCTCGTGGTCTTCGCCTTCGTAATCGGTCATATTCTCTGCAACGGTAACGCTTGCTAAAGTTTTGCTTAAACTCAAAGTGTAGAGTTCTTCGGAACGCCGCAGAGCCCGCGCCCAGTCCTGCGCTGCTTCGCTCATGCGAATGGAGAGGTAGTTTAGCATTCCTCGTTCCATCAAAAACAGAACTTCATCTCGTTTTCTCTTTGCGACATCACTTTTTTCAAGAAGAGCCAGAGCTTGGTCAGTATCTCCGGAGGAAAGCGTTGTTCTGACCTTAGCCACTTGCTCTGTGTATGTGGCACAGCCCGCAATTGATAAGAAAAACAAGAGAGCCGCTTTTTTGTTGACCATGGATACTACTTGCTCCGGCATTGAGGCGGAATCTGCCACGAGAAAGCTTTGCCCAGAGTTGGTACCAGGTCAATGTTGGATTTGACCTCACCGAGACGAATCGTGTCAATCATGGATCCCCAACCCGTGAGGAAGGTTTTCATCTGCGCGCTCTCCCGTGCATGGCCGTGTTGGCCTCGCGGGCGCGGTGCGGGTTTCTTAGGATCTGCAGAGTCGCCCAGAACAAGCTCATCTGTCACAGCATTTTGCAGGCCATAGTTCTCACGCGCGAACGCGATCAGAAAGGGAGCGTTTTTGTGGTTGAGTCCGGCACTCTTCATTGCATCTGTTCCCTTGATGAAAACCTTGCTGAAAACGTGTTCTGTGCTGCCCGGAAGTTTAAAGTTCGACAAATTCTTCTGGGTCTGCAAAAGCCACGTCAATTCGTTTTCATCGGGCAGCGCGGCGAGATCCTTCGCCTGACTTCTGTTCCCATAAAGCATAAGAGTTCCACCTGACGTGACGATATGAGATTCCGTCACTGCTTGAAGGGGAATCATTTTGCGAACATTGAGATCTTTGGAGATTGTTGACATGCCGTGATCGCCCATAACGACCACGTTGGTTGAGGCAGGAAGCGCGGCGAAGAAGTTCCCCACCACAGCATCAACTCGTTCGTAGTGGCGAGCAACAACTTCTCGCGACTGTAAATCTCCTGCGTATTGATGTCGAAGAGCATCGATGTCTTCCAGATACAGGAAGAGCACGTCAGCTTTTGTGCTTGGCAGATAGTGTGCCCAATTCCAGTCGAAGTGACCCAGTCGATGCTCGAAGCCACGGATCAGGTGCTCGGCGCCAAACGAAGCGAGCGCGTGATCTTTGCCAGGTGAAAATATCGCACCGCATGCATCAAACTTTTTGCGCAGCTCTTCTGGAAAAGCCTTATTTGAAGAGAGTGCAGAAATATACACCTGAGGAGCGACACCCGGCAGAGGTTGAATGAAAGCCCTGAGGCTTTGCTTAGGGGTAAGCACGGTGACATCGATAAGGCCAGTTGTCGCTGATTTCTCAAAAATGCATTTGTTTTTAAGGCATGAAAAATGTTGGATCTCTGAAATCTCTTTTCCCTTGAATGTTAATTCCTCAATCAGACCACCCTCTGAATCTTTCCATGCATGGGTGAGCGGCTTGTCGTGTTTCAGACTCTGAATCTGGCTGCGTCCTAGACTTTCGCCGTACGAAAATCCTTCGCTGACCAACCTTCCAGACTCGGAATTGTCGAGCGACGGATAGGCAGCGGTGACAACCTTCAGCCCTGCGTTCTTCAACGTTGTGGCAAAGGTTTCAGTCGCAAACCGCGCATCGAAGCCACTGACCATTTTCGTGCCATTCCACTGTGAGTTAGCAAAGATTCCATGCGTTCCTGCAGTGGAGCAGGTTATTGTCGAGATGTGTGATGATGAGGTTATTGTTGGCTCATGCACGGTCAGCAGTGGATTCTTGTTTTGCAGCTGCAAAATCCACTTTAGTCCCCGCGGATGCGGATTTCTCAACTGGCTGATGATGTCCTCCAGCCCAACTTGATTCAGGCTATCGAGGCTGAGCCAAACCAATTTCGGTGAATGAGCAGGCGACCAGGCATAGCGTTGAGAAGGGAATTCGCATTGCATTGCGGGCGATAGTTGAGGAGGCGGTGTGCCTCGATCAGGTGTGATGCAAGACGTACTGAGTATCAAGGTGAAAAAAACTGTAGGCAAAACGATCCGGAGCTGCTGGCCAAACGTGCGCTGGTGCATGGGGTCTACCTTTTAAGAATCAGTTGTTTGCTTATTTTCCAAGCGCAGAACCGATAGAATTTCTAGCTGCAGCCATGAGTTCCTCTTCGCTCTTGCCTGGGCTAGAAATCATCGGATGAATGGTCATGCGAACTGTCGCAACTGCAGGGATAATCGAACCCTTTGGAAGAAGATCGTTTGCACCTTCGAGGGTGATTGGCACGATAGCGCACTGTGCTTCCGATGCGAGTCGAAATGCTCCGTTTTTGAAAGTTTGCAGAGCCCCATCTCTCGAACGTGTACCCTCTGGGAAAAATAACATAGACGTTCCACGGTCGAGATGCTCGCGAGACTTTCTGAAGCATTCGACAGCCGAGTGTCGGTCTCCGCGCTTCACGGGAACATATCCCACAGCTCTCATCGCCCAACCAAGGAAAGGAACTTTGAAGAGGGAGTCTTTTGCCAGCCAACGGAACTGCCTATTCAAAAGGAACACGGTCAGGATGTCTGCTTGACTCTGATGATTTGCAACATACACAACGGGCAGATCTTTCGGAGGAAGATTTTCCGTTCCATGAATTTCAAACGTCCACCAAGGATTGCATTTAACAATGCTTCGTGCCCAGCCTGAGGCGATGCGGTGAAGCAAGTTGCGGCGCTTATCGAGGACAATGGCCACGGGTGTCATGACGACTGTCAGTGTTGCAAAAAACACAGTGAGTAAGGGAACAATCGTCCAGACGTAGCAGGCGATAGAGTATCCTAGCCATTTGCTGCGGGTCTGCCTTTGTGCTCCGGCTTTGAGTGTGTTGTCCTGTGCAATTTGAAGGTTCATTGGCTTTTTTCCGTAAAGAGTCGGGTGATTGCGAGCGCTGCATCCGCCTTGGAGTTGAGCTCAATTTTCTTGCCCGACTTGCAAACAAGAATACCCATGTGCTGAGCACTTGCTCCGAAGGCTGCGTCGCTCCAATTCCAGTAAACACCATCGAGACTCATTTTCTCAAGCAGTGCTGTTGCCTTCGTGCTCTCCTGCGGAGAATTAGAGTTGGTGAATTTGCATGCCAATTTGAAAGGGATTTTTGACAGTGATGCGAGTTCGATGAGTTTTGGGAGCTTCTTCAATTTTAACTCGAGTTGCAGAGCATCGCTGGGAATTTTCTCAAAATGCGGGGTCTCTGGGGCGTAGTCCGAAATGGCGGCCAAGTGGAATAGAGCATCGAAGCCTTTTGTGTTGTTTTCGTTGCTCAGCCAGGAGGAAAGGTCATCGAAAAAGGGCGTGCTGTGGATTTTTAGCCCCGTACACTCCGGAAGTGATGTCTGCACAGCGCCGCACAGTCCAACGACTTCTTTGCCCTGCTCGAGGAGATGCCTGATGACTTTGCTACCCAACACTCCGGTTGAATAATTTGATAAGGCACGCGCGGAATCGATGCGCGCCAATGTGCCACCGAATGTGACCAACACCCTCTCCGCAGTCAGACCTGCATTCAATCTACGGGTACGGTTGAACCTGAAGGCGACCTCCAGTGCGAGCGCTTCGGGTAAAGGTGATTTCCACTTGCCTTCCTCGACTCGTGGCTGGATGAGTTCAACTCCTTTGTAGCTTCCCAGAAGGTCAATATTCCGGAGGAACGCAGGCGACTCGCGCAGGGAGTCGTGCATGGTCGGACAGAAAAAAACAGGCTTTTTGAGACCAAGTGCGCTTTGTATGAATGTAGTACAGGCGTCTGGGCAAATCCCCAGGGCGGCCTTTGAGATGAGGTCGGCGGTTGCTGGAAGAACCAGAACCACGTCCTCATTTGATGCTATATGCTCTGCGAGTCCGGTTGAATTGCAGACAACCGGAAAAGTGCTCGCCCATTCCAGTGCATCTTTACCGACAAATCGAAGCGCATTTTCGGTTGCGAAAACGTGAACACGTGCGCCCATGCGGCGCAGTTCACGGATGATGCGCGGTGTTTCAATTGCGGCGATGCCTCCTCCAATACAGAGCGCAACGCGGACGCCTTCGAGGCAATCGGTGTTTCGCGTGACTTCCAGGTCGTCCATTTTTTGGGGAGCAGATTCTCTATTCAAGGTCGTCCGTCCTTCTGCGCAAAAAAGTTGTAGGAGTGGTCACTGGGTGCTAGAAGCCGCCCCACATGATGGGTCGTTCTTACAGCGAGGCACAACTATGTATCATTCACAGAGAATTCTAAACAGCTCAAGCCCTGCAACGGAAGGTGGAGAGGGTATTGTTCTCGACCTGTGGTATCAGGAGCGCCACAACGATGAAATCTCACTTGGCCTGCATGTTAAGAAGGTGCTTGCCACCAAGCAGTCGCCTTTTCAGCGTGTCGATGTGATGGAAACAAGCGGTTTTGGCCGAATTCTGACTCTCGATGGTCTCATGATGGTGACCGAGCGTGACGAGTTTGTCTACCATGAAATGATCGCTCATGTGCCTTGTTTGGTTCATAAAAAGCCAGAGCGCGTGCTCGTCATTGGGGGCGGAGACGGCGGAACTTTGCGGGAAGTTTTGCGCCACGATTCAGTTAAAGAAGCAGTTCTCTGCGAGATCGACCCAGAAGTTGTTTCTCTTTCCAGGCAATACCTTCCTTTCACGGCGGTTGGGCTTAATCATCCTCGCGCTAAAGTAAATATCGCCGATGGCGTTGAGTTTGTGAAAAACTCCGCAGACCACAGTTTCGATATTGTTATCGTGGATTCCACAGATCCCATTGGCCCCGGCGTTGGATTGTTCTCTGGCGCTTTCTACAAAGAAGTTCGTCGCATTCTTAAGCCTGATGGCATCGTGATGGCTCAGTGCGAGTCGCCCTGGGAAAATGGCATCGATCTGGCGAAGGTCTACGGAAACTTGCGCGAAGTAGGTCAAGTTTGGGCCTTCTCGGGAAGTATTCCAACTTATCCGTTTGGTTTCTGGTCGTGGGCGTTCGCGAGTGCCACGGCGCATCCCTATGAAGTCATCGACATGGAGCGTGCGCGCGCTATCGAGAAGTCGACGCGCTACTATAATACGGAAATCCACAGAGGATCGTTCGCGCTTCCTAACTTCCTGAAACAGCGCCTGAAAGGTGTTGTTTCGAACGCCTGAAAGTTTTTTTTCGGAACGGTGTTGACAGCCCCCTCCGATAGGGATACACCCCGGTTCGCTCTCGATGACGCGGGGTGGAGAAGTTGGTATCTCGTCGGGCTCATAACCCGAAGGCCGCAGGTTCAAGTCCTGCCCCCGCCACCAAATCACGGTGAGCAGCGTTCTTTGAAAAGAGAAGAAAGAAGTCACAGAGTGCGGGAAGAGCCGTGCGAAGCGACAGAGTGATTCGAGCAGCAATGCTTGGAGAAGTTTGTAACGGACGCGCGGTTTTAACCAAATGAACGTCA